>NZ_PYUC01000002.1:0-573953 GCF_003028655.1 Trinickia symbiotica
GCCAGAGCGGTTATAGCGTTCACCGACGCAAACGAGCTGCCGGCCGCTAAACGGATGGAAGGGATGGGTTATGCGGACAAGCTGCGTCGAGGCCGCGGAAAGGCCTGCATTCCGAGGTGAGTTACAAACGCTTGGAGAAAGGGCGATTCGTGTGGCCACGCGCGGACGGTGGCGTCGTATGCCTGAGCCAAGCGCAACTGTCGATGCTGCTCGAAGGCATCGATTGGCGCCAGCCGATACGAACGGCAGAGCCGACATCGGCGTTGTAAACCTGCGGGCCGCCGCGTAAACTGCGGGCATGACCGCGGCCAACGCCTATCCAGACGACATTGAAGCGCTCAAAGCCATGCTGCTCGAGCGCGATACTCGCATTGGTCATCTGGAGGACGTAGTCGAATCGCACAAGGCGGCGAACGCTACCGCCAAGGCGGAGATCGAGCATCTGAAGCTGCTGATTGCGAAGCTGCGCCGCATGCAGTTCGGCCGCAAGTCGGAGAAGCTCGATCGTCAGATCGAGCAACTCGAACTGCGTCTGGAAGAGCTCGAAGCGGACGAAGGCGCGGCTCCTATCGAAATCCCGAAGACACCTCGTACAGCGCCGGAACAGTCGCCTCGGAAACCGCTGCCCGAGCATCTGCCACGTGAAGTGCAAACGCACTTGCCGGAATCGACCGAGACATGCTCGGAATGCGGCGGCAAGATGAAGCTGCTGGGCGAAGACGTTGCCGAGCAACTCGAGTACGTGCCCGCAAGCTTCCGTGTGATCCGTCATGTGCGGCCTAAGTGGCAAGTGCGGTACCAACCACCTCGGTATGTAGGTCGCTCGCACGGATCTGCCAGGGAGCGTCCGGCATCACCTGTTCCGCGGGCAGAATTCGGTCCTTGATCAGACGGCGGATCACGTGATTGGTGACGCCAAGCGCTTGCGCCGCCTCTGACATCGTCAACCAGACACCATCCTTCTCGGCCGATTTGTACGCATGGATATCACGCACTCGCCGAACGGAGTTGACTCGATGTGCGGTCCAGGTCTTGCCCTGGCCCGTGCGTATCCCCATCCGATTTAGTGATGCGGCGATGTCCTGATCAGACCATCGGGTTACCATTCTACGGATGACGGCGAGCGCTTCGTCAGACGTGCTGCATCCGTGTTCTCCGGTCTTGGGCTTGCGGATGCGTAACTGTGAATGCTGACCGCCTTGCCAGTGAATCGTGAGTATGACCTCACGCGCCGTTTCGTCCACATCTGCAACGATATCGACAATCAGCGCCCGAACCAGTTGCTGGCGCATGCGCGTTGTGACACCCGGAGCATTCCAGGCAGCATTGAGGTCCTCTGCGAGCTTCGCAAAGTCATCAGCAGAGGCCGGTGTTGCCGGTGTATGTGCTACGTCCAGGCGTACTTGGCAGGCCTGGACACGGCGTAACGCCGCTTCCCAGTTCTTCTCCAGTTGCGCGGCAATCAGGCGGTTATCAGGATCGCAGGCAGCATAGCGCCGCTCTGCCAGCGTGGCTTCGTACTGAGCCTGCTGCAATTCGAGTTCAATAACGCGCCGCTGCTCGCTCAAGGTGTCCATTTGCATTTGTTCGGCCTGCACGGCTGCCTCTATAGCCAGTGGCTCTACGACACGCATTAGTTCTCTTGCAATCGCGGCGTCTATGCGGGGTCCACCGAACCTCATGCACTTCGGTGGCAGGTCAAAGCGATAGCATCGGTAAACTGGTCGCGGGGTGCGCCCAGTATAGGCCACTGTCAGTCGACGCCCGCAGCGTGCGCATCCCAGCAGGCCCGCTAACAGGGCTTGCCCACCACGCGCCGATTTTACGTCACCTGCCTTGCCATAGGCGTTGGCGGCGAGCAGCTTCTGGTTTCGCTCGAATTCTGCCCAGTCGATGTAGCCTTCGTGGTGCTCCCGAAGCAGAACCTCCCACTCCCCGAACGGCTTGCGGTGTTTGTAGGTCTTGTGTGCACGCCCATCGACGATGGTCGTCTGCTTCCCACTCTTGCCATAAACATAGGCTCCGGCATAGAACGGATTCCTAAGCACTGAGATCACATTACGGTAACGTATCAACGTCCATTCGAAGTGCGTCAGCGTCCTGCCGTCGGTTGGGCGCGGAAAATGGACCTGTTCGGACCACAACGACAGGAAGGCCTGCCGCGCGCTACCGAGTTCGCGAAAGCGCGTAAAGATCAGGCGAATAACTTCCTGAAGTCGCTGGTTCGGATCAAGACCCAGGCCGACATCGCGATCCCAGAGGTATCCAATCGGGACGCTGATACGCAATTCGCCGCGCTGCGCCTTGGCTCGCGCAGCATCAAGCATACGCGTTCGGAGCACGTTGAGTTCGAACTCACTGATGCTGCCCTTCATGCCGAGAAGTAGCCGGTCGTTAGGTCGGCAAGGATCGTACACGCCGTCAAGGTCGATGACCCTCGCCTCGACGAGTCCGCACAGTTCGAGCAGATGGTGCCAGTCGCGCCCGTTACGGGCAAGACGCGACGCATCCAGGCAAAGAACAGCACCTACCTCACCAGCGCAGAGCAATGCCACCAGGCGCTCAAAACCAGGCCTTGCCACCGTACCGCTCGCCGAGCGGCCCAGGTCATCGTCAATGACCTCGATATCTCGAAACCCGCGACGCTTTGCCTCGTCCACGAGTTCGTACTGGCGACGCTTGCTCTCGAGATTCAGCTGGACCTGAGCCTGCGTCGACTGTCGGACATAAACGACCGCCTTGCGGTTGAGAAGGGGGGGCGGCAAACGATCAGCGTTCGTCATCGTCACGCTCCTTCCCGGCCGCGCTTCCCGCGGCCTGTATCAACAGGCTTGCGAGAGACGTGATCACCGCGGCGCGCTGCGCCGCGCTCATTCCCTGAAGTTCGGCGTTGTCGAACCTCATGTTCATCTGGCGCGGCATCCCCGTCAACGGGGGCGTCCGCACTGAACTGCCCTTTGACTGCTTGTTCATTCCGCTTCTCCCGAACGATATTGAAATCGTCCGGCGAGTTTGCATGGAAACGGCGAGCAACAAGCATCTGCTGCAGGCCGTATAACACCGCCACGCTCACCCTTGGCTCGCCAAGCTCCATGGTCGAGCAAACAGCGCGATCCAGCATCCATGCGGCCACCATCTTGATTACCCCGGTGGCGGCCTCGACGTGCACCACATGGCCAGTGCCGCGCTGCTCGACGTCTCGAACCTTGACGCGGCGGCCATAAAGCGGATGCCAACGGTAATGAACCTCAACTTCCTGCCCGATATGGGCAGAATGAGCGCGAACTCGCCATCGGAAGGCGGAACTACCTATTTGCCGGCGCTGATTCCGGCGGCGAACGCGCCGCCGCGATCTACAGCCTGATCGGGACAGCAAAGCTGAACGAGATCGATCCCGAGGCATATTTGCGCTTCGTACTTGCCCGAATCGCCGATCACGCGATCAATCGCGTGGACCAGCTCATGCCGTGGGTCGTAGCGGATCAACTCCGCAACGACAGCTGACATCAAGGCGCCGTCGTCAAGACGGCGTTCGCGACACGCTTACGTTGCATCTCTTTGAATTGGGTGCACGTCGTCACGGTGCCATCGGGGAATAGACAGGTGCTAAACGGATAGATCCGTGCGAAGTGCTCGGGTCGGCAGGGATGGGAACGCGGGAACCCCGATTCTCCGCCTTCGCTCCGGCTCAATGGAGCGGCGGCAGGTGGCCCGTGAGGAACACTGTTGGGGAAGCGGGAGTGAGAACGCGCAAGAAGCGAAGGGTTGCCTGTAATGGGTGACATAGGGGTTCGAGATTTGCCCCAACCTGAAAGGGTGCTGACGTGCGCGTGGTGCGGTTGTCGTTGGTCCATATCAGGGATTCACCAATGGGAAGCTTGTGAGAGGCCGGTTTGATTACGGCTCAGCGCCCGTCTTCCGGCAACGGGAGGAATCGACGATGTGACGTCAACGAAGGTTGTGTATGCACATTCGCAACCGGCATCGCCGAGATGCTTTATGCCGTGCGCGAGCCGTATGCGGGGAAACTCGCATGTACGGTTCTTCGGGGGCCGCGTTTCCGAGAGGAAACGTGGCTACCCTCTAAAGACGAGTAGCTACTGTTATTATAACTTTTCTCTTGACCTGTTAACCTGAGCCGTCGTGACAACCGGATCAGGGAGATGGGCAAGCCGATCATTGACGACGAGTTGTGGAAACTAATCGAGCCACTTCTACCACCTGCCAAGCCCCGTCGGTTCAAGTACCCGGGTCGCAAGCCCGTGCCGAATCGCGCAGCACTGACGGGCATTCTGTTCGTGCTGAAGAGCGGCATTCGCTGGCGCGATCTTCCTGCGGAAATGGGATGTGGCTCGGGTGTGAGTTGCTGGCGGCGGCTGCGGGACTGGCAAGAGGCCGGCGTGTGGGATGCATTGCACGCGTTGCTGCTGGCCAAACTACGCGCGGCAAACCAGATCGACTTCTCACGTGTGGTCGTCGACTCCTCGTCGATTCGTGCGGTTGGGGCGGGCGAAAAACTGGCCCGAACCCCACCGATCGAGCGCGACCCGGTTCCAAACACCACCTCGCCACCGACGCCAACGGCACGCCGATCGCGGCAATCTTGACCGGCGCCAACCGCAATGACGTCACGCAACTGATCCCCCTGATCGAGGCGATCGCGCCGATCAAAGGCGTTCGCGGTCGGCCACTGAGCCGGCCCAAACGCGTCTATGCGGATCGAGGCTACGATCACGACAAGTACCGGCGCATCCTGCACGAGCGAGGCATTCCCACCAGCATTGCCCGACGTGGACAACCACACGGCAGCGGTCTTGGGAAGGTTCGATGGGTCGTTGAGCGCACGCATGCCTGGATGCACCACTTTCGACGTCTCCGTATCCGATTCGAACGACGTGCCGACATTCATGAAGCGTTCCTCAAACTCGGTTGCTCCATGATCTGCTGGATCACTTTGCAGAGGACTCGGCAGCCTTTATGAAACCGTCTCTAAGCCGGCTTCACGCTCACGTAGCCCTTCTGGTACGGCCGGTCATGGGCGAGCACCGCCCAGATCGTCCGCGCGATCTTGTTGGCCAATGCGACGATCACCACATTCTTCGGCCGCCGTTTCTTCATCTGCTCGACCCATTCACCGGGTTCCTTTGCGTTCTCAATCACGCTGCGCGCGCCGTGGATCAGCAGTGTGTGGAGTACGTGTCGCCGCGCTTCGATATGCCGTGCAGGTTCACCTTGCCACCCGAACCCGTCTGCTTCGGTACGATCCCCACCCACGCGGCAAACTCCCGCCCAGAACTGAACACTTCCGGATTACCCATCATTGCGACTGCCGCTGTTGCCGTCAGTAGTCCGACGCAGGGAATCTCGCCAACGGCTTTCACCGACCTGTCTTCCTTCTTCCACTCGCGCATGCGGCGCTCGATCTGCGCTACCTGCTCGTCCAGCTTTGCCAGTCCGTTCCACTGCTCGCGAAGCGTGTCAATGACCACCGCGGGCAGGCGCTCAGCGATCCGCCCAAGTACCAACGGTATCTCCCTGTCCAGGTTGGCCCGGCCCTTGCTCATCACCTCGCCGTATTCCGTCAGCAGTCCGCAGATTATTGATCTGCATCGTTCGGAACTTGATCAATTGCTGCCTCATACGGTGTAGCCCCAGCATTGCTTGCTGCATCTCGGTTTTTATCGCGACCGCCTTGCTTGGCTGCTGCACTGCCAGCCAGATCGCCCTGGCGTCCGCCGCGTCGTTCTTGTTACGTATGCTGAACGCCTTCACGAACTCTGCCGGCATCAGCTTCACCTCGTGGCCAATTTTCATCAGTTGCCGGGCCCAGTGGTGCGCTCCACCGCATGCTTCCATCCCGATCACGCAGGGTGCCCGGTTCGCGAAGTGCTCAAGGAACTTTTCCCGCTTAATCGGCTTGTTCACAAGCTCACCCGTTTCCTGATCGACGTAGTGCACCTGGAACACTTTGCGATGTCCACACCTACTGCTGTACGATTCATCACAGGATCCTCCGGTTGCCTTGGAAAATTCCATATTTTCCACTTTGGGCACATCGATGCCGTCGGCCCGTGAGGATCCACCTTCCTTTGCTCACTCGGTCGCGGGGTGGGACGCGTTCATATCAATTCTCCTGCAGGTCGAGGAAATCCACTAAAAGGAGGTGACTTCTTGGCGACTAACGCCTCGATAGCGATTCTAGGCTCAGAAGCAGAAAACGCGGCGGCTTGACTGCTCGCCTCCATGCTGAACATTGTCTGCCGGTCAGAATCCAGCGATGAGTTAAGCGCGGCTTTAGTTAGCGCGAGTGCTGCAGGTGCCGCAACGGTCAGACTCTCCGCGATCTCGCGCACTCGCTCTTCAAATTGATCGCCTTCGTGAACTTCCATGACCAGCCCTAGTTGCTTGGCCTCCTCGGCGCCCACGTCCCGAGTCGAAAACATCAGCTCTTTAGCCCGTTGCAACCCCACGGCACGGGGTAGCAAGTAAAGTGCGCCGAGATCGGGGACCAAACCGAGGCGGAGATAAGCCATTGAGAACCGGGCGCGCAGCGTAGCAAGCACAATATCCGCCGTTAGCGCCAACGCGAATCCGGCACCCAACGCGGGACCGTCAACTGCTGCGATTACTGGCTTTCCGATATTCAGCATATCGTGAATGAAGCGCAGTCCTTGGGTGATACGCTGCTGCCAATACGTTGGGCCAGAATCGACGTTCTCGTGCAGAACCTGAAGGTTTCCTCCCGCACAGAACGCACCAGGACTGCTAGTCAGCACAAGCACTCGAATCTCTGGGTCGCTCCGAACGTTGTCCAATACATGCATTAGATTCGCACGGAGCTCAGCATCAAAGGGATTATGCTTGGCTGGACGCATCATGCGAATCCAGCCAACTTTATTTTTTACTTCGAACTCTAACGTCTCCATCCCGCTCGACCTCTCACAGTGGGGCAAACATTGGAACCAGCCCACCGCCTTCCGCTGGCTTGAAACACACACGCACGCGCTGACCAATCTGCAGGCTGTCAAGATCGCAATCGACAATGTTTGTCAGCATCGTGACACCTTCATCAAGGGTTACATATGCAATGGCGTAAGGGATAGGGCCAGCTTTGCGCGTTACACTCACGGTATAGATGGTGCCATCTCCCGACATACGTTCCCACTCCGTCTCCCCTTGACAGAAGGGACACAATGCTCGTGGATACCAATGCAGCTTTCCGCACGATCGGCAGCGGCGACTATAAAGTTGCTTGTCTTTTGCGGCATTCCAAAAGAACTCCGTCGACGCATCGACCAACGGCGCGGAAAGTGGGCGATCAGAATAAGGAGTAGCCATTTCTTATATCCGCTCCATAATCAAAGTTGCACTACCGTGGCGAGACCCCAGCAATCCGCCGGTGCCTTGAGCAAGCGCAAGGCCACAATTCGGGACCTGAACTTTGGGATGTGCTTCGCCACGTAGCTGACGAACCGCTTCAATCACCTTGGTAATGCCACCACGGTTCGCCGGATGATTGTTGCAAAGACCGCCGCCGTCCGTGTTGAATGGCAATTTTCCAATGCCAGAAATAAGATTACCGTCCGCGACGAACTTGCCGCCCTCACCCTTCTTACAGAATCCCAAGTCTTCGAGCTGCATCAGAACTGTGATCGTAAAGCTATCGTAAATTGAGGCATATTGAATGTCGGCTGGCGTCACCCCTGCCTCGGTGAATGCAATTGGCCCGGAAATTGCTGCGCCTGACCAAGTAAGATCCACGCTTCCGCCGAGTTGACCTTTGATAGTTTCACCAGCACCGAGGATGTTGACGACGGGACGTTTGAGCCCTTTCGCAATTTCTGGCCGGACAACGACCAGCGCGCCGCCGCCGTCACTCACAACGCAGCAATCGAGCTTATGGAGGGGATCTGAAATCATAGGTGAAGCTAGGACATCCTCCATCGTAACCGGGTCACGCAGCATGGCATTAGGATTGTGCTGAGCGTGTGCTGCTGCAGCAACCTTGATCCAGGCAAGTTGCTCGGATGTCGTCCCATATTCGTGCATGTGGCGTGCTGCGGCCAGTGCGTACATATTGACCGTTACCGGCGAGTACGGCATTTCCCACGGAACGTCTGGCGTGGTCGCAGTTACAAGGCGTGCGCCAACGCCAACTCCGCCGCCGCCCTCCGTACGAGGACGGCCAGCCAACGTGATGAGCGCAACGTCACACTTGCCCGCCGCGATCGCCTGAGCCGCATGAGCGACATGAATCAGGTACGCCGACCCTCCGGTGTCCGTCGTGTCCACATGGCGCAGTCGCGTCAGCCCAAAGTAGTCCGCCATACTATTCGCCCCTACGCCGGGGGCGTCCCCTGCGCAGAAATACCCGTCGACGTCCTGCAGCGTCAAACCAGCATCAAGCAGCGCTCCTTTTGCACACTCGGCGTGCAGTTGCGCCACCGTTGTCTCAGGCGCTTTGCGGGTCGGGTGTTCAAAAGCCCCTGCTATACAAGCCTTGCCCTTGATCGTCATACCTACTCCTCTCGGCTAAAAACGTTGGTCGATATTATCATTGGTTGAACCACTGAACAACAGAGATCACACCCTGGTATCAGGTCGGCGCCAACATCATGGATTTGGGGTTGCATTCGGCGAGCAACGGACGCAACTTATGAGCTAAAGCACCTGACCTGCCCCCGGTTTTAGTCCGGAGGGTGCGAAGCACCGTCGAGCGAATGTCCTCGTGGCTCAAAGTGAGCGTGAGCACGTAAATCGATGGGGCAATGATCAAGATAAATGATGTTGAAGGGGCCAAGTAAAACGGGGGCGATGATGCCCCCGCTGTCGTTTCAGAACGGCTCGTCGGCCGGCCGATGCGGCGGTTGTTCCGGACCGGGGTACCACGGCTCGCGATAGCGCCGGATCTGGGTCGCGTAGGCACGGCTGAACCATAGATACAGATCTTCAATGAAGAACTGCATCATGTAGGCAGCTTCATCGGAGAGCTCAGGCAATGGCAAGCGTCGAGAGACATCGGTTTGGTGAGTTGGTGTTCTGCGGGACATCTCATCTGGCTCCGTTGGATTGACGCGCTGGCGTGCGGCGCGAGGACTGTGTTGATGGTGCAAAGACCTCGAAGTACAGCTTCTCGTCGAGTTCGGGCAGTTCGCGCTGCGCGGCGGTAGTGAGCAGTTCATTGGCGAGCGTAGTAAGCACGCGATAGTTGCCCAGCGCGTGTTCGCATAGCGTGTGGTGCAGCGGCGGCGTCATCAGCTGTGGGGCGCCGGCACTGGTGAGCAGATGATCGAGGCAGGCCAGCAGATCGTCGGCCGAAGCCTTCTCGCTCGCCAGGCGCGAACGGATGCGACTGCCCAGTGGCAGCAGTTCGTCGCGCCGCAGCTTGTCGGTCAGGCGGGTGTCACCGGCGAGCACCACGCACAGCAGGGGCTGCGAATCGAAGCGGGCGCTGGCCATGAGCCGCAGTTCGTTGAGCACGCCGGGGCTCATCTCCTGCGCTTCGTCGATCAGCAGAATCGGACGACGGCGCGTGCTCTGCAGGTGCGACAGCCACCGGTCGCGCAGCGACCTGAAGCCACCCCAGCGGTTGCGCGGTTTGAGTTCGAGGCCGAAGATGTCGCCCATCTCGCGATAGAAGTCGGCGAGGTTGCTCTGCGGATGATTGATTGAGACGACCGTCAGATCGGTCAGACGCTCGAGCTTCTCGGCCAGCACGCGCATGACCACGCTCTTGCCGGTGCCGGGCTCGCCGTGGATCATCGCGAAGCCGCCTTCACGCACGAGCGCGTTCTCGATGCGCCAGCAGAAGTTCTCGACACGCGGCGACACGTACAGCGCTTCGAGCGGCAGCTCCGGCGAGAACGGGTTCCACTTCAGGCCATAAAGGGCCTGCAGACGCGGGCTCATACCCCCTCCTGCCAGTCAGCGGGAACCCAGGCCGGCGGCAGGCCGGTCGCGGCATGTTCAGCCAGCATCTGGCGCAGCAGCGGCGCAATGCCGGGCGCGCTGGCCGGTGGCGGCTCGACATTGACGGCATCAAGACGACGGCGCTGGCCGTCGGCATTGGCGGCCTTGTCCAGTGGCCGCAGCGGGCACAGCACGGCATCGCTGTCGGGGTCGACCATATCGACGCGACTCAGGTCCCAGTGCGCGTAGCGCAGGCGCACGCGCGGCAGGTGCCGGTAAGCCGAGGGGATCTCGAAGCGCGTGCCGGCCAGGCTCACGGTGCCGTCCGAACGCCGCTGGGTTCGTGTGACGTCGATACGGAATGCTGCGCGCAGCGCGTCGCTTGCGGGGCACTCGCGCCGCACGTCGGGACCGGCCAGGTAGCGTTTGAGCGGCGTGCCGCCGATCTCGGAATGATGCGCGTGATGGTACTCGCGCTCGATCCAGGCGTCGGTGGCCTGATTGAGCAGCTCGAGCGTGAGATGGGCTCGCCTTCGAGCATGGCTATCACGCGCCCCTCTATGCGCGCCCAGAACGTTTCCTGCTTCGCGTTCTGGTACGGAGAATATGGCAGCGTCGTCTGGTGCAGCACACCCAGCGCGAGCAGCCCGGCGGTCGTCTCCTCGGCAAGCATTGCCGCGCCGTTGTCGGTCATCAGCGCGCGTGGCAGCCCCCGGCGCTGGAACGCCTGGGTGAGTCCGTGAATCAGGCTGCGTGCAGTCTCGTCGAGAAACCATTGCGCGTGACAGACGACGCGCGAGCGGTCATCGATCACGCACAGCAGCATCGGCGTGATCCATTCGCCGTCACTCATGAGCAGCTTGCGCGAGCCGTGATGGAAATCGAGATGCCAGAGCGCATTGACGTGCTCGACTTCGAAGCTGCGGACCTCGAGCTTCTCGAGACGATCACGCGCGAGCATCGCGCCGGTGCTCGTGTGTCGGGGCTGGCGTTCCCGGAACAGGCCCTGCGCACGCATGTAACGGCGCACGGTCGTGTACGACGGCAGGTTCTGCGCACCGAGCGTGACCTTGAGGTTGTCGAAGTGCAACTGGCAGGTCCAGCCGGGGTGGTCGCGGTACTGCGTGCGGATCGCCTGTACCGTCTGCGGCGACAGGCTTGCGCCGGCGCCGTTGGGGCGCTTGCGGTTGCGCAGCCTCGCCACCGGGTCGTGTGGCGCCTGGCGGGCCTGATAGAACCATCGTTCAATGGTCGAGCGGCCGAACTGGATATCGTCGCCAGTGACGGGATGACGCCAGCGTCTGGCGGCCAGCGCGGTGATGAGTTCGCGCAACTCGCCGGGTTCAGGTGGTGCGGCAAGCAAGGGGCCCACGATCGCAAAGCGCAGGCGTGCCCAACGATCCCGCAAGGGTAAATCGTGAAGTTCAGTCATACGTTCTCCAAAGATGCGGCGCAACGCGCCGCGATTCAGGGGAGAGGCGAGACTACAAGCGCTGTTCGGAGGGGGCGAGCAACAAGTTCTGCGGGCGGTTACCGTCCCTCACGCAGGATGCTCACGGCACTGCCGCTGGTGAGCGGCGAGAGCCAGCGCAGCAGGCATGACAATGGTTCGGCAGGCTGCGTGGTAGCGAAGCGCTCGAGCAGGCTTGCCGGCACCTGTGCGATCTCGACGGGCGGCACGAACGCCGCCCGTCCGAGCGACCAGAATGGTGTGCCGACGAAGCCGGTCGTCCACCAGTGCTGCCATCGCGCAATCGTCGAGGGCGGTACGCCCAGCGCATCGAGCTGGCGCATTGCCACAGCCGTACCGGCGCTGGCCCTGCGCTAGCCCGGGTGGCGCTGACGGTGACCATGATTGCGCCGACGTAGACGCGCCGGCCAAGAAAGCGCACGGAGAAAGGCGTGGTACGGCGGCGACAGCCAGCGCAGCAGAAGCTGTAGCGAAAATCGCAGTGGCAGCGGGCGTCGTGTGAAATTCCGCGCGGCTTGCGCGAGGTAGCGGGCGCTATGGAGTACGCCACCGCAGCGACAACGCTGCGCGCGGGTCTGTTCGGCGTAGTCCTGATCGATAAGTAGCAGCAGGCGATAAAAGTTGGGGTTCTGGATACTCACGTGGCACACTGCGGGGGTCTCGAGTTCTGGCAGACAAGAGACTCTCCCCTGGGCACCACAAGGCTGTTTAGAGAAGTCCAGAAGACCCCGAAATCATTGAATTTGCGGGGTTTTTTGTTTATTGCTGTCTAAGCGGGAATACGGCAAGCCACGTGCTGGTGAGTACGTTTTTGAGTACATTGAAAGTTCAAGATCAAGAAATGTACTCACCATGCCTCTCACCGTCGGCGAAGTCGAAGCAGCCCGGCCTCAGCCAAAGCCCTACGATGTCGCCGATGGCGACGGTTTGGTTCTCAGGATCACGCCGGAGGGCAACAAGTTCTGGCATTTCCGCTATCGCCTGCACGGCAAGCAGCCGCGTATCTCGTTGGGACGCTACCCCGGCGTCACGCTCCAGAAAGCGAGGCAGCAGGCAGCGGCATACCGGACCCTCGTTGCCGACGGCGCCGATCCGCGCGCAAAACGACGGATAGACCGACAGCTAGCGGATAGCAGCGACGACGGCACGTTCAAGGTAGCCGCGGAGCTCTGGTACAAGAGCAAACTGGATGCGGGTCGGTCCGCCTCGACGCTCGATAAGATCCGGACGTACCTCGACAACGACATTCTGCCCGAGCTCGGTTCGATCAAGCTGGTCAACATCACGCGCGCAGACTGCGCACACGCGTCCAGGAACGTTTCGAAAAGCACGACGCCCCGAACGTATCGAAGAAGGCCCGCGGCTGGCTGCGCGAGATCTTCAGTCAGGCGATCGCGCGCGGCAAGTGCGAATTCAATCCCGCGTCCGAACTGAAGGTCATCGCGAAAGCCGCCCCGAAGGCGAAGCGCTACCCTCACCTCCTCGAACCAGAACTGCCCGATTTTCTGCGCGTGCTCGAGAAGTCGACGAGTCGCTTGATCGCCTATGTCGCAGCCTGGATGACGATCTGGACAGCAAGCCGTCCCGGAATGGTCCGATATGCCGAATGGACCGCGGTCGATCTCGACGACTACAAGGGCGACGACCACGGGATTGCTGCGCCTGCGGTCTCACGACCCGATAGCCAGCATCGTGCCGCGGCATCCCAACGCGTTGCATCGGCACACATAACTCAATCTTGTTGCTTCGTCCGCCGGATCGTCAACAGTCAACTGGTAATCCAGAAACAGTTCCTCGCCCGGCGCGATCGCTAACGATGCGTGGATGAACACACGGTCCTCGATCTCGATTGCCTCGCAGTTGGCATGGCATGAGTGATTCAGCCAGCGTGCGCTATTTCCCCCTCGCCCGCCGTCGATCACGCGTCCGTCGGACAAGCCGAAGAAATACGTGTGGCCAGTAGCACCACTCTTCGGGTGTTGCCTGATGGCTGTCCTCCAGGCGATGACCTCGCCCTTGTACTCGAATAACTGCTCGCCGGGCTCAACTGCCCGCAACGCGAACACGCCGCGCCCGTGCACAGGCGAGCGCCGAACCACCACACGTCGCTGCATGACCTGCCTGTCCTCCTTTTTTGTCGTCGCAGTATAGGGCGGCAAATTAAAGCCTAGGTGTATTTCTTGAAGTACTTGGTCATGATCCATACCGTGATCACCGTCATCAACGAGACCGGCCAGAAATGGAGCTAGATCGGTAGCGGCACCGCGCCACAAGCCAGATGATCGCCCCCAACGGGATCACGCCGAACATCAGCAGGTGCTTTGCGTGGTGATAACGCGTTGCGGACTCGTGCCCGCCCTGCACACGCCTCACGTGTCGCGCCACCAGCCCATCGGTGAATGCCACCGCAACCGCAAGCACGAACTGCGGGCTAAATTCCCGGCCCACTCCAGCGTGTTTATAATTATTGTATCGATACATACCGTATGCAAGTATTGACACCATTGTCGATCGACATGTACCCTGCCGGCAGTTCCCGAGTGAAAACAAGGATGATCAATGTAGCTCTCGTGAATTCTTGGTATACCCCGATTTGATCGGCATAATATCATCTGCTAGCATACTTGATGTCGTCATCGGAACCATCAGCGGTCGACATGTACCCTGCTGGCAGTTCTCAGGTGCATGAAGACGAAGACGCCCAACGTCGTTTTCCTTTAGAGAGGCAAACCACATGCGGAAGTCTCAGAGAGGCCACGCCGAGGTGCGGGGTATCGTCGACGCGTCAATCGACGAGATTTTGGAGTTGCTGACTGACTTGGCGGCTTGTGACCGCGGCGGTCGGCGCGGCACCAAAGGGGCGCGAAGCAAAATTGGAAAGGTGTGGGATGGACTATGACGTCATCGTCGTGGGCGGAGGTGGCGCGGGCCTCTCAGCGGCTATCGCGGCGGCCAAGGCGGGCGCCTCTGTAATGCTGGTCGAGGCGGACACCAAGCTGGGGGGAGCAACCGCTCTGTCCAGCGGTGTGGTCTATGCTGCTGGAACTGCCCCGCAGCGCGCTGCTGGGATCGAAGACACGCCGGAGGCGATGTTCAACCACTTGATGAGTCTGAACCAGTGGTCCATCCGGCCGGCCCTGGCCCGTATCTTGGCCTATGAAGGCGCCTCCATCATCGATTGGCTGATCGAGCTGGGTAATGACTTCCCACCGCACCTCATCGTGGAATCCGGGGTCGGCGGCTGTCCGCGTGGGCATCAGTCCATCAACAGCGGTTATGGCATTGTCCAGTCCCTGATCAACCACGCGGGCCCTCTCGGCGTCGAGGTCGCTCTGGGCTCGCGTGTCGGCGGACTACTCGTGGAAGACGGGGCCGTTGTCGGCATTCGAGTGGAGGGAACCGAACTGCGCGCGCCGAGCGTCGTAATCACCACCGGTGGATTCGGGAACAGTCCGCAAATGATCGAACGTTTGTGGCCCACGGCCGCCTCGCACGGCGAGCGTGTCTTCTCCATCTACCACGAGGTACCCTTCAATGTGGGGGACGGCATCAGGATCGCCGAGGATGTTGGCGCGCGGATCACCGGCATCAACAACGGCCTGCTGACACCCAACTCTGCTCTGGCGCCGTATGACTTAGAGGCTTTCTTTCCCGAATGGGCGATGGTGGTGAATCGCTACGGCCAACGCTTCGCGCCGGAGGACGCCTCCTATGCGATCTCGGGCTACCTCATCAACGACCAGCCCGGCATGCACTGCTTTGTCATCTTCGACGACGCAGCCTTTCTCGAGGCTTGCGCGGAAGACATAGTGGTCAAGCACTATGTGAACGATCCGGGTCCGGCAGGCTGGAGGGTCAGCGTGATCCGTCGCAAAATTCAGGAAGGACGGGTGAAGACGGCCGACACCCTCGAGGAGCTAGCTCAGCGAGCAGACATCAACGCGCCCGGTCTGATTGCGACGGTCGAGCGCTACAACCAGTTTGCGGATGCCGGGAAGGACGAGGATTTCCTCAAGTCGACCAGCAAGTTTTATCCGATCCGCAAAGGTCCCTTCTATGCCGTGAAGATGCGCGCTTCCACGATCACGTCCTGCCATGCCGGCCTCGACATCGACAATGACGGCCGCGTGCTCGACCGAAGCGGGACAGCCATCCGGGGCCTCTACGCGGCCGGCGAGGTGTTGGGGTGCACTCTGGGTCGACGGTATGTCGGCGGCGGCATCGGCGTGGCCAACGCCCTTACCTTTGGCCGTCTGGCCGGCGCCTCGGCGGCGAGAGACGCCAAGGGTCTGCGCGGCGCAGCAGAACGCACGATTCCGGAGTCGTAGGAAATTCGGTTGCGAATACCTAGCCCGGGGTCCGTGTGCAGTTCGCCCGCCCCCCGACGCTCTACAACAGTTGGAGAATCGCACGATGACGCTCGATGAGTTTACTGCGCTGCATGAGATCAGCCAGACCAAATACCGCTACCTGCGTGCAGTCGATACTCAAGATTGGGAGTTGCTTCGCAGCTGCTTCACCGATGATGCAAGCGTTTGGTACAACCAAGGAAAGTTCACCGCAGAGGGCCCCGACAATATCATCGCGAGGCTCAAGGCTTGGTTCCTTCCGGTCGTCTACAGCAGTCACATCGCGCTGCAGCCGGAGATCGAGCTGACCGGTCCGGACACCGCCAAGGGTACTTGGCGGCTGCAAGATATCGTTCACTTCAAGGGTCCCGTACCTGACCCGGTGAGGAACCTGACCGGTGGCGAGGAAATCACCGGCGCCGGCTATTACTACGACGACTACCGCTGTGTGAACGGCCAATGGAAGATCGCGCGCACAGGCTATGTCCGCTTGTTCGAGCAAATCGCCCGCCGTGCCGGCCGCGGCGACGTGGAAGTTAAAGCCGTCGACGAACGCGGCGTCATAAAAGCGGCTTAGCGGCGGCTTATCTTCGAGACCTGTGACGCGCGGCGGCACCATGGAAATTGTCAGTGCGCTAAGCCGCCCAACTCGATCGAGCCACCGTTTGACAATCAGATCTTGAGGGGTTTCCGATGAGCAAAGTGCAGAGGGGAAAAGCTGACTTCGAGGGCGAGGTTTCCGCGAACATCGACGATGTCTGGGACTTGCTGCTCGACTGGGCCAATCTCGATTGGCTTCTCAACGATGTGACCGAGGAGGGGATGGAGCTCGGTAAAGTCCATCTCGAGGGCGAAAAGAACGCACAGTTTCGTGTTCGCGTAATGACTCGCTCCAATGTGGAGGGAAGCGGCCTGCCGCTGGTGAACCGCGAAGTTCTGCTGCGTGAAGACCGAACCGCCTACAGGTTCTATTACGATTGCGTGGACGGCTTCCTGCACGGCATCAGGAACTACATCGCCAATTGGGCTCTCGATCCGCTTCCAAATAATCGTTGCCACATCACAGTCGAAGCGAATTTCGACGTTATGGAGACCGGCAATATCGACAAGCTTCGTGCAACGCTCGTAGCAGTCTACGACTCCATGATCCGAGGTCTCAATGTGCATTTCGAAAAGCAGTATGCGCAGCGGGCGCGATAAACAAATGAATCACCGGTGACTTTGGAGCATATCGCTTGGCGAGTCTGTCGGCGTCCCGCCGGCGCCGAGCTTCGCACTTGTCCTGACGCGACTCGGGGGCGACCCTTCTATTCAAGCCGGATCCTCTAGGAAATCAAGGAGACAACATTGCGCTTCAATCTTTCAGTCACTCACGGCGATTATCAAGATTGGCCGGTTATGGCCGCTGCAGCGGAAAACGCCGGCTTTGACATCTTTTCCATACCCGATAGCATTTTCTACCCAGAAGAAACTGACTCTACGTATCCCTACAATGAAACCAAAGTCATTAGAGACTACATCAAAAATACGCCGTTCGTAGAAACCTTTGTTGTGCTTTCCTGGCTTGCAGGCCAAACCAGCCGAATAAAGCTATTTTCGAACGTCCTGAAGACCGCGTCTCGCCAGCCGATCCTTCTAGCCAAGCAGATTGCGTCTCTCGCTGTGATTTCAAACAACCGCTACATCTATGGAGCTGGCATCGGGCCTTGGGCGGAAGACTATGTCTATAACAACCTTCCGTGGGAAGCGCGGGGCGAATTATTGGATGAATCGATTGAGATATTGCGCGGCCTTATGACTGGTGAGGTCTTCTCCTATGAAGGCAAACACAACAAATTTGGTCCGATCAGAATCAATCCTACGCCCACTCTCCCCGTTCCGGTTGTGATCGGAGGTCATTCCAAGCCCGCTTTGCGACGAGCGGCTCGGATCGGCGATGGCTGGACAGCCGTCAATATGAAGTTCGACATGATGAAGGAAACTGTCGAAACGCTGACCAGCCTTCGGCGCGAGTACGGAAAAGAAGGCGGCGACTTTCAAGTTCATGCGCGAGAGTCGGATTTCCAAACGGGCGGGCAAGGAAGCGTGGACCTCGATCACTTTCGTCGACTAGAAGAAATTGGGGTCACGGACTACGGGGTGGTGCTCTTACCCTCTTCCCGACTTTCGATTGACGCAAAGCTCGACGCGATAAATCGCTTCGGCAACGACGTGATCGCGAAGCTCCGCTAGCCGTCGCAAGAACGTCGAGACATAAATCAATAACTGGTGGTCGGCCCGCCAAGCCTCGGTTCGCGGGTGGTCTTGTTCAAAGGAGGATGTGAGCGTGTCGGTCGAACAGCAAAATATCCAGATCGTTAAAGACGCTTACGCGGCCAACGCGCGCGGAGACCGTCAGGGCTTCACGGCCAGCTTCACGGCCGAGACCGAGATCCACGAGGCTGCTTCTCTGCCGTATGGAGGCGTCCATAAGGGTATCGACAGTTTTTCAAGGCTCATGGGTCTGGTGAAGGAGCATTTTTCCAACCCGAAATTCACCCAGCACAAAATGATTGCCGATGGCGACGACGTGATCTTGGTGGGGGAACTCACCATCACCGGCAGAAAATCGGGGAAGACAATCTCGTTTCGGATGGTCGAGATATGGACGATCGTCGATGGGAAAACGCGAAAGTTGGAAGTGATCTATGGCGACACTGCCGCTGCCCTTCGGGCAGCCGACCTTATCTGAACACGACAGCGGCTCACGGAGCAAGTCATCCAGTTCTTCGCCTACCCGCCGATAGTACGCAAAGTCATCTACGACCGCTGAAGTTGACAAGCCTCAGCTTCACTCGCCGACGCTTAGTCATCAAGCGCCGCATATAATCAATTTCTCGCGGCAGCAGCGCAGGTAACCACTCCAGCCAGCTTCGCAACTCCGGTCCGCTCCGTGCATGCCTTGTTCGATTGCGAATACTCCGACCACTCGCGCTGGTCGGCAGCACGACGATATACAGCATCGCCTTGAAATAAGGCACCATCGCGGATCTGCCCGACATCGACCAGCAGCCAATCGCCTATGTTCAGCCAGCCACCCGCTGATGGTGCCACAGCACGTCGCTGCCTCCGTCCGTGCGATTTAGCACACGCGCCAGTACAAAGAGCAGATCCGACAGACGGTTTACATACCGTCGCGGAGCCGTATTGATTTGCTCGACCTGCCCGAGCGCCACGATCGAACGCTCCGCTCGCCGACATACCGTTCGGCAAACATGCGCAAGCGCTGCGGGCCGGGAACCTGCCGGGAGAATGAATTCTTGTAGCGGGGGAATGGTGGCGTTGTAATGCAACAACCAGCCATCGATCCGCGCCAGGTGCTCGTCCGATATCATGGCGTGACCTGGTATGCACAACTCACCACCCAGATCGAAAAGGTCGTGTTGGATGGCGATGAGCGCTCCCCGTACGTCATCTGGCATGTCCTCGCACAGCAACATGCCAATGTGCGAGTTCAGTTCGTCAACTTCTCCAATCGCCGCGATTCGTGCATTGTCCTTACGAACTCGGCTACCGTCACCCAGCCCGGTGGTCCCGTCGTCACCTGTGCGCGTCGTAATTTTGCTGAGACGGTTACCCATATCGTCCTCGTCAGGCAATTGCCATTCACAAAGTATCTGCCGGGGGAAAAACGAAAATCCTTTTCAAGGCCGCCGAAAACGACTGACTAAGCGAAGCATCGTTACATTTCACCACCGCGTCTTCACGGTATCTGACGCGATCGAGCGTAATGCCGGCCCCGACCTCCGCAGCGACCAAAAACCGGATAACGGCAAGACGGCAATGACCGAAGGCTATACTCCGATCCAATAGCTTCAATGCGGCAGTCCGAGCCGCAGCACCTGCCTCAGGCGCGCGGCCGGAAACCATTCCAACCTTGATGTCGCGCTTCATATCGCGCACGTGCTGTCTCGACATGAGAATGTCCGCCATTTCGCCGCGCGGAGGGCTGTTCGTCGCGCAATTAGTAAGATTCAACAACACATATCGCCATCAGCCGCGAGTGCATGTGCGCTACGCCCGGCAATTTGAATAGCGACATTCAACAAGACGCGCTAGGCCGACTTCCCCATGGATCGCAAATCCTCCTCGGCCTGCACCTTCGCTCGCTGGAGGTAATCCATGATCTTTTCTTTCGGCACAGCGGGTCGGAAGACCGAGAGGCCGCCATCCACCGCAAGCTGCGCCCCAGTCACAAACCTGGCCTCGTCTGAACCGAGGTAGGTCGCCGCATAGGCGATATCCTGTGGTTTGCCGGCTATTGGTAGCGGCTGCGAACCCGCCATCATTTCGTCGAGATGCACCGGCATGGCGTCGGCCACCTCCCGGCTCGCCCCGACAAGCTGCCCCCACATCGACGTCGCAAAGGGGCCAGGAACGATCGCATTCACTCGGATTTTGCAGCTGGCGAGTTCAAAAGCGGCCCAGCGCGCCAAGTAAAGCACGGCGCCTTTGCAAACAACGTACAGCACGCTTGCAGCTGGCGAGAAGTTCTCCGCGGCAGCAGACGAAACCAGTATCACGGAGCCCCCGCCACGCCGTTGCATCGGGCCGACTGCGTGCTTTATGCACATCACGTGGCTGCGCAAAAGATTCGCCTGTCCGTCGTCCCAATCCTCAACCGTAATGTCTGCGATCTTTTGCTTGTGATCCACCGAGGCCGCTGCATGAACGACGACATCAAGGCCGCCGAACTTCTCCTCTGCCATCGCCATCGTCCGGGCAATGTCCTCTTCGTTGCGGATGTCGCAGGCGTTGAAATAGACCGTCCCAGCAAATCGCCGCTCTAACTGCGCACCCTTCTCCGCCTGGATATCTGCAACGATGATCTTGGCGCCCTCGGACACATACATCTCTACAACGCCGTAAGCTATCCCCGACGCGCCTCCCGTAATAACCGCAACCTTTCCAGACAAACGTCCCATTCTTATTACCTCCCGGTCGAGGCATAACGTTGCAGGCGTCATGCCTCCAGACAGAAATCCAAGCAGCCGAGACCGATGGAATCGCCTTTGGTGAATGTCGATGTTGTAAACGGTAAGACGGCTGCCCCTTACTGTTTCCGAAGTATTGCGGAAAGCGCGTCAATACCCTCCCAATCCCCGATGATGACGGGCGGCTTCCCTGTTATGCGTTGAGTTTCGTCTTCGCGAACTACGTTGAGGACAACCCGGTCCACGCCGGCCGTTCCGAACTCCTCGACTCGGGCAAGGATGTCGGAAGGGCTTCCCCAAGCAGTGAGGGAATCGATGAGTCGATCACTTCCGCCCTCGCTCCAATCACTCGCTTCAAAGCCGGCCTTCTCGAACGCGGCCTGATAATACGGAAGCGCGAGGTACATCGATAGATATGTGCGGGCAATTGTTCGGGCCTGGTTCGCATCCGAACTCATCACGCACATAATCTGGGAGGTGATGTTCAGGCCAGACCCGACACGTTCGCGCGCTTCCTTGATCACGGCGGTGGGCATCATCCATGTGACCATGCCCTGAGCATGCTTGGTTGCAAGTTTTTGCAAACCCGGCGCGTGGGCCGCGATATACAAGGGCGCCATCAGCTCCGGCTTGGCGGAAATGAGTTTGACCTCCGCCATCTCTTCAAGATATGCGGTCATCTTCGGCAGTGGTGCCACCCACTCGCCCTTGCGCTTGCCTATCACAATCGGGTTCGAGGCGCCGAGGCCCATGATGAATCGGCCAGGGTAAAACTCGGACAAGGTTTGAAGTGCTTGCACGGCTCCGGTCGGATCGCGGCCATAGACGGTTGCAACCCCTGTCGCGACCTTCAATGTGTGCGTTTGCGAAAGCATGAATCCGCATGCAAGGAACGGTTCACGCCCGAACGAGTCGAGCAACCAAACGCTTTCGAAACCCAGTCGCTCTATCTTCTTCACCAAATCGGAAAGCTTTTCAGCCGGTAATTGGTGAGTCGTGCGATCAAGAGTAAGGCCGATCAATGGCATGGGAACTCCGTTTAGAATTTTGCCTAGGTGCGCAATGCACGCTCGAAAAAACGAGCTGCTTCCATTTGCCTCTGATCAGGTCAGCGCCAAGTCGGAATTCGCTGTCGGGAGTGACCAACCGTCGGACCGAACACGTAGCGCTGTGCCTCATGAGGGCTTGCGACGAGTGATCACATAAACAACGCGCGATTGAGGCGGACGAGGTATTCGGCATCCGGGTTCGTTGCGACTCCCTCAATCCGCTCCATGACTGCGGCGAACGACAGGTCGCGGCGTTTGGGCAATCTCGCTACTTCCGCGGTGGCCAGCGCGGCAGGCATCTCCTCGCGCGAGAGGTCCGTGCAATAGCACGGCGCACCAGGCTGCTGTCGCCACGATTGCGCAAGGGTGCCGGCATCGAATCCGTCGAACCCCGTGTCCTCCACGAGCGCGATTCCGACCTTGCGGTCCGCGTCGCTGTCGGCGGCAACCGGGATAGCGATACGTCCGGGACTCCCTGCAGGTTTGTCCTTCTTCGCGAAAGAGTCAGAACCGATGGCATTCCACGCCTTGACGACCGAACGGCCCAACCGCTCCGCAACCCAAAGGCTCTCCACCTGGCCGGATTCGATGGGGCCAATGTTGCCATCTCGCGCCGGATAGTAGTTCGACGTGTCAATGACTACTGTTTCCGCCGAAACGGTGGCGATAACCGGCGCGATGTCGGGAATGCGGATTAGGGGAATCGAGAGGATCAAGACGTCGACATCGGTCACAGCTTCGGCAGACTGGACCGGGCGCCCCCCGAAGGCCAGCACGTCGGCCCCGATACTGTCCGGGCCACGCGAGTTTGCAACCTTCACGCCATGCCCCGCTGCGCTCAACCTTTGGACTAGTGTCTTCCCGATGTGGCCCGTGCCGATAATGCCGATTTTCATGAGTTCGATCTCCTAGTAGCCTGGATCTTTCGGTCGCGTGGCGGGCGGCGAAATATGCGCTGCCGTGCTTTGAGCAGCACCGTCAACATGGTATGCACCAATACCATATATACTCAGTACGATCATGTCAATCGATCTCAACCCGACTCGCGCGAGCGCACCACGCGAGGCGATGGTCGTTTTTCGCCCGCCAACCGCACGCACCCATGTATAGGTGGTGGTAGTACAGCTGACCACATGGCTGCGCCGAGCAGCGCATGCAGGGCGAGCCCAAATCCCGGAACGGATCCGACATGAAACGTCATGCCCTCAGCATCGTTCCGCCGAATCAATACTCAGTTATTGTATCCAACCATACCTTGTTGTACATTACCAAGTGCAATCTGGCGCATCGAACAAGATACGGAGACACCCTCATATGATCGGCGAGCCCGAGCTGGATTTACTGCCCTGGTCGATCGGCGACCTGCTGCGCACTGCGAGCCGGCAGCGGCCTGACCTAACGGCTCTAATCGTCCCGGCATCCACGCAAGGGCGAGAGGAACAGCGCTGGACGTATAGCGAACTACAGGCCGAGGCCGAACGAGCAGCCGCCGCGCTCCTCGTCCACTTCGCCCCTGGCGACCGTGTCGCCACTTGGGCGGGCGCAAGTTCCAACTTGCTGATGCTGCACCTAGGTGCTGCTCTGGCCGGCATCGTTCTTGTCACACTCAATCCGGCATGCCGCGGCCAAGAATTGAAGTATCTCCTCGAGCAGGCCGAGGTGCGCGGCATCTTTCTTGAGCGCGCATTCCGAAAGATGGACAACGTCGCTGTGCTGGAAGCAGTACGGCCAGAACTCCCCAAGCTCGAATCGGTGTTCTATCTTGACGCCTGGTCGAGTTTCGTGGCGAGCGCAGCCGACGCGTCACCATCGCTTCCGACGGTGCAGCCCGAAGCGCCTGCATTGATTATTTTCACTTCTGGCACAACGGGAAAACCAAAAGGCGCCGTCCTCAGCCATGCGGGTGTCGTGAACAACGCCCGGTTTACGCAAGCGCGCATGGGCATGGCTGAGGGCTCCGCCTGGCTCACGGTGATGCCAATGTTCCATGTCGGCGGAAGTGTGACCATGACGCTCGGTTGCATGGCAAGCCTCGGAACACAGGTACTCTTGCCCGAGTTTAATCCCGAAGCGATGCTCGATGCGCTCGAGCGTTACCGCGTCCGAATGACAATGGCTGTGCCGACGATGATTCTCGCCGCGATAGAAAGCGAGCAATTCGATCGGACCGACCTCTCGCAGCTGGAGCTGTTGATCACCGGCGGCACCGTCGTCGTCCCCGAATTGATCCGCTTGATACATGAACGCTTTGGCTGCGAACCGATGGTCGTGTTCGGCCAGACCGAAGCCGGCGGCGCGATGTGCCTCTCGCGCCGGGGCGACGGCATTGAACTGTTGACGCAGAGCGTCGGCGCGCCCCTGTCGATGTCTGAAGTGAAAATCATCGGGCTCGACGGTGCTGCAGTGCCGGTCGGGCAGCCGGGCGAGATCTGCGTGAAGACGCCCTGTCGCATGCTGGAATACTTTCGTATGCCGGAAAAAACGCGGGAGGCAATCGATGCGGATGGCTGGGTGCATACAGGCGACGTCGGCATCCTGCTCCCGAATGGCTACGTTCAAATAACAGGCCGTCTAAAGGACATGATCATCCGTGGCGGCGAAAACATTTACCCTCGCGAGATCGAGGACTTGCTGGCACAACATCCGGCAGTGCTGCAGTCGGCCGTCTTTGGCGTGCCCGACGAAAGATGGGGCGAACAGGTAGCCGCCGCGGTTGTTCTCAAGCAAGGGCACAACTGCGATGCGGACGCGCTCAGCGCATTTCTGGATGGCCGCATCGCACGCCATAAGGTACCGCGGGTGTGGCGCTTCCTCGACGCGATGCCGGTCACCGCCACAGGCAAGGTGCAAAAGTTCGTCTTGCGCGACCTGGTAATGGCCCAAGAATGATGCGCGACCGTTCTAGTTGTGCATTGCTGCTCCATCGACACTCCGGAGAGCAGCGGCGCCCTATCGCTCTGGCTGCTGCGCCCGATGAGAAGGTAGGACTGAACAGCCGAGCGTGAGCAACACTGATGCAGCGAAACTCGCGGGTCGAAGTTACATTGTATGTCTGTTTATCGTATGCTACCGTATCGCTCAAGCACAATCGAGCCGTCTTCTGCAAGAGGGCAGGGTCATCCGCCCAACGGAGATTCGACGGTGCCGGGTTTTGATCTGACTGCCGGGGATCGCAATCTGGGCAGCGTGCGATTGTTCTCGATGCGGACGCCGCCTATCACCGCTGGGCAAACCGCTCAAGGCAGCGAACTGACGCGAACTGGAGATGAACATGTCGCATGCCGGACTCTTTGAGCCCCTGGCACTGACGCGGGGCCCGGCCATGAAGAATCGCTTCATGCTTGCACCGCTAACGAACCAGCAAAGCTTCGCTGACGGTCGTCTGTCCGACGACGAGATCCGCTGGCTGGAGATGCGCGCCGAAGGGGGTTTTGGACTGGTGATGACCGCGGCTGCGCCTGTCCAACAGGTCGGGCAAGGGTATCCGGGGCAGCTCGGTGTTTTCGAGGATCTGCACATTGAGGGACTCTCCCGCCTCGCGAGCGCCGTTCGCGCGCACGGCAGCCTTTCAGCAGTGCAGCTCTATCATGGTGGCGATCGCGCTTCTCCCGAACTGATTGGCACCCCTGTCTCCCCTTCGGAAAACTCGCGTAACGGCGCCAGGTCGCTGAACTTGAAGGAAGTCGAACAGCTGCGGGATGACTTCATCGCGGCCGCCCTCCGTGCGGAAACGGCAGGATTCGATGGGGTCGAGATACATGGCGCTCACGGCTACATCTTGGCGCAATTTCTGTCTCCGACTATCAACCAGCGCGATGACCGCTACGGCGGAAGCTTCGAAAATCGCTCGCGGCTCATGTTGGAAGTCATCGACGGGATCCGCAGTCAGTGCGGCGACGATTTTCAGATTGGCCTTCGGCTATCGCCGGAGCGCTTCGGAATGCGCCTTGCCGAGGTGCGGGAGCTCGCAACGGAAATCATGCGGAAGGAGCAGATCGATTATCTGGACCTGTCATTGTGGGACGTGACGAAGCAACCCCATGAGGAGGAATTCCAGGGGCGCACGTTGTTGAGTTACTTCACGGAACTACCGCGTGGGAACGTGCGGCTCGGCGCCGCCGGCAAGGTGATGAGCGCGGCTCTGGCGGCAAGCGTGATCGAAGCCGGCTGCGATTTTGTCACGATCGGCCGCGCGGGCATCTTGCGTCACGACTTCCCTGAACAAGTGCGGCGTAATCCAGAGTACGACTCTCCGTCTCAGCCAATCGCTGTACAGCACCTGCAGGATCAGGGCGTGGGTCAAGAGTTTATCGCTTACCTGCGCAGTTTTCCGGGACTCGTAGCTGAGGAAGGAACTCGGACATGAACTTCATGGCGCAGGTGAGATCACTTGGCAGCCAGTAACTGCTTTTTGCGAGGAGAAGGGGACAATGAATTACGACTACAAAACGGGCTTTGTGGCTTATCCTGACGCGGAACCCGGCAGCCCCGCCGCAAAGGCGCCCTATGTCGATAACGGCAAGGCTCGCATCGACCCGCGCCGTTACTACACGCATGAGGAAGCGGCGCTCGAGTGGGAGCATATGTGGACGAAGAGCTGGGTGTTCGCCGGGCTCGCGCACGACATCCCGAACATCGGCGACTGGTTCAAGGTCGAACTCGGCAAGGAATCGTTCATTGTCGTCCGCAACGCGGAGGGCGATGACGGTATTGCCGCGTATTTCAATCTGTGCCCGCATCGCGGCAACCGTATCGTTCATACCGATTTCGGCAATGCCGGTAGCGGAAGCTGCTTTCAATGCGACTTTCACGGGTGGAAGTTTGGTCTCGATGGCAAGAATGTCGAAATCCGTGACGAGTTTCTCTTCCGCAAGGAAGCCGTCGCGCATCGCCCGGGACTGAAGCCTATCCGCTGTGGCGTCTGGAACAGCCTCGTTTTCATCAGTGTAGCTCCCTCCGGCAAGTCGCTCGCGGAGCATTTGGATAACATTCCGAAGCACTTGGCGCCCTACCCCTTCGAAAAGTACCGTGTAATCCGCGACATCGAAACCTGCTGGAACGCGAACTGGAAAACAGCGCTCGACGCTTTTATCGAGTTCTATCACGCCGACGACGTCCATCCGCAGCTGCTGACCTTCACTGAGACCCTCGAGTGCCAGTACGACCTTTACGCCAACGGTAATAGTCGGATGATCATTCCTGTCGGATACGTGACAAGCAGGAACGAGGACCGCGAAACCGTGACGGATGCGCTCAAAGGCTTCCTGCAGTTCTATGGCGGCAATCCGGACGACTACGTCCACCTGAAAGGCCACGAGTACTATAAGGCGCTAGTGGATGTCCGGAGGAAGTGGGCCAAGCGCCACGGGTACTCGCATTTCGACGATCTCAGCGACGCGCAAATCAACGATGATTGGAATTATTTTGTATTCCCTAACATCACCATCAACGCATTCAGCGATGCGCTTCTGATCCAGATTTTTTCGCCGCACGAGAGCGATCCGAGCAAAAGTTACTACCGGGCGATCTCGCTATGTCTGCCCGTCGGTGGAACGCAGGACATGGTCATGGACCCTGGTCAATTCGGGCCCGAGGCCATGTCGCCGCCGGGCTGGGATGGATCGGAGCGACCGGCAAAGATCATTCCGCAAACCCTTGCCGATTTCGGCTCTGTGCTGGCGCAAGACGCCGTGCGAGTGCCGGAAGTTCAAAAAGGTATCGAGTCCATGGCGTTTGACGGCTACGTGCTATCGGAATCGGAGTGCCGTATCCGGCACTACCATGCCGAGATCGATCGGCTCATTGGCCGCAAATGATCCTTGGCCGAGCACAAATCCTTGGTTTCTTAATTAGGGGCACTGCAGTTGGCATGCCTCATACTCAGGAGACAAAAAATGGCGAAAGGTTGGTTTCATAATTCGAATTGCTTTTTGGCGCGTTACCCGGTGGATCCGGCTCGCCGTGAAGAGTTTTTGTCGGCACTCAATGACATGTTCGCGTTCGCAGAACCCTGGTATGAAGAGCATGCTCATTTCGCATTCCACGGATGGGCCCGCGATCCGAATACATGGGTGGTAATCGCTGCGTGGAAGAGCGAGGAAATCCTTGAGCGGCTGCGGAAGGAACCCGAGTTCCAAAAGCACAGCGTGCGCATGCTCGAATGCTGCACCGGGCCGATGATCATCGAGCAATTCAGCGGCATGAAGGTGGATCGGAGCGTCTTTGATCTCTATCCGGCTGGGAAGTCGCAGGTTCACCTTCCGACTCAGTCCCTTGGAGTGGAATTCGTTTAACGCGCTATTCAGCACAGGTCGACGAAGGGGGGCCCTACATGGATTTCGGTCTTAGTTCGCGCGGGCGAGATTGGCTCGCACGAGTACAGACGTTTCTCGATGAGCACGTTTATCCGAACGAGGAACTCTACGAGGAACAGCTCGGGCATGAGTGCGACGATCCATGGCGAGTTCCCCCCATCATGCTGGAACTCCAGAACAAGGCGCGAGAAGCCGGGCTATGGAACATGCATATCCATGACCCTCGCCACGGGCCAAGCCTGAGCAACGTAGACTATGCGCCGATTGCGGAGGCGTTAGGTCGAGTCCACTGGGCATCCGAAGTGTTCAACTGCAACGCTCCGGACAGCGGCAATATGGACGTCCTGTCGCTATTCGGCAGCCCTGTGCAGCAGGAAAAGTGGCTGAAGCCCATGCTGGCCGGTGAGATCAAATCCTGCTTTGCAATGACCGAGCCGGCTGTGGCGTCTTCCGACGCCACCAATGTCGAGACCCGGATCGAGCGCGATGGGGATACGTACGTCATCAATGGCAGGAAGTGGTGGATCACCAACGCTTTCAACCCGCGCATGAAAATCATGATCGTGATGGGAAAAAGCGATCCGAACGCTCCACGCCATAAGCAACAGACGCAGGTCTTGGTGGAACCCAACGCGCCCGGTGTGAAGATCGTCCGGCCGCTGCCGATCTTCGGCTACTACGACCGCCCGCACGGGCACGGCGAGATCGTCTTTGAGAATGTTCGTGTGCCCGCCGAGAACGTCATACTTGGTGAAGGAAGAGGCTTCGAAATCGCGCAGGGCCGCCTGGGGCCAGGCCGTATACATCACGCAATGCGGATCATCGGCGTTTCGGAACGGCTCCTCGAAAAGTTATGTACGCGGCTTTCTTCGCGGGTGGCATTCGGCAAGCGCCTTTCGGACGAAGGCGTCTGGCAAGACCGCATTGCGCGCGCTCGCATTAACATCGAAATGAGCAGGCTTCTCGTATATAAGACGGCTTGGCTGATGGATACGGTCGGCGTCAAGAATGCCCGCAGCGAGATTTCGCAGATCAAGGTGATCGTTCCCGAACTGGCTCAAAGTTTGTGTGACGTCGTCCAGCAAGCGTACGGCGCAGCGGGCATGTGCGACGATTTCGGCTTGGCGTACACCTTCGCGCGCCTGAGGGTCATGCGTATCGGCGATGGGCCCGACGAAGTCCACAACCGAGTTATTGCACGCAACGAACTGAAGAAGTACGCCCCGCCGAAAGCGAACGAGGTATGCGCGCATGAATGATCGTCAGGAAATGCTGAGCGGCACAGAAGCGCCCCCCGAACATCTTGCGCTGGACGTCGATAGGCTCGCGGCGTTCCTCGCCCCGCAGTTGGAAGGATTGGCAAGAGACTTCCGCGTCGAAAAGTTCAAAGGCGGACAGTCGAACCCCACTTATAAGCTGAGCGGACGAGACAAGAGCTACGTTTTGCGCCGGCGCCCGCCAGGCCCATTACTGCAGTCCGCACATGCGATCGATCGCGAATACCGAATCACGAAAGCGCTGTCGGAAATCGGATTTCCGGTACCCCGCCCCGCCCTCTATTGCGAGGACGAAGGTGTCATCGGCTCAGCGTTTTATGTTACCGAGTTCGTCGAGGGACGAGTATTCTGGAACGCCGATCTGCCGGGCGTAGACAAAGCGCATCGAACGCTCATCTATGACTCGTTGAACGACTTTCTCGCCAACCTACATCAGCTCGACTATCGAGCGCTCGGCCTAGAGACGTTCGGCAGAGAGAGCGGGTTTACCGCCCGCAATCTGAAGCGCTGGTGCACCATTTACGAGGAATCCAAGCTCGAGGATGTGCCCGATATCGACTGGTTGATGAAGGCACTCCACGATCGGCTTCCCAACAATGAACCGACGGCCATCCTGCACGGCGACTTTGGCTTGTACAACGCCATGATTCACCCGACGGAGGCCAAAGTTCGGTCGGTGCTCGATTGGGAGCTCTCGACACTGGGGAATCCCTATGTCGACCTAGCACATAACACACGTGCCTGGTGGGAACCGACCGGCTACGTGGAAGGCACCGCAACGACGCTAGTCGGGCTCGACCTGAGTAAGCTCGGCATTCCCAGTATGGAAAGCTATCTGGAGCGCTACTGTCGTCGCTCCGGCATCAGCGCTATACCCAATCTGAAGTTCTATCTGAGCTTCGTTCAATTCAGATATGCCGTGATGATCCAGGGCATCTTGAAGCGTGCATCGGCGGGAACGAACGCGAACCGACGCATCGTACATACCCAGGATCGCGTGGCTGCTATCGCCGCTCTCGCGCGAAGAACGCTTACCGCTCCCGAATAGGTGCCCAGCATGAAGCAATATTTCGATTTCAGCGGCAAGGTTGCTCTGGTCACCGGCGGTAGCCGCGGCCTGGGCGCAGCCATCGTCCGGTCGTTCGCCGAACAAGGCGCCGACGTCGTTATCGCTAGCCGTAACGCAGACAACTGCGAGCGGCTGGCCGCACAGATAGAAGCGGAATTAGGCCGGCGCGCTTTAGGCATCGGCGCCCACCTGGGTCATTGGGATGATTGCGAGCAGCTCGTCAATGCCGCTTACGAGCGCTTCGGCAAGGTCGATATTTTGGTCAACAACGCTGGGATGTCCCCCCTCTCCGACAGCTCGCTCGAAACATCCGAGGCGCTGTTCGACAAGGTAGTCGGTGTCAATTTAAAAGGCCCATTCCGAATGACCGCACTGGTTGGGAGCCGTATGGTGCAAGGCGATGGGGGCAGCATTATCAACATCTCTTCCATCGGCTCGATCCGCCCACAGCCCGAATATGCACCTTACGCGGGGGCCAAAGCCGCACTGAATGCGATCACCGTCGCGCATGCGTTCGAATATGCTCCGAAGGTTCGCGTCAACGCGATACTTCCGGGCAGCTTTCGAACCGACATTGCAAAGTCGTGGTCGCCGGACAAAGAGAAGAACATCAAGTCGGCAATCAAGCGGTACGGCGAACCCGAAGAGATTGTATCGACCGTCATGTATCTTGCATCCGCACACGCGAGTTTCACGACAGGAGCGCTGATCCGCGTTGACGGTGGCCGCCCATAGCCACGCTGCGAACTTGAAATCATTGCAGTTTCCCGGATAACGCGGTTTCTCTTCGAGCTAGTTAACATCTCCCCGAGGTTCTAATGAACGTAGAAGATCACTTGGCTATCCAGGAATTGAATCACCGTTACGCCTATTTCATCGATTGTTTTGATATCGATAACTGGGTAAACGTCTTCACTCCAACGGCGATCCTCGATGAGGCAGAACTAGGCACCGGTCTCTTGGAAGGCCATGAGGCCATCCGTCGCTACGGTCGAGAAATCGTCAGTACGACACAGCATGTGGTGCACCTGATGAGCAATCACATCATTTGGTCGCTCGAGCGCGATGCGGCTCGCGGGACCGTGTTCAGCATCGTTGATGCACTGTCCAAAAGTGGCGAGCGCACTCGCTATCAAATCAAGTACGAGGACGAGTATCTCAAAATCAGTGGTTGTTGGAAGATTGCGAGGCGGAAGGTTCGACCGACTCTTCCGCCTGAAGCCGTCAGCACTTGATTCCGAGCAGAGCGATCGCGAGAGAAATGGACAACAAGCGGCCGTGCGATGCCCGCGTCGGCTGTCTCTCAGTATGAAGTGGTCTCACCGAGGAGGATTTCAATATGTCTAAGGTGCAACGTGGCTCCGGCATGCGAGAGGGAATCATCGAAAGCAACGTGGAGCCACTCTGGAAATTGCTCACCGACTGGGGAAACCTGGATTGGTGGGGCAACGATGTCGCCGAGGAAGAGATGAAGGCCGGCAGAGCCTACCTCGAGGGTGAGAAAGGCAAGGTGCCACGTACGAAGGTAATCGAGCGATCGAACGCCGATGGTGCCGGCCTCCCTGTCGTGAATCGCGAGACGCTGATTCATGAAGATCATTTGGCACACCGGCTCTACTACAACGCTAGCGATGGGTTCCTATTGGGGGTGCGGAATTACCTCGCCTCATGGCATGTGGATCCTATGTCGGAAGATCGGTGCCGCATGACGATTACATCTACCTTTGACGTTGTTGACCCAGGCAATGTGGACGCGGTGCGCAACACCGTCGAAGCAGTCTACGATGCGATTTTCGACGGACTCAACAAATATTTGGCAAAGCGACGCACGGTGGCGTGAAGAACCAACGGACTCCCGCCCGAACGGGCTAAAGAGGATATCGGGAGTGCCGCCGGGGCGTGCGCAGCGCCAAGCCGCGCCCTTGGCCAACGCATATATCTGAAGGAGACTCAAATGGGTCGAGTGAGTGGGAAAGTTGCTATCGTGACGGGCGCGGCGCAGGGCATGGGCGCCGCTCACGCACGCCGATTGGTTCAGGAAGGGGCAAAGGTCGTCCTGACCGACGTGCTCGACGCGATCGGAGAAGCGACCGCCTCTTCGCTGGGAGAAAACGCGCGCTACCTTCACCAGGACGTAACGAAGGAAGACGAATGGAAGCAGGTTGTCCGTGCGACAGAGGAAACGTTTGGCCCCGTCTCTGTGCTGGTCAACAATGCCGGCATTGTGGCCTATGGCGCTATCGAACAAATGGAAGAACGCGACTATCGACGCGTTATCGACGTCAATCAGGTCTCCGTCTTCCTTGGCATGAAGTCCGTCATTCCATCGATGAAGCGCGCCGGCGGAGGATCCATCATCAACATTTCGTCGGTCGCGGGTCTGTTCGGCGCAAGTCACGTTCTACCGTACACGGCGTCGAAATTCGCCGTGCGCGGCATGAGCAAATCAGCTGCTATCGAACTCGCACCGTATAACATCAGGGTCAATTCGGTCCATCCCGGTATGATCACTACGCCGATGACCACCCCCACACCAGAATCGGAAGCGAGCATCACTCGTTTTATCGCGGCGACGCCCGCTGCGAGGTGGGGTGAACCTGACGAGGTCGCGAATATCGTGCTTCTTCTGGCCAGCGACGAATCGCGTTTTTCGACGGGCGCTGAATTTGTCGTAGACGGCGGGATCAGTTGTCAATAACGGGGCGCCGCCGCGATTCACCGGTCGCGGCCGCTCCCGTCTCGATCAGATTTGCATGCCGCCGTCGACAGCGAGCGACTGACCCGTGATGTAGCGCGCACGCGAAGAGAGCAAGAACAGCGCGGCGTCCGCGATATCGCGGGCCTCGCCCAGGGCACGTAGCGGAATGCTCTTCTTGATCATCGCCACCGCTTCGGGCGTCAATTCCTGTTCGATGACCTGCTGCCCTAAGCCCGCGGCCACCCAACCGGGGCCAACGCAGTTGGCTCGTACGCCATTGCGTCCCTCCTCCTTCGCTACACCGCGCATGAGCATTTCGATAGCGGCCTTCGGTGCTGCGGATTGAATATCTCTGGCCGGCACACGTTCAACCGCTGCGGTGATTATGGCAACATAAGCGCCGCGAGCTTTGCGGACGTGCGGCAGCGTGGCATGCACAAGGTTGAAGCAGCCGTTGACGTCGACGGCCATGACATTTGCCCATTTGACCGGATCGATATCGCCAATCAACTCCATGTGCAACCCGGGGCCCGAGGCGTAGACGACGGAGTGCAAAGATGCATGGCGCGACGTCACATCATCGATGAACCTGGACACGCCTGCCGCATCCTGAATCGCCAGCCCTGCGACCTCCGCCTTTCGCCCCATGGCCGTTATCTGTCCCGCAACCTCTTCCGCCGCCTTTCTATTTCGCCCGTACGTCAGGACGACGTCGCTTCCCGCGCGCGCCAGCGTCAGAGCGATTTCGCGGCCGATACCGCCGCTTCCCCCGGTAACGATCGCCACCCCTTCCTTGAATCGTGGCTCTTGCGCAAGCCAGGTCTGTTCCACGTCCATTTTCCGTCCTGTCTATTGAGTAATCGAAATCTTCGGCCAAAGCCGGTAGCCGGCGGCCAGCAGGGCCCGTATGTTGCAAGACGACTTATCGGCGTTGGGACCGGCTCTATCCAGCAAACGGCAATGCCTTGCGGGAGACCGCATCAGTGGCAACCCATCAGTCCGTGCAGGAATTGCATCAAGCCGACGCTTTGTTAAACAATCGGTCCGAGAGATCATAGGGATCGATCTTTCGATTCAATGCGTCCAACAGCAGCTGCGGATCGCCTCCATGTTCGTCTAGTTCACGTTCGATGCGACGACCTATGACGTCCTTTGCAATCTCGAACGCGCGAGCTCTTAATTGAGTCAAAGACAATTCCTGCGCGGCCGCGGGATGCGCGCTCAGAAAGTCAAAGCGCCGCTGAATCTTTTCGTACAACTCATCGACTCCGCGTCCGGTGGTAGCTTCGGTTGCGACGACATCGGGATACCACCCTTTCAAAGTGTTCTGGTCATTGCGCGAGTGGACCATCTCCCTAAGAGCGTTGACCATGCGATGGCTTCCAGCAACGTCGGCCTTGTTGACAACGAAGATATCCCCGATCTCGAGAACGCCGGCCTTCGATAACTGCGTCTCGTCACCGCTCAAAGCAGTTTGCAAAAGAACGATGCATGACGCGTAGCGCATGACGCCCATTTCGCTCTGGCCTATGCCCACCGTCTCCACGACGATGACATCCCAGCCCATCGCGTCCATGATAGTCAGGGCGTCGCCTGCCGCCATTGCGAGGCCACCGAGCGCTCCGCGCGACGCCATACTTCGAATGAAGACCGCCGGATCCGAATCGTGACGATTCATACGGACCCGATCGCCCAATAATGCACCGCCCGAATACGGACTCGACGGGTCCACGGCGAGGATTGCAACTCGCTTTCCGTGTCGTCGATACGTCGCAATGAGCTGATCTAGCAATGTGCTCTTGCCTGCTCCTGGGGGACCAGTGATCCCAATTAGTTGCGCTCGCCCTCCATGGCGGTAAAGCTGCTTCATGACGTCACGGATAGATGGATCTCCGTTTTCAGCTCTCGTGATGAGCCGTGCAACGGCACGTAGATTCCCCGACAGGACGGCGTCGACCTGTTGAGCAACTGACAGCCGTTCAAGTTCACTCATTGCACAGGAGGCAGGCAAGCGCTGCGAACAAAGGCCAATATCTCCGACGTAGCGGACCCGGGACCAAATATTCCTGATACGCCGATTTTCCGCAGCGGCTCGTGGTCATCCGGATGCACGAGGCCACCCACCATGACTGGCACGTTGCCGACACCGCGCGCGTTCATTGCGTCGATGAGCTCTTTTGCGTAGTGAAGATAGGTAGCGATCGAGAAACTGATGCCGACGAGATCGACGTCTTCCTGGATCACTGCGTTCACCATACCATCGACAGTGTTGTGCTCACCTAGGTACACCACCTCGATCCCATTGTCTCGAAACAGCTGCGCCAGCGTGCGGATTCCCTTGGTATGCACGTCCGTGCCAAGCATTCCAAGTAGGCAGCGAATTTTCCTTTCACCGGTCATATCTCACTCAGCTCTCGGTATAGGTAAAAGGTGATTCGATCACCCTGAAGGGATCGTACGGCAGGCCATTCGCCACACGAACCGTACCCCAAACCTCGCCAATGGAAGCATCCGCGATCAACGCGTCAATCATGGCTTGGTGTGAATTCTCGCGGCGCTTCGCCACGCGGTAGAGTGTTTGGATTCGTTCCGCGAGTTGCGGCTGGTCGCGGGCCGCCTTCATTTCCTTGAACCGTTGTAGATGGCTCGCCATCATCCGCTGGTCGAACGAAAAGCGCTTTGGAGGCGGCTCGTCTTTCGGAACAAATGCGTTCACCCCAACCTGTATCCGCTTTTTGCTATCGAGTTCTTGCTTCTGGTTGTAGTTGAACTCATCCATCAAACCTTCGATGTAGCCATCCTCGATGGCCTTGACCAACCCGATATCCTCGATCTTTCCAAGCATCGTCAACGCGTCGGCTTCGACTTGATTGGTGAGGCTCTCGATGTAATAGCTTCCGCCGAGCGGATCAGCGACGCGCGCCGCCCCAATTTCGTGCGCCAAAATTTGTTGGGTGCGCGTAGCCAGTTCTCGGGCTTCTTCAGTGGGAATGCAGACCGGTTCATCGTAGGTACATGTTTCGACTGATTGCACCCCACCGAGTAGTGCTGCCAGCGTCTGCACGGCGGCACGGGACAGATTGTTGAGCGGTTGCTGGTACACCAGGGAGCGACCGGAGGTATGACATGCGATCCGCAGCCGTTGCGCGCGGGGATCGCTCGCTCCGAAACGTTCCTTCATGGTGCGTGCCCAAATCCGTCGCAAAGCACGAAACTTCGCTATTTCCTCAAAGAAGTCGATGTCCGACGGCGACACCCAGGCCATACTCGGGCACACCTGATCCGCTGTCATGCCGCGCGCGCCAAGGTCCATAAGCGTCTGGTTGACGATCGCCATGCCTACGGCGATTTCGCCGGCTGCACCGAGGCCTCTCTCCCGCATATCGTACGCCTGCGGACACCCCAAAGCCCAGCGAGGACTGTTCTTGGCGCTGTACTCGATGCAGTCCACTGTCGTCCGGTGGCCCAGTTCCGCGGGAACGATCTTTTCGCTCCAACCGGCAAGTCTCAGTTGCAGATGGTCCGGCATGTGCGAACCTTGCAGCTTCGCCATGTCCTTCCCCTGCTTCTGTGCCAGCGCCGCGACCAGCGGATAAGTCATCATGGTGCTATGCCATGCAACGTCTTGCTGCGTCACGTCGATACCTTGCAGCAACACCTCCATGTCTCGCACGCAAGAGATCGAACAGCCCTCCTGGCCGGCGTCGTTGGTTAGCGCGGGGTGGTCAGCGTCGATCGCCTCCTGTCCGAGCGTATCGACAACGATATTGATACCCGCCGTGCCCATTTGCAGAGCACGTTCGATTCCACCGCGCGTGTCTTCTGGCGCCCCGAAGCCAACAATATTACGCAGGGTCCACATGCGGCTTCGGTACATCTGAGGATACGCGCCACGCGTATACGGATATTGTCCCGGATCACCGAGATCACGTTCGTAGTCAACGTTCGCGGCGTCTGCCGGGCCGTAACTCGCGTTCGTTTCAAGACCACTCCACGTGGCGGTACGCGACAGCTTAACTTCAACGTTCGCGATGTTTTCCGCCAGAGACGAACCACCCTCGTTCGCTTTCATGTCCCTCCTGTCGCCTCCAAAGGAGCGCTTCATTGCTTGGTTCCGGCTTGGCGCGAGCCGATTGATGAACGCGCTCGCCAACCAGTTGTCTGACCGGAACTCCGCTTAAGACCTTTTGCCAAGTTTTTCGCGCAGTGCGGCGAACAGGTTGCGGAATTCATCGCCGAAAAACAGGCCGCTGGCCACGATGCGCTCCACATTGCGCGCCTGAGCCCGGTCAAGGTCGGCGCACAATTCGATGGCGAGCTTCGCGGCGCCGATCGCTTCGGCGGGTTGCTTCGCCAAATTGAGACAGAATTCCCGTACCCTCGCTTCGAATTCCTCGTCAGAATAGACATCGTGGATTAGGCCGATACGCTCGGCTTTGGTAGCATCCATTTGCAGGTTCGCCATTATGAACCAGCGAGCCCACTGAGGCCCCACCAGCCGAGCCATCCGGCTCGTACCGCCAGACCCGGGAATATTGCCGAATGCTGTCTCCGGCAAACCATAACGGGCGCTTTGTGCCGCGAGGCGGAAATCACAGGATAGCGACATCTCCAGCGCACCACCAAGGCATGGACCATGGTGAGCAACGACAATAGGCTTTTCGATGACCTCGAAGCGATCGAGCAGCGGGTGCAAGCTGCCACGGCCTTCTCGGTACCATTGGCGGAACGCCGTCGGGCTCGCCAGACTAGGATCGGGGCCGAGTTCGCTGTTGAGATCGACACCCGCGCTGAAGTACTTGCCGCGCGCGCGAATCAGCATTACACGCAGCGAAGGTTCGGTAGCAAAGCGCTCCGTCTGTACGACCAACGCATCGTACATCTCACCGTTGATGGCGTTCAGTTTGGATGGGCGGTTCAATACCAGTTCCAAAATCCCATCGGATTCCGAAGCCAGCACAAGGGGTTCGCTCATATTCACATCCTGTTGCAAGGAATTACCGGCGCAACAACGCGCCCGCAATGATGTTGCGCTGAATTTCGTTGGAACCGCCGAAGATGCTCCAGCATCGGCCGTAGAGGTAGGCGTAGTTGATTGCCGCGGCCTGTCGCCATGGCTCTGATGCGCCAAGCCCTCCGTCTCTGCGACAGGTCGGGTCATAGCATGCCCCGTACACGCCAAGCGCATCTCGCCAGAACTCGGTCATCCGCTGCAACAATTCCGTGCTGAGCACTTTAAGAACCGATGCGCCGACGCCGTCATCGCGCCCAGCTTCCCATTCATCGAAGTAATGGCGCTCCAAGGCGACCAGCGCGGTGAGACTGGCTTCGACCTCCATCATCCGCGCTCGCGCAAGCGTTCGCTCCACATCCCGCATTCGAGCGGCATAATTGGAGAAGGTCCCCTTGATCTGCCGCATTTGCCGTATCCTGCTTCCAGTATCCGCAATTGAAGTTCTCTCTCGCGACAACAGGAATTTTGCAATCTTCCAGCCTTCGCCTTCGGCACCGACGAGGTTCTCGGCGGGCACACGAACGTTGTCGAAAAACACCTGATTCGTATGGTGCTCGCCATCCAGCGTCACGATAGGTTCGACCGTGATGCCGGGCGTGCGCATGTCGATCAAAAGAAAGCTAATGCCTTGCTGCTTTTTGCCGGAACCATCTGTGCGAACGAGACAATGCATCATGTCGGCCCAATGCGCTTCTGTCGTCCACATCTTGGTACCGTTGACGACGTAGCACTCCCCGTCGCGCACTGCCGCCGTCGACAACGAGGCCAAGTCCGACCCGGCATTCGGCTCCGAGTATCCTTGGCACCACCAGGTGTCGCTGCTGAGGATACCTGGCAGGTATCGACGTTTCTGGTCTTCATTGCCGAAGGTGTAGAGCACGGGGCCGACCATGCTGACGCCATAAGGAATGATCATGGGCGCCGCATTGAGAGCGCACTCCTGCAAAAAGGCGTGCTCCTTTCGCATTGACCAGCCCTGTCCGCCGAACGCCACGGGCCAATTCGCCGCGAACCAACCGCGACGGTGCAGCGCCTTTTGCCAGCCAACGTAGTCGGCTTTCTCCAGGTAAAGGCCGTTTTCTACCCGGTACCTGGTCTCGGCAGCAAGTTCGGAACGCACGAACGCGCTGACCTCTCGCCGAAACGCGGCCTCGTCGAATTCCGAATCTACACCACTCTCCATCGCACTCTCCTGATGTTTCTACCCTCGTCCCAGGCCACCACCCAGCAGACAGCTTCGCCTAGCTACCCGAAGCCGCGCTTTGGTCGACCCAAGCGCGTATCAGCCGCGTCAAGACCACCAGCCTTGCATTGCAATGACTGACGATCAGTTCGTCGGTTACGCCCATGCCCCCATGCATCTGAATGGCTTCCTGACCAACCAATTTCGCTGCCCGCTCGACCACCGAGGATGCAGCAAAACAAAGCCAAGTGTGGTCCCCCGATGTCGCAGCATCGACGCGGCCGGCAAGCTCGCGCGTAATGGCTTGGGCCTGAACGAGACCCATGTGCATATCTGCATACCGGTGCTGTAATGCCTGAAACGTCCCGATAGCGACGCCGAACTGGACCCGAGTACGTAGATATTCGCCTGTCACTTCCAAAAGCAATGCCATAACACCGACCGCGTCCGCGCAGTAAGCGCTGACGGCCCGCCGGCTTGCGAGGTCCATGGCCTCTCGAGCAGCCTCCCCTTGAACCCATGCGGTCAATAATGGAATAGCCGTGTCGTCGAAACGAATGTCAGCAGCCGGCTTACCGTCCATAAGGCGATAGCTGGCGACATGCGCCCGTGTCTCTGAACGGGGAACCCGAAAAATCGCAGGTGTGCCATCGCTGTCAACCGCCATCAGCAGCCAGAAATCAGCCTGTTCCGCGAAGGGAATGAGCGACAAATTCCCAGATAAGCGGTAACCCTCTGGGGTTTTCTTGAAAGAGAGCTGGTCCGGCACGCCTGAGCGGCCGCCAAGCATCGCCGTCACGCTCGCGCCCTCGATCGCTTGCGTGACAGCCTGCCCCCGTTGCTCCGGGTCTCGACCACGCGCGAGTACAGTTCCAGCAATCACCGCCGATTCGATGAAGGGCTCGAAGATCAAGCCTTTAGCCAATACTGTCACAGCATCGGCGATATCGGCACTGGCTCCGCCGAGGCCCCCGAAAGCTTCTTCGAAAGGTAGCCCGAGCACGCCGAGCTGCGCCAAGAGCCCCCAGTGCAGCAAGCAATCCACGTGGCCTTGTCTCACGCGCTGATGCCGTGCGCTTGGCTCATAAGATTCTGCGATGAAGCGGAGCAACGTATTTTCGATAATGCTCTTCGATTCGCGGTCCAACGGAGAACTCATAACCACCTCAGGAGACAACATCTGAACGGGTGCGATCCCCACCCGGCCTTTGATCGCCGGCATCCATTTGATATGCAGACATATCGTCTTGATGCCTACTTTATCCGGCACTGCATATTCTGTAAAGGTTAACGCACGGGAGGGCGCTGTCAAGGACCGCAGTCGGCATGGCACTGGCACCGGAAACCATGCACCCCTCCGATTCTGCAGCGCCCTCCTACACCTCGACCGGCCAACGGCGCACCAAGTCGTGCACCCGTGGCACATTACATATGACGCTGGCAGTTAGCACTTTGCAGACGTCGAACGAATTCAGCTGCGGGGCACCTATCACTTCACGTCGGTTGACCCATCTAATTTCGTAGTGTATCGTATTCTTGCATACTTCTTTTACTCCTACCACAGCAGAACTGGCCAATCAACGTGAAGGGCGACAAGTGTCGATGAACAACACCTATGGAATCACGGGCTTCGGAGGCTACATACCGCGGCTCCGGATGCAGCGAGCCGCCATCGCCGCCGCGCATAAATGGATGGCGCCTAGCCTTCGCTCCCTGAGCAAGGGCCAGCGGGCATTCTGCAGTTGGGACGAAGACGCCGTAACGATGGCTGTCGAGGCCGCACGAGATGCGCTCGACACCAAGCCAACGTCCCATTTTGTTGCTGTGTCTATGGCGTCCACCACCATGCCGTTTGCCGATTTGCAGAACTCGGCCATCGTCGCAGGAGCCCTCGGTTTGCCTGCCGACGCAAGGACAATGGATCTAGGTTATTCGCAGCGCGCCGGTACTGCCGGTCTTCTTGCAGCCCTGCAATCAGCATCGGGGCCCGCGCTCTTTGTCGCAAGCGACCGCCCTCGCGGCAAACCGGCCAGCACGCAGGAGATCGGCTACGGAGCCGGCGCCGCGGCATTCACTCTCGGTAGCGAAAACGTTCTGGCGCATGTGATCGGATCTTCTAGCCGCAACGCAATGTTCGTCGATCACTTCCGCGCGGCGAACGCCAAATACGACTATGTCTGGGAAGAGCGCTGGATTCGCGACGAAGGCTACGCAAAGCTGGTTCCGCAAGCCGTAAGCGCCGCGTTGACGCAAGCAGGTATCCCTGCTGCCGAGGTCAGCCATTTCATTTTGGCAACACCAATGAAAGGCATCGCCGCGATGGTCGCAAAGAGTCTCGGCATTCCTCCTGAAGCAGAAGCCGACAACCTTAGCGAGAACTGTGGTTTCACCGGTACCGCTCACGGGTTGCTCATGCTTGCGCACGTGCTGGAGCGCGCCGCCCCTGGCGAAGTCATCGTATTAGCCAGTTTCGGCCAAGGCGTGGATGTGCTTGTTCTCCAGACAACGGACGGGTTGAAGTCCTTCTCACCCCGCCGTGGCATTAACGGCGCGCTGGCCGACGCACAATCCCACGATGCCTATCTGCGCATGCTCTCCTACGATGAAGCCATCGAACTCGAGTGGGGCATGCGCGGCGAGAAGGTGGTTAAGACGGCCCTAACCGAACAATACCGGTCCAGTTTTCAACTGGCCCACTTCATGGCGGGCAAATGTGCCAAATGCGGGACAATCCAATTCCCCCAATTAGCCTACTGCGTCAATGCTTCGTGCGCAGCACCGAGCGAAAACTTCCACCAACTCTCTCTGGTGGATGAGAAGTGCCACGTGCTCACTTATACCGCCGATTGGCTCTCGTATCATCCAGCGCCGCCACTCTACGTCGGTTTCACGCAATTCGAGAACGGCGCTCGCCTGTTGACCGAGACGGTCGATGTCGGCGCAGCCGGACTTGAGGTGGGTACCTCGCTGAAGGTGGTATTCCGGATCAAAGACGTAGACAAGGACCGTGGATATCCGCGTTATTTCTGGAAAACCTCACCGGTGCAAGCATAAGGGGCGCAATCATGGCATCTGGCATCAAGGACAAGGTCGCCATTCTTGGCATGGGATGTACGAAATTTGGCGAACGCTGGGATGTAGGCACGCATCAGCTCATGGCGGAGGCTTTTGAAGAAGCGCTGGTCGATGCCGGGATTGAACGGAAGGAAATCGACGCCGCGTGGTACGGATCCTGTCTCGACGAAATCAACGTAGGGAATTCGTCGATTCCGGCGTCTCTTGCACTGCGTCTGGAAGGCGTGCCGGTGAGCCGCATGGAGAACATGTGTGCTACCGGCACCGAGGCATTGCGCGGTGCCGTCTATGCGGTGGCATCGGGCGCGGTAGATATCGCCCTAGCGATTGGCGCGGAAAAGCTGAAGGACACCGGCTACGGCGGCCTTCCTGCGCCCTACAAAGGAACGCTGAACGACCTTTGGCTGCCCCTGGGTTCCGCGCCAGCCGGCTTTGCCCAATTGGCGGCCGGATATCGCGCCAAGCACGGGGTGTCGCACGAAGATCTAAAGAGAGCGATCGGCCATGTCTCGTGGAAGAGCCACGAGAACGGCGTCAAGAGCCCAAAGGCACACATCCGCAAGAAGGTAACTATGGACCAGATCCTCGGTGCGCCGATGATCGCCGAGCCGCTTGGGTTATTCGACTGCTGTGGTGTGAGCGATGGAGCGGCCTGCGCAATCGTCACTACACCCGAAATCGCCAGGTCTCTGGGAAAACGGGATCTGGTGGCGATCAAGGCAATCCAACTCGCCAGCAGCTCCGGTATTGAGTCGCACACAACGCAGTGGGATGGGAGCTACGTCAGAACGACGCGCCACGCAGCTCGACGCGCCTATGAGGAAGCGGGCATTACGAACCCGCGCGAGCAGCTGAGCCTGATGGAGGTTCACGACTGCTTTTCGATTACCGAACTGGTTACGATGGAAGATCTGTTCGTCTCAGGCGAAGGCAGAGCCGTAACCGACGTCCTCGATGGTTTTTACGATGCTGATGGAAGTGTCCCCTGTCAAATCGACGGGGGCCTGAAGTGCTTCGGCCATCCCATCGCCGCATCGGGACTGCGCATGGCCTACGAGATCTACAACCAATTGCTGCATCGCGCTGGCGAGCGCCAGTTGGACAACCCAACTGTCGGACTCACGCATAACCTAGGCGGCGTTCCCTACCTCGGGGTTGCGGCGATCTCCATTCTCGGTCTTCTCTAACGAACCGCGTGGCCGGTTGCCGCAGGGCAGCGGGAACCGGTGCGCGGGCAGGTACAACAATTATGGCTGAGTACATCGCGGAGGCCGAGCTTGCCCAACTGGTCAAGCCGCAGCACCACATATTCATTCCGGGGTCGAGCGGCGAACCGTCCGTGTTCATGTCTGCGTTGCTGCGCGAGCCCAACCGTACACAGCACGCGAGCATTCTCACGAGCTACGTTCCCGGAATCAACAAGCTGGACATCGATCGATTCCATCCCACCGCAGCCGTTAGCGGCTTGTTCATGCAGCCAGGGTTGCACGACGCACAACGCGACGAGCGCTATCGTTTCCTTCCTGTCACGTATGCGGGATTCGTCCGCCACATCAGGGAAAACGTCGAGCTGGACTTGACTGTGCTCCAGGTCTCGCCGCCCGATGAGCAAGGGTTGTGCTCCCTTGGGCCGGCCGTGGAATTTGTCCCGACTGTGATCGGTAGAACCCGAAGTATCCTCGCCCTGATAAACCAACGCACGCCGCGGGTGTCCGGAGCAGCGACCGTTCCGTATTCGCGGTTCGATTACGTATGCGAGGTTGATTCGGCGCTCCCGCAGTACGTCACGCCACTCGACGACAGCTCGGTATCGGTAGCGCGCCACGTTGCCTCCCTAATCGACGACGGATCAACAGTTCAGATCGGGCTAGGTAGAGTGCCGGCGGCCCTCTGCCTTCAGCTCAAAGACCGTCGCAACCTCCGATTTCATTCAGGCATGCTTTCCGATGGTTTCGTCGATCTGGCCGCGGCGGGCGCAATCGATGAAAGTGTTATCCACGCCTGCTGCGTGCTCGTAGGATCCGAATCGCTCTACCGATGGGCAGCCGAATGTGAAGCTCTTCAGGTCGTCGGTTGCGAGGTGACGCACAACCTGCAGACGTTGGCCAGCAAAGACTGTTTCATCTCGGTCAATTCGGCACTTGAAGTCGATTTGTTCGGGCAATGCAATCTCGAGCATGCTGATGGCCGCTCCATTAGCGGGCCCGGCGGCGCACCCGATTTTGCGCGTGGAGCACGCCTTTCCAACGGCGGGCGGAGCATCGTCGCGCTTTCGGCGACACACAGTGCCGGAACGGGATCACGCGTGGTGCCTCAGCTGAGCGAGCGGTCGATCGCGACACTCTCGCGCGTCGACGTCGACTACATCGTCACCGAATTCGGGGTCGCCCGCCTGGTTGGCGCAAGTGTCCACGAACGCGCCAAGGCGTTGATCGATGTAGCAGCCCCCGCATTCCGCGAAGGTTTATCGCGTTCCTGGCGTGAGATTGCCGGTTGCCTTTAGCTTGACGCTCACTTACTACGGCTTTCGTCAGTGTCGCTGCGAACGAACATAGCGACTTCGTCGACTGAGCGTCTTAGGAACGGCTTGGCCGCGGCCGAGGGATACCCTAGAGTGATCAGCCCTTGCGCTTGCCAGTGCGCCGGCAAACCCAGAACCTCGGCTATAACGTCGGGGCAGAACAATGGAGCACATAGCCAACACGCGCCTAAGCCGACGGCGTGGGCGGCCAACAGCAGGTTAGCGCCCGCCATCGCCGTACTTTGTACCGCCATCAACTGTTCGCACCGGCTGCGAATCGGATCCGGATAGGTATCCATATCATCCATCGTCATGCATACGACGATGATTACCGGAGCAGAAGTGATTCGAGCATAGGATCGCTCGACGTCACGCTCCACGTCGCTTGCCTTGTCGCCATCCCGCAGGCGGTCGCTCCGTAGACGCTCGCCCATTGATGTAGCCAATGCCGCCTTTCGGTCGAACGCATCAATCACGGCGAATCGCCACGGTTGCCGGTTGTGTGCGGACGGCGCGGCGATCGCGGCGCGTAGAAGACGCTCAATCGTGTAATGGCTAACGGCGTCTGGCTTGTATCGCCTTACGGAACGTCGGCCGGAACCATCGAACGAAAGAACAGTCGGGCCGTCCGGAGAATCGATCACAGGTACGCGATCCATAAGTATGACCTTACAACGTCGAGAGTCCCGGGCAGCGTTCAACCCGGCAAGGCGACCGAACGTCAACGCATTAGCGATGCCGATTCCGCCTCCGATATATCTACGTCCCATCGTTCGCATCGTCTGCCCCGAGGCCGAGGGCCGCACGGCGAGCATATCCACGAAAGCGCTGTGGCATAAAACCCCACCCGTAGCGCGATTCTGCGGGAGGGGCACCAAAATATGCGCCAAGCTAGCGGATGCCCTCGCCGGCCATCGTGTCGGGGGAGAAGAAGCTCATATCCTTCGGCTCTTGGTGCACGACTCCTGCGCCGACGTTACCTAAGGCGCCCTGCGCTGACCAAACACCGGTTTGGAGATCATAATTGAACGTATCGTCGCCCAGCGCCCCGCCCCCCTCGCTCACGTAGAACGGAATACTGAGGGCCGTAACGATACGATAGAGTTTTCCGGCCGCATCGTAATTTTCAGACAAGCCCGCACTGAAACTATCTTCATCCCAGTACATCATCCGGCGCGCATAGATATGGCGGAACCCCGGCTTAAGTTTTCCTTCCACCACCCAAACCCTATGCAACTCCCAGCGCACGCAATCTGGATTCGCGAAGTTCTTGGTTAGGAGCTTCTTGTCATCACAGCTCGTATGGTCGGCGAGCTTGAAGTTGTTATACATGATGTACTTTTCTTTCTTGCCGATCAGCTTCCAGTCATAGCGGTCGACCGCACCTTGGAAGACCTCGGCATCATCCATCGTTGCCGCTCCCCCGGCGGCTGGACTCGGGGTGTCATAGGCCAGAGTCGGAGCGAGCTTAACGCGGCGCAGGCCGGGAATGTACTGATAAGCCCGACGGACATGATCGAGAGAATCGATCAGCACGAGCTTCTGTCCGGATTGGCTCGACGGCGCGTCGGTGTCGTCTCTAAACGCCCAATAGATAGTCTTTCCCGTCGCCGGCGCCGTGGCCCTTGGATCAAAATACGGAGACTGCTCCGAAACCTTGTTGCCTTGCACAAGGTAAGAAGAACCATTCGCGGACACCACGTAGGAATTCGAATATCCCCCCCATGCATAACCAATATAAGTCGTTAGGTGGTCCCACATAACCTGTGTGCCGTTGGTAGGAATTGGAAAAGCGAATCCGCCCCAACACCCCTCCAGTCGAAGATCACCGTCTTCCCCCTTGCACTCCGTCGCGTTCTTCATCGTATTGGCGATCACCGTCTTGTTATATACGATCGTGCGATGGGTGGGATAAATATCCATCCGGAAATTGGGATATCTCTTAAACATATCGATCATGCCGTCGAGCTTGTCTGCGTATTGCGCGGCATTTTGCGCGGTGATGGTGTATAGCGGCTTCTCGTTGGCGAATGGATCGGGACGTTTGTACGGGTCCGATTTGTCGCTACCAAATTCCGCGGGCGTCTTAAGACCTTCGCCCGTGTATGCCGGAATAGTACCTTCTTTATTGCCGGCGGCCTCTGCACCAATGGGTGTCAGCTCGGGGCCTTTCAGTTTCTGCGCTTCTGCCGCGCTAACTGCGGCCATGCACTGGCCGGAGAAGATCACGGCGAGCAAGGCCGAGACGATATGGGTTGTCTTGCGGATCATTCTATGCCTCCTCCAAGGCGGCGGCCTTCTTCAAAACTGCACGCCCTTTGATATGGATTAACTTGCCCAACAGGCTTCACACGGACGCCACGCTACGACGCCTTGGTCCTCGCAAAATAACGTCGAAAACCTTGCAAGATCGCATCTGTCCACGTTCTCTCAATGATCGAACGCATGAGATCGAGATCGGCAGGCTCTACAACGTCGAACTCGGCCTTGAATGTCATCAAGGTCTTGCCATCGGGCAAGGTGTCCACCATCGTGGTCGCCAAGTAGTTCTCGAATTCGCTACGCAGCACCGCACCGCCGGGGTTCGGCCGGTACACCATGTTGTAGTAGATGCGCCGCGTCTCATCGTTCTGAACGAGCAGGGTTTCGTCGACAGTCGACCCCGTTACATGGCGAACGACGCGCGTCCGAGGCACGTCGTGCGGCCCTCCCTCCAACTCGACGCTCGCGAGATCGGGACCCGGGCGGCCTCCCTCTTCGGGCTTGATCCACCAAGTCAGCAGGGCATCCCAGTCGGTTAGCAATTCCCAAACTTGTTCAGCCGGAGCATCTACGACACCTCGCACCTCGGCGTGACCGCGTTTGAATTTGCGCATGCTCATTTCCTCCAAAACTATTTGTATGCATTGACGCAACCGCCACGCGTCGCTCGCGTCCGACATCCGAGGCGCGAGCTCGATGGCGACTAATGGCTAGAGAAAGATCACGTCGAGGGTCTTCGTTTTCATGTGTACTTGAGAGCTTCCGGCGGGGTATCGCGTAAATACCGAGCGATCGACGTTCATGCCACTGAACTGCTCCATGATCATCGGATGCGAGCTGCACTCGAGCATCCGCTGCTGAGTGTCCTTGTACCAAGCCGTCTGGCGCATCTTGTTCACGTAGTCCTCCGACTTCCATGAAGCGATCGCCACCCATTCGTTAGGGTTTCGGCCCCATCCATGAAATGCGAAATTGCAGCCTTCGTCGTACCAGTTCGCGGCATTGCCAGCCAGTTCATCCAGTGCAGCGAGAAATTCAGCTCTCCGCTCCGGATCCACAGTAAATCTCGAAACAAAACAGTTAGCGTCGCGCACCCATTTAGAAGACATAAAAACTCCTTGCAAATCACTTGAATTGATAAATGCCGAACCATCGCATCTATGTTCCTTCGCTGCGCCTATTTCATCAATGACTCCGGCCGGCTCAGCACATCGGCAACGAACACAGCGAACCGTGCTGCGTCTGCGCCGTTGATAACACGGTGATCGTAAGTGAGCGATAGCGGCAACATCAGCCGCCAGTCGATCGCATCACCGTCGCGAAGTGGCTTCCATTGCGCCTTGGTCACGCCTAGGATCGCCACCTCAGGGGCATTGATGATCGGAGAGAATGCGGTTCCACCGATATTGCCTAATGAACTGACCGTCATGCATCCCCCGACCATGTCGCCCATCGGTAACCCCTTCTGACGTGCGCGCGAAGAAACCGCACCGATCTCACCAGCGAGTTCCACGACACCTTTCTTGTCGCAGTCGCGTATCACGGCAACCAGCAGACCTGACGGCGTGTCCACGGCGACGCCTATGTGGAAATACTTCTTGACGATCAGATTCTGGCCGCTTGCATCGAGAGAGGCATTGAAGCGCGGGAACTGACGCAGCGCTTCCACCAATGCCTTGACGATGAATGCCAAAGGGGTCACTCGCGCGCCGGTGTCCTCCGCTAGCCGCGCTCGAAAAGCGTCCAGGGAAGTGATGTCGGCCTCGTCGTGGTGTGTCACCTGCGGAATCGCCAACCAATTCCGCGATAGATACCCAGCGGTCAGTTTTTGGATTCGCGACAGCGGTACGGTTTCGGTTTCTCCGAAAGCCGCGAAATCCACCTCAGGCCAAGGCGGTAGATCGCCGTAAAGTCCAGATGAAGGGCTCATCATTTCTATACTCTCATCTCAGCCGATCTGCGCGAGCAGCTCGCCCACGGGATAAACCTCGCCGACGCTAGCAATTATCTTCAGCGTCCCAGAAGCAGGTGCCTCGATTTCCTGAACCGACTTGTCGCTTTCCAACGCATACAACGGCTGCCCCTCGCTGATTGCTGCGCCATCGGCCGCGAGCCATTCGACGAGCGTTCCCTCGTTCATCGAAAAGCCCAGCTTGGGCATAAGAACATCGGTACTCATAGACAGTCCCCCTGAAAACGTGTTGAATTCAGATTAGCCAAGCGTCTTGCGAACAGCCGCCTCGATCTGGCCGACGCTCGGGACAAAAGCGGTTTCGAGTGGCTTGGTGAACGGCACTGGGCAGAAGGCCGACGCGACCCGCTGCACGGGGGCCTTCAACTGGCCGAACAACTCTTCGTGAATACGCGAGGAAATTTCCGCACCCACGCCGAACGGCTTTACGGCCTCGTGCACGACGATCGCTCGCCGAGTCTTCGCAACCGAATCGAGCATCGTTTCAGCATCGAACGGTGCCACCGTGCGAAGGTCGACGACCTCGACGGAGATCCCCTCGTTCTGCAATTTTTCGGCAACCGCACAAGCGTCCAGCACCTGGCGGCTGTACGCGATGATCGTTGCGTCAGCGCCCTCGCGAACAATCTTGGCCTTACCAAGCGGAATTCGAACGCCGCGCTCGGGAGCTGGCCCATCGTTCCAATAGGTCACCATGTTCTCGATGAAAATGCATGGGTCGTCGTCCTCGATGCACGACAACAAAAGACCGTAGGCATCAGCGGGCGTGGACGGCGCCACCACCTTTAGCCCAGCCGTGTGGGCAAACCAGGCCTCGAGAAAATCGGAATGCTGACCTCCAACACCGAATCCGGCACCCGTCATCGTGCGGATCGTGATGGGCACATGTGTCTGGCCACCAGACATGAACCGCAGCTTCGCCGCGTGATTGACGATCATGTCCATCGCCACGGTAGTGAAATTCATAAGCATGATTTCCGCTACCGGTCGCATGCCGACAAGCGAAGCCCCGATCGCGGCGCCTATGATCGCCTGCTCCGAAATCGGCGTCGACCGCACACGAACATCTCCGTGCTTCGTCGACAAACCCTTCGTCACACCCATCACCCCACCCTCTTGGCGGTCCGCGACGTCTTCGCCAAAGACGATCACGTTCTGGTCGGACGACAGCGCATCGTCAAGGGCGAGGTTCACCGCTTGAACCAAGTTCATTTTTGGAGCATTCATACTTCGATCTCCTGAGCATAGACATCGCGGCGCAATTCAGCGACGTCGGGATACGGACTGGCAAGCGCGTATTCAATCGCTGCGTCGATTTCGGTTTCGATGGCCCGTTCGATGCCCGTCAGTTCGTTCTCACTAGCGTGGGCGTGTTCAATCAGCCAAGACCTGTAGCGCGGGACGGGGTCGCTCTCGATGGCGGAAGCCTTCTCTGCCGGATCCATATAACCATCGGCGTCGCCGAACACATGACCATGAAAGCGAAACGTCATCGCCTCGATGAGGGTCGGTCCGCCTCCCTCTCGAGCTCGCGCAACGGCTTCACCGGCAGCCTGCCACATGGCGACCGGATCGTTGCCGTCAACGTGGATCGACGGCATGCCGTAGGCGGCTCCGCGATCTGAGATGCGACCAATCGATGTTCCGGTAGCGTACGGGGTATGTTCCGCGAAGCGATTGTTCTGACAGAGGAAGACGACCGGCAATTTCCATAGTGAAGCCAGATTCAGCGCCTCGTGAAATGCGCCAATGTTGCTCGCCCCGTCGCCAAACGTCGCCACGGCGATGCGCTTTTCGCCTCGAATCTGCGCTGCAAGAGCCAAGCCATTCGCAATCGGCATGCTGCTGCCGACAATACCAGTCGTCACCATGATCCCGCTCGCCGGATGAGTCACATGCATCGGGCCGCCCTTTCCTTTACAGGTGCCCGTTTCACGGCCGGCGAGTTCTGCCCACAGCAGCTTCGAGGGAACACCCTTCGCCAGCATGTCGTGAATGCCGCGATAAATCGTACAAAGATAATCGTCGTTCGTGAGGTGCACCGACAATGCGGATGGGATTACTTCCTGACCTCGTGGGGAGTAGTAGGTCATTGCCAATTTACCGGACTTGATGACCGAGCGAAATCTCTCATCGTTCATCTTGACGAGTGCCATTCGCCGATAAATCTCCACCAGCGTACTCCGGTCGGGTTGAAGTCGAGCTTGGTTCATGGTGGTTTCCTTATGCCTCAGATGAATTGGTGCACATTGTGGTTTTCACTCGGACATCCTTGAGGAGAAAGTGGGACAGTGCCGGGATGAGCACAAGTGCACCGAGCATGTTCCACAGGAACATGAAGGTAAGCATGATGCCCATGTCAGCCTGGAACTTGATCGGCGACCAAACCCACGTAACCACACCGGCCGCAAGCGTCACACCGACAAGGCCCACAACCTTGCCCGTGAAGGCAACGGCATTCTTGTATGCCTCTTGCAAACTTAATCCTCGGCGCTGCTGCGCCAGCTGTACGCTGAGCAGATAGAGCGCGTAATCGACGCCGATGCCGACACCCAAGGCTACGACCGGCAGGGTCGCCACCTTTACGCCAATGCCGAGCCCCACCATGACGGCCTCAGCCAGAATTGATGTGAGCGCCAAAGGAAGTATCGCTACGACGACGGCCCGCCAATTTCTAAACGTAATCAGGCACAGCAAAATGACAGCTCCGTAGACGTAGAACAACATGGCGCGATTCGCGTCCCTAACGACGATGTTGGTTGCTGCCTCAACACCCGAGTTTCCAGCCGCGAGCAGAAACTTTCGATCGGGCGTATCGTGAGCGGCTGCAAATGTCTTCACGGCTTCCGTGACCCGATCGAGCGTCGCGGCTTTGTGGTCCGATAGATAGGCGACAACAGGCAATACAGAACAGTCGTTGTTCAAGTATTCCGAATTCCAGAGCAATGCATTGGTGACCTGGGGATCGATCAAACCTTGACTTTCACTGATCGTCATCCATTTAGGGCTACCCTCGAAATCACCCATGGTATAGAGGCGAACGGTATCGGCCAGCGACGCCGTACGCAGAACGCCAGGCAGCTGTTCGAGAGTCCACCCGAGCCGATCCGCTTCTACTAGCGTTGCGAATGAGCGGCACTGACCCGGTGGTGTTTTCACCATCACAGCGAAAGCGTCGCTCGAGATGCTGTAGTGGGACGTGATGAATGCGTCGTCCCTGTTGTAACGGGAATCGGGCCGCAGCTCAGGTGCGCCGGCGTCGAGGTCACCCACCTGAAGGCCACGGCTGCCCAAATAGCCCACAATGCCGAGGCCCACCGCGCCTACTAAAGCGGCAGTTGCCCACCGACGTTCCGTGAACCGGTCCAAGACGCTCCAGATCTTCCCAAATCCCTGGCCACGGTTTTCCTCCTGACTCTGTCTCACTGCCCGCTTGGCCGCGGACTTGCTGACACCCAGATAGGAAAGTAAGACCGGCAGGAGTATCAGGTTGGTGAAAATAAGCACAGCCACACCGAGGCTTGCCGTCATGGCCAACTCACGGATTACCGGAATGTCAATAATCATCAGCACGCCAAAGCCAACCGCATCGGCCAGCAGTGCCGTCATGCCGGCGAGAAACAACCGACGGTACGTGTAGCGCGCTGCGACCCACTTGTGCGTTCCCCGCCCGACGTCGAGCATGATGCCGTTCATTTTCTGGGCACCATGAGAGACTCCGATAGCGAACACCAGAAAGGGCACGAGAACAGAGAAAGGGTCAATGCTGTGGCCCAGCACGGCCACAATTCCAAGCTGCCAGACAACCGCAATCAACGAGCACGCTACCACCAGCACCGTGCTACGAATGCAGCGGGTGAACAAATAGATAACGACGCTTGCGACGAATGCAGCCGCCAGGAAAAAGTACATGACTTTCCCGAGGCCATCGATCAGGTCGCCGACTAGTTTCGCGAAGCCGGTAATATGGATTCTCACCTGCGGCTGGCCATCAGCCTCCACCCGGCTGTACCGCTTGCGAATTTCGTCCAGCCGAGAGGAAAGCGCGTGATAGTCCAGTGGCTTGCCTTCGGCATCTTTCGCCAATAGAGGGACGACGATCATGCTCGATCGATAGTCGTTGGAGACCAGGCTTCCAACTACGCCTGCACGCACGATGTTCAGGCGCAATTGTGCGATCGACTGCTGGGAGCCGTTAAAGGTATCGGGCAACACCGGTCCGCCGACAAATCCCTCCTCCGTCACCTCCGTCCAGCGCACAACCGGAGTAAAAATTGATTTCATCCACGCACGGTCGACGCCCGGCAACAAAAACAGTTCGTCGTTTACCTTTCCCAGCGTCTGAAGGTATGCGGGATCGAAAATGTCGCCACGGGGGTTCTCCACGGCAACACGTACGTTGTCACCCAATCCGCGCAACTCACCTCGATTGGCGATGAAATTCTTGATGTACGGTTGAGACAAGGGCAGCATCTTGTCGTAGCTAGCGCTAATCGCCAAGCCGCGCAACTGAAACGCAAAGAACGCCGTCAACAACGCACTACCGAAGATCACCCACCCTCGATGGTTGAATATCAACCTCTCCAGAAAGTTTCCTGATCTCTTGTTGAAGTCACTCGGGTCCGCGACCACTGCCATAGCATCAGACTTTGAGATTGCGACCATATCTATAGCCTTTCCGTTAGAACTTTGCTGGCCTGCGCTCAATTCACCTTGGGTGCCGCAGTGCCCGAAGTCTGAGGAACATCCTCGACGACCACGCCATTCACACCCACGACCGCAATCTTGCCATCGGCAACTCCGCCGACCCCAAAGTAGGGCATGGGCCGCTTAAGCTTCACCGACTGGAACGATTTGCCACCGTCTCGGCTAAGTAGCGCAGTTCCGCCCTGATCGACCAAAAGGAACGATCCGTCCGCAAGCACCACGCCCCCGGTGATTCCCGCGCGGCTAGGTACCTCGACTTTCTCCCATGTCGTGCATCCGTCGGAGCTCCGAAAGAGGCTACCGCGCATGCCGTACACGACAATATCGCTTCCCGATTCGACAGAACCGAATAGCGTTCCCTTGTAGGGTGTCGGCTTCGGTTCGAACAATTGCTTGTCGCGATTCAGCTCCCAAACCATGCCATGCTCCCCCGTCAAGAGAATTCGGCCACCGCTGCCATGAACGGAATAAAAATGGAAATCGTCCGGGTTGCTTGTGCGTTCCATCCATGGAATCCAACTCTTTCCGCCGTCTTCAGTGTGAAACACGCGATTAAACGTACCGACGACGAACCCACTCTTCTCATTCTCGAAAAAAACGTCGAGCAAAGCCTCGGGGCTACCGTCAGAAGCAGACGCCTTAGCATCGTCGAAAGCCCGTTTGACTTCCGCGGATTGGTTGTCGGCAATCATCCGCTTGTAGTAATTCGCCGCTAGCTCTGAAAGGTGCTTACCGTCCGTCTGCTTGACCCAGGTTGTTCCGCCGTCATCGGTATGAATAACAACACCGCCATGACCCACGGCCCATCCGTCCTTCGCGTCCGGAAACGAAACCGCGACTAGGTCAGCACTCACGGGCACCCTTGCTTGGACCCATGTCCGGCCGCCATCATCCGAATAGACGATGATCCCCCGAAGTCCCACTGCGACAGTCCGATGCCCAGCCTGCGCCACGCCAATAAGCGGCGCATGGGCGGCCAGTGACGTCGGCATGGCGGGTACGTCCACCGGATTTTCGAATGTTCGCGCGTTCGCGCATGTGACCATAAGAAAGACAACGATGGCCGAACAAATGCGCATCAAGCTACCGCTCCGATTTCTTTTGGCCCCATACCACGCGCTGCTAGAAACTGACATTGATCGTCCTTTTGTCAATCGCTACCGGATACCAACCGCCGATGGGCGTATCCAACCCGAAAATCGATCCAACCGACGGCTAAGAAACAACGGCGTGTTGTCGAGCAACGGTGCACCCATAGCGCTCGGCTTGTCCGTCAGAATTACGCCTGACGTTTGCTCAGACAATTTGCCTTTGATCCTATAAAGTTCTAGCTTGAGTGCGACCGGCTCCCTCTTCGGAAGGAATCCTGGTCGCACCATACCGTCCCGCTTAAAAGGTCGACTGGAACGTCAAGGAAACCCAGTTTCGGTCCCAATACTTCCCGAGACTCGAGTTGCTATTTGAGGCGACGCCCAAGTTATCATTACTATGCAGCGCGAGATAGCCGATATACTTTAGCGAAATCTTATACTTCGACCTAACATCGAACGTGAGTCCGACGCTATACGATCCCTCGCCTTGATTACTCCCAAAAAGCACTGGTGAATTTCCAGAAAGGCCTGTGCTGAAGAAGATCGGCATGCTCAGGTTTACACCTGAGAAAACCTCGTACCAGATGGGCTCGAACTGGGCCGAGACGCCTACTGCATTTCGCGTAGGGCAGCCATGGTGCGTTGCGACGCCGTCAGAACCGCAGTTTTGCTTCAGCCCATAGTACAGATTGAATGGATCGTGAGTAACACCTTGCAACCAGGCATAATTGACTTCTGCGATAAACGTCGCCGAATCGAATAGCGGAGTTTTCCCAAAATAGTCAATCATGTTCACCACACCTGAAAACACATTCCCCCTCGGAATCCAGTCAGCGCCAGCCGCATTAGCAGCAACGACATTTGAGAACGGTGTTGCTGCCAGCTCCGCGTTATTGCGATAAGTCAGGTCCGTTGCGAACGAAATCCCTCCGATCTGCTTCGAAAGACTGAATGCATACATTCGCTCACGCGGCGCACGATAATCGACACCGACATTCAAGTTTCCGCCGGAAGCACTATCAATGACCAACTGGGGAAACGTCGAGGTGTATTGCCGATAGTAAAATCCGGCCGTCCCATCAAGCCAGGCCGGACGCCACTTCACAGCCACGCCAAAATCACCTGCCATGTGTGCAGGTTTTTGCTGCCCTTGAAAAACAGCGGGGACACCAAGAAACGGCACTAAAGTCCCACCCCCAAGGGTTAAAAGGTCTGCGGCGCCGAAGTACGTTCCACCATCGGGGAGCCGAGAAGGCGACCAATCGAGAAAATATTGCGCACCAAGCGTAAGCTCAGGATTGATGGTTGCAGAGAACGAAAGTTGAGGCCGGGGAAGGAAGAGTTCTTGGGCTTGCGCACTCGGATCCGTCAGGGCCTTCCGAATGTCAACGGGGCCCTGATTGTATGCAACGCCACAGACGAAGCAGAATATCGACTCCCCCCAAAACTGGTTGAACTGGCCAGCCTTGACGTCGACCGGCACCGAGCCCAAGTGGAGCCTGGTAAAGCCAAACGCATCGAGCAATTGGCCAGATGGCCCCCGGTTCCAGCGATCGATATAGCTTGTGTACTGATTGTTTCGAAACGCGTTTATGCCCTGTGACAGGAAAAACGGATCGCCTTTCGGGCCGCCAGTGTAAGCCGCATCGTACCAGCCGTCCCCGCTGAAACGGACGCCGGTGTCACCCTTATAGATGACGCTGAACTCGGATAACAGGCTGAACCGATTGGTAACGATATCCCCAGCTTTCGCGAACTTCCGATCCGATTGGTGCGCTGAAACATCGCCCGCCCCCTTCCCGTTTCCGCAGATGTCGGGGTCGCAGTCCTGCGCGCGAATTCCAAGGTTGTAGCTTAAGGTGTTATCCCATTGGACGCTAAGGTCTGGAATACCAGTGTCGAACTTATACGCATGGGCGATCCCTGGCCAGACTGCGGCGGAAATCGTTAAGACTGCGAACAATGCTCCAAATAAACCGCTGGAGCGTCTAGCGACCTTCCTCAACATGGGACCGCCTCCTGTACCAAGTTATATTTTTCCGTCTGTGCGGTACATCGATCGACTATGACCCGATGTTTCCCGCCATGCACTGACGTCTCCTCCAGTGCTATACGTATGCTAGCATACCATACGCTAATGTCAAAAATGATTCAGGGCGATGAGGGCCGTGCTACTCGAGTACAAGGGATCCCCCACCTTGGGCCTTACGCTACGATCGCTGGGCATATCCTCACATGGAATACGGGCGCTCGGCACTTAGCGTTCCGCTGACATCCATGCCTCTACACGGAGCATCCATCGTCCATCGAAGGCCTGACGGTTATCCAGCTGAACTGGTCTACTCTAGGTCCGGACTTTCTCAAAAGCATATCGTATGTTACTATACCGTATGTACGTAGCACGTAGGTGTTTCACTACCTAGTCAATGGCCGACCTGCCAAGGAAAGACGAATGAACAACGATACCGTGATCAGAACGGCATCAACTGTTGCCGCCACAACGCGCGAGAAGACGCGGCCATACGCGGAAGGGACGAGGGATGAGGACAATTGGGATCAGCGGCTAGGATTCCTCATGCACGACGTCTCACGATTGAGGCGGCTCGTTTTCGACTCGTTCGTAGAACCCCTCGGCGTGACTCGTTCGCAGTGGTGGGTTATCGCCCATCTTTCTCGTCATGACGGCATGATGCAAAGCGATTTGGCTAACGTTCTTGAACTGGGCAAAGCAGCCTTGGGTGGGCTTGTCGACCGACTAGAAGCGTCGGGCTTTATCGAAAGACGGCCAGATGGGTCGGATCGACGCGTCAAGCGCGTCTACCTAACGCCAGCCGGCAACGGTCTCGTGAATCAGATGCGTGCCATGAGCCATGAGATGAACGAGCGAATTCTGGCCGATCTCGACCACAGCCGTCGCCAGCAACTCGCCGAGCTGTTGCAGCAAGTAAAGCGCAATTTGCTTGTGCTCAAGCGCGAAAGCGAGGGCACGGCATCTACCTCCAGCGCCGATGAATGACTTACCGCGCTGCATGCTTCGCCTTGGTGATCACCGACTCACCGGGCAGCGCTGCATGCTCGAGCAATTTTGCAATCATGGCGGCGCCCGGAAATAACTGTGGACTCAGCTCCGGTCGCCCCCGCCATGCAAGCTCGCGGCCACTGCCAGAATCTTATGCGCCCGCTTCAAATGCGGCATGTCGAGCATCTTTCCATCCAGGCCCATCGTCCCTACTCCGGGATTGTTCGCGAACGCTTCCACCACGCGCCGTGACCAAAATATCTCATCATCGCTTGGTGTGAACGCCTGGTTGATGATGTCAATCTGATTCGGATGAACCGCCAATTTCCCGGTAAATCCAGCTTGTCGGGCCAAATTCGCCTCTGTCTCCAAGCCAGCGGAATCACGAAAGTCGGCAAATATGGTATCGACCGGCTGCACGTCCGCGGTGGCCGCACCGACGAGGCACAGCGCTCGCGCCAACTCATATACCGTATCGTATTCGCCGTTTGGCCGCCGATTGTTGCTCGCGCCAAGCGCCGCGGCTATGTCTTCCGCGCCCCACGTCAAGCCGGTAAGCCGCGGGCCACACCCTTCGTATCCGCCCAGCGTGAACAGCGACTGAGGCGTCTCGGTCGCCACCGGTAGTATTCGAATCGATCCCGCAGCGACGCCTTCGCGCAGTTCAAGGGCATCGAGATAATGCCCAAGGCGAGTCACGTCGTGCGACGAATGGACTTTAGGCAAAACGATACCGTCCGGCGCCCCCGCGACCACCGAAAGGTCGTGAAGCGCGGCGGGATTCGACAGGGCATTGATCCGAACCCAAATCTGCTGCCCCTTGCGCTGCGATTGCGGCCGAGATTGCAGGTACTCAAGCACGATAGCGCGAGCGACGTGAGTCCTAGACGGCGCGACCGAGTCTTCCAGATCGAGAATGAGCGCATCGGCATGCGATGAAATCGCTTTGGCAATCTTTCGTTCGCTGTCGCCGGGCACGAACAGCATGGAACGCAGCGCGGCAACCTTGCCCGCGCATTCGCCTACAGGCTCTTGCTTCGGATCTGACCCGCTCGCTAGATGAGATTTCACTTTGCGCTCTTACTGGAGACGGAGAAGAGACTACGGCCAATGATGTGCTTCATAACCTCTATCGAGCCGCCGGCGATCCGAGTGACGCGCGCGTCCGCAAACGCGCGCGCGATCGGATACTCCCACATGTAACCCCAGCCACCGAAGAACTGAAGACATTCGTCGACGGCACGTCCGTGGAGATTCGAAAGCCACAGCTTGGCCATCGCAGCATCAGTGCCATCCAACTTGCCGGCCATGAACAACTCCATGCAACGATCGACAAAGACTCGTCCGATGGTAGCTTCCGTCTTCAAGTCGGCAAGCTTGAACTGAGTGTTTTGAAACTCTGCCAAAGTCTGATTGAACATCTTACGATCGGCGACATACTCGACAGTCCAATCGAGAACGGCCTCCACCACCGCTGCCGAGCGAACAGCTTGTGTGAGACGTTCCTGCGCGAGATTTTTCATCAGCAACTTGAAGCCGCCGTTTTCGGGCCCAAGCAGATTGCTCGCTGGAACGCGGACCTCCTCAAAAAAAAGTTCAGATGTATCCTGAGCCTTCAGGCCAATTTTTTCCAACCGGCGGCCACGCTTAAACCCTTCGCGAAAGGCCTCCACAATGAACAGCGAGATGCCACCGGTGTCGGCCTTCGGATCGGTTTTCGTTGCCAACACGATCACATCGCACAGTTGGCCATTCGAGATAAACACCTTCTGCCCCGAGATGACGAACGCGTCGCCGTCGCGCACTGCGCGCGTCCGAATACTCTTCAGGTCACTGCCGGCGTGCGGCTCTGTGAGACCCAAAGCGCCGATCACTTCGCCCCTAACCATCTTCGGCAGCCAGTGGCGCTTTTGCTCCTCCGTCCCGAACGCGAGGATATATGGCATCACCATCTCGTTATGCACTGCAAAACCGGGACCGGTAACACCCGCGCGTGCGAGTTCTTCGACCAATACGAAATCAAAGAGGTGATCGCCCCCTGCCCCTCCGTACTCCTCGGGGATTGAACACCCGAGCAAACCTGCCCGACCGGCGGCTTCCCAGATGCCACGCGGGACAATGCCTTGCTGCTCCCACTCCATATGAAACGGAGCAATTTCAGTTTCGATGAACCTGCGAACCGACTCTCGAAATATTTCGTGCTCCGCCGAGAAAAGCGATCTCTCAATCATCTTGGCCTCTGTTTCTGGTTTTTCTCGCGATCACGGCTTTTTCGCGCTCAGACAGTACATCAACGCTGAACGCTTGCATGTAGCCACAATTTCTCCCCGCTGATTGAAAGCCATGTGCCGAAAGACAACGATTCCATTGTCCGGGCGCGACTTGCTTCTGCGCAAATCAAGCACTTCAGTCTCGACGCGAACGGTATCGCCCTCGAAGAGAGGCTTCGGAAAGCGCACTTCGTCCCAACCGAGATTTGCAACCGTGGTGCCTAACGTCGTATCCCCTACAGAAATGCCAACCATCAGGCCCAGCGTGAAGATGCTGTTCATCAACGGGCGGCCGAACTCCGTCGTACTGGCATATTCCCGATCCAAGTGAATCGCCGCTGGGTTATGAGTCATTGTGCTGAACATTATGTTGTCCGTCTCCGTGACGGTCCTCCGCACGCCGTGCCGAAACACTTGCCCAACCTCAAACTCGTCAAACCATAGTCCGGCCATGTCTAAGGCCCCTCCGCAATCTTCGCCATGCGCTGCACGATGGCCGGGGACGGCTCGATGGTGGCCCACCTCGGCACATACGTTCGCTTGCATACTATATCAATAGCATACCAACTGCAAGGCATTGCTTGCCATGTCGAGCCTGCTCGCACACCGTCGCATCGGCAACGCGTCTCGATCGAGCAAAGCAGAGTTTTCGGCGACGTGCGTCCGACATCGTCCTTATCGGATTGCTACAGTCTTGGACTCACTCGGTTGCCAGCCACCACCGAGCGCCTTAAAGGCGGCAACCGCCGCACGTGCCGATTCCGTTTGAGCCTGCACGCGCTCGTCCGACGCGCGTAGCAAGTTGTCGTCGGCCTGCAACACCTCGATCAGGCTGACGACACCTTTTTGGTATGCCGCGAACGAGGCGGCTCGCGCGCGGCTGAGCGAGTCCACTCCCTGGGCGAGCACGGCGGCCTGTTCCTCACGCTTCACGAGCGCCGAAAAAGCGTTCTCCACATCTTCGGTCGCGTGCAGCGCGGCAAGCCGATACGCGGCTAGCATCTCGGCCTGCTGGCCTTTAGCTTGCTGGATCTGCGCATTGATGCGGCCGAAGTCGAAAAGACGCCAGCGCAGGCCCAGCACGCCAGCGGCCTGATTGGCGCCGCTAGTGAAGAGGTTGCCGCTGGCCACCGACGTGGCGCTCCCGAGCAATCCACTTAGCGACACCTTCGGGTAATACTCGGCAATGGCCACGCCGATGCGTGCGTTCGATGCCGCAAGGCGACGCTCGGCCACGATCAGGTCGGGCCGGCGCCTGAGCAACTCACCGGGCGATCCGGTGGCCTCGATCCGTGGGGCGGTCGGGATGTCTCCCGCTTCGGCCAGCTCGGCCCGATGCGTCCCCGGCTGTGAGCCGAGCATGACGTCGAGGGCGTTCATTGCCGCATCCAGACCCGCCTCGAGGACGGGGACCGATGCCTGAACCTGAGCGAGGGCGCCTTCGGCCTGGCTCACTTGAAGGTCGGCCGCCAACCCCTTGCTGTACAGAAGCTTGATGGTCGAGAGCAGATCCTGCTGCGTGCGCACCTGATTGCGAGCAACCCGCAGACGCGCTTGCAAGCCGCGAATGGTGATATAGATATCGGCCGTTTGCGCGGCGACGGCCAATCGCGTGGCCGCGGCGCCTGCTTCCGACGCCTGATACTCGGCAAGCGCGGCTTCTCGTCCGCGACGCAGGCCGCCGAACAGGTCGAGCTCCCAGCTTGCGTTGAAATCGGCCTCGTAGTCGCTGCCGTGGCGATCGAAGCCGGGCGTCGAATTCAAGACGCGTCCCAACGGCGTTTCGACGGATTGATAGACCCTGGCCGCTTGACCGCTGACATTGCCGGACGGCAGCAGCGCGGCGTTGGCTGCCCCCAGTCCCGCACGCGCCTGAGCGACGCGCGCGGCCGCCTGCGCAAGGTCGAGGTTCTGTTCCAACGCAAGTGTCACGAGCCGCGTCAGTTGCGGATCGCCAAAGCCTGCCCACCATGTGGCAAGGTCCGCGGAGGCGCTCGCATGCCGTTGATCGACCGCGGCCTGGCCCTCGAACCGTTGCGGCATCGCGATATCGGGCCGGACGTAATCGGGGCCGACAGCGCAACCTGCCAATAGGCTTGCGGCGATCAGCGCTGAGAGAAGGTGTTTGGGCGGGGGCATGGGTTCTTCCAACGATGAGAGCTGAGTGAGTGACTATAATACCAAATAGTCACTAGTTGTCCATAACGGAGAGTGGCGGTAAGCTTGAGCCCATGAAAACAGCCGCTAGTTATCCGGTCTCGGGCCGCGGCCCGGCCGACCACGAGGTGCGCGATCAGATCGTTGCCGCCGCCACCGAGCATTTCAGCCGATACGGCTATGAGAAAACGACGGTCTCCGACCTCGCCAAGGCCATCGGTTTTTCCAAGGCCTACATCTATAAGTTCTTCGAGTCGAAGCAAGCCATCGGCGAGATGATCTGCGCCAACTGTCTGCACCAGATCGAAACCGACGTTCGTGCGGCCGTCGAGGAGGCCGGGCTGCCGCCGGAAAAGTTGCGGCGGATGTTCAAGGTTTTCACGGAAGCGAGCCTTCGGCTGTTTTTCCGGGATCGCAAGCTTTATGACATCGCCGCATCGGCGGCCACGGAAAACTGGCAGGCCGTACAGGCGTACGAGGCACGCGTGCAGAAGCTGTTGCAGGACGTCCTCCAGGAAGGTCGGCAAAGCGGAGACTTCGAGCGCAAGACGCCGCTGGACGAAACCGCGGCGGCGATCTATCTGGTGATGCGGCCTTATCTCAATCCGCTCCTGCTGCAGTACAACCTCGATACCACCGACGTCGCACCGATGCAGTTGGCGAATCTTGTACTGCGCAGTCTGTCCCCATAAATGAATTTGAGTGTGACTGTTGACTAACACGGTCACTAGAACGACAATGAAAGCCCCGATCACTTCGTCAATGGGTCTTTCATGCTCCGGCGCCGCCTCGTTACCTCCGCAGTCGTCACTGCCCTGCCCCTTGCGCTAGCCGCGTGCGGCGCAAAGGCACCGTCCGATCCGCGCACCGAGGCGCCGCTGGTGCGGACTGCCATCGTACAGAGCGCGATTCCCGCATCCCGGTCCTTTACCGGAACGGTGGCTGCTCGCGTGCAGAGCGATTTGGGTTTTCGCGTCTCGGGCAAAGTGCTCGAGCGGCTCGTCGATGCCGGCCAAACCGTCAAACACGGTCAGCCGCTGATGCGCCTCGATCCCATCGACCTGAAGCTTGCCGCGCAGGCGCGGCAGGACGCGGTCACCGCCGCTCGAGCGCGGGCGCAGCAGACCGCGCAGGATGAGCAGCGTTACCGCGATCTGCGCGGCACTGGCGCGATATCGGCTTCGGCGTATGACCAAGTCAAGGCGGCGGCCGATGCCGCCAAAGCGCAGCTCAGTGCGGCCGAGGCCGATGCCGACGTTGCGCGCAATGCGACTCGCTATGCGGAACTCGTGGCGGATGGCGATGGCGTCGTGATGGACACGTTGGCCGAGCCGGGCCAGGTCGTCAGCGCGGGGCAGCCCGTCGTGCGCCTGGCCCACGCCGGGCGCCGCGAGGCCGTGATCCAGCTACCCGAAACGCTGCGCCCGGCCATCGGTTCGGTCGCGCAAGCCGCGCTGTTCGGCAACGGCGGCGCCAGTGAAGCGGCCACGCTGCGCCAGCTTTCGGATGCGGCCGATCCGCGAACGCGCACCTTCGAAGCGCGGTATGTGCTGCAAGGCGCGTTGGCCAACGCCCCGTTGGGCGCAACCGTCACCATCCAGATTCCGGACGCGCGTTCGGCGGCCGAGAGTGACTTGCAGGTGCCGATCGGCGCGCTGCTCGACGCGGGCAAGGGGCCCGGCGTGTGGGTCGTCAACGGCGAGCCGACCAAGGTCGCGTGGCGGCCGGTCACGGTCGAGCATTTGGACGACGACAGCGTGCGCGTGGCCGGTCAATTGAAGCAAGGCGAGCGCGTCGTCGCGCTAGGTGCACAGTTGCTGCGCGAAGGCGAGCAGGTCCGCTTGGCAAATCAAGCCGTCGCCGTGGCTTCCGAGGGAGGCCGTCCGTGAGCGAAGGTCGATTCAACTTGTCGGCGCTCGCCGTGCGTGAGCGCTCCATCACCTTGTTCTTGATCTGCCTGATCTCTCTGGCCGGGCTCCTTTCGTTCTTCAAGCTGGGCCGGGCGGAAGACCCCGCGTTCACGGTCAAGGTGATGACCATCATCACCGCATGGCCGGGCGCCACCGCTCAGGAAATGCACGATCAGGTCGCCGAGAAGATCGAAAAGCGCATGCAGGAGCTGCGTTGGTACGACCGAACCGAGACCTACACGCGCCCTGGCTTGGCCTTCACGACGTTGACGCTGCTCGATAGCACCCCGCCATCGGAAGTGCAGGAGGAGTTTTACCAAGCTCGGAAAAAGATCGGCGACGAGGCTGCCAACCTTCCGGCCGGCGTGATTGGGCCGATGGTCAACGACGAATACGCGGATGTCACTTTCGCATTGTTTGCGCTGAAGGCCAAGGGTGAGCCGCAGCGCCTGCTCGTGCGCGATGCCGAGAGGCTGCGCCAACAGTTGCTGCACGTGCCGGGCGTGAAGAAGGTCAACATCATCGGCGAGCAGGCCGAACGCATCTACGTCCAGTTCTCCCACGACCGCCTGGCCACGCTGGGCGTGAGCCCACAAGATATATTCGCCGCGCTCAACGGTCAGAACGCGCTGACGCCGGCCGGCTCCGTCGAAACGAAGGGACCGGAGGTGTTCATTCGTCTGGACGGCGCGTTCGATAAGCTGCAGAAGATCCGCGACACGCCCATCGTGGCGCAAGGACGCACGCTGAAGCTCTCGGATATCGCCACCGTTACGCGCGGATATGAAGATCCGGCGACGTTCATGATCCGCAACAACGGCGAGCCTGCGCTGCTGCTCGGCATCGTCATGCGCGAAGGTTGGAACGGGCTCGAGCTCGGCAAGGCGTTGGATAGCGAAGTCCGCTCGGTCAATGCCGAGTTGCCGCTCGGCATGAGCTTGACGAAGGTCACCGATCAAGCGGTCAACATTCACTCGGCCGTCGACGAGTTCATGCTGAAGTTTTTTGCCGCTTTGCTGGTGGTCATGCTCGTGAGCTTCGTGAGCATGGGCTGGCGCGCGGGCCTGGTGGTCGCGGCGGCCGTGCCGTTGACGTTGGCCGTCGTGTTCGTGGTGATGGCCGCGACAGGCAAAAACTTCGACCGCATCACACTCGGATCGCTGATCCTGGCGCTGGGCTTACTCGTGGACGACGCCATCATCGCCATTGAAATGATGGTGGTGAAGATGGAGGAAGGCTACAGCCGCGTGGCCGCCTCCGCCTACGCCTGGAGTCATACGGCCGCGCCGATGCTCGCGGGCACGCTCGTAACGGCCGTGGGCTTCATGCCCAATGGTTTTGCGCGGTCCACCGCCGGCGAATACACGAGCAACATGTTCTGGATCGTCGGCATCGCGCTGATCGCATCGTGGCTCGTCGCGGTGATCTTCACGCCGTACCTGGGTGTGAAGATGCTGCCGGACTACAAGAAGATCGAAGGCGGCCACGACGCGATCTACGACACGCCGCGTTACAACCGCTTCCGTCAGTTGCTCACGCGTGTCATCGCGCGCAAATGGCTGGTCGCGGGTTCAGTCGTCGGCCTCTTCGTCTTGGCGATCCTCGGCATGGGGGTGGTCAAGAAGCAGTTCTTCCCCATCTCGGACCGTCCTGAAGTGCTCGTTGAGGTGCAGATGCCCTATGGCACATCCATTTCTCAAACCAGCGCCGCGACCGAGAAGGTGGAGGCGTGGCTGGCTAACCAGAAGGAAGCCAAGATCGTCACGGCTTACGTCGGGCAAGGTGCGCCGCGCTTTTACCTGGCCATGGGGCCGGAACTGCCCGATCCGTCGTTTGCCAAGATCGTAGTGCGCACGGACAGTCAGGACGAGCGCGACGCATTGAAACAGCGGCTGCGCCAAGCCATCGCTAGTGGTCTTGCCTCCGAAGCGCGCGTGCGCGTCACGCAACTCGTATTCGGTCCATATTCGCCGTTTCCAGTCGCCTACCGCATCTCCGGCCCGGACCCGGACATGCTGCGCGGCATTGCGGGCGAAGTCGAGCAGGTGATGCATGCCAGCCCGATGATGCGCACGGTCAACTCCGATTGGGGCACGCGCACGCCTACGCTGCATTTCACCTTGCAGCAGGACCGGTTGGAGGCGCTCGGGCTGACGTCCAGTGGCGTGGCCCAACAACTGCAATTTTTGCTGACGGGCGTTCCCGTCACACAGGTGCGTGAGGATATTCGAACCGTACAGGTTGTGGCGCGTTCGGCGGGCGACGTTCGGCTCGACCCGGCAAAGATCGGCGACTTCACGCTGGCCGGCGCGCGTGGGCAACGCATCCCGCTCTCGCAAGTGGGCAAGGTCGAGGTGCGCATGGAGGAGCCGATCATGCGTTGGCGCGATCGCGTGCCGACGATCACGGTGCGGGGCGATATCGCCGACGACTTGCAGCCTCCCGATGTATCGACGGCAATCACCAAGCAGCTTCAGCCCATCATGGCGAAGCTGCCTGGCGGCTACCGCATCGAGCAGGCGGGCTCCATCGAGGAATCGGCCAAAGCGACGACAGCCATGTTGCCGCTCTTCCCGATCATGTTGGCGGTGACGCTCATCATCATCATCTTCCAGGTGCGCTCGATCTCCGCGATGGTGATGGTGTTTCTGACGAGCCCGTTGGGCTTGATCGGCGTGGTGCCGACGCTGATCCTGTTCCGTCAGCCTTTCGGCATCAATGCGCTCGTCGGCCTCATCGCTCTATCGGGCATCCTCATGCGCAACACGCTGATTCTGATCGGGCAGATCCACCAGAACGAGCGCGCGGGATTGGATCCGTTCCATGCGGTGGTAGAGGCCACAGTGCAGCGTGCACGTCCGGTCATCCTGACGGCCATGGCGGCGATCCTGGCCTTCATCCCGCTGACCCATTCGGTGTTCTGGGGAACGCTCGCGTACACGCTGATCGGCGGCACGCTTGCAGGGACGGTTTTGACGCTGATGTTCCTGCCAGCCATGTATTCCATCTGGTTCAAGATCCGGCCCGGCAGTAGTGCTGGCTTGCGCAAAGGCCGGCATGAGCAGACGCTGCCCTCGGAACAGAGCCTGCAGGATCCGCTGGATGCACGTACTTGAAAACATCAATCCATTGACTCGTATCAAAGGGAACCGCTATGTCGAATTCCACTGTTGTCGTTGTGACCGGTGTGTCATCGGGTATCGGGCGCGCCACCGCCGAGAAGTTTACCAAACGGGGCTGCAAGGTATTCGGCACCGTGCGCAGCATCGCAAAAGCGGCGCCTATCTCTGGAGTCGAGCTTGTCGAGATGGATGTTCGCGACGATGCTTCGGTCAAGGCCGGAATCCAGTCCGTCCTCGAACGCACCGGACGAATCGACGTACTCGTCAATAACGCAGGAACGAGCCTGAGCGGTGCCGTGGAGGAAACTTCGACTGCCGAGGCTCTATGGTTGTTCGATACCAACGTCTTCAGCATTCTGCGCACGACGCAGGCAGTACTTCCCCATATGCGGGCACAACGTGGCGGAAGGATCATCAATGTCAGTTCGGTGCTCGGGTTCTTGCCCGCCCCCTACATGGGACTCTATTCAGCGTCCAAGCATGCCGTCGAGGGGCTGACCGAGACCCTCGATCACGAGGTGCGCCAGTTCGGCATCCGGGTAACGCTGGTCGAACCATCTTTTACTAGGACCAACTTTGACATCAACGCCGCTCTGGCAAGCTCGAAAATCGCCGACTATGATCGCGAGCGGGCCCTTGCATCAAGCGCAGGCGCCAACAGTGTCAAAGGTGCCCCCGCGCCCGACGGCGTAGCGAGCACAATCGTTGAAGCGGCGCTTGGCACCTGGCGTATGCGCCGCACCCCGGCCGGTGAAGCATCCCTGTTGCGCAAATTGCGGCGCTTCGTGCCCTCAGGCCCCTTCGATGCAAGCTTGAGAAAGAAGTTCGGGCTTGGCTAAAAAGGTCCCTCAGGAGCGCACAGGAAACCAGGAAACGCCGACATGAAAAATCACGACGCCGGCCCGAGGGCCACGTCGATTGCAGAAATCTCCGCGCTGACTCTCAAACTTTTCTTTGCTCAGCGCGCGATGCGAGCTTTCTGGACTTTCTTCGACGTGGCGTTGCGAGACACAGACGTTAACGCGTCGCAATTATGCATGTTGGCGCTACTGCATCACAAAGAACCCATGGTCTTCGGCGACATGGCAGATGCACTAGCGATGGACCGCTCCAATCTGTCGTCACAACTCGCTCCGCTATTCCGCCGCAAGCTAGTAGCAATCATCCCTCACGGCGGTGACAGACGAAAACGCCAGCTCGTGGTCACCCCAAAGGGTCGCGACGTTTTTGGTTGCTCACTAGCCCGCTGGTCGCAAGCCTACCAAAACCTGTCTCCATGGATAGACCACGCTCACGTCGACTCACTCCGTGATCTTTTTTTTGCCCTCCGCGATCTCCATAACGAGATCTGAAATGGCCGAGCGTCATTCATTGTCGCGGACGATAGCTTGCAGATTTCGTTTAACGCGGGTTAGCAAGTCCGTCAGATTTTCGCGGTCTTCAGCGCTCAGTCCTTCGAGGATGCGCTCGTTCATCTGATCGCTGCGTACCTGCATTTCCTTAATCAGTTTCGCGCCCGCAGGCGATAAATAGATTCGCTTGGCGCGCCGATCAGCGTCATCCGCGCCACGACGGACCAGGCCAGAAGCCTCAAGCCGGTCAATCAGTCCACCAAGAGCGGCCTTGCCCAACTCTAGCAATTTAGCGAGGTCACTTTGGATCATGCCGTCGTGGCGAGCGAGATAGATCAGCACCCACCACTGCGAGCGCGTGATATTCAGCGGCTTCATATAGCCGTCGTAGGCGGTGCGGCGCAATCGTGAGACATCGTGCATCAAAAAACCGAGCCTCTGATCCCAGCCGCCTTCTTCCCGATTTTGCTGCCCGCTGTTATTTGCCGGCGCACTCGCCTTCTTCTTGCGGGCGGGCAACTCTGCCTTTTGGTTCATCCGTCATCCTTGAATGTTCGCTACCCCCTTCCGGGCCGCCGAAGTTAAAGCCCCTCAGGGAAACCATGACATACGTGTTTACCATATGTTAGCAGGCATTTCCGACGTCCCGCCACAAAGCACTCCCTCGGCGCTGTCCGTCTCGAACGTTGCCCACATGGCCGATTGGCAATCACACGCCGGACAAGCCCCGGCCGCCCCCCCATAAGCAGCCAATCGATCACCCGCAAAGCTCGCGCACCATCAGGGACGTCAAGCGAATATCGCCTTGACGTCATCGTCCTCTGACAGTATTGTATGTGTACATACGGTATGCAAAAGTCCATAACCAGAGTGCATATCGCAAGTGCCTCGGCAAGCTCGACTGTAGTAGGTAGTACGTTTAATGATCAAAGGAGGCACTTATAAATTATATCCATGGAGACGATGCAGATGACACTTCGACATGGCGACGCCCCGCTGTATGGTGTCCTCGCTGCTTTGGGCATCTTGGGTGCAGGCGTCCGATGGTACCTGGTAGACAATCCTTCGAACGGTCTGATGGAATTCGTCATCTCCGTGAGCGCGGCGTTGTTCGTCTGTTTCGGAGTCACCGCACTCGGAGGATTCGTGAGCCTCGCCATCGGCAAGAAAATCGGCGCACAGCAGGACTTCTTTGCCTTCCTTGGAAGCATCGTAGGCGCCATTATGTTTTTTGTGTGGGTAGTCGCATCCGGTTGATGCGCTACAGCGCAGCTTGCATCGGAGACACACTGTCGTTTCGCATATGCAACCCACTTTCCCAGAGACCGATTCGATCGTCGTCCATGGAGAGGCCGGGCCAACATGATGTCGACGGCTACGCCGATCTTTATGTCTGACGATGTCCTGCTTCGGCACCTCGAACAACAGAAAACGAACGGCGTTGAACACCGTTCGTCAGTAACGCGAGCCAGCAGACGACGGCGTCAACCCTCGCACTATGTCAGGAGTTGAAGCATGGAAACCAAACCTTCTTTAGCCGTCATTGGTGGCACCGGTGACCTCGGATCAGGGCTTGCGCTTCGATGGATCGAAGCAGGATACTCAGTGATCATCGGTTCACGCGATCGTGAAAAGGCGGCAGCGGCTTGCAACCGCCTGCGTAGCATTCTCGCCGAGCGAGGGGTAGCTGACGCGCACTTGACGGACATGGACAATGTTGCCGCAGCCAATGCTGCCGATATCGTCGTGCTGACTGTCCCGTTCAGCCATCAGCAGGGCACGTTAGCGGCTGTCAAAGAACATATCAACGGCAAGATCTTGGTCGACGTTACAGTACCGCTCGTGCCGCCCAAAGTCGGCACTGTCCAGTTGCCAGCGTCCGGCTCCGCCGGCCAGGCCGCGCAAGCCTTTCTTGGCGATGCAGTGCGCGTGGTATCGGCATTTCAGAACGTTGCGGCCGATCACCTGCAGTCGAGGCACGATCTCAACTGCGATGTGCTCGTCTGCGGCAACGACCCTGAGGCCCGGGCGGCGGTCGTGAAACTTGTCGAAGCATGCGGCATGCGCGGCTTCCAGGCGGGCCCGATCAACAATGCCGCGGCGGCGGAAGCCCTCACATCGGTGCTGATCACGATTAATCGCCAGTTCAAATGCCATGCCGGGATCCGTATTACGGGTGTTTAGCAGGCACGTCCCACGACCGTTATCTGCCGGAAACCGTACTAAAGCGAGTCAACCGTGCCGACCCAATTGACGCTAACCGCGCTCCCGGAAATTCCCGCGATTGAGCCAGGAGACGATCTTGCACAGATCGTCTCAGACGGCTACGCGCGAGCCAGGCTGGAACCGAGTGATGGCGACGTGCTAATCGTCGCGCAAAAGGTGGTGTCCAAAGCGGAGGGCCGCTACGCACGGCTGTCAGAAATCACGCCGTCTGCCGCGGCCCTCGAACTCGCCACCACCACCCAGAAGGATCCACGCGTGGTGGAGCTGATCTTGCAGGAGTCGCGTGAGGTGGTGCGCCAACGGCCGGGTGTGATCATCGTCGAGCATCGGCTTGGTTACGTACACGCGAACGCAGGCATTGACCGCTCCAACATCACGTCCGATGACAATGAAGATCCGCGCGTGCTGCTGTTGCCGGTAGATCCCGACATGTCGGCTCAAGCCCTGCGCGAGACGCTGCGCGCACGTTGCAACGTCGATATTGCCGTGATCATCAACGACTCAGCCGGACGAGCTTGGCGCAACGGCGTCCTGGGCTTCGCGATCGGGTGTGCGGGCATCGAGCCGGTGCGCGACATGGTGGGCCAACCCGACCTGTTTGGGCGCAAACTTGAACGCACGCAAATTGCCATCGTCGATGAATTAGCTGCCGCCGGCTCCCTCTTGATGGGGCAGGCCGACGAAGGCACGCCGGTCGTAGTCGCACGTGGGGTTCGCTTCCGCTGCAGCAGCGCTGACGGCAAGGCGTTGATTCGCCCGAAGAGTGAGGACTTGTTCCGATGAAGAACATCAGCACGATTGCGTTCTCCGGCGGCGTCGGAGGCGCAAAACTGGCGCTCGGCCTTGCACGCGCTCTACCGCCCGACGAACTGCTTATAGTCGCTAATACAGCCGACGACTTCGACCATCTCGGTCTACATATTTGCCCGGACCTCGATACCATCACCTATACCCTTTGCGGCAGGGCAAATCGCTCACTCGGCTGGGGCGTAGAGGGCGAGACATGGAGCTGCCTGAATGCACTGTCCGAGCTCGGTGGCCCGGACTGGTTCCGTCTCGGCGACCGCGACATTGCAACACATCTATATCGCACTCAGCGGCTGCGCGAAGGGGCACGCCTGAGCGAGGTCACAGCCGAGATGTGCGCTGCCTTCGGCATTGCGCAGCGCTTGTTGCCCATGTCCGACGACCCTGTGAGCACCATCGTCCATACGGCGGAAGGCGAATTGCCTTTTCAAGACTACTTCGTACGTCGTCGCTGCGAACCTCGCGTCACGGGTTTCCACTTCGCTGGAGCGGAACGCGCCACCATGCATCCCGAGCTGCGCACGGTGCTCGACTCTCCCACTCTTCGAGCGGTGATTTTCTGCCCGTCGAATCCCTTCGTCAGTATTGCCCCCATGCTAGCCATTCCCGGCATGGAGAAGGTCCTGCGGTCCATCCGCGCACCTATCGTCGCGGTATCGCCCATCATCGGCGGCAAGGCCGTCAAGGGGCCCGCCGCAAAAATGATGAGCGAGCTGGGAATGCCGATTTCGTCGCTTGCCGTAGCGCAGCACTACCGCGATCTGATCACCGCCTTCATCGTCGACGAGACAGACAGTGATGAGGTTGCTTGCATACGCGGGCTGGGCCTCGCCTGCGAGGCTATGCCGACATTGATGAACGGCGACGACGACAAACTGCGTCTGGCACGGTCCGTGATCGCATATTGCCATGAGCTCACGTGCTGACGTGATTTGGGCGGTCGTGCCCGTCAAAGACTTTGCCATGGCGAAGAGTCGGCTGGCGACCGCCCTGAGTCCCGCCGCTCGCGCCGAACTCGCTCGCGCGATGTCCGAAGACGTGCTGTCCGCCCTGCGAAGCGCGAACGTCGCTCAGCACGTTTGCGTGCTGTCGGATTCGTCCGCGGTTCAACAACTGGCAGCGCGAAACGGCGCGGTCTGGCTAAACGAAAAGACCGTTACTGCGGCACCGGGATTGAATGCCGCGATCGCGGGCACCGCACGAGTCGCGGCCGCGAGAGGCGCGACTGCGCTGCTGGTCGTGCATGCCGACCTGCCGCTGCTGACTGCGGGTGCCCTCACCCGTGTGCTCGATACCTGGAGCAATCTCAGCGGAACGGGGCGCGTCGTGCTTGCCCGTTCGCGCGATGGCGGTACGAACATTTGTCTAGCTGAGCGGCCAGATGCATTCACTTACCACTACGGAGCAGATAGTCATGCTCTGCACGTCGACGAATGCGTTCGGCGGCATCGCGCCGTCGCCAACGTGGACATGCCTGCTACCGCGCTCGACGTGGACACCGCAGACGATCTCGAGATGCTCAAGGACGCTGCACGAGCAAACGCGTGTAGTTCACGCACTGCCGCGTTTCTCGCGAAAATCGCCACCTCCGTATTCCGGAAAGAAATAGAGGCCGCACCATGACCGATATGCAAGCTGTGATTTGCGCCGCCGCGAGCGGTAGTCTGCTGTCCGAAACTGAAGCCCTCATGCTCGCGGCGTGCGACGACATGCCGCTTTTGCTTGCTGCGGCGACGGAACTTCGCGACCGCGGCGCGCGCAATGTGGTCAGCTATTCCCGAAAGGTCTTCTTGCCCGTCACGCGGCTTTGCAGGGACGTCTGCCACTACTGCACTTTTTCTCGACAGTCTCCGTCCATCCATACAGCGTACCTGACGCTCGACGAGATGCTGGAGACGGCCCGCGCGGGCGCCCGCATGGGCTGCAAGGAAGCGCTGTTGACGCTTGGAGAGAAACCGGAGCTGCGTTACCCCGCGGCCCGCCAAGCACTGGATAAGCTCGGCTTCGAAACGACGATCGACTACGTCGTGCATGTTGCCGCAGCGATATTCAACGAGACCGGCCTGCTTCCGCATGTCAACGCCGGCTGTCTCTCCGATGAAGAGATCACCAAGCTACGCCGCGTGGCGCCTTCGATGGGCATCATGCTGGAATCCGCATCGGATCGGCTCTGCCAGCGTGGGATGCCCCATTTCGGTAGTCCCGATAAAGTCCCCGCCGCGCGGCTCGCCACGCTCGAGGCTGCAGGACGGCAAAACGTCGCTATGACTTCCGGGATTCTCATCGGTATCGGAGAAACCCGGCGCGAGCGCGTCGAAGCGCTCCTAGCGTTACGCGAGATACACGCTCGCCACGGCAATCTACAGGAAGTCATCGTCCAGAATTTCCGCGCCAAACCGGGCACTCCGATGGCCGGTGCAAGCGAGCCCAACCTGGGCGATTTGTGCTGGACGATTGCTGTCGCCCGGATCATTTTCGGTCCGGACATGGGGATCCAAGCGCCCCCCAATCTTTCCCCGGGCGTGCTCCGCACACTGCTGGAGGCCGGCATCAACGACTGGGGCGGTGTGTCGCCCTTGACTGCCGATTTCGTCAATCCCGAAGCCCCTTGGCCTCATCTCGAAGAGCTGACCCGGGAAACGCTGTCGAACGGAAAGTACCTGCAAGAGCGGTTGACCATCTACCCGCGATACGCCGTGAACAGTGCCCGTTGGGTCGACGAAGGGTTGCGTACCGCTGTGCTCCGCAAGATCGACACAGAGGGCTTTGCGCGCATTGACGATTGGATGGCGGGAGGCCAGATGCCCCCGCCTGCCACCGACCTCGCCTTCTTGCGGGAAGCGGATCGAGCACTGGTCAGCCCGGACCTGGACGAGATCGTCCGGCGTGCAGCCAGCGGAGGCACTCTAGGCGAGCACGATGTGATCCGACTGTTCCAGGCACGGGGCGAGGATTTTTCCCACGTCTGCCACGCGGCAGATCAATTGCGGCGAGCCCATTGCGGCGATACGGTGAGCTACGTGGTCACGCGCAATATCAACTACACCAACATCTGCTACTTCCACTGTCAATTCTGCGCGTTCTCCAAAGGCCAACGCGTCCACCGCGGCGCCGGATACGACCTCGATCAAGCCGAGATCGGTAATCGCGTTCGCGAAGCATGGGACCGAGGCGCGACGGAGGTTTGTCTGCAAGGCGGCATTCATCCGTCGTACACGGGTGAAAGCTACCTCTCGATTCTCAAGACCGTCAAAGCAGCCGCGCCCGGCATTCACGTGCACGCTTTCTCCCCGCTCGAGATCTGGCAAGGTGCTCAAACGCTCGGCCTACCGCTCGAAGAATATTTGTCGCGCTTGAAGCATGCCGGCCTCGGCACGCTCCCGGGGACGGCGGCAGAAATCCTTGACGATGAAGTGCGGGCTACGCTTTGTCCCGACAAACTGAAAACGGATCAATGGTTGGAAGTAATGTCGGTTGCTCACAGTCTGGGCCTCAAGAGCACAGCCACGATCATGTTCGGCCACATCGAGCGGCTGGAACACTGGGCACGCCATCTGCTCCGGCTGCGCAATCTCGCTGCGGACACCGGGGGCATCACCGAATTCGTCCCGCTCGCGTTTGTCCATATGGAATCGCCGATCTATCGCAAAGGAAAATCACGCAAGGGGCCGACGTTTCGCGAAACATTGCTCATGCATGCCGTATCGCGACTCGTGCTCCATCCGCACGTTGGGAATATTCAGACGTCGTGGGTCAAGATGGGGCCGCTCGGTGCACGGGCCGCACTCTGTGCGGGTGCCAACGATATGGGCGGCACGCTCATGAACGAGTCGATCACCCGGGCCGCCGGTGCGGTTCACGGTCAGGAGATGACGCCCGCAGCGCTGTCGGCGCTCATCACGTCCGCGGGTCGGCTGCCTCGACAGCGGACCACCGTCTACGGTACGGCGCCGGAAGAGCGGATCGCAGCCAGCGCAGCCCACGTCAGTTCGAGCGATTCAATCACCATCAAGGTAATCCCGGTTTCCGCCTCCGAGGGATAAACGCTTACCGCAGGGAAAGCGGCAAACCGTCCCCCTGCAAGGTTCGGATCATCCCATCTCGCATACGCGAAGGACAGGACGCAAAGATTCTTAAACACCGGAAACGCCTGGAGGAGACTGCAATGAAGCGACGCACTCGAACAATTTTGATGATTGTGGCCGCAGGTCTTGTAAGCGCCGCCTGTTTCGCGGTTTTCTCTCGGCCCGCCGTAACCGAAGAACCATGCATCTATTATCAAGGCGCGTGCATCGACATGCGCGTTCTCATGACCGCAGCACCTCGTCATCTGTTACCGTGACCAAGGGCTGGTCAACACTTTGCGCGACGTCGAGCGTAGTTCGGATGCCGTCTCCTCTTGGGCCTCACATACGTTCGAAGATGGCCGCGATTCCCTGCCCCCCACCGACGCACATCGTGACTAGCGCGTATCGGCCACCAGTGCGATGTAGCTCGTGGATCGCCTTGGTGGCAAGGAAGGCCCCAGAGCAGCCGATGGGGTGACCCAACGCGATGGCACCTCCATTCGGATTCGTCTTCTCCATGTCGAATTCGAGCGCGCGTGCCACCGCGATAGCCTGCGCCGCAAAAGCTTCATTGCTCTCGATTACGTCGATTTGATGGAGCTCAAGTCCGCTCTTTTTCAACGCCAGCCGCGTGGCGGGAATCGGGCCTTCGCCCATGATGTCGTTGGGCACGCCAGCCACTGAGTAAGACACGAGCCTTGCGATCGGCTTGTGGCCGGCCGCGGCCGCTGCGGCCGAATCAGCGATTACGAGAAAGGCGGCTCCATCGTTGATGCCCGAGGCGTTACCGGCGGTAACCGACCCGTCCTTCTTGAACGCCGGTTTCATCGCGGCAAGGATATCCAGCGACGTGTTCGGCTTCACGTGCTCGTCAGTGTCGAAAATCGTTTCCCCCTTTTTCGTTCGCTTGACGATAGGAACGATCTGCGATTTAAACCGCCCTTCCGCGATTGCCCGTGCCGCACGACGATGTGACTCAACGGCCAGCATGTCCTGCTGTTCACGCGTTATGCTCCATTTGGCCACCAAGTTCTCGGCCGTGATGCCCATATGACCCACGCCGAACGGATCGGTCAACGTGGCGACCATCGTGTCAACTAGTTTCGTGTCGCCCATGCGCGCGCCCGAGCGCATCGCGGTGGACAAATAGCCGCCGCGACTCATCACCTCGACGCCGCCTCCGATGCCGAAATCACAGTCACCGAGCAGAACACTCTGGGCACTCGTCACAATGGCCTGGAGACCGGAGGAGCAAAGCCGATTAACTGACATCGCAACGGAATCCATCGGGAGTCCCGCGTTGATGGCCGCTACGCGCGCCACGTAGGCGAATCGGCTGTCAGTGGGAATCGTATTGCCGACCGTCACGTAGTTGACCGCAAGTGGGTCGACACCGGAGCGCGCGACGGCTTCTTTCATGACGATGCCGGCAAGCTCGGGGGGCTCCATGTCGGCGAGTGATCCGCCGAAACTTCCGATTGCCGACCGGACCGCCGAAAGGACCACTACGTCACGCTTGCTCACGGTTACTCTCCTCATCCATTGAATAACGGAAAATCGGCCGATGCGGCAGCCACCGCATTCCAGCCTCGCTGCCTCATGTAGGCCCAGCAGTGAAGTCGTCTTTGACGCGACGATCCCGTCAGAACAAAGAATTCGTCACGCCGCCATCGACGACCAGGCTTTGCCCGGTGATGTAATTGCTCTGCTCAGCGCAAAACATCGCCGCGATGCAACCAAAGTCATCCGCCGAACCAAACCTGCCCGCGGGAATCGGTATCGATCGCACTGCCTGCGCTATCTCCAAGTCCACATCCGTGCCGTTTTCGGCTGCCTTAGCACCATAGATAGCTCGGATCCCGTCCGTATCGTGCATCGCGGGAAGCAGCGTGTTTATGGTGACGTTGTACTGAGCAACCTGTCGAGCCACCGCAACGGAGTAATTCGTTAATGCGGACCGCGGTGCGCCCGACAAGATTCGCCAAGGGTGCGGAAACTTGGCCGCTGCTGTAGCAATGTTCAAGATGCGCCCCCACCTGCGCTCAGCCATGCCGTCTACCACGCATCGCATGAACTCGACCGGAGAAATGATCGTGAGCTCGAAATTGAGACGCCAGTCATCTTCGGAGATCGAGCGAAAATCCTCGATGTAGGGCGGTGGCGAGCAGGTGCCAACGAGGATATCCGGGTCCGGGCAGCGAGCTAGGATTCGCGCCCGCCCTTCCGTCGTCGCGTGGTCTGCGACTACAGCTACCACCTTCGCGCCGGTGGAGCGACGGATCGCTTCGCAGGCATCGGTCAACCTTGCTTCGTTGCGAGCCGAGATGAAAAGGTCGACGCCTTCGCGAGCCAGCGCATAGGCTGTTCCCAGACCAAGCCCGGCGCTCCCTCCGTTGATAATCGCTTTTCGCCCTCGAATACCGAGATCCATTTCGTTCCTTGTGTACGCGCGACAAAAATCGATCGCTGAATGTCCTACCGTTGGACTGGCGCCGATACGGGACTACGGGATGAGCGCCCGCTCACACGTAGGGCGATAGCCGCATCGCATGACGTCGTTGAATCTAGCCGAGCAAGCCAAGCGCTGCCTTCAGATGACCAATGCGGGTGGGATAGTAGGCCTTGAGCGCCATGTTGACATCCGCGGCATGTTCACTACGAGCATCCAAGCCGGCCACCCAGTCGATGCGAGTGGATTCTGCGCTAAGCGGTGTCAGCGTAATGCAACCCTTTACGCCAATGTTCGCCACCCGACTGCATTCGACGACCGTGTACTTGATGACGTGTTCGAGACCGTCCAGTCGCTCAAGCCGCTCGGTCGCCCACCAGTCACGAAAGTGCACAGTCCGTAAGGCGCCCACACCGTGGCCGACGGTCTCGCACTGTACGACTTCCGGGTGCCAGCGCTTGAGCCCGCTAAAGTCGGCAACGATCATCCACACTCGCTCGATAGGCGCCTTGATGAAATCAGTGACGACAATGGTCATTGTGTGGGCCCCCGCCCATCGCGAGACGCGAACAGGCCATCAGGCCTGCCCCTATCGACGCGTCGCTGAACGACGGTTATTCTCGCGGAAGGTCGGGATGCACCGACATCATGCCCCCGTCGACGACCAACTCGGCGCCCGTGACGAACGGTGCTTCGTCCGACGCAAAAAAGACTGCAGCCGCGGCAACTTCCTCGGGCCGACCCATGCGCCCCACGGGGGCCATCGCGTTCAGCGCCTTCATGATCGGGGCCATATCGGTCCCCGCGGGCACGGCATGCGAAAAAATAGCCGTGTCGATGGGCCCAGGATGGATGGAATTACACCGAATGTTTGTCTTGGCCTGAGCACACCAAACAGCGACCGACTTCGTGAGATTCCGCACCGCTGCCTTAGTCGCGCTGTACGCGATGTCATGACTCAACGCCACGTATGACACGGTAGACGCCGTGTTGATGATAGAGCCGCAAGACCCCCCCGGATTCCGGCGCATCAACTTGACGGCGTGGTGGCAACCGAGCAACACCCCAGTCTGATTGATCGAAATTAGACGATTCCATACAGCGAGATCGATTCGATCCACGGTGTTCTCGCCGCCTACAACTCCCGCGTTGTTGAATAGAACGTCAAGGCGCCCAAAGCGTTTCTCCACCTGAGCAGCCAGGCTTACCCAGTCCTCATTGCTCGCAACGTCGAGACGTGCGAAGGTCGCCCCCGTTTCCTTGGCCACTTCGCCGCCAAGATCTTCCTGAATATCGGCCACAAACACTTCCGCACCTTCGGCTCGAAATCGTCTTACTGTGGCAGCGCCCATCCCCGACGCACCGCCCGTGACAATCGCGACCTTTCCAGCCAGACGTCCCATGCTCATCAGTGCCCTCGCTTACCGTTTGTTCAGAAAAAGGGCGGCGCCGATTCGAGTGAATCGAGGTTCGCACGACACCTCGCCCAAAAGTCAGCACCATCCCATTCGATTCGCCGGCGCCTTATAAAGCATCGGTTGCGCGATAGCGATAATCGTATCGTACAATACCATATTGTAGATTCCTAGCGTTTCGCCGCGATCCCTGAGAAATATGTGACACTGTCCGCCTCTTGCAGGCAATGAAGCTTCGCAGACCGCTACTAGCGAGGCGTGCGATGGAGCAGCTACAAGGAGATCGGCTGCGTGGGGCGGAAAGTCGCATCCGGCAATACCTGGCCAAACTGAGTCAGTACCTGAGCTGACCTCGCACGGGGGGCGGTGTGCATCGCGATCGCCTAGGATCAGCCTGACGTGGCGCAGCCTCCTCTCCATTACAATTTACTGCCATGATCTATGATCTACGCAATTGGGCACAGCGCCGCCCCGAGCAAATCGCCGTCCAGATCGGCGATACCGCGCTCACCTATGCCGAGCTGGAATCCCAGGCAAATCAGCTGGCGCGGATTTTCGACGCCCTTGGGCTGAAGCGTGGCGACCATGTCGCGGCCAGCCTGACCAACTCGCCGTTCACGCTGGTTATGGCTTGGGCCGCCTGGCGCAGCGGTTTGTATTACACGCCGATTGCCACCACGCTAGCGCTGCCCGATGTGGCCGCCATCATCACAAATTGCCGGGCCCGTCTGGTCGTTGCCGACCGATCGGCGCAAACCCATGTGGCGAAACTGCCTGCGCACTGCACTGCGGTGGCGCACTGGTTCTGGCACGGTGATGCGGTGCCGGGCTTCCGATCGCTGAGCGATGACATGGCAGACCAAAGCGAGTTGCCGCGAGTCGGCGAAGCACCTGGCGCCTTGATGCTCTACACGTCAGGCACCACGGGGGCGCCAAAGGGAGTCTGGCGTCCTCTACCGCCGGCCGATCAACGGGCAACCCCGAGCTTTGCGGCCGACCTGATTCCGCTCTTCGGCTTCGACGAGGGCGTGCGTTATCTGTCCACGGCGCCGCTTTATCACGCAGCCCCACTACGGGCGGCACTGGCGGTTACCGCTGCGGGCGGCTGCGTAATCGGCATGCGTAAGTTCGATGCGGCCGAGGCGCTCCAGCTGCTCGCGACGCAGCACATCACGCACTCGCAATGGGTGCCTGCTATGTTCCCGCGCTTGTTGCAACTGCCTGAATCAGCACGCCGGAACTTCCGCGCGCCCTTGCACCGCGTGGCGCTGCATGCGGCCGCGCCGTGTCCACCGCAATTGAAACGCGCGATGATCGACTGGTGGGGGCCGATCCTGGTCGAATACTATTCGGGCTCGGAAGGCGTGGGCCTTACGATGATCAGCACGCAGGAGTGGCTGACCCATCCAAGCTCGGTCGGGCGCACCGTCAAGGGCGTGCCGCATGTGCTGGACGAAGAATTCCGCGAACTGGCACCAGGTTGCACGGGGCGCATTTTCTTCTCTGGTGTGACACCGTTCGAATACTTCGGAGATCCGAACAAGACGGCGGATCGAACGAGCCCGCAGGGCTACCAGACGCTTGGCGACATCGGCTACCTCGACGCGGAAGGCTATCTGTACCTGACCGACCGCATGGACGACGTGATCATCTCCGGTGGCGTGAATATCTATCCGCAGGAGATCGAAGCCGCACTGCTGGAAATGGTGGGCGTGGCAGACGTGGGCGTAATCGGCGCCGAGGACGAGAAGTTCGGCGAACGCCCTGTCGCGTTCGTTGTCGCCGTGGCCGGATACGACGAGCACGTGCTTCGACGCGATCTGCCGGCGTGGTGCCTGGCGCGGCTAGGCCGCATCAAGGCTCCGACCCGCTTCGAATTCGTGCATCAGTTGCCCCGTTCGCCAACGGGCAAGCTGCTTCGACGCGAGTTGCGCGAACGCCTGTGTCAGCATGAGCCACCGGGCGCGAACTGAGCCGGGGCGCCTCGGGGTGCCGGTTCGGTAGTCTGTACAGCTTTCGGTGCATAGGCACGCAAGAACGTGTCGATGGCGCGGGCGGACATGCGCCGGACATCGACGTCGGCAATCGGGCCATCGGTCGCACACAGCAGCAGCGGGTCGATCACCTCCGCCTCGAGAAGCAGGCGCAGCTGCGTGGCGGCAATGTGCGCGTCGGCTCGGTGCAACTGCCCGTGTGCCATCCACCTCGAAACGAAGGACGCGAGTTCCTGCTGGAAAGTCTGGAATCTTTCGTAGAACATCCGGCCAACACCGCCGCGCTGCGCCTCGCTGATCATCAGGCGCCGAACCGAGACGACCTCTGAAGTGCACGCTAGGCGGAGAAAGGATTCGCCGAACTCCCGCAACTGCGCGTCCAGATCGTTGCCCTCGGCGCGCAGGCCTTCGAGCATGCGGGCCATCGAGTACTCGGGTACGGAGAACATGCAATCGACGAAAAGCTTCTCCTTTGATCCGAAGTGGGCATAGATGGTCCCCTTGGACCCACCGACGACGGCCACTATCGCAGACATCGAGGTCCTCTCGAAGCCGTTTGTACGGAATAACTGGTACGCCGCCTCCAGGATCGCTTGTCGTTTCTTCAAGTTTCTGATCGCCACTGTTCCCGTCTCCTTCACCATCGCGCCGATAGCTCGGCTTGCTATGCGCCACCTTGACAATCCATCCGCTCACTATGTACGATACCATATCGTACTGTACAATACGATTCTCAATCAAATGCACTCGCGGTTGCGCGGGGTAGGAGACACGATGTCGATGACGCCATTAGCCAGTCAAGCTCTACCCGGCCGCCCAAAGCGGTCCGGCGTCTGTCCAGACGCTCAACCGGTGAGGCGCGCCTGATGGCCCGCCTCGTCGTGATCAGGCGCGATGGCGCCGAGTCGATCATCGAGGCCGGTGATGGCCGTTCAGTCATGGAACTGATTCGCGATCATGGCATCGACGAAATGCTCGCCATGTGCGGTGGGTGTTGCTCGTGTGCAACCTGCCATGTGCACGTCGATCTAGCGTTTGCAGACCGGCTGCCGCCGATGAGCGGCGAAGAGAGCGATCTGCTCGACAGTGCGGGATCGCGCGACGCGACATCGCGCCTGTCGTGTCAGATTCCATTCACCGAGGCGCTGGATGGCTTACGCGTGGCTATCGCCGAGGAGGCGTGACATGGGCCGTTCGTATGACGTGCTGATCGTAGGGGCGGGCCATGCCGGTTCCCACACGGCATTGGCGCTGCGCCAGCAGGGTTTCGACGGCAGCATCGCCCTGCTCGGTGACGAGCCCGAACTGCCCTATGAGCGCCCCCCGCTTTCGAAGGAATTCCTCAGCGGAGAAAAGCCATTCGACCGGCTGCTGATCCGTCCGGCATTGTTCTGGGTTGAACGCAATGTGCAGGTATTGACCGGCCATCGTGTCGTCGTCGTCGACCCGGCCGCACACACTGTGCGGACTGCGGGCGGCGAGACCTTCGATTACGGTCGGCTGGTATGGGCCTGCGGTGGACGGCCACGCCCTCTTAACTGCCCGGGCGCGGAGGCCAAGGGTATCCATGGTCTGCGCACGCGTGCCGATGCGGACAAAATCCAGCGTGCACTGACCGGCGTTCAGCATGTCGTCATTGTCGGTGGCGGTTACATCGGCCTGGAAGTAGCCGCGGCGCTGGTGGCGAAAGGCAAGTCGGTCTCCGTGCTAGAGGCCCGCGAAAGGGTGCTGGCACGCGTGGCCGGTGAAGCGCTGTCACGGTTCTACGAGGCGGAACACCGCGCGCGAGGCGTCGTCGTTCAGCTTGGCGCGATGGTCGATGCCATCGAGACATGCGACGGCCGGGCCACCGGTGTCAGGCTCGCCGATGGCAGCGTCTTACCTGCGGAGATGGTAGTGGCGGGCATCGGCATCGACCCTGCCGTCGAGCCCCTGATCGCGGCTGGCGCCTCGGGGTCCAACGGCGTCACGGTCGACGCGTTCGCGCGCACCAGTCTGCTCGACGTCCTGGCCGTTGGTGACTGCGCGCTCCACCCGAATCCGTTCGCCGACGGCGCTCACGTTCGTCTCGAATCGGTTCAGAACGCGGTGGACATGGCCACCACAGCGGCGCGCACGATCGTCGGCGACCCACGTCCATACCACGCGGTGCCGTGGTTCTGGTCAAACCAATTCGACTTGAAGTTGCAGACCGTGGGGTTGTCGACAGGCTACGACCAGACCGTGGTCCGCGGCGACATGTCGACACGCAGCTTCTCGGTTGTCTACCTGCGGCACGGACGAGTGATCGCGCTCGACTGCGTCAATGCCGCTCGCGACTTCGTGCAAGGGCGCGCGTTGGTCGCCAATGGCGCAAAGATCGAGCCGGCCCTGCTGGCGGACGCTTCCCTGCCCCTCAAGCAAGCGCCCGCTACACCGGCATGAATAGACGTTCGCAGCTATCCACTCCTCCTTTTCCGAGCCCGTAAAACCGCTCATCAGGAGCCACGATGAACCAACGCCCCGACTGAGGTAGAACTCGAGCCCCGCCTCCAGATCTCCTTTGAATTGAGTTGCACTTCACAAAAACTAGACGAGGTAACCGACTGTGGCAATTGACTTTGACGTAATTGTGATCGGTGGTGGAGGTGCAGGATTGTCCGCGGCGTGCCATGCGGCAAGGAATGGTGCGTCCGTGATGATCCTGGAAGCCGACAAGATGCTGGGAGGCGCCACCGCGCTTGCGGGCGGCGTTGTTTATGCGGCGGGTACCCGTGTCCAAAGGGATGCCGGCATTGTCGACTCACCGGAGGCGATGTTCCAGTACATGATGTCCCTTATCAATGGTCAATACGGCCCGCGCTTGCAAAAATCATGTGCGAGGGTGGCGCTTCCATCATCGACTGGTTGATTGAACTTGGCAATGAGTTCCCGCCAAGTGCCATCGTGGAATCCGGTGTGGGCGGGTGCCCCCGTGGACATCAAAGCATTGGCGCAGGGATCGGCATCGTACAGTCGCTTGCCAACGATGCGGGTGCGAACGGCGTGGAAGTGGCGCTGGGGTCGCGAGTTTCTGAACTGATCGTCGAGGGGGGGCGCGTGTGCGGGGTTCGCGCTGCGGGAACGGAATTGCGTGCGAAGGCCGTCGTCGTCACCACGGGCGGATTTGGAAACAGCTTGGAGATGATCAAACGACTTTGGCCGACCGCCGCGGCCCACGGCAGCCGTGTGTATTCCTTCTATGAAAAGGTGCCGTTCAATATGGGCGACGGTATCAAGCTCGGCGAGAGCGCGGGCGCCAATGTTACCGGATTTGACAACGGCTTACTCGTATGTAGCCCGAATTTCGTCAAAGATACTGAAGCGTTTCTTCCCGATTGGGCGATGGTCGTCAATCGCGACGGTCGCCGTTTCATTGCGGAGGATGCTTCCTATGCGGTCTCGGGCTACCTGGTGAACGAACAGCCTGAAATGCGATGTTTCGCGATTTTCGACGAGCCGGCACTTGCCGAGGCCTGCGCCGACGAGAATGTGGTGAAACACTACATCAATGATCCTGGATCGGAAAGCTGGCGCGTCAATGTCATCCGCAGGCACGTGGAAACCGGCAGAGTGAAAGTGGCCGACTCGATCGAAGAACTCGCCCACCGCGCAGATATCTCCGTTGAGGCTCTACGCGCTTCGCTAGACCGCTACAACGAATACGCTGAAACGGGCGATGATCCCGAGTTTTTCAAGAAGACGAAAAAGATGTACTCGTTCCGGACCCCGCCGTTCTATGCACTGGAGATTCGGGCTTCGACCATCGTCTCATGCCACGCCGGACTGGATATCGACAGTTTCGGCAGGGTGCTGGACGCGAACGGTCGATCGGTTCCTGGCCTCTATGCGGGCGGCGAAGTGCTTGGATGCACCATGGGACGCCGCTACGTCGGTGGGGGGATTGGTATCGCCAATGCATTAATTTTCGGCAGACTGGCTGGCCTGACTGCGGCGGGAGACGTTCACTCCGCCGCAAACTAAGACCGCACGGTGCGGGCCGCGGCGGGTGAAACGCTCGCCTACGGCCGGCTGATCTGAGCTGCCGGTGGACGAGTGCGCAAGCTGACATGCAACGGAGTTGAAGTCATCGGCGTCCATAACGACGCGCTGTTGACATTTTTGTAACGGCCGAATTGAAGGCCGACCAGACGAGGCCCGCGCCATTCGACGAGGCCCGCTTGACCCATCGCCCGAAGCTCGGGTGCAAGGAGAGATAATGAGCATCGAAGCCAGTAACCCGCCGATCAGCTTCGCCGACCGCGAAGTCTATGCATGCCCGTTTGCGGCGTATGACCGTCTGCGCGAAGAGCAGCCGGTGTACCGCGATCCGAAGTCCGGACACTATATCCTGACGCGATACGACGACGTGCGCAAAGCGATGCTGAATGTCGCTGCGCTGAGCAACAACACGGGGGTGATGGGCGATCGTTGGGCACCGGAAGCCAACCGTCTGTTCGAGACGGAAGGCTGGCTGCCCATGAACACGCTGGTGTCGAACGACCCGCCAGGCCATCGCACCTATCGCACACTCGTCGATAAAGTCTTCACGACGCAGAAGGTAGCGAGCCTGGAGCCGCGAATTCAGGAGCTCATTGACGAGCTGATCGACGGCTTCGCAGGCCAGCCCGAGATTGACTTCCTCGACGCGTTCGCAGTGCCGCTACCCATGTACGTGATTGCCGAGCAGTTGGGCGTGGCACGCGAAGACCGGGAGCGATTCAAGCGATGGTCGGACGTCGCCATGCAAAGCCTTGACCCGCTGCTCACGCCAGAACAACAGGTCGATCTCGCGCGCGAGTTGATTGAAATGCAGCAATATATGGCACGCCAAATCGAACGTGTGCGCGCGACGCCCGACGACAAGCTCCTGAGCCGTCTGGCAAACCTCGACACCGATGGGCGTCGGCTCGACATGCGCGAGTTGCAGAGCTTGATCTTGCAGATCTTGGTCGCGGGCAACGAGACAACCACGACGACCCTCGCGCTTGGCATGAAGACGCTGATCGAGCGCCCGGAACTCGTCGATGAAATCCACCTAAACCCCGATCGGGCACGTGCGTTCGTCGAAGAGACGTTGCGTGTGACCGCACCGCTGCAGACACTGTTTCGGCGAGCGCTTATCGATGTCGAGGTCGGGGGTGTGACCATTCCTGCCGGCTCGATGGTCGAGGTACGGTTCGGCGCAGCGAACCGCGACCCGCGCCAATTCGGCTGTCCGGCGGACGTCAACTTGGATCGCCCGAACAGTGCGAGTCATCTGAGCTTTGGTGCCGGCATCCACCTATGCGTCGGCAATCAGCTTGCGCGCGGCGAACTGCGCCTCGCGTTTCAAACCCTGACCCGACGGCTGACCGATTTGCGCCTGTCGCGTGGCGCCGACAGCCTGCACTGGATAGACAATTACGCCGCCTATGGACCCGATCGGATGTGGATGGCGTTCGCCGTTCGGCCCCACTGAACTCATAGATTGGGATAATTCGGCCCGCCGCCGCCCTCGGGTGGAATCCACACGATGTTCTGTGTCGGGTCCTTGATGTCGCAGGTCTTGCAATGCACGCAGTTCTGGGCGTTGATCACCAGCCGGTCGCTCCCGTCGTCGTTCTCCACGAATTCATACACGCCCGCCGGGCAAAACCGGCTCTCTGGCCCCGCGTACGTTCGCAGGTTCACATTTACCGGCACACTCGCGTCCCTGAGCGTCAGGTGTGCTGGTTGGTTCTCCCCGTGGTTCGTGTTAGAGATAAACACCGAGGATAGGCGGTCGAATGTCAGCTTGCCATCGGGCTTCGGGTAAGCGATCGGCTCGCATTGCGAAGCCGGCTTCAGCATCTCGTGATCCGCATGCTTGTGATGTAACGTCCACGGCACGTTACCGCGCATCACCTTTTGCTCGAGCCCGACCATAAGCGTGCCGAGATACAGTCCTTTCGCCATCCACTGCTTGAAGTTGCGCGCGCGATACAGCTCCCGATACAGCCAGGATTGCATGAATGCGTCGGGGTACGCGCTCAGTTCGTCCGCCCGGCGGCCGGTGCGAACCGCGTCGAACGCGGCTTCGGCAGCCAGCATCCCCGTCTTGATCGCCGCATGACTGCCCTTGATGCGCGATGCGTTTAGAAAGCCCGCTTCGTCGCCAAGCAACGCACCGCCAGGGAATACGAGCTTGGGCAACGACAAGAGGCCGCCGGCCGTGATCGCTCGCGCGCCGTACGACACACGCTTGCCGCCTTCGAAGAACCCACGGATCGACGGGTGCGTCTTGTAGCGCTGAAACTCCTCGAACGGCGACAGGTACGGATTCGTGTAGCCGAGACCGACCACAAAGCCGACCACCACTTGGTTGCTGTCCATGTGATACAGGAACGAGCCGCCATACGTATCCGACTTGAGTGGCCAGCCAGCCGTGTGGATCACGAGGCCGGGCTTGTGCTTCGCGGGATCGACTTCCCACAATTCCTTAATGCCGATCCCGTATGCCTGCGGATCGGCATTCGCGTCGAGTTTGAACTTCGAGATCAACTGACGGCCGAGATGGCCGCGGCAGCCTTCGGCGAACAGCGTGTACTTCGCGTGGAGTTCCATGCCGAGCTGGAAGTTTTCGAGCGGCTCACCGTCCTTGGCCATACCCATATTGGCAGTCGCAACGCCCTTTACGGAGCCGTCATCGTTGTAGAGAATTTCGGCGGCCGGGAAGCCGGGGAAAATCTCGACGCCGAGCGCCTCGGCCTGTTGCCCAAGCCAGCGCGTGACGTTGCCCAGCGAGATTACGTAGTTGCCATGATTCTTGAAGTTGCCGGGCAGCGCCCAGTTTGGCGTCGCGACCGAGCTCTTCTCGGACAAGAACAGGAAGCGGTCTTCCGTCACTTCGACGGTGAGCGGCGCGCCCCGTTCCTTCCAGTCGGGGAACAGCTCGGCGATCGCGCGCGGATCCATTACGGCCCCCGACAGAATGTGGGCGCCAATCTCGGATCCCTTTTCCAGCACGCACACGCCGATCTCGGTTCCACTATCGGCGGCTAACTGCTTGAACCGGATCGCGGCCGAAAGACCGGCTGGGCCTCCGCCGACGATCACGATGTCGTATTCCATTGAATCGCGTGGGCCGTATTGATCGACTAGCGTGTCGCTAGGCATTATGCCTTCCTCACTCAGTGGTTAGCGTGTTACTGCGCGGACTCGATATGGGTCGTAGGGTCAAGCTACCGCCTTGACCATTTCCTCGATGGTCTTTTTGGCGTCGCCGAAGACCATCATCGTCTTGTCCATATAGAAGAGATCATTGTCGAGACCCGCATAGCCCGCCGCCATCGAACGCTTGTTGACGATCACCGTGCGCGCCTTGTACGCCTCGATGATCGGCATGCCCGCGATCGGTGAATTCGGATCGTTCTTCGCGGCCGGGTTCACGACGTCGTTCGCCCCGAGCACCAGCACCACGTCCACTTGGCCGAATTCGCCGTTGATGTCCTCCATCTCGAGCACAATCTCGTACGGCACTTCGGCTTCCGCGAGCAAGACGTTCATGTGCCCCGGCATTCGCCCCGCGACCGGGTGGATCGCATAGCGCACGTCAATACCTTTCTCGATCAGTTTGTCCGTCAATTCCTTCAGGGCGTGCTGCGCGCGGGCGACGGCAAGACCATAGCCCGGCACGATGACGACCGATTCCGCGTTGCCAAGCATGAACGCCGCGTCGTCCGCCGAGCCCGATTTCACCGGGCGTTGCTCCAGCGCAGCGGCCGCTCCGCCGGCGGCGGCGTCGCCACCGAAGCCGCCGAGGATCACGTTGAAGAATGACCGGTTCATAGCGTGGCACATGATGTACGAGAGGATCGCACCCGACGAACCGACGAGCGACCCGGCGATGATCAGCATCGCGTTGTTCAGCGAGAAGCCGATGCCAGCCGCGGCCCACCCTGAGTATGAGTTCAGCATGGACACGACCACCGGCATGTCCGCCCCGCCGATCGGGATGATGATCAGTACGCCGAGCACGAATGCGATCGCCGTCATGACGACGAACGGCAGCCACGACTGCGTGATGAAGAACAGGATGCCGAAGCCGAGCATCGCGAGCGCGAGCATCAGATTGATCAGGTGCTGGCCCGCATAGACGACCGGCGCGCCCTGGAACAGCCTGAACTTGTACTTACCCGATAGCTTGCCGAACGCAATCACAGACCCGGAGAACGTGATCGCGCCGACGACGGTGCCGATGAACAGCTCGACGCGGTTGCCGTACGGGATGAAGCTCGAGGACACCGCGTCCTGCGGCACGAGGCCGAACGCTTCCGGCTCCGACACCACCGCATACGCGATGCATACGGCCGCGAGACCGATCAGCGAATGCATCGCCGCGACGAGCTCGGGCATCTTCGTCATCTCGACGCGCGCGGCGACGAACGCACCGACGCCGCCGCCGACAACCAGCGCGCCGAGCACGAGCGCGATGCCGAGCGGCAGGTTCGCGCCGAGCCACGCGGCCTGCTTGACGATTAGCGCGATCGTCGTGAGGATCGCGATGGCCATCCCGACCATCCCGAACAGGTTGCCGCGCCGTGCGCTCTTCGGGTTCGACAGGCCCTTCAGCGCCTGGATGAAGCACACCGATGCGACGAGGTACAGCAGCGTGACGACGTTCATGCTCATCGCGCGCCCTCCTTGCCGCCCTCGACACGCTTGGGCTCCTTCTTGCGGAACATCTCGAGCATTCGCCTCGTCACGAGAAAGCCGCCGAACACGTTGACGGCCGCGAGCGCGACCGCGAACGTGCCGAAGGCCTTGCCGGCCGCACCGACGGTGAGCGCCGCCGCGAGCATTGCGCCGACGATCACAATTGCGGAGATCGCGTTCGTCACGGCCATCAGCGGCGTATGCAGCGCAGGCGTGACGTTCCACACCACGTGGTAGCCGACGTACACAGCCAGGACGAAGATGATCAAGTTGATCACCGTGTGATTGATGACTTCCATGGTCTCCTCCGTTATTTGCGGGTCACTTCGCCGTCGCGGCAGAGCAGCGTTGCGCTGACAATGTCGTCTGTCAGGTCGACGGTCAGCGCGCCTTCCTTCGAGATGATCAGCCTTGTGAAATCGAGCACGTTGCGCGCATACAGCGCGGAGGCGTCCGATGCGACCATCGATGCGAGGTTCGTGTAGCCGGCGATGGTCACGCCGTTGTGCACGATCACTTGATCGGCGACCGTCAGCGGGCAGTTGCCTCCCTTCCTTCCGTCGATGTCCGGCCCGCGGCCAGCCGCTAGATCGACGAGCACCGAGCCCGGCTTCATCGACTGGACAGTGTCCACGGAGATCAGGGTGGGCGCGGGGCGCCCGGGGACCAGCGCCGTGGTGATCACAATGTCGGCTTGCTTCGCACGCTCATGCACCAGTTCAGCCTGCCGGGTCAGCCAAGACTGCGGCATCGGCCGGGCATAGCCGCCTACGCCTTGAGCAGCCTCCTGCTCTTCGTCGGTTTCGTACGGGACGTCGAGGAATTTCGCACCGAGCGATTCGATCTGCTCCTTGACCGCCGGGCGTACGTCGGACGCTTCGATCACCGCCCCCAGCCGCTTTGCAGTCGCGATCGCCTGCAAACCCGCGACGCCTGCGCCGAGAATCAGCATGCGCGCAGCCTTCACGGTGCCCGCCGCCGTCATTAGCATCGGAACGAAGCGCGAATACAACGACGCGGCGACGAGCACTGCCTTGTAGCCCGCAATGTTTGCCTGCGACGACAGCACATCCAGGCTTTGCGCGCGCGTTGTACGCGGCGCCGCTTCAAGAGCGAAGGCGGTCACGCCGGCTGCAGCAAGCTTTTGTGCATTTTCGGCGTTAAATGGATCCAACATGCCGATCAAAACCGCGCCGCGCTTGAGCGAGGACCGTTCCGACTCGGTTGGCGACTGGACTTTGAGAACCAGGTCGCCACCGAAAGCTGTAGCTGCATCAACGATTTCCGCACCGGCAGCAGCAAACGCCTCGTCTTGAAAGCTGGCGGCTATTCCTGCGCCGCTACCAATGGTGACCCTATGGCCTTGCGCCACGAACTTCCTAACCGTTTCGGGCGTTGCGGCGACGCGTGTTTCGCGCGTATGCGTCTCGGCAGGCACTCCGATGTGCATTGTGTCTCCGTTTCCGTTTTCGTTGGTGAAAATGCATCAACACTGATCGAGCCGCGAGAGCGGCTCGCCGCCGGTCGAATGGGAAGCTATATAGATGAACTACTCGACAGTTAGTAAGACTTCGGCAATCCGAGGACCTTTTGCCCGATAAAGCTGAGTGCTAACTGAATCGAGATGGGAGCAATACGAGGCAACATTGCTTCGCGGAAATATCGCTCAACGTGATATTCCTTTGCGTACCCCATACCGCCATGCGTCAATACGGCGGTCTCGCAGGCCCGAAACCCCGCCTCCGCACAGAAAAACTTCGCTGCGTTCGCTTCCGCCCCGCAGGATCGTCCTTCGTCGTAGAGAAACGACGCGCGTTGATATAGAAGGGTTGCTGCTTCGAGATCCACCCAGCGCTCGGCCAAAGGATGCTGGATGCCCTGATTCATGCCGATAGGACGGTCGAAGACGACGCGCTCCGCTGCGTATGTCGATGCCCGCCGCAGCGCGGCCTTGCCCAAACCGGTCGCCTCTGCTGCGACAAGGATGCGCTCTGGATTGAGGCCGTGCAGGACATACTCAAATCCCCGCCCCTCCTCGCCAATACGATCCTCCAACGGAATCTCCAGTCCGTCGATAAACAGCTGATTTGAATCCACGGCCTTTCTGCCAAGCTTCTCGATTTCTCGCACTTCGACTTTACTACGATCCAGATCCGTATAGAAAAGGCTCAGGCCGCGTGTTGCCGCCGTCGCTTCATCAGCGGAGGTCGTGCGCGCAAGAAGCATGATCTTATCGGCGACCTGGGCGGTCGAAATCCAGACCTTCTGACCATTCACAACATAGCGATCGCCTTGACGAACAGCCGCCGTTTTCAGCTTGAGTGTATTCAGGCCCGTATTTGGCTCCGTCACCCCGAAGCACGCTTTGTGATGTCCGTCGATGATCGATGGCAGCCACCGCGCTTTCTGTTCATCCGTGCCATGGACAACGACTGGATGAAGACCGAACACGTTCATATGTATAGCTGATGCCGCCGATAGACCTCCGCCCGAGGCCGCAACGGTCTCCATCATCAGCGCCGCCTCGGTAATGCCCAGCCCTGCGCCACCGAATTGTTCCGGCATCGCTATCCCGAGCCATCCGGCCTTAGCCATGGCCGCATGGAACTCGTGAGGAAACCCCCCATCCTTGTCACGCTTGAGCCAATAGTCATCGTCGAAATCTCGACAGATTTCTTCAATGGCGGAGCGTATGGCAATCTGATCGTCAGTAAGAGCAAAGTTCATAATGGTTTCGTCTTGATGTGGACTTCACATGCCGCCAAACATCGACGCATGCAAGCGCAGCTGCATTTTTCTAACCAAGCTCTTTGACGAGTTCCGGTACGATCGTGAACAGGTCTCCGACCAAGCCATAATCGGAGACGCTGAAAATCGGGGCCTCGGCGTCCTTGTTAATCGCGACGATAATCTTGCTATCCTTCATGCCCGCGAGGTGCTGGATCGCACCAGAAATTCCGACCGCGACATACAGTTGCGGCGCGACAATCTTGCCAGTCTGGCCGACCTGAAAGTCGTTGGGCACGAAGCCCGCATCGACAGCCGCGCGCGATGCTCCGAGCGCCGCATGCAGCTTGTCGGCAAGGGGTTCCAGCACCTGCCTGTAGTTATCGCCGTTGCCGAGACCTCGACCACCGGAGACGATGATCTTCGCCGACGTCAGCTCGGGACGATCAAGCTTCGTCACTTCACGGCTTACGAACTGCGAGATGCCTGCATCCGCCGCTGCGTCGATGTTCTCCACCGATGCGGTGCCGCCTTCCGCCGCTGCCGCGTCGAAGCCGGTCGTACGCACGGTGATGACCTTGATCGGGTCGGTCGATTGCACCGTCGCAATAGCGTTCCCTGCGTAGATCGGCCGCTCGAATGTGTCCGCGCTGTCCACTGCGGTGATGTCGCTGATTTGTGCGACATCGAGCTTCGCGGCAATACGCGGCGCGATATTCTTACCGTATGCCGTTGCAGGCGCGAGGATGTGCGAATAGTCCTTTGCAATGTTCAGCACCGTTGCCTCGACATTCTCCGCGAGGCCTTCGGCGAGCTGCTGCGCGTCGGCGAGCAAGACCTTGCTGACGCCCGCGATTGCCATAGCGGCATTCGCCGCAGCCTGGGCGTTGTGGCCGGCCACCAGCACGTGAATGTCGCCACCGATCCTCTGAGCGGCGGCGATGGTGTGCAATGTCGCGGACTTGATGGATGCGTTGTCGTGTTCTGCCAATACCAGATTAGCCGGTTTCGTCATTTCTCCAGTCCCCTGTCACAACACCTTAGCTTCGTTCTTTAGCTTCCCGACCAGCGTTTTCACGTCCGGCACCGTCACGCCGGCGGAGCGCTTTGGCGGCTCCACAACCTTCAGGGTTTTCAGTCGCGGTGCGACATCGACACCAAGGTCTTGAGGCTTGATCGTTTCGAGTGGCTTCTTTTTCGCCTTCATGATGTTCGGCAGCGTGACGTAGCGCGGCTCGTTCAGGCGCAGGTCTGCCGTGATGACAGCCGGAAGCGTAAGCGACAGCGTTTCCGCGCCGCCATCCACTTCACGCAACACCGTGGCTTTGCCGTCAGCAACAGTGATTTTCGCCGCGAACGTCGCTTGCGGCAGGTGCGCCAAGGCTGCAAGCATCTGGCCCGTTTGATTCGAATCGTCGTCGATCGCCTGTTTGCCAAGAATGATGAGTTGCGGCCGCTCCTTGTCCACTAACGCCTTCAACAGTTTGGCAACGGCAAGCGGCTGCAGGTCTTCTTCAGACTCGATCAGAACCGCGCGATCTGCGCCGATCGCCAGAGCGGTACGCAGGGTTTCCTGCGATTGAGGTCCCCCTGCGGACACCGCAACCACTTCTGTTGCAATCCCAGCTTCCCTCAGACGAACCGCTTCTTCAGTCGCAATTTCGTCGAACGGGTTCATTGACATTTTCACGTTTGCGATGTCGACACCCGTGCCGTCTGACTTGACTCGCACTTTGACGTTGTAGTCAACGACCCTCTTGACCGCCACCAGTATTTTCATTTCACATTCCATTCAATGACTTCGATAGATCTGCCCATGCCCCCCAAAAGATAGGCCGAGCTTCCGTGTCGCGACCCGATCCTCTCTCATGCCGCGAGCGACGCTAACGGATGTGGCGCGCAACACGTCCACGGCGAAAAGAACTTGTCCAGAACAGCGGAATTGACGTCTTCAAGCGTAGGAAACATCCAGCGCGGAGCGTTGTCGCCATCAATCACATGCGCCCTAACCCCCTCGCAAAAATCACCCACCTCTATTGCGCGCATGGTCAGGTCGAATTCCATGCGGTAATTTTCGGCAAGCGTCATTTTCCGTCCGCGCAGCAAAGCTTCACGCATCACGTTCAGCATCAGTGGAGAATGTGCTCGAAGGGAATCAAGCGTTGCTTGAAACCACGCCCGCTTGGCCGCGTCCGATTCACGACTGAACCCATTTGAGAGCGATCCAATGCACTGCTCAACCGAATAATGAGCAGCGAAGTGTTCTCGAATCAACGGCAGGAAAGCCGCCAAGGAGGTGTCCGGAGCAACGTCCGATGGAGACACGAATACCTCTCTTAGGCTTTGCCGAAGGTCGCTTGCATCCAGCAGATTTAAGCGCCTTTCAAATCCACGCAGGGACGAACTGGATGCATAGGCGTCCGCAAGACCGCACCCGATCGCATCGGCACCGGTTATCGTTGCTGACGTCAAGCCGATATACAGCATCAACTCGACCGGCAGCTTGCCCAGGAACCATGTGGCACCTCCATCCGGAACGAACCCAATGCGTGGTCCGTTTACCTGAAACCTGCTTCGTTCACTGACAATGCGCAGCGACGCGCATTGCACCAAGCCAATGCCGCCCCCTGTTGAAAAGCCGTCCATTACAGCCACCACCGCCTTCTTCAGTTGCTGGAAGGTAAAAATTAGCCGGTACTCGTCGGCGATAAGCTGACGCCACTTCTTATCGCCTGCCATGGCGGCTAGATACAAGGTCCGAAGGTCGACGCCCGCGCAAAATGTATCGCCCATCCCCATCACGATAACTGCCGCTATGTCTCTGTCGACCCCACAGTGCTCGATGTGAAGCGTCAATTCGCGCACCATTTCTGGCGACAATGTGTTGAGCGCGGACGGTCGATTCAGCGTAATGATCGCCACGCGATTGACCACTCGAAACATCACGGGTAAATCGCTCGATGTGCGCCCCAGGACCCGCGGACCTTCTCGATCAACCGCCGCGATGCATCCAATCTTGCTCATGATCGAACTCCTTGCCGCTCCACGATAACTTTCCGACGAATTCCGTCGCCAAGTCGCTCCTAAACCAACTACTTTCTGTTGTCATCCACGCGGATCCGAGCATCACACTAATCGCAGTGCGCGAAACGGGTTGCGCGACCTAAACCATGAGGTTCACGAGTACTCGAGCTCGGCGGTCGACTGTCAACCCGACTATAGTATGGTTGCAGACGATATGCAAGCATCTGCAATCGTTGGGCGATGGTCGATGTGTGCGACGTGGACCAATGCGCAGGCATTGCGACGGGCTACGGCTTGAAAAGATCGCTTACGGGCGATGTCTGATTGGGAAGCGCGAGCCGCCTTCAATAGCACCGTGCGCGGCTCCTCCGATAGAGGTAGCTCGCATCGCCGCGGCGCCCCGGCGAACGAGCTCTGCGAATGACATCAACTTCGTGGTTGACGCCTCCAAGGTCGCGCTGCATACTTAGTATTGAAGCATACTATCGTCATGCAGTACATTTATCAAAGACTCCCCTAACTCCGGGGAGCTTCCGCCTAACCGCAACTTAAAGTCGAGAGCATCTTCCTATGGAACGTCTTCTGGAAGGAAAAGTCATCATCGTCACCGGCGCCGGAGCTGGCGTCGGCAAATGCATTGCCCTTGAAGCGGCTCGCCAAGGCGCGAGCGTTATCGTCAACGATCTCGGCGTCAACATCGACGGTTCGGGAAGCGACACCGGCCCAGCACACCAAACAGTAAAGGAGATTCAAAGCTTCGGCGGCATAGCGACCGCCAACACGAATAGTGTGGCCGAGTGGGATGCGGCGCAGGCAATCGTGCAACAAGCCATAGACGTATATGGACGTCTCGATGGCATTGTGAACAACGCGGGCAACCTCCGCGACATCATCTTTCACAAGATGAGCGAGGATGATTTCGATGCGGTAATCCGAGTGCATCTGAAGGGTAGCTGGAACATGTCACGTGCCGCCGCCCCGCATTTCAAGGCTCAAGAAGGGGGCGCGTTCGTACACATGACCTCCACATCCGGTTTGATTGGAAATTTTGGGCAAGTCAACTATTGCGCTGCCAAAATGGGCATCGTGGGCATGTCGAAGGCAATCGCGCTGGACATGCAGCGATTCAACGTCCGCTCAAACTGTATCGCTCCGTTCGCTTTCACTCGCATGGTAGGAACCATTCCCACCGACACTCCGGAGGGGATCGAGCGCACGAAGATCAACATGCGCATGGAAGCCGCCAAGATCGCGCCGTTCACCTGCGCGCTTCTTACGGACGGCGCAAAGGACGTCACAGGTCAGATATTCGGGGTGCGTAGCAACGAAATTTATCTGTTCTCGCAGCCTCGCCCTATCCGAACGGCGCACGCCGGCGACGGATGGACCGTCGAGAGTTGTGTCGAGCGCGCTATTCCGATGCTGAGTGGATCGTTCTTTCCCTTAGACCGGTCGCGCGATGTGTTCACTTGGGACCCAGTCTGATCTCTGAAGGGACAGTGACCTATGAACCTCGAAAGATTACTTGCCAAGCGGTTTTCCCCGATTGCTCAGCACATTAGCCCACAGGACTGCATTCTCTATTCGCTTGGCATAGGTATCGGCGCAGCACCCAGTGACAGGAACCATCTGCAGTTCACTTACGAGAATGGGCTAAAAGTATTCCCATCCATGGTTAACGTAATCAGCCATCCAGGGGCTTGGCTCAAGGAACCTGAGCTGGAAGTAGACTGGGTCAAGATTCTGCACGGCGAACAGTCATTCACGATTCACCGTCCGCTCGAACCGGGGAAGACTTACGTCGGCTCCTATCGCATCAGCGGAGTCATCGATAAGGGGGCCGGCAAGGGTGCCATGCTGTACCTCGAAAAGCAGCTGCGCGAAAAGGATCGCGACGACATCGTCAGCACAGTCACCTCCACATACGTCTTGCGCGGAGACGGGGGGTGCGGGAGCACCATTGCCAACGCTCCACCGGTCCACTCGATCCCGGAGCGTCCGGCAGATTTTGAATGTACCGTTGATACGCTGCCCCAAGCCGCTCTTATCTACCGCTTGTCGGGTGACTACAACCCGATCCATGCCGACCCTGAACTAGCCAAGAAGGCAGGTTTCGAGCGGCCTATCCTCCACGGACTATGCTCGTTCGGTGTCGGCACGTGCGCCATTTTGCAAACATGCTGTGACAACCGCCCTGAACGGCTACGCGCAATGCAATTGCGTTTCTCCGCGCCGGTTTACCCCGGGGAGACAGTCGTTACCGAAATTTGGCGAGACAGTGAACTCTTCAGTTTCAGGTCGCGCGTAGCGGAGCGCAATGTGGTCGTGCTCAACAACGGGCGCGCCGAAGTCGAAGCAGCGTGATTTCGATCGGCTGTGACCGCACGCTACGGATCAACAGGCTACCGGCTGCAAGAAGACCTTCAACACTATCGCAACCAGTGCCGTTGCAGCCAGATCTTCCGGTTCGAAAGAGGAACTGAACATGCTCGAATACGTCAAGTTTGCTGTCAACGAACGGGTCGCAACTATCACGTTGGATCGTCCCGAGGCGCGCAATGCCTTAAACCCCGAGCTCACGAGCGAGCTGATTCATAAAGTGCGTTTGGCTAGCGCCGACCCAGCGGTCAAATGCATCGTCATGCAGGCAGAAGGTGAAGCCTTTTGTGCTGGTGGAGACCTGAAAGGCTTCAGCGAGCTCCTGTACCTCTCCTCCGAAAGGCGATTCGATGCCTTCGAGCAAAAACTCTTGATCGGCAACCGGCTGCCCAAGGTTTTACTCGACTCGCCGAAACCGATCGTCGTTGCCACGCGTGGAGCGGTGGCTGGCGCCGGGCTATCGCTATGCTTGGCGGCTGATTTCGTCATCAGCGCCGAGAGCACATATTTCATTGCCGCGCACGTGCTCGTTGGTTTGTCGTTGGACTGTGGTCTGAGTGGCATGCTTACGGCAGCGATGGGCATAAAGGCCGCGAAGCGGCTCGCGCTCCTCGGAGAGCGGCTCGATGCAAGGCAGGCCATGGAGTTAGGCATTGTCACGCAAGTAGTAAGTGAATCGGAGCTACTGGACGCAACCCAAAAGCTAGCGCGGCGCCTAGCCGCAGGGCCCGCCACCGCCATGGCCAAAACAAAGGCTCTTCTCAACCGTGCTGCCTACGGCAGTTTTGACGACCAGTTGGCTCAGGAAGCGACGGCAATTGCTCACTGTGCCGCCACTGACGACTTGCGCAAGGGCGTCGAGGCAGCGTTGGGAAAGCAACGTAGCAACTTCGACTGAATGTTAATGCAGACGGTATGCCTTCTGTCGAGCCCCCGCAACATATATCTGCGAGCGTCGAACAACATGCCCAGTAATGAGCTTGATGCAAACAAACAAACAGCACTTCGTTTCCTTGCACTTGCCTTCGAAATGAAAATGCAGGAAGCGATCTCGTTGCTCACCGATGATGCAACCTGGTGGGTCATCGGCGACCCTGAGCGCGTAAAGGTCGCGGGCCCCAAGGATGCTGCACGAACGCGTCGCATGATGACCAATATGCATCGAGTGTTACCGAACGGAATGGAGCACCGAGTGCTTGGCCTCACTGCAGAAGGTGATCGAGTCGCCGTTGAGTTGGAAGCGGAAGGCGAGTGGCACGATGGCCGAACGTATCGCAATCGGTACCACTTCCTGGTTCAGATTCGCGATAACAAGGTGTCGTCCATTCGCGAATACATGGATCCGATGCAGATTCCGGTCTAGCAAAATCTTTGAAGGAGAAATCCATGCCGGTTGATCCTCGTGTGCAAGAACTTCTCGACGCCATGGCCGCCGCCGGTGTACCAAAGGTCGGCAGCATTTCTGTCGCCGCGCTTCGAGAGCTCACGCGGACCCTCAGCGCTCGCGCACTGCATGGGCCTGAGCTTTGTAGCGTCAAAGAGTGCACTGTGCCCGCCGCAAACAGGGCAATTGCCGTCAAGAGGTACCTGCCTTGCGAGCAGCCTTCCGCGCTAATGGTTTATTACCACGGTGGGGGCTGGACCGTAGGGACGCTTGAGGACTACGATGCGGTCCTCCGAAAACTGACCACTCGCACAAACTGCGCGATCATCTCGGTCGACTACCGGCTCGCTCCTGAACACCCGTTTCCCGCCGCTGTTGACGATGCTTATGCTGCGTTGTGCTGGGCGGCAAACAACATCGAAGGCATCGCTGGGAAGACGGTGCCGGTCATCGTGGCGGGCGATAGTGCGGGCGGTAACCTTGCCGCAGTAGTGTCGCAACTTGCTCGAGATGCCGCGGGACCGACAATCTCCGCGCAGGTTCTCGTCTATCCGAGCGTCGCCGGCGACATCGATTCCGAATCTATGCGTAAGTTCGAGCCACCGTTTCTGACTCGAGATGAGATCGCATGGTTTTTCGACCAATATATCCCGGCGAAAACACAGCGGCGAGACCCGCGGTTCGCGCCTTTGTATGCTGATGATCTGCGCAACCTGCCGCCGGCGTTCGTGCTTACTGCCGAATATGACTTGCTATGCGCAGAGGGTGAGCAATATGCGCAAAGGCTTTCCCAAGCCAGCGTGCCCACGCGCGTCAAGCGTTACGACGGCACGATCCACGGGTTTCTCACGATGGACGGGGGCTTGCATCACTCCGTTAGCGCAATGGAGGACATTGCCGACTTCGTCACAATGATCGTTCAGGCGTCACCCGCGCCCACCGTCTGGCAATGACCACCCCACTCCCCTTGGTCGACAATCACGCATTGGCGTCGCGGGGAGGTTCAGCCGCATGTTCGCGCCTCGATTCCGCCCATTCGATTAACGACGCAATCGAGGGCCCCAGTGCAAAGCCGCTTTCTGTTAGTTCATACATCACCTTCGGCGGCACCTGCGGATGTACCGTCCGCCAGACGATGCCGTCTTTTTCCAACTGCCGGAGCTGCTGAATCAGCATCTTCTGGTTGACGCCTTCGATCAACCGCTCCAACTCCGAAAACCGCAAAGGACCTTTTGCAGCAAAGAGTTGACACAGGATGATGATCTTCCATTTCCCTTCGAGGACCCGCAGAGCCTCTGTGGTCGCAGCAGCCCATTCGATTCTCTTCTGCGGATCGTTGCAGCCCCAGTCCCGATCTGTCGCCATATCTATGCCGATTAGTCACTTACTTTTTGGTGTGTACTTACGATTATGACATGAACAACCTAAAATCGCAGTTCACCAACGTAGAAACTCAAGGAGTTCTCGTGAAGATTGGAATCATCGGAACCGGTAACATTGGCGGCACCATCGCACGCAAGATGAAAGCCGGAGGGCATGAGGTATGTGTCGCAAACGCAGATGGCGTGGAAGGTGTGCGCAAATTTGCTGACGAGATCGGCGCAAAAGCGGCGGATCTATACGGGGCCGTCGCTGGCGTCGACGTCGTCGTCCTTTCCATCCCGCTGCCAGCAATGAGCGAACTTCCGTCCGGTCTGTTCGATGCCGTGCCGCAGAACGTACCCGTTGTCGACACCAGCAATTACTATCCGGGCCTTCGTGACGCCCGGATTCCCGAGATTGACGACGGGATGACGGAAAGCGTTTGGGTTTCCAGGCAACTCGGGCGGCCCGTGATCAAGGCGTTCAACAATGTGTTGGCGTACTCGCTCCAGAAGCTTGGGCTGCCGGAAGGCCATCCGGGCCGTTTAGCCATGGCCGTCGCCGGGGACGACCCTCGATCGAAGCAGATCGTTATGTCACTCGTCAACCAGGCTGGTTTTGACCCGATCGATGCGGGCTCACTCGAGGGTTCGTGGCGCCAACAGCCCTCCACGCCAGCGTATTGCTGCGACTATGATGCGGAAACAATGCGCCGAGCACTCGCCGCTGCAATCAAAGGGCAAGCCGCAGAGAAGCGTGACCAGATGCCAGAGCATTTTGCGAAGCTGGGGGCAAACCCCAGCCACGAGGACGTGGTCGCAATGAACCGTTCGCTGAGTCCGTTGAAGTAGCGGCGAACCGGCCCTCGCCTCCGCTCGCGGGCCGGGCTGTTACCCTAACCCGCGATTGCTACGGCAGGCCGGTATTCCACTTGGTGATTCGTGTGTACCCTCGGCAAACCGTTTTGGCCATGCCCGGTTCAATGTGGAGAAACCATTGCGCCGGCAACACTGTGTCACGTGCCACGCAGGTCCGGCGCAATCGACTCAGTTTTGCCGCACTGCGCTGACCGCGCGGCAGCTTCCGCGCAAGCAAGGGCCAGCACGCCATCCGCCAGCGTCACGGCGGCGCGCGTTCCCCCTCTCACTGCATCGACGAAGGCACGCCACTCCGCTTCGTATGCACGCAGATAACGGTCGAGGAAGAAGTAGACCGGCTTGGCCGAGAGCGTCCCCGCGTCGCTGATCCTTTCAACCGTATTTTCAAGCACGTTCTGCGCTGCGAGCAGCCCACCCGAGCCGAGCAGTTCGATGCGCTGATCGTAGCCGTAGCCGGCGCGGCGCGAATTCTTGATCACGGCGACCCGCCCGTCCGCCCAGGACAACGTCGCGACAGCGGTATCGACATCACCCGCTGAACCGATCTGCGCGTCGACGAGCGCTGCCCCGCTGGCGAAAATTCGCGCCGGTGCACCGCCCATCAACCAACAGGCCGTGTCGAAGTCGTGGATCATCATATCCCGATAGAGGCCGCCCGATACCTTGATATACGACAACGGCGGCGGCGCCGGATCGAACGACGTGATCGTCAACAGCTCGGCCTTGCCGATTTCCCCCGCATCCAGCGCGGTTTTCAACGCACTGAAGTTCGAATCGAAACGCCGGTTGAAGCCGATCATGACCGTGGCGCCGGTGCGGTTCACGCTCGCCTGACACGCCAGCGCGCGTTCGACCGACAAGTCAACGGGTTTCTCGCATAGCACGGCCTTTCCCGCTGCCGCCGCACGCTCGATCAGGTCTGCATGCGTGTCCGTCGACGTTGCGATCAGCACGGCGTCGATCGTCGAGTCGGCAAGGATGTCGTCGACCGAGCGAGCCTGTGCGTCGTACTCGGCGGCAAGCTTACTTGCCGCACCAGCAACGATATCGGCTACGGCAACGAGTTGGCTATCCCGATGGGCAGCGATCGATCGGGCGTGTACCTGGCCGATCCGGCCAGCCCCCAGCAGTGCAATTTTCAACATATGAACGACCTCGGCGATGATTGGAATGCGTCGGAGCTGTTGCACTCCGTATTTGATGATTAGGAGTTCGATATATATATAACTGGAAGAAACGCGCTCTTTGGGCAGCTGGCGTTGCTTCACACGGCGAATGCGTCCCGGAACCGCTGCAGCGACAGCTCGTCGCTGCCGCTTGCCCAAGCCTCGAGCGCGACCGTGCCTCGATAGCCGGCTTCGGCCAACGCCCGTGCGATCGCCGGATAGTGGATCTCGCCGGTGCCCGGCTCGCAGCGACCGGGTACGTCCGCCACCTGAATCTCGCCGACGTACGGCAATGCGCGCCGCACGAGTTCGATCAAATTGCCCTCGCCGATCTGCGCGTGATACAGATCGAGGTTGAGCCGCAGATACGGGCTATCCACCGCCGCGACGAGCGCGAGCGTATCTGCGGCGCGTGCGAACGGCACGCCCGGATGATCGACCTCGGTATTCAGATTCTCGAGACAAAACGTGACGCCCGCACGCCGCCCGAGCTGCGCAACGTCACTCAGGGTGCGATATGCCGCCAGCCACATCTCGCCGGTCGTTGCCGCGGCCGGCTCAATCGGCAATCCCTGCGGGCCTAGTCCGGTGCCATGCAGATTCAGGCGCGGGCAGCGCAACCGCTTCGCGACCTCGATGGACTGCTCGGCAGTCTCGAGCAATTGCGCCGCACCCTGCCTCGTGACAAGGTCGCCGCTGGTATAGCCTGTCATCGACGAAAACACCGCGCCGGTCTCAACGAGCGCGTCAATGTCGTGCTTCGTCCAGTCCCAAATCTCGACTTGAAAGTCCAGTCGAGCAATTGCGCGAACACGCTCGACGAACGGGAGCTCGCGAAACACCATTTCCGCGCATACGGCTAGTTGAAACATAAAACATCCTTTGGATAGACTGCGTGGAAGGGGAGCGGCCAGTGGGCGACCACCGGCTGGCCACGGTCGTGAGCCGATCAGCGGTATTTGCCGGCGTATTTTTCGACGAGCGCAACGTTCGTGCGGGTCACAAATCCCGGGCCCGTGTCCACTCCGTTGCTGACGAAATGCGGCGCCAGTCCGTACATCCGCACACGTTGCTCGAAATTCGGATCGGCCTTGAGCGCAGCGCAGGCTTTGGCGACATCGCGCGTGTGGTCGCGCTTCATGATGGCGAGCAACGCAACCGGGATATAGCCCTGCAGATAGGGCTGCTGGTCGATCGCGAACGCGGCGGTACCGGCTTGGATCGCTTGATCGACTTCCGGCGTGAGGTCAAACGTCGCGAAGTAGATCTTGCCGGCAAGGCCGAGCTTTTGGATCGCGCGCAGCGAAGGCACCGCCGACGTTGGGCCGAGCGCGAGCACAGCCTGCGTTTCCGGATGCGCGTGAAGCGCCGCGAACACCTTGTTTTCGACTTCAATCGGATCGTTGCCGGAATCGAGCGTGGCTTTTTTGAAGTCCACACCGATTGCGTCACCGAAGCCGCGGCATCGTTCGAACGAAAGCGGATTGGTTGCGTTGTTGTTGACGCACAGAAAGCGCTTCACACCCGCCGCCTTGGCGCGCTCGCCCGCCTCTTTGCCCGCTTCGTATTCGGGCTGCCCGACATGCAGCAGCGCACCGAGCTGGCGGCTCTGCTGCTCCGTTCCCGAGTTGAACGTGATGACGAGATCGCCCTTCTCCACGATCGTTTTCACTGGCCGCTGAATGACGTCGAAGTCGGCAATCGTCGTGGCGACGCCATCATAGTGACGCGCTCCGGCCTGCTCGAGCAAACGTGTCATTTCTGCGAGATCGCCGTTGGCCGGGTTGCGGTAGTCGACCGTCACGCCGAAATCATGCTGTGCGTCCGCGATGCCATTCTTCACGACGTTCCAGAACGGATCGCCGTCGGGGGCGTGGGTCACCACGACAAACCTGAGGCCGGCGGCCAGCGCGTGGACACTGCACAGCAGCCACGCCGCCGCGGCCATGAGGCGGAACAGTCGTTTCATCGTCGTCTCCATTTTTGGTGTCGTTGCCGGCCGTCAAGGCATGGCGTGATTGCATCGTATGCCGGCATCCGGCAAAGGCCCGCATCGCTCAATGTCCATTTTGGTTATGCTTAATGTAATCAATTGGTTGACCAGGAATTTACGCGCATTCCGGCGGCCGTCGCTGCTACACTGACGGCGATCGGAAAGGGGACTCCATGCATGCACGTGACCGTCGAGCGACGCTCGCTGTCGTGAATACGCTGGCTGACCTCCTGCGGGCCGAGCTCGGCGCGGACGCTTCTACGCTATGGCCGGTCCTCGCCGCGCTCCTTCAGAACTCACCTAGACGGCAAGGACACGACCATCACAGCGCTCGCCGATCGGTCCGGGTTGGCACGCACGAGTGCGCGCCGGATCGTGTTCGCGCTGAAGGCGAAAGGATGGCTGCAATTTCGCGCGCTGCCGGGAAGCGGCAATCGCACCTGTATCACGCCCTCGACGGCGCTGCTCGCCCGTTTCGACCGGATCACCGAGCACACCGTACGGCTCATCATCAGCGCAAGCGATACATCATCGTTCGATCGCTTCGATGCCGCGACACTCGCGCCTGCCTCGGAAATCGCCTGGCCGCGTGCCGCCGCTGAGGGTTTTGACGACAAGATAGAGTTGACGCTCGTCGCGTACGAGGACCCGGTATTCGACATCCTCAAGCGCAACCGTCCGGACATCGAGCGTTTTCTCGGCCATCGCCTGCGGGTGCTCACCTGGCCGCAGCACGCGTATCGCCGAATACTCGATCTCACGCTCGACGACACGAGCCAACGGGACGCCAACGCGCCCGTGCTAGTCGCGATTCCGTTTCCATGGCTAGCGGAACTTTGCGGAGACGGCCGTCTGTGCGAGCTGCAGTCGTTGCAGGCAGGCGGAAGCTTTTCAGGGGCCGATTTCTACGATACCGTCTGGCAGGCGGGCTGGGTCGACGGGCAGCTTTATGCGATCCCCCTGCAGCCGACGCTTAATTTTCTCTGGTATCGCCGCGATCTTTTCGAAGCGGAAGGACTCGACCCGCCGAGGACCTTCGACGACGTGATCCGCTGCGCGAGCCGTCTGCATCGCCCGAGTCTCGAACGCGCGGGCATCACGTGGAATGCGGCGCCGGGGCTGCCACTTGCCGAATCGTTCCTGCAGATTCTCGGCGCGCAAGGACAGATGATCTACGACGAACGAGGCGTGCTGCTCGTCGACAATGAAGGCGGGCGAAACGTAATCGAGTATCTGTGCGCGCTAATTCCGTGGTCGCCGCCCAATCTTCGCAGCATGGACTGGACGCGCAATGCAAAGACGTTCGGAGGCGGCAAGGCAGCGATGTGCTACCACTGGTCGAATCGCTACGGCCTCCTCGACAGTCACATGCTGTTGCAGAAAGGCGGCCGTATCGGACTGCAGTCCCATCCCACGATAACGCGCGACATGACGCCCATATCGCCGCTTGGCGGAGCGCTGCTCGCGATCCCATTGCGGAACGGAGCACGCGCTACCGAGCGTGCGTGGCAGGCGATAGAGACACTGACCTCTCCCGAACTGATGAAGTACTTCGTGCTGCATGGCGCAGCCGGAAACGCACGCCATTCCGTTGCAGAAGACCGATACGTTCTGCAGCGCAACCGCGTCATTGCAGTCATGGATCAACTCGCGGGGACCAGACTGGTTTCGTCGTTTCCCTACGCACCGACTCGTCGCTATCACGACTTCACCGAGGTGCTCGGCAACCACCTCGAGCGGCTTCTGTTCGGAGGCGATGGCGACTTGCGGACGGGCATTTCCCGATTGCAGGATGACCTTGCCCGGGTAGGCGACGGCCGCGGCGGTGTCGAGCATCACGGTCAGGAATGATGGCTCTTGTGTTCTGGTTGTCGGCCCTTTTGGCAGATAGTTATAACCTGCCGCGCCAACCTAGCCCGGTCGCCTGAACGTGGCGCTTTCGCAACGATCCGACGAAAATTCCAGCGTGTCGCCGTTGAGTACATTAATGAGTACACGATTCCGCAAACACGGAACATTTTGTCTTTATTATCAATGCACTATCTATTCTATGAGGGTCCTCTCCTGGCACCAGGAAATTAGATCCAGAGATCAGTTTGCTGGATGATGTTCGCGATGAAGCCCGCTATTGCGGGCTTTTTGCTTTTGGGACGCCTGAAAGAAATCGCGTCCTACGACAAGCCAACGTCGAATGAGTACGTTTTTGAGTACATGAAAGTTCGAGTTCGGGGAAATGCACTGTAGGCCGTCGACTGAGCACGCTCTTCCTCCTAAGCCCACCACGCAGCGGCAAGGTCGCGAGCGGCAGACGAAATCCCCCATCGGGTTTCAACGCGCTTTCACGACCAACTCCCTGACCTTCAGAAAGCACCTCTTGATCGTATTTGGGTAGCGCGGATCCTTCCGCTCATCAACAAGCAGAACGAGGAGCGAGAAACTCATCAGGAACAAACCAAGGAAAATTGCCGCTATGCCCATCGAGAGCTCGCGCTTCCATTCACCGCGCTCGACGGCGTCATTGCGGACGGCCCACGACGGATGAGTGGGTGACGCGCGCAACTGGGTCAACGCGAGTGAACTGCAATAACGTGCGATGATCGCGGATCGATCATGAGCGTCGACGACGGCTGAATCAGACGAGGCAGGATAAGTGGGGGCGTCGTTAGGTGACCAGAGATCGCTGTATCCCCGTTTCATGCCATCGCCATACTTCCAAGTGGCGTAAAGCCGCCAGTAATACTCTCCGTTCTTTCGCTGAGACAAACTTGGGTCGCAACGTTCAAGCCGTGCTTCGGTGATCGGCCAGTTGCGAGCCTGCAGTAATAGAGCACCATTAAAAAATCCGGAACAGCCGCCGCCGAAGCTGAGCAGTCCCAAAAACATCAGCATCAGGAAGACCACCAGCCGGGACGAGGCGTGGAGCGATTTTCGAACAAACGTGAACATGTCTTTGCGGCGTCCGAGACGTGATATTTCCGGTCACAGTTGATGGATCGTAATCGCCTCTGTCACAAGACGCCCATGTTCTGTTCAAGTGCGCGTGCGAGGTACGTAGATGTTTGCCGGATGCGTTGAGGTAGTCCGCATCGGTGCAGCCGGCGGACGACCCTCCCACCTCCCGATGGCAAAACGTCAGTGTTCAGGGGGCCAAGCCTCGAATGTGACAGGTTTCTCGGGATTTTCACGTGTCATCCGGGTTGTGTCCGGCGTGTTGCCGAGTGGATCGAAGGAGTCGAAGATATCGCTGTGAAACAACCAGGCGTGGCGCTGAGGCGCGTAGCGGAACGTTATGAAATCGGTCCAATGGGCACCGCACGCGACACCGTTTTGCACGGTGAAATAGTTGCCTTTGACGGCGATTCCGTTATCACCGTCTTCAAACGGGTCACACTGGCCGCCGTCGTCGGCGCGCAGCACGACCGCGTCATTGCGCGCGGCGAGCTTGTAGGTACCGTCGGCTTTTTCCTCGAAAATCAGGAAGGGGCGTGCCGAGGGCGTATCCGCCGTATCCTTGTGCCGGTGGACAACGACGAGCCACGTGTGCCGCCCGCCATCGATCAGAGGGCCTGGCTCGAAGACCATCGGCTCGAAACCGGACGGTAGCTGCGAGGCGACATCGGCAGGCAGATCAGCTGCGTACAGCCGGACCGAGGCCGAGAGCAGAAGCACGGGTACCGCGCGCACGAGGCGTCTCATGAAAATCTTCGGCGGACATGTTCCGCCATGCGATTGTCGACGGCGCATTTTAACGGGCTTCGCTCGCCTGGGTGCAAACCGGCGCAGGATCGAAATCACACGACCCTCTCCCGCTTGCCATGCTGCGCTTCTTAGCTCCGCATGGCACGCCGCCGTCGGAGCCTGCCTTCGATCCGCGCAATCGGCCATGTGACCAGCAGCGCCAGTAGAAAGCTGGCCACCAGCAATGTGACGGTTCGCTAGCACAAACGTACTCGCGACGCCTGCATTCAATGAGCCCTCTTCGGGGCTTCGATGATTTCGATCATGTCTAGTGCGCGGAAATCATCTGGGTTGCTAGTGAGCAGCGGCAGATGATGTTCATGAGCCTGAGCAGCGATCCAGAGATCGTTATAACGCGGGCGTGGGCTAGGGCCCGCCGCCTTCATCATGGTCGCGAGCAGTCCGAATGATCGAGCGGTCTCTCGTGTCACTGCAAGCACCGACATCCGTTCGATGGCACGCAGAAATGCAGTGCGCTGTGCTCGCTCGCGGACGTCGCCTGCAAGTTGTGCGCCGAATTCCAATTCGCCAAGCGAGATCGCGGAGACATGGACCAATTGGGAGCCAGCGACGTTGTAGAGCGCTTCAGCGTCGAGAGCGCCTTTACTGAGATCGATCCAGACACATGTATCGACGATTACTTCTGCCACGGATCACGCACCTCGTCGTCGAAGTCAGCATTTCGGATATCAGCCATGTACCGATCGGCAGCGTCGGGCGACATTTTAGGGATGCGCTCGAAGGCGTCGCGAAGTGTCGCAGCCCGCTCGGGCGGGTTGATTGAGCACTATGCCGAACTGGCAGCGACGGCAAGAAAGAGCGGGCGCGGCTTCCCAACGCCGGACGGCTATATCGCCGCGATTGCCGCCTCGCGAGGATTCATCGTCGCGTCCCGCGATGCCTCGCGCTACGAAGCGGGCGGACTGCAGCTTATTAATCCCTGGATCCCCACGACCTGATCTGCCCAATCAGTTGAAGCGCGGTGTGTACGTGCCGTGTATCGCCGGAATTTGTGTACGGCCGAGCGACCTTGGTACGGTGTTTGTCAGAGAATTTTCTAGCTCACTACGCTAGTGGGCATTCTTCTCGTTATGTGCCACACGACTAAACGTGACTTTTTAACTCGGCCTCCTAGACGGCAACGCGTTGCTGCGGCATTTCCGATCCAAGAGACGTTGACCGATCCACTCAACTTCCATCGGCATGCTGCACGCTTCCGGCTGCGCGGCCTGATATAACGTCCGCGCAGCCCAACGGGTCCGGCTCGTTCGAATTTTAGAACGAGTAGTGGCGCATACCACCGTCAACGACGGCAACCGTCCCAGTAACATATCGAGCACGTGGAGAGACGAGGAACGTCGCCATGTTGGCAACGTCCTGCGCTTCACCGAAGTCCTTCATCGAGATCTCGCGCTCCGCAAACTTGCGTCGCTCATCGCCAGGGAAAAGACGGCGGATTTGCGCGGTATCCAACAATCCGGGCTGGAGACAGTTGACGGTAACGCCGTATGCGCCAACCGAGCGGGACAGACCTTTCGACCAAACGGCAATTGCTGCTTTGGAAACCGCAGACACGTTGATCTGAGTTGGCTCCGTCGTGCCCGTAATGTTCAGGACCGACCCCTGCTTGCGCTCCATCATTCGCGGCAAGAACTGCTGAGCAAGCTGGCGTTGACGAGTGAAGCCGAGCGTCATACCTTTCTCCCACTCTTCCTCGGGAGCAACAACATCGACGGGCTGGCTGGCGCCGGCGTTGTTGATCAGGATGTCAATCTCTCCAAGACTCTCGAACGCAGCAGCGCCGATCTTCTTCGGCGCGTCCGCAGCAAGAAATTCTTGAGCGAAGATCACCGGCTCCGGGCCGCCTACGGCCAGGACCTCTTGCTTGAAGCTGGCGAGCAGTTCTTCGTTGCGCGCAGTGGCGAAGACCTTAACTCCCTCTTTCGCCAATTCCAACGCGATCGCGCGACCCAGACCTTGGCTTGCACCGGTCACGACTGCAGTTTTGCCATTCAGAAAAAGATCCATAAAATTCCCTTACTGGTTAAAAATTCAAAGGAGGTTTGACATCGAACCGCACCAAACCATTGCGGCACGCCTCACATGTTCCCCCCCAAATTCGCCAATGCACCGGAGAGCGTTCGAACTGTTCGAACGCAGACCGAAGCAGCTCCGGCTCTCACAAGATCAGCTGCCGCCGAGTCTTTCTAGTCCTGTTGCCAAAGCCTTCGTTCATCGATGCTTGGAATTACCCATGCAACTTCGAGATTGGAGAGCTTCGTAACAAATTTCAATGTACACTTGGCGTAAAAGTGCGGTAAACGGTGTATTTCGATTGGGTGTGTAACGGAATCCGTTATTATGGACACCAGAGACGTGCGGGTTTTTGTTGAGACTGCGGCTACGGGCAGCCTAGCCGCTGCCGCGCGTCGAATCGGCCTCACTTCTATGGCTGCATCCCGCGCTCTTGCGTCGCTTGAGCAGGAGCTCGGCGTTCGCTTAATCCACCGTTCAACCAGGGCAAGCGGACTCACGCCCGAAGGCGAGGAGTTTCTGCCGTACGCCCGTTCGCTGCTGGAACTGAGTGAATCGGCTTGCAATGCAATCGCTCCAAGCACTCACGGTGCGACGGGGAGCCTGAAAGTCACGAGTCCCCATATATTTGGAAGACGCGTTATCGTGCCGCTCATTCAGAAGCTTTTATCGGAGAACCCGTCACTCAAAGTCGAGCTCATCCTGAGCGACAAGATCCTTGACCTGGTTGAGGCGGGCATTGATGTCGCGATTCGTCTCGGCTATCCGAAGGACTCTCGCCTGGTGGCGCGCCAACTGTCTCAGAACCCGCGCGTTTTATGCGCATCGCCGAAGTACCTGGAAGTTCACGGAGTACCGAAGACAGGTACCGACCTTGCGAAGCATGAATGCCTACGCCTTACTCACACTACGCACTGGCCGTTCCTCAGGGGGGAAGAGCCTCATATGATCAAGATTGGGGGGCGGTTTCTTTGCTCAAGCGCGGAGGGGATTCGTGAAGCCTGCCTTGAAGGTCTTGGCATCGCCCTCCTTTCCTATTGGGACGTGGTCGACGGAATATCCTCTGGCGCTCTAACGAGCGTGTCCTTGACAGATGCCACCCCGCTTGACCTCCCTATTTGGGCGCTCATGCCGACCTCGAGACACGTGCCACTGAGAGTCCGTCGGTTCCTCGACTGTCTCGCGACGAGTTTGAATGCTCATGATCCGGCTCACGAATGGCTGGGTCGGAACGGAAAGTCAAGCAGTCCAGGAGAGGTTGAAACAAACGCCCATACACCCTAAGAGACACGTCGCATGTACGTCGGCAAATTTGTGTTTGGAAGCAGCGCAAAACAGACCAGGCCGCGGGTGTGCGGTCGGTACGCGCCGTCTTGTCGTGACCGGGATCGCAAGCTCGGGCCCAATCACCACGGTATCGGACCGTCCGGTCCAGTGAAGCTGCCTGTCGGGCTATCGATATCGAGCGCCGCAGCGACGAGCGACCGCACGCCGACCTCGACGGTTTCGCCACCCATGAAATCGTTGATCGCCGTCGCGGTGATGGCAGGGCTGGCAGCGCGAACCTTGATCCCGGCGTCTTCCAGTTCGATGGCTAGTGCGAGGGTGATCGAATTGAGTGCGCTTTTGGACAGAGCATAAGTCACCCCAAAATAGGGACGAGTCGGGGAATTGGGATCGGCATTGATTGCCAACGAACCGGCGGCGCTGGACACGTTCACGATGCGCCCTGCTCGCGACAGCCTGATGAGCGGAAGCATAGCTCCCCCATCATCAGATAGTGGGTCGCCGACGCGGCGTAGAGCAGGCACACAAGCGCCGTGCTGATCCAGTAGGAGTATTTTCGAGCCATGCGCCTGTCCTCTCTATGCCAGCTCTACGGCGAGGATTTCGCGCAGTGACTTAGGGGGATGACCTGAAAGACGCGTGACATCGCCTGTCACAATGTCGAACTTGCCCTCGATGAAGCTCGTCTTGATTTCCGTCATCGCATCGAGGATCAGTTCGGGAAGACCCGCTTGAGCCAGGCCAGCGCGGAGTTGATCCACCGTGATGGCGACGTAGCCAATCGGCTTTCCAACGATTTCCGAAACGATGGACGCTCGTTCGGCACCCGTAATGCTGGCCGGACCTGTGAGGTTATAGATCGCACCCGAATGCCCTTCTCCAAGCAGCGCGCCCGCTGCCGCGGCGGCTACGTCGTCTCGGGAGACGTAGGCCACTCGCTCATCGCCTAGGCCCGCCAGCACACCGCCTCCGAGGGACATCTTGATCTCGTCCGCCATCGACTGGGCGTAGAAGTTCATCCGCAGGATGGTCCACCGCGGCGCTGTCCCGATGAGTGCCTGTTCGCCGACCCAATAGGCTTCCCCCAAGGACGGGACGGCTTCCTCGTGCGTGCCCATCGCCGACATCAAAAAGATGTGCGCGACACCAGCTTGCTTGGCGGCTTCGATAGCCGCACGGAGCTGACGGCCGCGCACGCCCGGCGCAAGCTCCGCGCTAGGGATGATGAGCAGGCGATCCAGCCCCACGTAGGCTTCAACAAGTGAATCCGGCTTGTCGTAATCGCCGAACCGGCCTTCGCCCCTTCCCGACACGGTCTGTGGGGAGCGCGAGACCCCGACCAAGTGGTGGCCGCCGCCGTGTTGCGTCAGGCGCGAGAGCACTTTTTGCCCAAGGTGACCGCTTGCTCCACTGATGCCAATCTTCATTTTGGTAACCTTTATATCGGTACGAACAATTTGTTCGTGCAAATGTGCACCCAATCGGTTAAGTTCGCAAGAATGAACAGGCAGGTGCGTAACGAACACGAATGTTCCTAGTGAGGCGACGTGAGAAGTGATGGCGAAGAACCAGACAGCGGAGAAGATGGCCCCGGCCGACGCGCACGATGACCATGCACGGTGCAAAGCGCTGGTTCGGGTGCTGGATCGGATCGGGGACAAGTGGACGATCATGGTGGTCGGCGGCCTGTCGAACGGTCCCATGCGCTTCAATGCGCTGCTGCGCTTGATCGACGGCGTATCGCATCGGATGCTGACGCTGACACTGCGTGGGCTTGAACAGGACGGGCTGGTTAAGCGAACCGTCTATCCCACGGTGCCGCCGAAGGTCGAATACCAACTCACAGACGTTGGTCGCTCGCTCATCGAGCCGTTAAGTGCGTTGTCCTCATGGGCTCAGAAGAATCTTCCAGCCATTGAGGCTGCACGTGCTACGAGCGAGAGTGAAGGACAAGAGGACAGCGGCCAGCCGGCGACGCCGGCTGCATGAAACAAGGGGATCAACGACTCATTCCGCGCTGCCGCCCGACGTCCCAAGATACGCCACCGCCGCGTACCGTCGCGGCGAGCTACTGCCCCAATCGCTGCTCGATCACCGGCTTCCACGGCACCAGCGAGAAACCCATGCCGTCATCCAGCATCGCGTAGCGCCCGCTAGCGAGCATGACGCCGCGCCGATAGATGCCGGCCACGCGCTGCCCGTCCGCGACGGCGCGATGCTCCAGGCCGGTTTCGGTGGCAATGTCCTTCGCGGCCTGCGCCAGCTCGCGCCGGCGCAGCGTTGCCAGCAGGTTGCGCGCGAGGACAACGCGCTGCCCGCCTCGCTCGACCAGCCCCTGTTCGATCAGGAAGTCGGTGCGCTGGCGTAGCGATCGACGCGAAGTGCGTCGACGTCAAAGGCAACGCCGTCATCGACAGCTTGGCAGAGAATTTCGCGAAATGTGTCGACCATCTGCCCTGGATTCGAATCGCCAAAACCCAGCAGGTCGAGGTCACGCGTCCCACGGTAGGGATCATCGAACCAGCTCATCAATAGCATGGCCCCCTTCAGCACGAAACGATCAGCGTGGCGGGATCGACTTAGCCGAAACAGAAGGCGTTCCAGAGTGAAAACGCGTGAGCACCAGATCGAAGCTCTGGCCGTTCGCCTTCGAATGCTGCAGCAATCTCGCGCGGACCGACGCCGCAATATTCCTAAGCTCCTTAGCCATTGGCGGTCAGTGCCGCCAGATATGGCCGAATCACCGTAGCGACGCCCCCACGCTCCGCCTCGCGAGCGATTGCACCGGGAGTTGCCTTGCGTTGATGAAGTGCCTCCTGCAGCCCTTGGATCGCCACCGGAATGCCGACTTTGTTCCGGTGTCGGAAGCAGTCCGCGATGGTCTTGGCAACGCCGAATACCTTAACGGGGACCCCTTCGATTACGTGGCTCTCTACCCCCTGAGTAAGGAGGCTTTCAGTGAAACGAACGATGCGCAGAGGCGTGTCCCCAGCCGTGGGCGCCCAGTCTTTCACACCGATCGCCATCCATACCTTGCTCGGAAGACGGTCGGTGAGCCCGTGATATGCAAGCGCAGACACAAGGCAAACCACGCCTTTGGGTAGCCGCTTCGCGACCTCCGCCAACGTATGGTTTGCATCGAGCGCAGCGTCCGGCAGCTGATAAAGTCCGCGATCAAGGCGGAGCACTTCCCCGGCTCGCTCCATGCGGCTCACTGTCGCTGCAGTTATACCCGCATCCCGAAACTCAGAAAGACGCACGATCCCCTGCGCCTCCAGCAAGGCGCGTGCGATCTCGCGTTGTGTCCGGGGCACTGGCATTGATACAAAGTCTCGGATAACAGCAACTATCATTCTAGGATTTGTATCATCCCGTAATGACGCGCCGGTCGGTGCATCGTAGGCAAACTGCAACATCACTCGGCAGATTGGTGGGCACGCGCTCGCACGTCGGCAGCAGTGGCAATCGGCAACATGATGGATTCGCGCTCGGGCATTTCGAGAAACGACTGCCGAAACGGCAGATAGAGTCATCCTGGCCTGCCGCTTCTGCCTTGCGTTGCCGTCGCGCAGCCGCATGAACTCGGATGCCGCGTCGTTTCGTGCGGCCAGTATGACCGCGCTAGATCTCGGTCTGCTCCGAGATATCGAGTGCGTACGGCGGGGAGCCGCTGGCTACCCATCGCTCATTGCCCAAGCCTCCGCTTCGCATCAAGGCACCGGCGTCCCAATGTCGACGTGCGTCGCGTTCACGCAACGTCACCGCTATTTATGAGTCGTCCAAAACGAGTACGTCAACGAGTCACGGCGACTCCCGGTACGTTCTATCACCGATTACGATTCATAGCTACCACCAACCGGCTACGCGACGGAAAAGTACGGTCTCGCCCAGGTATCGTTGCGCGGCAGCCCCATGATCTGGCGGGCTTCCGCAGGCGTCGCGACGTCATAGTCCATTTCACGCAGAATCCGCACCGTGCGCTCTACCAGTTCGACGTTGCGCGCGAGTTGGCCCTGGCGATAATAAAGATTGTCTTCAAGGCCCACGCGAATGATCTGTCCGCCGAGCAGCAGCGAGTTGACGCCCGCGGGTAGTTGCGCCGGCCCGATGCCACTCACACAGAAGATGCTGTCCCTTGGCAACAGATCGACCATGAACTGCAAGGACTTCGGGTTATAAGGCATCGCATTCTGAAAACCTCGATGCGCATTCATCACCAGGTTGAATACATACGGTGGCTCGTCGAGCCCCATCTGGATCAACGTGGTGGCGTCCTGAACGATATGCGTCGGGCTGAAGACTTCCCACTCTGGCTTGATCCCGCGCTTCCTCATTTCCTCCGCCAAAAACTGGCATCGCGACGATGAGGTATTGAGCAGGACTTCCCTGCCCCCAAAGCTCGCCACGAATGTGCAGGCGTCCAGCGTGCACATCTCGGCACCGGCTTCCATGCCCTTCAGACGCTCTTCCCAGACGGTATCCCACATCCCTCCGTCGATCTGCCGCACCATGTCGCCATGAACGCCACCGCCCGTCGAATTGTTGATCACGATGTCGCATTTGGCGCGAATCATTTCGTTGATGTTGCGATAGATGTCGGCGTTGCACGTCGCCTCGTCGTCAGGCCGCCGCGCATGCACGGCCACGATGCTCGCGCCGGCGTTGTAGCAGTCATACACGTCTCTTGCGATCTCGTCCGGCTGCGTAGGCAAGTAAGGGTTCTGTGACTTGAATGCCATCCCTCCGGTCGGTGCGACGAGGACGATAACCTTGTTCGTAGCCATTTCGGTGTCTCCGTGAAAAGTTGGATTGTTTCGGGCCGCCATGAGCGTCGGTCACAACGAGTGGTGCTACTGCGTGGTCTCTTCGGCCAGAAACAGCGAAAGGCGCTGACGAAGATCATCCGGAATCGCGACCGATTCGCGCCGCTCGAGCGAGAACAGAACGATCGTCTGCTGGATCTGTACGCGTAGCGCGTCATCGGCGAATGCTGCGAGTGAAAGCACGATGGAGCGCGTGCCGATCCGCTTCACGGCCAGCTGCATGCGCAGCCTCTCGCCGATTTTGCTGGGAGCGACGAAATCCACTTCCATGTGTACGGTCGGCACACCTAGCTTCTGGATGGCAATGAATTCCGCGTAATTCACGCGTAGTCCATCGTTGAACCAGTCCTCGATCAGCTCGTGGAAGAGCACGAAGTACTGCGGATAGAAGACGATGCCTGCCGGATCGCAATGCTGAAAGCGAACGAGCTTTTGCGATTCGAATGAGCGTGCAATGTTCATGTTGCTTTTCCCATCCGGCGTCTCAACTCGTGAAGCGCCGGTCGTATGTCAGTCAAGCGCGCCTTCACGCTTGAGATCGCGCTCGAAATCGAGCAGCGATCGCCCGAGCCGCTCGACCAGATCGTCGATTTCCGGCTCGGTGATGATCAGCGGCGGCGCCACAAGCTGGATATCGCCGAACTGCCCGCGGTTGGCACGCCGGTTATAAAGCGCGATGCCGTGCGCGAGTCCATAGTTCGTCAGACGGGCCGGCGCATTCATAGTCGGCGGCAATTGACGCCGCGTCTCCTTGTCCGCGACGAGTTCGATCGCCATTAGCAAGCCTTTGCCGCGCACGTCGCCGATGAGACGGCTGGCTTGCTGCAGTTCGCGAAGTCGGCGCTCCAGATACTGGCCCATCCTCGCAGCGCGTTCGACGAGACGCTGTTCCACCACCTCGTCGATAACGGCTTCGGCAACAGCGCACGAGAACGGGTTCGAAAAGTAAGTGTGGCCGTGGACAAAACCGCCTTGCGCGGCGATCGTCTCGACGATCCGGTTTGGCGCGAGCAGCGCGCCAAAAGGCGTGTAGCCCGCGGCAAGGCCTTTGGCCAGCGTCACGATGTCCGGACGCGCATCCGCCCAATGGTGCGAGGACAGGAATGCGCCCGTGCGCCCCGCACCACACATGATCTCGTCGTGAATGAGCAGCAGGCCGTGCCGGTCACAGATCTCGCGGACCCGCCGGTAGTACGACGGAGGCGACACGAGCGCGCCGCTCGACAGGCCACCGACCGGTTCGATAATGAACGCGAGCACCGTTTCCGCCCCTTCATCGATGATCCGCTGCTCGAGCGCCTCGGCACAAGCGGCGACATGTTCCTCAGCCGTCACGCCGGCTGGCAACCGGTAGGTCAACGGCGCCGGAATCTTGGGCATCTGCCGCATCATCGGGCCGTAGATCGATTCGGTAAACGAGTCGCCCGTGACGGCCATCGCGCCCAGCGTCGAACCGTGGTAGCTCGGATCGCGGGAGATCACCTTCCAGCGAGTCGGCTGCCCACAGGCGACTGCGTATTGCCTTGTGAGCTTCAGTGCTGCCTCGTTGGCCTCCGATCCCCCCGAGACAAAGAACGCGCGGTCGAAGCCCTCGCCGGCAAGTTCAGCGAGCTTGCCGGCCAGCCGCACGTTTTGCTCGCTCTCGAAAAAGCGCGGATACGCAAAGGTGACGCGGTGGGCCTGCTCCGCCATCGCGGCAACGACGCGTGCGTTGGAATGGCCCAGGTTGCTCACGACAGCACCCGACGTTGCGTCAAGATACCGGTTGCCGCGCTCGTCATACAGGTAAATACCTCGGCCCCGCGCGATGCGCGGAGGTCGAGCCGCGCGCTTCGGGAGGTAGAAACTCATGACGCTTCCGCCGCGAGGCGTGTCTCCTACGAGACGTTGTCCAGCCGTATCTTCCATTCCAACGCTCCTTACAAAAACGCACTGCCCTGTGCGCCAAACAATTGCCTTCAGGCGAGCACGCTTGCGTAGCGCTCGACAAAGTTATCGAAGCCCAACAACAGAAGCCCGATTTCCTTCTCGGTAATTGGCATGCTCAAAACGATAAAGCCACGGCGCGCGAGATAGATGCCCTGTTCAAGCATGTGAAAAAAGAAGAGATCCTTGATGCCATTGCCATCTTGTAGCAGGTCTTCGACGGATCGTATTGCGTGCCTGCCCACCTGAAGATTCATGAGGGACCCTCTCCCGGTGAACTGGAGACGCACGTTGTGCTGCACACAAATCGCGTTCAGTTGCTCGCGCAGCCGATCGCCGCTAGCGTTCATTTCCCGCGCGACGTCCGCGGTGTACAGCTTGGCTAGACCTGCTGCGCCGGCCGCCATGCTCAGAACGTTGTTGTTGAACGTGCCGGCATGCGGCGTGGCGCCTGGCTTGCGCGGATCGAACTGATCCATGATGAATCCGCGACCGCCGAACGCACCGAAAGACATGCCGCCTCCGATGTACTTGCCCAGCGTCGTGAGGTCCGGCTCGATCCCTAACGCTTCCTGGAGTCCCCCCGGGGCCAGCCGCGAAGTCATGACCTCGTCAAAGATCAGGAGCGCGCCGTACTTCGAAGCAAGCGCCCGCAGCCCGGCCAGAAATTCCCGTTCACCACAGATGCAACCGGCCGCTCCCTGCATCGGCTCGACGACGACGGCAGCTACCTCGTCGGGATGCGATTCAAAGAGGCGCTGCGCGCTCGCCAGATCGTTGTAGCGGCCGATCAACAGGTCGTGGGGGACGTTAACCGAGCTGTTGCCGTTCGCGAACGTCAGCACCCCGCCGTGGTACCCGCCAGCAAAGACGATGACCTTGTCACGGCGGGTATGGACCCGTGCAGCGGCGATCGCCATCAGATTCGCTTCGGTACCCGAGTTCGTGAACCGCACTACGTCGACCGCCGGAAAGCGATCGCAGATCAGACGAGCAAGCTCCGACTCCAGCAGGTTATGTCCGCTCAGATTGATGCCGGTATCGAGCGCCCGATCGATGGCCTCACGGATGATAGGGTTTGAGTGCCCGTAGAGACCCGCTGTGAACTCCGCGATGAAGTCGATGTATTCGTGACCGTCCGCATCCCAGACACGGCAACCTTCACCGCGGGCGATGGCGAGCGGAAATGGACTGTAAAAGAGCACCGACCGCGTGTTGCCGCCAGGCATGACCTGAACGGCCCGCTCGTGCTGAAGCGCGCTTCGCGGATTGCGTTCGGCGAAACGCTCGACCGCGCCATTGATCGCCTCGGCAAGCGTGGAAAAGCTTGACGACTTGGAGTTTTCCATCGAGATGTCCCTGTGCATGGCATCGCGGCCACCGGACGGAGTCACGGCAAATATGTATAACACGATGAACTACGTTTCATTGTACAGCGTACAATGAAAGTTGCAAGCCTCGATGTGCCGGTCGAGAGCACAGACCGGTCGTGAGCCACCGGCGGCAAAAGTCGGTGGGGGCGATTGTCCGGTCTACAATGAAGCCTTGTTCAGCACACAATCCCGTTTAGGCAACGAACTGAAAATGACGACATCTGCTCGCAAGGCGACCCGCGTGGGGAAAACGGGCACCGTCGCAAAGGCCCGCGGCACTGGCGAAGGTACTGGTCGTGCTCGTGCCGACGCGGCTTCCCAGGCGTCGCGAACGCGCAGAAAGAAAGGCGGGACTACGGCTTCCGGGCTCAGCAAGGAAAGAATCATTGCTGCGGCGATTGAGCAGATCGATCGCAACGGGCTAATGGGATTCAGCTTGCGCGATGTGGCGCGATCGCTCGGCGTCTATCCGTCCGCGGTGTACTGGCACGTTGCGACGCGTGACGACCTGCTGGCCTCGGTTGTCGAAGCCACCATGGCTGACGTTGCGCCCGAACCCGGCAAGTTGTCGTGGCAGGACTGGCTTAGGGAGTTGTTTTCCCGTTGCCGCGAGGTAATCCGCCGACACCCGAACGTCGCCCAGCTCCTCGGCGGGCACCTCGTCGCGAACGCGAGCTTGAGCCCCGGCATGATCGATAGGATTCTTACTGTGCTGGTTGCGGCAGGATTTAAGGATGATCAGATTGTCGACATGTATAACGTGGTTATCGCAACGATGGTCGGCTTTTCGACGCTTGAATTCGCATCCATGCCGACGGACGATCCGGCGGGATGGGCAGCGCAACTACAGGAGAAGGTGAGCTCGATCCGGGCGCTCGAGTTTCCGACGCTGGCGAGGTATCTCCCGGCAATGGCCAACAGGTCGTTTATCGTTCGCTGGCAGAACGGCATAGACGCCGCCATGGACTCCAGCTTCAGGGCATACGTCGAGACCGCTATTGCTGGCATGGAGCGGGCGTTGGCGCGCGACTGATGACTGCCAATCAGGCAAAACCATAGCGGTTTAATAACGTTCGTCTCTTCGATGCCTTCCCGACAGAGTCGAACTTTGCCTTTTTTCCATCGACGCTCACCACGCGGACCTTTACCCACGTAGTGCCTGGCGGTTTGGAGGCTGCCGCCCAGGCCGACTCGAAAGCCCCTCCCTCATCTCTGAACGAGATTCTCTGTACCGTCACAACCGCAATGCGGCGCAAAGATCAGCGTTTCCCGCGCCCTCCTTCTCGTGCCAATACGTCTTCGGCGCATTCAAGAAGCCCGTTGATCAAACGTGCGCGAGGCGATGCCCTGTGCCAAAGCACACCAAAGCGCCGCGGTTCCGTCTTGGTCGGTAATACCATCTTTGCGATGGCGAGCCCGGCTGTCAAAGGCGAGATGATGTCCGGCACGAGCGACACCCCGAGCCCACGGTCGACCATCATCGCGATGGCCATCAGCGAATTCAGTTCGAACAACTCGTGCGGAACGATTTTCGCCGCGCGGAGGTATTGATCAGCTTGCTTGCCGCCGCCGAGCGAACGGTCATAGCGAATAAATGGCTCACGGCGCAGCAATTCGTGCGGTTCCCGGTCCTTCATTCGCAAGGGCGCCAGTACGACAATCGGCTCCTCGCGCAACAGATGCCAGTCATAAGCCTTGGGGAGCGCAAACGCTAGATGAAGGCAGATTGCCACATCAAGGTCGCCGCGCTGCAGTGTTTCATACAACTCCATCGACGTCCCTGCACGGATCAGTACCTTGGCTCGAGGAAACGCAGCCGCGAAGTTTGCAAGCACGTCGGGCAAGAGGCTTAGGAGCGCCGTGGTAATCGTGCCGATCCGCAATTCACCCGCTGCTTCGCCTTCCAGCGCGAAGGCCTTGAGTTCCGAGCACTCACGCACGAGTCCCCGCGCCTTGTCGATCACGCGATGCCCGGCTTCCGTGGGAATGACCGTGCGCCCCGCGCGCACGAATAGCGGTACGCCCAGTTCTCGCTCGAGCGCTTGAATTTGCTGGGCGACGGCCGCCGGCGTCACGCCGACACGGCGCGCCGCTTCGGCCATTGAACCGCTATCGACCACGAGCAGCAAATTGGCGAGAAAATCGATGTCCATGAAGATAGTTTATCTGTTGTTTGAAGATAGATATAGATAGATGATCTAAATCCACAACGGTCTTAGACTTGCTTCGAGATGTAAAACGAAGGACTGGAGACACATGAGAAGCAAGCTCTTCGTGCCGGCATCGCGTCCGGAGCTTTTCGCCAAGGCGTTCGCGAGCGCCGCCGATGCGCTGTCCTTCGATCTGGAGGATTCAGTCGCCGCCGAACGCAAGCAGCAGGCGCGTGATGCGCTTTGCGAACTGCTGCGCTCGAACGAGATCATCGGCCATACGAAAGTGCTGATCGTTCGCGTGAATGCGTTCGACACGCCGCATTTCGCTGCCGACATCGAAGCCGTCGTCCAGGAAGCGCTGGAATACATCAACCTTCCGAAGCCCGAGACGGTCGATGACGTTCGTGCGGCCGCATCGGCGATTGACCGGGCGGAGCAGGCGAAGGGCATCAGCAGGCCCATCAAATTGCTGCTTAACATCGAGTCGCCGAAGGCGTTTCGTCACGCAGCGGAACTGGCGAGCGCCCATCCGCGCGTCGCGGGGCTGCAACTGGGTCTCGGCGATCTCTTCGAGCCGCTCGGCGTCGGTCGCGGTGACGTGGCCGCAGTCCAGCAGGCCATGTTCGGATTGCGTATGGCGGCGGGTGAAGCCGGCGTCTTCGCCTACGACTCGGCATTCGCCAATATCAAGGACGAAGCCGGCTTCCGCACCGAGGCGCAGCTTGCGCGATCGATGGGCTTTCTCGGCAAGAGTTGCATTCACCCGAGACAGATCGCGCTCGCGAACGAGGTCTTTCGGCCCTCTGACGAAGACATCGCGCATGCCGTGCGTGTCGTCGAAGCGACGCGCGACGCCGAATCGAAAGGCATCGCCGCCTATGTGGTCGACGGCCGGATGATCGATCCTCCCTTCGTCGAACGCGCACGCGCGCTCGTCGCCCAGGCGCAGCGGCTCGGCTTGCTGACGGGCGAACAGCGCCTCGCACTCGCAAGCGCGCATGCCGAAATCTGAGATGCGCAGGCACGCTGACTCGCTCGATCAGATGGAGAATCACATGCAAGCATCGGCCAATCACTCCAGTGCCGCGAGCGCGGACCCGCTCACGGGCGTGCGCGTGCTCGATCTGAGCGCGTATATCGCCGGTCCATACGGATGCACGCTGCTCGCCGATCAGGGCGCCGACGTCATCAAAATCGAACCGCCCACGGGCGACAATTTGCGTAAATATCCGTCGACGCTCGAAGCAGAAAGCCGCGCATTCCTCGGAGTGAATCGCGGCAAGCGTGGCCTCGTGCTCGATCTCAAGCAGCCGGAGGCGCTCGCGGTGCTGATGCGCCTTGTTGAAGCCGCCGATGTGCTTGTCCACAACTTTCGCCCGAGCGTGCCCGCGCGGCTTGGTATCGCCTATGAGCAGTTGCGCGCGGTCAATCCGCGCCTGATCTATTGCGCGGTGACCGGCTACGGCGACACCGGGCCGAACAAGGACAAGGCCGGCTACGACCAGGTGCTGCAAACGATGACGGGCATGTGCACGCTGCAAGGCAAGCGCGGCGGACCGCCCGAGATTCTGTACGGATCGGTGGTCGATTACTACGCTGCCGCCCTCGTCGCGGCGGGTGTGTCGTCGGCGCTTTTCGAGCGCGAGCGCAGCGGCGCCGGGCAATATGTCGGCGTATCTCTGTTGCGCAGCGCGCTGGCGATGCAGTCGGCTCGCATGATCTGGGCCCAGGGCGAACCGAAGGACGTCAGCCGCGACATGCGTTCTGGCGGCATCACCGGCATCCATCCGACACGCGAAGGCTATCTGTACATTTCGGCCAACACGCCGCATTTCTGGCAATCGCTGTGCGAGAAGACCGGCCTCGAATCGCTCGCGCAGAACGAACGCTATGACTCCGTGCGCAAGCGCGCGCTGCATTGCGACGAAATCGTTCCGCAGTTGCACGCTGCACTGCAGGCGCGCACCGCGCTTGAATGGGAAGCGCACTTCGGCGACGCCGTCCCCTGTGCGGCCGCGCGCAGTGTCGAAGACATGTTCGAAGACCCGCAAGTGTTGGCGGAAGACATGGTGACCCGCTTCGACTATCCGGGCATCGGCAGCTATCGCGGCATCAAGCATCCTATTCGGTTCGGCACAACGCCTGGACGCGATCCAGCAGCCGCGCCCGCATTCGGCCAGCACTCCGAAGCGCTCTTGCGCGAGTTCGGCTGGACCGACGAGGCCATCGAGTCGCTGCGCGCAAAGCGCGCGGTGCTGTGAGGAGATCAGCGATGGCGTTCGAGGTACTTGGCCTCACCGTGATGACTTTTCTGCTCGGCACGGTGGTCTACGGCATGGCGCTGTTGCTGCTGGTCTAACGGACACGCATGAATAAATCGAACGGAGACAGACGTATGGAATCAGCGACGACTCAACCCACACCGGCAGAGGCCCATCGAAAATCGCTGACGGAGCGCTGGTGGGGCCTGTTCGACACGCGCATCGGCGCTCTGCCCGTACCGGTGTTTTTCGCGCTACTGGCCGTGCTCGCCGCGATGACGTCAAAGGGCAAGCTCGCTTCGGACCTGCCCACCGGTATTGCGCTGGTGGCGGTCGGCGGTTTCGCATGCGCCGAACTCGCAAAACGCATTCCGTGGATTCGCCACATCGGCGCGACATCGATTTTCGCAGCGTTCATTCCGTCGATGCTCGTCTACTACAAGCTGATGCCCGCGCCAGTCATCAAAGCGGTCACCGACTTCACGAAGAGTTCCAATTTCCTCTATCTCTTCATCGCGGCGATCATCGTGGGCAGCGTACTCAGCATGGACCGGCAGACGTTGATCAAAGGCTTCGTGCGCATCTTCATTCCGGTTGCGAGCGGCTCCGTGGTCGCGGCGCTAGTGGGGACCGGCGTGGGCGTTGCGCTCGGCATGCAAGCAAAGCACGCGCTTTTCTTCGTCGTCATGCCGATCATGGCGGGCGGTGTCGGCGAGGGCGCGCTTCCGCTATCCGCGGGCTATGCGCAGATTCTCGGTGTCGAACAGGGACCGCTCTTTGCGCAGGTGCTCTCGGCCGTCATGCTCGGTAATATCGCTGCAATCTGCTGCGCGGGTCTACTTAGCTACCTCGGCACGCGCAAGCCCAAGCTGACCGGGAATGGCCAACTCACCATCGCCGGATCGGCTGAGGGCACCGCCAAAGCTGCCGCGCCTTCGTTCGAATTCGATGTGAGTTCGGTCGCCGCAGCGGGTGCGACGGCGATCGCACTCTATCTACTAGGCGTGCTGAGCCATCAACTGTTCGGCTGGCCCGCTCCGGTCGTCATGCTGGTGCTCGTGGTCGCAGCGCAGCTTTTTCAGGTGGTGTCCCCACGCGTGCGGGGTGGAGCGCGCTTCATGTATGGCTTCTTCTCGACGGCCGTCACCTATCCGCTGATGTTCGCGATCAGCGTCGCAATGACACCGTGGGGCGAAATCATCACCGCGTTTCACTGGATCAATATCGCGACAGCTGTGTCGACGGTGCTTGCACTGACTTTGACCGGATTCTTCGTTGGACGCATGGTAGGGATGTATCCCGTGGAAGCGGCGATCGTGAATGCAACGCATAGCGGCCTCGGCGGCACCGGCGATGTCGCGATCCTGACAGCCGCCAACCGAATGGAGCTGATGCCATTCGCGCAAATCGCGACGCGCATCGGCGGGGCCGTTACCGTGATGACCGCGCTGGCTGTCTTCGCGTACCTGCGTTAGAAGTGAGCGCGTACCAGCACTACGCCGTCAATACTCGCTCCGTTCCCTTCACTGCTGCCGCATGGTCTTCGATCAGGCGATAGACGGTCTCCCCTGCCACCGTCTCCCATTCGAGCAACCGGTCCGCAATCGCACGGAGCACCGGTTCGTTCGCGCGAAGCAGCGAGTAGCATTCGTCGTTCAATTCCTTCAGCAGGGTATTTGCGTGCTGGATCGCATTCTTCAGCTGCAAACCGGCATATTGCTGCGGGAGCGCCGCGAGGCTGAACAGATTGCCGTCGACGTTGAATCCGAACTTTGAAACCATGTCGAGGCTGATCCGCGATGCCTCCTGCAGATCCTGCGCGGCACCGCTCGACGCCTCCGAGAGAACGAGCAATTCCGCGTTACGCCCGCCGAGCAGCACCTGGATCTCGTTGCGCATTTCCGTCTCGCGGTACAGGTGCTTGTCCTGGCGCTTGGTCACCAGCGCCACGCCGAGTGCGCCGCCTCTCGGCATGATCGTAATCTCCTCGAGCACGCCCGTGCCGAGCAATGCAGCCACGAGGCCATGGCCCGCTTCGTGGACGGCGATACGCGTACGCTCGTCGTCCGACAGCGCGCGTTCAGCGCCGTTCACGTCGCCGATGCGCGCAATCTTGATCGCCTCGATGAAATGCGTCGAGCTCACTTTGTCGTCACCGCATTTACGCGCAATCAGGCCCGCCTGATTGACGATCGTCGATAGCGCCGCGGGCGATAAGCCCGTCGTCAGCCGCGCGAGCTGCTCGAAATCGAGATCATCCGCCTTCGACTTCAGCTTGGTAGCGTAAAAGCGCAGGATATGCACGCGATCGTGGAGGTCGGGCAGGCGAACCTGCACCGTGCGATCGAAACGGCCCGGCCGGCGCAGCGCTTCGTCGAGATTGTCCGGGTGGTTCGTCGCGGCGACCACGATCACGCCCGCGTTCGATTCGAAGCCGTCCATCTCCGCCAGCAACTGATTGATGATGCGATTGCTCTCTGCTTCGACGGGACCCGCGCCGGCATCGGTGCGCTTGCCGAGACCATCGGCTTCGTCGATGAAGATGACGGTCGGCGCGTTCTTGCGGGCGAGCTCGAACAGGTGCTTGACTTTCTGGATACCCACACCGTAGTACTTCGCGCTGAAGTAGCTTCCGGTGATGGCGATGAAGTTCGCCCCGCATTCGCCGGCAAGCGCCTGTGCGAGGCGCGTCTTGCCGACACCCGGACCACCCGTCATCAGCACGCCGCCGGGCGCGCGCACCCCCATGCCGGTGAACTGCATCGGATCGGTCAGCCAGGCCTTGACGTCGGCGAGCGCGGCTTTGGCTTCACCGGCGCCGATGACGTCGTCGAAGCTCAGTTCGGGCGATTGCTGAAGCAGGCTCGCGCCGCCTTTCACCTCGCGGCGCATGAACCATAGAAGACCGGCCATCATGAGAACCGGCAAGAGCAGACTCAATGCGTCGCGTGTCCTGTCGATGACATCGGACCAGCGCACCGCGCCGATATCGACGTCGACATCCGGCAGCAAGATCAGTTGAAACGACGAGTCGCTCGCCGCTTTCATGATCGTGGGCATCAAGGCGCTCGCGAAGGCGGCGTTTTGGTCCGCGACGAAATACTTTCGGCCGTCCGTCGTCGAAACGAGAATCGCGTTCCGGCCCGCGCCGATTGCAACGACATCGTGCCGCTCGATATCGCGCAACACCGTCGACGCGTCTTTTTCGTCGCGCGTCCACGCCGACGAATCGGTTCGCATTTCATTCGCCATTCCCGTCAAGGATGGACGGCCTTGAATGTGGCGCTCGTGCTGTTGCCATAGGAACCACACCAGCGCTGCCGCAAGCAGCGCCGCGATCACGCCGAACGTCACGTATCTGCCGATTCGTGACCACCACGAATTTCTTGCCGGTTTCATTACCAGAACTTCCGAAACTTCGAGACCTTCAGACCAGCATTAAGGTCTGATAAAAGGAGGGAAAAAAATTGTGCGACCCCGATTATGTGCGGTGCATCAATGGCATTATGCCAGCGCTCCACGGGTTGCGAAACGGCAAATCGACGAGGGAACACCGCTTGCTCTTTATCAAGTACGCCCGATCGAATGGGACCGGAACGGAGGAAGCATCATGCTGTACTACGCTCTGATATTTTTCATCATCGCCATCGTTGCCGCGGTATTCGGCTTTGGCGGAATCGCCGCCGGCGCGGCAAGCATTGCCAAAGTCCTGTTCTTCATCTTCGTCGTCATCTTCGTCGTCATGCTGATCATGGGATTGGTCAGACGGTAAAGCCCGGGTGCGCGAGCAAAGCCGCCTCGCGATGCGACGCGGCTTGTGCTCGCATAATCAGCCCTTGCCGGCGCTCGGGTGTGGATAACGACTGGCTTTGCCCCTGCGATGGGCCGCGTTCGCTTGGCTGAACTCCCTTGACGATCGTGTCAAACGCTTCCGTCGGTGTCGGGCGATTCCCGGTACGCGCGTCTACTCACAACGGGCCTTTTCGCGTTCAACGCCTGCTCAATGATGCTTCGCCCATCGAAGGCAGAGGCAGATTCCCGTCGTTAGCGGCTCATGTGCCGCTACAGCGGATATCGCAGCTCGCACAGCGGATCAGTGTGGCTCCGCCCTCGCGCCCCCTCATTTGGGACTGCTCGCGACGGCGGCTGCCTTCTCGCTGGCGCCGGCGAGCGGCGCGGGCGATGCAGGCGAAGGCGGCGATTGCGGTGCGGCCGCGATGAACGGCGATACCGCCTGTACCGGCTTATCGGCAGCGTACGGCGGCGAGGCCTTGACCTGCGCTTCGTTCATGTCGATTTGCGCATGCAGCGCCTTTTCCTTCGCGACGAAATGCAGCGCCGACCAGTTGACGGCGATCATCTGGCGCGGCGCTATCCCACTGCTCACATCGAGCACCACCGCTTGCGGGTGCGCGGCGGCGTCGATGAGCACGTCGACCACGCGGCCAACCTGCGAACCGTTCGGGCGCTGCACTGTCGCGTCGATGATGAGCAGCTCCGCCGGCGTGGCGGGCAACGGGCCGCCTTGCGGCGCAGTGGGCGTGGGGGCGGGGTTCGGGTGATCCGGCACGGGGTTGATCGTGATGGGCGCGGTCTTGGCGGCCGGATTCACGCGAATCGCGGACCATGGAAAGCTAGCCTTGCGATCGCCGACACCGAGAAAGCCCTGCAAGTTCACCACGATCTGGACTGGTTTGCCGCTTGCGTCGGCCACCATGTCGACGGCTCGGCCGACTACCTTGCCGTCGGGCTTTTGCACTTCGGTACCGAGGAGCGCGCGCGTGCTGGCGCGGTCAATGAGCCGTGTCGTGATGAGCGGCTGAGGTACAGGTGCCGGTGGCGGCGGCGGCGACGGTGGCGGGGCCGGCGGCGCAACCTCCTCTGGCTTGCGTGGATGGAAAATGACGTGCTTCGGCTTCTTTGGCGCGGGCGCTTTCGCTTCTTCGGTCGTGCTTGCCTCTTGGACCGGCTCAGCCGAAGGCGGCGCGCTCGCCGCCACCTCGGGCTCGAGCATGACGGACTCTTCCACGATCGGCGCCGGCGGTCCGACGCGCGTGAAGCTGCAGCCCGAAAGCAGAGCGACCAGCACGGCGATCAGGCAGTACAGGGCCGCGACCGGACGTTGGAAACCGGGCCTCATCAGCTGGAACTCCCAGGACCCGAACCGACGCGCCAACGCGCGCGTCGGTCGGTGCAATCGAGTGCAATTCGAAAGAAGTGAATCCTGCACCCGAGTGTAACCCTCTCGCCATGGCTATTGCCATGCTGTCGATGGGTCTGATGTCAGCGGAACTGAGGCCCGGAAAAGTTCAGCTATCTCCCCATGAAACCTGACGTGCAGACAGGGAATCCGTGGCACGTCGACGAGATCACGTCGGATTGCGGGCCGCCCGACATGGATGTCCCGCTCTTCGCGCCTCCAACCGCCTCGTTGGTCATCGCCGCGCCCGAAGTACCGGCGACAGGCTCGCTCTGAGGAGCGGATTGCCCGCTTGCGCCGTGTTGCGCCTGGACTCGCTGCTGGGCCATCTGCAGGTTGTCGGGATAATGATTCCGGTCCGACGGGTTGTAGCCGGCCCCGATCAGCTCGGCCACCTCGGCCCGCACCTGCGCGCGCGTAACGGTGGTCTGCTGCTGCGCCGCTACCGGTACGGCGAATGCGCCAACGGCAAGCAATGGAATCATGGCGCGAAGCACCGGAACTGCGTGCGAGCTCAAATGAATCGAAGCTTTCATGATCAGTCTCCTGTGCCGTCCCGACGAGCGGCACCGGCCGCGGCGTTTCACCGAAACGCGGCACCAGTTCCTAGAGCGAGCCGGCCAAACGCTAGTGGATAGTCCTGCACCTCGTGTACCGGCATCGCTCTGGGTCGCAGTGCGCTCGCGCGGTCACACCGTAAGTTCGTTTCGAAGCCCGCTGCGGTTACAGCGCTTGATAAGCGTTCTGCTGCTTCCTCGCCGAATCACGTCCGGCAGGGGCCGAACCGGGTGCCTGTACGCCTATGACGAGGTACGGCACCCTGGCCCATAGGTTGCGAACAAAGCTGATAGTCCACATCGGTTACATGCAGTGTTCAGCAAGCGAGGCGCAAAATGGGCGAAAGCAACATGACCTTGAAGGGGCAGGCGGCGCTCGTGACGGGCTCGAGCTCAGGGATCGGCGCCGCCATCGCGCGGAAGCTGGCGCGATGCGGGGCCTCAGTCTGTGTCAACTTTCACAGCAGTCCCGATCGGGCCAATGACGTCGTACATTCCATCGTGACCGAGGGCGGCCAGGCCTTCGCCGTACGCGCCAATGTCGCCGACGAATCAGAGGTGCAGCAGCTATTCGAGCAGTGTGCCGCCCGCTTCGGCCGGCTCGACATCGTGGTGGCCAATGCCGGAATCCAACGCGATGCGGCTATCGCCGACATGACGCTCGATCAATGGCGCGCGGTAATCGATGTGAACATGACGGGCTATTTCCTCGCCGCCCGGGAAGCCGTCCGATATTTCTCTCGTCAGCGCGTCGATCCTTCACTTTCGCCCGCCGCGGGAAAGATCATTTTTATCAGCTCCGTTCACGAGTTGATACCGTGGGCTGGCCATGCGAACTATGCCGCAAGCAAGGGCGGCATCATGCAGCTGACCAAAAGCATCGCTCAGGAAGTCGCGCCCCAACGCATTCGCGTCAACGCGATTGCGCCGGGGGCCATCAAAACCCATATCAATCGGTCAGCGTGGGAACAGCAGGATGCGGCCGACCGGCTGTTGAAGCTCATTCCCTACAACCGAATCGGAGAACCCGATGATGTGGCCGAGGCAGCGGCTTGGTTGGCGTCGGATGCGGCGGATTACGTGATCGGCACGACGCTCTTCGTCGATGGCGGAATGGCGTTGTACCCCGGTTTTGCGTCAGGAGGCTGAGCCCAAGCTCACGCCGCTTGGTGACCCGCCTCGACGACGCTCAGACATCCTCGGCCCAAGCGATGTTCTCGCGGGCAACCAACGCCGACGATGCCGCTGGCCCGTAGGTGCCGGCGAAATAGCTGCGCGGCTTGTCACCGAGTGCTTTCCACTCGTTGAGGATCGGCTCCGCCCAGCTCCAGGCCGCTTCGAGTTCGTCGCACCGCATGAAATGCGTCAGTCGTCCCCGGATCACGTCAATCAGTAGGCGCTCGTACGCTTCGGGCCTGCGCCCGGTCATCGCCTGCTGAAGATCGAGGTTCAGGCTCACGGGCAGGACATGCATGCCGCTGCCCGGCTCCTTGGCGAGCATCTGTAATTGGATCGACTCTTCCGGCTGAATCTGAATCACGAGGCGATTCGCGTGACCGTATGGGCCGCGCGGAATGATCGAAAAAGGCATGTCGGCAAAATCGATGACGATCTCGGAGCGTCGCTCCCGCATGCGCTTCCCGGTTCTCAGAAAGAACGGAACGTTAGCCCACCGCCAGTTGTCGATCTGTGCTCGCAAGGCGACGAAGGTTTCCGTCCTACTGCCCGCCGGTACGCCCGCCTCGTCCTGATATCCCTTGACCGTCTCGCCGTCCACCGCGCCCGCAGCGTACTGGCCGCGCACCGTATCGCGCGCAATCGTCTCCGCCGTCATCGGCCGCAGCGAGCGCAGCACTTTCAGCTTTTCGTCGCGGACCGCATCAGGATCGAGCGATACCGGCGGCTCCATGGCGACGATGCAGAGCAGCTGCAGCAGGTGGTTCTGAACCATGTCTCGCATCGCGCCCGTTCCGTCGTAGAACCCCGCCCTGCTTCCGACGCCGACGGACTCCGCGACAGTGATCTGCACGCTCTTGATATGCGGTGCCTGCCATAGCGGCCCGAAGATCGAGTTGCCGAAGCGCAAGACCATCAGGTTCTGCACCGTCTCCTTGCCGAGATAATGGTCGATTCGATAGATCCGGTCTTCCGAGAAGTGACGCCCGACCGCCGCGTTGATCGCCTTCGCGGACGCCAGGTCGTGCCCGAGCGGCTTCTCGAGCACGACGCGCGCACGCTCGTCGACGAGCCCATATGCGGCGAGGTTGTCGCAGACCGTTTCGAACAGGCTCGATGCGGTCGCAAGATAGAACACACGCAACGCGTCGCGGCGCGTCGCCGCGACGAGACGCTCGTAGTCAGCCGCGACGCCGATGTCGACGCAGGTGTAATCGAAACGGGCGAGGAAGCTCTCCCAGGTCCGTGGATCCAGCGCGTGCGTGTCGACGAACGGCCGCGAACGGTCCTCGACGAACTTCAGGTACTGCTCGCGTGTCCAGTCGCTGCGGCTGACGGCGACAATGCGCGTGTCGGCAGGCAGACTGCCGTGCAGGTGCGCCATGTAGAGCGCCGGAAGAAGCTTGCGCGCCGATAAGTCGCCGGCGCCGCCGAAAATGACCATGTCCAGGGACTGGTCGGGCGCAAAAGAGGATGCGGGAGTGCTCATCGTCGTCTGTTTGGTGAATCGATCCTGGTCAATGAGGGACCGAGCACGCCTGTCAGGCGCGCTCCGAACATTTGCGTCGTCAGCCGCGTAGATTAGCAGTTTTGATCAGTAGTCCTGAGATTGCGTGGCAGGGATTGTCGATCGCTGACGGCAGGACTCGGGACAGCAGCAGCCTTGCGCCACAGGAGCGATTCTTGCTACACATCGCACGCCGCAATCATCAATCAGCTACTGGCGACAGCTTCGATTGGCGAGTCGAAGGTGGAAGGCTGGGACGGCCAGTAGTTCGACGGGCGGAGCGACGACGTTGCTTGTCTTGTTGGCTTATTGCGCGCTGAAGAGGAGACGACAATGAGAACCATGGCGTTAGGCCTACGGTTAGCGTCCGCAATGGTATTGGCGATCGCCCTCGCCGGGTGCGGGGGTGGTGGGGATTCGGCCAGTACGGATGTCGGCGCATCCGCCCATGCTGCATCGAAGGTCATCAAACTTCAGCGCTACCAGATCGATCCGACGAAGGTCTTCGTTGCCGGCATTTCGTCTGGCGGTTTCGCGGCCGTGCAGATGCACGTTGCTCACTCTGCGACTTTCAAAGGGGCCGCGATTTACGCTGGCGGGGTGTACTGGTGTGCCGGCGCCGGAGGCGCCGCGACAGCTTTGGCAAACTGCGGCGGTTTGACGCTTCCGACGAATCAGGCGTCGTACAACAGCACGCTCACGGAATCCGAGGCGTATCTGGATACGCAATCGTCCCTCGGCACCATCGATCCATCCATGAATCTGCGCGGGCAGCCCGTCTATCTCTGGTCTGGCACGCAAGACGAAGTCGTCAATCCGCTCGAGATGGCCGACCTCAACTCGGAATACCAGCATTACGGGGCCAATGTTCGCTTCGATAATACGTTTCCCGCCGAGCACGGCTGGGAATCGCCTGACGGCGAGCTTGCATGCGGCACGCTCGGCAGCCCCTACATGATTCGCTGTTCGGTGAACGGCGTGGTCTACGATTCCGTAAAGACGTGGTTGACGATGTTCCTAGGCTCATTGAAACCGCGCAACGACGGCAAGCTTTCGGGGACGCTGTCCACGTTCGACCAAACTGAGTTCGGAGCATCGCAAAACGTTTCGATGAGCTCGACGGGGAGCGTGTTCGTTCCGAAAGCCTGTGCGCAAGGGGACTTGTGCGGATTCGTGCTCGCCCTCCACGGCTGTCTGCAGGAGGCATCGCTTATCGGCAACCGCTGGGTCACCGAGGCCGGCATCGATGAATGGGCCGACACGAACAAACTGGTGGTCGTCTATCCTGACACCATACCATCGTCGGCACCGGGGCCGACAAACCCAAACGCGTGCTTCGACTGGTGGGGCTACTCGAATCAATACGACCCGAACTATGCACTCAAGAGCGGCTTGCAGATGTCGGTACTCTACGCGATGGTGCAGCGCGTGACTGGCCTACCGTAGAACCGTTGTGAGGCGGTTCAAGTCGGCGACTCGCATGTCGTTGCGACCCGACTTCGGCAAGCTTCCGTTGAACGCATTCAGGCCCGCGCTATGCGCCTCATTGGGATAAGGCACGAAGACCGGTGACTTGCGATGCGATCGCGTTCGACCGTCGACAGGCATATGTCCGGTCTGACTTACCAGGAGCAATGGGATGCTTACAACTATGTTTTTCGTGGCCCTTTTTGCGCTTATTGTCGCCATGCAGCGCGGCATCACCCGCAGGGAAGATGAGAGACTTCGCGCGCAGTTCGACGCGGAAGGCCCGGAGAGCGAGCTGTCGCGGCAGTTGATGCGCGCTTCCGGATATGGCGTCTGAGTAATGGCATGAAAAACCCTTGGACAAAGAAGAATCCGTTCTTGAGCATGTGGTTAAGCGGCGCTAACGCGGTGCTCGGGTCGGTTCGCGGCAGGGCTACCGCAGAGGCAAAGCGCCAAATCGCGACCTTTTGGTCCGCTGCGCTTCCCCCACCGAAGCGGAAGAAACGTAGCCGACGACGTTGAGCCAGCCCGCCGTAGGCAGCCTGCTGTCGAGCGCGAGCAGGAGCGGCGCGCCCCGCGGTCACGGACTATCGGCCGATGTGGCGCTCGATGACAGCCTGCAGTTGGTCGCACGAACGTACCAGATGTCGTTCGGGCGCCGTTGCCACGCCCAGCAAAAGACCGGATCGCGCCGATGCCGGTACGGCGTACCACGGAGAGAGCGGCGCCGGCGCCAGTCCGAACTGGAACATATCCCTCGCGATCGAGATATCCGATGCACCGTCGGGCAATCGCAAAAGCACGGCCAGTCCGGGCGTCACCGTCTCCATGCCGCGCCGCTGAAGGTGCTCGAGCAATGCCTCGCGTCGAGCCAAATAGAAACGCTTTGTGCGGCGCAGATGGCGCATATAGTGCCCGTCGCCCATGAATCGCGCCATTGCGAGCTGTATCGACGGCCAAGGCGCCGGAGTAAGGCAAGCGGTAACTTCCGCAAACCGCGATGCCAATGCTGGAGGAACGACCAGGAAGCCGAGGCGTAATGCCGGGCTGATGGTCTTGCTGAAGGATCCGATGTGGATCACGCGCCCGGCGCGGTCAAGCGAGGCAAGCGCAGGTGCCGCGCGCGCTTTCAGTTGAAGCTCGCTCAGATAGTCATCCTCGATGATCCACACGCGCTCTTGAGCGGCCCACTGGAGAAGCCGCAGGCGCCTTTCAAGCGAAAGCGTGACGCCGAGCGGCGCCTGCTGCCCTGGCGTAACCAGAACCAGCGCCGCATCGGGTTCATACTGCAGGCCATAGTCGACGTTGATTCCGTCGGCATCGACAGGGATCGGTGCGAGCCGCAACCTCGCGAGCCCCAATCCATGTCGTGTAAACGGAAACCCGGGGTTTTCGACCCATACCTTTTGTCCTTCCAGGCCGAGTACGCCAAGCGTCAGTCCAAGCCCGCCACTGAAGCCGCTCGTGATGACGATCTGGGACGGCGAGCAAACGATGCCGCGCGATATCGCAAGGTACGCCGCGATTTCGCGTCGCAACTCGAGTTCGCCGCGAGGATCGGGGTATAGGGTCGATCTGCTCGATTCGGCGAGCACGCCGTAGTTCCGTGCCCGCGTGAAGAGCTTCGCAGGCAACGTTTCCCGTGCGGGCACGCCCATTTGAAAAATTGCGGGACCCGCTGTGAGCTCCAGGTACGTTTCAAAGAACGATCCGGGATCGGGCGCCTCATCCAGCTGCATCGCTACGCGAGGCCGATCCGCGACGCGCGTTCCTCCGGCGCGCGAGGCGACGACGAGTTGCGCATCAGACAGTTTCTCATAGGCGGCACGCACGGTACCGCGGGCGACGCCCAATTGAGCCGCGAGATCGAGCCAAGATGGCAGGCGTGCTCCCGGCACGAGCACCCCGCTTTCAATTGCGGCGCTGATGCCTTTGCAGATTTGGTCGGTCAGCGATGTCTTCGCGAACCGATCCAGCTTTAAGGAGAGCGGCATGACCATCGAAGCATGGTACAGAAAAATTGTTCATTCTTGGTGCTTTTTTCTAGCCTAGACCGAACTCAGAATAACAAGCACTTCCAGGAGATCCACTGACATGAAGCTACGATCCGTCCTCTACTCCGCTTGCGCCGCGACGGCCGCCGCGATCGCCGTCACGCTCGCGGCGCCCGCCATGGCACGTACTCCCGGCGAGACAGTGACGCCGAATTTTCAGCATTCAATTTCCAATATTCCGGGCAAGTCGATGGTGGCGGTCGTCGTCGACTATGCCCCGGGCGCAGCGTCACCACCACACATGCGTGCCAAGTCGGCGTTCATTTATGCATACGTCGTATCGGGAACCATTGAAACGCAGGTGGACGATGGACCCAAGCGCGTGTTGCACGCTGGCCAGAGTTTCTACGAGCAGCCCGGATCGGTGCATCGTGTGAGCCGGAATGCCAGCGCCACCGAGCCCGCCAAGCTGCTTGCCGTATTCGTCGTCGATACGAACGATCGCAACCTGACTCAACCCTTGAAGGAAGGAGAATGAAATGAGCAAACGCCTCGATTACGCACAGATCGCGCCGGCGGGCGTGAAGGCGCTCGGCGCCGTTTACGGGTATGTGGCAAAGAGCGATCTCCCTGAGGTGCTGGTCGACTTGGTCTATTTGCGCGTTTCGCAGATCAACAATTGCGCGTACTGTCTCGATATGCACACGCGGGCGCTGCTCGCCAAAGGGCAGAAGCTCGAAAAGCTGACGCTGGTCCAGGCATGGGCCGAAGCGGGCAATCTCTTCGACGAGCGCGAGCGTGCCGCCCTCGCCTGGGCGGAAACGGTGACGCGCGTTGCGCAGACCGGCATACCCGACGAAGCGTATGAAGCCGCACGTCTTGTTTTCGACGAACGGGAAATCGTGGATCTTACGATTGCGATCAGTTTGATGAACGCGTTCAACCGGATGGCCATCAGCTTTCGCAACACGCCACAGGCTGTCATGGAGAACGACGGCTGATCGACGTCGAAGCGTCCAGCCTGGCCGGGCGGTCGATCGCGAGGCGACTCGGCTGGCCTGACAGCCGGCTTCGGATGGGCCCAGAGCAAGCGCTGAAGCGCCAGCTCTGGGCCGACAGGAGAAGCATGATGATCGAATCGGCAGACGTGATCGTCATTGGCTCCGGCGGGCTAGGAGCGGCGACAGCGTTCCACATCGCAAAGAGAGGCGCTCTCAGGGTCGCTTTGGTCGAGCGTCTCGAAATCGGCTCACAGACGTCACCACGAGCGGCTGGCATGGTCAGTTGCTTGCGCAAGAGCGACTTGATGATCGACCTGATCAAGCTGGCGGCGCACAAGATCAGGCGATTCTCCGAGGACTCCGGTCAACCGCTCGATTGGGTGCACTCGGGGAGCCTCAAGGTAGCGCGCCGTCCGGTGGATGCCGAGGTCATCCAAGAAGACATCCTTCGCGGCCGGCGCCATGGCCTGGATGTCGACGAACTCTCCGCCGATGCGGCCCACCGGCTCAACGCGTTTCTGCAACCAAAAGGGATCGCCGCAGTGATGCGCATCGGCGACGACATGTATTTCAATCCCGCCCAACTGGCCGTCGGCTTTGCTCGCGCAGCGGAGGCAAACGGAGCGGTCTTGTTGCCGAATACCGCAGTGACGCGCGTCCTGATTGAAGACGGTCAAGTGGCCGGGGTCGATACCGCACGCGGCCACATCGCAACTCCAGTCGTCGTCGATGCAGCCGGCGCCTGGACGCGACAAGTGGCCGAAGCCAGCGGCATTCGAATTCCCCTTGTGACGACAGCGCAGCAATTGTTCGTCACCGAACCCGTGTCCGATGCCCGAGCCGAATTACCGATGGTCCGAATTATGGATGCCGCGGTGTATATGAGGCCTTGCGACGGAGGATTTCTCTGGGGAGTCTACGAAGAGAATCCGAAATTCTTCGACGTGGATGACTTGGGTCCCAACTTTGACGTCAAGGATTTGTCGCTCGACGCAGAGATTCTGTGGCACTACGCTCGGGACGTCGAGTCCCAGCTGCCGATCCTTTTGAAGGCGGCGGTCCGCGAGCATCGTGGCGGGCTGCCAACGATGACAGCCGATGGCCAGCACATCGTCGGCCCTTCCCCCGCGGTTCGGGGTTTCTACTTCGCGAGCGGCTGCAATGTTGCGGGACTCTCGATCGCCCCGGCATTGGGGGAAATGCTCGCCGCGTGGATCATCGACGGTGCCCCTGCTATCGATCTAGCGCCGCTATCGATAGGCAGATTTGGAAACGGCCCGTGGCCGGACGACGAGTTGATCAACAAGGCCGCGTGGCAGTACCGCCATTTCTACGGTGCAAGATAACAAATGCGCCGGATGCTGGTCCCATTGAACCGACTTGCTGTGGCTCTTACGAAGTGACCGCGTTTCCCGTATGTTGTGTTCTTGGCGCACATGATGAAGCAGGTAACCGGAGAACGATGTGGGGCAGCGAGTCAACGAATACGGGCAGGCGATCGGCGAACCGATGCCGAACTGGCAACCAGCCGGGGCACCGGGCGATCAACCGATAACGGGACGCTATTGCCGACTCGAGCGGGTGAACGTCGAGCGGCACGTGGACGATCTGTACGATGCGTATCGCGCCGCGCCCGACGCGCGCGATTGGACTTATCTGTCGGTCGGACCATTCGAAAGCCGCGAAGCGTACCTCGACTGTCTCACCGCCCTCGCCGCATCGCCCGACCCGCTGCATTACGCCGTCATCGACCGGTCGACAGGCAAGGCCATCGGCACGCTCGCGCTGATGCGTATCGACAAGGCCAATGGCGCAATCGAAGTCGGCTTCATCGTGTTTTCGCGGCGCCTGCAGAAGACGCGCATGGCAACGGAAGCGATCTTTCTGCTCATGCGGCACGTGTTCGACGAACTCGGCTACCGGCGCTTCGAATGGAAGTGCGACGCGCTGAACGCCCCATCGCGTAGCGCCGCGGCGCGCTTCGGTTTCACCTTCGAAGGCATCTTCCGCCAGGCTGTCGTCTACAAAGGACGCAACCGCGACACGGCATGGTTCGCGATCATCGATAGCGAATGGCCCCCGCTGCGTGCAGGCTTCGAGGAATGGCTCGATGAAGCGAACTTCGACGCGCAAGGCATGCAGCGGCGAACGTTGCAGGACTGCATCTCCGGCCAGCACAGTGCGTAGAGCGCACTCCGCCGACCTGACGTTCGTGCTCAACCGAGCGGACAAGGGGAAAGAAACAGGAAGTGCGCGTGCTCGAAGCAGCTAGCGAACTGCCGACCAAGCCACTGTGATGGAAAACGCGGCAAGCACGATAGACGCCCCTCGAAGGAGGTACGTCGGCTCGAGCCATGCAAGTTGCCCCTTTCTCAATTGCGCGCCGAATGCCACCCACAGCAAGCCAATCGGAAAGAGCAAGGCGATGAAGACTCCCATGACTTCGATATAGCCAGCCGCACTGGCGAACGCTTCCGGCGGGAAGAGCGTTGCGCCGAAGAGAGCCGCTTTCGGATTCAATAGCGTTGCAACGAAGAGTGCTCGCATGCCCACGGTTCTTGAATGTCCGCCTGCCAGGTCGAGCGTCGCGCTCCACATGCGAACGGCGAGATAGCCGATATACACTGCGCTCGCTAAGCGTATCGTCCATGGAAGCCAGGGCAGTTTTTGCGCGACCTCGAGCAAGAACAATCCCCAAATGGAGATTGCAATCACGTATCCGCCGCATTCGGCTATCGTGAGCCGGGCCGATCGGCGAAAGCCATGGTCCAAGCCCGCCGTCGCGAGCAGCGTGTTGGTCGGGCCTGGCATCGCGAGCACCAGGAGCACTGCGAGCAAAAAGGAGGCGAGGCTATGTAAAGGGACCATGCGTTTCCATTCCACGACGGAAGCATGGGCAGATCACCCGCGCGAAGCAGCCGGCATCCCTCGTGATTCTCAGGCGCCGAGTTTACCCCATCCCGATTGGCACCAGATTCGTCGGCGCTTCGCGCTCGTCCGCCTCGTCCGCCTCGTCCACACGGCGCGGCTCCTCGCGCTCGATGAAGTGCGGCGCTGACCAGTGAATGAGCGTATCGATGAAATACTTCGCGCGGGGCCAGGGGCCAAAGCCCGATGCGACGTTGACGTGTCCGGCGGGCCCGAGGTTGATGAACGCCGAGCCCCAGGCGCGCGCAAGCGCCCGCGCACCGTCGGCCGGCATCCAGGGATCGTTCTCACTGCCGACGACGATCGACCCGAGGTTCAGACGCCAGCGGTACAGCTCGTTCTCGACGCCAAAGCGGGTCGGGCTCGCCGGTGCAACCAGCAGGACGCCTGCCACATCCGGCAGCCCCTGCCCGATTGCTTGTGCAGCGGCGAGGCATCCGAAGCTGTGCGCGGCGAGCACGAAAGGCCCCCGCTCGGCAGAGAGCTGTCGCCGTATCGTCCCCGACCACGCTTGGAGGTCGGCATTGCCCCAGTCGCTCTGAGTAATACGGATCGGCCGGGCGAACTGCCGCGCGAGCCATGTTTGCCAATGCGCGTCCTCGCTGCCATGCAGGCCCGGCACGATGACAACTCGCGGGGGCCACTGGGTGCTACACGATGACATGTCGTTTCTCCCGAACCAAGGGCCGAAACGCCACGCTACCTCGCATCGGCGCGACGTACAACGAAGAAAAGGTGAAATCCAAATCAGCACACTGCGTCTGCAGCGGGCCATCGCGCATGCCGGCCGATCAGTTCAGCGAAACGCCGTCGAACCGGTGACTCCCCAACGGCGAAAGCAACATTCCATTCACCCGCTTCGACACAGGCAATGAGACGATCGAATGGGCGATGGGCGTATAAGGCACCTGTTCCTTGAAGATCACCTGCGCCTGCCGATACAGGGCCGTGCGCTCATCGACGTTCGGCGTCGCCCGCGCCTTGTCGATCAGCGCATCGAACGACTTGTCGCACCACTTCGACACGTTGCTGCCGTGCACCGCATCGCAACCCAGCAAGGTCCCGAGCCAGTTGTCCGGGTCGCCGTTGTCGCCCGACCATCCGTAGAGGATCGCGTCATGCTCGCCCCCTTGCTTCGCGCGCCGATTGTACTCACCCCATTCGTAGCTGACGATCTTTGCGCGCACGCCGATCTTCGCCCAGTCCTGCTGGATCAATTGCGCCATCAGCTGAGCGTTCGGGTTGTATGGGCGCTGCACGGGCATCGCCCACAACGACAGTTCGAAGCCATTCGGGAATCCAGCCTGCGCGAGCAACGCCTTAGCTTTCGCTATATCGCGCGGCGCGTCTTTCAGTTGATCGTCGTAGGACCACTGCGCGGGCGGCATCGGGTTTGTCGCGAGCGTCGCGTTGCCCGAGAACACCGCTTGAATGATGGCTTGCTTATCGATGGCCATGTCCAGCGCGCGCCGAACGTCGAGCCGATCGAGCGGCGAGTGTTGCGTGTTGTAGGCAACGAAGCCCACGTTGAAGCCGACGCGCGATATCAGTGTGAGCGAAGGATTGCGCTTGACCGTTTCGAGATCGCTGGGACGCGGGAACACTGAAACCTGGCATTCGCCACCTGAGAGCTTCTGAATACGCGCGGCCGGATCAGGCGTGATCGAAAAGACCAGGTGCGCGAGCTTGACATCCTCCGGGCGCCAGTAATCGGGATTTCCGTCATAGCGGATCAGTGCATCCTTTTGGTAGGAGCGGAATACGAACGGCCCTGTACCTACCGGCAGCTGGTTGATATCGGCCTCGCGATGCGTCGCGCTCAGCTTCGCGGCATATTCTGCCGAGAGAATCGACGCGAAACTCATCGCGAGATTGCGCACGAAGATGACATCAGGCTGTTTCAGCCGGAAGCGCACCGTGTAGTCGTCGACTTTGTCAATCCCGTCGATGTTCTTGTCGAAGCCCAGGTCAGTGAAATAGGGAAAACTGGCGGGATAAGCCTTACGGAACGGATCGTCCGAATGAAGCATGCGATTGAACGTAAAGAGCACGTCGTCGGTGTCGAATTCGCGGGTCGGACGGAACCACGCGGTCGTCTGGAATTTGACGCCCTTTCGCAGATGAAAAGTATAGGTCCGCGCATCGGCCGATACATCCCAACTCGTGGCGAGTGCCGGCTCCAAATCGAGCGTGCCGCGTTTGAATTGCACCAGCTCGTTGTACACCGTATAGGTGCTCGCGTCGAAATCGGTGCTCGTCGTATGCTGGCCGGGATCGAAGCCGGCGGGACTGCCTTCGGTGCACACCACCAGCGTTCCCGAAGGAGCGGCCAAAGCCGTCGAAGGTTGCATCAAGAGGCTGATTGCCTGCGCTACGAGTACGCCAAACGCCAAAGCATACCGGGATGGGCGCGCAACAGTGCGTGCGATTCGCGTAGCGAACCGACAGGATCGATGCGTCATGAGCATGGGCACGGGTTGAGTTTTGGTGCATTGATGCCGCTACTGAAGCTCGACGACTCGCGGGCTTCCCGAAGTATAGTCTTCCGCATCGATGTCGTAGCCCACTGGATCCCAACGGATCGCGAACAGCATGACGAGCGAGGTCAATGGCGCGAGCGCGATGATCCAGAACACTTTCGTGCCGAGCGCCGCGGCGAGAACCGGAAATAGGAACAGCGACGCCGTGGAGGCTGAACGCACGAGCGTCTGATTGAACCCCACGCCGATGCCGCGCAGCGATGTCGGATAGCTAAGCGAAGCGAAGCTCATGCTATGCGCCCCCGGCCCGAATCCCTGGCCGAACAGGTAGCCGCCTAGCAGCAAGATGGCGAGCGCCACGAGCACGCCGTTGCCTGGATGGCCGATCAGAGCGAGGCCAATGAGCGATACGAACTGCAGCGCATGGCCCGCGACGGTCATCTTCCACGCGCCGAAGCGCGACACGAAACGCACGCCGATCACGCCGCCGACGAATGCGAACAGCAGATTCAAGACGAGCGCCGCGACGATGGTCGTCAGCGGTCCTTGCTTGAGGAAGCTCGCGATGATGATCGGCAGGCCGTAGACGATCGCGTTGTAGCCGAACGACGACGCAGCGCCGATCGTTGCGGCGAGCACCGTGCGCCGTGTATATGGCCCGCTGAAGAGCACCCGGTAATTGTGCCAAGACGCGGTTCGCGGCTTGGGCGCCGGCTCATCGCCCGACTCGACGATCGCGTCGACGCCGTACGCGCGCTTGAGAATGCGCGCGGCGCCTTCGAGGTCGCCCTGATTCGCGGCCCACAATGGCGATTCGCTGATGTAACGGCTGCGCACGGCAATGATCACCAGCGCAGGTACCGCACCGAACGCGAGCGTCACGCGCCACAGCCAACCGAGCTGATGTTCGGGAAGGACCGCGTAAAGTCCCAGAATCAGCAGATAGCAAGTGCTGGTCGCGGCGTACCACGCGGGGCACCATGCGGCGACACTCGCGGCTTTGCTGCGCTTGCCCGCCACGCGAGAGAACTCCGCGAGCAAAGCCATTGCCACCGGCAGATCGAGCCCGACGCCGAAGCCCATGAGAAAGCGCGCCGCACCCAACACCCATGCGTTCGGCGCGAGGCCGGCCGCGATCGCGGCCACGACGAAAAACAGCATGTCGGCCATGAAAACGCGGTAACGGCCGATGCGATCTGTCAGATAGCCGCCTATGAGCGCACCGAGGATCGCGCCGAACGTGATAGCGGCCGACACGAGGCCGACTTGCGTGGGGCTCAGTGCGAACGACCGCGCGATGTCTTTCATGCCGTAGGCGAGCGAGGTCAGGTCGTAGGCATCGAGGAACACGCCGCCCAATGCGATGGCGATGACGATGCGGGCGTTGCCCCGCGCTGCCGCACCCTCACCGACGATCCGCGCGACATCCTCGGCCGAGCGCACGACTAGCGGCGCTGGGTGCGCTCGAAGCGTTGGCTGAGATGCGGAATCGATGGACGGCTGTGGCGCGCGAGAAGCGGCAGCTACGGTAGACATGATGTCGGATGCACTCGGGCATGATGATTGGACCGACGCATGCTAGCCAACGCGCTGCGCCGCACCAAGCAACGTTTTCTCATATGCTTTTCGCACCGACGTGCGCGTGCGCGCAGGATCCGCCCAGTGCGAGGATAATCCGACGAGCGATCGAGCGGATGAGTCCATAGGCCATGATTGATGTGGCCGACGACCGCCCTCGTCAACCGCTGCGAGCGGATAATTGCCGGATGACCGACACCATCGCATCGACTTCATCGCACGTGTTGTAAAACGCGAGTGAAGGTCGCACCGTGGCTTCGAGCCCGAAACGCCGCAAAATCGGCTGTGCGCAATGATGCCCCGAGCGCACCGCGATGCCCTCATCGTTCAACGCCCGGCCGACTTCCTCGGTCTCGTAGCCCTTCAACACGAAGGAAAGCACACTCGCCTTGTCGCGTGCCGTGCCGACGAGCCGGACCCCTGGCACCGGACTGAGTCTGCTCGTCGCATACTCGAGCAAATCGTGCTCGTAGCGAGCGATGTTCTCGATACCGATCCGCTCGACATACTCGAGCGCGGCACCCAAGCCGACGGCATCGGCGATATTGCCCGTGCCCGCCTCGAAGCGATTCGGCGGCGGCTGAAACACCGTCCGCTCGAACGTCACGTCCGCGATCATGTTGCCGCCGCCCTGCCAGGGCGGCATGTCGTCGAGAATGGCACGCTTGCCGTACGCCACGCCGATACCCGTCGGCCCGAAGATCTTGTGGCCCGAGAACACGAAGAAATCCGCATCGAGCGCCTGCACGTCCACGCGCATGTGCGATACCGACTGCGCGCCGTCGACCAGCGCCTTGGCGCCCGCACGGTGCGCGAGCTCGACGATCTCGCCTATCGGCACAATCGTACCGAGCGCATTCGACACCTGCGTGACCGAAACGATTTTCGTCCGCGCTGAAAGCAGCTTGCGGTATTCGTCGAGCAGCACCTGACCTGAATCGTCGACGGGAATCACGCGCAGCTTCGCGCCCGTTTTCGCGGCGAGCTGCTGCCACGGCACGATGTTCGCGTGATGCTCGAGATGCGACACGATAATCTCGTCGCCTTCACCGACGTTGCTTGCGCCCCACGTCTTCGCGATCAGGTTAATCGCCTCCGTCGTGCCGCGCACGAAGACGATCTCGTCCGGCGACGCCGCGCCAATGAAACGCTGCACGATGGCCCGAGCCTTCTCGTAAGCGTCCGTCGCGCGCCCAGCGAGTGCATGCGCGGCGCGATGGATGTTCGAGTTCTCATGCGCATAGAAATACGCGAGACGATCGATCACGGCTTGTGGCTTTTGCGTCGTTGCCGCGTTATCGAACCATACGAGCTGCTTGCCGTTCACTCGCTCTTGCAGGATCGGAAAATCTCTGCGAATAGCGTTGACGTCGAACGGGGGACGAGCAACAGGCATCGCCGGACCTACGCCATGCGGATCGCGCGTAGCGTGGGCATCGTCGAGGAAGTACGGCGCGGTGCCCTGCTCGTGGCGATACGGCTCGGCGCTCGTCGAAAAGCGGTGAATCGAAAGCATCGAGCGCAGATCGTCTTCTCCGGGCAATCCGAACGACTGCGGGGTTACGCGCGCACCTGGCGGCACGGCGATGTCCTGAGCGGGACGTTGCCAACCCTGTTCCAGCGTGCCGACAAAATAGTACGGCGACGGTTGTCCTGCAGACGTGTCGCGCGCCGCAATCGGCGATGTCATTGAGTTCGCCCCGTTCGCCACGGCCGCGGACGACGGTACGTGCGCGTGCAAGGGCGGCACGCCCAGCGCCGCCCCACCGACACGCGGCTCCAGCGCGGGAGCAATCGTCACCATGTTGTCGGGCAAGCCGTTCTGCGCTGCCGCATGCGGTGCAAGCGCGGGTGCGCGATTGCCAAGCGTCAGCACGTGCGTCGGCGCGGCGGGCAGCAGATTTCCGCCCGGCACGCGGCCCGCCGGCAGCGATGCGCCGGGCACGCCCGTGCCTGTGCCGCCCGGCCCTGCGAGCGGCGAGCCGGCCGGCGCCGCGTTCGACATCGCGGGAAGAACGGGCGCTGCGGCAGGCCACGCGGACGGCAGCCCGCCCACGGCTGAAGCATCTTCATGCGGCGCGGCCACGCCGGGCAGCGTCGAAAAGAACGCGTTCGCGAGACGCGCGAGCGTATCCGCGTCGGGCAGACCCGCCGGCGCGGAAGCGGCGGGAACATCGGGCTGCGCAGCGCCCGCGCGTCCGTTAGCGGTAGGTATCGGGGTATTCATGGTACTTGCCGATTTCCACATCTTCGAGCACCGCGAGCGCATCGGGCGAATGAACTGCGAGCGAGCAATAGAGCGAGATCAGATATGACGCGATCGCCTGGTTGTTGATGCCCATGAAGCGCACCGACAGTCCAGGGCCCTGCTCGCCCGCGACGCCCGGCTGATAAAGACCCACCACGCCCTGGCGCTTGTCGCCGACGCGCAGCAGCAGAATCTTCGTCTTGCCGTCGGCGACGGGCACTTTGTCCGACGGGATCAGCGGGATGCCGCGCCACGTGAGGAATTGCGAGCCGAACAGATTGACTGTCGGCGGTGGCACGCCACGGCGCGTACATTCGCGGCCGAATGCGGCGATCGCAAGCGGGTGCGTGAGGAAGAATGCCGGTTCTTTCCAGACCTTCGTCAGCAATTCGTCCAGATCGTCGGGCGTCGGCGCGCCCGTCAGCGGGAAAATGCGCTGGTCGTCAGCAACGTTCGCGAGCAAGCCGTAGTCGGGGTTGTTGATCAGTTGGCTTTCCTGCAATTCTTTGATCGTTTCGATCGTCAGGCGCAGCTGTTCCTTGATCTGGTCGTGCGGACTGCTATAAAGGTCCGACACGCGCGTATGCACGTCGAGCACGGTGCTCACCGCATTAAGGAAGTACTCGCGCGGGTTTTCTTCGTAGGGGACGAAGGTCGTCGGCAGCGTGCCCTCGTCTTCGCGAGCCGTGCACGCGGCCCGCACGGCCTCCGGGTTCTTCACCTGGTTCAAGCGGTAGATGCCCGCCTCGACCGGTACCCATTGCAGCAAATGAGTCAACCAACGCGGCGTGATCGTCGAAAGCTGAGGTATGGTCTTCGTGGCATTGGCGAGTTGCCGTGCTGCGTTATCGCCGAGCGCGGTCGGGCCGCTCACTATCGTCGACATTCGGTAAGCTCCAGGTCGATAGAAGAAAAACGGGAATGCTTATAACGGCTGAGAATTATCAAGAGCCCGAACGTACCGCTCAACATGCTATAGACGTCACCGTCCGGCCGAACCCGCAACGCGCGGGGCGGTCCGTATGCAAGCATGCACGTGCATGCCGGGATCCGTCGATTTGAACGCGGAGCGCCAGGCAGGATTTATCCGTGGTCTTGGACGGGCAGACTGTCGACACTTGGCGCGGGCAACAGCGTCGCGATGGAGACACCGAACGCGCGTGCGAGCTTGTCGACGGTCACAATAGAGGCAATCGCCATCCCCCGTTCGATTTCCCCGACGTAAGAGCGATTCAGCCCGGCATGCTCGGCAAGTTCTTCCTGCGACCACGCATGGGCTTCGCGCAGCGCCCGCACGGCCGCCCCGAAGTTGCGGACGAGCGCGGTCATCCATGCGCTCCTATCGTCAGTCCCACGGCGATGTCAGGCGAACGGGCAGATTCGTTGCGCAGGCTGGCCTGCGTGACATGACTGCCGGGCGCGACGTCGTGCGTGATCCACACGTTGCCGCCGATCGTCGCGCCTCTGCCGATCGTGACGCGGCCGAGTATCGTCGCGCCCGCGTAGACGACCACATCGTCTTCGACGATGGGATGACGCGCGAGTCCCTTTTCGAGGTGACCGTCGGCGTTCCGGGGAAAACGCTTTGCTCCGAGCGTGACCGCCTGATAGAGACGCACGCGCTCACCGATGATCGCTGTCTCGCCGATTACGACGCCTGTGCCGTGATCGATGAAAAAGCCTGCGCCGATCCGCGCGCCCGGGTGAATGTCGATGCCCGTCTCCGCATGCGCAAGCTCCGCGACGATCCGCGCGAGCAAGGGCAGGCCGAGCCGGTACAACTCGTGTGCCAAGCGGTGATGGATCATGGCGAGCACGCCCGGATAGCAAAGCAGGACTTCGTCGACGCTGCCCGCCGCCGGATCGCCGTGGTAGGCGGCGATCACATCGGTGTCGAGGAGCGCGCGAATCTCGGGGAGTCGCTGCGCGAAGGCTTGCACTGCCTCAATGGCGCGCGCGTCGACGACCGTAAGGGAGTCCCCGTGCGGGACGACCGTAAGGGAGTCCCCGTGCGGGACGACCGGAAGGAAATCCCCGTGTGGGACGACCGATAGGAAGTCCCCGTGCGGGGCGCCCCGAAGGAAATCCCGTTGGGGCGCGGCTTCGCCATCCCCCGTCTCCCGTCGCGCAACATAGAGCAGCTCGAGTTTCGCCTGCGCGAGCAATGCATGCAACGCGGCGTCGAGCGCATGCGCGACGTAGAAATTCTCGCTGTCCTGACGCAGATCGGTCGGCCCGAGCCGCATGGGAAACAGGACGCCTTTCAGCGTTGTGATCACTTCTGAAAGCGCATCGCGTGACGGCAAATCGCGTCCGCCGGGTTCAATGGCACGCTTTTGTTCGTCGCGCCATCGCCGCCTGACCGCCTGCAGCGATCCAAGTACTTCGTCAATATCGAATAGGGCCACCGCCTCACTCCAATTTGTTCATCGCCGGCGAGCGGCCGATAGAATTCACGCCTGATACGGTCCGATCTTGGATCTGGTAATGCGCCCAGCAAGACGGCTCTGCAATACGTATGGACTGCAACGATCGTTTAGGAGTCCTCCTAGTCCTGCATCCACGGCAACCCGTGGAAACGCCAGCCGCTCTTGCCGCCGCGGTGCTGCGCGTCATCGAGATCGCCTTCAAATCCTTCGAGTACATTGAACGCCTGCGCAAACCCCGCTTTCGCCGCGGCTTCGGCCGCCAGGGCCGAGCGATTGCCGCTGCGGCACAGCAGCAGCACGACCGCTTCCTTGCCGGTTTTCGCTTCGAGCTCGCGCACGAAGCGCGGGTTGCGCGTGAGGCTCGTCCCCGTCGCCCAGGGCACGTGTACGCTGCCCGGCACATAGCCAACGAATTTGCGCTCCTCAGCGGTTCGCACATCGACTAGCACCGCGCCGCCCTCCGAAAACAAGGCCCACGCATCGCGCGGGGCCACGCCGCCTGCATGACCCAACCCTGCTGCCGCAGCCGATACACCTGCTGCCTCGAGCACTGCGTGGAGCGGCCGTTCTTCGAGCACTGCTGCCATTGCGCCTCCTTTGCGTTGCGCGGCTCATTCGCCGCAAGCCGTCTATAGCCATCAAGAGGCGATGATGCGCTGCCCGCTCCCAAAGACGAAACAACGAATTTTCATTTCTAAAGCAGCGATAAGCGATATGCGGGCCGTGCGAGCGGCCCCATCGCGGCATGACGGCATCGTGGTATCGGTCGCTCGCGCTGCGCTGTTTGCACGAATCGGCGATAACCAAAGCGCTCGATATTGTTTGCGCCGCAACACGCGTCTTTTTACGATCTCGTGACCTTCACTTCGATCACATTGCGTATGAAAACAACGAAGACGCTCAAGGCCGCGTTCCTGTCCCTGCTCCTGACTCTTGGGGTCGTGAGCGCTCAATCTGCGCTGGCGGATGGACAAACGGTGCGTGTCGGCATCATGTCGGGCGAAGACGAGGACGTATGGCGCGTGGTCGCGGCCAATGCCGCGAAGCACGGCGTCACCGTCAAGCTCACGACATTCTCCGATTACACGCAGCCGAACGAAGCCCTCGCTGAGCACGATCTCGACGCCAACTCGTTCCAACATAAGCCCTACCTCGACGCGCAGATTGCAGCACGCCACTATGAGATCGTGCCCGTCGGCTTCACCTATGTGCAGCCGATCGGCCTTTATTCGCGCAAGGTGCAATCGGTCGCGGCGCTGCCGCAAAACGCGACGATCGCCGTACCGAATGACCCGAGCAACGAAGGCCGCGCGCTGCTGTTGCTGCAAGCGAATGGACTCATCAAGCTGAAGCCCGATGTCGGCCTGCTGCCGACAGCGCGCGATATCGCCGACAATCCGAAGCACATCCGGATAAAGGAACTCGACGCCGGTATTGTTGGCCGCGCAATCGACGACGTGGACGCAGCCGTCGTGAACACGGACTGGGCGATCAAGGCCGGCATCCGGATTCCGCAGGAACGCATCGCGCAGGAGAAGGTTGAGCGCAATCCTTATCGAAATTTCATCGCGGTCAACTTGAAAGATGCAAAGGCGCCCTGGGTGAAGGCGCTGGTGGATAGCTATCAGCAAGCCAACGTTGCATCCGCGATCCTGACCGTCTATCACGGTGCGACACTGCCGGCATGGGAGGGCGCGCCGCAGCGCTGAATCCGCGCCCTCGGGCAAGCGGCGGCTATCGTTTAGGTACGGGCGTTATTCGCTCTTTACTCAGCCTCGATCGTCCCCGTCGGGTCTTGCACGCGGGGACGATACCGCCTGGCGCAGCACGCCGTCGACGCCAGGCGTGCTTATGACGCAGTAGGCTTGCCAACCTCCCCCAGCCTCGAAAACAAGGCCTTCGCTGGCAGTTTGCTCGCAAGTCGGAGTTGCGCCTTATGCAGTTCGCTGAGCGTCGCGTCAATTTCCTCGCGCGTCGGCTTCAACGGTGCGAGCGCCGAGGCGAGCGCCGGGACGATCTCTCGCACCATGTAACGCCGGGTCGTTGCTCTGATCTGCCAGACCACCATGGCGAAGCCCAGCGCAATGAAGAAGTAAATGCCGTAGTTCGAATCCGCGGGCTCGATCATGCCGACCGTCACCGATCCAATAATCATTACGACGAACGCGACCAGTATCATCAGAATGTCCCTCCAATTGACACGGCTCGACGCGAAGTACCGCTCGACCTTGGTCGATAGCGCAATGAACGGATCGCGAATCAATTCCTGGCGCTCTTCCGGTTGCAGAGAGGGTAATGCGGTGCGCACCCGCTCTTCCAGCGCAAGCCGATCGCGCCAAGCCGATTCCAGGTTGGGGTAAGTCTCGGCCGTCAGTTCGGGCAACGCCGCGCGGGCCTTCGCCACGCTGGCATAGGTGGACAGATCGCTCTCGACCGGCGTGCGGCAAGTCAGGCAACTCCGGTGATACCCCACCAATCGGCCCTCGCTCACCGAAATGTTGTACACGTGGCCGGCCGAACCAACACGTTGCAATTTGAATGCACGGGGCTCTCGGCAGATTGGACAGAAGTCCGCCACATAGCCCTGCTTGCGATAGACGAGTTTTCGGCCCCAGAAAATAAACATCGTTTCCCCCAGTCATGCACATTTCGTTGAAGTTTGCGTGTCCGTCCGGAACGGGATGGCGGTCTATTCTGCCGCATCTTTTTTCCATTAGGGACGAATTGTTGATCCGACGTTTCCAACATACAACGAGGAGCGGTTCGAGCCGGGCTGTCGATCGATTGTGAATCGGCTGTTGCAACGGTGCAAATTAACAAATACCTTAATCGCGGGCTTCGGCAGGATCGATTGCTTTTCACATTCAGATGTCATAATCAAGCGCGAGGCAGGCGTCGCATCGCCGCCAAGTCTGCAACGAGAAAACAAAGATGAAGACCATTTACCCTCCCGGGCCGAGCGACGTGCCGGCCGGACTGACGCGCCCGACCGCTTCGTATCAGCGTAATGCATGGTTGGCCGTGGCCGGCCTGCTGCTGTTTATCGTGCTTTATTTCGCGCTGACCGCATGGTTTGCCTTTGCCGGCCTGAGGGGCGCGTTGCGGCTGGCGCTGGATGGCGCTTCGGCGAGTCTGCCGGAATGGCTCGCTTGCGGCGGCAGCCTGTTCCTGGCGGTGTTCCTGACCAAGGCGCTGTTTTTCATTCGGAAAGGCGAGTATGCCGGTGGCGTCGAGCTGACGCGCACTGAGCAGCCGCGCCTCATCGCCTTCCTCGACCAGATTGCCGACGATGCGGGCGCCCCCCGCCCGCATAAGGTGTTCGTCAGTGCCCGCGTCAACGCCGCCGTGTTCTACGACTTGTCGCTGCTCAACCTGATCCGGCCTTCGCAAAAGAACCTGGAAATCGGGCTCGGACTGGTCAACATGCTCAACCTGAGCGAATTCAAGGCGGTGTGCGCGCATGAGTTCGGGCATTTTGCGCAGCGCTCGATGGCTGTGGGCCGCTGGGTCTATACCGCGCAGCAGATCGCGGCCCACATCGTCACGAAGCGCGATCTGCTCGATCGCTTCCTGCGTCGTCTGTCGAATCTCGATGTCCGCATCTCCTGGATCGGCTGGCTGCTCAGCCTCGTAGTATGGGCGTTGCGAGCCATTGTCGACACCACGTTCCGCCTGGTGATCCTGGCTCAGCGCGCACTGTCGCGCGAAATGGAAATGCAAGCCGACCTCGTGGCCGTGTCGCTGACCGGCAGCGACGCGTTGGTACACGCCCTGCACCGGCTGCAAATCGCGGACGATGCCTGGGACCGGACATTGGGCTTCGTGCGCAGCGAACTCGGCAATCAGCGCCCGCCACGCGATGTGTTCATCGTGCACCAGGCGATGGCCGACCGGCTCAGTCGCATCTATGACGACCCGGCGTACGGTCAGCGCCCGCGCGTTCCGGCCGATGGGGCCGCTGCCTTTCGCGTGTTCAACCGGGAGCTTGCACAACCGCCCCGTATGTGGGCCACGCACCCGCAAAACCACGAGCGCGAGGAAAACGCCAAACGGACCTATTTGGCCGCTCCAGCCGACGAGCGCAGCGCATGGGCGTTGTTCGACAATGCCGAGGAGTTGCGTGAGCGGATGACTGCCAGGCTGATCGGAGACTCCGAGCATGCTGCGATCGAGCCGGAAGTTTCTTTGAAGCAGTTGGACGAGCAGTTCACTCAGGAACACCTCGAGCCACGGTATCGGGGCATTTACCTGGCATTTCCGGCGACGCGACACGCGCGCTCGGCGGACACGCTGACGGAAGCGGTAACGCTCGCCGGTCCGCTGCATCTCGACATGCTCTATCCCGTCACCATCAATCAGGACCTCGACCGACTGCGCGGCCTCGAGCGCGAGCATGCCCTGCTCTCGTCGCTGCGCGACGGGCGATTTGACGCCCCGGACGGGATCATCCGCCACCGGAATCGGGTACTGCGGCGCGCCGAGCTGCCGGCCGCGATCGCCGCCGTGGATGCGGAGCGCGCGGCCGTCCGTACCGCTCTGCAGACCGTCCTGAAGACAGTGCGCAGTGCCCATCTTGCCGCCGCCGCTGCGCTTTCGACGCAATGGCGAGACTATCTCAAGGGCCTGTTGAGCGTACTGCACTATGCCGAGCACACCGAGGCCAACGTGCGCGACGCGCAGGCGTACCTGTCGCGCTGGAGGCAACGTGCGGCGGCCGGAGGCTCCATCAGCGAGAAAGGCGTGGGACATATCCTGCGCGCGGCGGAATCGTTGCAGCGGGCATTGGTTCAGACCTTTCGATTGGCGGAGGAGGTACACCCCGGTGCGCCCGTGTTGGCTGCGCTCGGCATCGAAAGCTGGTCCGCCGCGTTGGGCCGCTTCGGCCTCAATGACCCTGTGCGCGGCAACATCAGCGACTGGCTGCGCATGGTCGACGGCTGGGTTCACCATGCGGCGGGCAGCCTGTCCGCGCTGCGACGCGCCACGCTCGACGAACTGCTGCGCTCGGAGGCGAGCGTTGCCGCAGCCCATGCGGCGCCGGACACCGCACCGCCGGACGCCCCACAGCCCGCACCGTCCGCCCCAGCAACGTTTGACACGCTGGTCGTCGGCACCGAACGCATCGTTCGCGTGGAGAAGCTCACGTTCTCCGAGCGTCTCCGCTCCGCCAACGGCTTGCTCCCGGGGTTCGCGCGCGCCGTCGTCGCGCTGGGAATCGTTGGCTCCATGATGGTGTTCGGCTGGATGCAGGGCCGCGTGACGATGTCGCTCCACAACGGGTTGGCCGGCGGTCCGTCGACGGCGATAGACGGACAGCGTATCGAGGTGCGATCCAGCGGCTCACCCCGCTTGAGCGTCCAGGGCGGTGGAGAATGACCCGCGAATCACCTGTCCACGGCCTGGCGCACGGCATCAAACGAGCGCGGCGTTCAGTTGCGGGTAGCTCACGCAAAGGTCCGCGAAGAGTTCATGCACGAGCCCGGCACCGCCATCGTCGTGCGCGCCCTGCGAGGCGAACGCGGCGAGCCGCGCATCGAGCGCTTCGAAGAGCCGATGCTTGATGAAGAAGCGCCACTGCACCGGCACACCCGCGAGGATCGACGTCAACGCCGCATAACGAGCGTGCGTCCATTTCGCCTCGAACGCCTCGCGATACGGACCGTACGAGAACGCCGGCACCGCGACGTCCGCGAGCCGAGCGCGCAGCGCATCGCGCAGCCGCTCAGTGCCGGCCGCATCGAGCTCGTCGCCGTCGAGCACGACGCCATAGACGTCGCGCGCTTCATCCGCGCTCACATACCCACGCAAAACATCGTCGCGTACGCGCAACGCCTCACGATCGACGGGCCGGCCATAGCCGCCCGCGCCCGCGCCGACGAGGCGGATGACGTCGCCCGGCATACAGACAACGAGATCGTTGTTGTCGAGCTCTTCCGCCCGCGGCGTGTCTGGATTGCGCGTAAAGCGCGCATTCGCGCCGGCATGCCCGCCGCGCACGCCCCATGACGCGAAGCGCGTACGGTCGCGGTTGCGCGCGGTGACGAGCGTGTTCGGCGCGAACACCTTGAATTCCATCACGAGCCCCTGCCCGCCGCGGTACAGCCCGGCGCCGCCCGATCCCGGCGCGACACCGTAGCGCAGGATGCGGATCGGCACCTCGGCCTCGTTGATCTCGACGGGCGTATTGCGCAAAAACGCATTGTTCGCCCCCGAGCCGTCCTCGCCATCGTCGCCAGGGCCGCCGCCCGCGCCGCCGCCGATCGGCCCGATCGACGCCATGACCGTCGCGCCGTGGCGGTCCATCGTCTTCACGCTGAGAATCGACAGGCCGCCCGCGGGACAGGCCCCAAGGCGATCCGGCACGGCTCGCGAAAACGCGCCGAAGGTCAGCAGGTGCGTGAGCTTGCAAGTCAGGCTGCGCATGCCGACAGCCGAGGGCGGTAGCGCATTGACGACGGTCCCTTCCGGCAAAATGCAACGTGCGACGCGCAGCATCCCCGAGTTCAGCAGGATCTCGGGGTTCAGCGTGTAGAGCACGTAGACGAGCCCGACCAGCGCAAGCGCATGCCGCTCGTGGCCTCCCGTCGGCATGTTCAGCGACGACTGCAACTGCGGATCGCTGCCCGTATAGTCCATCTCCACGGAGCCGTCGCGGATGCGCGCGGTCAGCGCAACGCGCATCGGCTTGCCGTTCACCGAGTCTTCGTCGGCGAACTCGGAGAAAAAATAGTCGCCGTCCGGAATGCCGCGCAGGATCGTGCGCGCCTGTTGCTCGGAATAGTCGAGCAGCGCCTGCATGCCGGCCTTGAAACCGTCGATGCCGAAGCGTTCGATGATCTCGAGCACGCGCCGCTCGCCCGTATGCAGCGAGGCAAGCTGCGCATGCAAGTCCCCCGTGTTCTGTCCCGGCACACGAACGTTGGTGGCCATCAGCCGGATCAGCGACTCATCGACCACCCCTTTGCGCACGATCTTGCACGGCGGAAAGCGGATGCCCTCTTGCTGAATCTCGGTCAGCGTGCGCGAAAGCGAGGCCGGTACCGCGCCGCCCATATCGGTGTTGTGAATATGGCCGCCAACGAAGCAGACGATCTCGCCCTCGTGAAAAACCGGCTTCCAGAGCACGATGTCGGGTGTATGGGTCGCGACGAAGCCGCTGTAAGCGTCGTTGGTCATGCCGATGTCGCCCGGCTCATAGTGATCGATCATGCCGATCACCGAGCTGTAATCGAGGCCGACATACCAGGTCGCGCCGAGCGTCTTCGGCGACGCGAACGTGAGACCTTCGGGCGTCGTGATCGCGCACGAGAAGTCCTCGGTCTCCTTCACGAACGTGGAATGCGCGGTACGCACGAGTGTGTAGGCCATGCTCTCGGCGGCCGCGACACAGTAGTTCGCGAAGATTTGAAGCACTGCCTTGTCGAATTGCATATGCGATGCTCCGTGCGGATTCATTGGCGATGCGTGAAAACGAGGTTGCCATAGGCGTCGACGCGGCCGCGGAAGCCGGGCAGTACGCTCGTCGTGCAGTCGTCCTGCGCGATCACCGCGGGGCCGTCGAGCTGCTGCCCCGCCTTCAAGTCCGCGCGACGATAAAGCGCCGCGTCATGGAAAGCACCGTCCATGTACACGCGGATCGTGCCCGCCGGGACCGGCGGCGCATCGTCCGCTTCGATCGTCACCAGCTTCGGTTTCGGGGTCGCCGCGCTGATCACGAGCCGCAGCGCCACCACCTGCACCTTCGCTCGCTCGTCGCGGTGGCCATAGAGGCGCTCGTGCTCGCGATGGAACGCCTCGGCGAGCGGAGCGGTGTCGCCGCCAACGAGCCAGCTCATCTCGAGCGGCGTGTCGATTTCGAACGACTGGCCCTTGTAGCGCATATCGGCAGAAACGATGACGCTCGCGTCGATGTCGTTGCCGGTCTGCGCGCGCATCCAGTCGCGCGCCGCCGTTTCGAGCGAGCGCACGTCGTCGGCAAGGCGTGCGAGCGTCGTCGTATCGAGGTCGTAGTAGGTCGTTTTCACGAAGTCGTTGCGGGTGTCGGCAATCAGGCCGCCTAGCGCGCTCAGCACGCCCGGCGCGGTCGGCACGACGATCTTTTCCATGCCGAGCGCCCGTGCGAAATAGCAGGCGAGCATCGGCCCCGCGCCGCCGAACGGCAGCAGCGCGAAGATGCGCGGATCGATGCCGAAGCGCGACACGATACGGCTTACGCCCGCGTACATGCCCGATACGGACACGTCGACGATCGCCTCGGCCGCGGCGTACACATCGATGCCGAGCTTGTGCGCGAGCGCGCCGATCGCGCGGTGCGCCGCGTCGTGGTTGACCTTCACGGAGTCGTAGCCGAGGCTCGCATTACCGATCACGCCGAGCACCACGAACGCATCGGTGATCGTCGCGCGCGTGCCGCCGCGGCCGTAGCAGACGGGTCCCGGATTCGAGCCGGCGCTTTCGGGGCCGACCTTCAGCACGCCGAAATCGTCGACCCACGCGATCGAGCCGCCGCCGTCGCCGATCGACGAGACCGACACAGACGGTATATGGATCTGGAAGTCGCCGATGTACTCGCCGCTCGCATATTGCGGCTCGCCGTCGACGATGAGCGCGACGTCCGCCGTCGTGCCGCCGATGTCGAGGCTCATGCAGCGCGACAGGCCGCTTTGCCGCGCCACATGCGCGGCGCCAATCACGCCCGACGCGGTACCCGACAGGATCATCTGCACGCAGTTGCTTTTGCCCGCTTCGGCACTCATCACGCCGCCGTTGGACTTGGTCACCTTCATGTCGGCACCGATGCCGGTCTCGACGAGCGCGCGCTGCAGCGAGCTCAGGTAGTGCGACACTTTCGGCTGCACATAGCCGCCGATCACCGCCGTCGACGTGCGCTCATACTCGCGGATGATCGGCCACACATCGCTCGAGCACGACACGAAGAATCCCGGCATCTCGCACTCGACGATCGCCTTCACCGCGTGCTCGTGCCGCGGGTTGCGATACGAATGCAAGAGCGCGATGACGACACCCTCGCAACGTGCGCGTTTCAGGCGTTCGATCGCCTCGAGCACGCTGGCCTCGTCGAGCGGCGTTTCGACGCTGCCGTCCGCCGCGAGCCGCTCGATCACGCCGAACACGCGTTCGCGCGGCACGAGCGGCGCGGGCCGCTTCGACAGCAGGCTGTACATGTCGGGGCCCTTCAGTCGCGCGAGATCGAGCACATCCTCGAAGTGGCGCGTCGTGATGAGCCCGAGCCGCAGGCCCTTGCGTTGCACGACCGCATTGACGCCGACGGTGGTGCCATGCGTGAAATACACGACGTCGGCGGGCACGATGCCATCGCGCTCACGCAGTTGCTCCATTCCGCGCAGCACTTCGCTGCCGGGGCTGTCCGGTCGCGAGAAGACCTTGAGCGTCTTCAGCTCGCCGGTGGCATCGTTCAGTACCGCGAAATCGGCGAACGAACCGCCGATGTCCACTCCGATTCTCAAGCCCATCGATGAATACCCTCGCAAGATGACCGGCCTGGACCTGCGCCGGACGAGTCACTGCCTGCCCCGAGATAGATGCCTCGGGGCGGCGGTCAAAGCCTGCTGGAGCGAGCGCTACGGCCGCGGCCTGCTCGGCCGGTGCGGCGGGTCGTCGCATGAAACGCCGACTATTGCTGCTGCACCGTCACGCGCGGCGCGAATGCGTCCGCCGTCGTGCCGTCCGCGAGCGGCAATGTCTGGTATCGCTCGAGCTCGTCCTCACCGCGGTGGCACAGCACCTGCGCGCCGTTCGCGAGCGTTCGCGGAGTCGGCGCCGTGCGGTTGCATACACCGTCGATGCGCATCGGACAGCGCGCGAGGAACGTGCATAGTTCTGGGTCATCGGCGGGCGAGCCGATCGGCGCGAGCGTCTGGTGACAGCGCTCGCTCGCTTCGTCCAGCCAGCCGGCGCGCAGCTCCGGCGCCGACGATACGAGCAGATGCGAGTACGGGTGGTACGGCGGCGCCGAAAGCGCGTCGCGATCGCCGGTCTCGATGCAACGGCCCGCGTACAGCACGACGATGTCGTCGCTGATCGCGCGCACCTTCGCGATGTCGTGCGTGATGAAGAGGTACGAGACGCCGAGCTTCTTCTGCAGATCGCGCAGCAGATCGAGGATCGCCGCGCCGACCACCGTATCGAGCGCCGAGGTCACTTCGTCGCAGAGGATCAGGTCGGGCTCGGCCGCGAGCGCGCGCGCCAGATTCACGCGCTGCTTCTGCCCGCCCGACAGCTCGCCCGTACGCCGCTGCGCGAGCGCGGACGGCAGGCGCACGAGCTCGAGCAACTCGGCGACGCGGCGACGCGCCGCCTCGCCCTTCATGCCGTGGTAGAACTTGAGCGGCCGCGCGAGCGTGCGCTCGACGGTATGCACTGGATTCAGCGCCGTGTCGGCGTTCTGAAAGACGATCTGGATACGGCGAAACTGCTCGCGCGTGCGGCGGCTCAAGTCGCCCGCCAGCGGTTCCCCGTCGAGCAGCAGGCTGCCGCCCGCGATGGGCACGAGCCCGGCGATCACCTTCGCGATCGTCGTCTTGCCCGAGCCCGACTCGCCGATCACACCGACCGTCTGTCCGCGGCGAATCACGAGGTCCACTTCGTTCAGGATCACCTTCGCCGGCCAACCCTTCGCATCCTTGCGACCGTAACCCGCCGTCAGGCGGCGCACCTCGAGCAACGGCGCGGGCGATGGTTCTGGCGCCGCGGTTCCTTCGGAGGTCACCGGCGTCACGGCGGCGACGAGGCTGCGCGTATAGGGGTGCGCCGGCGCGTGAAGGATCTGCTCGGTCGCGCCGACTTCGCGGATCTCACCGTCGCTCAGCACGACGATGCGATCGGCCATCTGCGCGACCACCGCCAGATCGTGCGACACATAGACGGCCGTCATGCCGTACTGGCGAATCACGCGCTTGAATGCCTGCAGCACGTCGATCTGGGTGGTGACGTCGAGCGCGGTGGTCGGCTCGTCGAAGATCACGAGCTCAGGGTCGGTAATCAGCGCCATCGCGGCCATCAGCCGTTGCAACTGGCCGCCCGACACCTGGTGCGGGTAGCGCCGGCCGATCGTCTCGGGCTCCGGCAACGCGAGCGCGCGGAACAATTCGATCGCCTTCGCCTGTGCGGCCCGCTTGCCGAGCGTGCCGTGGATCAGCGCGCTTTCGATCACCTGATCCATGATCGAGCGCGACGGATTGAACGCGGCCGCCGCGCTCTGCGCGATATAGGCGACCTTGCGACCGCGCAGCGCGGCGAGCCCCTTCGCCGACAGCGCGCGCACGTCCGTGTCGCCTACGCGAATCGAGCCGCCCGTGATGCGGCAGCCGCCGCGCGCATGCCCCATCAGCGACAGCGCGATCGTCGTCTTGCCCGAGCCCGACTCGCCGATCAACGCGAGGACTTCGCCGCGCGCGATGTCGAAGTCGATGTCGTGGACGATCGTCGTGTCCGGCTCGCCCGCCCGGTGCCCGGCTACGCGCAGACCGCGCACCTCGACGAGATTGCCGCTCGCGCGGAAGGCGGCTTCGGCGGCGAGATTCGAGAGTTCGTCGCTCATTCAGTGCCCTCCTTCCGTATTCTCAGCCTCTTTGCGACGCGCGCCCCGATGCGGCAGACCGTCGATCAGCAGGTTCACGCCGACCGTCAGCACCGCGATGGCAAGCGCGGGCAGGATCGTGACCGGCACGCCTTCACCGAGCCCCGCGATGTTTTCGCGCACGAGCGAACCGAGGTCCGCATAGGGCGGCTGCACGCCGAGACCGAGAAAGCTCAGGCTGCTTAAGAGCAGCACGACGAAGGTGAAGCGCAGCCCCGTATCCGCGAGCATCGGGTGAATCATGTTCGGCAGCATCTCGAAGCAGGCGATGTAGAGCGCGCTCTCGCCGCGCGCCCGCGCGACTTGCACGTACTCGAGCGTGCCGATGTTGACCGCGAGCGATCGCGCGATCCGGTACGAGCCCGGCATGTAGCTGATCGCCGCGGTCAGGATCAGCAGCGTCAGCGACGAGCCGAACGCGGCGACGATCATCAACGCGAACATCTTCGATGGTATCGACGTAATCGCATCGAGCAGTCGGCTCATCGTCTCGTCGATGCGGCGGCCGGCCACCGCGGCAAAAAGACCGAGCGTCGTGCCGGTCATCGCCGCGAGCAACGCCGACGCAAGTGCCAGCACGACGGTGAGCCGCGTGCCGTAGATGATGCGGGTCAGCATGTCGCGGCCGAGGTAGTCGGAGCCGAGCGGCAGCTTCGCGCTGAAGCCCGCGAATACGTCGTTCGTGACGATCGCGCCTACCTGATGCGGCGCGATCCACGGCGCGAAGGCCGCGACGAAGAGCGCGCAGCACACCATCGCGAAGCCGATCCAGCCGCCCGTCGAGAGGCCCATGCGCTGAGTCAACCTGCGGCGCCGCGCGGGCTCACGCGGCGGCGGCATCGGCGCACCGCCGCCCCACGGCCGCGGCGGCTCGGCGCCGGGCGGCAACGCGCTGCTGCGCTGCACGGGATCGACGGCATCCGGCCGGGCGGGCTGCCGCCTCGGTTGCTGAGAGAACGGTCGAAGCATCGTCATATCCGCAGCCTCGGGTTCGAAAGAATGGCGCAGAGGTCGGCCAGCAACACGAGCACCAGATAGCCGAGACAGAAGATCAGCGTGCACGCCTGCACGAGCGGGAAGTCGCGGTTGCTGACCGCATCGACCATCAGGCTCGCCAGGCCGGGGTAGTTGAAAATCGTCTCGACGACGATCACGCCGCCGAGCAGGTACGAGAGGCTCAGCGCGATGGCGTTGGCGATCGGTCCGATCGCGTTCGGCAGCGCATGCCGGAGCACGACGCGGGCGGGACTGGCGCCTTTCAACATCGCCATCTCGACATACGACGCGCTCAGTTGCTCGATCACCGCCGCGCGTGTCATGCGCGCCATCTGCGCGATGACGACCGCGCACAGCGTGACGACGGGCATCGCATAGGCGCGCAGAAAATCGTGCAGGCTGTCGATCTCGCCGCTATACGAGAGCGCGGAAAGCCAGTGCAGCTTCACCGCGAGCACGAACACCGCGACGGTCGCGATCAGGAACTCGGGTGTCGCGACGAGCGAGAGCGTCCCGAGGCTCACGATCCGATCGACGAGCGACTCGCGCTTCACTGCGGCGACGATGCCGGCCGACACCGCGATCGGCACGGAGACGGCCGTCGTGATCGCCGCGAGCGTCAGCGACTTCGGCAGCCTTCCCGAGATCAATTCGGTCACCGGCAGGTTGTTCGACAGCGAGACGCCGAAATTGCCGTGCAGAAGGCCGACGAGCCAGTGCAGATAGCGCTGCCACGCGGGCTGATCGAGCCCGAACTGCTGGCGCAGCGCCGCGATCGTCTCGGCCGTGGCCGACTGGCCGAGCGCAGCCTGCGCGGCATCGCCCGGCAGCAGGTTGGTGATCACGAAGATGATGGCCGAGACGATCACCAGCGTCAGCGCGGTGACCGCGATGCGCCGGATGATCAGCTCGACGATGTTCCGGTTCATCTACGGGGCCCTCCTGGAATGGGTAACGCGAGGCGCGGGCGCGCAAAGATCTCCGGCCCGCTCCGTCGCAGCGCTCATCAGAACATGCGGCGAACCGGACGGAAATCCGGCGGACTACCGTGTCGCCATGCGCCGCGGTAACCGCCGTTACGCCGCGGACGGATCAAGCGTTCCACCAGACGTGCTCGGCGAACATGAAGCCCATCATCGCGCCGCTCGGGATGGAAGCGAGCCCCTGCAAGCGTTTGTCGTTCGCATCGATCAAGCTCAGGAACGTCGGAATGCCGATGCCGCACTGCTCGGACACGAGGGCCTGCATGTCGCCGTACATCTGCTTGCGCTTCGCGTCGTCGGTTTCCGAGCGCGCGGCGGCGAGCAGCTGATCGAACTTGGGGTCCTTCCAGCCGGACTCGTTCCACGGCGCGTCGGACTTGAAAAACTGCGTGAAGAGAACGTCGGCGCTCGAGCGCGGGTTGATGCTGCCGAAGCCGAGCGGGTGCTTCATCCAGTGATTCGACCAATAGCCGTCTGCCGGTACGCGGTTGATCGTCAGGTTGACGCCGATCTTCGCGCCCGCCTGCTGAAGCAGCTCGCCCATCTCGATCGAGCCGTTCGCGTCGGACGTGGCGTAGATCGGCGGCAGCGCCGTACCGATCGCGCCGGCCTTCTGGAAATGGAATTTCGCCTTGTCGGGATCGAACGGGCGCTGCGGCAGCGACGCGTTGAAATAGCGGTGACCCGGCGGAATCGGCTGATCGTTGCCGATCACCGCGTAGCCGCGGAACACGGCGGTCCTCACCTGATCGCGGTCGAACAGGTATTTCATGCCCTGCACGAAGTCGGGGTTCCCCGACAGCGGATTGTCGCGGCGCATGATGAGGTCGGTATAGAGGCCCGATTTAGTCTCCTTCACCTCGTAGCCCTCCGTCGACGCGATTCGCTGCGTCGAGCGCGGATCGACCGCGGCGATCAGCTGCACGTCGCCGGAGAGCAGCGCGTTCACGCGCGCCGCGCCGTCGCCAATGCCGATCAGTTCGATCTGGTCGAGGTACGGGCCGCCGCCCGTCTTCCAGAAGTTGCCGTTGCGCACACCGATCGTCGACACGCCCGGCTTGAACGACTTGACCTTGTAGGGTCCGGTGCCGTTCGCGGTCGTAAAGTCGGTCGTGCCGTCCTTGACGATCACGAATTGCGGCGTCGCGAGGATCACCGGCAGGTCCGCGTTGGCGGAGACGAGCGTGAGCGTCACCTCGTTCGGACCCGTCTCTTTCGCGTCGGCGAACTGGTCCGCGAGCGTCTTCACCTTCGAGCCGACCGCGGCATTCTTGTGGCGCATCAGCGAGTAGACGACGTCGGCCGGCGCGAGCGGCTTGCCGTCGTGAAAAGTCGCGCCCTTGCGCAGTTTGATCACCCACGTCTTTGCGTCGCTGGTATCGATCGCCTCGGCGAGATTCATCTGCGGCGTGAGCGAGGCATCGAGCTGCGTCAGGCTGCTGTAGAACATGAAAAAGCGGATGTAGTCGGCGCCCGTCGAGCCCTTCGCCGGATCGAGCGTATCGGCCGTCGACGAAGAGTCATACGCGACCCGGATCTTGCCGCCCTTCTTCGGCGTGGGGGCGGCGAACGCGGACTTGGCGCCCGCCAGCAAGCCCCCCGCACCAACGGCGGCCATGCCGCCCGCGGCCAGCAAACGCAACGCTTCGCGGCGGCTCATACCGCCTTTTTCGATTTCGTCGTCGTACATGAGAACGGCTCCTCACTCGAAGAATGGGACGTGGGATTTCCAGCTTTGGTCTTCGACGGATCACGCGTGCTGGTCGCGGTCCGACGCTGCTGCATGAATCGATTTAAGCACCGCAAAAAATGGCATATGTCGCATATCGCTGGGTCCGACCATTCGAAATGACGGTTTTGAGTAGGCTTTGCAGCATGTTTTGCCATACCTCGCGTTGACCCTTACCCGCAAGCCACCCCGCGGGCCGCCGCCACACCGTTTCGGGCATCGTCCTCCGTGCGCTTCGCGCCCGGCCCGCTTGGCACCACGACCTCACGAGCTTCAGTGCCCGCGTCCCGCCCCGCTATTAAGCGGCCGCAGCACAAAATGCTGTCAATCGGATGCAAAACGCGACGCGCGCACTCTTTCGGGGATTTTTTGGCAAAGCGGTGCGCACACCGCTCTCGCTACCATCGAGCAGTCCAGTGCCATCTCATAAGGGGGGAAATCCCATCATGACCAGTTCATCGCTCATCGACGCCGACCGCAAGCACCTCATTCACCCGGTCATCAACTATCGCGCGCACGAAGCGCGCGGCGCCACCGTGCTCGAGTCGGGCCACGGCGCGTACCTGCGCGACATCGACGGCAACGAGTTGCTCGACGCATTCGCGGGCCTCTGGTGCGTCAATGTCGGCTACGGTCAACAAAGCATCGTCGATGCGGCGACGCGGCAGATGACGAAGCTGCCCTACGCGACCACCTATTTTCATTTTTCGTCGGAGCCCGCGATCGAGCTCGCCGAGAAGCTCGTCTCGCTCGCGCCCGCTTCGCTGCGGCGCGTCTATTTCACGCTCGGCGGCTCGGACGCGATCGACTCGGCGGTCCGCTTCGTCACGCATTACTTCAACGCGACGGGCCGCCCGACGAAAAAACAGATGATTGCGCTCGAGCGCGGCTATCACGGCTCGTCGTCGGTCGGCTCCGGCCTCACCGCGTTGCCCGCGTTCCATCGCCACTTCGACTTGCCGCTGCCGCATCAGCATCATCTGCCGTCGCCGTACGCGTACCGGCAGCCGAACGGCGACGACCCGCAAGCGCTTATCGCGACATCGGTCGCGGCGCTCGAGGCGAAGGTCGCGGCACTCGGCGCCGACAACGTTGCCGCGTTCTTCTGCGAGCCTATCCAGGGCTCCGGCGGCGTCATCGTGCCGCCGGCCGGCTGGCTGAAAGCGATGCGCGACGCGTGCCGACGCCTTGGCATCCTGTTCGTCGCCGACGAGGTGATCACCGGCTTCGGCCGCACGGGCCCGCTCTTCGCGTGCGAGGCGGAAGGCGTCGAGCCGGATCTGATGACGGTCGCGAAGGGGCTGACCTCGGGGTATGCCCCGATGGGTGCCGTGCTGATATCCGACGAGATCTACCAGGGCATTGCCGGCGACGCGCGCGATACCGCGGTCGTCGGTCACGGCCAGACCTACTCCGCGCATCCGGTCAGCGCCGCCATCGCGCTCGAAGTGCTGCGCCTCTATCACGAGGGAGGACTGCTCGCGAACGGCCAGGCGCAGGCGCCGCGCTTCGCGGCCGGGCTCGACGGACTGCTCGAACATCCGCTCGTCGGCGACTCGCGGCACCGCGGGCTGCTCGGCGCCTTGGAGCTCGTGGCCGACAAGGATTCGCGCGCGCGCTTCGATGCCTCGTTGAAACTGCCCGAGCGCATCGCCGCGGCCGCCTATCGCAACCGCCTCATATTCCGCGCGTTCGGCGACAACATTCTCGGTTTCGCGCCGGCGCTCTGCTATACCGAGGCGGACTTCGACGAGCTCTTCGCGCGTCTCGAGCGCACGCTCGACGAAGTGCTCGACGAAGCGGAAGTGCGGGCGGCGCTACGCTCCGCGAGCCGCGCGGCGGCCTGACCCGGCGGGCGCTGGACGCGCTTGGGCGCGTGATAACATCGGTCTGCTCGACACGACGTGCGGTGCGAAGCGAATCCTTCGACAGGCAGACCGATAGATGACAATGAGCGGTGACACGAAACTGGACCGAATCGACCTGCGTATTCTTTCGCAACTCCAGAAGAGAGGCCGCATCACCAACGTCGAGCTGGCCGACGCCGTGGGGCTCTCGCCGAGCCCCTGCCTGATCCGCGTGAAGCGGCTCGAGAAGGCCGGCTATATCGTCGGTTACGGCGCGCATATCCAGCTGCAGAAGCTCGGCGACGTGCAGATCGTCTTCACCGAGGTCACGCTCGCCGACCACCGCCGCGAAGACTTCGCGAAGTTCGAGGCGGCGATCCGCCCCGTCGACGAGATCGTCGAATGCCATCTGGCGAGCGGCGGCTACGACTACCTGCTGAAGTTCGTCACCCGCAGCGTCAACCACTATCAAAGCGTCATCGAAGGGCTGCTCGAGCGCGACATCGGCATCGAGAAGTATTTCAGCTACGTGATCATCAAGACGCCGTTCGTCAAGACCGAGTATCCGCTCGAGTCGCTGTTCTCACGGCAGCATCAATAGTCACGCGCGCAACGCTCACGCGGCCCGCGTCGTCGAGTGGCCTGCCGCGTCCCCATGCGCGGCGGCGGCGCCCGTCGCGAAGCGGCGGATGTCGAACGGCTCGATCGGCGTGCTGGTCGCGCCCGTATCGATGAGCTCGGCCATCGTGTCGCCGACGCCCGGCCCGAGCTGGAAACCGTGCCCGCAGAAACCGAACGCGTAAAAGAGGCCGCTCGTCGTGCCGCTCGCGCCCATGATCGGCCGATCGTCGGGCATATAGCCCTCGACGCCGCTCCATACGCGAATGATATTGAGCTTGCGCAGCATCGGCGCAACGCGCTGCGCCTGGCGGAACTGCAGCAGCGTGTTCTGCGGCAGCACCTTCGCGCGACGTTCGTCGAGAAATGCCGGCGCACGCGCGCAACCGCCGATCACGATGTTGCCGCGCGTGACCTGGCGGAAGTAGACGATTTCCTCGGTGTGCGGCGACGACACACCGACGACCGGCTGCAGCGCGTATGGCACGGGCTCGGTCACGCACATCTGCGGACCGTTCACTGCGATCGGCACCGCCTCGCCGAACTGCTGTGAGAGCAGGTTTCCCCACGCGCCCGCGGTGATCAACAGCACCGGTGCGTGAAACGTGCGGCCGTCCGCGCTCGTCGCGCGAAATTCGTTGCCCTCCTTCTCGACCGTCACGACGTCGCAGTTCTCGACGATCCGTGCGCCGAGCCGAGCCGCCGCGCGGCCGAACGCGGGCGCCGCGAGCCGCGGATTGGCGTGGCCGTCCATTTGCGAGTACGAACCGGCGAGCACTTCGGGCCCGAGGAACGGAAAGCGCTGATGAAGCGCGTCGCCGCGCATGAGGTCGAGTTTCAGGCCGTAGTGCGCCGCTTCCTTCGCATACGCCTCGAACTGGTCCGCCTGTTCCTCGCGATAGCAGACCCGCACGTGGCCCGACATCAGGAACTCGGCATCGTGCTCAATCAGTTCGGGCAGACGTCCCCAGATTTCACGCGAGCGGTTAGCGAGCGGTAGCTGCGGCAAAAAGCGCCCCTGCCGGCGGACGTTGCCGAAGTTCGTGCCGCTCGCCTGCTGTCCGACGAGCTGCCGTTCGAGCAGGATCACCGAACGGCCCCGCTTTCTCAGGAAAAAGGCCGTCGCGGCGCCCATGAAGCCGCCGCCCACGATCAGGACATCGGCTTGCGCGCGATGAGTATTCATTCGGCGTCCTCCACGGTCGCGATCGAGAGCGGCTTGACGGGTGCCTGCCCGCGCAATCGCCCCACTTGTTCGAGCGGCACGTTCGCCGCGGCCGCGATGATCTCCGCGCCGGCGTGGCCGCAGTAGCGGCCCTGACAGCGCCCCATTCCGACCCGGCTGAACGCCTTCGCGCGGTTCGCTTCCTGCGCGCCCTCCTCGCGCACGACGCGGCGCAGCTCGCCCGCCGTGATGCCCTCGCAACGGCACACGATAGTGTCGTCGCTGAGCCGCGCCGCCTGCTCGACGGGCCACGCGAACGCCTCGACGAGACCGAGCCGGAACCGGTCCATTTTGCGCTGTTCGCGCTTGAGTGTCTCGAGCGTCGCGGCCGGGACCTCGTGACCGAGGTCGATCAGCGCTGCATAGGCGGCAAGCCGCCCCGCGATCTCGGCGCCATCCGCGCCCAGCACGCGCGCGCCGTCGCCCGCGATGTAGACGCCCTGTTCGCTCGCGCGGCCGAGTTCGTCGATCCGCGGTACCCATTGGCGCGTCGTGGCGTCGAAGCGGAACGCGCAGCGCGCGAGGTCGGCGAGCTGTGTCTCGGAACGCAGGTGATAGCCGAGCCCGACAGCATCGCAATCGATCTGCTCGACGTTACCGTTTGCGGCGCGATAGCGCACGCCTCGCACGCCATCGGTCGGATCGCCGACGATTTCGACCGGCTCGATGCCGTTCGCGATCATCACGCCCGAACGCTTGAGCGACGAGACGAGCGCGCTACCCTTGCGTAGAACGTCGAAGCGCGCGAGCAGCTTCGGCAGCGCACGCAGCCGCGCGCTCGTCTTCGACGTATCGAGCACGGCCGCCACTTCAGCGCCCGCCTGAACATATTGGTTCGCGACGAGATAGAGCAGCGGCCCGGTACCCATGAAGACGACACGACGGCCGATCGCGCAGGCCTGCGATTTCAGCGCGATCTGCGCGGCGCCGAGGCTGTAGGTGCCGGCCAACTGCCAACCCTTCACGGGCATCAACCGATCGGTCGCGCCGGGGCACAGGATCAGCGCATCGTACGGCAGCGTGCTCGCATGGCCCTCTCTGACGATATGCAGCTTGCCCTGCGCGACGTTCCATGCGAGCGTCTGCGGCCGATAGTCCAGCCGTCCGCGCAGCCGCTCGAACGTCTGGTGCAGGCTTTCGGCACGCGATGCCTCGGTGCCGTACAGCTTCGCATAGGGTCGCGTGAAGCCCTCCGGCTGACGCCGATAGATCTGTCCGCCATCGCGGCGGCCCTCGTCGACGACGACCGGGCGAACGCCCGCCGCCAGCAGCGTTTCGGCACAGCGCACGCCGGCCGGCCCCGCGCCGACGATCACGATACGAGATTCACCCATTGCGCCTCCGGTTGAGTCGTCACGATCCGCATGCCCGCCTCGACGACGGTCGTGCATGCGCGCAGCCGCTCGCCGTCGTGCGTCCAGACCCAGCAGTCCTGACACGCGCCCATCAGGCAAAAGCCCGCGCGCTTTTCATCGCCGAACTCCGACTGGCGCACGTGCCGCACCGAGCAGAGCATCGCGGTGAGCAGCGTATCGCCGGCGAGCGCTTCGACCTGCGCGCCGTCGATCGTCAGCCTGATTTTCTCGCGGCCGGTTTCGCCGAGCCGCACGAATCGTCCGTTCATGCCACTGCTCCTGTCGCGCCGTTTGGCGCGTGTGGGGCTTCGACGCGGTTCGTCAGCACATGACGCAGAAACTCGCGCGTCCGCGCTTCGCGCGGCGAGCAGAGCACTTGCTGCGCGCTGCCCTCCTCGATGATGAGCCCCGCGTGCAGGAAGCAAACGCGATCGGCCACTTCACGCGCGAAGCCCATTTCGTGCGTGACCACGAGCATCGTCATGCCTTCGCGCGCGAGCGTGCGCATCACGCTCAACACTTCGCCGACGAGTTCCGGATCGAGCGCCGAAGTCGGCTCGTCGAAGAGGATCGCCTTCGGCTTCATCGCGAGCGACCGCGCGATCGCGACACGCTGCTGCTGACCGCCCGATAGTTGATGCGGATAGGCGTCGAGCTTTTCTCCAAGACCGACCTTGTGCAGCAGCTCGATCGCCTCGCGCCGCGCTTGCTCGCGCGGTTCGCGCTTCACGTGCACCGGCCCCTCCATCACATTCTCGAGCGCCGTGCGGTGCGGGAACAGGTTGAAGCGCTGGAAGACCATGCCGACCTGCGTGCGAAGCTGGTTGATGTGGCGCGAGCGCTGCTCGACGCGCTGATCCAACAGCATGATCTCCCCCGAATCGTACGACTCGAGCGCGTTGATGCAGCGCAGAAGCGTCGACTTGCCCGAGCCAGACGCGCCGATCAGGCAGACGACTTCGCCCTGCTCGATCCGGAGCGTGATGCCCTTGAGCACGGGCACGGCGCCGAAGCTTTTGTGGACGTCCCTGATTTCGATCATTTCAATCTCGCTTCGACTTCATTGGATCATCGTCGCGCCTCAACGCGCCCGGTGCCGGCCGAATCGGCGCTCCAGCGAGCGCGTCATGCTCATCAGCGGCAGGCTCATCGCCAGATAGCCGAGTGCGACGAGCGTGTAGACGGTCATGTTCTGGAACGTCGACGCGGCGATCAGCTGGCCCTCGCGCGTCATCTCCGCCACCGTGATCGTCGAGGCGAGCGACGAGTCCTTCAGCATCATCACGAGCGTGTTGCTGTACGGTGGCAGAGCGACCTTGATTGCCTGCGGCAGGATCACGCGCACCATCGTCTTCACACGACCCATGCCGATCGACTGCGCCGCCTCGAACTGCCCCGGATCGACCGCCTCGATACCTGAGCGGATGATCTCCGCGACGTAAGTGGAGTAGCCGAAGCCGAGGCCGATGATGCTCGCCTCGAGCGCCGTCACCTGCACATGAACGTCGGGCAGGACGAAGTAGATGTAAAACAGCAGCACGATCATCGGCAGCCCACGCACGACGTTGATCATCGCGCTGACCACGCGCACGACCCTCGGGTAGCGCGACATCTTCAGCAACGCCCAGACGAGCCCGAGCGCCGTGCTCAGCAGCAGGCAACCGATGGTGATGAAGATACTCATCACCGCACCCTGCAGCAGAATGGGTACAAAGTCGACTATATCGTGCCAACGCATGTCTTCCCTTTTGCCATCGCTCGTTGCGGTCTCATTGCGGTCGTTTCGTCGGCTCGATCAACCCGCCAGATGCCACTTCTTCAGGATCGAATCGAGTGAGCCGTCCGCCTTCATTTTCGTGAGCGCGTCGTTGATCTTCGCGAGCAGTTCGCTGTTACCCTTCTTCACCGCGATCGCGATGTCGAACTTCTTCATCGGCACGTAGTCGTCGTCGACGCGTGTGCCGGCGAGCGCGCCCGCCGCTTCCTGCGCCTTCAGAATCGGGTAGTCGTTGAAGCCCGCCGCGATGCGGCCGAGTGCGACGTCGCGCGTCATGTCCGCGGGACTGTCGTACATCTTCACTTCCTTGAAGATGCCGAGTTTCACGAGTTGATCGCCGTAGTCCGTACCCGTTCCCGCGCCGACCGACAAGCCTTTCAGGTCCTGCACCGAGCGGTAATTGGTCTTGTTCGACTCCTTGACGATGATCCCTTCACCGAACGCGGTGACCGGCTGCGAGAAATCGACGACCTCGGCGCGCTTCGGCGTCGGCGTCATGCCGGCGACGATGATGTCGATCTTGCCCGACACGACCGACTGGATCAGCGCCGAAAACGGCACCGCGTCGTACGACACGTTGAAGCCTTCGCGCTTGCCGATTTCCTTTACGACGTCGGGCATCAAACCTTCGATCTTCTGCGTCTTCACGTCCATGAACGTGGTCGGTGCGCTCGACGGGGGCGAGCCCGCCGTGAGCGTTTGCTGATCGGCGGCGTGGGCGGCGCCGAACATCATGGACAGCACAACGCCGGCACCGGCGACGAAACGTTGAACGGCGTGCGGGCGGACGGCGAAAGCGGACTCAAAGCTGAAACGCGACATGGGATCTCCTCGGGGATTGACGACCTTCAATGTGTTTTCGGCCGTACCGTTTAGCCGATACGGCTCGTGACACCGTTCAATGCAGCACATCCTGCAACCGGTAATACGCGCCGACGAGCGGCAGAAACCAGGCACGCCCGAAATGTCCCGGTATCGCCGGCCATTCGAGCGTTCGCCACGGGTTACGCGCGGCGGCGCCGAACATCACGTCGGCCATCACGCGCCCCATGTGCACGGACATCTGCACACCGTGGCCGCTATAGCCCATCGAATAGAACAAACCCTCGTGCTGCCCCGCGCGCGGCAGGCGGTCCATCGTCATGTCGACGAGGCCGCCCCAGCAGTAGTCGATGCGGACGTGCTTGAGCTGCGGGAAATACGTCACGAGGCTTTCGCGCAGAATGCGACCGCTCTTCTCGTCCGAGCGCGGATTCGACATCGCGAAGCGCGCGCGGCCGCCGAACAGCAGGCGCTCGTCGGGCGTCGCGCGAAAATAGTTGCCGATATGGCGGGTGGTCACGTACGAGCGGCGCGTCGGCAGCAGCGCGTCGAGGCGCGCCTTGCCGAGCGGCTCGGTCGCAACGATGAAGCTGCCGACCGGCGCGAGCCGGCGGCGGAACCACTGCAGCGGCCCGACCTGCGAGGCGCCGGTGGCGATCAGCACGCGGTCGGCGCGCAGCGTACCGCGCGCGCACTCGAGCTCGAACGCGTTGCCGCCGAGCGGCTTGAGACCCGTGACGGGCGTTTCCTCGAAGATCCGCGCACCGCGGCGCGCGGCCGCTTCGCCGAGCCCGACACCGAATTTGCCCATGTGCATCTGCATGCCATTGCGCTGCACGAGACCGCCGAAGAAGCCGTCCGAGGCGACCTCGTCGTGAATGCGTTCCGGCGGAACGAGCTCGACGTCCGGATCGACTTCTCGCTTGAGCACCTCGTACGACTTCGCGAGCGACGCGAAATGCCGCGGCTTCGCCGCAAGCTTGATCTTGCCGCTTTGCCGCAGGTCGCAGTCGATCTGCTCTTCCACGATGATCGACTTGACCGTCTCCACGGCGCCCGCATAGGCACGATAGAACTCCGATGCGCGTTCACTGCCGATGCGCGCGGCGAGCGACGCGTAGTCTTGCGCAACGCCCGTATTGCAGTGGCCGCCGTTGCGGCCCGACGCCTGCGCGGCGAGCCGCCCCGCCTCGAGCACGACCACCGACTTGCCGCGCTTTGCCAACTCGAGCGCCGCAGACAGTCCGGTGAAACCGCCGCCGACCACGGCCACGTCGACGCGTCCCGCGAGCGGTTCTTGCGCGGGCTGCGAGAAACGGGGCGCCGTATCGAGCCAGTACGAGTCGAGCTTCATCCTGATGTCCTGTTGCGTTCCCTGTCGGTTGGCGGCACGCGAGTGGTGGCTTAACGGGTCTGCCCGGCCCGAATCACAGGCCGAGCAGCGACGCGAGTTGCGGAATGCCCTTGACCTCGTTGACCTGGTAGTACGGGTTGAGCGGTTCATGACCGCGGTTGACGAACGCCTTGTGCTTGATGTTCATGTCGTAGGCGGTCATCAGGTCGTAGCGGAAGCTCGACGAGACATGCAGCACGTCTTCCGGATTGCAGTCGAGCTGCGAGAACATGTATTCGAACGCCTTTTGCAGCGGCTTGTACGCTTGCGCCTGCTGCGCGGTATAGATCTTGTGGAACGGCGCGCCGAGCTTGGCGACGTTGCTCTGAATCTGATCGTTCGACGCATTCGACAGGATCACGAGCTTGTATTTCTTCGCAAGGCGCGAGAGCCCCTCCGGCACGTCAGGATGCGGGCCCCACGTCGGCACGGCCTCATAGATCTTCTCCGCGGTCGCGAGGTCGAACGGCACACCCGTGCGCTCACAGGTTCGGCGAACCGAATTCACGACCACGTCGCGATACGGCTTCCATGCGCCGAGCACTTCATCGAGCCGGTAGCCGCGGAAGAACTCGACGAATTCGTCCATCTTCGCCTTGTCCAGCTGGTCGCCGTAAAGCTGACGCGCCGTCTGGGCCATCTGGAAGTTCGTCAGCGTGCCATAGCAGTCGAATGTGATGTACTTCGGCTCGAAATCGATCATGATCAAAATCCTGTCGTCGTGCGAACCCGCTGCGGGTTCAAGTTGGCCTTCATCTTCCTGATGCGCCGCTCGTTGCAGTGAAAACCGCGTGCGGTGCACCAGGCTGCCTCTCTGCGCATCGGCGCGGTTACACCGGGTCGAAGTCGATCAGCACGCTCTTGTGACGCATGCTGGCTTCCAGCGCCTGCCGCCCGAGATCCTTGCCGATGCCCGACTGCTTGAATCCGCCGGTCGGAATGATCATGTCGCCGCTGCGGCCATAGCGGTTGATCCAGATCGTGCCCGCCGTGATACGGCGCATCGCGCGCAGAGCCTGACCGATATCGCTCGTATGGACGCCCGCGCACAGGCCGTACATCGGGTGGCCGGCGAGCGCGATCCCCTCTTCCTCATCCTCGAACGTCTGCACCGTCAGCACCGGGCCGAACAGCTCCTCGCGCACCGCGGGCGTGGCTTCCGTCACGTTGGCAAGCAGCGTGGGCCGATGGAAATAGCCGTCGCCCGTATCCTCGAAATAGCCACCGCCGAAGATCACTTCGGCGCCGCTCGCGCGGCTTTCTTCGATCAGCGAATCGATCCGCTTGGCCTGGCCTCGGCTGATGAGGGGCGAGTAGCTCGTCGTGCTGTGCCACAGGGGCCCCGGCGCAATCGGCGCCAGCAAACGCTGCACCGCGTCGAGCAACGGCTCGACGATGCGCTTGTGCACGATCAACCGCGTACCGGCGACACAGACCTGGCCGCCGTTGGTCGTGAAGCCTCGAGCGACACAACGCGCCGTGTGCTCGAGGTTCGTCAGACGTTCGAACACCAGTTGCGGGCTTTTACCGCCGAGCTCCAGCGTGACCGGCTTCGTTCCATGCAGTGCGGCGTCGCTCATGATCGCGGCGCCGGTACGCGTCGAACCGGTGAAGCTGACCTTGGAAACATCGGGGTGGCGCGTGATCGTCGCTCCGGTCGTCGCGCCGTGGCCGGTCACGACGTTGAAGATGCCGGGCGGCATGCCGGCTTCGATCGCGAGCTCCGCCAGGCGCAGCGTGGAGAACGGCGTCATTTCCGACGGCTTCAGCACGACCGCGTTGCCGGCCGCGAGTGCGGGCCCGCATTTCCACGAGCACGTCGACAGCGGGAAATTCCACGGCGCGATCGCACCGATGACGCCGTAAGGCTCGGCCGTCACGAAGCCCAGACTGTCGCGACGCGTCGCCGCGACGTCGCCGCCGAGCTTGTCGGCAAGCTCCGCGAAGAAGCGGATCGCATCCGCCGTGAACGGCACGTCGAATGCGTACGCTTCGGCCACCGGGCGCGTCGAGCTCACCGTCTCGAGCTGGGCGAGACTCACCTTGCTCCGTTCGATCAGTTCGGCCCAGCGCGTGAGCACCCTTGCTCGTTCGCGCGGAGACTGCGTCGCCCAGCCGCTCGTCTTCCACGCGTTGAGCGCGTTGCTCACCGCATAGTCGACGGTGGAGGCGCAAGCATCGGGAATGTAGCCAAGCAATCGGCCATCGGATGGACGGTAGACGGCGATCTGCGCCTCATCTGTCGAGTGGTATGCACCGCCAATGAAATGTCCCTGCGGCAATGGGACGGTAGACGGATCGAAATCGAGTGACGGTGTGGACATGCTGAGCCTATGAGTAACCTCGAAGCATGCAGTGAGATGCCGACATCGCCTGTCTCCTTCGGCACATCACCACCAATTGTTGTTGGGCCTGCTCATCGCGCTACTCCGGCAATGAACGAGCACCGATCGAAGTTCATTATAGTGAACGCGAAATGAATTCCTAGTGATCAAAAATAAATCTTCAAAAAAAATTGTGGTGCGGCGCGCAAGAGATCCGTTCACCGCCGTCGGCAGGCGATCGCGTGAAGTGTGCGACACACAGCATTGGCGCGGTACGCGCTGCTCGAACAGGGGACGCTGCAATGCAGCGGAGTTCGATGGTGCGGGAGGTTCAGACTGTGGCTGAAGCCGTGGTCCGCGACTGCGCCGGATGAACCAAAGCGCAGCGCGGACGCGCTGGAGTGAACGACTGCGCTGAACGAGCGCGCGTCATCGAGGGGATGAAAGTGACAACGCGAAACGGATCCGGTGAGTAAGACGGATCAGAGATGAACGACCGGCGGCTGCGTGTTCATAATCCACAGCAGGCGCGCCGTCTTGCCGCTTTCATTGCGCACACTGTGCGGCACCGTGCTCTTGAACTGGAAACTGTCACCGGTCCGCAACTCGGCGCGGCGATCGCCGACGTTGAGCACCACCGTGCCTTCGAGCACCAGGCCGGCTTTTTCCCCCACACCGATGAGTACCTCTTCCGAGCCCGCGCCCGGCGGCAGCAAGATGATCATCATCTTCAGATCGTGTTCGCCGTGCGGCGACAGCAGTTCTTTCTGCATGCCGTTCTTGCCGACCTCGAAGATGGGCCGCTCGGCCGCCTTGCGCACGAAGTCGCCCGTGACGGGATCCGATATGGCGTCGTCCGCCTCGAGCAGCGTCGCAAGCGGCACGGCCAGCGCCTGCCGCAGCCGCTCGAGAATGCGCACCGACGGATTCGCCTTGTTGCGCTCGACCTGGCTCACGGTACCGACCGATACGCCGGCACGCATCGCGAGCTCGTTGACCGACAGTCCTTGAGCGACGCGCAAGGCCCGCAGGCGGGCGCCGACGTCGGCGTGGCTCGGTTCGACCGCGCGCTTCTTGCTGAGCTGTGTTCGCTGCATGTGATCCCTGTTCAAAACGACGCGGACGGTCCCGACCTCCGCTTCGACGCGCACCTGATCGCTTGCATGCCGGCGCTGGTCCAGCGCAAAGCGACGTTTTGACTGCCGCCGGCACGACAAACGCTCGACGATCTTGCTCATTATATTGAATAATGCGACATTGTAGTGAACGCCGACTGCTGCGGTCTTCCGTCCACCGGTCGGTCTCCAGACAAAAAGATCGTCCTATCAACCGCCCTGCGACAATCGAACAGTGGAACCCGTCGCACGGCCCAGGTCGATCGGCCGCCAACAGGAGCGCTCCGTGTCCGCACCACTCGTCAAGCAGGCCCCGACCTATCGACCCTTTACGTCCGACGACATCGCCGCCGCCCATGCGCTGTCGCTTGCCGTGCGGTGGCCGCATCGCGCGGAAGACTGGCGCTTCATGTTCGATGCCGGTGCCGGCTTCATCGCGGAAGACGACGGCGGCGTGATCGGCACGGCCCTCTACTGGAAGTTCGGCGTCGACCGCGGCACGCTCGGCCTCGTGATCGTGTCGCCGGAACAACAGGGGCGCGGGATCGGCCGCAAGCTGATGGAGCTGGTGCTCGAAGCGCTCGGCAACCGTATCACGTTCCTGCATGCGACAGCCGCCGGCAAGCCGCTCTACGAGAAGCTCGGCTTCCGCGAGTGCGGCACGCTCGCTCAGTATCAAGGCGCGATCGGCAATGTGCAGCCGGTCACGCCGCCAGTGGGAGATCGACTGCGCCCGCTGACACGCGACGATGTGCCGAAGGTCATCGAAATGGCATCGCATGCGAGCGGGCTCGATCGCAGCGCGACGATCCCCGCGCTGCTCGATGTCGCGGAGGGCGCGGTGCTCGAACGCGACGGCGAACTGGTGGGGTTCTCATTGTTCCGTCGTTTCGGTCGCGGTTATGTAATCGGGCCTGTCGCCTCGGCGCCCTCGCCCGACGATCAGCGCGCGAAGTCGCTGATCGCGCATTGGCTCGCGAAACACGCCGGCGAGTTCGTGCGCATCGACGTGCCGGGCGGCACCGGCCTCAACGACTGGCTGATCGCGCTCGGCATGGCGCGCATCGACTCGGTCGTGAAGATGGTGCGCAATGCGCCTGCCGAAGCGCACAGCGATCAGCAGGATGCGCCGTATCGCGCATTCGGCATCATCAATCAGGCCATGGCATAGCGACGTGAGCGCCATTAGCGATATGACCGTGCTCTACAAGGCCGACCCCGTGCGCGGCGCGATCTGGGCGGAGCGCTTCGCGCAGCTCGCGCCGGATACGCCGTTTCGCGTCTGGCCCGACATCGGAGACCCCGCCGCCGTTCGCTATCTGATCGCCTGGCAACCGGACGATCTAGCGATCACGCTACCCAATCTCGAGGTCGTATTCTCGGTGGGCGCCGGCGTCGATCAGCTCGACCTCGCGCGCATTCCCGCGCATCTGCCCGTCGTGCGCATGATCGAGCCGGGCATCGTGGACGGCATGGTCGAGTACGTGACCGAGGCGGTGCTGGCCATCCATCGAGACCTCTTCGACTACGCACTGCAGCAGCAGGCGCGCGTATGGAAACCCATGCCGCTGCGGCCGGCCGCAGCGCGGCGCGTCGGCGTGCTGGGGCTCGGCATGCTCGGCACCGCGGTGCTCGAGCGGCTGCGTCTTTTCGGGTTCGCGTGCGCGGGGTGGAGCCGCTCGCCGCGCGTAATCGACGGCGTGGAATGCTTCGCGGGCGAAGGCGCGCTCGACGCGTTTCTCGCGCGCACCGATATGCTGGTCTGCCTGCTGCCGCTCACCGACGCGACGCGCGGCCTGCTCGACCGACGTATTTTCGCTATGCTGCCGACAGGCGCATCGCTCGTGCATGTAGGCCGCGGATCGCAACTGGTCACGGCGGATCTGCTCGATGCGTTGAACCGCGGCCAGATTCACAGCGCGGTGATCGACGTGACCGACCCCGAGCCTTTGCCTGCCGATCATCCGCTCTGGGGCCAGCCGCGCGTGCGGATCACACCGCACATCGCGAGCGCCACGCGCGCCGATACGGCTGTCGATGTCGTGCTGGAGAATTTGCGCCGTCATCGGGCAGGCGAGCCGATGATCGGCGAGATCAACCGGGCGCGCGGATACTGAGCCGAGCCCGTCGAGCCGAACGACGATTTTGTTATTGCCGTGCGCAAAGCGTCGAAGCTGTGCGCAGGCCCTCAAGGAGACATGTATGACCCGGACTTACCGCATTGCCGTCATCCCCGGTGACGGCATCGGCACTGAAGTGATGCCCGAAGGGGTACGCGTGCTCGACGCCGCGTGCAAGCGTTTCGGCATTGGCATCGACTACCGCAACATCGAATGGGCATCGTGCGACTACTACGAGCAGCACGGCCAGATGATGCCCGACGATTGGAAGGCACAAGTGCAGGACCGCGATGCCATCTTGTTCGGCGCGGTCGGCTGGCCCGCGAAGGTCCCCGATCACATTTCCCTATGGGGATCGCTGCTGAAGTTTCGCCGCGAGTTCGACCAATACGTGAACCTGCGCCCCGCTCGCCTCTTCGAAGGCGTGCCCAGCCCGCTCGCGAACCGCAAGCCCGGCGACATCGACTTCATGATCGTGCGCGAGAACACCGAGGGCGAGTATTCGTCGGTAGGCGGCACGATGTTCGAGGGTACCGAGCGCGAAGTCGTGATGCAGCAGTCGATCTTCACGCGCCACGGCACCGAGCGCGTCATGAAGTTCGCGTTCGAACTCGCGCAGCGCCGCGCGAAAAAGCTCACCGTCGCGACGAAGAGCAACGGCATCTCGATCAGCATGCCATGGTGGGACGCACGCGCCGACGAGATGGCCGCACGCTATCCCGACGTCAAGATGGACCGCCAGCACATCGACATTCTCTGCGCGCGCTTCGTGCTGAATCCGGACCGCTTCGATGTCGTCGTCGCATCGAATCTGTTCGGCGACATCCTCTCGGATCTCGGCCCCGCCTGTACCGGCACGATCGGCATTGCGCCGTCGGGCAACCTCAATCCCGACCGGCGCTTTCCGTCGCTGTTCGAGCCGGTGCACGGCTCGGCGCCCGACATCGCCGGCAAGGGCATCGCGAACCCGATCGCGATGATCTGGTCCGCGGCGATGATGCTCGACTTCCTCGGCAACGGCACAGGCGCCGAACATGACGCGCACGATGCGATCGTCGCGGCGATCACGCAAATCCTCAAGGAAGGCCCGCGCACGGGCGACCTGGGCGGCAGTGCGTCGACGACGGACGTCGGCGCGGCGATCGCGGCGCATGTCGCGCAAGCTCGCTAACGCAGCACAAACGCAGCAGGAGACACTCGGATGAGCTTCAACCTCGAAGAGCAGGCCCGCGCGCTGATTCGCGCCGACAATTTCATCGACGGCCAGTGGGTCGCCGCGGCGAGCGGCCGGCGCTTCGCCGTCACCGATCCCGCTACCGGCAAGCTGATCGTCGATGTTGCCGACAGCGGCGCGGCGGATGCGCGCGCCGCCGCGGATGCCGCGGCGAAAGCGTTGCCGGCCTGGCGTGCCAAGCTGCCGAAGGAGCGCGCCGCGGTGCTGCACCGCTGGCATGCGCTGATCGTCGAGCAACAGGACGCGCTCGGCGCGCTGATCTCACTCGAACAGGGCAAGCCGCTCGCCGAAGGCCGAGGCGAAGTGGCGTATGGCGCGTCGTACGTCGCGTGGTTCGCGGACGAAGCCACGCGCATCTACGGCGACGTGATTCCGCAGCAGCAGCGCGGCAAGCGCATGAGCGCGATCAAGGAACCCATCGGCGTCGTCGCGGCGATCACGCCGTGGAATTTCCCGCTGGCGATGATCGCGCGCAAAATCGCGCCCGCGCTCGCCGCGGGCTGCACCGTCGTCGCGAAGCCCGCGGAGGATACGCCGCTGACCGCAATCGCGCTCGTGATGCTCGCGCATGAGGCGGGCGTGCCCGACGGCGTGCTCAACCTGATCTCGGCGTCGCGCGAGTCGGCCGCCGAGACGGTAGGCGAATGGCTCGCCGATGGCCGCGTGCGCAAGATCACGTTCACGGGCTCGACGCCGGTCGGCAAGTACCTGGCGCGCGAATCGGCCGGCACGCTGAAGAAGCTCTCGCTGGAGTTGGGCGGCAATGCGCCTTTCATCGTGTTCGACGATGCGGACCTCGATGCGGCCGTGACAGGTCTCTTGGCCGCGAAATTCCGCAACGGCGGCCAGACCTGCGTGTGCCCGAACCGTATCTATGTGCAGCGCGGTGTCTATGAGCGCTTTTCGGCGCTGCTGAGTGCGAAAGTGGCTGAGCTGCGAGTCGGCCCCGCGAGCGACCCGGCATCGCAGATCGGCCCGATGATCAACGCGCGCGCGGTCGACAAGATCGCGCATCACGTCGAGGATGCGGTCGCGAATGGCGCGCTCGTGCTGGCGGGCGGCAAGCGCCTGACGGAACTTGGGCCCCACTATTACGCGCCGACGGTGCTGGGAAACGCGACGCCGGACATGATGCTCTGCTGCGAGGAAACGTTCGGACCTGTCGCGCCGCTCTTCCCGTTCGACACCGAGCAGGAAGCGGTGGACGCCGCGAACGATACGCCATTCGGCCTCGCATCGTACTTCTACAGCCAGGACGTACGCCGCATCGATCGCGTATCGCGGGCGCTCGAGGCGGGTATCGTCGGCATCAACGAAGGCGCGCTCGCGTCGGAAGCGGCGCCTTTCGGCGGCGTGAAGGAATCGGGCTACGGCCGTGAAGGCTCGAAGTACGGCCTCGATGACTACCTGTCGATCAAGTATCTCTGCCAAGGAGGGCTGGAATAAGATGGATGCCTATCCGATCGAAGTCGATTTCCCCGATATCGCCGCTCACGCGCCCGGCAACGCGGGTGTCCCCTACGTCTACACGTTCGATTCCGGCGTGGCCGGCCCGCATGTGATGATCAACGCGCTCACGCACGGCAACGAAGTCTGCGGCGCGATCGTCGTCGATGAATTGTTGCGCGGGCAGTTGCGTCCCCGCCGCGGCAAACTCACGCTCTCGTTCGCTAACGTCAACGCCTATGCGCGTTTCGACCGCGCGATTCCGGACAAGGCGCGCTTCGTCGATCAGGACTTCAATCGCGTATGGACCGCCGCGAAGCTCGACGATCTCGCGACGCGCTCGTCCGAGCTCGATCGCGCACGCGCGATGCGACCCGTGGTCGATACCGTCGATCTGCTGCTCGATCTACACTCGATGCACGAGAAGAGCTTGCCGCTCATCGTCGCGGGGCCGCTGCAAAAAGGCACCGAGCTTGCGGTCCGCCTCGGCACGCCGGCCACGGTGATCTGCGACGAGGGCCACCCCGAAGGCCGCCGCATGCGCGACTATGAAGGCTTCGGCGACGACGCGAGCCCGAAAAACGCCCTTCTCATCGAATGCGGTCAGCACTGGGAGAAAAGTGCCGTCACGGTGGCTCGCGACTGCACCGCGCGCTTCCTGCTGCTGGCAGGGGTCGTCGACGAAAGCGATCTGCCGTCCGGATGGATCGTGCCGCTGCCCGATGAAATGCGCGTCGTGCGCGTGACGGAACCGGTCGTCGCGAAGAGCATGGATTTTCGTTTCGCGGCGCCGTATACGGGCCTCGAAGTAATCGAGAAGACCGGCACGGTGATCGGCTGGTCCGACGGAGAACCCGTCGCCACGCCTTACGACGATTGCGTGCTCGTGATGCCGTCGCTGCGCCAGTTGCGGCCCGGTGTCACCGTGGTCCGGCTGGGCCGGATCGAACACCGTATCGATCTCTCCACGCGCAAACACGGAAAAGCAACGTGAAAGTCCAGCAAATCAAGCAAGCCGCTCGACTCGACGCGCTGGAGGACTGGGGCACCGCCGGTCTACCGGGAACGGAGCCGGCCCGGGTGTCGGGCCGTCAGTACGTGATTCCGGGTAGCGAAGCGATCGACACAGGCGTGTTCGAGTGCACGCCCGGCACCTATCGGCGCTCGGTCAAGCAGGCGGAAGTGATGCACTTCATTGCCGGCTCGGGCACGTTCACGCCCGATGGTGAAGAGACGATTCACTTTTGCAGCGGCGATACGTTGTTCTTCGAAGCGAACACCGAAGGACTGTGGAAGGTCGACGAAACGATCCGGAAGGTCTACGTGATTTTCTGAAGTCGTTCTCAGACGCTCGAGCGCACGCATCCTTGCAACGAGTTGCTGCTCGAGCGCTGGTTGCCGATCGACGTGCGCGAGCTTCCAGAACATGACGATGTTTCGTCATAATGCGGCCTTCAGATGGTAGCCACGTTGCGTCACCTACTCGGATGATGCCTCGCATTGCGTCGCTCCTTTTTTTGTCACCAAGACCATCCTTGTTGGTTGTAGTAAGTCTCGTCGTAGCGCCGCCCCCACCACGGTAGGTAGGCGTTGCTCTCGCCTCGTGCTCGGAACCAGTCTGCGTCGGGATCGATTGGATTCAGCTTCTCCGGAGGAGTAATCACGACGGCGACCGGCTGGTCTGAAGTCGTGGTGCCCGCGACGAGGACATTGCCGCCCAAATGGTTGGCGCGCCCGATCGCAAGAACGACGTTGGTGAGTGCCGTCCCGGCGCCCATGTAGCCGAGCAGCCCAGCGGTGTTGAATGTCTGCTTCTGGAAGTCCAATTCCGGCAGTGTTTCGGTGAGCGTACGGCCGAGCGTGCCGATGCGCTGCGAGGCCTCATCACTGCCTTTGCCTGCGTCGTGAAGGACGTAATCGATGTCATTGACCGATACATTCGAGTTGTTTGCCGCGGCCGCGATCGCCGCCTTCCATGCCTGAACTGCTCGCGTCGTTCCAGCCTTCTTTTCGTAGTCGTTGACGTGGGCTGCCGCTGCCTTGCCGATCCAAGCGAGCGGCGCGCGCTCGGTTTTCATCTCCGGCCCGGCGAGGATCAGCAAGGCGATGTTTTCGTTGAGTTGATTGTCCTTCGGCGGAAAACTCGGCGCGTCCCAGTTCATCACCCAGACGCTTTCCTGCGGGTGCGCCTGGAGGTAATCGAGTGCGGCGTTTAGCGAAGCGAAGCCCGCGTTGGGACCGCCTGGCGTTACGCGAACATCAGGCGGAGTGGCCTTGCTCCAAAGATCCGGGAATGCCTTCGTGCCAATCTCGAAGTAGTCCACTATCTCGTCGCGCAAGAACGTTGCTGCTTCGGTGGGATCGAGGCGATCCGACGGTATCGCGAACTCAACATGAATGCCCGCAAGTTCACGCCACTTCTTTCGGTCGTCCGGTTTGACCGTGTAAAAGTACTTGCCGTTCATCACATATCTTTCGTCAAAGAGCCCGAGAAGCTTGTCGATGTACTTTTCATAGAAGCCGTCGAAGGTTTCCCTGCCGCGGTTTCCATATGCGATTCCCGCAACTGGCTGAAGCGAAGTAAAACTAGCAGGATCGGTTCTCACCATGTCGTCATTCTTGTTCGGCTTCACGAGACCTAGTGTCCAAAGAATCTGCCATTCGGTCGGGTAATCGCGGCGTTGTAGAGGGTTCAACCATTCAAGCCCTACCACCTGAGCAACAAATGGCTTGGCAGTTTCCGCCGGTGCCGGCTGCATTGCGACGGTTTTTGCCGTCGCGGTACCAGACACGCAAAGGGCAAAGAATGTGCTCACCACAAACACGCACATACCCATCCACAGAGGAAAATGCACCAATCGCCTCATAAGGTCCTCGTCGGTAAAATATTGAGGCTCGTACCCGTCGGTATAAAGCATCCATGCAAGGGTCGCCCCAAACGTCAACACAATCGCGCCCATTGCCAGCAGCAGCCGGCGAGACCATGCGCCGATCAGCGAATTCATAAGAAGTCCCCCATATTGAGGAATAGTTCACCCTCCCGCTTGTCCTGAATCATTGCCGGCCTCATGGCCTCCGGGTCGCTATGGGCCCAGTCATGCAGCACCTGATGGTCGTATTTCCCCGTTGCGAAATACTTCCAATACTTTTTGTTCGGATTCCTCTTGTCGAGGCCATCGCCAAACCGCCAATCCGCCTCGATTCGAAGCGCCCACCAGTCATCGTCCGACAGATAGCAAAGACCAATCGCGATGTCGTATGCGAGCGCCTTTTCCGCATGCATCGGATTGGTCAAGATCGTCGAGTGATTCGTCGGATTGTTTCTTTTGCCGTTTTTTAAAATCTTGCCGATCTGCCCGTTACGCCATACTTTGTATTCGACGGTAGCGTTGGCCAGATCGTCCTCGCCGACCACCTTGCCATCGCCGTTGACCCACCCTTGGGTACGACCGTTCCGCTCGTTTCGGCGAGCCTCCTGTCGCATCAGTGCATGGTCCTCGTAGCGTTGCGCGGCCTCGGATTCCTGCGTTCCCTGTGCCTGGGTTCCAGGCTCGTTCGATCGGAACGTGTCGTAAGGGTCGTCCGGGTCCTTCTCGGCCTCGGCCTTTTGCGCGTTGCGCGCGGCAGACGGCGGGTCGTAGGTTTCGTTGAACCGGCTCGTCAAGCCATCAACGACAATCTCCGACACCTTCCCATAGCGCATCGCCTCGGGCTCGAACGGCTCGTCCAGCTTCGGCGCGGCCACAGGGATGCTCCATTTCTCCGGCGGATCCGCATTGATACGCGGCTTCGCGATGAGCCTGGCGAAATAGAGAAGCGGCGCCGATGCCAACGTGCCCAGCGCGGCCAACGGATTTTCGTTCGCGTTCAATGCTCGGTAGAGCCCGAACTCGGCGCTCGGCGAGGGTGGATACCAGAATCCCTTGCTCCGGTTCACCGTGGCGCGCCAGTCGTCTTCCCAATAGCGATACGTGGGGCTGTCAGCTGGATCCTTACCGACGTCCCACCCCGATGCGAAGACGCGCTGCGTGAAGACGCCATGACCGCCCGTCCGCTCGATCTCCTCGGCGCTCATGCCGCGCCAGCCGATCCCTTGCACGGTCGTTGCCGAAATCACCTGATCGTGCGGGCAGCAGTAGAGCGTCACGCGGCCAAGCGTGTGGCCGTTCAGGCCGTGACTCGTGCGGTCGTCACCGGCGCCATACGGCTTACCTTTCGCCGATGGCCGCTTGTTGCCCATCTCCTCATCGAGTTCGCGTGCGTCGGGCTCCAGTGCCGCGCGCTTGCGCAACATCTCGAAGAAGGCTTTCAACGTCTCAGCCCGCGCGTTGAATGTCGAACGGCCGCGGTTGCCGTCGGCATCGCGCACCGTGCGCTGCGCCCAATTCTCCATGCCCAGCTTTTCGACGAGGCTGTACGGTGCATTGGCCAACACGTAGGCGTCCGCCACACAGCTTCCGGCCTTGCCCCACGGATCGGTGACATCGGACATCCGGTCGCCGAGAAACGCGGCCGCCAGCCCGATCATGTTGCCTTGGCTGTGACAGACGACGGTGATCGGCACATCGGCTTGCTTCTCTCGTATCGATTTGATCAGCTTCGCGAGCCGTAGCGCAGCCATCACCATGTAGGCGCGTGGCGGCGTTTGATAGACCAGACGCGGCGTGGAATTCAACGCCTGCACCGTGAGCCACCCGAATATCCGATCGTCGAGCCCCGGGCTCCATAGATCCGCCAGGCTCGAACAGCCATTCGCAAACGGGCCGCCGCCCCAGTAGTTGTGCTCGTTGAGAAACAAGTTTGCGCCGTAGTCCTTCAAGTCCTGCTTGTTCGCCTTGTAGCCCCAACGGAAATGGATGACCGGAGAAAACGACAGATCGGGCTTGATATAAGTCTCAGCCCACATCTTTGGATTGACGTAACCATCAGGCGTCAGACTCTCGATATAGCTGACGGGCGCCATCTGCCCAGCCTTGACGCCCGTATAAGCCAGCTGGTCGTCCAAGCGGCCCAACCGCCGGTTCAGCCCTTTGCAGAGCCCCTCCTCGGCTGCGGTGTACCACTCGCCTTCAGAGTTCACGCCGTGCACGAAGATGACTACGCCCGGCAGCGGCATTTGTTTGACGCAGATAAGCTCGTTGCGAGCACCAAAGAGGGTGACGCCCTGCACTCGACCGACTTGAATGCGCGGCGGGTCGGTGACTGCCCCAGCTGGCGACGTAGCTGTATTCAGATTTGAGTCGCTCATATTCTTGTTGTCACGTTGGTTGATCAGGTTTTCTTCTTGAAGAAGACCGCGTCCAACTGCTCGAATTGGTCGCTGTCGATTGGTTCAGAGCATCCCGCCGCGTCGGTCTCACCTTTGACAATCTGGCCGGTGGCTCGCCGAACTTCGGCGTCGTAACCGGGGACGCCTTCATCGTCCGTGGCACGAACCAGTTTCGGCATGCGGTCGAGCGCCGCATCGTCGAATGAAGGGAAGTCGGCACTCATGCTCGCCGGCCCATCCCATGTATGGCCTGCCGCCTTGACCGTGAAGCGGCCGGGACAACCCAATTCGATGTCGCCGCCCCGAAGCTTCAAGTACGCCCCGCCCGACGTGACAAAGACCACCTCGTCGCTCGCCGTGCCGGCGAGCTGGCCTTCCGCAGCCATGAGCCGGATACTCTTCGCCGACTCGATCTGCGTATCGTCGGCCTGACTCTGAAGCATCACCTTGCCTTGATTGGCGATGGCCGAGACGCCCTCTCGATGCGCGAACATCGCCACGCCATGTCCGGCTTGAAGATTGACCCGATGAGCACTCGCGAATTGAATATGCCCCTGGGCGACCGAGTCGACATTGCCGCCCGCATGCATCGCGATGGTTTTGGATGTCGCGGCGCTGATTCCGGCCGGCGCGGTAATGCCGATCGCAGCTTGTTCGGTGGAACCGTCTCCATCAGCATCCGGCCAACTCTTCACCGTTGAAGCCAGTTCGTCTTGCGGCTGCATATCGAAATCGACGCCGCGATGCGCCGCCGCATATTCGCCAAGGCTGCGAGAAAGCGCCATGCATTCCTGCATCAGCCGAAGATATTCATCGCGCGACAATTGACCACCGGCTGCATTCAGTCGCTGCCAAGCCGAAATCAGCAATGCTTTGCCACTGCGGATCGCCACGTTGGCATCGCTACGCAACTCCGCCCCTTCGCCGCGCGCCTCCGCCCACCCTTCCTCGCGCGGATGGGTGAGGTAACCCAGATTGAGTTCGCTGCTCGCATGTGCGCTAGCGAGCTGGCTGCTTATCTGCCCCGTGGTGTCGTCGAATCGCAATTGGTTATACCGAGTGCCATTGATTTCCTTCGTCTTCATCCCGGACAAACGGCGGTTCGCAGGCAGCGATCCCTTATTGCTGAAAGCAGCCGGCGTTTTCGCGCCGTTGTAGAACACACCAGCGACGAACATCTTATCGGGATCGCCATTCATGAAGTCGAGGATGACTTCCATGCCTCTGCGCGGCAGCAGGCTCTCGCCGAAGCGCGAGCCCGCCCACCGCGTGCTCACCGGTACAGCCGCGCTATCCGCGGGCGTGCCGCTCGTACCGGCCCCTTTCGCATGTTCGTGATCATCGGCGTTAAGCCCCTCAATCCGCACGCGGATTCGTCCAAGCTCGTCACAATAGACCTCATCGCCTTCGGGACACACTACGACACCCGTAATCGGATGCACGCGCGGCAAATGAACCCGAGGATCGTAGAGCGGCGTCAATGGCGTATCGCGCGATATGCAACTGAACGTGTTCTCGTAGCGGTTTTCCGGTGTGCCGGGCCATGCGCTCGGCCGAGCCTGGGTACTGACTGAACCGGGTGGAGAATCGAACAGCCACCGGCTCGCAGCGAAGAGCGCCTGCGCACGCTCAGTCAAATCCTTGGGAAGATTGTTCTCACCGCGATGATGAAGGGACGTCACGATGACCCATCGATTCCACTCGTGCAGCCGGTCGAAGTCGGGGTGCCCGGCGATGCCGATCCTATGGCCCACCGCGAGATCGCGCACATTGCTCGCACCTTCGATGCACATGCTCCGCGCGAGATGGGCATCCGCGCGCCACGTGCCGCGTTGGTCGTACTGATCCCACGAATCGGCCGTATCGGGAGGATCGACGCGAGCATCCTTCAGCAAGCTCGCGAGGTCGTTGCCGGCTTCACCCTGATCGACACCCGTCCGCATTCCAACATGATCCAGTCGCGCCTGGTCCCGATTCCAGCCCACGTTCCGTGTCGAGCCCGGCACGATCCGGCGCCCCGAAGAAAGTCGAGTGATCGTGTCGCGCTGCTCGTGCGCATCATGCGATCGATAGTGAATACACCCTGCCGAAGAATCGTCGAGACTATGCGACCGCTCGAACAGGACGAGCGTATGCGCGACCGCCTTACGGTCGTACCCGCTTCCGTGATTGCGCTTGCCCGCTTTGATGAACCAGGCGATACCTTCCCGCCGGCACAGCCGGCGAATGAAATCGGCGTCGGACTCCTCGAATTGGATCGTCTGATCGTGGCTCCGATATCGGTCGCGCTGCAGCCGGGAGATGTCGAGATCGAACGAACTCGCCAGCGTCGAACTCTTGCGGCGCCACTCCGCGACGAGCGTAGCGACGATCCCCGGCACCGTCTGGTTTCGAAAAATCCGTGTGTTGACGCGCCGCTCGAGGATGCTCAATGCATCGCGAATGACGAGCTGATAGGCGATCAGCCCCAAATCGGACGCACCCTTCCACGCGTCCGTCACGATGCCGCAAATCGAATGCAGATCGCCGCGGTCCGTCACGAGCTGGACCGCGACCGGCACGCCAAGCAAATCAGTAAGCGATATGCCGTCGATACCGGTCACGCAAGACAGCCTGCCCTCGATACCGCCGCAAACTTCCTCGCGGATATCGATGCGCTGCGGCAGGATTAGCCCGTCGAACTCCTTCTCGTTATCGCGCCACTTCAATCGAATGGCGCGATTCGCCTGGGACGGCAACGGCCCGTACCCAACCTGTACTAGCACTCGGTTCTGCATCGCCTACTCTCTTGCTTTGTTATTGCCTCTGTTCATATCGAATCGCTCCAATTGCGCATATGCGATACGCATGAAGCGATCGCATTTGAACGAGGCGAACGATGCGCCGCAAAAGCTATCGCGATCTTCTAGTGCGATCAAACTAGGACAAAATAACGGGAGGGACGGCTCGGGTCCGCTTCAACACGGGCGCTCGACGAACTGAGCCGCTAGTCCGCACTGATCTGGATTCGGGAGACTCAACATGGCTGACCAGACGCAAACTTTCAATCCGCCCGGAATCGCGAGCCTTCAACCTGGCGAAGCGACGACAGACCGCATTACATGGGTGAAGCTATCGCTGACTTTCCTGCCGCTTGCCGCGCCCATCAGCGATGCCAAGGTCCTCACCGGAAGACAGAAACCGCTCACGGAAATCGCGTTCATCTTCGCCGAAATCGAGAGTGAGCAAGGCCATCGCGGCATCGGATTCGGTTACTCGAAGCGTGCGGGCGGACAAGGGATGTTCGCGCACGCCAAGGAGCTGGCGCCCGCGCTGCTCGGCGAAGATCCCAACGACATCGGGAAAATCTTCAACAAACTGCTGTGGGCCGGCGCGTCGATGGGGCGAAGCGGCCTCACGACACAGGCCATTGCCCCATTCGATATCGCACTGTGGGACCTCAAAGCCAAACGCGCGGGATTGCCGCTCGCCAAGCTGCTTGGCGCCCATCGCGATTCCGTGCAGTGCTACAACACGCCCGGCGGTTACCTCTCGATGTCGCTTGACACCGTTCTGGAGAATGTCGACCGCTCGCGCGGCAACGGCATCGGCGGCATCAAGATCAAGGTGGGGCAGCCCGACACGCGCGAAGACTTCCGGCGCGTGAAGGCCGTGCGCGATCTTCTCGGTCCGGACTTCCCACTCATGGTCGACGCCAACCAGCAATGGGACCGGCTCAAGGCGCAGCGCGCGTGCCGCAAGTTCGAAGAGCTGGATCTGACCTGGATCGAGGAACCGCTCGACGCGTACGACTTCGAGGGGCACGCTGCACTGGCCGCATCGCTCGACACGGCTGTCGCCACCGGCGAAATGCTGACGAGCTTCGGCGAACACGCACAACTGATCGAAACCCGAGGAGCCGACTACGTCCAGCCCGACGCACCGCGGGTCGGCGGCATCACGCCATTTCTGCAAATCATGCATCTTGCCAGTCTGCGCGGACTCAAGCTTGCCCCGCACTTCGCGATGGAGATCCATCTTCATCTGGCAGCCGCGTATCCGGAAGAACCGTGGCTCGAGCACTTCGAATGGCTGGAGCCGCTCTTCAACGAGCGGCTCGAGTTGCGCGGTGGGCGAATGCACGTGCCCAGCCGGCCCGGCCTCGGCTTCAGCCTGAGCGAACAGGCGATCGCTTGGACAGCCGCGGGCGAAGAATATGGCAAGCGCCGGTAAGCCGCCGCACACGGCCATTGCGCCCGCCGCCTCCTCCGGCACGTTCGTTGCGACACAGAGATGCGCCTGCGTCTTCGCAGGCGCTAACCGCTTTGCGTCCCCGCAACCACGCTTCGAGGAGCTCGAATTGAAACTTCCGACATTTGTTCTCGCATGCTGCGTCGCACTGATGCCTGTTGCGACGGTGCATGCGCAGGAAAGCCAGGCTGCATCCACGACGGAGGCCAATCCGCTGCCGGCGCCCGATCGCGACTTCGTGCAGGCGGCCTCGATGTCCAGTTCCACGGAGATCGACGCAGCCAAGCTCGCGCAAAAAAATTCAAAGGACAAGGACGTCAAGTCGTTCGCGCATCACATGCTGCTGGATCACACGAAGATGACAGTGGAACTCAAGGCTGCCGCGCCGCATGACGTCAAGGTGCCGAAGGACAATTCGGATACGAGCGTGCTCGATTCGCTGCGCCCGTTAAAGGGCAAGGAGTTCGATGACGCCTATATCGACAAGGTCGGCCTGCAAGGCCATGAACAGGCGATTGCCGCGTTCAAGAAGGAAATCTCCGACGGGAAAAACGCCGATTTGAAAAAACTCGCGCAAAAGGGCCTGTCCATCATCGAGGAGCATTACCGCATGGCACAGTCGCTCGCCAAGAAGAAGGGAGTCAGCGGTTGAGCATGCCGGCGCCGCCAACGCCCGCCGGCGAGCGCGATCGAAAGGCGGCACGGCGAAAACGAAATGCAATGTGCAAGGAGCGAATCATGGCGACTGACCAGAAAGGACCGATTACCAAGCAACCGGACAATCCGGACAAGGACCAAGCAGCGGACGACTCCGAGACGTTCGAGACCGATATTTCAGAAACCGGCGAGGACGGAACCGAGGTCCGTCAGGCGGAAGTCAGGAAGGACGATCTATCGGAAACAAAGCCCTCGTCGGACAACAAGGGAAGTTGACGCTCGCGAGACGCCGCTGAGTTCGCGAATGATGCTTCGCGGGGGTGCGGGAGATCGTCCTCCGCGGGGCGCCCTTACGCGAACTCAAGCGCCGCCGCTTCCCGCTTCGTATTGCACGCTCAGTGCGAGGCGATATACGACTTCACGGCCTCGAGCCCGTTCTTGCCGTCGAACGTCGTCACGCCCGTCAGCCATTTATCGAGCACTTGAGGATTGCGCTTGAGCCATGCCTCGGCGGCCTTCCCCGGCTCTTCCTTGTTCATGATCGGCACCATCACATGGTTCTCGATTTCCGTCGTGAACTGCAGATTCGACACGAGCTTGGCCGCGTTCGGGCAGCGCGCCGAATAATCAGGCGGTGTCGCCGTGAAGACTTTCGCCTCCCCGTAGTTCGGGCCGAAGACGTCATCGCCGCCGCTCAGGTAGTCGATCTTCATCTGTACGTTCATCGGATGCGGCTCCCAGCCGAGGAAGACGATCCATTGCTTTTCGCGAATCGCCTTGTTGACCTGAACGAGCATGCCCGCCTCGCTCGATTCGACGAGCTTGAACTTGCCGAGACCGAATTGATTGTTCTTGATCATCTTGTCGATCAGCGCGTTGCCGTCGTTGCCGGGCTCGATGCCGTAGACTCTGTCGCCGAGCTTGTCCGCGTATTTCTGGATGTCGGCGAACGATTTGAGGCCGGCGTTATAAACGTAGTCGGGCACTGCAAGCGTGTACTTCGCCCCGGTCAGATTCGCGGGCTGCAGCACCTTGATCTGCCCCGCTTTCACGAACGGATCGATGATCGGATCCATCGTCGGCGACCAATAACCGAGGAACACATCGATCTGCTTACTCTTGATACCGGCGAACGTGATCGGCACTGAAGCGATCGTCGTCGTCGGATGGTAGCCGAGCCCTTCGAAGATCGTCGACGCAATGCCGGTCGTCGCCGCAATATCGGTCCAGCCGACGTCCGCAAAGCGCACATTGCGGCAAGCTGCCGCGTCGCCCGCGAACGCCGGTGCCGCCAACGCCGCGGTGGCAATCCACGCGCAACCGGCTTTGATCAAGAGCTGCTTCATCACCTTCTCCTCATTTCACTTTGGTTAGTACGTAGATTGCCCGCGTGTCCGTCGGGCGATGGTTGTTGCACACGTGTGGCGTCGAAAAACATGTGTCGCTCAGCTGGCGGGAGTCGTGGCCTCGCGCAGTGCGGCACCCCGCGCCGGCGCGCCATTCGCGACGTAGTACGGCGCGCTCGCGCGGGGCTGCGGCGCGCGACCGCGGATCCGGTCGGCGATCTTCTCTGCGATCATGATCGTTGGCGCGTTCAGGTTGCCCGTGGTGATCAGCGGCATGATCGATGCATCGACGACTCGAAGCCCTTCGAGCCCATGCACGCGACCTTCCGCATCGACTACCGACATTTCGTCGCTGCCCATCGCGCACGAGCACGACGGGTGATACGCGGTCTCCGCGCGTGACCGCACGAACGCATCGAGCTCCGAATCGGTCACGCATTTCGCTCCCGGATTCAGTTCCTCACCGCGGAAGCGATCGAGCGCGGGTTGCCTCATGATTTCGCGCGTGATGCGGATTGCGTCGCGGAACTCGCGCCAATCGAGCGGCTCGGCCATGTAGTTGAAAAGGATCGACGGATGATCGCGCGGATCGCGCGAACGCAGCTTGACGCGCCCGCGGCTCGGCGAGCGCATCGAGCCGACGTGCGCCTGGAAACCGTGCATCTTGATCGCATTCGTGCCGTTGTAATTGATGGCGACCGGCAGGAAGTGATACTGGATGTTGGGCCACGGGTCGTCGTCGCGCGTACGAATGAAGCCGCCCGCTTCGAAGTGATTGCTGGCGCCGATCCCCGTACCCTTCAGCAGCCACTCGAGGCCGATCGCGGGCTGGTTGTGCAGCAGCAGCGCGGGATAGAGCGACACGGGCTCTTTGCACGCGTACTGCAGATACATTTCCAGATGATCCTGCAAGTTCCTGCCGACGCCGGGCAGATCGAGCACCACCGGAATGCCGAGTTCCCGTAGCCATTCGCCGGGACCGACGCCCGAGCGTTGCAGGATCTGCGGCGATGCGATGGCGCCTCCGCACAGCAGAACCTCGTGCCGGGCACGGGCGGTCACGATCGAGGTCGAATTGCCTTGCAGGTACGCGACGCCGCTGGCGCGCTTGCCGCTGAACAGAATGCGGTCCGCCGTGGCGTGCGTGACGATCGTGAGTTCCCGGCGCGCCCGCGCCTGATCCAGATAACCGCGCGCGGTACTCGCGCGCCGCCCATTCGCCGTGACGGTGCGGTCCATCGGCCCGAAGCCTTCCTGGCGGTAGCCATTCAGATCGTCGGTGCGCGGATAGCCCGCCTGTACGCCGGCCTCGACCATCGCCTCGAAGAGCGGATTGACGCCCGGCTTGCTCGTCATCACATGCACCGGGCCCTCGCCGCCATGGTAGTCGTTCGGACCGGCGTCGCGCGTTTCCGCCTTCCGGAAATAGGGCAGGCAGTCGAGATAGGACCAGGATTCGAGACCCTCGCGTTGCGCCCAGCCGTCGTAGTCGAGCGCGTTGCCGCGGATGTAGCACATGCCGTTGATGAGTGACGAGCCGCCCAGCCCCTTGCCGCGCCCGCATTCCATCCGGCGGTTGTTCATATGCGGTTCAGGCTCCGTCTCGTACGCCCAGTTGTAACGCCGGCCTTGCAGCGGATAAGCGAGCGCCGCCGGCATCTGCGTGCGGAAGTCGAAGCGGTAATCCGGGCCGCCTGCTTCGAGCAGTAGCACCGTCACGCCGGCGTCTTCGGTCAGCCGCGTCGCGAGCACATTGCCCGCGGAACCGGCACCGATGATGATGTAGTCGTATTCGTTCGAACCCATACCGAGTTGCCTCAACACGTTGGCCGTCGCAGACCCGCGTTGGCCTGCCGCGCCGACGAGCATGAAACGATGCTCATCGCCCAACCCCGCTCTGCCTTGCTCAGAACAGCGGCTGATATCTGCCCAGCTCGATCTGGACGGACTTCAGCCGCGTGTAGTGCTCGAGTGTCGCGAGGCCGTTCTCCCGCCCCACCCCCGATTGCTTATAGCCGCCTACCGGCATCTGCGCGGGCGATTCGCCCCAGGTATTGACCCAGCAAATGCCGGCCTCGAGCCGATGGATCACCCGATGCGCACGCGCGAGGTTTTCCGTGACGACACCTGCCGCGAGACCGTAGCGCGTGTCGTTCGCGCGCGCGACGACCTCGTCCTCCGTCTCGAACGAAAGCAGACTCATGACCGGACCGAAGATTTCCTCCTGTACGATCTTCATCTCGTCGCGACAATCCGCGAACACCGTCGGCTGCACGAAAAGGCCGCGCGCGAACTCGCCCTCGACGATGCGCGCCCCGCCTGCCACGAGCCGTGCGCCTTCGCGTCGGCCGCTCTCGATAAAGCTGAGCACCTTGTCGAGTTGCGCACGGCTCACGAGCGGACCGAAGTTCGTCGCCGGGTCCGATGGCTTGCCGATACGGATACGCTTCACGCGCTCGCCGATGCGTGCTTCGAAGGCTTGCTGAATCGAGCGATGGACGAATACGCGCGTGCCGTTCGTGCACACTTGCCCGGCGCTGAAGAAGTTGGCGCCCGTCGCGATATCGGCGGCACGATCGAGGTCCGCGTCCTCGAACACGATCAGCGGCGACTTGCCGCCGAGCTCCATCGTCACTTCCTTGAGCGACGATCCGCCCGCGCGCGACATCACTTTCAGGCCTGTCTCGACACTCCCGGTGAACGACATCTTTGCGATATGCGCGTGAGCGCTCAACATCGCACCCACGCGGCCATCGCCTTGCACTACGTTGAACACCCCGGCGGGCACACCGGCTTCGAGATAGATCTCGGCGAGCTTCAGCGCCGACAACGGCGTGACTTCGCTCGGCTTGAAGATCATCGCGTTGCCGGCGGCCAGCGCGGGCGCGGACTTCCAGCATGCGATCTGGATCGGGTAATTCCACGCGCCGATGCCGGCCGTCACGCCGAGCGGCTCGCGACGGGTATAGACGAACGACTCGTCACGCAGCGGAATCTGCTGCCCCTCGATCGCCATGACGAGGCCCGCGTAGTATTCGATCACGTCGGCGCCAGTGACGATATCGACGGCACGTGTTTCCGCGATCGGCTTGCCCGTGTCGCGCATTTCGAGCTCGGCAAGCTCATCGTTGCGGGCACGCAATAGGTCGACCGCGCGCCGCAGAATGCGCGAGCGATCCATCGGGCTCAGTGCCGCCCATGCGCGCTGACCTTGCTGCGCCGATCGAACCGCGCGATCGACATCGGCCTCGCTCGCCTGCTGAACCGTCGCGAGCTTTTCGCCCGTTGCCGGGTCCAGCGTGTCGAAAGTCGCGCCGCTGGTGGCATCGACGTACTCGCCGCCGATGAAGAGTCGCTGCAAACCGTAGTCTGGCATCAGGGGTTTCCTCGCAAACCGGTAGGACGGCGCGGCCATGCCGCGCGGATCATTCGCGTGAGCCCTCGCGCTGCGCGAGCAGCAAGTCGATGTACTCGTTGGCGAGCCGCAACGCGGCCCGCGTATCGAACGGCTCGCCGCTGAGCGCGCCGCGCAGCCACAAGCCGTCGATCATCGCCGCGAGCCCGCGCGCGGCGCGGCGTGCGGCAGCGAGCGGCATCACTTTTCTAAACTCGGCGCACAGATTCGAGTACAGGCGCCGCGTGTTGACACGCTGCAAGCGGCGCAGCGCATCCTCGTGCATGCTTTGCGCCCAAAACGCCAACCACGTTTTCATCACCGGCGTATTCACCTGCGAGACGTCGAAGTTGGCCGCCACGATCGCGCGAAGCCGCGCGCGCGGGCCGCCCTTCGCCGCGACGAGGCGGCGACGCCTCGTCGCCGCCCAGAGATCGCGCAGGATATGGCGCATCGTTGCCTCGAGCAGTCCGCTCTTATCGCCGAAGTAGTGGCTGACGATGCCCGTCGAAATGTTCGCGCGCTGCGCGACCGATGCGAGCGTCGTGCCTGATAGGCCACACTGGTCGATGCACAGCAGGGTGGCGTCGATCAGTTGCGCGCGACGCACTTCGCGCATTCCGACTTTGGGCATGGGTCAGCGGCCTCGGGATTCGATGCGGATACTCTAGTGTTTTTTATTTGAACGATCAATCAATAAAAACAGGGACGATCTGCTCATGTCGTTTTGGGGAAAGCATGGATGAGCCCTCGGAAATGAATCAGAACGTCTTGGTCAGCGTCGCGAAAAACGTCGTCTGCAACGGATTCGAAACCGCGATGTTGCCGGCCGAATCGCGCGCACCCGTTGTGTAGTGGTCGTACACGTTTGTGGCGCCCCACGCCTTAGTGACGGCCCCGGTCAGTGTCCAGCCGCCGTCGAACGTCTTGGAGACAGCCACTTTCGCATCCTGCCAGTTGTAGGCCGAGAAGTTTTGCACGCGCTCCCAGCCGTAGTGCAGCAGCAGCGAAAAGCCGTGCGTGAGATCGATGTTGGTGTTCAGATCGAGGTAGCCGGAGCCGCGACTGCCCTTGTCGTTGCCAATGCCAAGCGACTGGCTGTCGTAGCCGAAGTAGTTCGGCGTGTAAGTCAGCCAATAGCGGGCCGTGAACCACTTGTAGGTCAGCGCGGCAACGAATTCGCCGTAGTTGTAGTTCGTTGCGCTCGCTTCCATGCGGGCGCCGGGATACACGTAGTAGTAGACCGTGCCGGTGTAGGTCAGATCGCCGAGGGAGCCGCCGTAGCCACCGTAGAGATCCCATTCGACCGTGCCGCCTTCGATGAATTTGCTGCTGACGGTCGACAGCCAGGTGCCGGCAAAGAGGCCGCTCGAGTGCGTGTAGTCGAAGCCGCCTTGAATTGCCGGCTTGCCCCACGTCTGACGAAAGCCGCGCGAGACGTATTGCGAGGCCAGCGTGACGTTCGCTGTCAATGGTGAGGCCGCCGGCGCCGATGCCGAAGCGGGAGCACTCGCGGGCGTCGGGGGATCCACGGCCGCGGTCGTTGCGGGAGCAACGCTCGCCGCGCTCGACGAATTCGCACTATCGGCTGCGCTTACAGCGCCTGGGCTTGTGCTTGCCTGCGCGAACGCGCTTGCCGCGTACAGCGAGCCGAGACATAGAGCGGCGCAGCTAATGGCTGTGCCGAGTTGACGTGACTTCCCGTTCAGGTGGTCCATATGCGCTCCGTCGTCGTTGAAATCGATCGCTCTTCGAGTGGCGTTCTGTCATTCGCGGCCACTCTATGGTTTTTTTATTTGAACGGTCAATCAATAAAAAAACGATGACTGGCTCGTGTCGCTTTTGGAAAAAAGAACGTCGGATGAGCAATCATCCGACGCAGTTCGCCGCTCGTGTTGCGGTGCGATCAGTGCGCGCCCGCGGCTGCGGCGCCACCTCCGCCCTTCGCCGGCCTCGTCAGCCAGATGAGCGGAATGATCACGACAAAGATCCCGGCGGACAGCCAGAAAATGTCGTTCAACCCGAGCATCGCCGCCTGCGCGTTCAGCGAACGCTCGAAGAAGGCGACAGCCTGATCCACGCTGCCGCCCAGGACCGCATGTACATTCGCGATCGCCGCCCGGTATGCGGGATTGTCGACGCTCGACTGCTCGGCGAGTTGCGCGTGATGCAGAATCGTCCGATCGTTCCAGCCGGTCGTGACGAGCGAAGTGCCGGCCGCGCCCGCGAACACGCGCGCGAAGTTCGATACGCCGGCCGCCGCGGGAATCTTCTCCGCGGGCAGGCCGGACAGGATGATCGCCGTGAGCGGGACGAAAAAGAGCGCGGTCGGGATGCCCTGCAAGAGCGTCGGCAATACGAGGGTCCATTGATCGACGTCTGTCGTGTAGTGCGAACGCATCAGGAAGACGCCGGCATAGCCGACGAACGCCAGCGTCGCCAACACGCGCGGATCGGACTTCGGCATGACCTTCGCCATCACGGGAGCAAGCAGTACGGCGAAGATGCCGAGCGGCGCTGTCACAAGACCGGCATCCACGGCGCGATAGCCCAGATAGCCCTGAATCCACTGCGGAAGAATCACCAGGTTCGCGAAGAACACGGCGTAAGCGACGGAGATCGCAATCGTGCCGCCCCGAAAATTGCGTACCGCAAAAAGTCGCACGTCCACGATCGGATTTTTCGCCGTGAACTCCCAGATCAGGAAGAAGAGGAAGCTGACAGCGGCCACGGCGGCTAGCGTGCAGATGACAGGCGAGTTGAACCAGTCGAGGTCCTTGCCCTTGTCGAGCATGATCTGCAGCGATGCCACCCATGCAATCAGCGACAGCAGACCGATTTTATCGATGGGAAGCTTGCGCTTCGGCGATTCCCGGTCCCGATAGATCAACCACGTCACCCCCGCCGCGAAGAGACCGACTGGCACGTTGATATAGAAGATCCACGACCAGCTATAGCTATCGGTGATCCATCCGCCCAGCGCGGGGCCGGCGATCGGGCCGACCGTCGCCGTCATTGCCCACAATGCCAGCGCCGTAGAGCTTTTCTCCTTCGGATAAGATCCGAGCAGGATCGCCTGCGACAGCGGGATCAGCGGTCCAGCTACCGCGCCCTGCAATACGCGCGCCGCGAGCAGCACCATCAGGTTCGGTGCCACGCCGCACAGCCACGAAGAGAACGAGAACAGCAGGATCGCGACGACGAAGAGCTTGATTTGGCCGACTCGCTCAGTCAGCCATCCTGTCAGCGGAATCGCCACCGCATTGGCCGCGGCGAACAGCGTGATCACCCAGGTGCCCTCGTCGACCGATACGCCAAGGTTGCCCGAGATCGTAGGGATGGCCACATTGGCGATCGAAGAATCCAGGACGTTCATGAACGTTGCAAGCGCAACCGCGATCGTCGCCAGAATCAGCTTGCCGCCTGTCAGCGGCGGCGGTGCGAGTCGAATCGGGGAATTCATGACGCGCTCCGCTCAAGTTGCCGGACAGGTCTCGTGTTTTGCTCGATGATCTTTTCGATCTCGGCATCGGCCTGCGCGCCGTAGTTCGCGAATACATCCGTGCGGTAAGTCGTGTTCGAGGCTGCGCCGAGTTGCGCGCCGGCGTCGTCGTGCGTGTCCACGTCGACGTTCATCGATAGTCCGATACGCAGTGGATGGGCGTTCAGTTCTTTCTGATCGAGTTCGATGCGTACGGGCAGACGCTGGACCACCTTGATCCAGTTCCCGGTCGCATTCTGCGCGGGCAATGTGGCAAAGGCGCTCCCCGTACCCGCCGAGAAACCGACCACGCGGCCGTGATATTTGACCTTGCCGCCGTAGACGTCCGCCTCGAGCGTCACAGGCTGGCCGATGCGCATGCCGCGCAGCTGGCTCTCCTTGAAGTTGGCATCGACCCACACCCCGTCGAGCGGCACGATCGCCATCAGCGGCGTACCCGGCGACACGCGCTCGCCGACTTGCACGGAACGTTTCGCGACATAGCCGGTGACCGGCGCGGGCAGCGTGTTGCGCGCGTATGCCAGGTACGCGTCGCGCACCTTCGAGGCGGCCGCCAGCACGCTCGGATGCTGCGTGATGGTCGTGTTGTCGGTCATAACGTGGTTGGCTTGCGCCTGTTGCCGCACGGCATCGAGCGCCGCCTGCGCGGCCGTGACGGTGTCGCGCGCGTGAGCGATGTCTTCGGCCGACACGGCCCCCGTACCGGCCACTGCCTGACGGCGGCGCAGGTCGTCCTGGGCGCGGGCCAACTCCGATTGCTTCTGAGCGATGTTCGCGGCGTAGAACTGGTTGTCTACGTAGAGTCGGCTGACTTGCCTCACGGTCTGCGCGAGTGTCGCTTCCGCGTTGCCGAGCGCGACTTTAGCGTCGGCGTCGTCGAGTCGGACGACCGGGTCGCCCTGCTTGACGATCTGGGTATCGTCGGCATTCACGGCGACGACGGTGCCCGTCACCTGCGGCGTCAGTTGCACGAGGTTGCCGCTGACGTACGCGTCGTCAGTGGATTCGTGATAGCGGGCATAGGTCATGTAGTACGCGCCATATGCTGCCGCCGAAACCACGATGGCCGCGCCGAGCAGTGCCAGTAGCAACTTCCTCTTTCGAAAGCTCGATTCGTTCGAGGTAACGGCTTTCGCCGATGTGGCCTCGCGTTTGGCGCTCGTCCCTTGCGACGATTCGAGCTCCGAGGTGTCGATTTCGCTCATTTGAGTTCTCCGGGTAGATGGGATGGGTTTGCCATTCAACGAGGACTGACAACAGCCGGTCCTATCGAGCGAGCGCGGCCGTCAGGCAATGTCGCTGCCGAATGGGGTCGTGCGTCTTGTCTCGAGTCGGACGTATCGACAAACCCACCGCCGAGCGCGGAGGCCAGCGCGATCTGTTTGTCGCGGCGGTCCATACGCAGATTGGCGACCGCCTGATCAGCCGATAGCGCGTTGACGTCCGCGTTCAATACAGTCAGTTGATTCGTGAGACCCGCGTTGTATTGGACGAGCGCGAGTTCGTCGGCTTTGCGCGCGGCGTCCTGTGCCGCCTGCGCATCGACGAGTTGAGCATCTGCCGAACGAACGCCGGCGAGTTGCGTGGCGACTTCGCTCAGCGCAGTCACGAGCGTCTTGTTATACGTCGCGACGGCATAGTCGAGGTCGGCAAAGCGGCCCTTCAGGTTGGCGCGCAGCTCCCCCGCATCGAAGATCGGCAAATGGATCGCCGGGCCGACGGACGCCGTCCGGCTCGCCGCCGTCAGGAATCGGCCGAAGCCGAATGCGTCGAAACCGATTGCGGCGCTCAGGTTGATGTCCGGATAGAACTCGGCCTTCGCCTCCTTCACGTCGTGCATCATCGCGTCGACCCGCCAGCGCGACGCAACGATATCGGGGCGACGGCTCACGAGATCGGCCGGCAGGTTGTCCGGCAGGCGAACGTCGTCCCCCGGGCCTAGTGTCGGCCGGGCAAGCTGCAAGCCACGATCGGGACCGGCGCCGAGCAGCGCGGCGATTTGATAGCGTGTCGCGAGGATTTGCCCATCGAGCGCTTTCAGCGCGGCGCGGCTCGTCGCCAGATTGGCCTGCGCGGTCTTGCGCTCGACTTCGGTATCCAGCCCCGTCGCAATCCGCCCTGCGGTGATGCGCTCGATCTGCTCCCGTCTGGCGACTTCCTGCTGAGCGATATCGCGCAGCGCGTAGAGGCGTGCGAGCTGGTTGTATGTCCGGGCAATGGATGTCGTCAGCGTCAGTTTGACGACTTGCGCGTCGGCCTCGCTCGCCTGAAGCTGGGAGATAGCCGCCCTTAGCGCCTCACGGTTCTTGCCCCATAAGTCGAGATCGTACGAAGCGCTGAGCAGCCCCTTGTTTTCCGTCTGCCACGATCCGCCGTAGGGCGGCGGCACGAGGGCCGTGCTCGAGAATTGCTGGCGCGTGAGCGAGTAGCTGGCATCGACGCGCGGCATCGTGTTGGCGTTCGCCGTTTCGCTGTAAGCAGCAGCAGCCGCTACGCGGGCACGCGCCTGGTCGAGCGTAGGGCTGCCCTTCAACGCTTCGACGATAAGCGCCTTCAGTTGCGCATCGCCGAACTGGTCAGCCCAGTCGGCCGCAGGCCAACGGCCCCCGTCAGCGGGAATGCTTTGCTGCGTGGCGTACTGTTGCGGCTCGGCAGGCTTCGCGTCGCTATGGATGCCCGCGTAGTTCGCGCACGCCGATAGCACTGCCGCGAATATCACCGACATACCAATCTTCAGTACCGCTGAAACGCGCCGCCCAGGGTTCCGTTGAACGCCATTTCTCTGACTTGTCAGATATATGGTAGAAAAAATCGTGCCGCACATGTTCGCTCTCCACTCTGTGCATGCACAATAGTTGACCTGTCAGATATAGTCAACGGCGCGCTGATAACTCACAGTTTCCGTGGGACGAACAATCCGTCTTGTTCGATGAGACTGGGTGGTCGGGAGATGATGACCCGTCGTGTCTGGTCAGTCGCCGGCAAACTTGCGCAGCAACCTGCGCAACTCGGCGACCTCATCCTTCGTGAAAGCCTTCAGGCGGGCGTTCAGCACTTCGACGGCAACCTCCGGCACCTTATCGGCGACGGCGGTCCCGTCCTTCGTCAGCGATAGGTTGACGACACGCCGGTCTTGCTGATCTCGCGAACGAACGAGGAGCCCTTTCGCTTCCAGCTTGTCGAGCATCCGCGTCATCAGGCCCGTGTCCATGCCGAGCATCTTCGACATCTCGAACGGTGTCGTTGCCAGCTTCCGCCTGAGCATCAGCAAGATACCCATCTGCTGGCTCGAAATATCGAATTCCTTAAGCGCGCCGTCCATCTCGGCGGTGATGAGATTGCGCGCCCTGACGAGTTGGAAGCCGACGCTTTCGGTCACATTGAAGGTTGCTTTCGTGTAATGGCGCACGTGTCGGCTCCTGCCGGTATCGCAATACGACTGACCCATCAGATACTAGCAGATCAGCTATCGTTCGCACGCCGATGTGGCCCTGTCCTCTCGCAGACGCTGACCTATCGGTCTCGATCTCGCCCTTTGAGCCATGCCCCATGGGAATGGCAGTTATGCCCGCTGACTCCTATCCGAGCCGTTTGCGTTTCACCGATGATCGAGCCACGACGAATCGAGATGTCGTGACTGCCGTAACGAAAGCCGCTGTGTCCTGCCTATACGGTCAATAAACAGGCCCGCAGCGAAAAGCCACCTACCGCATCATCGGAGACTCATCATGTCGCTTCAGGACAAACTCGACGCTTTCAAAGCCGACTTCAAAGCGGGCAAGCCCCCGTATCACGCGCCACCGGAGATCCACCCCGTCATGGAGCGAGCGACGGCAGAGCTCATTGCCTCCGGTCAGGCAAGCCGTGCGATCAAGGTCGGCGATCTCGCGCCACACTTTCGCCTGAAGGATCAGGACGGCAACGACGTCTCGTCCGCCGAACTGCTCGAGCAAGGTCCGCTCGTCGTCACGTTTTATCGCGGGGTGTGGTGCCCGTACTGCAACCTCGAACTGCAGGCGCTGAATGAGGCGCTTCCCGAGTTGCAGCGCTACGGTGCGAATGTCGTTGCGATTTCGCCGCAGACCGCTGTCAATAGCCGCAAGTCAGTCCGCATCAACGAGCTGGGCTTCCCCGTGCTCAGTGATACGCACAATGGCACGGCTGCTGCGTTCGGACTGCGATTCGAGCTCCCTGACTATCTGATCGAGCTCTACCAGAAGCTCAAGAACGATCTGCCGACTTTCAATGCCGACCCGAGCTGGACGCTGCCGATGCCGGCGCGCTATGTCATCGGCACGAACGGCATTGTTCTGTACTCCGAAGTGAACCCCGATTACACGCACCGTCCCGATCCGTCGGAAATGTTCCCGGTCCTGCAAAAGGCGACGCAATCGGCATAATGCCGCTTTGTCGACAAGCCGCGGCCTGGTGGCCGCGGCGAGTGGTTCCGCACTCGCCTCAACCACCAAGGCAGGAGATCCGGTGCCTCAAGCGGGCGAGACCGCCAGCACTTCCTCGACAAAAGCAACGAACGCGCGCGCCTTCGACGTGACAAGGCGGCCGGACGGGAACACAGCCCATAGGTCGACTGGAGGCAGTTGCCAGTCCGTGAGCACGGCGCGCACTTTTCCCTCACTGAGTTCGGGCGCGAACATCCATTGCGAAGCAACCGCGAGGCCCATGTCGCCGAGCACGGCCGTTCGTATGCCTTCCGCCGCACTCACACGCACCCTGCCTGAAACGACCACGATCTCCTGCTTGCCGTTTCGACTGAACGACCATGACTCACCGCCTCCTCGCTGGGAATAGACGATGACTTCGTGGCCGCTCAGATCGGCCGGCGTCTTCGGAATGCCGGCCTCGGCAAAGTAGGCAGGCGTGCCGACGACGAGCCGCGGACTGCTTGCAATCTTGCGCGCGGTCATCGCGGAGTCGTCGAGCGTCCCCATGCGCAGGGCGACGTCCATGCCTTCTTCGAGCAAATCGATGTTGCGGTCGTCGAGCGCGATGTCGATCTCGAGATGCGGGTGACGATCGAGAAAGCGCTTCAACCCCGGCAGAACGTGCAAGCGTGCGAAGGTCACGGCCGCCGACACGCGCAGGCGCCCGGAAAGGCTCTCCGAAGACTGCCGTGCCGCGTGCTCCGCTTCTTCGGCTTCTTCGATGGCTCGTTTCGCGTGCTCGTAGAAACGCTGGCCTGCGTCGGTCGTCGTCAGCCCGCGCGTCGAGCGCAAGAGCAACCGCGCGCCGAGTCGCTGTTCCAATTGCGCGATCGATTTTGAAACGGCGGGCTGCCCGAGGTCGAGCCGGCGCGCAGCGGCCGAAAAAGATCCCGCCTCGACGACGGCGACGAACGTTTCCATGGCTGCCATGCGGTCCATCTACGAGCCCTTTTTAATGAAGCTTCGACAGTATCATCGAAGGGGCAGCATGCGCAGCAGCACTCCAGGGACACTACATCGCGCCACGCGTTAGCGAACGTTGGCGGTGGCTATGGACGCACCGGCTGCTTCCGACTGCGCGGCCAAGAACTGGTGAATCTGCGAGACTACAGCGGCCCCTTCTCCCACGGCCGCCGCAACGCGCTTCGTCGAACGCGACCGGACATCGCCGATCGCGAACACGCCCGCGACGCTGGTCTGGAGCGGCAGCCGCGAGGCCCTCGGACTGTCTTCCGCCCCCAGGTCAGCGCCTGTCAATACAAAGCCTTTCTTGTCCACCGAGACACCGCAAGTGCGGAGCCAGCTCGTATTAGGCTCGGCACCGATGAAGAGGAACAGATGATGAGTCGCGATGCTTTCGAGCGCACCGTCGCGCCGGCGATAACGGACGAGCTCGAGCCGCTCCTCGCCTTCGAGCGCGGCGACTTCGCAATTCGTATGGATCGTGACGTTCGGCAGCGATTGAATGCGATCGATCAGATACCGGGACATGCTCTGTTCGAGATCGGGGCCGCGGACGAGTAAATGCACGTGAGCGGCGTGCGAAGCAAGAAACACTACCGCCTGCCCCGCGGAGTTGCCGCCGCCGACCAGCAGCACCGATTCGTTGCGGCATAGTCGCGCCTCGATTGGCGTCGCCCAGTAGTAAATGCCGCGGCCTTCGAAGCGCCCAAGCCTATCCACGGCCGGACGCCGATACTCCGCACCGCTCGCGATGATGACGGTGCGCGCCGTGACACGGCGTGAGTTCGTCAACTCCACCTCGAGCGGATACTCTCCGCAATGCAGGGCCTTGACCTCTACCGGAATTCCGATGTGCGCACCGAATTTCTGAGCTTGATTGAAGGCCCTCCCGGCTAGCGCCTGCCCCGAAATCCCCGTCGGAAAACCGAGGAAGTTCTCGATGCGGGCGCTCAGACCCGCCTGACCGCCTGGCGCGCGGCAGTCGAATGCGGCCACCGACAAGCCCTCGGACGCCGCATACACGGCCGCCGCCAGGCCCGCCGGTCCCGCGCCGACGATCGCGACGTCGTATATGTGGGCGGGATCGAACTCCGGCAGGATTCCTAAACAAGACGCGAGCTGCCCCTCGTCGGGATTCCGCAATACGGTCCCATCGGGACATACGACGAGCGGCATGTCATCGCACTGGGGAGTCAGACGCTCGAGCAAGGCAATCGCATCGGCATCGCCGACATCGAGCGCCATGTGCGGAAACCCGTTGCGTCGCAGAAAGTGCTGCAGCGCGAGCAGGCGGGGCGTATCGGGCGAGCCCACGAGCACTGCGCCCTGCCCGCGCTCGATCGCCGCGACGCGCCTCAAAATGAGCGCGCGCATGATTTTTTCGCCGAGCTCGGCCTCCGCGATCATCAGCGCGCGCAGCCTGTCCGGCGGGATCACGAGCGCTTCGACCTGATCGATGACTTCAGCATCGACGAGGGCTGGCTTGCCGGACAGCATGCCGATGTCGGCCGTGAATTCGCCCCGCAGAACATCCTCGCGAATCAAGCGTTGACGACCGAGCCCGTCGCGCGCGGTGTAACGAACCTTGCCGGACAACAGGACGAACATGCCCGGACTCGTGCTGCCCGCGCTATAAAGCAAGTCGCCCGCGGCGTAACAGCAGAGCGCACCGAAACGATGCATGCGGTCGATCTCCGCATCGGTCAGCGTCGGAAAGATCTGGTGGAAACGCAGACTGCTGAACGGAGACTGCTCGTCTACCGCGGGCGAACGAGCGGCGCCATTCGTACCCATTTCGACTGGGTTCGCGGGGGCGCCGCTTTGCGAAGAACCGTCACTGATCATCACTTGCCTCTTGACCGCGAGCATGAATCCTATCGATACGCTCCATGTGGGCGTCGTCGCGGTGTTCGAAGCCCCCGAGCAGCTTAATACATGACGACGAAGAACGCTTCGGCGTTGACCTGCCGGGAACCGATTATTCGCGTACTTTTTAAAATCGCACGGTGATCGATACGTTCGATCGTGTATGTACGCAATCGCTATTGGCCACCGAGGCCACCGCCTTGCACGACGACCTGCGCCATGGCATCGCGCTCGATTCGTTCGAGCGCGACGCGCATCTGCGCAAATTCATCCGGCGTGCAAACCTGTTTGCCGAAGTCGACCTTCAGCCGGCGCGTAACCTGAACGACGCGTGTCTGAGGATCGAAAATGTAATCGGACGCATAGGTCAAGCCGCCCGCGTTTATCGAAAGTGCTTCGGGGACATAGATCGTCTTGACGTTCGGCGGCAGATCGATCTGCCCTTCCTCTTCGAAGGTGCCTCCGATGCAGACAAAAGGCCGAGTCCGCCGCGGCACCGCGAGCCAGTCCTCGACCTGTGTCGCGATCCCGCCCGCCAGGCTCGAGAGCGCCGGCACGCCCGTCACGCCGTCGGGCCAGACGATATGCTCGATCGCGCCCGTCATCGTGACCGCGAACGGGCCGGCCGTCGCCGATACGTCGTCGGTCGTGAGCGTCGCCGTGCCGCGCAAGCCCGCTTTCTGCAACCGCTCATAGGCGATCTGCTGCATGCGCTCGCGCGTCGCGCGCCGGAAGGCGTTGCGCTCGAGTTCGGCCGTGAAACCGCTGTCCTCGACATGGTAGGCGTAGCGCCCTCTGCCACTCGAGTCGACGTCGATCTGCACGCGCGCATCGCGCGAGCGTTGCTGCGTCGCCGGCGTGCGCACGAGCACGCCTTCATCGACGAGCAGCGCCGGTCTATCCATGAGGCTCGTCGGCAGATCGCCGAACGCGATGCCGCCCGCGGTGGTATCGGCGAAGCGCCGAAGCTCGGGAATCCATACGATCGCGTGATTGATCGCGCCTGCTCCGTAACCGGGCACCGAGGGTAAGGCGTAGACGGGCCCGAGTGCAATCAGCGCAGGCTCGCTACGTATGCCGACGGCCTCGAGCAGTGCGCCATAGAGCGCGACATGGTCCTTGCAGTCGCCATAGCGGTTGCGCAGGATGTCGACCACATGGTGCGGCCGCGTCGCCGTTTCGCCGACGAACAGGGCCACGTAGCGGATGTTTGCGCGCATCCAGTCGTAGAGCGCGCGCGCTTTCGACCAGGCATCGGGCGCATTGGCCGTCAGTGCGCGCGCGAAGGAGACGATCGTCGGATCGTTCGCGGTCGGATCGACCGCACCCTCCTTGTAGCGCTCCGCGAAAGCGGCGAAGCTCGGCGCCGTGGTGACCATCAGACGATCGCCATACTGCGCATACCCTACCGCGCCGTGCTCGATTGGCGCATAGGGACCGTGACGGTAATCGAACTCGTATCGTGTACGCCCGCCCTCGGTCACAGGCGGCTTCGCTGCGTACCCGCGAGCGTCGGCATAAAGCGGCATGTCAGCCGGCAGATCGAAGACGAGCTCCTGATTCTCGACGGGGACGCGCTCAGGCTCGACGAAGTAGGCGAACGTGCCCGGCTCGATCGCCTTGAAGCGCGACTTGCGAAACGCGACGTGAATGCGCCACCCGGGCTCGACGCCCGGAAAGATCACGGTGCGCAGGAGACCGTCCTCGAACATCGGCGCGCCGGCCGCGCGCGGTTCCTGCACGTCGCGAATCGCGTCGCGGCCCACCGGATGCGCGTTGCCATCGGAATCGATCGATTCGGCCGCCACCAACGTCAATCTTTCGGTGTCCTTATCGAACCAGACGTAGTGCTGCGCAATCGCATCGACGCCGGTTGCGGTGTTCGCGCGCATCGTCGTGTCGTCGTACTCGTCGACCGTGCCGTTGTGCTGGACGACAAATCGATGAACGTCGGACTCGATCGTCGCCGGCGCCGCATCGTCCGCCTGGGCTCGCGCGCTCGGGATTCCGGCGATGGACAATGCCACGAGCAGCACGGATGCGAACGCCGCGCGAAATCCCGGTGGAAGAACGCTTGCAACGAGCATTGGAGCGACACGTGAATCGCGCACGCAATAGATGAGGACATATATTGATGCCGCGTCTTGCCCGTTGCAAGCTTACGCTCGAACGCTGACGATCAAAAAACGAGCAAAAGCGCCGCGAATACCGCGTACAGCCAACCGACGCGGACCAACTCTCGGCTATGCACCTGCGGCGCCTTGAAGGCTCGTTGCAAGAAAACGATGGCAACCGCCGTGACGCCCGCGGCGATGATCGATTGCGTGGCCAGATGCCAGCTCGTGAAGAAGAGACCGAATGCAGTGGGCACGGTCGCTTGAATCATCATTGCGCCGCTGATGTTGGCGAGCGCAAGACGTTCCTTACGCTGCCGTACCCAGATTACTGCGTTCATGATTTCCGGCAATTCGGTCGCGATTGGGCTGAGCAGCAGCGCGGTGAGCTGCGGCGCAAGACCTAGCCAAGGTCCGATCACTTCGATTTGCCGCACGAACAGGCGCGAGGCCAGAAAGATCACGGCCAGCGCACCGAGCGTCTGAACGACGATCCAGAACATCGCCGGACTCGGATCATGCGGACGCAATTTCAGCGGTTCCAGCTCGTCGAGCCCGTCGATATCGTCGGTCGCCGTGAGTTCTTTCCAGCAATAAACGGCGTACGCCAACAGAAACGCGATACCCAGCACGGGCTTGAAGGAGAACACCACCAAGCCTAACGCGATCTTGAAGACGAAGATTGCGAGAAACCACAATTGATCGCGGCGCAGTCGGCGCGTGTCCGCCTCGACGTGTGCCTTGTCCCGACCGACACGGCGCGCCGTTGCGAGAAGCGTGATGCCCACGACCGCATAGGCGACGGTGCTCAGGGCAAGCGGTCCGCCGATCGCGGCGCCGACACCGATCTCCTTCTGCGCGGCGGTGCCGCCAAAGGCAACCGCAACGAGCGTCACGACGCTCTCGGGCAACGCCGTGCCGAATGCGGCAAGAATGGTGCCCGTGGCCGTTTGACTCACGTGCAGTTTCTGTCCGAGCCATTCGACACCGTTGACGAATGTCTCGCAGGAGAGGTAGATGATTGCAGCGGAGGCGATGAGCAGTGCGACCGTCCAGATCATGACAGTCGCCCCGTGGCGCGGAGTTGGGAAAGCAGTCGCATCTCGGTTATGTTCCACGGGCCGGGACAAGAAAACCCAATGACGTCTCGCCTTCGCCCGGCCCGGGTAAGAAGGGATAACGTCACAGGTCTCGCCAAGCCGCGAAACGGCTGTCATCACCATGGCGCGGATGGGCCAATTATGTTGATGATGACGCTTCACCACGCTGGTGAAGCAGACTACTCCCCCACGACGGGGCAGATTATAGCGCAAGCCGGCACTACGATGACAACATGAGGCCAGGTTGCGGTGCCTTACCGGCACGCGATCCCTGACCGTGATGGGGGCCGTTGTGAAAGCCTCGCTCAGCTTTTAGGCGACCCGGCAGATCCCGTAATGCGTTCCTTCGTGACCAGGCTCTCGGTCGAGCTCGCACACCAGCTCGATTGGCCGACCATCGAGCTCGGTATTCGCATCCCAGCTCATTTTGCCGTTCCGCCAACCGATATATTCGCCCCCTCGGTAGCGGATGAGGATTCTCTGCAGCACCACCGGTTGCGAAGGAATGAGCCTACGCAGACCCGCCCTGCGCTCGATAGCGGGAAACCGGAAAGCTCCGCGGGCATCAGTCGTGCAACGCTGTGGCGGAATTTCGTTCTCGTTCTCCGACCAGATAACCTGCTCGACGAGTTCCGCCCCCTGCACGGGTTTGCCATCCATCAACACGGTGCCGTGCACTTCGGAGAAAAGAACGAGACGATCAAATACTCCCATCGCCCATCCCTCGTTCTGTCAAAGCATTGCGGCAAACAACGTCAGGCGACTCGATCGGAAGCGGCTTGATCGGCAGCAGGCTGATCGATAGGGTCCGCCGCCGACGGTTGTTCCGTCGCTGCGGCGCTCGGCTGCGCTACCGCATTGCCAGGCTCGGTTGCCCCTTTGGTTTGGCGGCGCGAAGCATGCGCGCCGTGCGCTTGCCTGCGTGCGAACGCGGCGTCGCGTGCGGTGACCGAGCCGGCCGGCGCGCCGGTCAAGTCGACGCGCACCGCTCCATCCGTAAGGCACGCCCAGTAGCGGCTGCCGCGGCACCAGGTGCTAACTCCGAGGCGGATCTCGTCTTCTTTCAGCTTGAGCTCTTCCGCGTGCGCAAGAAGGTCCGCCAGGATGCCGATCTTCAGCGGCACTTTAGGGGCCGGCTTTTTGGGGAAAGCCGCCGGAAAACGCTTTTGCAGCTTGCCGATCGTACGCAGGACCGGATCGACCGGCTCGCTCTTCGCGCTCGGCCGGGCGCTCGTCTTGGGTGCGGTGGGCCGAGCGGGCCGAACGGGCTTCGCCGGCTGCCGCTTTGCTTCCCTCTCTTCTTGCGCCGCCTTTTTAAGTTGTTGCTTAAGTACTGCCAGTTGCTCGAAACCCATGCTACGTCCTGTAACGGTCCGCCAAGAATGGGAATATTACAGCCCTTTGCCGGCGGGCGTCGATGGCCGCCCCCTGGAACTCTTGAGCCAGCGACGTGCCGGGCGGCGTTGCGGGCCTTCCTGACCGTCGTGAATCGAGAAAAACGCCTTGTGTAGGCCGTTTCGGGCGAGACCATCGATTGTCTCCTGCATCAACCCACGATAGTCGCAGCCGTTGGCCCCGCTGCCAACGTCCCGTCAACCAGGATCGCATGACCCCAAAACAAATCTCCGTCGGCGAAGCAAAAGTCAAACGCGCCGCTGTCGGCGATCGTTATGGACTGCAAAGAGATGCGTCGTGCAAACTCGTCCGCCGTGACCGGCTCTTCGTCCTCGTCCAGCCCACTGCGGTTTTTGAGGTCGAGAAGGTCGGCTATCGCTCGGTCGAGCACGCGGGCTTGCCATTCGGCCGCCTCTTGCCATAGCGCGTGCGCCTGTTCGAGTACAGCGGGCAGCGCGTCGAGCGTCGGCGCCTGGAAATGAACGCTGACTTTTCGCCCATGCCATTCCGCAGTGGCCTCGAACCAGTCCAGTCGTTTATCGAGAAAACACGTGCCGAACAGCCGATCTTCATATGTCACGGGCAACTGCAACCGCGCCGCCTGTTCGATCAACTCGGCATCGTCTGCAAGCTCCGGCACCTCTTCGAGCCAGGCTTCCGGTCCGCCCGCGTCGGCATCGATCACGAGACGCGCGCGGATGCGAACCGCAGCATAGGGCGCCGCCGCCAGTCGAAAGCCCGTGAGCGTCTCATTGTCCACCTGCCTTCTTAGCGACAAGCTCGCGCTCTGCATGGCGCCACCCGCGAGACGCCAGACCGGCAGTGTCATGCGAGAGACCACGACTCTTGTCCGCGGCCTTTTTGTCCCGATACGCCGTCCGGACCAACTACGCCTTCGATCACAACTACAGGCGCGGTCTGCAAAAGCGCATCTAGTCGAGCCCGGTGCGCTCGCCGTTCCGCCCATTGATCTTCTGTCATGATCCCCCCACCTGTAACGCGATACTTAGTACGTCACGCCTCTCCACGGCAGTTGCAGAGCCGAGATTCGGTCGGACTCGATTGCGAAAATCATGCCGCGTGTCGGCTCATGCAGGCGACCGGCGAAGCCCGGCAAAGACAAGATTTGCATTCGAGAGGCAATGTCCCACACCGTCGTTCCCGATATCGCGGCAACGTACAGGCGTGAGCCGTCGCTGAAAATTTCCACCACCCGATCGTCCGCGCCGGCCATGGGCCATCGTGAATTCGGGAACCGCACTGTCGTAGTGACATCCAGAATGCGTACGCCCGGCCCATCCACGGCGCCCTCGCTATCGTCGTAGATTTCATCGTCCCAGTTTTCGAGCCCCCACAAGGCAACGTGCTGTTCATCGATCCAGCAGGCAGGCGGCCCCCAATCTCGACGCATCGTGAGATTGATGGCGGAGGCGCCGTTCTCGCTTTCCCAAGGGTTGAATGTGAGCCAGTCCGTAACAGACCAGGCTCGAGGAATGGAAACAGGGTGCCAAACCCACCCATCGTCGAGCAGACGGCTTCCGTTCGGGCTCGGCAGCAATTCCCCGTGGAAATAGTCGAGGTGATAGTCCTCCACCGATTTGCCGTCTTCGAACACCGGCTCATCGCGCTCGGTGAGCAGCTTTCCGGTACCAGGATCGGACGCGTCCAGCCGATTCCAGTCGGTGCGATGAACGAGTACGTCGTGCCCTTCATGACGAACGAAGCAAGCGCTGAATGGGACGGTGTCCTCGCAATAGTGACCGCCGTCGAGGCGCATCGTCACTTTACCGCCGGGCACTTCCACGATCACGCCTTCCCGCCCCCGATCGATCACGATCGCCGCGTATCTGCCTTCTAGCGCGGCGTGCAGACGATAGGCGCGATACTTCGGCGCTTCGCCATCGGGAGGAATATGCGGCAAATCGACCGTGCAGAGCGCCTTGCAGGTCCGCGCCGCAAAATCGATCCCATGTAGTGTTCCGTCCTTCGTCAGGACGAGCAGATCGCCATAGTCGGCGCGTACGATGCGGCCGTCGATGATCGGTGAGCCGGACCACGTCAGCGAACATAGCGGAAGTGCCACGCCGCTCCCGGCAAGCAAACTACTATCGTTGAACTCGCCCATCTCAATCGCGAATTGGTGGAGGTTCGTCATATTCCTCGTTGCCATCGGCCGACCAGTATCTCCAGTGCCCCACTTGCTCTCCCTGCGAGTACTGCCCCTCGGCGGCCAAATTCCCGTTTGGCTGGTAGTCGCGCCAAACGCCCTCTTCCTTTCCGTCGACGTACTGCCCTTCCGACAGCAGCGTCCCGTCCACAGCGTAGTGCTCGTACCTTCCATGCCGAATCCACCGTTGTCCGTCCGACGACAGCTTGCGCGCATAACGGAATTTCACGCCTCCGGATTCGTAGGGGATCTCGGCAATGTGAAGCTCATTTTCCGCAGTCATCAGCATCGTCTCCTGCACGTCACATCGCGGATCGGGACATCGGCCGACAACGCCGGTCAACAGGAATCGCCTTCGTCCCCGTGATCAAGCGCCCAGGCTTGAACGCAGCCGCTCCCTCGTAGTCTTTGCTGCGCCAGATCACGGCACAGGTCTTCGCCTCTACCGCATACACGATGCTCGTGCTGCCGGAATAAGTCGGCACGTACAAAATGCCGCCGGCCAACGCGATCGGTCCTTCGACGATCGACACATCGTCACTGACCGTACACGCGGGAGCGGCAGCGATCGATATCGTCATAGGCCCCTGCCAAGCAGTTGGTGTCGGTTTGCCGATGGATTCTCCGAGCTCAATCGTCACGTTGCCGACCTTGCCAATGCTGCCCTCGATGCGCACCGGCATGAAGTCACATGCCGATACGATCCACGGTGCGAAGGTCAGCGCTGCCATAAGTGCTGCAAGGATTGCGCGCATTGTTTGCTCCGTTGTTTTTTACAGCGCGGAAACGGTCTCGATGCGCGCATCGCGTCGCACGGCCTGCGGCGGCAAGCCAAAGCCGCGCATAAAGGCTTCCCGCATATGGCGGCGATCGCGGAACCCCGTTTCCTTGGCGATCGTATCCAGCGGATGCCGGCTTTGCTCGATCATCAGGCGCGCGGCTTCGAGGCGTAGTCCTTCGATCGCCTTGGCCGGCGATTTGCCCGTTTCCAGCGTAAACACGCGGCTGAATTGACGCGGGCTCAAGTGGACAGCCTCGGCCAACTCCTCGACGGTCAATGGTCGGCTCAGGTTCTTGCGCGCATAGTCCAACGCGCTCTGGATGCGATCGGACTTCGGCGCGAGATCCAGCATTTCGGAGTGCTGCGATTGCCCGCCCGATCGCCTCTGATGCATGACCAGCTTGTGCGCGACGGATCGCGCGACTTCCGCACCCAGATCCTTCTCCACCATCGCGAGCGCCAGGTCGAGGCCCGCGGTCATCCCGGCAGACGTCCAGACGGAACCGTCGACGATATAAATGCGATCGTCTTCGACGCGAATGTCAGGAAAGCGCTTCTGCATTTCGCGCGCGAAAGCCCAGTGCATCGTTGCGCGCCGCCCAGCGAGCAACCCGGCTTCGGCCAGCACGAATCCGCCCGTACAAATGCCCGCGATGCGCCGCGCGCGCTGGCCCGCTTTGCGCAGGAATGCGAGGACCTCGGCAGGCGCGGGTGAAGTGGTCGGATCGATGACGCCCGCCACGATCCACGTATGAACTTCGCGGCGTTCGCGCACCGACCGGGTGCCGACGACCATGCCCAATGACGAGCGCACCTCGCCTCCGTCGACCGAAAAATTGTCGAGCTCATAGAACGGATCGCCCGTCGCCACATTGGCGCACTCGAAAACGGCCTGTGTGGCAAGCGCCATGACCTGGAAGCCGTCGCTCAGAAGAAAGCCAATCCGATGCATGTCCGTTCTCCCGCACCCTGTGTCCTGAATCAATACCTTATACGTCATTTACGCCACAGTCAAACCGCGTCAAAGTGTCCTCACGCAATTCCTTGCAACGTTGAATCGGAGAAACGACATGACGCAAGCACATCAAGGCACAGCCCTCATCACCGGCGCATCGTCGGGCATCGGCGCGATCTACGCGAACCGGTTGGCCCGCCGCGGCTACGACCTCATTCTCGTCGCGCGCAACCGCGACCGCCTCGCCGCGCTCGCCGAGCGCATCGGCGACGAGACCCATCAAAGCGTCGAGATCGTCGATGCAGACCTGAGCGACCGGAACGACCTCTCCGCCGTCGAAGCGAAACTCAGGCAGGACGCGAGCATTACGCTGCTGGTCAACAACGCCGGCGTGGGCACGCACACGCCACTGCTCGAGAGCGACGTCGAAGCGATGACGAAGATGATCGATCTGAACGTGACGGCACTCACGCGTCTCACTTATGCCGCGGTACCCGGCTTCGTGGCGCGCGGCAAGGGCGCCGTGATCAACATCTCCTCGATTGTCGCGATCGCGCCGGAGGTTCTCAACGGCGTCTACGGCGGCAGCAAGGCCTTCGTGCTGGCCTTCAGTCAATCGCTGCACCACGAACTCGCCGACAAGGGCGTGCAAATTCAGGCGGTTCTGCCGGGGGCCACGGCCACCGACTTTTGGCAGACAGGCGGTCTGCCGCTCGAACACCTTCCGAAGGAAATCGTCATGTCGGCTGAAGCGATGGTCGACGCGGCGTTGACCGGCTTCGATCGGCGCGAACTCGTAACGATCCCGTCACTGCATGCGGTGGAGGAATGGGACGCTTACGAGGCTGCGCGCTTGACGATGTCCCCGCATCTCACGAGCAACGTCCCCGCACCGCGCTACACGGTCGCGCAATGATGCTGCTTTCCGCAGTCGTATGAATCCCGCCGAGAGCGGTGCCCGGTGCGGCGTTGGCAACGCAACCCCTTCATCGGCACACCCTCGGCAAACTAGAGAACCATGATGGAAAACGCTAAACGATGGATGACGGCGCTCATCGCAGCGCTCGTCACAGTGACGTTCCAGATTGCCGAAGCTGCCGACGCCAATCGGCACGATCCGGCTCCGACGACGGTGGCTCGTCATGCTCCCGGAAATTCGCCGATCAGGTTGCGGGTCGAAGCTCCCACTGGGCGCATCGAGCAACTCGCCTATCGACCCGGACAAGGTTGGAGTTCCGCCGCGCCTGCTCGGTCCGACGCCGGGACGGCCGCCCCCCGCGCCGTACGTGCGGATGCGGAAGACCGCGATCGGAACGCGGACGGAAGCCAGCCCATGAGCGTATTCATCGACGGCCCGACTGGCTACACCTATGTTTGGAATCGCGATAAGGGCTGGACGTTCGTGGGCCGCATCAGCAACCGCATCGAGTAATCGGCGCGGGACCGCATCGACCGAGATTGTTCCGCTCCCCGAAGCAGTGAATTCACTCAGCAGGCATTTAACTAACAAGCGAGCACGCCTAGACTTCGTTTCACCTGCTGCTGATACCGAATCACAGCTCACTCGGAACCGAACTTAGGAGGTTACATCATGAACTCGCTTATCAAAGCCGTTGCTGTCGCGCTCGCCATCGCCGCTCCCGTCGCGTCGTTCGCGCAATCGAATCAACCGGTCACGCGCGCACAAGTTCGCGCCGAACTCGTGCAACTCGAGAAGGCCGGCTACTCGCCGATCCGTGGTGACGATCCGTACTATCCGGCCGACATCCAGGCTGCCGAAGCGCGCGTCGCTGCGCAAAACGGCGGTGTCGCCGGTACGACCGACGTTGGCGGCGTAAGCGCGGGCGCGGCTGCGTCGGGCCATGCGGCCAATGCAACTGGCACGAAGTCCATCTACTTCGGGCAATAACTGCCTCGACGCAAAAGCGGGGCGACCAGTCCGCCCAGCTCTCGCCCGCACCTCTCGTTGCGGCGCGGATCCGATACTAGAGGCCGGCACGGAGCGACCGCTCCGTCGCCGGCCTTTGCCATTTGGCTCATCCGTCGGGGTACGTAAGCATCCATCTCGTCAACGCTTCGCTACTCTTCCTGTCCTTCATTCGATCGACCAAGTCGGCCCCCTACACCTGGACACACGCCGGATTGTGTCGCAATGTATCCGAGCCGCGTATCGATACAAAGCATTGCAACGAAGCGGCGTCGGCGACACAAGCGAGATACGTGAGGGCGCTCCAATACAGCATGCGCAAAACGAGGAGCGCCAATCATGCACAATCTGCTCGAACCCCCGCTGGCCCTGCTCGCAGGCCTCTTCACAGTAGCTTCGCCCTGTGTCCTGCCGGTCATGCCGATTCTGCTCGGCACGTCGGTGGAGAGGCCGAGCCGCGGGCGCCCGCTGCTCATCGTCGCGGGGTTCATCGTTACGTTCACGTCCGTGGCGCTGATGCTCGGTGCCGTCTCCACCGCGGTTCATGTCGCGCAGAACGCACTGCGCGATACGGCTATCGCATTGCTGGGATTGTTCGGACTGTTGCGCCTCTGGCCTCGCCCCTATGACTGGCTGGTCGCGCGCATCGCCCCTTTGTTGCAAGCCGGCTCGGGCACGTCGGCCGGCAACGGCAACGCAGGCGGCTTCGTGCTGGGCATGTCGCTCGGCGCCGTATGGACACCGTGCGCGGGCCCGGTTCTCGCATCGATCCTGGTGCTCGTCGTCAAAGCGCAGAACCTCGAATGGTCCGCGCTGCTGCTGACCTTGTATGCCGTCGGAGCCGCCATTCCCATGCTCGCGATCATCTACGGCGGCCAATACATGGTCCGTCACGTACGGCTCGTCGCGCGGCACGCCGAGCGTCTCCAGCAATTGTTCGGTGTACTGATCATTCTGACCGCGCTCGCGATCTATCTGCAATACGACGTGCTCGTCTACGGCTGGATCTCGTCGTTCTTTCCTTCGTTCAAAGGAGTTTGACATGCTCTCTCGATTCAAGGCCCTCGCGGCGGCGGCGGTTGCCGTCGCGATCGCGGCCGGGGTAGCCACCGCCGGTGGCACCGCGACAGCCGGCCAGGCCGGCAACGGCAAGACCGCGCCCGAATTCACCGGCATCGACAACTGGATCAACAGCCCGCCGCTGACGCAGCAACAGCTTCGAGGCAAGGTGGTGCTCGTCGATTTCTGGACTTATAGCTGCATCAACTGCATTCATACGCTGCCGTACGTCAAGACCTGGTACCAGAAATACAAGGACCAGGGCCTTGTCGTGGTCGGCGTGCATACGCCTGAATATCCGTTCGAACGCAGCACCGATAACGTCAAGACCGCGATCAAGCGCTTCGGCATCGAATACCCAGTCGCGCAAGACAACGAGTACGCGACCTGGAACGCGTACAGCAATCAGTATTGGCCCGCCTTCTATTTGATCGATAAGCAAGGCCGTGTGGTCTATACGCACTACGGCGAGGGCGAGTACGCCCAGACCGAGCAGCAAATCCGCAATCTTCTTGCACAAAAGTAAGTACCTTCTCCCATCGAACCAACGAGGAATGACTATGACCACGACCACGACTGTCCTTTACACAGGCAAGACTCACACGACCTCCGGAGGCCGTGACGGCACATCGCGCAGCGACGACGGCCGGCTCGCGATCGATTAGAACGGCAAGCTTCAACTAGCGCTTTTCAGTGTGAGCGTTGCAGCAAGCCCGCCCTCAGGCCGGTTCGCCAGGCTCAACGTCGCATCCATCGCGCGCGCGAGTTGGCGCGCAATCGCGAGTCCGAGGCCCGTGCCGCCCGTATGGCGATTGCGCGACGTTTCGAGCCGGTAGAACGGTTCGAACACCGTCTCGATCGATTCGGCCGGTATTCCGGGGCCGCTGTCGAGCACCGAAATGGCGACACGCCCATCGGGCAATGCGTTGACGTCGATGGTGGCGGTTCCCCCGAACTTGAGCGCGTTGTCGACGAGGTTGCCGACGATGCGACGCAACGCCTGCGGCCGCGCCGTCACCGCAAGCGCGGCGCGGCTGCCCATCGATACCTGCGCGCCTGCGTCCACATAGTCGTAGACGATGCTCTCGAGCAGCGCGTCGAGGTCGATTTTGCGGGGCTCCTCTCCCGTGCCGTGGAGCGTGCGCGCATAGGTCACGCCCTCCTTCACGAGGTTTTCCATTTCCCGCAGATCCTGCTGCAGCTTGCCCGCCCGCTCCCCATCGTCATCGACGTCGAGCCGCAGGCGCATCCGCGTGATCGGCGTTTGTAGATCATGCGAAATAGCCGCCAGTATCTGCATCCGCTCGGCCGTGTAGATCGCGATGCGCTCCTGCATGGCATTGAACGCCCGAGCCGCGCGCGCCACCTCCGAAGGCCCTTCCTCCGACAGCTTAATGGGCTTCAGCTCGGGTCCGAGCGCATCGGCCGCGCTCGCAAGCGCCGCGAGGGGTCGCGTCGCGATCCGCACCGCAAGCCAGCAGCAAGCAAGGAGCACCGCAAGCTGCAGGATCAATCCGAATGGCAACCATCCCGAGAGCGGGAGGCTCGACATGGGGTGGAAATCGATCGTGAGCGGCGTGCCGTCCGTGAGCCGCAGATGCACTTGCAGATGATCGTGCTCGCCAGGCACTGCGTTGGCGGTCACCGGATATCGCGTGCCGACGCCTTCTTCGATCGCTTGCGCGATTCGCGCCGAAAGCTTCTCGTCAGGCGTGCTGCCCGCGATGCCCGGGCCGAGCACGAAACGGTAGGTGCGTCTCGCGAGCCGCGGCAGCCACGCCTCCCTTTCATCCGCCCGCATCCGATCGAGCAAGGCGACCGAGGTCGTCACTTCCCTGTCGATGTAGCTGACCATCATGCTCGTCGTGGTCTGATCGCGCTCGGTCAGCGTCAGCCAGAACGACATGCCCTGCGCTAGCGCGAGTCCGATCGAGAGAATCAGCGCCAGTCGCGCGAATAGCGTGCGCGGCCAATGCCAGGCACCGAAAAGCTTCATTGCCCCGGCCCGTCCACGGCCGTCACGGCCGCGGAGAAGACATAGCCTTCGCTGCGCAGGGTCTTGATGTAACGCGGCTCGCGCGCGACGTCGCGCAACCGCTGGCGCAACCGGCTGACGAGCAGGTCGATCGAGCGATCGAACGCGTCGGCCTGCCGTCCCTGCGTCAGATTCAACAGCTGGTCGCGCGTCAAGACGCGCTGAGGGTGATCGAGAAAGACGCGCAACAGCCGGTACTCTGCGCCGCTCAACGCGACCATCGTTCCTTCCGAGTCGAGCAAGTGGCGCGCGGTGGTATCGAGCCGCCAATCGCCGAACGCGAGGATGTTCGCCGTTTCGGTCACCTGCATGCCCGGCGGCAGCATGCGCGTCCGGCGCAAGACGGCACGCACGCGCGCGAGCAGCTCGCGCACGGCGAACGGCGTCGCGCGGTGCTTGCCGGCACGCAGATCGCGGCAAAGGACAAGCCCGTCTTCGCCAGGCAGCATCAGGTCCAGCACGATCAGGTCGGGCGCTCCGCCTTCGAGCACCTGACGCATCTCGCGACCGTTCGCCGCCAGCGACACACGCATGCCGTTTTTCTCGAGATAGTCGCCGACGAGCTCGCGGATGCCGCGATCGTCGTCGATGACCAGCACATGGTCGATTTTGTCCATGAGCGGATCATACGCCGCGTCGCTTGACGCGCACCGGACTAGCACTGAGCAGCATGCACTGCACCGGATGCGCGAGCTCGGCGGCAAGACCGCCCATGATGAAGGTGGCGATCGCAATGAGACGTATCATGACTCCTCCACGACTGACAAACTCGCGCCGTCGGCAACGCTCGCTTCGAGCGCATAAGGATCGACGCCTTCCAGGCAAGCGACATTCACGCGCCAGAGCTTCGGGTTCATACGCGTCTGATGAAACGTATAGATACCGCAATGCCGGCAGAAATAGTGCTTCGCGACGCGCGTGTTGAACTGATAAAGCGCCAGCGCATCGTGGCCGCTGACAATCGTCAGATGGTCCGCCTCGAATGGCGCCGACATCACCGCGCCGCGGCGTCGGCACAGGCTACAGTTGCAGCGCGTCGCGGGCTCGAGCGCGGTACGAACCTCGAACCGCACGGCCCCGCAGTGGCAGGATCCGCGCAGCGGCGCATCGGCATCGGTGTGGCTCATCATGCTCTCCTCTAGGTGACGGTCGTGTTATACCGCGAACGCCCACCCGGTTTGTATCGTCATGTATCCGGCCAAGGCGGCGATACAAAAAATTGCATGGGTGCGTGCGAATGAGACGGCTCCATAACGCTCGAGCGAGTAGCCGTCGAGGCGAGCCGAATACGCTTCGAATGCGAGCCCAGCCTGACAATGCGTAAGCTCCGCCCCGCGCAACGTCCCATTAAGTGGTGGCGCTGCGGCGTTCCTTGACAGGTCTGTCGCCACTCATCTAACGTCTCCGGATCAGGCGGTATTCACCTGGTCGATGGGGGAAAAATCAATGAGAAGCATGCAGAAAGTTCTGTATCCCACGGCAACTGCAATACTGATGACGGCCGCATTGTCATTATCGACGCCGGCTTTTTCCGCGGGTCCCAAGGTAGTCAATGGGCCCGGCGCGGAGGCAGGCTGCTTCAAGCCGGAATCGGCCAGCACGAAATTCTTCCAGTGGCCAGCGAAGCCGGGGCCTTATCGAATTGCGCTCGTGAACGGGTTCATCGCCAACGACTGGCGCGTCCAGATGATCCGGGTCGCCAAGGCCTATGTCGCCCAGCCCGCGGTAAAGAAGGACATCAAGGAATTCAAGGTCGTCTCGGTCGGCCAGGACATCTCCGCGCAAATCGCCGCGGCCGACAATTTCATCGATCAGGGCTTCGACGCGATCATCGTCGACGCCAATAGCGCCGCGGCCTTCAAAAGCGTGGTCCACAAGGCCAATGCGAAAGGCGTGGTCGTCGTATCGTTCGACAACGTGATCGACAGCCCGGACCAGATCTCGGTCAACGTGAACCAGATCGGCCTCGGCGAAATGGCCGCCAAGTTTTTGCTGGACAAAGCCAAGAAGGCGGGCGATCTGACGTTCCTGCACGTCCGCGGCCCGTCCGGTCAGCCGGTGGACCTCGCCCGGGACAAGGGCTTTCATGACGTGCTCGACAAGTCGGGCCGCAAGGTCAAGGTGGTCGACGTCATCGGCAACTGGGCGCCCGGCGATGCGCAGAAGGCCACCGCCGACGCGATCGCCGCGGGTGGCGTGTTCGACGGCCTCTACGTTCAGGGCGGAACGCAAGGCGCGGTGCAGGCGATGCTCGACGCCAACAAGTTCAAGGCGCCGATCTCGGGTGAGACGGAGAACGCTTACCGCATGCTTTGCGACAAGGCCGATCTCACCTGCCAGTCCGGCGGCACGGGCCCGGCGCAGAGCGCCGTGGCCATCAAGACCGCGATCGCCGCGCTCAAGGGCGACGTGATCCCACAAAGCATCGCGCTGCCCACGTCGGTCGATTACTCACCGTTCAAGCCGGGCGAGAACGTCTTCCCGAAACTGCCGGGCAGCTTCTTCGCCGGCAACAACTTCCCCAGCTGCAATATCGGTTTCTCGGCCGAGGAAATCGCGACGCAGAGCGGCACGAACAACTGAACCGGAGAGCGGCGGCGATCGCCGCCGGGCGGGAGGGAGACACGACACGATGGTGGAGCAAACGCCGGGCTCACTGCTGCGGGTCGAGGGGGTATCGAAGCACTACGGCGGCGTCCGGGCGCTGCAGGACGTGCAATTCTCCTGCCGCGCGGGCTCGATCCACGCCCTTTTGGGCGAGAACGGGGCGGGTAAGTCCACGTTCATCAAGATCCTCTCCGGCGTGGTGCGGCCCGACAGCGGCCGCATTTTTCTCGACGGCGAGCCGGTCAACTTCGACGCGCCCAAAGCGGCAGCGGACGCGGGCATCTCGTGCATATTCCAGGAGCTTTCGCTGCTGCCCGATCTGACCGTGGCCGACAACATCTGCATCGCCGACCGGCGGCGCCGGTTCGGGCTGATCGATCGAGCGGCCGAGCGGCGGCGGGCCGAAGAGATGCTGGCCATTATCGGCGGCGAGGACATCCACCCCGCCGCCCCGGTCGGCAGCCTGCCTCTGTCGCGCCAGCAGATGGTTGAAATCGCCAAGGCGCTGGCGCGGCGGCCTAAAGTGCTGATCCTCGATGAAGCGACGTCGGCGCTGACGGCCGCCGATGTGGCGAAGGTCTGCGCGCTTCTCAAGCGCCTGCGGGCGGAAGGGATGGCGATCATCTACATCTCTCACCGGATGCACGAGATCGCCGAGCTGGCCGACGAATGCACGGTTTTCCGCAATGGCCGCTACATCGAGACGTTCGCGGCCGGCACCCGCTCGGACGATGCGATTGTCGAAATGATGATCGGCCGGGAATACTCGAGCGCGTTTCCGCCGCTCGGCGGGACCCGGCGCGAAGGAACGCCGGCGCTTGCGGTCCGCCATCTTTCCTGGGCCGGCGAATTGAACGATGTCTCGCTCGAAGTCCGTCCGGGCGAGGTGGTCGGGTTAGGCGGGCTCGACGGTCAAGGCCAGCGCGAGTTCCTGCTGGCGCTCTTCGGCGCGCTGATTGGTGTTGGCGGCGAGATCGAAGTGGCCGGTAAGCCGGTGAAGATCACGAGCCCCCGGCGCGCGAAGTCGGCAGAGCTCGGGCTCGCGTTGATTCCCGAAGATCGAAAGAACGAAGGCCTGATGCTGCCGATGACGGTGCGCGAAAACCTGTCCTTCGCCGCGCTCGACGCGGTCAGCCGTTTCGGCCGGATCGACCGCAAAGCCGAAGCGGCGTTGATCGACGCGCTGGTGCGCCAGCTCGCGATCAAGTCGGACGGGCTCGACGGTCCCGTGGCCGCGCTGTCGGGCGGCAATCAGCAGAAGGTCGTGATCGGCAAATGGCTGATGACTAAGCCGCGCGTCGTGCTGCTGAACGACCCGACGAGAGGCATCGACGTCGGCACGAAGCAGGAGATCTACCAACTGCTGCGGCGGCTGGCGGAACAAGGAACGGCCATCCTTTTTTATTCCACCGATTACGACGAACTGATTGGTTGCTGCGATCGCGTGGCCGTCTTCTACGACGGCACGATCACGCGGATGCTGGCGGGTGCCGAGCTGACCGAGCACAATCTGATCGGCGCCGCACTGAACCTGACGTCGGCGGCCAGGCGGCCCGCTTCGTCCGTCGCGAGGTAGCCGAATGAGCGTCGAGCGAGGAATGATCATGACGAGCAGGCGGCGCGAGGGAAGCTGGCGCTACGGGTTGGCGGCGCATCGCGGCGCGCTTGCCGCCGCGGCCATTTTTGTCGCCATGTTCGGCGTCTATGGGGCGGCCCAGCCGATGGGGCTCACCGTCGATGTCGTCAATACGGCGGCCAACAAAGGCGCGCTGCTCGCGCTCGTGGCGATGGCGCAGACGTTGCCCGTGCTGACCGGCGGGCTCGACCTTTCGGTCGGCATGATCTTCATGCTGGCCAATTGCATGGCATCGACGATCGTCACCGGCGATGCGGCGACGACCGCGCTCGGCATCGTCGGTGTGCTGGTCGCGGGCCTCGCCTGCGGCGCGTTGAATGGATTGATCGTCGTCTACGGTCGGCTGCAGCCGCTCATCGCGACGCTCGCGACCAGCGCGATTTATTTCGGCGTCGCGCTCGCCCTGCGTCCGCAGCCGGGCGGCGACATCAACGGCGATTTCGCCGACTTGATGACGCGCTCGACTTACGGCATCCCCTCCTCCGTGCTGTTGATCCTCGCCGCTCTCGCCTTTGTCTGGATGCCCTACCGCAATTGCACGCTCGGACGCGCGGCCTATGCCGTGGGCTCGTCCGAGCAGGCCGCCTACATGTCGGGCGTTCCGATCGCGCGCGCGAAGCTCTGCGCCTACACCCTTGCGGGGCTTTTCGCGGCGCTCGGCGGGCTACTGCTCACTTGCATCACCTATTCCGGCGAGGCGCGCGCCGCGCTCGGCGGCGACTACACGCTGAACTCGATCGCCGCCCTCGTGATCGGCGGCACGTCGCTCTTCGGCGGCTCGGGCGGCGTGGTCGGCTCCGTCTTCGGCGCGTTCGTCATGCGCACGGTGGGCGATCTGCTCATCGTCTTCAACATCAATCCGGTGCTGCAGCCGCTATTCGTTGGGGTCGTCCTGCTGTTCGCGGTCAGTCTCGGCTCGCTGCGTCTGCTGCGCATCCGCAACAAGCTCGACCTCTATCGGTAGAAGCCAGATGCTTCGCTCCTTGCCCAAGATCGACGCCGCAACGCTGATCGCTTTCGGCTGCATCGTTTTGCTCCTCGCGGTGGGCGCCGCCGCCAAGCCGGGGTTTCTCTCGGTCGGATACCTCGCTCAGCAACTTCAAGTCGCCTCGTTCCTCGGCACGATCGCAACCGGGGAGATGATCGTGATCCTGATGGGCCAAATCGATCTCTCGATCCCGTGGACGATCGCCATGGGCGGCATGATGGCCACCGGTGCCACGGGCATTCTCGGCCCCGGCCTCGGCATACCGCTCGCCATCCCGTTCGGGATTTTCTGCGGTCTCGTCGTCGGCCTCGTGAACGGCCTCGGGGTGGCCTATCTGCGCGCGCCTTCGATGATCTTCACCCTAGGCATGAATGCCGTCGCGCAGGGCCTGATGGTCTATCACACCGGCGGCTTCGCGCCGCAGGATCGCGCCACCGGCCTCATGATCGAGCTCGCCGGCGGCCAGCTCGTCCCCCGAATTCCCAATCCCCTGCTCGTCTGGATCGCCGTCGGGGCGATCACGGTCTATATGCTGACGCGCACGAAGCTTGGCCGGCAGATCTATGCGATCGGCAATCGGGAGCGGGCCGTGTTTCTCTCCGGTGTCGACAGCCGGCTCGTGACGCTGATCGCCTTCGCGCTCTCCGGCGCCTGCGCCGCGGCCGGCGGCGTGCTGCTCGCCGGCTGGGCGAATCGCTCCTACCAGGCGATGGGCGATCCGTATCTGCTGCCTACGATCGCAGCGATCGTGCTCGGCGGCACGAACGTGCTCGGCGGCCGCGGCACTTATCTCGGCACCATCGCCGGCGTGATCCTCATCACGCTATTGCAATCGATCCTGTCCGTGCTGCAGCCGCAGGACTATTTCGCGGAAATCGGCGTCCGTCTGCCCGCCGATGTCTTTCGCCAAGTGGTGTTCGGACTCGTGATCATCGTCATGATGATGCTCTACGGCCGCGAGAAACTGATGCGTCAATGAACGGCGCGCTCGCCCTGCCTTTCGGCAAGGAAACCGTGAACTTGCGCGACCACGGCGGCGCCTTCGCCGACTGCCGATGCAACGCGCTTGGTCGATCCGGAACGAACGTCGCCGATCGCGAAGATCCCCGCCACGCTGGTCTGTAAGGGCATCAACGGCGAACCGGCGGCGCCGGTGCCCGTGATGACAAACCCCTTGCCGTCGACCGACACGCCGCAGGTGTCGAGCCAGCCGGTGTTCGGCTCGGCGCCGATGAAGACGAACAGATGATGGATCGCCACGCTGGCCTCCATGCCGCCGGCACCGCGATAGTGGACGCGCTCGAGACGCGCGTCGCCCTCGAGCGAAGTCAGCTCGGTGCGCGTATGCAGCGTCAGATTCGGCAGCGAGGTGACCCGCTCGATCAGATAGCGCGACATGCTGTGCTCGAGGCTCGGGCCGCGAATGAACATGTGCACGTGTTCGGCGTGCGACGCGAGAAACACCGCCGCCTGCCCCGCCGAGTTGCCGCCGCCGACGAGCAGCACCGGCTCCTTGCGGCACAGCCTCGCCTCGAGCGGGGTGGCCCAGTAGTAGACGCCGCATCCCTCGAACCGCGCGAGACCGTCGACGACAGGACGCCGGTATTCGGCGCCCGTCGCAATGACGACCGTGCGCGCGGTGACGCGCTTGTCGTTGGTGAGCTCGACGACAAACGGTTGCCTGTCGCAATACAACGCCTTAACCTCGCACGGAATGCCGATATGCGCGCCGAACTTCTGCGCCTGGACGAAGGCTCGGCCCGCAAGCGCCTGTCCGGTGATGCCGGTGGGGAAGCCCAGATAGTTTTCGATGCGCGAGCTGGTGCCGGCCTGGCCGCCGGGTGCACGGCAATCGAATACCGCGACCGACAATCCCTCGGATGCCCCGTAGACGGCCGCCGCGAGTCCCGCCGGGCCGGCGCCGACGATCGCAACGTCGTAGATATGGGTCGGATCGAATTCGGGAATCAGACCGAGGCAAGAAGCGAGTTGTCCGGGGTCGGGGTTCCGCAGGACCGTCCCGTTCGGACACACGGCGAGCGGGAAGTCGTCGGCCTGCGGGGTCAGGTGCTCGAGCAAGGCGATGGCTTCCGCATCCTGCTCTGCGTCGAGCACCGTGCTCGGAAAACCATTGCGGCGTAAAAAGCCCTGCAGTGCGAGGAGTCGCGGGTGGCCGGCCTCACCGAGAAGCACGACACCCTGCCCGCTCTCGATCACCCAGACACGCCTCAAGATCAGCGCCCGCATGACCTTTTCGCCGAGCTCGGCTTCACCGATCATCAAGGCGCGCAGACCATCGGGCCGAATCAGCAAGACCTCGACGTCTTCGACGACGTGCGCATCCACCACGGCTGGCTTGTTCGAGAGCTGACTCACGTCCGACGTGAATTCTCCGCGCAGCGTATAGGTGTGGATCAGGCGTTCGTGGCCCAGTCCATCGCGGCCGACTATGCGGATCTTGCCCGACAACAAGACGAACATGCCGGGGCAGAGGCTGCCGGCGCGGTAGAGCAGTTCGCCTTTCGGGTAGCGCGATAACGTGCCGAAGCGGCGAATCCTGTCGAGCTCCGCATCGCCCAGGACTGGGAAAACCTGGTGATAACGAGGATGATCGCGGATGCCCGGGCCGTCGCGGGATTCAGTGTCATCCGTTGGGCCTGCATGGTCAGCCGGCCTGTCGACGGGCATCGCGCCGTCGGGCGTCGATTCGCTGCTCATCGTGAGTTCTCCGAGCGTCGTCGAATATCGAGTATCGAGTATCGCGGCCGATTCTGACATCTTTGTTTGTCGTCGGATAGCCGAAAAATCGGCCCGGCGCGCAGCGTCGCCGTTGCGAAACGACGGGAATCAATCGTGGCTCGGATCGACAAACACTATGTGTCGATTCGACGAGCGCAACCGCGATGTCGCAACCCTTTTTCACGATCGGACATTCGACCCGGAGCTTGACCGAGTTCATCGGCTTGCTCAAGGACTCCGGGGTCGAACTGCTCGTCGACGTGCGCAGCTTCGCGAGGTCGCGCACGAACCCGCAGTTCAATGAAGAAACGCTGCCGGGCGCCCTCCAGGCGGAGGGGATCGGCTATCTGCATCTGAAACAGCTCGGCGGACGCCGTGGCAAGGCCTCGGGCGCGCATGCTTCGTCGAACGCCTATTGGACGCATCCGGCGTTTCGCAATTACGCGGACTATGCGACGACGGAGACATTCAGCGAGGGGCTGAGGACGCTGATCGAGCTCGGAAGCCGGCAACGTTGCGCGATCATGTGCTCGGAGGCCGTCTGGTGGCGCTGCCACCGTCGCATCATTGCGGATTACCTGCTGGCTCGCCACAAGGATGTCCGCCACATCATGGATGCGCACCACGTCACGTCCGCCACGATGACCCCGGCCGCTCGCCCTCAGTCCGACGGTACGCTGCTGTATCCGCCGGAAGATCAGGAGTGACGCCAGGCGGGCCGTTACCGGGGCGCCCTTTCCTCTGAACTAACGATCACATGCCGGCGATCGTCTCGCCGCCGTGCCCCCGAATTCGCGATCGAGGTGCGGTTCGATCAGGCACGAATACCCTAGCTAGCCGGCCGCGCCTTTTTCACCAATAATGCGCGATAACGATTGCAGGATGAGGGGAGGACATGGATTACCAACCCGAAGCCATCCGTACCATCGCATGGGTCGGCCACGCCGGTTGCGGCAAAACCTCGCTCGTCGAAGCTTTGCTGCACGAGGGCGGCGCCGTCCATACGGCGGGCAGTGTGGAGCGCGGCAGCACCGTCTGCGATTTCGATCCGCTCGAGCGCAAGTACCATCACTCGTTGAGCTCCGCGATCACCCACCTCCACTACCGCGACACCCGCATCTACCTTCTCGATACTCCTGGCTACCCCGACTTCTCCGGTCTCTCGATCGGCGTGCTGCCCGCCGTCGAAACGGCCGCGATCGTCATCGATGCACGCACCGGCATCGAGATGACCACGCGCCGCATGATGGCCTCCGCCGAGGCGCGCAAGCTCTGCAGGATCATCGTCGTCAATGGCATCGACGGAGAGAAGGTCGATTTGCCCGAGCTCCTCGCGCAAATCCAGGAAACGTTCGGCAAGACGTGCCTGCCGATCAATCTGCCGGCGCAGGGCGGACAGGCCGTCGTCGATTGCTTTTTCAATCCATCGGGCGAGTCCGACTTTCTGTCCGTCGAGTCGGCGCATAACGCGCTCGTCGATCAGGTCATCGAGCTCGATACGAAGCTGATGGAGCTCTATCTCGAGCAAGGCGAGGCGATTCGCCCGGAACAGCTGCACGAGCCGTTCGAGCGCGCGCTGCGCGAAGGCCATCTCGTCCCCGTTTGCTTCGCGTCCGCCGCGACGGGTGCCGGCATACGAGAACTGCTCGATGTGTTCGTTCGATTGTTGCCGAATCCGCTCGAGGGCAACCCGCCCCTCTTCTACCGCGACGTCGATAGCCGCCGCGAGACGGTGCAGGCGGAGCCGGACCCCGACAAGCACGTGCTTGCGCACGTCTTCAAGATCGTGATGGATCCCTACATCGGCAAGATGGCCGTCTTTCGAATCCATCAGGGCACCGTGCGACGCGACAATCAGCTCTATATCGGCGATGCGCGCCAGCCGTTTCGCGTCGCGCATCTGATGTTGCTGCAGGGCAAGGACCATGTCGACGTCGCGCAAGCCGGTCCCGGCGATATCTGCGCGACGGCGAAGGTCGACGAGATCGACTTCGATGCGGTGCTGCACGACGCGCCCGAAGACGGCAACATCCATCTCGCTCCCCTCGCCTTCCCGACGCCGATCTATGGGCTTGCGATCGAGCCCGAGCGTCGAGGCAACGAGCAGCGTCTTTGGGAGCTTCTGCAGAAGCTGGCTGCGGAAGACCCGTGCCTGAGGATCGATCACCCGGTCGGCACGAACGAAACGGTCGTTCGCGGGCTCGGCGAGCTGCATCTGCGGCATATGCTTGAGCGCCTCACCGATCAGTACAAGCTCGCCGTCGTCACGCGGCCGCCGAAAATCGCCTACCGCGAGACGATCGGCACGAAAGCCGAGGGACACCATCGGCACAAGAAACAAACCGGCGGGGCCGGCCAATTCGGGGAAGTCATGCTGCGCGTGGAGCCCCTGCCGCGCGGCGTCGGCTACGAGTTCGTCGATGCCGTCAAAGGCGGCGCGATTCCGGGCCAGTTCATGCCGGCCGTCGAGAAAGGCATTCTTCAGGTCATCGATAGCGGACCGCTCGCGGGCTTTCCGATGCAGGACGTGCGCGTGACGGTCTTAGACGGCAAGAGCCATCCCGTCGATTCGAAAGAAGTCGCGTTCGCCACGGCGGGGCGCAAAGCATTCATCGATGCGGTGCTGAAAGCGCAGCCGATCCTGCTCGAGCCGATCGTCAACATCGAGGTCATGGCGCCCGAGGCAGTGATGGGCGATATCATCGGCGATCTTTCGTCGCGGCGTGCCCAGGTCCAGGGCACGCGCAACCTGGCCGGTCACATGTGCGTCGTGATGGGGAAGGTGCCGCTATCCGAGCTGGCCGACTATCAATCGCGTCTCAATGCGCTCGCGGGCGGGCACGGCAGCTACAGCATCGAGCTCAGCCACTACGACCCGGTTCCGCCTAACCAGCAAGAACGAATCGCCTCGCAATTCAGAAAGCAAAGCGAAGCCGCCGCGCAGTGAATGCTCGAGCAACGGCCGCATCGCCTCAGGCGCAAGCGAGCTCCGTCATCATGCCCGCCTCCCTGTGATTAGGAAAATCAAGCGTCAGCCACTCACCGATTCGATGGGAGCGGCTGACGCTTCATGACGAGTCAGGTATCGAGAACCCTTTTGTGACCTGCGTCGTCATGTGCCGCCGGTTCACCGGCTCGGCCCTCGAGCGCGGAATCGTGATGCAGCAGCAGCGCCGCGACGACGCCGACCAGGCCCGCGCCCGCGAGACAAAGCAATCCCGGACCGAAGCTGCCCGTACTGTCCTTGATCCAGCCCATCGCATACGGGCCGAAGAACCCTGACAGGTTGCCGATCGAGTTCACGACCGCGATACCGCCCGCGGCGGCCGCGCCCGAAAGGAACGCGGCAGGCAAGGTCCAGATGACAGGCAGGCAGCCGAAGATGCCGAAGCCCGCGATCGAGATCGCGACCATCTTGCCGACAGGATTGTCGATCACTGCGGCGCCCGCGATGCCGGCTGCGGCAATGAGCAATGCAACGGCGACATGGCGCTTGCGCTCGAGCTTGCGATCGGAGCGGCGTCCCCAGAAGATCATGCTGAACACACCGACTGCATACGGCGCCGCGGTGACGAAGCCGGTCTGCAGGTTCGTGAGGCCGAAGCCTTTCACGATCTGCGGTAGGAAAAAGCTGAGCCCGTAGTTGGTGGCGACGGCGCCGAAGTAGATCAGCGCAATGACGAGAACGCGCGGCGTAAACAGGGCCTCGACTACGTTGAACTTGCGCACCGCCTCGCGTTGGCTGCGCTCACGCGCCAGCCGGGAGACGAGCCATTCGCGCTCGTCGGCTTCGAGCCAGGTTGCATCGGCAGGCTTGTCCGTCAGGTAGAGCACGACGACGAACGAAAGCAGCAGCGCCGGCAATGCCTCGATCAGATAGAGCCATTGCCAGCCGGCGAGACCGGCAATGCCGTCCATCGACAGCAGCGCCCCCGAAATCGGACTGCCGATTACCGTTGAAAGCGGAATCGCCACCATGAAGTAGCCGACCATCCGCGCACGATACTTCGCGGGAAACCACAGCGTCAGAAGGAAGATGATCCCCGGAAAGAATCCGGCCTCCGCGATGCCGAGCAGAATCCGCAATATGTAGAAAACGTGCGTGGTCGATAGCCCCGTATAGCGAGCGATGTTGGGGATGAATGCCATTGCACCCGCAACCACGCCCCATGTCAGCATAATTCGCGCGATCCAGCGGTGGGCGCCGAACTTTTCCAGCAAAAGATTCGACGGCACTTCGAAAAAGAAGTACGCAATGAAGAAAATGCCCGCGCCGAAACCGAATGCGCTCGCCGTAAGCCCGATGGCCTTGTTCATCTCCAACGCCGCAAAGCCGACGTTGACGCGGTCGAGATAGGCCACGAAATAACAAAGGATCAGGAACGGGATAAGGCGCGCCGTGACGCGCGCAATAGTGCGTTTCTCCAAATCCATTGGTTGTCTCCTCCTGGTTAGTGCGTCGAACGGATTATCTCTCGACGCTTCGGTCGATGGATGGACCGGTTCCAAGACTACCCCCTCGCACGCGCCGCGGGAAGAACTGGTTTCCCACTAGTTACCAGGCGTTGCGGGGGAAAATGTTCAAATAGTGAGACGGCTCGCGAATTTCATAGCGCACCGAGGCCCGCTGCCGGTGGATGATCGAGCGGCGCCTTCGATGCAGCGGCATAGCCGAGATGAATGGCGCCCGGTCCCGCGAGCTGAAGAAGACGCTCGTCGTCCCGGTTGGCCGCCGGTATCGCGTAAAGGTCCGCGATGTCGGTGACAGGCTCGCTGAACGGCGTCGGCAGCTCGCGCTGGCGCGCAAGAAAGTCGACGATCGGCGAAACATCGGCCAGATCGAGAAAATGCCCGATGCGCGTCGCTGTGGTTTGGGGGCTTTCGATCAAGTCCCTGTACGAAAACGTCAGTGCCTGTCCGTCCGGCAACTCGCCGAAGAACTCGACGATTTCGGACACGTATTGCGCCCAGACGCGCACGCCGTCTTCAACCGACCCGATCCAATGCTTGCGAACCATCGATTTCGCGACATGGGCGGGATGGCGATGAAGGTGAATGAAGCGTGCCTGTGGCAACGTCTCGCGAATGAGGCGCAAGCATGAGCCCGACGTAGGCAGATGCGCGACGGCGCCGGTGCGCGCCGACAGTATCGTAGGGTCGGCGTAAGGCGGGTGCTTGTCCCCCCAGATCGGCGTGCTCACGCCAAGCTCCTCGCGATAGAAGCGCTCTACCCACGCGCCGAGCGTGCGGCGACTGAAACGCTCGAATCGCTGCAGATATGACGGCGTGAGCAAATCCCCTCGCCGACTGTCCACTTCGATCATCTGCTTCAACAGCGCGAAGATCCGGCATTCGTTGGTCAAGTGAATCGACGGATGCACATTGAGCGTGGAGCACAGAAACGTCGTTCCCGATCTCGGCGCGCCAATGATGAAAAGTGGGCAGGATTGCATCGTCGGCTCCGGGGCTCTCGCGAATAAGGGGAGGTTCCGCCACGAATGAAGCATAGACGAAGCCAGGTGCGACGTCGAAGCGTTATCGCGCACAAAACTCAATTGCGCTGCGCGATGGGGGCAGTCTGCTTACATTAGGTTGTGCACCATCGCCATCGCCATCGGCGATCTTGTCGGAATCGGCCTGGCCGTACGCTCCCGGTCGGCCTGAAAGTTGCTCGCGCAACCAACGCGCTGGCGCATTCGCGCCCGCCCGCCGCGTTTTTCTCGATGGAGAAGTCCCCGTTGAGCCAGCCCTCCACCGCACCCCCTGCTCCGGCATCGGCGCCGCCTGCCCCTCCGCCGCCGATGCATGGCGGCCAGCTCGTGCTGGCAACGTTTGCCGTCGCGCTTGCCACGTTCATGAACGTGCTCGACACGTCGATCGCGAACGTCGCGATTCCGACGATCGCCGGCGACCTCGGCGTCTCCGTCGACGAGGGCACCTGGGTCATCACGGTCTTCGCCGCGGCCAACGCCGTGTCGATTCCGTTGACGGGCTGGCTGACGCAGCGGATCGGTCAGATCCGGCTCTTCGTCGGCGCGATCCTCATGTTCGTGCTCGCGTCGTGGCTCTGCGGCATCGCGCCGAATCTGATCGTGCTGCTCGGCGCGCGGGTGCTGCAAGGCGCCGTCGCAGGCCCGCTCATTCCGCTCTCGCAATCGATTCTGATCGGCTCTTATCCGAAAGATAAATCGTCGATGGCGCTATCGCTCTGGGCGATGACGGCGACGGTCGGCCCGATTGCCGGACCGGCGCTCGGCGGCTGGATCACGGACAGCTACAGCTGGTCATGGATCTTCTTCATCAACATCCCCGTCGGCCTGTTCGCCGCCGGCGCCACGTGGATGCTCTATCGCCATCGAGAAACGCCAGTCCGCAAGCCGCCGATCGATGTCGTCGGGCTGGCTCTGCTGATCGCGTGGGTCGCGCCGCTGCAGATCATGCTCGACAAAGGCAAAGACCTCGACTGGTTCGCCTCGCCCGTGATCGTCGCGCTGGCTATCACGGCGCTGGTCGCGTTCTCCTTCTTCCTCGTATGGGAGCTGACCGAGCAAAATCCGGTGGTCGACCTGCGCCTTTTCGGCCAGCGCAATTTTCTCGGCGGCACGATCGCGATCTCCGTCGCCTATGCCGTCTTCTTCGGCAACCTCGTGCTGCTGCCGCAGTGGATGCAGGAGTACCTGAACTACCGGTCCGTCGACGCGGGCCTCGTCACCGCACCGCTCGGCGTCTTCGCCGTCGTGCTGGCGCCGATCATGGGCCGGGTCTTGCCGCGCACGGACGCGCGGATGATCGCGACACTCGCCTTCGTCGGCTTCGCGGTCGTGTTTTTCATGCGCTCGAAGTATGTCATCGAGGTCGACACGTTCCATCTCGTTTTGCCGACGCTGCTGCAAGGCATTCCGATGGCGCTCTTCTTCGTGCCGCTCACCGCGATCATTCTCGCGGGCCAGCCGCCGCATCGCATCCCGGCCGCGGCTGGGTTGTCGAATTTCGTGCGCGTGTTCTGCGGCGCGATCGGCACCTCGATCGCGACCAATGAATGGAATAACCGCACGGTCCTCCATCACGCTCGACTGACTGAGGTCGCCAACGTGGACAACCCCGTTTTTCGTCAGCAGATCCAATCGACACAATCGCTGCTGCACATCGGCGATCCGTCGGCGAACGCGCTCTTCGATTTCACGGTCAATACGCAAGCCGCGATGATGGGATTGAACGATATCTTCTACATCTCCGCCGTCATCTTCGTGGTCATCATTCCGCTCATCTGGATCACGCGGCCCGTCAAGGGCGGCAAATCGGACGCGGGCGGGGCGCATTGACCCGTGAAATTTTTCCAAGTCGATTGTCGATCCGCGCGATGCGCGTGATGGGCACGCCGCTACGCGTGAGCAGTTCTCGGCTTGCGTAAGGCCCGCTGCCAAGCGATGCAAGCGCGTGTGTCGGTCTTCGAGCATCCGCCTCGCAAACCCGTCGGGCGCGGTTCCTGCTTACCCGCCCTGCTCGTCATGCACCGTCGAATCATTCCCATCGCAACGACTCGGAGAAACGATGCAACGAGGAAGGATATCCGCACTCGATCACGCTCGCGCTTTCGCCATCATCGGCGTCGTCGCCGTTCACCTTTCGTTTCAGTTCCCTCATTTGCCGCAATGGGCCAAAATCATCGCCCGCATGGGGCAGTACGGCGTTCAATTGTTCTTCGTCATCAGCGCCATCACGATCTTCATGACGCTCGATGCGGACCGCCAACGCTACCAGGCACCCGGTCACGTGGCCACTCGCTTTTACATCAAGCGCTTTTTTCGCATCGCTCCGCTCTACTACGTCGCCATCGCGGCATACGGCGCCATGAGCTGGTACACCTACAACTTCCAGTCCGATCATGCTTCGATTCTCGGCCCGCACGACGCCCTCGACGTGCTGATGAATCTGCTGTTCGTGCATGCGGTCTCGGCTTCGGCCATCAACAATGTGGTGCCCGGCGGATGGTCGATCGGTGTCGAGATGCTGTTCTACCTGATCGCCCCCGCCATCTTTTTCTATGCCACGAACCGGACGCGGCTCTTCGTGCTGAGCGGCTTGCTGTTGCTCGTTTGCGCCGCGTTTCTCTCGACCGGAGCGTGCGACGGCGGGCTCGACTGCAACGTGCGGAACAACTCGTTCTTCTACTTTTGGCCTCCCGTGCAAGTGCCGTGCTTTCTGATCGGCATTGGGTGCTGGCACAAGTTTCACCGTCACCTGACGGGGCGCGCGAGCCTGAGTCCGCGCGGGGTGTTCGCGTCTGTCTGCCTCACCGCGCTCTGCGGTTTGGGCGCGGCCGTATTCGGCGTGTGGCTCGGACTGGCCAACGAACTTGCGCCTGTCGTTGCGGCAATCGGTTCCGCCGCTCTCTTGCTCCTATGCTGCTCGGGCGTAGGCCCCCGCTTGGCCGGGCGCATCACCGCGGCGCTCGGACGTGAGAGCTATGCCATCTATCTTTGGCACTTCGTCTTCGCTTTCGAAGCGCTCTATCTGTTCAAAAACTCGGCGTTCCTCGCGGCGCATGCGCCGGCCGTCTCGCTCTTGGTATTCGCGCTCGCGGTGGCTTTCACGCTGGCCGCGTCGTACCTGCTGTCACGCCTGACCGACAGGCTCATCCAACGTGTTGCCACGCGCCTCTCGCATGCGCTGCTCGCCCGCGTCGACACGACGTTCGCATTCCGAACGACCGTACCCGCGCGCGTCGAATAGCGGCCATTGCCAGCGAATCGGCGCGCAGCGGCTAAGTTTTGACCGATGCGCGCTGACTGGAATGGCCCGCGGCGGTTGACGCTCGCTGGCTGCTGGCCGATATTGGCCACGTTGTTCGATTCGATTCCGATCGTCTCAACGATCAGGCGACTTGTCTGCTGAATCGAGCCCGTACATGTGCTCGCGCACCACGTGTCATGCACATCGTCCACCTCCGACGCATCGTTCGCGTCTTTCAGAGACAGGGGATAACTCAACGATGAGCGATCAAACCGCTCGCGGCCCGGCCATTGGCGGCCCCACTTCGGGTGGCCCCACTTTCCCGACAACCTGTGCACGCTGCGGCGGGCGGTTATCGGGGCCGGTTTCATTCTGCCCGCATTGCGGCACACCGGCGCGGCTCGCGTTCGGCGAATCCACGCCGCCGAAGCGGCCAGATGCGGGCCGGTCACCGGTTCCGTCACCGAACGGCACGGCCGGCGCGCGGGCCGGCGTCTCGCGCGCCGAAATGCTCTGGCCGTCCCGGCCCACGCCGTTGTTCGCATCCGCCGACAGCGACCCTTACGGCGACGTGCAGGCACCGTCTGCCGAGAGAGCAGGCTCGATTCGGTGGGGCATCGACCGCTGGGGCAACGCTCTTCGCCGCGCCATCCATCGCTGGACTGCTACCCGCCGCTGGACCGCTATCCATCGCTGGACCGCAATCCATCGATGGATTGCTACTCACCACTGGACTGATATCCCGCGCTGGGCTGCTATCCCTCGCTGGGCTGCTGCTGTCCATCGCTGGGCTCCTATCGATCGCTCGAGCGATAGTCCTCGCCGGAGCGACAGTCGCTGGGGCATCCAACGAGGCACCGCGCTGACGCTGCTGGCATTCTTCGCTCTTTTTGGAGCAACGGTCCTTTTACACCGGTACGACGACGCCGAGACTCGCGACCCGCAGCAGACATCGGTGCAAGGCCCGGTGAAGACAACCGGGACGCAAGACGCCCATGACGCGTCCACGGCGCCGCGACAATCGGCGATCGCCCGCGGCGCGGGCCCGATGCAAGGCGCGGCGGCCATTGAAGGCGCCGGCGCGGCGCAACGCCCGGCGATGGCGCCGACGGCCGCACCGACCTCCGCGAACATCGCGCGCGAAACGAATCGCGAACGGCAACCTGTCGCCGCACCCGCCATATCGCAAGCGGCACCGCCGGCGAGGATCACGCAGCAAGCCGCCGAGCCATCGCCGTCTCTCTCGAGAAAGGAAAGCTCGGCGACGAGCGCCAAGTACAGCGCCAAAAATCAGAGGCTGATGTCACTCGCGCTCGCGCGAGCTCATAATGGATTCGACAAAAACGACCTGCGCATGGCGCGCTCGGGCGTCTATTGGGCGCTGTCGCTGCAGCCCGACAACAGTGAAGCGCTGTCGCTGAAGCAGGAATTGCTCGCACGGGAACGGGGGCATGTCACCGCATCGAAGGCCTTCAATAGCGGCGAAGAATGATCGAAAGGCTGCAGGGACGCCAGACGCGCCCGCGTGTCCGGTTCGACCGCGGGCAAGCGGCCCGCGCACGACCGCTTGCCCGCTTGCGTCTTCTTGCGCCGCTGGCTAGGCTCCCGATGCGGCCGCAGCCGACGCGGCCTTACCCTTCTTGGGCTTTTTCTTCCCCGTGGCCGGAGCCGTCGGGGACGAAGCGGTTGTCGCCGGCGCGGATGCAGCGGGCGCGGCGCTCTTGGCCGATGTCGACTTGCCGCTCGGCGGTTTCGCGGAACCGTTGATTGTGAGGCCCGCCGCTTCGAGCTTGAGCACCGACTTCGGTCCGATGCCCTTTACGCGGTTGACGAGGTCGTCGGCATCCTTGAACGGGCCGTTCTTCGTGCGCTCGTCGATGATCGCTTTCGCGTGGACGGGTCCTATCCCCTTGACCGATTCGAGCGCGGCCTGATCGGCGGTATTGACTTCGACCGCCGAAGCGAATGCAGCGCACAACGACAGGGTGAGGGCAATGCACAACATTATTAGCTTTTTCATCATGGCCGATCGCTCCGTTAGACGTTAACCCGATGCATTACGGCATTGTTGCGTTCGCAGGATAGCTCAGTTTCGTGACCGGACAAAATCGCCGCTATTGCGAAAAGCAAATGACAATGTCCTATAACGTCGCGTATCCATTTTCGATGTAAAGTCACGTAGCCGCCGCGCGCTGCGTCGCGCGATGGCAGCAGTCTTCATCGCCATGTCCTGAACTTCCACCATCGACACCTCTATGACGACATCGAATTCGCGCACAGCGGACCACGCGATCGACCGGCAGTTTCTCGATCGTTGGTCGCCTCGCGCGTTCACACCCGACCTGATCCCCGAATCGACGCTGCTGACTTTTCTCGAGGCGGCGCGTTGGGCGCCCTCCTCGTACAACTCGCAGCCGTGGCGCTTCGTCTACGCTCGGCGCGATACGGAGCACTGGACGCGCTTTTTAGGATTCCTCAACGAATTCAATCGTAGCTGGGCGCAACATGCGGCCGCGATCGTGATCGTGCTGTCGAAGCGCACGTTCACGCCGCCGGGCACCACGGAAGAACGGCCGGCGCCGACACACTCGTTCGATACCGGCGCCGCGTGGGGCTACTTCGCTCTGCAGGCGAGCCTGTCAGGCTGGAAAGCGCACGGGCTCGCCGGCATCGAGCGCGAGAAGATCCGCGCCGAGCTCGCCATTCCCGAAGGCTATGCCATCGAGGCCGGCGTCGCCCTCGGCCGGCCCGGCGACAAGGCATCGCTGCCCGAAGCGCTGCAGGCGCGCGAAGTGCCGAGCTCGCGAAACCCGCTCCCCGCCATCGCGAGTGAAGGCCGATTCGTCGCCTGAAGACAGCGCAACGCGTGCGGCTTGGCTGAGCTCAGCGTCGGCGAGGGGTGCGAGTGGGTGCCCGCTCGTCGCGCTCGGTCAGCAAGCCGTTCAGCAACATATCGGTCTGCACGCGGATCAGCTCGTCCAACGGCTCCCATGGGAAGTGCGGGCGCGGCCGCGCGATCAGGATCGCGACGAGCCCGTGAATCGACGCCCACAGTGCCTGCGCGACCAATAGCGGCGGCCCGAGATCGGCGCGCACGACACCGGCCTCGATTGCCTGCTCTATTCGCTTCGTCAACTGCATGAACACCGGCACGCCGACGCGCGTGCCCTCGCCGACCTCTTCGTTCTCGTCGGGTTGCTCGGCGTTGTACGGCTTGCGGTAAGCCTTGATCACCATGAAGGCAAGCCGGTATTCGTCGGGATGGCTGAGCCCGAACGCGACATAACCGGTGACGCAACGGCGCATCCAGTCGCGCTCGTCGGTCGCGGTCCGATCACACTCGGCGAGCGCCTGGGCCAGCTCGCCGAAGGCGTCGCGAATCAACTGGCCGAAGATGTCGTCCTTGGTCTTGTAATACGCAAAGAGCGCCGTCTGCGAGATTCCGACGCGTTCGGCGATCTTGCGCGTCGAGACGTTTTCGAATCCGTGCTCGAGAAAAAGCGCCTTTGCCGCGGCGAGAATCTCCCCGAGCCTCTCGTGGCCCGATCCCCGCGCTTTGCGGTTCGCGAGCGAAATCGTATAGGTCTTGGCCGTCGTTCCGGTCTTCCTGGTCGGCATCTGATCGGTTATCGCGTCGAGGCATCGTCTATGAAACCTCAACGATACGGCAAATCAGCGCTTGCGCACAAAATGCATCGATGTGCAGGCCATCGAAACGGCAACGCCACGATCCCGCCGCGCGGCGAACGCGTTCTCAGGTTTGCGTCGCTTCCCACCAGCCGTGGAAGCTGAACGGCAGTGCGTGGTGGAGCCGGACCTTTGCGAGCGGACCATCGGCAAGCGCATTCGCGTCGAACACGGCAATGAAGCTCGTGCCGCTAGCGCCTTCGAGCACTTCGGCGAGGAGCCACCCCGCATCATGTTCGCCGTCGCCGCGCGCAGCCGGATCGGGCGCGAAGACGGGCTCGCCGACGTAGTGCCCGCTGCCGAAGTGGAACGCCTGCTCGATGCCGGACGTCACGTCGATCCGCGAGATGCCGTCATGAAACCATCCTTGATTGGACACGCGCGACGATGAGACGTAGCCATACCGATACGGCTGCCCGACACGGCGCTGTGCAACGAACGGAAATTCGTAGCGGCCCGTGAGGATCGTTTCCACTTTTGCTCGACGCGCCGCCAGATCGATCATCATGCGCCTCAGCGTGCCCGGCGATTTCGCCACACCGTCTCGGCCTTGCATGATTGCGCGAAAGCTCGCGTCGGGTCCGAGAAAATGATCGGGCGTGTCGTAGCCGACGAAGTCCGCCACGATCGTGTTTCCCGCCACGTGCGCGTTCAATGCATGCCACATCCACGACGCCGGGACATCGAGCACAAGCGGCGGCCTCGCTCCGGTCGTGTCGACGACGAACAGCATGCTGCCTTCTTCCGGTCGCCATTCAAGGCTCTCGGCAAACGTGCGGGTGCCGATCAGCATCGGCAGCGGCGACAGCATCGCCGGTTGCAGATGAAACACCGCATAGGGATCGGCCCAGAAGAAATCGTGAAAATACGCGCGGCCACGGGGACTCGCATACGCAACGTGCCGCGTCTGATGCCCGGCGCTGTTCTTCACGACGATATGCAGTTCGGGTTTGCGCTGACCTCGCTGCCCCACGAGCACCCAGTCGCCCGTTTTCGCGTCCGTTTTCGTGTGCGCCTTGTAGTTCACGGGCCCGGTCCCGGCTTCGCCTTCGTACGGATTGATTTCGCGGCCGGCGTCGAGAGTCCGCGGATCGATCGGATAGGGGCCGCCTACCTCGTCGAACGCATAGAGCACGCCGCCTTTGATCACCGGCGTGACGCCCGCCTGGCTGCGGGTCGGGATGCAAGGGATGTTCGAGAAGAAGCCGGGCGCGGGTGTCGTCCACGTCGGGTAGAGAAACTCGCCCGCCGACTCCTCGGCCATATACTTCGTAGTCCGAATGAACCGATTGCGGAAGCGCGCGCCGCCATCGCTGAACCGCGTCGCGCGGATCATCCCGTCGCCATCGAGAATCGTCCGTTTGCTGAAGCCGTTTCGCGCGAATATGCCGGGCCCGTTTCGGTACAGGGTGCCGGTCAGCCCGGCAGGCAGCCGCCCCTCCACATCGGCCGGGTACTCGTACTCCTTGTCCATCCCCTTGGCCAGTAACGTCAGCCATTTGCGGTCGGCCGGCAGCGGCGGCGCGGCGGATGCGTCGACCGTATCGGTCTCGCAATCGGCGAGCGCAATGGCGGCGACGCCGCCCGCGGCGGCTCGAATGAATTCACGACGCGTGAGCATGTCAGTGCCCTCCTTCTGCGACGTTTTCGCGGATCGAGGATCCCAGGAACGGGACCAGACGGCATGACATCGACCGTCCGTGTTCAACGATAACAGAGCATCGCTCAGTTATCAACGAACATTTTTGAGTGCCTGAGCATGCCGCTAGGCCGCGGATTTGCGTCGTGTGGCGGGCGCGGGCCCGGTCGAATCACGCACGACGAGCTCCGGCTCGCCGACGGTATAGACGCTCCGAGCGGGTGAACCGCCCTCGATCATCTCCAGCGTCAGCGCGATCGTTTGTGCAGCGATGCGCGGCTTGGGAAACCTGACCGTGGTCAATGCCGGCCGGAACTGCTGGGCGAGATGAATGTCGGTCAATCCGACGACAGAAAGATCGTTTGGAACGCGCTTGCCAAGGTCGGCGGCGGCCTGCATCGCGCCGATCGCCATCAAGTCGTTGGTGGCGAAAAGCGACGTCAAGGTTGGCCTCTCACGCAGCAGCGCACTCGCCGCTTCGTAGCCGCTTTCGATCGTATCCCGTGACTCCGCGACGGCGAGCGCTTTGTCCGGGTGACCGCGTGCGGCGAGGGCCTGCGCGAAACCGCGCAGCCGTTGCGACTGCGGCCCTCCCGACCCCACGCCCACGAGCGCGCCGAACTTCCTGTGCCCAAGTTCGGACAGATGCCCGGCGGCAAGCGCGCCGGCCGCCGCGAAATCGACTGTCACGCAAGGCAGCGCGCGCGACGCCCTCACATGCTCCCACATGCAAAGCACTACCGCGGCGCCGTTGCGCGCCGTTTGGGTCAGTTCCCGCTCGCTCAGATCAGTGTTCATCACGATGACGCCCGCGGCGAGCGTGCCCGCGATCTGCTCGAGATAGGCCCGCGTAATCGCCGGATCGTCGTCGGTATTGCAAACGAGCAGGAAGTAGCCGCGCTTGCGCGCTTCGCGCTCGGCCGCCAGCACGAATTCCGGGTAGAACGGGTTGGTGACGTTCGAAAGCATCAGCGCCAGCGTCGAGGTACGGCCCGAGGCAAGGGCGCGCGCCGTCAAATTCGGGCGATAGCCGAGCTCCCGGATCGCGGCCATCACGCGCTCGAGCGTGGCGGGCTTGACCTTCTGCGGGTTGTGCAATGCGTTCGATACTGTCGCCGCCGTTACCTTGGCCCGCCGTGCAACTTCGGCGAGCGTCACCATGACGGCCTCCGAGCGTCGGGGCCGTTCACGGTCGCCCGGGTGATCGGCAGCGTCAGCGGCGCCGCAAAACCGTCGGCAGGGTGATTGCTCATTTGGTGGGACGATGTCTCAAAAGTTGCACTTCGAAAATCGCTGCGCTAATGTCGTGAGCCATAACAATCGATGGCGCTGCGTCATGGTACGTCTATCAGGATGCTTGATGCCATAAAAATTTAAGCGCTTAAATTCACGCGCTGCACGGGATTCGAAACAGCGCGGCAGATAACGCCAAGTCAAGGAGACGGAGATGAAATTCGACGCACGCAGGCTCGCGCTCACCTGTATTGCCGCAGCGACGCTTTGCGCCGCGACCAGTGCCATTGCGGGCACGCTCACGGTCAATGTATCGGCGCGTGGCAGTCAACGCGCCACCTGGCAAAACGTGTTCGATCAGTTCAAGAAGGCGAACCCCGACGTCGACCTGAAAGTCACGTACGTCGGCGACGAAGCCTACAAAGTGCAGATCTCGGGGTGGCTTGCGACCGATCCGCCCGATGTGCTGAGCTGGCACAACGGGGAACGCATGGCCTACTTCGCCAAGCGCGGGCTGCTCCAGGACCTCAGCAGCGACTGGCAAAAAAACGGCTGGAACCAAACCTACGCATCGGTGAAGCAATCGTCGACGTGGGCCGGCAAGCAATACAGCGTACCGCTCGGGACCGATGCCTACGGATTCTTCTATCGCAAGGACCTGTTCCAGAAGGCCGGCATTTCGGGCGAGCCGACCACATGGGCTCAATTCCTCGACGACTGCAAGAAGCTGAAGGCTGCGGGCGTGGCGCCCATCGCCGTCGCCGCGCGCGATTCATGGACGCTCGCCGCCTGGTTCGACTATCTGGACCTGCGCATCAACGGCTATGCGTTCCATCAGAAGCTGATGGCCGGCGACGTACCCTACACCGATGCGCGCGTACGCAAAGTCTACGAGACGTGGAAAACCTTGATCGACGACAAGTACTTCATCGACAACGCGCTTTCGTACGACGTCGATTCGATCGGGCCGCTCCTCGCCAATGGCCAGGCCGCAACGATGCTGATGGGCACGTTCTTCTCCGCTGTGCTGCCGGAGGCGACGCGTGGCGAAATGGGTTATTTCCGCTTCCCCATCATCGATGCATCGGTGCCGGTTGCCGAAGACGGCCCTGTCAACGTGCTCGTCGTGCCGGCGAAGGCCAAGAACAAGGTCGACGCGCGACGCCTCCTCGCGTTCATGGGCCAGCCCGAGATCAACGGCGAGCTCGCGAAAGGCTGGGGCCAACTGCCGTCGAACAACAAGGCACCCGAGCCGGAGGACCCGATTGCGAAGGTCGGTTTCCAGACGTTGTCAGGCACGACGGGAGGGATCGCCCAATTCTACGATCGCGATATGACGAAGGAGATGGCCGACGAAGGGATGAATGCGATGCAGCGGTTCTTCTCCGATCCGACGCAGCTCGACGCAATCCTTCAACGCCTCGAGCAGACGCGCAAGCGCATCTACAAGAAGTAGGCGCCGGGCAGCGGCGAGCGGTTGTCACCATCGCGATAGAGCTGGCCGCTTGGATAGTCGACTGAGCACATATCGATCCGTGCATTCTCAACTGAGCCGCCTCGCGCGGATTCCGCATTTCGCGTCGCTTGCGATCGCCACGCTGATGCTCGGCGTGGCGATGTCTTTTACCGCGCCGTACCTCTCGCTTTTCGGTGTCGAGGAAGCGTCGATGTCGCCGGTGAGGCTCGGCGTCTTCATGACGCTCATTTCCGCGAGCGGCGTATTGGCCAGCACCATCGCGGGCCGTTGGTCCGACCGCCGCGGCAGACATCGCGCACCGCTCATTGTTTCGCTCGTGGCGGCGGCGCTCGGCTTTCTCTTCTTTTGCTTTCTACGCGATTATTGGTTGCTGACCGCCAGCGGCGTGCTGCTGCTCGGCACTGGGGCGGCTTCGTTGTCTCAGGTATTTTCGTTTGGACGCGCGGCCTTGCCAGTCGCGGACAACGCTGAGCGCGACTTCGCTTCCGCCGCGCTTCGTACGCTACTGTCGGTCGCATGGGTCTTCGGTCCTGCCGTCGGAGCGCTGATCCTCGCTCAGGGCGGCTTCAACGGCCTTTTCGGCTTCGCCGCCGCCAGTTTCGCCGCGAGTGCGGCACTCGTCTCGCTTATCGTCGAGGCACCGGCTGAGCGCCATGGGGAGGCCGCGGCGAAGGCTCCCGATGCGGACGTTGAACCCGCATCGGGAACCACGTCTGCGCCGGACGAACCTCGACATGCGAGCCGCCGCATTGCGCTGCCCACGTCCGACGAGGTTCCTCGCGGCTTGCTCTGGCGTGCACTTTTCGCATTGACGCTGATCGGACTCGCCGCCAGCGCGACGATGATCGTCCTGCCGCTCTATGTCGTACATGCGCTCAATGGCACACGCTTCACGGTTTCGGCAACGCTCGGGCTCGGTGCGTTCCTCGAGATTCCGATGATGCTGTGGCTCGGCGCGCGCTCGTTGAAGCTGAACAAGCTGGGCTGGTTGACGACGAGCGCGGCCGTTCAGGCAGGCTATTTCGTCGCGGTCGCGGCCGTTCGCGAGCCGGCCGCCGTTATCCCGCTGCAGGCGCTCAGTGCGTACGTCGTCTCAGTCACATCATGCCTCGGCATGACGTATGTGCAAGACCTGATGCCTCGCGAACCCGGCGCCGCGACCGCGCTCTTCTTCAACGCCTGGCGCGTCGGCTCGATCCTCTCCGGCGTGCTCTCGGGAACGATCATTGGCGCTTTCGGATACCGGTCTGTATTCCTCATGTGCTTTGGCATCGCGCTCGTCGCATTCATCCTGCTCGCGATCGACGCGCTGCCCGCGATGCGCTCGCGCGCGACGAGCGTGCTATTGCGGCTCTTTCGGCTAGGTGCCCGGTCGCGTGTGGGGTCGCGGCGCTCGAACTGAGCGGATGGTGGATCGTCACTCGGCGCTCACGCCGAAGGCGTCGATCCCCCCGCAAACCGCTCCCGATACACCTGCGGCGTGACGCTCAGCAAGCGCGTGAAGCTGCGCCGCATGGTTTCCTCCACGCCAAATCCGCAGCGAGCCGCGATGCGCTTCATCGGCCACGCGGTTTCGGCCAGCAACCGCTGCGCCGCCTCGACGCGAAATTGCTCGACGGCGCGCGCGGGCGTGCGGCCTGTTTCCGCACGATAGTGACGCATGAAGCTGCGCTCGCTCATGCGGACACGCTCCGCCAGTTCGGGAACCGACAGGTCGGCCGTCAGATGCTCGGCGATCCATGCGTGCAATTCGCCGAAACGATCGCCCGCCTTTTGCATCGACAATGTCGCGCTGAATTGCGCCTGCCCGCCCGGGCGCTTCAAAAACACGACGAGTTCGCGAGCGACATCGAGCGCCATCGCGCGGCCGAGATCGTCTTCGACGAGCGCGAGCGCCAGGTCGATTCCCGCTGTCACGCCGGCCGACGTCCATACGTCCCCTTCGCGGATGAAAATCGGATCCGGCTCCACCCGCAGGTTCGGATAACGCCGTGCAAGCTCGTCGCAGTGAAACCAATGCGTCACCACGCGGTGTCCGTCGAGCAATCCCGCCTCCGCCAGCAAAAACGCTCCCGTGCATACGGAGGCGATACGCCTCGATCTCGCTGCCTGCCTGCGCACCCAATCGAGGAGCTTCGGCTCCTTGGACGCCGAATGGACACCTCGACCGCCAGCAATGATCAACGTGTCGGCATGCCTGCTCGCCGATCGAAGTGGATCGGACATCAACGCAACGCCCGCGGACGTCGTCACGAGCCCTCCCTCGGACGAGACGACACGCGGCGCATAAGGCCTGGCGAGCCCCTGTAGCGCGGCAAGCTCGTTCGCTGACGCGAATACCTGGAGCGGGCCCGTTACGTCGAGCAGTTGAGCGTTCGGGAACGCAAGAACGAGGATCGATCGGTTATCGGAAAGCATACTGATGCAGTGGCAGAAACTGTTGGCGATATGGCATTTCCGCCAAACACTACGCGCATAGAATCGATTTGTCCATCGATGGCCGGGCGCGCTAGCCGTCATCGATGGCCCACCCTCGCTCGTCGGCCGCCATCGGCGGTTGGCGATACTCTCCGCATCCCCATGAGGTATTCGACATGCCATTGCAAATCGGCTTTCTCGTATTCCCACGTGTGCAGCAACTCGACTTGACCGGGCCGCACGAAGTATTCGCTTCGTTGCCCGACGCAACCGTCCATTTAATCTGGAAAACGCTCGAGCCCGTCGTTTCGAGCAACGGTCTTGTCCTGACGCCAAACATGACATACGGCGATTGCCCGCCGCTCGACGTCATTTGCATCCCCGGAGGCAGCGGCGTCACCCCGCTGCTCGAAGACGGGGAAACGATCGAATTCGTCCGCAAGCAGGCCGAAAGCGCCCGCTATGTCACATCCGTCTGCACGGGCTCACTGCTGCTCGGTGTCGCGGGTTTGCTGCACGGCCGCCGCGCCACGACGCACTGGGTATCGCATGATTTTCTCGAACCGTTGGGCGCCATACCGGTGCATGGCCGAGTGGTTCAAGACGGGAATCTGATCACGGGAGGCGGCGTGACGGCCGGCATCGACTTCGCCTTGTCGGTCGCCGCCGAACTCGCGGGTCAGCAAGAAGCTCAGGCCATTCAGCTCGAGCTCGAATACGCGCCTGCACCGCCGTTCGATGCCGGGAGCCCACAGACAGCACCGAGATCGGTCGTCGACCTCGTCAAGGAGCAATCGGCGCAGGAGTTCGCCAAGCGCGAGCGCATCGTCAGCCGGATTGCCGCCACGCGTGCCGGCCAATAAGCTGCAGCAGCAGGAATGGGGGCGCTCGCGCGAGACCGCGAAGCGCCTGCGCACCAAAATGGATCAAGCGACCCGCACCATTACGGAACATTTCGAAGTCCTAATAGATCCCATAAAAACGTTTGACTTTCCAAAATATTCCGTTCGCCCCAGACTGGCTGCCACGTCGTCGTAACAAATCTTAGGATTTCAATTCTTTATCCGAGCGAATCGTTCGCGATGCGAACGATTCGTATCTCCCTCATTCTCCCGCGAATAGCGAGCGAATGAGAAAGCGCTCGGCCCTATTGGAGGCATCGGCCTTATCTGAATTAACCACCATTCATTTCAAATAACTTTCAATACCGTACAAGAGATACGGAGGAGACATCGATGAAAACGCGACAAAGGCCGCTTTACGCGGCGTGCCGGCTATTGCTTTTTGCAGCCGGAGGGACCGCCCTTTCAGGAACCGCGCTCGCGCAAGCTTTGCCCGCGACGAACGAGAATCAGGAAATCCAATTGTTGAAGCAACAAGTGGACATGCTGAGCAAAAAACTCGATTCGCTCATGGCAAGGCAGCAGCAACCGCAGCAGGCGGTGACGAGCAATCAGAAGCCGGCCGCAACGCCCGGCGCGACTTCCAATCCCGGCGAAGTGCACGCGTCGAACGTTCCGCCCGAGCCGGCGCCGAATGTCTCCTCCTCGGGCTGGGGCGCGGGCATGCCGCCCAAGCTGAAGTCCTTGTTGTCGTTTCTTGGCGAGGTCGATTTCTATGGCAACCTCGACCTTTCCGTCGACTATGCGACGAAAGGCTTGGCGAGCTCGTACACGCTGCCGGACGGTACGGTCGTCTCTCCGAGAGGTCACATGGGATGGCAGCCCGACATTTCGTCGAATCTCTCCTACATCGGTGTGCGCGGCAGGCGTCCGTTCGGCTCGTCATCCGATCTGTCGTTCGTTTATCAATTGGAAACGCAGCTCGATGTATCGGCGACTTCCGGCACGGCGAATTCCAATTCCGCGCAGGATTCGACGGTCAAAGGCGCTTTGACTTCGCGCAATAGCTATATCGGTATCGCTTCGGCGAGATGGGGTGCAATCAAAGCCGGTAAAACCGACGCGCCTTACAAAACGTCGACTGCGCGCATGAATCCGTTTACCGGAACGCTCGGCGATTATTCCTCGATAATGGGTAATACGGGCGGCGATAATCGAGTCGAATTCGGAACGCGTCTCGATCACGCGATCTGGTATGAATCGCCGAATTTCCATGGTTGGTCCTTCAACGCGCTCGTTTCGCCGGGACAAAACCGCGGATACGAGAATTCGACGCAGGCCGCCGGCGAATCAGACTGCACAGGCGGCAATGTTCCCGGCAGCGGCGGCAACCCGGTGGCCTGTAACGATGGCAGCTATGGTTCTGCGTATAGCGCAAACCTCGCGTACGCGAACGGCCCCTTCTATTTCACCACGGCGTACGAGTTGCACCGCGACGTGAACCGTTCGAGCGACGTGACCGCGAGCCCCGCCGCGCTTGCGTCGCCAGACGGCACCGATCCGAACGACATCGGCAACGAGTGGGCGTTCAAGGTCGGCGCGCAATACAAGCTTCCGACGCACACGATCTTGAGCGGCGTCTATGAGTGGATACGCAGAGAGGTGCCCGCCTACCTCGAGGTGCAAAACGAGCGCAGCCGAAACGGCTTCTGGCTTGCGGTCACGCAGGAGTTCACGCCGAAGGACAGCGTGAGCATCGGCTGGGCGCATGCGGGCCGCACGCCAGGCGACCCGGGGCAGCACAACACGCCGGCGCTCACCAATGCGCTCGGCACCGCCAACCCGGACAATGCCGCCAACCTGTTCACGGCCATGTACAAGCACGCGGTCGACAAGCACACGACCGTCTATGCCGACTACGCGCTCGTGCTCAATCACCCGGCCGCGCACTACGCCATGGGCGCGGGCGGACGCAGCGTGACGATCGATTGTCACGATGGCAGCTCGATCTCGCAAGGCGCGCCGTTTTGCTTTGCGGGCGGCAGAGAGATGGGGGTATCGGTCGGCCTCGACTACAAGTTCTGAGAACGCTTACTTGCTCTTGCTCTGAACGGCGCCAACCGCCGAGCCTCCGCGAGATGCAATCCTTGCGGGGGTTTTGGCGGTTCCGGCCTACCGAGCGTGCCGGCGCCGCATCGACCGGCCCGAACGCACATTGATTCCACCTTGCGGATGACCGGCTGGAGGTATCGTCATCGTCCCGTCATCTTAACGACACACTCGCCACTCAGCATGGGTTCTCCCTGCGACTCAACTCGGAGAACCGGCATGCCGGAACTTTCGTATCCGCAGTCCACCGCCACCCCTGCGCGCCGCGGCCTCGGCCTTCTCGTCTTCCTGCTCGCCATCGCGCTCGGCGTCGCCTATTGCACGACCCATCTCGTCACCGATTTGCAGCCGGTGCGACTGCCTTCGGCGCTGCCGTACCTGCTGCTCGGCGTGGCCCTCTTGATCGCGCTCGGCTTCGAGTTCGTGAATGGATTTCACGATACGGCGAATGCCGTGGCTACCGTCATCTATACGCATTCGCTTGCGCCGATCCCAGCGGTGATTTGGTCCGGGACCTGGAACTTCCTCGGCGTGTTGACATCGACCGGTGCCGTCGCGTTCGGCATCCTGCAACTGCTGCCTGTCGAGCTGATCTTGCAAGTCGGCAGCGGCGCGGGATTCTCGATGGTGTTCGCGCTTCTCATCGCGGCAATCATTTGGAACTTGGGCACCTGGTATCTTGGTCTGCCCTCGTCGAGCTCGCACACGCTCGTCGGCTCGATCATCGGCGTCGGCCTCATGAATCAACTCATGCACGGGGCTTCCGGTACGAGCGGCGTCGATTGGGGCCAGGCGCTCGGCGTCGGCAAGTCGCTGCTCTTTTCGCCAATCGTCGGGTTTTTGCTCTCGGCGCTGCTGCTCGTCGTGCTGAAAGCCGTCGTGCGCGTCCCGCAGCTCTACTCTGAACCCACCAGCAACGAGCCGCCGCCGTTCTGGATTCGCGCGCTTCTGATCCTCACCTGTACGGGCGTTTCGTTCGCGCACGGCTCGAACGATGGGCAAAAGGGCATGGGCCTCATCATGCTGATTCTGATCGGCACCGTGCCCACCGCTTATGCGCTGAACAAGGCGGTGACGCCCGCGCAGACGCAAACATTCCTGGCCGTGGCGCAACAGACTTCGGCCGTGCTTTCGAAATACACGAACGGCGTGCCGGCGCCTGCCGATGTGCGCGGCGGCGTCGAAGACTACGTCCGCACCCGGCAGTTGACGCCGGCCACGCTGCCCGCGCTAGAAGCGCTCGTCACGCGTATCGGCCAACAGGTCGGCCGTTCCGGAGCGATGGCCAATGTGCCGACCAACACTGTCAGCAACGCGCGCAACGATATGTACGTCGCCTCCGAGGCGATCCGGCTGATGGAAAAGGCGAAGCAACCGGCGTTTTCGGCAGACGATCTGAAGGCGGTCGACAACTTCAAGAAGCAGTTGGACGGCGCCACGAAGTTCATCCCGACCTGGGTCAAGGTTGCCGTCGCCATCGCGCTGGGGCTCGGCACGATGGTCGGGTGGAAGCGTATCGTCGTGACGGTCGGCGAAAAGATCGGCAAGCAGCATCTGACGTATGGGCAAGGCGCTTCGGCTGAAGTCGTCGCCATGCTCACGATCGGTGCGGCCGACGTCTATGGGCTGCCCGTCTCGACCACGCACGTGCTGTCGTCCGGCGTAGCGGGAACGATGGCCGCAAACGGCTCGGGTCTGCAATGGAGCACGGTACGCAGCCTCGTGCTGGCGTGGGTGCTCACGCTGCCCGCTTCGATCGCGCTTTCGGCCGGGCTCTATTGGGTGCTGAGACAAGTGGCTTGATCGAACAGTGCTCGAGGCCGGCATGCGTGGGCCTCGAGCACGATCGTCTATGCCGGAACAGTCTCCGTAGAGCCCCGGTGCCGGCAGCGGCTCAGTAAATCTCGGGCACGATCATCGACGACGGCACGGGCTGGCGGATGTAATCCTCGTTGTGCACACGCTCGGGCAGCGTGACGACCGGGTGCTCGACCTCGTGGTAGGGCACCTGGCTCAACAGGTGGTGAATGCAGTTCAGGCGCGCGCGTTTCTTGTCGACCGCCTGCACGACCCACCAGGGCGCTTCGGGAATATGCGAGCGCTGCAGCATCACCTCTTTCGCCTGCGTATAGGCTTCCCAGCGGCGCCGACTCTCGAGGTCCATCGGGCTCAGCTTCCATTGCTTGAGCGGATCGTGAATGCGCGCCTGGAAGCGGATCTCCTGCTCTTCGTCCGTAATCGAAAACCAGTATTTGAGGATCTGGATGCCGCTCCTCACGAGCATCTTTTCGAACTCGGGCACCGAGCGGAAGAATTCTTCGTACTCCTCATCGGTGCAAAAGCCCATGACGCGCTCGACGCCCGCGCGGTTGTACCAGCTACGGTCGAACAGCACCATCTCACCGCCGGCGGGCAGATGTGCGGCGTATCGTTGGAAGTACCATTGCGTGCGCTCGCGGTTGCTAGGTGCGGGCAGCGCGGCGACGCGGCACACGCGCGGGTTGAGCCGCTGCGTGATGCGTTTGATCGCACCGCCCTTGCCCGCCGCGTCGCGGCCTTCGAAGATCACCACGAGCCGATGGCCGGTCGCGACGATCCAGTCCTGCAGCTTCACGAGCTCGCCCTGCAGGCGGAACAGCTCGCGGAAATAATGCCTGCGGTCGCGGCGCGCCTCTGGAGTGAAAGCGGACGAAGCATCGAGGAGGCGGTCGTCCACCTCCATTTCGAGTTCTTCGTCGTAGGCATCGACGAGATCTTCCTCGAAACGGCGCTGCCGCTCGGCGAAAAGCTCCGCGTCGGATTTCCTGTCCTCTTTGTCCATCGTATCCTCCAAGGCAACGAGTAGGCGCCAACGGCCGCCATGCTGGCGGCGCAAAGCTAGTGATTATCGTTACGCCTAGTGTCAGCCGTATTACTGCGAGCGGGCCCGCTCCGCCTCCCGCCGACCGGCCGCCACGCCCTTCGCAGCCAGGCCGGGCGGACCGCCGTTACCGCGGAGCCCGGCGGCCGGCTAGGCAAGCGGCCTCGCAAAGCTGATCTCATGTCCGTCCGGATCGACGACATGAAAATATCGCTCGCCCCACGGCGCGTCGAGCGGCGCGAACGCCGGCTCGAGCCCCGCGGCGAGCGCTTTGCGGTAAATGCCATCCACGTCGGAGACGTAGACGATCACGCGCCCCCACCATCCTGCCGGCCCGCGCGCGTCGGCGATCAGATTCAAAAACGTACCGCCGAATTCGAACGATGTGAAGGTTTCCGATGGCCCGCCATACTTGAGCGGGAAACCGAGCGCATCGTAAAAGCGCACTGCACGGGCCATGTCGCGCGTCGCAAGCGTCACCGCGCTCAGCGCCAGGACCTTGGGCTGCGGCGCAGCAGCCACGGCATCGTCGTCTTTCGCCGCCGTGCCGATACGTCGGTTTTCCGCCTTCTTCGCCATCGTCAGCCTCCGAAAGCCCGGGCCGTCGAACAATCTTCGGGCTACGCTTATGCGCAGTTGCACGCAGCATGCCATGGCGATTCCAGACGCACGAACGAAGCCTTTAATTCTTTGACTGCGACGCCGATTCCCGCTAAAAGATGATTCGTTGTCGCTGTTGCGTTCACGAGAGCGGAGCCCACGATGAGCAGGAGAATGCGGACCACGAGCCCCGAAGCGGCTTCGGGCCACACCAGCGCCTGCGCGCCGATGCCCGGCCAGGTCGTGCTCGTCTTGCAGGGCGGCGGCGCGCTCGGCGCCTATCAGGCCGGCGTCTACCAAGCACTGCACGACGCGCGAATCGAGCCGGACTGGATCATCGGCACCTCGATCGGCGCGATAAATGGTGCGCTCATCGCGGGCAATCCATTCGAAGACCGGCTCGCGCGGCTGCGGCAGTTCTGGGACGGTGTCTCGCAGCGCGGCATTTCGACGCCGGGCTGGCTGCCGGGCTTCGAAAACTGGTCGCGCGATCTCGCGATCGTTACGCAAGGCATCGCCTCGTTCTTCACGCCGCGTCTTGACGTCTGGGCCGGCCTTCATCAGCGCGTGGGCGTCGAGCACGCCGCGTTCTACTCGACAGCGCCGTTGCGCGAAACCCTCACTTCGCTCGTCGATTTCACGTATCTCAACGAGCGAAAAACGAGGCTCACGGTAGGTGCCGTCAACGTCTGCAGCGGGCGCATGCATTACTTTACGAATCGCGACGCGCCCATGAATCCCGAACACGTCATGGCATCGGCGGCGTTCCCGCCCGGCTTTCCGTCGGTGCGGCTGGAAGGCGAGCCGTATTGGGACGGCGGCATCTATTCGAACACACCGCTCGAGGCGGTTCTGGACGACAAGCCGCGACGCAGCTCCATCATTTTCGCGGTGCAGTTGTGGGCGACGGACGGCCCCGAGCCGGACTCAATCTGGCAGGTGCTGAGCCGTCAGCGGGACATCCAATACTCGAGCCGCTCGGAAAGCCATCTCGCGCGGCAAAAGCAGATCCATCGGCTTCGGCACGTGATTCGCGAGCTCGGACGTCACATTCCTCAAGAGCAGCTTGAATCGCCCGAGGTGAAAGAGTTGCTCGGCTGGGGATGCAACACGACCATGCAAGTCGTCGAGCTCGACGCCCCGCGGTCCGATGGAGACCTCAACAGGGACATCGATTTTTCGGCGAGCGGGATCGAGCGGCGCTGGAGCGCCGGCTACGAAGACACGAAGCAAATGCTCGAGCTCGCGCCCTGGCAAGAAGAGCCGGACCCGATGGAGGGAATATCGGTCTACCGGGCAAGCGCCGCGGTGCGTTGACGGCGCTTGGTTAGTACTACCAAAAGACTGCCATTATGAATCGAGCGTGAACGCGCTCATGATGCGGCGCGTTCACTCGTCGCCTATTACCGCACCGGCGGGAAATCCACGTCTGTATCGTTGATTCGATTGAACGTGTTCGTGAACGTGATCAATGCAATGGCGAGCGAAATGTCGGCCAATTGCGTGTCGCTGTAGCCCGCCGTGCGAATCGCATCGAAATCGGCCGCGCTAATCTCGCCGCGCGTGCCGACGAGCGTCCGCACAAAACGGACGAGCGCATCGCGCTTGGCGTCGCCGGTCGGCTCGCCGGCTCGAATTTGCTTGAGTACCTCGGGGCGCAGTCCGGCGAACTTGCCCAGCATCGTGTGCGCGGCGACGCAGTAGCCACAGCCCGTGAGTTCGCTGACGGCGAGCTTGATCGTCTCGAGGTCTTGCTTGGAAAGACTTGCGCCCGTCAGCACGGCCTCGGCGTTGAGATAGGCGGACAAGGTACCCGGCGCGACATGGCCCAGCGTCGCGAAGAGGTTGGGCACGCTGCCGCCGGTGGCCTTCTTCACTTGTGCAAACACTTCAGCGTTAGCGCCTGTGGCGGAATCGATGGAGGGAACGGCGATGCGGCTCATGGTGGGGACTCCTTCAAAGGTGGTTAGGAGCCCTCACTTTATGGGTGAGCGTTGAGCTTGCCGAGACTATGAGAGCTCAATAGAATGCCCAAAAGTCTCAACGCTGGAGAAGCGCGTGCGCCCTGGACCCGACTGGCTTAGCCGATTGCTGGAGATCGTCACCGTCACCGGCCAACTCGAGGTTCGCTGCGCCTTCGGCGCGCCGTGGCACGTCGTGTATGAACAATCGGCCGCGCGGGAAATTCCCTATCACGTCATCGTGAACGGGTCCGCGCTCCTTGAAGATCCCGATACGCGAACTTCGCAGACGCTTTCATCGGGCGATATCTTGCTGCTGCCGCACGGCTCGGCTCACGTCTTGCACGACGGGAGCGGGCGGCCGCCGGCGCCCGTTAGCGTAACGGAAGGGCCCAATATCATCCTCAACGAAAACATAGGATCGGGCGCGCGGCTCGACATGCTCTGCGGTCGATTCTTCGTCGAACCGCCGCATGATAGGCTCGTTCGCGACTATCTGCCCACTACGTTGATCGTCCGCGCGCAGAACGCAGTTCGTCACGCGGAGAGCGCGCCGGCCGCCGATCAGCTTGCCAGCCTGGTGCGAATGATGAGAGTCGAGGCCGCGGGAGAAAAGCTCGGCAGCCATGCGATGCTGAATGTGCTGTCATCGGCCCTCTTCGCATTGACGCTGCGCGCGGCGAGCGAATCGCAGCGAACGCCGAAGGGGCTGCTGGCATTGGCCGGACACCCGCGCCTCGCGCCGGCCGTGATGGCGATGTTCGGCGATCCCGCAAAGCCCTGGACGTTGCCGGAACTGGCACAACTCTGCAATATGTCGCGCGCCACGTTCGTACGTCACTTCGAGGACGCACTCGGGCGCTCGGCGCACGACCTGTTGACCGATATCAGGATGAGCCTGGCGGCCAACGCTCTGAAGCACCCCTCCGTCACGACCGAAGCGGCGGCGGAACTCGCCGGCTTCCAATCGATCGCGGCTTTTCGGCGCAGCTTCGCGCAATGGATGGGCGTAACCCCGGGAGAATGGCGGCGTGCGGCACGGCGGTCGGAGGCGGCCGGGTCGGTTGTCGTTGAGGATGCGGGGGCACGTGCCAGCTAGGCATCGTTCGCCCCTGGATACGGCGACCCTATCCCCCGTGCCGTGCTTCGGCGTTCTTTGGCGACGGCTGGCTCGATCTCGGCAATGCAGTCGGGCTACGCCTTTTTGCGATCGGTCGCGCGTGGACGACTGACCGTGTCGCCTAGCAACGAAGCGAATCTGTCCGCGAGCGTCGGCCGCGAGCGCTGCGGCCAGATCGCGCTCAGCTCGAACGGCGGCAAGTGCTCCCCGTCGCGCACCTCGCACAGCCGCACGCCCGCGAACTGCAGCGTCTTCGTCGACTGCGGCAGAAGCGACGCGCCGCAGCCCGCCGCGACGCACGCAAGCACCGTCAACGAGCGATTGGCGTCCTGGACGATGGTGGCTTCGCGGCCCGCCTTCCTGAAAGCGCTCAGTATTCCGGCGCGAATGCCCGGAAGCTGGTCTTGCGGAAACCAGACCAAGCCGATGTCCGCAAGCTCGGCGAGGCTGACCTTGCCGTCATCAGCCAGCGGAAACGATTCGTGAACGACGGCGAGAAGCGGCTCGCTCGCGATCAACTTTTCGTGCATCTTGCCGCCGACGGTCACCGGGGTATGCAGCAGCCCAAGGTCGATCTCACCTTTTTCGAGCGCGCTTGCCTGCTCCGCGTTGCTCATTTCTCGCAGAGACAGCTTCACGTTCGGCGTGTCCTTGCGCAGGGCACCGATGGCGGCCGGCAGCACTTCGAAGAGCGCCGCCGAGACGAATCCGATCGCGAGCCTGCCGCCATGCTGCGTGCCGATATCGCGAGCACGCGTTTGCGCGGCCTCGATGCGCGAAACGCTGAGCCGGATATCGTCGACGATCGCTTCGCCCGCCGCCGTCAGCGTGGCTCCGCGGCGTGTGCGCTGAAACAGCTTCACGCCCAGTTCACGCTCCATTCGCGTGATCGCCTGGCTGAGCGCCGGCTGCGCGATGCCGAGCACTTCGGCCGCGCCCGTCACGCTGCCGGCATCGGCAACGGCAAGAAAGTAGCGAAGGTTCCGCGTGGATTCCATATCGTCGTGTGATGAAAGATCAACAATTTCATAGTATCGCGCTACTGCAATGCTTTTTAGAATCTGTTTCGATCGTGTCGTGGGCGAGCGCCTCTTCGCACTCATTGCACGCGATAAAAAACGGGAGACATTGATGCAGTGGTATGGAGAGATTTCGAAGTCCGGACGACGCACGCTATGGAGTTGCTTCTCGGGCTGGGCGCTCGACGCAATCGATACGCAGCTTTTCAGCCTCGTCATCCCTGCCTTGCTCGCGACATGGGGCATCAGCAAGGGGCAGGCAGGCCTCATCGGCGGCGCGACGCTCGTAGCCGGATCGCTGGGCGGACTGCTCGGCGGGATTTTGTCGGATCGCATCGGCCGCGTTCGCGCGCTTCAACTGACGGTCGTCTGGTTCTCGCTCTTCACTTTTCTGAGCGCATTCGCGCAAAACTTCGAGCAGCTTCTCGCGCTGAAGGCGCTGCAGGGCATCGGATTCGGCGGCGAATGGACAGCGGGCGCCGTGCTGCTCAGCGAGACGATCAATGCCAGACATCGCGGCAAGGCGATGGGCGTCGTGCAAAGCGCCTGGGGCTTCGGGTGGGGCGGCGCCGTGCTGCTCTATACGATCGTCTTCTCGTGGGTATCGCCGCAATGGGCATGGCGTGTCGTCTTCGCGCTCGGCCTGCTGCCCGCGCTACTCGTGCTCTATCTGCGCCGTAACGTCGAGGAGCCGCCGCGTCCGAAAGCAACGTCGGCGCAGCCCGAAAAAAAGCTTGGCGTGTTCGCCATCGCGGCGGGCATCTTCGATCGCTCCGTCGTCCGCACGACCCTCGTCGGCGGTGTCATCGGTCTCGGTGCGCACGGCGGCTACCACGCGATCACGACGTGGCTGCCGACGTACCTCAAGACCGAGCGCCATCTGTCTGTGCTCGGAACAGGCGGCTATCTCGCCGTCGTCATCGTCGCCTTCATCACCGGATGCTTCGTCAGCGCGTGGCTGCAGGATCGCATCGGCCGGCGCCTCAACGTGATTTTCTTCGCGCTTTGCTGCGTCGTGACCGTGAACCTCTATGTGTTCCTGCCGATCGGCGATACGGCGATGCTCATCCTGAGCTTTCCGCTCGGCCTTTTCTCCGCGGGCATCCCGGCCACGCTCGGCGCGCTCTTCAACGAGCTCTATCCGCAGGGCGTCCGAGGGACGGGCGTCGGCTTCTGCTATAACTTCGGACGGATCGTATCGGCAGGCTTTCCCGTGCTGATCGGGCATATGAGCGGCTCGATGCCGCTCGGCGCCGCCATCGGCATCGACGCGGGCGTGGCCTATGGTCTCGTCGTCATCGCTGCCTTGCTGCTGCCCGAGACGCGCGGGCGGCGAATCGATGCGGCAACCGCATCGGCCGCGCGCGACGGGTCTTCATCGTCGGCGGAACCCGCGCCTGCCGGGCGCGGATAAGTGCATCGTCATTTTTTTTGCTCACTACGCTTCATGAACGATCTCGACGTCAAGGCCGCCAGCGAGACTGAGACCGCTGCCCCGTCCATTCAGCACCATGCGGATTGGCTGGAATTCCGCGCGCCTGAAATCACGGCCGTCGATTCGCACGCTCACGTCTTTACGCGCGGGCTGCCGCTCGCCGCGGTTCGGCGCCACGCGCCCGACTACGATGCGACGCTCGATGCCTATGTGGCGCACTTGAAATCGAACGGCATCTCTCACGGCGTGCTCGTGCAGCCGAGCTTCCTCGGGACCGATAACGCCTTCCTGCTTGCCGCGACGAAACGCTATCCGCGGCGATTTCGCGGTGTGGCGGTCGTCGATGTCGATATCTCCGAGCATGAGCTCGAGGCGCTCGATCAGTGCGGCGTCGTCGGCATCCGGCTCAATCTCATCGGTCTGGTGCTGCCCGACCTGCGGACGGGTGCATGGCCTCGCCTTCTTGCCCGCGTGAACGCCATGCGCTGGCACGTCGAAGTGCATCGGCAGGCGGCCGATTTGCAGGTCGTCGTCGATGCGCTGTTGTCGCAAGGGTGCACGGTCGTCGTCGATCATTTCGGCCGCCCCGACCCGCATGCCGGCGCCGCCGACCCCGGCTTCCGTTATCTGCTTTCGACCGCCGATTCGGGCCGCGTCTGGGTCAAGCTGTCCGCCGCCTACCGCAGTGCGTCGGGCAGCGATGGCCTGGCGCTCGGCAAAGCGCTTACCGAGGGCTTGCTCGATGCGTTCGGCGAGCAACGGCTCGTCTGGGGCAGCGACTGGCCGCATACGCAGCACGAGGCGCTGATCGATTATCCTTCATCGTTCGAAGCACTCGAAGCCTGGGTGCCCGACGTTTCGCGCAGGCGGTCGATACTGACGAGTTCGGCCTGCACGCTGTTTCGCATTCCTTGACGATTGCGTCCGCGCCGTCGTCCCGCACACGAGGACTACCCTATGAGCTCATCCGCTGCCTCCCGTAGAGAACGCTTTCGCGCCGAGATCGGCAAAAAGCAGGGCCTGCTCGTACCCGGCGCGTTCAACGCCATGAGCGCGCGTCTCATCGAGGATATGGGTTTCGGCGCCGTCTACCTGACGGGCGCCGGCGTCACCAACATGTCATTCGGGCTTCCTGACCTCGGTTTCATCGGCCTAACCGATATCGCCGAACATGCGGCGCGCGTTCGCGATGCCGTCGAGCTGCCGCTCATCGTCGATGCCGATACCGGCTTCGGCAACGCGCTCAATGTTCGCCAAGCGGTGCGTACGCTCGAGCGCGTCGGTGTCGATGCCATTCAGATCGAAGACCAGGTCATGCCGAAGAAATGCGGCCACTTCTCCGGCAAGGAAGTCGTCAGTGCCGGGGAAATGGTCGGCAAGATACGCGCCGCCGTCGATGCGCGCACCGACGAGAATTTCCTGATCGTCGCCCGGACGGATGCCGCGGCGGCGCATGGAATCGACGCGGCGATCGACCGCGCGCACCGGTTCGTCGAAGCAGGTGCCGACGTTCTCTTCATCGAGGCGATGGAGACGCGCGCCGATATCGAGCGGTTGCCGGGCCTCTTCGAGAAGCCGTTGCTCATCAATATCGTCATCGGCGGCAAGACGCCTGTCCAGGATCGCGATGCGCTCGCCGCTCTGCGCTATGGAATGGTGCTCTACGCGAATGCCGCGCTACAGGGTGCCGTGCGCGGCATGCAACAGTCGCTCGGCGTGCTGCTCGAGCGGGGACGCGTGGATGAAGACCCGGCCATCGTCGCGCCGTTCAAAGAGCGCCAGCGTCTCGTTCAGAAACCCCTCTTCGATAGTCTCGACGCGCGGTATAAAGAGGACGACTGACGGAGGACCGCATGATCGTCGCCGGTAAAAAGAGTGTTGACCGGCCGGCGATTGTCGTTCGCCTATCGACGAACCAATATTGAACGAACTGAAGGCTCGACGTGACGAGCCGTTCGAATTGGAAGATGGGTGGGTGGACGTAAATGGAAAACGCATTAGTACGCGCGCGCAGCGCTCCCTTGCTGGAGTCGATTGCCGGCGCATTGATTCTTGCCGTCGGAATGGGATTCGGCCGTTTCTCGTTCACGGGCATGTACCCGCTGATGGTGAAGGAAGCGGTCATGACTGTGTCGGGCGGCTCGCTCGCGGCGTCCGCGAACTACGCCGGCTATCTGCTCGGCGCGCTCGCCGTCAGCCGGATCGATCATCGGCATGCGGTGCGCCTCTGCCAATTCGCCACTATTGGAACAGTCGTTTGCCTGGCCGCCCTTGCGCTGCATCCGTCGATTGCGCTCATCATCGGCGCAAGGTTCATCGCGGGCGCCATGAGTGCCCTCGCGCTCGTTGCCGCATCGGTATGGCTGTTCCACGTGATCGGACACCATCACGGCGCGCCCATCCTCTATTCGGGCGTGGGGACGGGAATTGCCATTTCGGCCGAACTGATTGCGTTCGGTCATGCGGGAGGCGTTGGCACTGCGGCGCTTTGGCTACTCCTCGCCGCGGCATCGGCAATTCTCTCCGCTATTGCATGGCCGACGGTGGCACGCAATATTCCTTCGTACTCCGAACAACGTGAAGGACCAAAAGGCGCTTCGAGCACGAATCATGCGGTCATCGGTCCTTGGGCCCTCATCGCCATTTATGGTCTCGCCGGCCTCGGCTACATCGTCACGGCGACCTATCTGCCGCTACTCGTCCGAAACGCGCTGCCCCAGGTCAATCCTGTCCATATCTGGGCAGCGTTCGGCCTGGCCGCCGTTCCGTCGTGCTTCCTCTGGCATTGGCTCCATCATCGCTGGGGCAGCCGCACCGCCATGGCCGCCAATCTGGCCGTGCAAGCCGCCGGCGTCATCCTGCCTGTTCTCGATCATTCGGCGCTCGCATTTCTCGGTAGTGCCGTGCTCGTCGGCGGCACGTTCGTCGGCACGGTGACCGTTGTCATGCCGGCGGCAAAGCGCGTGGCCCATGCGGTGACGTTCAATCTGATGGCTACGCTCACAGCCGCCTACGGGCTTGGGCAGATCGTCGGCCCGCTGTTGTCGGATCGACTGGTCGCGCACACGCACTCGTTTGATCAACCGCTCGTCGTCGCTGCCGTAGCATTGTTCATCGCGGCAGCGGTCTCATGCGGGCGAGGCCGTGCATGAGCGGCCCGCGCGAGTTCGTCCGTGCCAAGCACATCAGCGCTCCACGCTCGGAGGAATTCGATCCACGTTTTGATCTTCGCGTCGACGTATTGGCGCGATGCATAGATCGCATAGATATTGAGCGTCTGCAAATGGTAGTGAGGCAGTACCCTGACGAGCGATCCGCTACGAAGGAACGCACGGGCCACGAACACCGGCAATGCGCCGATGCCCATCCCTTCTTGCAACGCAACGGCCATCGCGTCGGGAACGTTCACTTTGAATCGATGGTCGGGCAAACGAAAGAGGCGTTCGCCGTCGGGCCCGACGAGTCGCCAGTGATCGGCGGGGAAGACAGACGGCAACGCGACCTGCAAACACGTATGCCGCGATAGATCCTCGACCGTCTTCGGCGTGCCGCGCGCCGCAAGATACTGCGGAGCGGCGCAGAGGATGCCTTGAGCCGACCCGAGCTCATGGGAAATGTAGTTAGAATCGGGCAGCGTATCGAGCGACACGCGCAGCGCAATGTCATACCCGTCCTCGAGCAAGTCCGGTACGTTCTGCGATAACGTGAGCTCGATCGTCACTTCGGGATGGCGCTGCTGGTAGGCGGCGATGGCGGGCACGACGAAGTTCTGCCCGATGCTCGACATCGCATGCAGCCTCAGCGTGCCCGATGGCTTCGCATGCGCCTCGGATGCCTCCGCTTCGGCTTCGCCAATCGAAGCGAGAATGGCGCGGCAACGATTCAAATAGCGTTCGCCCGCCTCGGTCAGCGCGATGCGGCGCGTCGTCCGGTTCAAGAGCCGTGTGCGCAGGCGCGACTCGAGCTCCGAAATCGTGCGCGAGACATATCCTGTGCTCGCGTCGAGTTCGAGCGCGGCCGCCGTGAAGCTCCCCGATTCCGCGACCGCGATGAAAATCTTCATGCTGCGCACGACATCCATGCCGATTGTTGCCTCGTTGACTAGTACCAACTTTAGCAACGTTTGCATGGGACGCTGGCGGTTTGTTCAGATAGGGGTATCACAAAGCGCGATACCCCTCGGATTTCCGCCGTGGACGCAGGAAACAATGCTTTTCCGTGACGATAACGACTGACTGGCGTCTGGCTCATCGCCTTGCGCGGACGCACAATACAGGCTGCTAAACGACGCAACAACCAACCCCAAAGGAGCTCCCCCATGCACGCGCAACCGTTGACCGTCGGCATTGATCACGTCGGACTGACCGTGTCGAACCTCGAGACGACCCGTGATTTCTTCGTAAGCTGCCTCGGTTGGCGGGAGGTAGGAGGCCGCCCCGAGTATCCCGCGTCGTTCGTCTCCGATGGCACAGTGATGCTGACGCTGTGGCAGCTAACGGACACCGAGCGCAAGGTCGAGTTCGATCGTAAGCGAAACGTCGGACTCCATCACCTTGCTCTGAGGGCAGCAGATGAGGCATCGTTTGCCGAGATCGTCGAGCGCGTCTCGAAGTGGCCCGGTGTCATCGTCGAATTCGCGCCCGAACTGCTCGGCAAAGGACCGAAGCGCCACACGATGATCTACGAGCCTGGTGGCATCAGGATAGAGTTCGATGTCGTTCCTGCCTGAACCGTAATACTCAAGCCGCGGCCATGACGGGTCCGAGCTGTGAACGGGCAGTGTCGACGAACGAGCGCATCGCGCTTGATACATAAGCATCGTGTCGCCGGATGAACAACGTTTCGACTTCAGCGATCTCCGGCGGCACGGTATGGATGGTTACGAGGTTTTGATCGGCAGCAGCCGACACCACGCCCCGCGGCAACAGCGTAACGCCGATGCCCGCCGCTACGCAGGCGACAATCGCATCGAGCGAACCGAATTCGAGCGGAGTCGCCGTCACGATGCCCATATCGGCGAGCAGTTCATCGAGCCGCTGACGATAGGAGCAGCCGAGTCGGAAGACGATGGTCTTGAGCTCGCCGATCGCGTTGAGCGCTTCCCGTGAGCGAATCGCGCGCGCGGTAACGAGCACCAATTCTTCGCGGAAGACCGTTTCACAGTGAAGATCGGGATGGTCGACCGGCCCCGCCACGAACGCGGCGTCGAGACGGCAATCGGCTACGTCCGCCGTCAAGCTGCAACTCGTGCCCGTGGTCAGCGAAAGGCGCACTTGCGGATACATGCGCGCAAAGCTGCTGAGAACCGGGGCCAACCGAAGCGCTGCGGTCGTCTCGAGCGTTCCGAGCGTGAGCGTGCCCCCCGGCGCGCCGTCGTCGAGTGCCGCCAGCTTCGCGTCCGCCACGAGCTTCGCGATGCGCGCGGCATACGGGAGCATCCGCTCGCCGGCCGGCGTCAGGCTCACCCCGCGTACATGCCGCTGAAACAAGGCCACGCCGATCTCACGCTCGAGCGACCGGATCCTCGCCGTGACATTCGACTGCACGGTATGCAGTTCGGCGGCAGCGCGGTTCATGCTGCCAAGCCTCGCCACGGCTTCGAATACCTTGAGGTCGGCCACGTCCATGCTTTGCCCCTCGGGGAAGTGGAACACATCGCAAGCATCGCTGCTAATGCTACACCACCGTGTGTTTCCGCCGATGCGAGCAATGAGCCGCCCCCGCATCGCTTCTAGTGCCGGCCGCCTACCGCAGCGATCGAAGGATGGCGGCGTGCTCGCCATGCAACCGGCCGCGGCAACCGTTTTACGCCTTTCAGATAGCGCATCGGTCGCAAAGCCCCCTAACGGTGGCCTGCAACTCCTCCTCCAGTTTCGCGACTAGTTCCGCCGCAGGCAGATCGCGTGCTAGCGCGGCGGCTTGCCCTGCCCATTGCGCACCGTATCCGAATTCGCCCTTCGCCTTCGCGGCAGCATGGAGCGCCTTGCCAATGTCATAGGTGATGGGGTAAGCCGGGACCTGCGGCGCCTCGGCATCGGCGCCGAGCTCGGTGAACTTGTTCACGATGCTTCGCGCTCGACGACCTGAAATGGCCTCGGTGAATGTGGTGCGGCGTGCGTCGTCCCCGAGCAAAGCACGCCGGTAACCATCGTCGATCGAGGTTTCCGGACATGCGACGAAGGCGGTACCGAGTTGAGCCGCCGCGGCGCCCAGCGCGAACACCGCTGCGATCCCCGCGCCGTCCATGATCCCACCCGCGGCGATGACCGGCAGATCGAACTTCGATGCGAAGAGCCGCGTCAGTGCGAATGTGCCGAGCTCTTCGTCCTGTCGTGGGTCGAACGCGCCGCGATGTCCGCCGGCCTCGATTCCCTGCGCGACGATCGCATCGACGCCCGCGGCCACGACTTCCTCAGCTTCGCCGACATTCGTTGCAGAGGCCAAAAGCCGAATGCCGGCCCCTTTGAGCGCGTCGATCACGCTGCGCGAAGGCAATCCGAAATGGAAGCTGACAATAGGCGGCTTTTCTTCGAGAAAGACGTTGAACATGTCCTCGTCCACGAGAAAGCTCTTGTAGATCTCGTTCAGCTTCGCGGGTGGTGTGGCGCCGAATCGCGCGAAATGCGGCGCGAGCCATAAGATCCACTGACGCTCGACCGCATCGTCCGCCGTCGCCGGCTGGTGGCAGAAGACGTTGATGTTGAACGGCTTGCTCGTGAGCGCTCGGATTTCGCGGATAGTCTTGCGCGCGTTATCGGCGTTCATCGCGCCCACGCCATATGAACCCAGCGCGCCCGTATTCGAGACCGCAGCCGTCAGCGCCGGTGTGTTGACGCCGGCCATTGGCGCTTGAATGATCGGCTTCTCGACGCCGAGCAAGCTCAACAACGCTTTTTGTCTTTGGTTGCCGCTAACGCTATTCATTCCTTTCCCCTTGGTCCGGACTCAGATAGGAGGCGGTGCATCGCTGACGAACGTTTGCTTCCGATTCACCCGATACCGCCGAGCGCCAATATCTTGGCCGAAAAGCGTGGCCCGTGCGCCCAAGGACGTGCACGACTTCGACATAAGCCGCGCTCATGAACCCTTCACGGGCGATCAGAAAAGTATAGACGTGTATCGTCCAGCGACATCTTCGTTTTTGCGGGGAGGTGGGTCAATCGCCAACCGGCAAAACAGTGTTGACTGCGAGGAAAAGGCGGAAGTCTTGCGGCGTCCCAATGCGCGATGCGCCGCGACAGCCCGCGGCGCATCGTGTTTCCCGACGCGACACAATGAACGGCATGGGTTCCCCGCGGGAAACCAATGCCTCATCGATTGCGCTCAGCGAGCGGTAGGCATCGCGAACTCGGCGCCCTTCCCCACGCTCTCGGGCCAACGCTGCATGATCGACTTTTGCTTCGTATAGAAACGCACGCCTTCCTCGCCGTACGCGTGCATATCGCCGAACAGGCTGCGCTTGAAGCCGCCGAAGCCGTGCCACGCCATCGGCACGGGAATCGGCACGTTGATGCCGACCATCCCCACGTCGATCCGGCGACCGAACTCGCGTGCGACGTTGCCGTCGCGCGTAAAGCACGACACGCCGTTGCCGAACTCGTGCGCGTTGATCAGGTCGACGGCCTCGGTAAAGTCGTGCACGCGAACGCAACTGAGCACGGGCCCGAAGATCTCTTCCTTATAAATGCGCATTTGCGGCGTGACGTGGTCGAACAGCGTGCCGCCCGTGAAGAAGCCATTTTCGTGGCTCGGCACTTTGTGTCCTCGGCCATCGACGACGAGCGTCGCTCCCTCTTCGACACCCAGTGCCACATACCCTTCGACGCGCTCGAGCGCCTGGCGTGTCACGAGCGGCCCCATCTCGGCATCCGCCTCCATACCGTTCTTGATGACGAGCGAGCGAGCGCGCTCGGCCAGCTTCGGCACGATCTTGTCGGCGACGTCGCCGACGAGCACGGCCACGGAGATCGCCATGCAGCGCTCGCCGGCCGAGCCGTAGGCCGCACCGATCAGCGCGTCGACGGCCTTGTCCAGATCGGCATCGGGCATGACGACCATATGGTTCTTCGCACCGCCGAGCGCCTGCACACGCTTGCCATGCTTCGCACCGGTCTCGTAGATGTAATTCGCGATCGGCGTCGAGCCCACGAAGCTGACCGCCTTGACGTCCGGATGCGTCAGCAGCGCATCGACGACGACCTTGTCTCCCTGCACGACGTTGAACACGCCGTCAGGCAAGCCGGCCTCTTTCAGCAGCTCGCCCATGAAGAGCGATGCCGACGGGTCACGCTCGCTAGGCTTCAGGATGAACGTATTGCCCGCCGCGATCGCGACCGGGAACATCCAGCACGGCACCATGCAGGGAAAGTTGAACGGCGTGATGCCGGCCACGACGCCGAGCGGCTGGCGCATCGTCCAGTTGTCCATGCCGGTCGAAACCTGCTCGGTATAGTCGCCCTTCAGCAGCTGCGGAATGCCGCAAGCAAACTCGATGACGTCGATGCCGCGCTCGACTTCGCCTTGCGCATCCGAGAATACCTTCCCATGTTCGGCCGTGATGATGGCCGCAAGCTCGTCGCGACGCTTGTTCATCAGCTCGAGGAAACGCAGCATCACGCGGGCACGGCGGATCGGGGGCGTATCGCTCCACTTCGGGAACGCGGCCTTGGCCGACTCGACCGCCGCGGCGACGTCGCTCGATTCGCCGAGGATCAGCTTGCGGGCCTCCGTGCCCGTCGCGGGATTGAAGACCGCCTGCGTGCGCGTCGCCGCGCCGCGAACCCGATTTCCGCCGATGAAATGCGTGACGTCAGCCGTATCGTTGAAGGCTTTCATTTGCGCCCCTCCAGTTGAGTTGATCTATGCCCCCGAGTTTAAGAACCGCAGCCCCTGCCGCAAAGGCGGTAACATTGAAATGATTGTTTTCATTCGTGAACAATGGGGATATGGATACGCAAAAGGTGGAGGGGCTCTGGGTGCACTTGCACTGGCTGACCGTGCTTGCCGACCAAGGCAGCTATACGGCCGCGGCCAATCGATTGGGTGTCAGCAAAGCAGCGATGAGCCAGCGTATCGCAGAGCTCGAGCGCGCGGCGGGCGTGGCGCTTGTGCAGCGCACCACGCGCAGCGTGCGTTTTACGGAAGCGGGCCAGCGGCTCGTCGAGGCGACGCGCGCGCACTATGAAACGATCGCAAGCAGCTTCGAATCCGTGCGCGACATGGCGGGCCTGCCGCGCGGACTGATCCGGTTGACCGCGCCGGTCGCACTTGCGCGCCAGCAGATCGTGCCTCGCCTATCCGCGTTTCTCAACGAGCATCCTCAGATTCGCGTCCAGATGGAAGTATCGGACAGGCTCGCTTCGCTTGCGACGGAAGGCTTCGATCTCGCGATTCGCCACAGCGCTCATCCACCGGAAACCCATGTGGCGTGGAAGCTTTGCAAGACGCAGTCGGTGCTTGTCGCAACCCGCGCGTATATCAAGCGGCGCGGTCTGCCCGAGACGCCTCACGATCTCGCCAAGCACGACTGCCTTTTCTATCCGAGGGGATCGGGTCCGGCCGTTTGGTCATTCGAGCGCGGCACAGCAAGAAAAAGTTCGGGGGAGCCCGTCGCCGTTACCGTCAATGGTCCGTTTTCGGCGAACAACAGCGAGGCGCTGCGCGATGCCGCGCTCGATGATCTCGGCATCGCGTTGTTGCCCGACTTCAGCGCACAGTCAGCCGTGCAGTCGGGAAAGTTGGTCGTCGTGCTGCCCGAGTGGCGCACGTTGGGTGCATTCGCCGAGCAGCTTTATATCGTGCGGCCTTATGCCCATCATGTTCCGCAGGCCGTGGCGCTTTTTGTCGCCTATCTGCGCTCGGCGTTTGCCGATGGCTTTCCGCTCTGATCGTTGCGCCCGCAACTAAACGTGATGCGGCGCTACAGGGTTGGGTTTCAAGGCCGGCTTTACTTCTGCCGAGCGTGCTCGCGACCCGCGTTCACCGTCACAGGCACCGGTTGGTGCGAGAGTGGGCTCCGGGAAAGTCCGCCGGGCAGCGCCACGCCGCTCTTCGCATGCGCGACGAGCTTGGCGATCGTCGTGCGGGCCCACGCCTGGCGGCGCCGCGCTACCACTTGCGCGATCGGACGGTCATTCACCGGACGATGGGCCCATACGAACGCGGCGATCCATCCGATGACGGTCCAACCGAGCAGAACATTGACGAGCGTAATCGCCAGCGCGTCGTCGCGCTCGTTGGCGTCCGCCACGATCGAAGGCGCTAGGTAGAAGCTGAGCGCCGCAAGCAGAGCAAGACCTTCGAAACCTTTCACAATCGTTAGCATTCCGCCACCTCACATTCATTCGTAGACCAGTTCGCCCCGCATTGACGAGGCTTCGCTCGGGATGCCGACGCCGCACCCGTCGCTCTTCGAGCGCAACGTGGGTTCAATGCGCCGACACAACGTTAGAAGTGAGTTTAGGCCTTTGCTATCGGAAATCTATGTCGATTGAAACGAATTCACCGTTGCCGTTGCGCTAACAATCGGCGTGGCCAGGGCACTAGCCCGGAGCGTCACTGCGGCGAATGCAATAGCGCCCGTAGTCGCTATCGCCGCCGCTCGTGTCCGTCACTTGCTTCATGCCGATCTTTTCGGCGACACGACGGGACGCAATGTTCTCCGAAGCAATGTCCGCGATGACCTCCTCCAAATGCACCGTCTCGAACGCATGCCGCAACAGCGCCCTCGCCGCCTCCGTTGCGATCCCTCTTCCCCACGCGCGGCGGACGAGCCTCCATCCGATTTCGACTTCGGGGCCGACGCCATGGTCGGGAATCAGCAAGACCCAACCGAGGAACCGACTCGGCGAATTCATTTCGCGAATCGTCCAGTAGCCGAGTCCCGGTGGGTACGGTCGCGTGGTGCGCACTTCGATCAAGCGTCGATGTGCGATCGGATCGTTCCAGGGGCCCGCGATGTACCGCGTCACCTCGGGATCGAGATCCATCTCGATGCAGGCATCCGCGTCTTCGAGTGTGCGTTGACGGATAAGAAGACGCGGTGTGTCGAGCGGCGGCAGGCGAGCGAGACGGGTCGGCATGGCATTCGAGGACGAAGCGGGAGCGGTAACAGAACGCCACTATGATGGCAGACGTTCTGCTTTGCCGTTCTACGCCATCGCCGTCAAGCGCCGGTGGCATGGCGCCGCCGGCGTTCCCTAATGGTCGCGCCCACTACGTCAAGCGGACAAATTGAGCGCGTTGGTCAGGTCGCCCATCGGCGCCTGGCCGCGCTCGCGCATCGCCGCGTCGCGCGTGCGCAGGCCGTCGAGCAACTCGAGATCGAACACGCGCGTGATGAAGCGCAGGATCGACCCCGTGTCGTAGACCGTATGATCGACATAGCCCTTCTTCGCCAATGGCGACACCACGAGCGCCGGGATACGCGTGCCTGGCCCCCAGCGGTCACCCTTCGGCGGCGCGACGTGGTCCCACCATCCGCCGTTCTCGTCGACCGTCACGATGACCACCATGTCCTCCCATTGCGGACTCGCGCGCAGTGCCTTGACGGCATGCACGATGTGGCGATCGCCCGAAGCCACGTCCGCATAGCCCGCGTGCATATTCAGGTTGCCCTGGGGCTTGTAGAACGTAACCGGCGGTAACCGGCCCGCACGCGCGTCCGCAAGAAAGCGGTTCGTGCTCTCATCGTCGCCGAGGCCGGCGTCGCGCAGATGTTTCGCGCGCGCGGCAGTGCCGGGCCCGAGATTCGCGAAGTAGTTGAACGGCTGATGGTGATACTGGAAGTTCGGAATTAAAGGCGTGCCGTCGGTCAGGTTCTTGCCGTGCATCTCGAGCGTCTGCTGGAACGCACCCGCGTACCACGCCCAGTCGATTCCGCGCTTGTCGAGCTTGTCGCCAATGTGCTCGTGCGTCTGCGGCGGTACGACCATCGCATTGCTGTCGCGCGTGAGGTCGACTACGCCGTCCGCACCGACCGCATAGGGCGTAGGCGCATACGGCGGCATCATCGTGTTGACCGCGTAGCTGACGGTGCGGCCGTCGGCGATCGTCTCCGGCGGCGTCAGCGCGCTTGGGCCGAACTTCGGGATGCCCTCCATCGCGCTTTTCGGCGATGCGTCGAGCGGCTTCAGGTTCGGGTCGTCCGGCCGTCCGCTGACAGTCGCCGCGATCTGATGCTTCGCAATGCTACGCGCCGGGTCTGGGTAGACCGGCGGCGTCGCCGCGGCGAGGTATTGGTGATTCAGGAACGAGCCGCCGAATGCGCCCTGGAAGAAGTTGTCGCAGAGAACGTACTCGCTCGCGAGGTCCCACATCCTCAAGTCGTAGCTCGCGTTCGCATAGTGGCCCATTGTGAAGCCGCCCGAGTCCGCCCAAGCGGCGAACATGTCGTTCTTGCCGCCGTTGATCTGCATCTGGTTCTGGTAGAACACGTGCCAGAGGTCGTGCGTGACGAGCGACAGCGGCAGGTTTTCGCCCTGTGGGCCCTTCAGCGCGAACGGTGCGTTCGGCAGGTCGAGCTGGTACTGCTCGCCGGCTTTGTAGGTGACGCCGTCCGCGACCTGGTCCTTCAGCAGCCAGCCGCCCGGAACTTTCGGCAGCTTGGGCAACACCGTCGTGCCGTCGCGATCGCGCTGCAGATAGTCTTCCGGCTTCAGCGCGGAGAGCGGGCGCTCAACGCCCGGGTAGTCGCCGAAAAGATTATTGAAGCTGCGATTTTCCGCGAAGATCACGACGACTGTCTTCACCTTGTTGCGAAGTGGGCGGTCGAACTCCGGGCCCGCTGCGACACCGGTGACAGCGGCGTTGCGAGGCGTCGAAGGCACAGCGCAACCTGCCAACCCGCCGCCCATCGCGACGGCTGCGACGCCGCCTAGAAAGTGGCGCCGGCTGGGGCGCTGCGGTGTTTGCGTGGGCTCGGAGTCCTTATCCTCGGGGTGGGAAGTCGGCTGTTCGGGCTTTTTCATTCGTTTTCCGTTCGTTGTGAAATCGTCGATGGTGCCGGTCGGATGCCGGGCCTAGGCCAAGCAGAGCGATAGTGTAAGGCCCGCGCGCCGGTCAACGGCCAACCCGCCCATACTTTGGGGCGATATCTTTGCGGAATTATGGTGACGTTTGCGTGACAGAGGACGCGGAGGAAGTCCCCGTGGGGACGAGTTGCGTCCTTGTCGGCGCAAGTCGGCTCAGTGCAACGACCCGCTCAGAGGCGGTGCGGACCGATGATGCCCAGCTTCGCGATCCTCCGGTACAGCGTCGCGCGTGACATGCCGAGCGCCTGCGCGGCGGCGTTCGGCCGCCAATGATGGTGGGTGAGCGCCGCGATGATGCGCGCGCGCTCGTCGTCGGTGGCGACCAACGAAGGCGGTTCGTTCGCCGAGTCGGTCACGAGTTGCGCCGCGAAATCTGGCGACAGGTGCTGCAGCGCCACGCAAGCCGAATCGCACACCGCGCATGCATAGCGCAGCACGTTGCGCAATTGACGAATGTTGCCGGGCCACGCGAATGTGGCAAGCAGCCCGGCGAGCCGCGGATCGAGCGTGAGCACGTGGCCGGCCGCCTGCGCTTCCTCGTCGAACACCGCATCGATCACATCGCCGATATCCGCGCGCTCGCGCAGCGGCGGTATCCGCAGCTCCGCGCCGCTCAAGCGATAGTAAAGATCTTCGCGGAACGATCCCGCTTCGACCATGTGCGCGAGATCCCGGTGGGTCGCGCAGATGACCTCGATATCGACATGCACCGGCGTATCGCCGCCGAGCGGCACCACTTCACCTTCGGCGAGCACACGTAGCAGGCGTGTTTGCAGGCTGAGCGGCATGTCGCCGATTTCGTCGAGAAACAGCGTGCCTCCATGCGCGAGCGCGATCTTGCCGCGCGCACCGCGGCTGCGTGCGCCGGTGAACGCGCCGGGCGCATAGCCGAACAGCTCGCTCTCGATCAGGGATTCGGGAATCGCCCCGCAATTGACGGCGACAAACGGCCGCGTGCGCCGCGACCCCGAATCGTGCACGGCGTGCGCGAACACCTCCTTGCCGACGCCGGTTTCGCCGAGGAGGAGGATCGGCAGCCGCTTGCCGGCGATCCGCAATGCGACTTCCGCGTTGCGCGCGATCCGTTCGTCGCGGCTCTGCAAAAAGCGGCTCATCGCGCCGATGCTTCCGTTCGCGCGCACCTCGCCTTGCGTGGCTGCCAAGACTGTGCGCGCCGCGCGTTTCATCGGTGCGCGGATACGTGCGTAGAACATCGCGCCCGTCGCCCGAAGCCGCAGCGCAACGATCATGTCGGTGCGCGCGATGTCGTTGAGACGGACATCGGATGTGTCGAATATCTCGTCGACGTGACGGGGGCCATCGAGGCCCGCGATGCTCTCGCGGGCCTTGCGGTTCACGGCGGCGATGTTGCCGCATTCGTCGAACGCGATCAGCACTTCGGGTTGCGCTTCGACGAAATGGCGGTTTTGATGGCCGAAGAGAATCCAGTGCTGGGCCGTCTGATTCAGGAAATAGCCGTCCTCGATCAAGCTCGCGCTTTGTCGCACCAGCTGAAAGACAAGGCCTTGGCTGTCTCGGTTATCCGGCGATTGAATCGCCGATGCATCGAGCACGCCGATCAGCTCGCCCGTGGGCGCGAAGATCGGCGACGCGCTGCACGTCAGCGTCGTGAACGCGGCACGGAAGTGATCCGTCTTGTGCACGGTGATGGGCGCGAGATCGGTCAGCACATTCGCGATGCCGCACGTGCCCTCCTCGCGCTCGGACCAGCACGAGCCGAGATAGAGCCCCGCTCGCTTGAAATCGTTGCGCCGGTCGCGATCGATCCGATAGTCGATCGTGACGCCGTGCGCGTCAGACAGCATCACGCAATAGTCGGCGACGCGGATCATTTCATGCAGCCGGGTCAGGCACTGCCCGGACGCGCGCAAAAAGGCCTGCTCCTTGTCCTGGACTTCTCGCAGCTCCGCCGACGACAGCACGCGCGGGCCGATTACGGAACCCGGGTCGAGCCGGTATTGCTCATACGAACGCTGCCACGACGACACGAGGCGCGGCGAGTTGGCGGGGGCGGGCAACCGTCCTTCGATTGCCCCGCGTACGCGATCGATGTGCTGCGTTTGAGAAACGTAAGGCATGGCCGGCTCCGGGCGAGCGACACCGAGTAGGCGGGTTCCCGTCTTGTAGCACATCCGCGATGGGCGATCACACTGCGATGCAGCAAGTGCGTCGCATGAGACGAACGTCTCATGCATCGACGAGACGTTGGTCTCGTCGCGCAAACCGTTGTGTGGCGCGGCATGCGGGTATTGCCGCTCTGTGCGTCTCACGTTGAACCCGATCGCAGGACGTGCTCGTGAGACACATCGAACGTCGAGCCAAGGGCATGACGACAGCAGCCACCAGCGCGTCACATCCGCAGAGCCCTTTGAATACGCGGCTTGCGGGGCATTTGAGCGACGCCGAAGCACTTTGGCACATCCATTGCAGTGGCAGACGCGCGCAACGGCGCCTCACTACTACAAGTCCGCGCTTCTGCAACTCGCGGACAGGAGACAAGCCAGTGTCATCGCTCATCACCGTCGGCGTGATCGCGAACCCCGCATCGGGCCGCGATATACGACGCCTCACCACGCATGCCTCGGTCTTTCCGACCGCCGAGAAAGCGAACATGGTCGTGCGCCTGCTCGCAGGCCTCGGCATGCTCGGCGTGGGCCGCGTGTTGATGCTGCGCGATAAGACCGGCGTGGCGGCATTGGTGCTGCGCGCGCTCGAAACGCATGCGGCCGTGGGCGAGCCGCAGCGCTGGCCCAACGTCGAATTCCTCGATCTGCCGATCACGGACAGCGTGACGGACACCCATGCTGGTGTCGCGCAGATGGTCCGCATGGGCGTCGATCTGATCGCGGTGCTGGGCGGCGACGGCACGCATCGCGCGGTTGCCGCGCATTGCGGCGAAGTACCGCTATTGACGCTCTCGACCGGCACCAACAACGCGTTTCCCGATCTGCGCGAAGCGACAGTGGCAGGCGTTGCGGGTGCGCTCGCCGCGTCGGGTCTTGTGCCGCCCGACATCGCATTGACGCGCAACAAGCGCCTCGTCGTCCGCTGCGTCGCGGGTCCGCACAAGGGCCGCGAAGAAATCGCGCTCGTCGACGTGTGCGTGAGCCGGCAGCGCTTCGTCGGTGCCCGGGCCGTTTCCGAGCCGGGCGATATCGAAACGCTCTTTCTTACGTTTGCGGCGCCGGACGGCATCGGCCTGTCGTCGATCGGCGGCGCGTGGGCGCCTGTCGAGCGGACGGCACCGCATGGGCTGCATCTCACGTTCGCACGCGCGGGCGAATCCGGAATGCCGATCTTCGCGCCGATTGCGCCAGGCCGCCTCGATCAGGTCACGCTGCGCACCTGCGAGCGTTTCGAAGCCGGCCATTGGGCGCCGCTGCATGCGGAACACGGGACCCTCGCGTTCGATGGCGAGCGCGAAATTGAATTGGAGCGCGACGACCGTTACGAGATCGCGCTCGACTGGGCGGGCCCGCTCACCGTGGATGGAGGCCGCACGCTGCGTTACTCGGCATCGCGGCAGTTGATGCGCGAATTGGCGGCGCATCGAAGGTGATCGACGCTGGACGAAGCGAAAACCAAATCACTGCTTACTGAAGTGGCAGTCAACATCGAGATCGTTCCAAGGAGACAAACCATGTCCGTTTCGAATCAGTTGAGCAAGGAAAAACTGCTGGAGGCGTATCGGATGATGCGCACGATCCGCGAGTTCGAGGAGCGTCTGCATGTCGAGTTCGCAACCGGCGAGATCCCGGGTTTCGTGCATCTGTATGCCGGCGAGGAGGCGTCGGCGGTCGGCACGATGATGCATCTGAGCGATGTGGACTATGTCGCGACGACGCACCGCGGTCATGGTCACTGCATCGCGAAGGGCGTCGACGTGCGGGCAATGATGGCCGAAATCTACGGCCGCAGGACCGGCGTCTGCCACGGCAAGGGTGGCTCGATGCACATCGCCGATCTATCGAAAGGGATGCTCGGCGCAAACGGGATCGTCGGCGCCGGTGCTCCGCTCATATGCGGCGCCGCGCTTGCCGCGAAGCTCAAGAAGACTGGCGGCGTGGGTGTGTGCTTCTTCGGCGATGGCGCGTCGAACCAGGGCGTGGTCTTCGAATCGATGAACCTCGCTTCCGTATGGCGCCTGCCGGCGATCTTCGTCGCCGAGAACAACGGCTATGCGGAGGCGACCTCGTCGACATGGTCGGTCGCGTCCGACAACATCGCCGACCGCGCCAACGGCTTCGGCATGCCCGGCGTGATCGTCGACGGCTTCGATTTCTTCGCCGTGCACGAAGCGCTCGGTGCCGCAATCGAGCGGGCGCGCAATGGCGGCGGCCCGACGCTCGTCGAAGTGAAGTTCTCCCGCTATTTCGGCCACTTCGAAGGCGATGCACAAACCTATCGCGCGCCCGGTGAAGTGCAGAAGCTGCGCGACGAAAAGGACTGCCTGAAGCGCTTCGAAGAGCGCGTGGTGCGTGCAGAAATGCTCGACTCGGACGAGCTGCGCGGCATCGATGCCGAGGTGAAGCAGCTGATCGACAACGCAGTGACGGATGCGAAGGCGGCGCCGTTGCCGACTGCCGACGATTTGCTGACCGATGTCTACGTGTCGTATCCGTAACGCGCACGTCGAACCATTTCGAACTTCAGGAGACAGACATGGCACGGAAAATTACGTTTTCCCAGGCGATCAATGAAGCGCTGAGCCAGGAAATGGCGCGCGACGAAAGCGTCATCGTGATGGGCGAGGACAACGCGGGCGGCGCGGGATCGCCCGGCGAAGAGGATGCGTGGGGCGGCGTGCTCGGCGTCACGAAGGGGCTCTTTCATAAGTACCCGGGACGCGTGCTCGACACGCCACTGTCCGAAGGCGGCTTCATCGGCGCGGCGGTCGGTGCAGCCGCGTGCGGGATGCGCCCGGTTGCCGAGTTGATGTTCATCGACTTCATGGGCGTATGCTTCGACCAGATCTTCAATCAGGCCGCGAAGTTCCGCTATATGTTCGGCGGCAAGGCGGTGACGCCGGTGGTGATTCGCACGATGCAGGGCGCGGGCTTGCGCGCAGCGGCGCAGCACTCGCAGATGCTGACGTCGCTCTTCACCCATATACCTGGCCTGAAAGTCGTCTGTCCATCCACCCCGTACGACGCTAAAGGACTATTGATCCAGGCGATTCGCGACGACGATCCGGTCATCTTCTGCGAGCACAAGCTGCTCTATGGCCGCGAGGGCGACGTGCCGGAGGAGTCGTACACGATACCGTTCGGCGAGGCGAACGTGGTCCGCGAAGGCGACGACGCAACCATCGTGACCTATGGCCGCATGGTCCACTACGCGACGGAGGCCGCCGAAAAACTCGGGAAGGAAGGCGTCCATGTCGATGTACTCGACTTGCGCACGACGTCACCGCTCGACGAAGACACGATACTCGAAAGCGCCGAGCGCACCGGGCGCGTCGTCATTGTCGATGAGGCGAATCCCCGTTGCTCGATCGCGACCGACATCGCCGCGCTTGTCGCGCAGCGCGCATTCCATTCGCTGAAGGCGCCTATCGAACTCGTGACCGCGCCGCATACGCCCGCGCCATTTTCCGGTGTGCTCGAGGACCTGTACATCCCCTCGGCGGACAACATCGCCGCGGCCGTGCGGAAAGTGAGGAGCTGATCGATGCCGATTCACATGATCACGATGCCCAAGTGGGGCCTTTCGATGGAGCAGGGGCAGGTCAACGGCTGGCTCAAGGCGATCGGCGACAAGGTTGCGAAAGGCGACGAGGTGCTCGACGTCGAGACAGACAAGATCGCGTCGGGCGTCGAATGCACTTTCGACGGCACGCTGCGCAGGCAGATCGCGCAGGAAGGCGACACGTTGCCGATCGGCGCACTGCTCGGCGTGGTGGCCGACGAAGCAACGTCCGATGCCGAGATCGACGCGGCGGTTGAAGCGTTCCAGCGCGACTTCGTGGCGGCCGCGGCCGACACCGCCGATGCCGGGCCACAGCCGGAAAAGGCACAGATCGCCGGGCGCACCGTGCGGTATCTGAAGATGGGCGACGGCGGCACGCCGGTCGCGCTGATCCACGGCTTCGGCGGCGATCTGAACAACTGGCTCTTCAATCATGCGGAACTCGCCGCGCACCGCGCTGTCTGGGCGCTCGATCTGCCGGGGCATGGGGAGTCGGGCAAGGCGGTCGAGACCGGAAGCGTCGACGAACTGGCCGACAGCGTCATCGCGTTTCTCGACGACCGCGGCATCGAGCGTGCGCATCTCGTGGGGCATTCGATGGGCGGCGCAGTGTCGATGACGGTCGCGGCGAAAGCGCCCGAGCGCGTCGTATCACTCGCGCTGATCGCGGCGGCCGGTCTCGGCGAAGAGATTAATCGCGAGTACATCGAAGGTTTCGTTGCCGGCAGCACGCGCAACGCACTGAAGCCGCATCTGTTGAAGCTCTTCGCCGACGAGTCGCTCGTCACTCGGCAGCTGATCGAAGATATCGTCAAATATAAGCGGCTCGAAGGCGTGAAGGAGGCGTTGCAGAAGATCGCCGCGTCCTCGTTCGAAGGCGGCGTCCAGCAGCGTGTCTATCGCGACCGGCTCGAGACGCTCGCGCCCCGGACGCTGGTGATCTGGGGGGCGCGGGACCAGATCATTCCCGCCAAGCAGGCGCAGGGGCTGCCGGGAAGCGTGCACGTGATCGAGGGCAAGGGACACATGGTGCAGATGGAGGCTGCATCGGAAGTGAACCGTCTGCTCAACGAGTTCTTTGGGTAATCGTGGTGGACGCCGCCCCTCACGCCGCCAGCAAGTGCTCGTAGAACGGCCGTTCACGATCATCGAGAACGGTATAGAGCTGCGCGAGATCGGCGGCGTCGGGGCGAAGCCAAGCATCGACGTTTTGCGGCTTAATCGGGATGATGCAGCGCGTGTGGCCGACAGCTGCAATTTCGGGCGGAGGCTCGTCAGTAATCGCGGCAAACGACAGCAGACTCGGTTCGTCCTTTCCCTCCCAGCGCGACCAGAGGCAAGCGAGCAGCATGTCTTGAGCTGAGCTCGGTTTGAATTCGAGAATCACATTCTCGTCTCGCTCGCCCGCCTTCAGTTCGCGCCGCTCGAGCCGTGCCTTGCTGACATGCTCGTAAAAGGCGGTCGCGACCAAGAGACCATGCGAGTACCCGAACAGCGTCTTCCAGAACCCTTCGAGGTTGTCCCGCCGAGCGATATACGTCCCGGGATATTTCGTGTCGTAGAGAGCGGGCTTTCCAGCGAGACGACATTGGTATCGCATGGGCTTCACGACGCGCTCGCCGCCTTCCATGACGAGGACGGGTGCGTAGTGGCCCGGAAAAATTCGCGCGTCCCGTTCTCCGTCTAGCTCAGGTCGGCGCAGATCGTCGAGCCGTTGGAGCGCAGCCTCGATCTTGTTCGTCGCAATTCGCTTGCTTTCGGTTGCGGCCTTTGTCGCCTTGGCCTGCAGGCTGCGTTCGGCATCGGCGAGGCGAGCGCGCTGCTTGAAGATCTCCTGCTCCAGCTTCGCCGCCTGCGCCTTGTTGAAACGCGCGATCATCTCTTTGATGCGCTGCTCTTCATTCGTCTGCGGCTCATCGAACATCGCATCGATCGCTTTCGGTATAGAGATCGCCCTTCCCTGCTCTCGCTCCCAATAGAGCTGGACGAACTCTCGCAGATCGATGCGTGCACCGAAAGTCCTGAGGAATTTCCGGTAGTCCGCCTTGATCTGCGCCGAATAGCACATGGTCGCCCTCCTGGTTCGAGCGTCCATGATAGCGCTGCGTCGCGAGCCGCACTTCCCGCTATTGCCTCGGCTCAGCCGACGCGTGTGCCTTGGAGGCGTTCACTGGACTTATCATGCCGAACAGCCCATTGACTTCCTTGTTGGGACCCGCCGAGAAATACAACGCGTCCGAGCTCGAGTTGCGACCGCCACCGAGTGTGAGCGTCCACAAGCCGTCGATCGATATCGGATTGCCGTTTGCATCCTCCAGCTGATCGACGAGCGTGCCGTCATTATTGAAGACGTTGATTCGGCCGTCGCCGAAGTTGCCGATCAGGATTTTCCCGCTGAAGCGGCCGAATGCAAACGACGCGCGCGTGACTCCCCACGGTGAGTTAAGCGTCCCTCGGCTGGCGAAGCGGCGCAGCAGGTGACCGTCCGTATCAAAGACATCGACGAAGCCGTTACCTTTGCCAGCGACGTCGTCGTGCTTATCTTCGTTCTGTTTTGCGTAGGTGACGAAAAGATCCCCATTGATATTGGCGATGCCAAACGGCGCATATCCCGCAGGGATGTGTGAGTCGACGAACCCACCGTCCGTCGTTGCTGGCGTGAAAAAGCCGTTCGTCCCGCCGCTCGGCCCGAACACATCGATATGCCCTGAGCGGAAGTTCGTCGCAAACAGGAATGCGCCTTTTGCGTTCACACCGAAAACGAGACCCTTGTAGACCGCCCCGTTGGCGGCGGAGGGAACGGCAGAATTATCGATCGCGATCACGGCGTTGGTCGCCGGATTCAAGCCGCCGGCCCAAGCGGAAATCGTGCCGTCCTCGGTCGCGAAGATGAATACGGCAGGGATCGTGGTGCCTGGCACGAGAAACGCCGGCGAGGGATTCCATACCATCCCGGTCGGCGCCGCGGGCGCGGTTTGCGGTGGGTTGTTCGGGAAGAAGGGATGACAGGCGCTGGCCGGTATGACGTTGCCTGGCAGCGGGATGGAGACCTGTAGCGCCACTTTCGTGCCCTCGCCGTCATACAGCGTGGCGCAGCCTGTCGCATTGTCGTTGACCCAGAATGGGCTTCCTGCAGGACTGAACGCGATACCCCATGCGTTCTGTAGTACGCCGTCGACCTTCGGGGCAGCGCCTGCCAAGTTGGATACGAGCGGTGTGACGACATAAACATCATCGTCAGCCGCATGCCCGATCGTGAAACCGGCCGCGAGGACAAGTGCGGCCGCCGTTTTGAGACCCCAAGACACCTGACACATGACGCCCTCCTTCGCCTGACTGCTGAGGAATTGATCCGCGAGCTAGCACCGGAGAAGCGTAAACGACGGGTGTTCTTCGAAAATTCCGCCCTGCTCACAAATTCGAATGACTACCCCTTCGAATTGCGGGATAGGGTCGACTAGGCAAGCAACAACAAGGCATCCGCAAGCGAGAGAACTGTTGTGCGCGAAGCGAATGCTGTTGAAAACAGATGATCGTGCACAACGTGGTCAGGGTCGTAGCAGCAATCCTTGACCGTGAACAAGCGAAAGTCCGCATCGCTCGCATACGCCACCGACGACAGCACGACACCGGTCGACGCGATGCCGACCATGATTAGTGTATCGATACCCTGCGCCAAGAGCCGTGCCTGCAAGTCCGTACCAAAGAACACGCTGGCACGATGCGCGATGATGAGCGGTTCAGTGGACTGCTGGTTGAGCTCCGGCACGATCTGGTCGTCGACGAAAAGACCCAGTTGCTTGATTCCCTGCCCATTCCGGTTCAATGGACTGACCTCCGGATAGCCCGGACTAAAATGGATCTTCGCGAAATAGACGTTGACACGCTTGGCCCGCGCAGCGTCGCAGAGCTTTCGCGTATTGGCGAGCAAGGTGGGTGCGACCGATGGGAATAAGCGCAGGATGTCAGTCTGATAGTGCATGACCACTAGAGCGGTTTGCGCTGGAACAATCGCCGGAATCTGCGTGTTCACGCTGTGCGCCTCACCGGCGCTTTCCATGCCCTGTCGATGGCCTGCCGAATCGACGGGCCGAAGCTCGATGCGTGGCGACATAAGGCTACGCGAGAAAGAATGATGCTCGACTCTATCACGGTGACGTCGATTGCATTGACGGATGCAGCTTCCGCGCATACAACGCCAGCTGCTTGCCCTGCGCCTCAGCGCCTGAACGAGCGCTGAGTCGTTGCATCATGGAAGGAACGAGGAGATCACGTGACGGGCCTTGATCGCGCGCCAGCGGCTATGCTTATCGACTCAGCCTGGCGCATGGCGCTTCGCTTCGGGTTTCCGCTCGCTCGCGCCTGGTGGCGCCTTCGGCGGCCTCGCCATGAAGGCGCGCTGGTAGCGATCTACGTCGGGCGAGCGCTGTTGCTTGTGAAGTCATCGTACCGAGCCGAGTGGAGTCTTCCCGGCGGTAGCATTCGGACCGGTGAGACGCCTGATGCAGCGGCGCAGCGCGAAATGGAAGAGGAAATTGGTCTCTCGTCGTATCCATTACTCCCCGCGGGCAGCGTCTGCGGCAATTGGGACGGACGAATCGACCGAGTGCATTTCTTCGAACTCCACCTCGATTGCATACCCGAGTTGCGCCTTGATAACCGCGAGATCATCGCCGCGCATCTGGCGTCGCCAGAGGAGTTGGAGGGCATCGCGCTAACAGGGGCCGTCGCAGCGTATCTCCGCGGAGATCTCTGCTGATAGTTTGCCCCCGCTCATTAAAAAACAACTTTCACCATTCTTTCGTTTCGACTACTAAGATACTCAGTGACGCATGGCGCTATGCGCAGGCGCTAAGGGATTACCCCTTCAAAAGCGCACTTAACCCTGCACCTGCTTAAAGACCCTGTAAACTCGCCTAGCCAACCCAACGGGGGTGCCCGCGCGGCGCTTCACCGGCCTTGCGGAAGATTCTGGAGACACAGGAGAAGAAACAATGGCTTGGACACGCGAACAGAGGAATGTGACGATCGCCGCCTACCTGGGCTGGACGCTCGACGCATTCGATTTCTTTCTGATGGTTTTCGTCCTGAAAGATATCGCAGCCGAATTCAATACGAAGATACCCGAAGTCGCACTCGCCATCACGCTCACGCTCGCCATGCGTCCGCTCGGTGCGCTGATTTTCGGCCGCCTCGCCGACCGCTTCGGCCGTCGGCCCACGCTGATGGTCAACATCGCGATCTATTCGTTGCTCGAGCTGGTCTCGGGCTTCTCCCCCAACCTCGCGACGCTCATCGTCCTGCGCGCGCTCTTCGGCGTCGCGATGGGCGGCGAATGGGGCGTCGGCTCGGCGCTGACGATGGAGACGATCCCCGCGCACTCGCGCGGCATCGTGTCAGGCTTGCTGCAAGCGGGCTACCCGAGCGGCTACCTGATCGCCTCGATCGTATTCGGCCTGCTGTACCAGTACGTCGGCTGGCGCGGCATGTTCTTCGTCGGCGTGGTCCCCGCACTGCTCGTGCTCTACATCCGGAGCAACGTGCCCGAATCGCCAGCCTGGCAGGCGATGGAGAAAACCGGTCGCCCGCCTCTCGTCGATACGCTGAAGCGGAACTGGGTGCTCGCCGTCTATTCGATCATCCTCATGACGGCCTTCAACTTCTTCTCGCACGGCACGCAAGACCTTTATCCGACCTTCCTGCGCGAGCAGCACAAGTTCGATCCGCACACCGTATCGGCAATCGCCATCGTGCTCAACATCGGCGCCATCATCGGCGGTCTCTTCTTCGGCGCCGTCTCCGAGAAAATCGGCCGCCGCAAGGCAATCTGCATCGCCGCCCTCATCGCCCTCCCTGTGCTGCCGCTGTGGGCGTTCTCGAGCGGCGCCATCGCGCTCGCCATCGGTGCCTTCCTCATGCAGATTTCAGTGCAAGGCGCATGGGGCGTCATCCCCGCGTATCTGAACGAAATCTCGCCCGATGAAGTTCGAGCGACGTTCCCCGGGTTCGTCTATCAGCTTGGCAATCTGATCGCGTCGGTCAACGCCACGCTGCAAGCAGGCGTCGCGGTGAGCAACGGCAACAACTACGCCTTTGCGCTCGCCGTCGTGGCCGGCGTAGCGGCCATCGTCATTGCCATCCTGATTCTGTTCGGGCGCGAACGGCGCGGTGTGGATATGACCAGTTCCGCCGCGCAAATCGGCGAACCGGTCCGATAATCGGCGAAGCATCCATCGCCCTGCCAAGGCGTCGCAATCCGGCGCCTTGGCACCGCGGGCAGTAGCTCGCTCTGCCTCAATTCAAGCGCCGCGCACTCGTCACACCGAAACTTCCGCACAAAAGGGGCGCCAGCGCCTAAGATTTGAAAAAGCACAAACGTACGCCACTAGAGGAGTCTATCGACAAACAAAGCTTGCCGCGGCAACAGCCTGTTCTTATCGTTGCCGGAATAAAAAGAGTTTCAATCAACAACTTGAATCGATCGCTTGTTCGCGGCCGGGCCACCGGCATGGGAGGCGCACATGGCAGTTCGTACAACGAGCCGGACCACCGGCGATACCAAAACACGCATCCTCGACGCGGCCGAAGACATCTTCGTCGACCTCGGTTTCGAGGCGATGTCGCTGCGGCAGATCACGTCGCGTGCCGACGTGAACCTCGCCGCCGTCAACTATCACTTCGGCAGCAAAGAGGCGCTCATTCATGCGATGCTCGCCCGGCGCCTGGATCGGCTCAACGAAGAGCGGCTAGCGCTGCTTGATCGCTTCGACGCTCAGCTCGGCCCGCGGCTCACGTGTGAGCACGTGCTCGGTGCGATGTTCATCCCGGCCTTGCGCCTCTCTCGCGATCCGCACGCGGGCGGACGCGCATTCCTCAAGTTGCTCGGTCGAGCCTATACGGACCCGTCCGCCTTCATTCACGATTTTCTCAATCGCCATTACGCCTCGGTTGCGGAGCGATTCTTCGAAGCGTTTCAGCGAGCGTTGCCGCATCTGCCGCGCGAAGAGCTCGGCTGGCGGCTGCATTTCGCGATCGGCGCCCTTTCAGGCGTGCTCGCCGGCGCCGATACGGACAACCTCCTCGCCGAGTTTTCGCAAGGGCGGTCGATGAACGATCTCCAGTTGATCGCGCGTCTCGCTTCGCTAATGGTTGCCGCGCTCAAAGCGCCATTGCAGGACCCGGCGCAACTGAACGCTTTCGCGGCCGTGCTCGGCGAGGCCGCCGAGGGCAGCGATGCGGCCGCCGGCATCAGCGCTTGCGGAGCACTGGACCGGCAACCACGCACCGATGCCGGCATGGAGAGCGCTGCGCCGTCCCAGCCCGCAGCGGCGACGCGGCCCGTCGTCACGCAAGCGCCAACGCAGGCACGTCAAACGCACTGAGACGGCTTTGGCTGCGGCAGGCCGAGCCGCACGAGCGTATTGCCGTATCGAGCCGCACAGAGCTGCGTCGAGCCGCATAGGATCCGGCATTCGGCCATGCCGCAAGCCATGCCATGCACCGATGAAGCGCATGGCGATGAGGAACGGACATGGGATGGCTCGTCATCGCGCTTGTCGTTGCGGGGCTGATCGCATGCCTGTTGCTTGCGAAGCCGGTGCGCCGTCGCGTACTGTCCGGGCCGATCCTCGCCGCGCTGCGTAAGACGTTACCCGACATGTCACCGACGGAGCGCGATGCCATCGAGGCCGGCAGCGTCTGGTGGGACGGCGAAATCTTCACGGGGCGCCCACGCTGGGATGCACTGCTCGCCCACGGCGCGCCGAAGCTCACCGGCGACGAGCGTCGTTTCATCGATGAGGAGTGCGAACGACTTGCCGAACTCGTGAACGATTGGGAAGTCACCACCGTTGTGCAGGATCTGCCGGAAGCCGCATGGCGGTACATCAAAGAAAACGGCTTCCTAGGCATGATCATCGGCAAGCAGCACAGTGGCATGGCGTTCAGCGCGTACGCCCATTCGCAGGTGGTCATGAAGCTCGCGTCGAGATCGCCGACGGCCGCGGTATCGGTGTTGGTGCCAAACTCGCTAGGTCCTGCCGAGCTGCTGCTTCATTACGGCACGGAATCGCAAAAGTCCCACTATTTGCCGCGGCTCGCACGAGGCGAGGATATCCCCTGTTTCGCGTTGACGAGCCCCTATGCGGGCTCGGATGCGGCGGCGATTCCCGATGTCGGCATCGTCTGCCGGGAGAACTTCGAGGGCCAAGAGACGCTCGGCTTTCGCCTGACGTGGGAAAAGCGCTACATCACGCTCGCCCCGACCGCGACAGTGCTTGGTCTCGCATTTCGCGCGCGCGACCCTGATCGCCTGCTCGGCCAGGAAGTCGAACTCGGCATGACGTGTGCGCTCATTCCCACCATGCATCCGGGCGTATCGATCGGCCGCCGTCACTGGCCACTCAACACCGTGTTTCAAAACGGGCCGACTTCAGGCAAGGACGTCATCCGGCTCGACTGGGTGATCGGCGGACGAACCCAGATCGGCAATGGCTGGCGCATGCTGATGGAATGCCTCGCGGCCGGCCGTTCGATCTCGCTGCCCTCTTCCAATGTCGGCTTGGTGAAGTCGGCCGTGCGAGGCGTCAGCGCCTACACGGCGGCGCGTCGACAATTCAAGGTACCGATCGGCTCATCCGAAGGAGTCCAGGAACTGCTTGGCCGCATGGGCGGGCATCTCTATGTGATCGACGCGGTGCGGCGGTTTTGCGCGCAAGCCGTCGACCTTGGCGAAAAGCCGGCCGTGCTCTCGGCGATCGCAAAGTACCACGTGACTGAGCGCGCGCGCATGATCGTCGATGACGGCATGGACATCCTCGGCGGCAAAGGCATCTGCCTCGGGCCGTCGAATTTTCTCGGCCGCGTCTATCAGCAGATGCCGATATCGATCACCGTGGAGGGCGCGAACATCGTCACTCGCTCGCTCATCATCTTCGGCCAAGGTGCGCTACGCTGCCATCCGTATCTGCTCGAGGAATTTGCTGCCGCCCGGGCCCCGGACGCCCAAGCGGGATTGATCGCCTTCGACGATGCCTTTTTCCGTCACGCGCGCTTCATTGCATCGAACGCACTATGCAGCATTCTTCATTCGCTAACGGTCGGCCTTTTGATCGCGGCGCCGAAAGCGGCAAGCCCAGCGCTCTCGGGTTATTACCGCTCGGCCACGCGGCTCGCGATCGCTTTTGCCCTGGTCGCCGATGTTTCGCTGCTGCTGCTCGGCGGCTCTCTGAAGCGCCGCGAGCGCCTCTCGGCCCGGCTCGGCGATGTGCTCTCGCAATGGGTCCTGATCTCGGCCACGCTCAAGCGATTCGAGGATGAGGGGCGACCCGAGGCAGACCTGCCGCTCGTGCGATGGGGAGTCGAAGATGCGCTTCGCCGCGCGCACGAGGCCTTCGAGGGTCTTTTTGCGAACTACCCGAATCGCTTCGTCGCGGGCCTGCTGCGTATGCTCACGTTTCCGTTCGATTTGCGCCGCCCTGCGCCGAGCGATGCGCTCACGGCCGATATCGCCCGATTGCTGCAAGCGCCAACGCCAACGCGCGAGCGACTTCTCGCGGGCTCGTATGTGTCGGCGGACGAACGCGATCCGCTCAATTGCGGCGAACGATTATTGCGGCTCGCGCCTCAAGTAGCGGGAATCGAACTCAAGTTGCGCCGGGCGTTGCGCGAGGGCCGGCTTTCAGCGATGCCGCAGAGCCTCGCTGACCTGCCGGCATGGGCGGCTGCGGCAGAGCGCGACGGATACATCGACACGATCGAGCGCGCGACGCTGGACACGTATGCACGCGATGGCGCCGCGTTCGTGAAGGTGGATGACTTCCCTGCCGATTTCGGCACGAGCGCCGAGTTAAAAAACAACAGCAATAGCAACAGCGTCGGCATCACCGCGGCCCGCAAAAACCAGCGCCCAGCAGGGCAATCGACTTCGATGAAAATCGATCAACACTGATCTCGAAATTCACTCAACGTTGAACCTTGTTCGTTTAAGTTGGAACTCCCCGGGCTCGAGGCGCGGGCCGCCTCCCAGCGGCTTATGGCCGAACGCCGAAGCCCATTATTGAACGACGGTCGATCTTACCAGCACGGCCCGGAACTTCCTCTGTCGACCCGAAGGGGGCACTCGATGGCGCCGATAACAGCCCTTCACGATGGCTCAAACGCTACTAGCCAACAACCTCGCTCCGCATGCCATCCACCACAAAAGCTTCGCCGTCCCTTAACGTTCGATATGGCATTTGGTGACGCTCGTAGAATTCGACTTCCTCACCCACTATAGCCGACTCAGGATGATCTGATTCGAAGTGTACGACGAGGGAAAATGGCAAAAGTCGAAGCCCCTCCCATACCACTGCTGGATCGTATCCCGGTGGAATTTCAACAGGATCGCTAACGCGATCAAGAGCGCGGAGCGTGCTCGAAGCAATGACCGCTGCCGCACTAAATCCTGAGTAGACGATCCTGTCACGTTCCAGCAAATCCGCAATGACGACATCGAATCCGCTTTGCTTCATTGCCCTGCGAAGTACGAATGCGTTACCGCCGTTCACCCATACGACGTCGAACTGCTGTAGTGCCTCGTCCAGGCGATCAGGGGCCCCGAAGAACTGTCGAAGATCGAGTTCTCGCACCGTGAACCCCAACGCTCGAAGCTTTGTTACTTGATTGTCCAGCCACTGCGTTCTCGCCGTTTCACGATGGTCAAGCGCATTGACGATGATTGCTGCTCGCATTTCACGGCCGACCAGCCGCACAAGTTGATCAGGCCTGGCGCCAACATCGAATGACGAAAGGTACATGCGCACGGCGGATTCCCCACGTATCGACAGTGCAGTCTGCGATTCCTAACAGCGTGCACCGTGTACAAATAAATGCAAGAGCTTGTGAAATCTCCTCCTGCATGCGCGCCGAGACAATTTGCATCTCGGAGAGCGATTGAAGTTCGACAAAGCGGTCCAACAGCCCGCCACTCTCGGTTAATCCGTTGAGAATGTCGGAAAGGCCGACGATAGGCCTGCACGTACGGTTCGGCTCACCGAAGCCTGACCAATACAGGCCGAAGCACGAGGTCGTGAATTATGTGCCTTCGTCGCGGGTCGTTCGTACAGCGCATTGTCAACGATCTTGATGCCGATGTCGAATGGCCGATTGTGGCCGGCTACTGCCTCGCGCGGCCGGCAGCAGTCGACCCCGAAGCGGACGCTCGTCATCACTGAAAGCGGTCGCTCAAACGGCTGCCAGCAACGGCCGTTGGCGTGCTAAGACAAGTTCCGCCGTACACGTTGTGGGCGTTGCAGTCGGTACAATTCCTCCAGAATGCTGCCGATATGTGAACAGATGACCGATCTCGAACGATTCCTCGCTGAAACAACTGCCGGCGGCAAGATTTCTGGCGTATCTCTTGCCGCTCTTCGCGCAGGGACGAGAAGTGTCGAATATTACTTTGGGGTTCGCGGTGCGCACGACCGCGCTAGTGTCGATGCGGCGACCGTCTTCGAGGCTGCGTCTCTCACCAAACCGCTCATTGCCTATATCGCCCTCCAGCTTGTCGAAGAAGGGCTTCTTGATCTGCAAAAACCCCTATTCGAAATCTGCGGCGATTACATACCCGGCGACTCGAACTCTCGCCGGATAACTGCCTTTCATGTACTGACACACACCACCGGTCTTCCAAATATTGTCCGCGACAGCGCTCCGCTTCGCACGTATTTCATGCCCGGCGAGCGATTCAGCTATGGCAGCAGTGCGTTTGCATGGCTTCAACGCGCGTTGGAGACCGTAAGCGCGCGCCCGCTGGAGATGCTGGCGCGAGAGCGCGTGTTCGAGCCGTTGGGCATGCGTCATTCGAGCCTGGAGTGGCAAGAGCGCTTCAGGGTCAACCATGCGCAGGGGCACGAGTGGGAAGGTGAGCCGGTGCCTAAGCGTCGCGTGCAGACAGCGCAGGCCTCGTGGTCGCTCCTGACGACGGCATCCGATTACATCGGCTTTGTTCAGCATGTACTGGCTCGCCGAGGCTTGACGGCAGCGAGCTACGATCAATGGTTTGCACCTCGCGTCAATACGCGGCAAGGCGACGACGCGGAAGATCTCATCGGTCAAAACCCGCCTGATCCAAACGTTGCCTGGGGATTGGGCTGGGGACTCGAACCGCTCCAAGGTTGCTTCTTTCACTGGGGAAACAACGCGGGATTCCGGGCGCTTGTTTTGGCCAATCGGGCGACGCAGGATGCAGTCGTTTGGTTTGCCAATTCGGCCAGAGGCCTGAGACTGATACATACCGTCCTGCAAGAAGCCGTTCCCGGCGAACACCCCGCCGTCGGATGGCTTCGGATCGGCAACTTGTGACTCATCGAAACCGGCATCGCGCAACCGAAACCGGCAACCCCATATCTCCACAGCAGTCATCGGATGGTTGGGGTTGTCAGCCAATCCGGTTGACCGGCAACGCGGTCTCGAACACCGTCTCGTGTTCGCGATGGACTCGAAACGCGGTTGATCCTGCTCGCCAAGAAAACACGCTTTCGACAGAGGTGCGCATGTACAGCGCGCGGCCGCAAAATCATCGATTGCAATCGTCGCCCGGCCGCGTCGTTCACATGTCGGTCTGCGCCGCCATCTCCAGCGCGTCGTCGACCTCGACGCCGAGGTAGCTAGCTTCACATTCCACCGTAAATCATCGACCAGACGCAGAAAACACAGCACAACGCTAGCACGACCAATGAACCATCAGAGAAGAAGGATAAAGTCCGATCCCCGAGCGCTCGATGCTGTCTTCCTAACAGGAACGCCATACCTTGACCGGTAGGACCAAATCGACCTAACTGAGGCCGCCCATATATCTGGTAGGTTTGTGGATGCTTTGCCGCCAGTCGATTGAAAGTAGAGCTTGCGAAAAACATCCAAGCTACGACGAACGGAATCCAGGCAATCAGTAACCAAGGTTTGGGATGCACGCGGGTCCCTTACGATTTCATTATATTTGACTTGCAACGGTACGATGCGATGGGCCGCTTCGATGACCAACGCAGCTTTTACCTGAGTTGTGTGGTTGAAGGTCAGGGAGCGATATCTGCATATCGCCGACAACCCTGGCGCCAATTGTCACCGATTCAGCTCGTCACGTCGACCGACCGCTCTTGGCCGGTCAGCGCCCCCTCGCTAACCGACCTGCCCCTACACTTCCGTTTGTTCCGCCATTTCAAGTGCGTCATCCACCTCGATGCCGAGGTAGCGGACTGTACTTTCAAGCTTCGTGTGGCCGAGCAACAGCTGGACCGCCCGAAGGTTCTTCGTGCGGCGGTAGGTCAACGGCGCCTTGGTCCGGCGCATCGTGTGCGTACCGTAAGCAGTGTCGTCCAGCCCGATTGACGCGACCCACCGATGAACCAGCCGGGCGTATTGTCGCGTCGACAAGTGCGGTGAGTCGTGAATTCTGCTCGGGAATAAGAAGTCGGATGCATGCAGCCTCGCATGCCTTATCCAAGCTGCCACGCTGTCGCGGGTCTGTTCGGTGATCTCGAACTGTACCGGCCGTTGCGTCTTCTGCTGCATGATCGTCGCGCGGCTGGCGATGTGCTCCCCGTGACAGACGTCGCACACCCGCAGCTTGCTGTCGATCGCGAGATTGAACATGGCTAAGTCCCGCACTTGGGAAGAAAGCTGCAGGCGCACGCGAATCGCCCAGATTTCCTTAAGCTTCAGCGGTGGCTTCTGGCCGGTCAATCTTCCTTTATTCCACCGCACCCGCGACGAACCGATCTTGGCTGTGTTCATGACAATCTCCTTTCGATTGAAGGGAGATCCAGTCTGCGTCCGGAGCAATGGGCGCCACCCGACCCCAAGCCGTCATTCGGGCTCCTGTAAATCGGACACTCGGCGGTGTCCTGTACCATCCAAGGTGGACTCTCAGATCAATTGATTCTCCTTCCTCGAAACAATCAACGCGACCGAGGCGCCTTGGTCAAGTGACGGCTTGCTTCGCCGCGCCTACTCGGTACCGTTCGGTCTGAGCGACGACAACAACGGAGATGATCATGAGGTTGATGGCCATTCTCACCGCCCTTTGGGGCTTGATTGCCGCGCCTGTCTTCGCAGCCGATGTCGGCTTTGCGGAGGTCAAAATACCGAACGGTGCTGAGCCACCGCTCACGGCCGGCATCTGGTTTCCGACTAACGCGCCGGCGACTCCGCACTCGTTGGACACTTTCACACAGACTGTAGCGCTGGACGCGCCGATCGCTGGCAATCACCTGCCACTGGTGGTGATGTCACACGGCGGCGGAGGCTGGTACAGTGGCCATTACGACACGGCTCTCGCGTTGGCTCACGCGGGCTTCGTCGCGGCAGCTGTCAGTCACGCCGGCGACACTTTCGACGACCAGAGCCGGGTCTTGCAACTCTGGCGCCGTCCCGCCCAGCTTCACCGGCTGGTTGACTACATGCTCGACGAGTGGCGTTGGCACAAGCGGCTGGATGCGGCCCGAATCGGCGCGTTTGGCTTTTCCAACGGCGGCTTCACCGTGCTCGTGGCCGCAGGCGGTATCCCGGACCTTTCAAAAATCGCCCCGTTTTGTGAGGTCCACCCGGATCATGATCTGTGTGAGGCCCTGAAGCAGGCAGGCGTCGACCTGCGCTTCGCCGCGAATGTTCCCGCCGGCGCCTGGGTTCACGATCCGCGCATCAAGGCCCTCGTCATCGCTGCACCTTCGTTTGGATTTACTTTCGGCCGCACAGGGCTAAGCGGCGTTCACGCCACGGTCCAGCTCTGGAGCGCGGCCGACGATCGGCATCAGCCGCATCCCTACTATGACGAGCCGGTACGCGCCGACTTGCCCCATGCGCCCGAATATCACGTGGTTGCCAACGCAGGTCACTACGACTTCCTGCCACGGTGCGATGCGCGTCTTTCCCGGATGCGGCCGGAAATCTGCAACAGCCTGCCGGGCTTCGACCGGGCGGCGTTCCATGAACAATTCAACATCGATGTGGTGCGGTTTTTCCTGGCCATGCTGCCATAGGACACTTTTCGTCTTGAGTGCGCTGGCACCGCGGGTCATGAGGCCGTTGACTGCAGCCTTTGGGGAATCACGACCGAACGTCCCTTCCTGGCCGGCAAGCGACCGCTCGCCGGCCGTCACTCTTCATACTTTTGTCTGCGGCTTCAATCCGCGCACTTGGATCCAGGCCTCGAGGCTCTTACGAGTTTGGTCCGTGACCTCAAACTGAACAGGTCGTTGCGTCTTCTGCTGCATTACCATTGCCCGGGATCCGACGTGGGAGCCTTGGCAGATATCCTGCACGAGTGCGAATGTTCGACGACATTTGCAGCCTAGTGCGGATCGCCCAGATTTCCGGAAGCTTCGGCGGCGGCTTATGGCCGGTGAGCTTGCCCTTGTTCCACGGCACGCACGAGCCGGCGAGAGCAGTACGCGTTTCCATGACGATCTCCTTTCAATCGAAGGGAGATCTAGTGAACGCCCGCCCCGCCGCAGGTGTCAGTTCAACGTTGAATGAATCTTGGCAACTGATCCGCCAGGACTCCCGCAGTCGCTCAGGACAAAGCGTCGATGCCAAACGAAACAACGCCGGCGCTGCCAGATTCATGCATTACCGTTCGGCCCTCGCTTCGCGCCAAATGCCGAATCACAAAGAAATCGGACGCACGCAACGCACCGACCACGGACACGCGCGTGCCTCTCAGTGCCCGATACCAAAGCGCACCGACGTCATCGCCGCCATCGATCACCGAGGCGCCATGCGCAATGGCGGACCGCGCCCATTCGACGCTTTCATCGAGCGACGCATCGACGATGACGACGACAGGCCCGGCGGCTACTGAATGTCGATCGCCCGACACCATAGCGCGCCCGAACCCTCCGCTAGCCGCCAGCCCGGCGCTCGCCATCAGGAAAATGCGTCGATTCATGCTGCCACCGCCCTCTGCATCGCCTTACGCGTTAGGTATAACCGCGCCTGCTACGCCACATACGCGGCCAAATCCCCGACTTGCCCGGCGCGAGAATCCCTTGTGGATCGAGGGCATCCTTGATCGTCTCCGAAAACCGTAGCAGCGCGCCGTCGTTGAAATCGTACTGCGCGGCGGCGAAATCCATATACGCAAGGTGAGCACGATATTCGCCGTATCCTTCGGCGCGCGCATCACTCATCAGCACACGCAGCAAGTCCTCGGCCGCATCGCTTTCGAGCGCGTCGTCGCGATTGAAAATGATCGCCATGATGTGATGAAGATGGCGCGCGCCGGCTGTGAATCCACCGTAGTAATCAAACCCATACTCCGCCGCGCGCGTCTTGGCCACCAAATACTGCCGCATCGCATCGCCCCCCGTGAACGGACAGATCGGCGAAAAATCGACATGCGCCCCATTGCCGCCGCGCCAATCGAGCATGCGAAAAGCGGCCATCGTCGGAATCCCGGCCATGTTGCGGTCGCCGCCGGCCGACGGTTCCTCGTCGCCGACGTAGCGTGCCGCGTCGATCTCGGCGCCACGCACACGCAACAAAGCGCGCCTGACGATCGCATACTGCGCTTCGACGATCTCGGGTACCCCGTAGAGCCCGAACCGCAGGTTCCAGCGACCAATGCCGAGTTGCTTGGCCATCGCAGCCACCGCGGCGTCGGGCATCGGCCCGCTGCCCTCATACCATTGCGAGCGCGAAGAAATCCCGGCCGCAAAACGGATCGCCCCTTCGATAACCGCATGATTGCGGATCGTTTCATCGAGCTTGAACGGGCGCAACGCTTCAACAACCGCTACAAGATCCGCTTCCTCGCGAAATCGCGCATGCGCGAGCAGATAGGACGCTGGCCTCGGCATCAGCGCGATGCCGAGTTTCGTGACGATTCCGAAGTTCGACTGCATAAACATCGCATCGTACGAAGGCCCGAAACCGGGCTTGTAAAGCTGCCAGGCTCTGCCGATCTCGATGCCGCCCATGCCCGTGCGAATGACGTCGCCGTTCGCGAGCACGACCTCCATCCCGCATTGCGCCGCCGCGTGATCGCCGTAGGGCGTGTAGCCGACCCCCCGCTCTAGCGCATTGCCGACCACGCTCCCCCATCCCGCCGCCGCGGGGTCGATCCACAACTTCGAGCCACGCTCGCGCAAGTGAGCGTAAAGATCGAAATACGTCACCCCAGGCTCGACCAGCGCGTAGGCAAGCGTCTCGTTCACTTCGAGCACGCGGTTCATCCGCTTGAGGTCGAGAACGACTGAACCGGTCAAGCGCGGCGCGGCGCCGCCGTACGCGAAGTTGCGGCCGGTCGAGACCGGCCAGAGCGGCAGCGCATATGCGCGCGCCACGCGCAGCACTTCGCGGATTTCATCGACGGAGCTCGGCAATACGGCCGCCGACGCCGCGAACCGTTGCTCCCGCGGCCCCGGCACGAACGGATCCGCGTACTCGGTCAGCGCGTCTTCACTGGCGAGCACGTACGCGTTGCCGACGATCGACGCCAACTCGTCCAACGCCGCGCGAAAACGAGACTCGGAGAGATTCGGGGGAAGGACTTTCATGGTCGTTGCCGCTCGTCCGAAATTTTCGATTTCATCTGGCTCTCGCGAAAATTACGGCCTAATGTGTGGGAGTCGAGCATCGAATCGATGTTCGACCACGAGGCCGGACTGTCGTGGTACGCCAACGCACCATCGCCGATCGGCCGATACGGACTGACCAACCGCGGATTGACGAGCAGATTGTCCCACGAACGAAAGCGACGCCCCGACCCGCCGATATCGACCGGTCGGGGAGAAACCGTGTGCAGCCGCCATCGAACGGATGGAGGAACTCGGCCGCGCGTTCAGCCTCTATCGAACTCGCGCCGAGCACGTGCCGCATGGAGCGAATGGCGGTCCACTGGCCCTCATTCGCCGGACACGGGTTAAAATCGCGGCCAGCCCGGAATCGCGCGCCTCGTTGCGCCTCTCACTAACTCAACTGGAGCAGCTTGCGCTGCCGTCCTTGCAATGCCGAATCCGTCAGAATCGCATCCGCAGAACGACTTCATGAATGCCGCGCGCAAAGAACGCAAGCGCGTCGAAATCTATCTTGTCAACGGCATTCGCCTGACGGGATGCATCGAATCGTTCGATCAATATCTGGTCATGCTGCGCACGCCCGTGGGGCTGCAAGGCATCTACAAACGGGCCATTTCGACGATCCAGCTCGATACGGGCACCCGCCCCGGCCCGCGCGGCCCACGCCCGGGCGGACACGGCGAGCGCGAGCGGCACGGCCCGCGCGAGGGCTCGGGACCGTACCGCGAATCGCGTGAACCGCGCGAGCCGCGTGAACCGCGGGAAGCGCACGGCGCGCCCACGCCTTCTCAGTCGGATCGGACCACCAACGAAGGCCCCGTCGTCGTGACGCGCCGCCGCCGGCCGTTCAGTACCGCGCCCCATAACGGTGAGCACGGCAACACCGGCGGCGACAACAGCAATAACGAGTAAAGAAGGACGTAGGGGCCTGCTCACACTCGTGGCAGGCCCCCGGGACGACGCTCGCCGCAGTAGTGCCTACAAGGCAGGTTCCCCGTTGCGCTGGGCGAGCCTTTCAAGAATTGCTTCGACGCGCGCGCGTTGCTCGCGCGTCAGTTCGAATTGATGCCGGACCGAGAGGACGCGGCGTTCCCAGTATTGGGCGTTGAGCATGCGATTGTCGGGTTCGCGGATCGCTCGCTCGAGGTGATCGAGGTCGGCATCGACAAGATGTAGCGCATGCACCCTGCGGGGCTGTTCCGTCTGCTGAATTCCCATTGCTATCCCAAAGGTGAAGACGCGAGAGTAGTGGCAAATTTGGTGCCTTCAGCGGCGCAAGAAGACTAGGTTGTATAGATGGCGGGCGTTTCGCCCCGATCCAAGCCTTCGACAAATAATCAGAAGATTAGGCGGAAGCAAGCAGCAATTACAAGGTAGCTGCAGATTATGCATAGGAGATGGCGGAAGCAGCAGCGGTCACATCGATGCGTTATGCTGGTTCTTCACTTCTCGTCACGAGGAGACCGTCATGCCAAAGACTCACCCGCCCGCCCCTCGTCCTATCGAATCATCGGATGATAGGCTCGACGAGGCACTGGGGGAAACCTTCCCCGCGAGCGATCCCATCGCTGTCGATGCGGCCGAGCCGAAAGGCGAAAGGAAGCACGCTAAAACCGCTCAAGCGGACGGGTCAGCGAAAGATAAGAAGTCAAAAGCAAAGCGGCCGCCGCCGCCCGCTCGCTAGCGATAGGGCGGAAAATGCCGATGTCTCTCCGGACAAGGCATGCCAGGAGAGACGGAGAGGACTGACCATATTGCGCGATTGTGGTGCACGGCGCCACGTCGTCCGTAAGGACGGCGCGGCGCCGTGGCCAAATCGGCCGTTTTCAAATAGATCAGTGAATGCTGTGCGGCAATCCCTGCTCGTTCTCGCGTTGCAGCGACTGAACCTGGCGCCGCAAATCGCGCAGTTGGTCCTGCGCGGCGCGTTTCTGCATCTCGAGCGCGGCCGCTTCCTCGCGCGTTTCTTTCTGGCGGCTCGCGAAGAGCGTCTGTTGCTGATGCGCCACATCGAGATCAGCTTGCAAGCGATCGGCGCGCGCCTGCTGCAGCGCGATCTGCCGCTCGGTGTAGGCCTTTTGCGCGGCGAGCTTCGCGCGACGCAATTCGACATCGGCAAGCTGTGCACTCTTCTTGACGAAGTCGGCGTAGATCTGTTCCGCACGCGCGTCGTCGTGCGTCTTGATCACTCGCCAAAAGTTCTTTTGTTGAAAGAGCGCGATGTAGTACGTCAAATCGTCGCCGTGAAGCAACAGGCTCGCCCCGTAGCTGCCGTTGTAGCTCGTGCGCAACTCCGTTAGCTCGTTGCTGCGCATCAGGCGACGCAGCTCGGCAACGTTGCCCTGCGCCTCTTTTGTGTCGTCGGACGTCGTCGCCGACGCCGATTGATCCGGCGCAATCGTTGTCGAAGCCGACAAAGCGACAACCGGCGCAGGCGCGGCGGCTACAACGGCCGCCGATGCAGCCACGGGCGCCGACATTGACGGCGTGGCCGATGCGACTTCTCCGGCCGACTGTGCACCGGCACAGCCCACCATCCCGATTCCCCCGATGACGACAAGCGCGGCAAGCGCTGTCCCCCGCATACGAGAAAAATTCCTCATTGTCAATTCCTGGCGCTAGTAGTTCTAATTGGAACAGGCTACTTCAGCGCGTCATTATTACTCAGTTTCTCTTGTTTCGGGCTCCTCATCGAATATTTGGTATTTCCGCATCTTTTCCCACAACACTTTGCGGCTGATGCCGAGGTACTGAGCGGTGTCCTGGCGTCGCCACGCGTTGGTCGCGAGCGCGGCGAGCACGCGGCTGCGCTCGGCCATGTCCCACTTGCTGCGGTCCACGATGACCTCGCTCGCGCTTTCGGCCGGTATCGGCTGGGCATTGCGCGCGTGGGCGAGCAAGCGCTTGAGCCGCGGCGCATCCCAGCTGCCGATCTGCCGCACGGTCACGCCGATGCGCTCGGCCAGGTTGCGCAACTCGCGCACGTTGCCGGGAAAGTAAGTGTCGGCAACGGAATCGGCCAGCCAATACGGAATCTCGGGGAGCGTGGCGAGCCGGTCGGCGCCTACCACGGAAGCGATAAAGGCATTGAAGATCGCGATCTTGTCGACAGCGCCGCGCTCCTCGAGCGACGGAATCCGTAACTCGATGACGGCGAGCCGGTAAAAGAGGTCAGCCCGAAACGTGCCGTCCTTCACGAGCTGCGGCAGATTCTTGTTGGTCGCGGCGACGAGTCGGAAATCGACTTTGACCGGCGTGGCCGAGCCGATCCGTGTGACGGCGCCGTCTTCCAGCACGCGCAGCAGCTTCACCTGCTGATAGAGCGGAAGGTCGCCGATCTCGTCGAGAAACAGCGTGCCGCCGTCCGCTTGTTCGAAGTACCCTTTGTGCGCGCCGATCGCGCCGGTGAACGAGCCCTTCGCATGGCCGAAGAACAGCGACTCGAAAAGGCCGTCGGGGATGGCGCCGCAATTGACGGGTACGAACGGCCCGTGCCGGTAGCGCGAATGTTTTTCGTGCAGCAGTTGCGCAATCCGCTCTTTGCCGACGCCCGTCTCGCCGCGAATGAGCACGCTCGTGTCGCAATCCGCAAACGTATCGACTTCATGCAGCAGCATTTGCATGGGCTCCGAATGCGCGACGATCGCCGTCGGCGCGGCCGTCCCGGCCGTGTGCGCCCGCAACTGGGCGGCGAGTTTCGTCACCATGCCGCGTAACTCGGCGCACGTGAAATCGAGCGGCAGCACATGCGAATATTCGGGCGGATAGGTGGCGGGATCGCGCTCGCGCGGCACCGCGCCGACCCAGATCACGGGCATGCCGCTCGTTGCCTGCCAGTCGTGCAGCGCGCGCGAGCCGCCATCGATCACGCTCACGCTGATGATCGCCAACGCGGCGCGCGAGGGGCTGCTGCGTTCGGGCGCCGTCGCGCCGTCGGCGCGGATGACCTCGACGTCGAAGCTCGCCATGCAGCGAATCACGCGCTCGACGATATCGGCCTTGCCCTCCCAGACATAGATGTCCAGTTCCTCGATCGTATTGTTGGCGGCTCTCATTGTTCGATTTCGAATGTCTTGTCAGTAAACCAGTTTCGGCGCGCCGCAAGTCAGCGACAGGTCATGAATCGTCGTGACGCCGGCTTGCACGCCGAGCAGTTGCAGCAGCGGATCGATGCGGATAGCGGCAATTCCCTCGAGAAGCGGCTCGAGCGCGGAGGTCACAATCGACACGTCGATGCCGTCAACCTGCAAGCTGCTCGACAACGCGTTCGTGAGCGCTTCACCGATCCCTGTTCCGAAACTGCCGTATCCGCCGCTCGCGGCGAACGTCAAGGGAGGATCGATCGGGTTGCCGGTCAACGAAGTCGAAGCGTGGGCGGTAACAACGGGGATGCCTGCCACCTCGAGGATCGTCGCCGGTTGCGTTGGACAACTAAATGCCTGCGAGGCGGCTTGGGGATTCGCGGCCTGATCGGCGATACAAAGATTTGCAATCCCGGTCTGCCCGCCGATGATCGAATTGCTGCTCGCCTGCGACGACGTGCAGTTCGTCGATTCGAGCCACGCTTGACCTTGCGCCGCTTCGATGGAAATCGGCACGCTGAGGTTGTCCACGGCGAGCTTCAGATAAAGCCGCACCTGCGCGGCGCTCGCTTCAGTCCGCCATGCCTGCGTCGTCGGATCTCTTCCCGCTTCGCCCACGGCGAGCACGGGCGGCTCGACGATCTGCACCTTGACCGTCGCACTGGCAAGCGCACCAAGGTTCAGGCCCGTCGTGATATCGATCGCAGGCTGCCCCGCATGCGCGATTTCGGCCGCGACGATGAGCGCATCGAGCGGACTGATCGTCGCATCGACGGCGCTTTGCGCATTCGATACGCCGAGTGAGAATAGGCCCGCGGTGCCTGCCATGTTGCCGAGCGGGAATGTCAAAGTGTCCGAAATACCGCCATCGAGGATGGTCTGCAGCGTGGCCATATCGTTCTGCAAGTTCGCATCGGCAATCGATGTGCGCGACAGCGCCGTCAACATCAGGTGCGCGAGCTGAGGAACATCGACCTGTGTCGCGAGCAACTGATCGACGGTCCCGACTCCAGCCGCCGCCATCAGATCGCCGATCTTGATACGCGCATTCGCGAGCGACTCATAGGAGACGAGCGAGAGATCGAGGTTCGTTCCGAGCAGTGCATTCAGCAGGCCGTTGACGGCTCCGCCTTGCAATTGCGCGAGTGCCGTCCCGACGGAAAATGCGCCGATGTTCGTCGCCTGCGCCGTCGACGTTGCGCTGACGGTGCGGACCGGTCCGAGAAAGAAGTACGGGATCTGGCGCGTCACGGTCACCTGCAGCGCATTGAGCGGCGCTCCCGCGTTCGTGCTCGCGAAGTAGCTCGGCGCGCCGTTGGTTTTCGTATCCCATCGGCCGCATGCGACGGTGATCGTCGCGGCGCCTGACGCGTCGATCGAAAAGCCGTTCGCCGCGGCGTTCGCCGTTGCGCTCGCGCTCGCCGCGCCACACCCGCCGCTGATCGTCTGTACGCCGGCCAAAGCGGCGAGGTCGGCGATCCGCTGCAACGAGCGCCGCGCGAAAAAGACGTTGCCGACGTCGAGCGCGCCGAGCGCCGCGACGGCGATCGTCAGAAAGAGAGCCGCCATGACGACGATCGAGCCGCGCTGACGCCGGGCGGCCGATGGCCGAACCGCGCGCATACGCGCGGAGGCGGCCGCTCGCTTGCGGCCGGATAGCGTCGGGAAATTGCGCTCAGGCGACACGTTCGGGACTCGTCAATTGGAATTTGTCGAGGCACCGGCACCGGAGCCGCCGCCGTTCCCGTAGTCGCCAAACGATGGACCTCTCGTTTCGATCGGCGAAGCGAACGATGCCGGAATCTTCGTCTTGAACGAGTCGAGGTAGCGATCGTAGGCGAGGCCCGCTTCCGCGCCGAGGGTCGGCAATGCGGGGCCCGCCGCTTGGTTGCTGCGCTGCAGTTCGAGCCAAGCGCTCGTCGCGTCGCCGACTTCGCTCGCGCGCGTCCTATTCGCGGCTCGCGGCGACGTCTCTTCAGCCGCACTCGGCGATGACGTTGCCACGATCACGGCGGCAGCCGAGACGATGACGGCAATCGCAAAGAGCGGCATCCGGGCTGCAGTGCGAATAACATCGAGAGTCTTTCGTTTCATCGGCTGCTGCTCCTCGTGGCTCGTCACTGTGCGAACTGTTGCAACAACGGAGGCGGCGTTTGATCGATCGGCGCGGCAGCGGAACCTCGCAGCGAGTCGGCCACCGTCGCATCGGCGTGCGCGCGCGCCAGCAGCGTCGGGTCCTGCCGGCTCTCCGGCCGTGGCTGGCGCTTGGCCAACGACGTCTGCGGCCCCAAGCGACGCGCGCGCTCGACGGCAGCCACCTTCGACGCATCGCTTCGAATGGCCTCGCGCACTTCCGGCGAGAAATGCTGCTCGTCCATCAGCGCGCGTGCCTCATGAGTGTGGCCTTGCGCAAGCAATAGCAAGGCGATGTTCGAGAGAATCCGCGCGTTGTGCGCGTCGAGCTCCGCGGCCTGCATCAGCGGCACGCGCGCCCCGGCGACATCGCCATCCCTCAGACGCGCATAGCCGAGATCCGACAGTGTCGTTGCATCGATCGGCGCAAGCTCGCTCGCATGCGCGAGCTCACGGCCGGCGTCGGCGAAGTCACCCGCCGCGCCCGCGAGCAACCCGAGGCCGCGGTATCCGCGCGCCGCCAGTGGCGTCCCGAGCAGCGATCGGTAAGCGCTTGCGCTCGCATCGGCTTGCCCCGTGATGCGCAGTGCGTCGGCACGCAGCAGCGTCGATTCGGGCGTCGCGCCGTACTGCTTCTCATAGGCATCGATATGCGCGAGCGACGCATAGTAGAGCCCCTCTGCCTGCATCCGGTCGATCAGCGCGAGATAGACGCCGGGCGTGTCGGGCTTGCTTTCCCGCTGTGCGTTTGCCGCCGTTTGCATGGCCGCGGCGCGTTCGGCCTGCGGGCCGATGCCGTAGCCCGATTCCTTGAACGCGCAAGCGCTGGCGGCAAGCGTCGTGATCGCGCAAACCGCGAGCGTGAAATAGCGGGAATACCTCGTGCGAAGTTCCGTCTCGACACGCACGCGTAGGAGTCGCTTCATTTTTTTCCGTTCCGATTACAGTCCGTCGTTCATCCGTATCGTTACCCGCGCTTAATTCGTCTCTCGCATCGATCAATGCCGTTGTGTCCTCAAACTGTGCGTGGCGGTGACCACGCCGGGCCCCGCCGTCACGATCAAGAGGGCAGGCAGCAGCGTCAGGATCATGACCCCCGTCATCTTCACGGTCAGGCGTCCGATCCGCTCGCGCAGCATCGAGCGGCGCGTCTCGCGCAACCGGTCGCCGAATTGCTTGAGCGGTTCCTGCACCGCGCCGCCGTGCCGGTCGACCTGAACCATCAGGCGTACGACGGCGCGCAAATCCTCGTTGCCGAAGCTCGCGGCGAGCCGCTGCAGCGACTGCTCGCGCGTGCGCCCCGCCACGAACTGGCGCTGCGCGATCTCGACCTCGCGCGACAGCACCGGCAGCATCGAGCGGAAATCGTTGGCCATCACTTGCAGGCTTTGATCGAGCGAGAGGCCGACGCCTTGCAACAGCCTTAGCAGATCGACGAATCCGGGCAATTCCTCGATGACGCTGCGGCGCCTCAGCGACGCCCTGCGCGTGAGGACGAGCTTCGGCAGCATGAAGCCCACTGTCAGCGCTACCGCCGCGGCGGCGAGCCACGGTCCGCCACGCACGCCTGCATACGAGCCAGCGGCAATCGCAAGCACGACGGCACCGCCGAGCCGCGACATCAGGAAGAGACCGCGTGCATTTGCATCGACGACACCGCATTGATCGAGCAACTGCCTGTCTTCTTGCGCGACGGCATGCCTGCCGAGCGGCGTATCGAGCCAGCGCGCGCCAAGCCGCCCCAAACGCTCGAGCGGCGTTTCGCGGCGTTTCAGCGTCCGCGCTTTGGCCGCGCTCCCATTGCCTGCCTGTCCGCCTGTCTCGCGGGCCGTGGTACCGGCCTCGGCTTGCGCGGGCACTCTGCGCGACGACGCACCGCCCTGCTGAGATGCCAGCGAAGCGGAATGCGCCGTCGTCGCGGCATCGGCCGCGGCTCGCGCCGCCATGGCCAACGCGCGGTCTTCGAGCGCCTTGGCCAACACGCGTGCACCGCGACGCGCCACGACGAGCTGTGCGACGATGACGGCCGCGAACATCAGCAGGCCGAGCGCGGCAAGCGAGAACGCGAGAGCGGCGAGGCGATCGGCTGGCATGTCAAGACCTCAACCGCGTCAGGCGGTAGAGCATGTAGCCTCCTGCCATCTGCAGGCCGAAGGCGACGTAGACGAGCGCACGGCCCGTGGGATCCGCCCACATGGCACTGAAGTAGGTCGGATTCGAGGCAATCAGAAAGCCGCCGATCGCGAGAGGCAGCACGGCGAGCACCCAGGCGGACATGCGCGTCTCCGCCGACATGGCAACCAGCTCGCGCTCGGCCTGCTCGAGATCGCGCATGAAGAGCGACATCCGTTCGAGCATGACGTCGGCCCGGCCGCCGTACTTGACCGACAAGCGCAGCACCGAGCCGACGAATTCGAACTCGCGCACGCCGTAGAGCGCGGCGACCTGACCGAACGCGCGGTCGATCTCGATACCTGCTCGCATCGCGCGCGAGATGCGGTCCATGCATTCGCGCAATGGCGCCTCCGTCGTTTGCAGCGAGGCCTGGAATGCGGCGGGAACGCTGTTGCCCAACGTCACGAGCCGCACGATGCCGTCGAGGAACGTCGGCAATTGCTGCACGATCGAGAGCCGGCGGCGTTGCATGCGCACGCTGACGACGAAGCATGCCGCCGACAAGCACGCCACCGAGGCCGCCGTTGCCGCGAGTGCGCCGGCATCGAGGGCCACCCATGCCGAAATCACGACTATCGCCGCACACAGTGAGACCGCGAGCTTGCGCGCGTCGCCAAGGCCGGCGCGCGTGGCGACATCGTCGAACGCGCGGGCGATGCGCGCGGCTGCTCGTGCTCCGATTCGAGGCTCGCTCACGTTTGTCGCCGCACGCCGCGCGCCGGCGGTCGTGCGTCGCGTATCGGCCGTAGTCGTAGTCGTGCGCTGCGCAACCGCCGCCTTCGGCGCAACGACGCTGCTCTCGATAAAGCGCGCGGCGTTGGCCTCGTGCTGCGAACGTGCGCCGCGCTGCCAAAGCAGAATGGCCATCGCCGCGCAAACGAGCGCGAGCGCGGCGACCCACGCGAGCGCGCTAGACACGGAACCCTCCGTCGGGCTCGAAGCCGCCGTCGAACGGGACGGCACCGCCGAGCATCTGCCTGAAGCGGGCGAGCTTCGGCGAATGCGGGTGAATGCCGAGCGATACCCAGTTGTCGACCTCCTCGCCCTGCTCATCGACGAACGGCTCGAAACGATAGAGCTCCTGTGTCGCGATGATCGTATCGGAGAGGCCGGTGACTTCGGTGATCGACTGAATCCGCCGTCTGCCGTTCGACAAGCGGCCGATCTGCACGATGAAGTCGATCGCATTGGCGATCTGCCGCCGCAAGCTCGACTCCGTGCCCTGGAAGCCGGCGAAGCCAGCCAGCATCTCGAGCCGGTAGAGGCACTCGCGCGGCGAGCTCGCGTGGACCGTGCCCATCGAGCCGTCGTGGCCGGTATTCATCGCCTGCAGCATCTCGAGCACTTCACCGCCGCGAACTTCGCCGACGATGATGCGATCGGGCCGCATCCGCAACGAATTGCGCAGCAGATCGCGGATCGTGACGCGCCCGGCGCCGTCGAAGCCGCCGGGCCGGCTTTCGAGGCGCACGACGTGCGGATGATTCAGGGAGAGCTCCGCGGTATCCTCGATCGTCACGACGCGCTCGGGCTCGGGGATATGGAACGCGAGCGCGTTGAGCAGCGATGTCTTGCCGGAACTCGTGCCACCCGAGACGAGGATGTTGCAGCGCGCGGCAACCGCGGCTTCGAGCAGCGCGCCGATTTCCTCGTTGTACGTGCCGTTGGCGAGCAAATCCGATGGGCGTAGCGGATCCTTGCGAAACTTGCGAATCGAGACGATCGGCCCGTCGAGCGAGAGCGGCTCGATGATGACATTGACCCGCCCGCCGTCCGGCAAGCGCGCATCGACCATCGGGTTCGACTCGTCGAGCCGCCGGCCGATGGGCGCGAGGATGCGGCGCACGATGCGCAGAAGGTGCGCGTTGTCGGTGAAGCGCACGGGCATCTTCGCGAGAATGCCGTGGCGCGATACGTAGACGTCGCGGTAGCCGTTCACGAGAATGTCTTCGACGGCCGGATCGTTGAGCAGATCCTCGATCGGACCGAATCCGGCCAGCTCTTTGGTCAGTGCCTGAGCGATGAGCCGCACTTCGCTCTCGTTGATCGGGATATGGCGCAGCCGCACGAAGCTGTCGATTTCCAGATCGACGAACTGATTGATCGCGCCGCGCGACCATCGGCCAAACTCGGCGCCCAACTCCTCGATGCGCGTGAGCAAGTGCTCGTGCGCCGCATTCTTTACGTCGTGAAACTGCTGCGTGTGGATGAACGAAGAGGCGTCGTCGGCGAATTGGATCTCGTTTGACATCGTCTATGACCGCTTCTGTGGAAGGTGAAGGAAACGCTTGATGCGCGCGAGGCTCGCGGCCGCCTGCCTTCGAGCGACGATCGCGCTGTCGCTGTCGCTGACGCGACGACCTTCATGCTCGCCACCCGGGTCGGCGCCGCCTTCGTTCGTTCGCGTCGAGAGCCGTTGCGCGAGCGCGGCGATCGCGCGTACGTAGGGATCGCGCTCGGCGGCGTCCACGATCAGCTTGCCTTGGTTCGCCGCGCGCCCGAGCGGCACCTGCCGCGAGGGCAGCGTCGCGACGAGCGGCAGGTCGAGCCGCGAGGCGATCTGATCCGCCGCGAGCCCGAGCCGCGGATCGAAACGGTTGACGACGAGCCCGAAGCGGCTCGTATCGACCTGCGCGTCGGCAAGCTCGCGCAGCAGATCGATCGCGGAGACGACCGATGCGATCGACGAGTCGCAGACGAGCCAGATGTCGTCGGCCGCACGTGCGACTTGAGCGATGAAGTCGTTGTTCGAGAAGCCGCCGAGGTCGACGATCTGGCGATCGAAAAAGGCGCGCAGCCGATTGAGCAGCGCGACGGCCGACGAGAACGAAACCGTACGCAGCATCGACAGGTCGGGCGGCAGTGTCGTCAACGCGAGTCCGCTTGCATGACGCGTCAACGCGGTATGTACGAACGTCTTGTCGAAGCGCCGCAAGTTGCGCACGGCCTCGACGAAATCGAATTCGCTGCGCGTGTTGAGATAAAGCATTGAGTCGCCGGCCGGCAGGCCGAGATCGACGATTGCCGCATGCTTGCCGGCGGCGGCGCCTTGCCTTTGCAGTAGCGCGGCCAGATTGGCGGCGAGCGTCGACACGCCGACGCCAACGCGCGCGCCGAGCAGCATAGTCAGTCGGCCATGGCGCGCCTGCGGCTCCGTCACGTTCTCGAGCACATGACGCGCGATCCGAACGGCCTCTTCGGGGCCGGCGCGCACGTCGATGAAATCGCGCACGCCAGCGCGCAGCGCGGCGATGGCGCCCTCGGGCTCCGCGACCGTGCCGACGGCGACGATCTGCAACTGCGGCGAATGCGCGCGCACCGCTTGCACGGCGGATGCGGCCGCATCGACGTCGCTACCGGAGAAATCGACGAAGACGAGCGAAGGATGGAGCGCGGCGATCCGTGGAAGCAATGCCGCGGGCTCGAGCGATACCTGTTCCAGCCGCCCGGCCGCCGCCAGCGTGTCGGCCAGCCAACGCGCATTCGATTCGTGCGACGACGCGAACACGAAATGATCGACGACATCCCTCTCGGTCAACGGTTCAGCCCGTGCATTCATGCCGTTCTCCTGTCGCCCAATGCGATGCTTCCCTTAAGGTTCAGGGACTGCGTTCGGCGCACCTTCATGGCGCCGCGTTCACTGCGAAAACCCCGGCCCGGCATCGCGCGAGAGCGCGCCGCCGAGATAGCTGCGCCACACCGGCGCGTTGCGCTGCTCCGTCTGCTCGCCCGGCGTCGCCGGCAAACGCGCGCCCTTCGCCAGCGGCGACACGAGATGCGGCGTGACGATGATGACGAGCTCCTCGTCGCTTTGCGAATAGTTGAGCTGCTTGAAGAAGGCGCCGATGATCGGCAGATCACCGAGCAACGGCACCTTGCTGACGTTCGAACGCGTCTCGCGATCGACGAGTCCGCCGATGACGAAGCTTTCGCCGTCGCCGAGCTCGACCGTCGTATCGGCGCGGCGCGTCGTGATGGCGGGCACCGAAACACCGTTGATCGTGACGGCGTTCTGAAAATCGAGCTCGCTCGCTTCAGGCGCCACTTTCAGGGCGATGCGCGTGGGGCTCAGTACGGTCGGCGTCAGCGTCAGCCCGACGCCATACGGCTTGTATTCGATCGACGTCGTGCCGAGACCTTCGGGCACCGGCACCGGGATCTCGCCGCCTGCGAGAAAGCTCGCGCTCTGCCCGGAAAGGGCGACTAGCGTCGGCTCGGCCAGCACACGCGCGAGGTTGTTGCTTTCAAGCAAGCTCAAATCCGAAAAAATGCCGTGCGTAGCCGAGCTGAAAACGAGATTGAAGGCCGACGAGATCGACGACGTGATCGCGGGGCCGATCTGCGTACTCGTCGCCGGTGAAACCTGCGTCGGCGGAACCGTCACGCTCGTCGGCGTCGATGGACTGAACGTGCCGAACGAAAAGCCGTTGTTTTGGCGAGCGAAGTTGAACCCCGCTTGCTTGAGCACCGTCCGGCTGAACTCCACGACTCGCACATCGACCTGCACGACGCCCGGCGTCGCGATCGTCGAAATATCGGTCACATTGCCATCGCCCTTGCCCTTCGCGGCCCTTGCCGTGGCGAGCGCGCGCTGATGCGACTGCATCGTCGGCGTGGCACCCGAAACGAGGGTCTCGGCGCCGAGCGTTCTCACGCGCGGCGTGGAACTGTCGAGCAGCGCCGCGGCCAGACCCGGGCGGACCTCCACGGCGTAAGTCGTCGGGGCCGGGCGGCCTTTCGTCCATAGCATCAAATTCGTCGTGCCGGCCGATTTGCCGACGAGCAAGACGGCGCCATTTTGCGCACCGCCCTTCACGACGAGGACGTCGGCTACCGCCGGATCGCCGATTGCAACGCGCGCGAGCGGTCCTCCCGTTCCGATCTGCCGCTGGTCTCCCACTGTGAGCGAGATCGTCCGCCGCGCCGCATGAGCGTCTTCGTTGGCGCCCGCGCCCGATGCGCCCGATGCGCCCGATGCGCCCGATGCGTCCGTTGCCTCCATTGCCTCTGCTGCTTGCGTCGCCGTGCCCGCGAGCGAAGCCGCGCCCGCCACACTCGGGCCCAACGCGAGTGCGATTCCGCATACGACGGCGCATGCGGACGCGCCCCGTCTCCTCACCGCCAATATGCTTGCCATGTAATCGGCCCCTCGCGTCAGGCCTTTTGCTGTTTAGTGTTCTCGTCGACCGCCGTCGAATCGGCGCGGGTCCTCGAAGCCCGCCACCGATCTGCCGCCCGTCTCGGCGCACGCGCCGCCGTTCGCCCCGCTCGCCTCAATAAGCGAGCGTTTCGGCGCGCCCCCCTCGTATCACTTCGATCTGTCGCTCACCGGCGCCGCCCGCATGACGAACCGCCGGCTGGGCCGCCCGCGTTCCCTCGCTGCCCGAGAGCGCGCTCAGCGTGACGCCGGCCGCCGCGAGCGAGGAAGGCGTCGGGTCCGCGCGCCCGCTCGACGCTGATCCCGCACCGGGCTGCGCGAACCACTTCGGATCGGCAATCTCGTCATCGCGCGGATTGCGCAACGCAAGCAGCAGGTGGCCCGCGCTATCGGCAAGCGCAAGGCGGTCCACTTCGGCAGTCGGCACGGCCAGCACGGCGGTCCGCGAATGGACCGCGCGCTCGCCCGGATTGCCGCCGCCCGGCAGCGAATCGCCGTACGCGAGCACGCGCACGCGCGAAAGAAGCAGCCGCGCTTGCGAGCGCGTGATTTCCGAATGTGCGTCGGCCCCGCCGCTCTCGCGCTTCAGCGTCAGGAAGACATCGACGAAGTTGCCCGGACGCACGCGCTCACCGACGGCACTGGCATCGTCCACGCGCACGGCCACCGCGCGCTGGCCGGGCTCGACCTGTTCGGCGAAGCCAGACGACAACTGGACGTCGAATACCGGCGTGCCGGGCTCGATATCGGCGAGCGGCACGCGCTTCGCCAGCAGTTCGGTTTGCCCGAAGGTGCCGCTCGGCCGCACAGGCAGCCGTTCGATCCGAAGCGCATCGGTGCCGATCGCTTGCCCAGCGGGCAACCGGCGAGCCGCGACGACGACAGGAAACGTAACCTGCGCCGTCGGCGCGACGCGCGCGAGAGGCGACGGCTGCACGGGACGGCGGCTCAACGTCCAGGCGAAGAGCCCAAGAACGAGCGCCGCCGCGATCAGCGCACCGGCCAGAATCTTCGTGACGTTCACCATGTCGCGCGTTTCAAAGTAGGTTTTCCGGGTTGACCTGTACCGTCGCCGCACTCGTCAACGTACGCGGCACCGCAAGGCTGAGGAGCGGCAGCGTCGGCACGAGCGGATGGCCCGCGTAGTCATAGCTCAGCGTGAGCTCGATGCAGTCCATCGTCGCGTCGTAGCTGCACGTGCTCGCCTGTGCCGAGCACGTTGCATTGGCGGCAAGCCAGGCGGCAGCCTTGCTCGCCACCGTGCATGCGGTCTGCCCGCGCGCGGCTAGTGCCGCACCCGCGTTCGAAGCGTTCTGGTAGTTGAGCGCCGCGCGCGCGCCTTCCTCAGCCGCGAGCGTAAGGTTCTGTTGGGCGACGAGGATCACGCTGTAGGTGACGAGGCCATACAGCATCGCGAAGAGCAACGGAAAAATCAGCGCGAATTCGACGACCGCTGAACCGCGCGCCGCCGCCGAATGACGACCGTCCCGTCGCAGGCGCCTCATGCGTGCCCCCCGGCGAGCCGACGACCGACCATCAGCAGCCCGGCGGCGGCCACGAGCAGCGCCGCGTAAGGGGCCCCGCGCCGCGTTCCGACCGTGAACGTCGGCTGGCCCCGACGCCAAAGCGCCGACATAGGCATGCGAGCCGCGACGAGCAGCGTAACCGCATGCAGCGCGGCAGCGATGCTCGCCATGCACCAAAGATCGATGAGCGCGCGAACGCCGCACCACGCGCCAAGCACAGCGAACACCTTCACGTCCGCGGCCCCCATCACGCGCATCAGAAAGAACGGCAACACGGCGAGAAAGCCGAGCGCCGCTCCTTGCGCCGCTTGCACGGCGGTGATGCCGAACGGACTCATCCGCATGAGCGAGCAAGCCGAGGCAACCGCGAGGCCAACGACCGCCAATGCATTGGGAACGCGACGCGTCCGGCAATCCCAAATCGCAACGGCCGCAGCCCATGCGGTAAAGACGATAGCTCCGGGCGCGATCGGCATTTAATAAAACTCAACAAATGCAAAATAAAAGGGGAAGCGGCAATCGACAATCCAATGAAGCATTCGCTGAAACCATTCTTTGGGATTGATCGACTTACTGCATCATGGTGTGGCGCCGGAGCCAGATCATGTACCGGAACCGGAGCCCGAGCTTTTCGCCTGGACGGTTATGTAGCCCGCGATGTTTGTAAATGCCGTGGATAGGCTTGAACTAAGCGTACCCAACGAGGTAACGATCGCTATCGCAACAAGCCCCGCAATCAAAGCATATTCGATCGCGGTGACACCCCGTTCTTCCTTGATAAACCGACGGATCAAGCTGGCCATTCTGCATTCCTCGCAAATCTTGCCGTGGGCGTGCGAAATCGATTCTTAAGGGCGCGTCCCCGCCGGCCAGACGCGCTTCACGCGTGCTATGCCTCCGCTGGTATTACCCCATCATGCGAATTCTTGTCGACGCCCCACCGCTTATGGATGGTTGGTGGTACAGGTCTAGTCGAAGCAACGCAAACGAAAGGAATCGATAGCAGCCTCCGTTCTATCAGGACCCTTGCTCGGGCGAATCCGGCCTGCGGCAAACGATACATCGCGACTTTACCCTTCTGTATCGCGGCTTGGCACCCCCTAAGTTGGGAGTCACGCCAGTTTAGATTAAAACCACTAAATTACTAGCCCCCTTCGGCAACGTTACGTTCCCGCGTAGTAACAAGGCTATTAGTCGTTACGTTACGCGCATCCAAACGAGCCCATAAAAACAGCCGCCACGATCCGCCCACTCCGTTCGCCCCGCTACGCTTTTTATCCTCCAAAGCCTTTAACGACGGGCACAGCTTCGATCCGCGCTTTTGAGCGCACGCGTTTTATACGTCCAATTGGCATGGGGCTTGCAGACCGGGGGCTCGCAGCAATCTCAACCAATGACAAGCGAGCGACATCATGCGGATTCCAACGAGTGACGGGGTACTCAGGATTACGTCGACGGCCACGGCCATAGCCGTCGCATTGACTCTCACGGCGTGCGGAGGCTCGGGCAGTTTGAGCCAGGGTCTTGGTGCGAATGGAGGCGGATCGGGAGAGACGCTTTCGACGACGGGCGGCGCGAACGGCACCCCATCGCCATCGCCGAGTCCATCGCCCAGCCCGTCGCCTTCTCCTTCCCCGTCACCGACGCCGACACCCACGCCTCAAGCCAATGCCGTCGGCAAAGCCGTCGGCGATGCAGGCGGAATCGTGAGCGCCGCGGGCTCCACGGTCTCGGGCATCGGCTCGACGATCGGCTCGCAAAGCCTGCCGGGCGTCAGCGCCCAAACGACGCAAGACCTCGGCGGCGTCGTCCAGAGCGTGGGCGCCGCTGTGTCGACGCTCGGCAACGGCGTCTCGCAGGGGCTCGGTCAACTCGGCGCAACCCAGAATCCGATCGGCACCACCGTCGCGAGCACAGGTCCGACGGTGGGCCAGCTCGGCAACGCCGTCACGGATGCGGGCAATTTCGTCACGAGCGTCGGCTCGAGCGGTGCGCTCTCGCCGCTTTCACCCGTCACCACGCCGCTCGGCACCGCCTTGTCGACCGTCGGCGGCGCGGTGACGAACGCGGGCGCGACGCTCGGCAACGCGTTGTCGACCGGCCCGGTCGAGCAACTCACGCAACAGCTCAGCACGACGATCACGCCCATCACGTCGACGCTCGGCACAACGACGCAGAACGTAGGAACGACGACGGGCGTCGGCCCGCAGTTCTCGAACCTACTGACGACGACGGGCAATGCACTCAGTCAGGCGGGAACAACCGTGGCGACCGCGGGCGGCGGCAACGCCGTGACCACCGGCGTCGGCGGCGTCCTGTCGGCGACGGGCAACACGGTAGCGGCGGTCGGCGGCCTCACCACGGGTGGCGCGAGCGGCAACCCGCTCGCGCCGATCACCGGCGTGCTGGGTGGACTAACAGGAGGAACGACGGGCTCGAATCCGTTGGGCGCGCTCGGCACCACGCTTTCGAGCGTGAGCGGCGCGCTTGGCGGCGCGAGTGGCGCGGGCAATCTTCTCGCCCCGGTCACGGGAGCGGTCAGTTCGATCACCAGCACGGCAGGCAGCGGAACGGCAGGCGGAGGCAACCCGCTCGCGCCGGTCACGGGTACCGTCACCGCGCTCACGAGCACGTTGGGGAACGCAGCGGGCGGCGCTGGAGGCGGCACTTCGAAGAGCGGTTCGCCGCTCGCGCCGGTCACCGGCTTGCTGTCGAGCGTCACCGGCGCGCTGACGAATACGGTCGGCGCAGGCGCCACGGGGCAGACGAACCCGTTTTCGGGCCTGACCTCGCTGACCGGCGCGCTGACGGGCGCCCTTGGCAAGAAGTAGCGGCGTAGCGGCCGCGCGAGCCGCCGGCCGCGAGATGTTTGCGGCCTGGCACATCCGGCCTTCGGCGGGCACGAAGCACGAAAGACGAAGCCCGCCATTTCCCTGCGTGCGCCCAATCAAGCAACGCGCGCGGCAGCAGACCACGAGGAGCACATCATGTTCAAATCGCATCGTTCATTCGTTCGCACTGCACGCACCACGGCATGGCGCGCGCCGCTCACCGCTATTGCCTTTGCTTGCCTGCTGGCCGCATGCGCCGACGACGGCACCAGCTTGCCCGCTTCCACCGGCCCCAGCACGAACAGCAATAGCGGCGGCGGCTCGCAGCAGACGACGAATTCGCAAGGCACCCAGGGCACGGTGACGACGGTCGGCAAGACGGCCACCGATCTCGGCAGCACGATCGCAGCGACGACGATTCCAGGCGTGAGCCCGGGCGTCACGCAAGGCCTCGGCAACTCAGTCGGCGCGACGGGCTCGGTGATCGACAGCGCCGCCAACGCGCTCGCGAGCGGCCTCGGGCAAACAGGCACCGTCTCCGATCCAGTCGGCACCACGGCGGCCGGATTGGGTTCGACCGTCAGCTCGACGAGCGGCGTGATCGCAGGCGCGGCCGCGGCCGTCGATGCGCTCGGCACCGGCAACCTGTCGGCGCTCTCGCCGGTCACGACACCGACCGCCGGGGCTCTTTACACGGCCGCCAACGGCGTCGATGCCGCAGGTCAAATCCTCGGCAGCCAGCTCGCCTCGCCGGCCGTCCAGCAGGTCACCCAGCCCGTCAGCGGCGCCATCACGCCGCTCGTCATCACGCTCGGCCAGACGACCCAGGCCGTGGGCACGACGACCGGCCTCGGTGCGCCAACCGCCAATCTCCTCGGTCAAATCGGCGGCGCCGTGCAGGCCGCCGGCGCGCAACTGAGCAGCACCACCTCGCCGAACCTGCTCGGCGGCGACCTCGGTCAGCTCGTGACGAGCGTCGGCAAAACGGTAACGAATGCCGGCGGGCTCGTCGATCCGCAGGCGCCGAACGGTGTCGCGCCCATCCCCGGGCTGATCACGAGTCTCGTGGGCAGCTCGAACACGACGGTCCCCGCCGGCACCACTTCCAGCACGGCAACGAGCGCGTCGCTACCGCTGCTTGGCGGGCTGCTCGGCAGCTCGAGCAGCGGCCCGCGCGCGGTCACCTCGCCGATCGGCGGAGGCTCGGCGGGCGGATCGAATCCGCTCGGCGGCCTCACGAGCGCGGTCGGCTCGCTGACGGGCTCCGCCTCGGGTGGCGGATCGAGCGTCGGCGGCGTGCTCGGCTCACTGCTCGGCAACGGCCTGCCGCTCGGCAAATTGCCGTGATGCTCAGGTAACGCTCGAAAGAGGTAGAGCCGGCACGTCGCTCTCTCGCGTGCCGGCAAAGCTGATGACGAAGCACGCTTACTTCGCGACGCAAGAGCGAGCGAAGCATGCACCGGCTCGGCACAAGAGCCGGAGCCGAGAGAGCACAGAACGAACAAAGAAGACTCAACAAAAATACGGCCAAACGAGGAATAAAAATGGTTAGGAATACTAATCAAACGATCGCGCTCGTGCTGATCGCGGCGAGTGCGACGATGACGGCGAACGCACAAACGAGGCCGGCGCCGGGCGGCGCGTTGCCGGGCGGCATTACCGGCACGCCGACGGGAGGCGCGCCGGTCACCGGAAATCCGCTGCAGGCGTTGCCGCAGGTCGCCGAGCCGCGGACATCGCCAAACGTGACCGTTCAGGTCGAAAAGCAAACGTCTCAGCTTCAGCAGTTGCTCGCCACGCATCTGACGCCTTCGAAGATTCAAATCGACGGCGTGAAGGCGATCCCGTTCTCCGACGTTGCTCAACGCTTCACACCGCTCGTTGGCAAGGACATCACGGTCGGCCAGCTGATCGAGACGGCCAACGATGTCACGAAGCTTTATCAGCAGCGCGGATACGCGCTCTCGTTCGCATTCGTTCCCGCGCAAACGTTCGAAAACGGCGTCGTGCGCGTGACGGTCGTCGAAGGATACGTCGCCTCGATCAACGTGACGGGAAAGCCGGGCCGCGCGGAGCGCAAGATCCGCGAGATCGCGGAACACATCCGCAATGAGCGGCCATTGCGGCGCGCGACGTTCGAGCGCTATATCAATACGCTCGGACTGCTGCCGGGCATCACCGTCGCGGCCACGGTGCCTCCGCCGAAAACGACGGACGGCGCGACAACGCTCGATCTCAACGTCGATCGCAAACCGTTCAACGTCGGCACGGGGATCGACTTCCACCATCCCGGCGTGCAGGGCCTCGTCACGGCGACTGAGACGAGCCTCACCTCGCTCGGGGAGCAGTTGAGCGTGTCGGCGCTCGTGCCGAAGGGGCGTGACAATCAAACGTATTACGCCGCGAGCGGCGCGTTGCCGATCGGGAGTAACGGCCTCGTTGCGCGCGTCGACGCATCGCACTACCACGGGAACCCTGTCGACAATCCGGGCTTGCCGTCATACGTCCAACGCACCGTCGTCAACGACAAGCTCGGGGTGTCGGCCGCCTATCCGCTCTTTCTCAGCAACGCGCACAAAGTCATCGGCACGGTGAGCGGCTACGCCTCGCACGACGAGAACAGCTACCTCAACACGCTCAACGGCGCCGAAATCGGACTTCGCTCGCAAGTCCGCGTCGTGCAGGCCCAGATCGACTACACCGAAGTCGAGACGAATCAAGTGCGCCGTGCGAGCGTGAACGTCGCGAAGGCATTCGACATCCTCGGCGCTTCGAAGTCGGGCGACACGAACGTTCCGGGCGCTATCGAGACGAATCCCGTATCGCTGACATTCGTGCGCACCGGCGTGAGTTTCTCCCAGACGAATCAGTGGCCGCTGAAAATTGGAACCGCCGTATCTTTCACGGGCCAATACAGCCCCGATTCGCTCCCGACGTCGGAACAGATCGCCTTCGGCGCGCAACGCTTCGCGCAAGGCTACCAACCGGGTGAAGCCTCGGGCGATTCCGGCTGGGGCGCCTCATTCGAGGTCAATCGACCTATCGCAATCGGCATGCGTTACCTGCAGACATTCACGCCCTATGTTTCGTTCGATATGGCGCGCGTTTATCTGCACTCCGGCGCGCCGTCGCCAAATAAGCTCTCATCGGTCTCGCTCGGGTTGCGCATCAGCGACAGCAAGCACTACAGCCTCGATCTCTCGATTGCGAAAGCCGTCGCCGATGCGCCGATCGAGAGCCCGTCACGCAGCCCGCGCATCAATGCGACGTTTTCTTATCAGCTCTTTTGAGCGCAGTGGCGCCGGCAATGGTGCTCGGCCGGCCGCAACGGGATGCCCATGCGAGAACAATCGAGATCAGATTAGAGCATCCACTTTAGGCGATGACCGATCGCCAGCGCGTATCCTGCGCACATTCGAAGCAAAAAAGAAAAGAAGAGAAGCGCCGCGTTAAAGCCGATGAGCTGGCGCGCGGCAGCGCTGACAAAGGATCGACCCAAGGGAGGAAGACATGGCACATTGGAAAAACGATGGCGAAGCAATCGCGCATGCAGCAATGCGGCGCATGGGCTTAGGTGTAGCACTCGCTGGCTTGCTGCTGACGAGCACCGCCACGGCGTTTGCCGACACGGCGACGGATAGCCCCGTCGGCGTATGGCAGACCATCGACGATCACACTCACCAGCCGAAAGCACTCGTGCAGATCACGAAGAACGACGACGGCACACTGTCGGGCAAAGTGATCAAGGGCTTGAACCCAGCCGATTCGCCCGATCGCCGCTGCACCGAATGCACCGATGACCGCAAGGATCAGAAGATCCTTGGCATGACGATCATCAAGGAGATGAAACAAGACGGCGACCACTGGGACGGCGGCAACATCCTCGATCCCGAAAATGGGAAGGTCTACCGTTGCAAGATGCACCTCGAGGAGGGCGGCCAGAAGCTCGTCGTCCGCGGTTACATTGGCGTCTCGCTGCTGGGCCGCTCCCAGACATGGAACCGCCAGAGCGATAGCGCCGCGGCGCAGGCGCAAAACTGAGCATTCGCGAGCAACGCTCGAACGCGGCGCTCGCACCGGCAGCGCCGCGCTCGGCTCGAAATCATGTGACGCGTGCCCTCAAGCTGCCTGCTGCATGGAAGTGAGATACGCAAGCGTCGAGGGATCGACTCTCGTAAAAGGCGGTGTGGCATCCTTCCGTGGCTTGGTGTTCACGCGCATGCGCAACTGCATCGACTCGCAGAGAACCTTCGCCGCATCGCCATAGAGCTGATCGAGCACGCGCCTGAAGACGCCGGACAGATACCAGCTCTTGAAGCGCCTGTGGCACGTCTGGTAGGAAGGGTAACGGCTCGGCAGCGAAGACCAGGCCGCGCCGCTGTAAATCACCCAAAGGACGCCGTTGAGCACGGCGCGCGTATCGGCAAGCGGACGCCCGCGCGATTGCACGCGCCGCTGATGCTCAGGAAACAGCGCGACCACGCCGTGCCACTGTTCGTCGGTAATATCGCGATAAGGGGTCATGAGCGCCTCCTCCGTGAGAACAGGAAGCAAGATATGCCCCGACCGCGCCGGCGAGTATCAGAATATTCTGAATGTGCAAATCGGCGTAGGCCGTTCTCGGCGCGCCGCGTTCGCCGGGCGCTCGTCCAAGCTCAGGTCAACGACGTATCGACGAGCCGCCGCGGCGCTTCGAGATACTCGCGCGATTGCATTTCCAGGATGCGCGACACCGTCCGGGCGAATTCGTTTGCCATCGGCCCGTCGACATAGAGCACCTCGGGCGGCACGGCCGCCGACATCAGCAGTTTGACCTTGTGGTCGTAGAGGACGTCGACGAGCCACGTGAAGCGGCGCGCTTCCGATGCCATGCGCGGCGACATCTGCGGCACTTCGGAGAGGATGACCGTATGGAAGCGCGTCGCCAGCTCGAGATAATCGTTCTGCGAACGCGGGCCGCCGCAAAGCGTCGCGAAATCGAACCATACGACGCCGTCCGCGCGCCGCAACGCCTTGAGCTCACGCTTTTCGATATGGAGAATCGGGCTTTCGTCGGGCACCGCGGCCAATTGCGCGAAAGCGGCGCGCAGCGCACGGTCGGCAGCGGCGCCGAGCGGCGTGTGGTAGGCGGCCACCTGCGCCAGCGTGCGCCGGCGGTAATCGACGCCCGCGTCCACGTTGACGATGTCGAGCTGCGCCTTCAGAAGCTCGATCGCGGGCAGCACGCGGTCGCGGTGCAAGCCCTCGGGATAGAGCGTGTCGGGCTCATAGTTCGACGTCATGACGAACTGCACGCCGTTCTCGAACAGGCCCTTCAAGAGCCGATAGAGAATCATCGCATCGGCGATATCGGAGACGTGGAACTCGTCGAAGCAGATGAGCCGATAGCGCTTTGCCACGCGTCGCGCGAGCTCGTCGAGCGGATCGGCCTGCCCCTTCAATTCCTCGAGCTGGCGATGCACCTCGCGCATGAATTCGTGAAAATGGAGGCGCGTCTTGCGCTGCAGCGGCACGACCGCATAGAAGCTATCCATCAGGAAGCTCTTGCCGCGCCCCACACCGCCCCACATGTAGACGCCGCGCGGCAACTCCGGATGCAGGATCAGCTTGCGCAATGCGTTCGAGCGCCGTGCCTTGTAGGCCACCCATTCGGAATAGCATCGCTGGAGGCGCTCGATGGCTCGTAGCTGCGCGTCATCAGCGCTATAGCCGCGCTGCGTAAGCTCGTTTTCGTAATATTCGGTGACGTTCATCGCGCACTGGAAAGCACGAAGGCGAACGGGAAGCACCCCGCCCGCCTTCGCGCGCAGCAACAATGAAGACGCGGGCGAGTGCAGCGGCCCTCGAGCCGCCGCCACACGCCGCCGCACGCCTATGAGAGATGCTTACTTGTTGAGCGAGCGCTTCTCGACGCCGAGCGCCGCCTCGCGCATCACCTCGGACAGCGAGGGATGCGGATGGCAAATACGCCCGATATCTTCCGAGGCCGCCTTGAACTCCATCGCCACGACAGCTTCGGCGATCAAATCCGAGGCGTTCGCCGCAATGATGTGCACGCCGAGCAACTCGTCCGTCTTCGCGTCGGCGATCATCTTGACGAACCCGTCAGGCTTGGCGATGCCGAGCGCGCGGCCGTTGATCGAGAACGGGAACTGTCCGGTCTTGACCTCGCGGCCTTCCGCTTTCAACTGCTGCTCGGTCTTGCCGACCCACGCGATCTCAGGCTCGGTGTAAATGACCCAAGGGATGCAGTTGTAGTCGATATGCGGCTTTTGCTCGTCGATGAGCTCGGCCACCATCACACCCTCGTCTTCGGCCTTGTGCGCGAGCATCGGCCCGCGCACGACGTCGCCGATCGCATAGACGTTCGGCACCGTCGTGCGGCAGTGATCGTCGACGTCGATGAAGCCGCGCTCGTTCGCCTTGAGCCCGATCGATTCGAGGCCAAGATTGTCCGTGTTCGGCACGCGCCCGACGGAGACGACCAGCCGATCGGCTTCGAGCGTCTTCGCGTTGCCGTCCTTATCGGTATAGGCAATCGTGACGCCCTCGCCCGTCGTCTTCACCTCGTTGATATTGATACCGAGATGGATATCGAGGCCTTGCTTCTTGAAGAGCTTCGCGGCTTCCTTGGCGACCGCTTCGTCAGCGGCGCCGAGGAACTGCGGCAACGCCTCGAGCACCGTCACGTCGGCGCCGAGCCGGCGCCAGACCGAGCCGAGCTCGAGCCCGATCACGCCCGCGCCGATCACGGCGAGCTTCTTCGGTACCGCATCGAAAGCCAGTGCGCCTTCGTTGTCGGCCACGATCTTGTTGTCGACGGGTACGTTCGGCAGGTGACGCGCCTTCGAGCCCGTCGCGATGATGACGTTCTTCGCGACGACGACTTCAGGCTCGCCTTCGCCGCTCACCTCGATCCGCAAGCCGGCGTCGCTATTGCCGACGAACTTGCCGTGGCCCTTGAGCCACGTGATCTTGTTCTTCTTGAAGAGGTATTCGATGCCGCTCGTCATCTTTTCGACGATGCCGTCCTTGCGCGACATCATCTTCGCGATGTCGATCTTGACACCCTCGACGTCGATGCCGTGCTGCTCCAAATGATGCGAGGCGTTCTCAAACTCCTCCGACGACGCGAGCAGCGCCTTCGACGGAATGCAACCGACGTTGAGACACGTGCCGCCGAGCTTCAGCGCGCCGGCCGGGTTCTTCCACTTTTCGATACAGGCGACGGTCTTGCCGAGCTGCGCCGCGCGGATGGCGGCGATATAGCCGCCGGGGCCCGCGCCGATCACGACGACGTCAAATTGTTGGGACATGGGTATCCTCTTTTACAGGTCGAGCAGCAGGCGGGCCGGATCCTCGAGCGCATCCTTCATCGCGACGAGCGACAGGACGGCTTCGCGGCCGTCGATGATGCGGTGATCGTACGACAGCGCGAGATAGTTCATCGGGCGAATCACGATCTGGCCGTTTTCGACGACCGCGCGCTCCTTCGTGGCGTGCACGCCGAGAATCGCCGACTGCGGCGGGTTGATGATCGGCGTCGAGAGCATCGAGCCGAACACGCCGCCGTTCGAAATCGAGAACGTACCGCCCGTCATTTCCTCGATCGACAGCTTGCCGTCCTTGGCCTTCTGGCCGAACTCGGCGATCTTCTTCTCGATCTCGGCAAGGCTCAACTGGTCGGCGTTGCGCAGGATCGGCACGACGAGGCCGCGGGGCGAGCCGACGGCGATGCCGATGTCGAAGTAGCCGTGATAGACGATGTCCGTGCCGTCGATCGACGCGTTGACAAGCGGGAACTTCTTCAGCGCGTGAACGGCGGCCTTGACGAAGAACGACATGAAGCCGAGCTTCACGCCGTGCTCCTTCTCGAACTTGTCCTTGTACTTGTTGCGCAGGTCCATCACCGGCGCCATGTTCACTTCATTGAACGTCGTCAGGATGGCGTTCGTCTGCTGCGACTCGAGCAGACGCTCGGCGATACGCTGACGCAGACGCGACATCGGCACGCGCTGCTCGGGGCGATTCTGGAGCCAGGCCTCGCCCGAGGCGGGCGCCTTGACCTCCGGCAGCGCCGGCTTGGCGGCACGCGCGGCCGGCGCGGGGGCCGGTGCCACGCGGTTGGCCGTCACAGCGCCCGGTGCATTCGCGGCGAGCACGTCGCCCTTCGTGATGCGGCCGTCGCGGCCCGTGCCGGCGACTTGGCCGGCCGACAGGTTGTTTTCCGCCATCAGTTTGTTCGCGGCGGGCGACGCGGGCGTGCCTGCCGTGGCCCCGGCCGGTGCCGCAGCGGGCGCCGGTGCGGCGGCGGCGGCCGGCGCGGCGGCGGCTGCGGGCGCGGCGGCGGCGCCGGCCTTCGCTTCCGTGTCGATCTTCGCGAGCAGTTGCTCGGAGGTCACGGTCTCGCCATCGCTAACGACGACCTCGGAAAGAACGCCTGCCGACGGAGCGGGCACTTCGAGCACGACCTTGTCGGTCTCGATCTCGACGAGCGTTTCGTCCTGCGAGACGGCTTCACCCGGCTTCTTCTTCCATTGCAGCATCGTGCCTTCCGAAACCGACTCCGAGAAGACCGGGACCTTGACTTCAACAATAGCCATTTGATTTTCCTGAAACTCGTATCTAGTGTGGGTGCGCGAATCGGATCCGTGGCGCTTGCGCCCGCTCATTCGCGGATACGCCAAACGACACGGGAAAGCGTCGTAACGCTTTCCCGATTCCGTTCATTTCGTTATTTAGCGATCGATGCGCTCTTCAAGCGGCCGAACGCGCCTTCGACGAGCGCCTTCTGTTGCTCGTAGTGCTTCGCGTAGTAACCGACCGCTGGCGAGGCCGAAGCCGGACGTCCGCTGTAGGCCAGCTTCTGCCCTTCCTTCATGCCTTCCCGCAAGTGATGCTCGATGTAGAACCACGGGCCTTGGTTTTGCGGCTCGTCTTGCACCCACACCACTTCCGTCGCGTTGTCGTACTTCTTCATTTCCGTTTCGAACTGCTTGTGCGCGAACGGATAGAGCTGCTCGATACGAACGATCGCGACGTCGTTCGCCTTCGCTTCGCGGCGATGCGCGACGAGGTCGTAGTAGACACGGCCCGAGCAAGCGAGCACACGCTTCACCTTCTTCGCGTCGATGCCCGCATCGACTTCGCCGATGACGGTCTGGAACGCCCCACTCGCGAGTTCCGACAGATCCGAGACGGCTTCCTTGTGGCGCAGCAGCGACTTCGGCGTGAAGACGATGAGCGGCTTGCGGAACAGGCGGATCATCTGGCGGCGCAGCAGGTGGAACACCTGTGCGGGCGTCGTCGGCTGCACGACCTGCATGTTGTTCTCGCCGCAAAGCTGCAAGTAGCGCTCGATGCGCGCCGACGAGTGCTCGGGGCCCTGCCCTTCATAGCCGTGCGGCAGCAGCATCGTCAGGCCCGACACGCGGCCCCACTTGACTTCGCCCGACGAGATGAACTGGTCGATCACGACCTGCGCACCGTTCGCAAAATCGCCGAACTGCGCTTCCCAGGCGACGAGCGTATTCGGCTCGGCCGTCGAGTAGCCGTATTCGAAGCCGAGCACGGCTTCCTCGGAGAGGACCGAGTCGATGACGGCGAACTTCGCCTGACCGTCGGCGACGTTTTGCAGCGGGATGTACGTGCCGTCGTTCCAGCGCTCGCGGTTCTGATCGTGCAGCACCGCGTGACGGTGCGTGAACGTGCCGCGGCCCGAGTCCTGACCCGTGAGGCGCACCGCGTAGCCCGACGCCACGAGCGACGCATAGGCGAGGTGCTCGCCCATGCCCCAATCGAGCGGAGCGTCGCCGCGACCCATCGCGCGACGATCGTTGATGACGCGCTCGACGAGCGGATGGACCTTGAAGTTGTCGGGAACCGTCGTGATGCGCTCGGCGAGGCGCTTGAGCTCGGCGAGCGGAACGGCCGTATCGGCCGCGTCGGTCCACTTGCGGTTCAGGAACGGCACCCAGTCGACCGCGTACTTGCTCTTGTAGTTCGAGAGCACCGGATCGATGGTGTGATGGCCCTGGTCCATCGCCTCGCGATACGCCTTCACGAACGCATCGACGTCTTCGGCGCGGATCACGCCCTGCTGCACGAGCTTTTCGGCGTAGAGCGCGCGCGTGCCCGGATGCTGGGCGATCTTCTTGTACATCAGCGGCTGCGTGACGGCCGGCGTGTCCTGTTCGTTGTGGCCGAGCTTGCGGAAGCAGACGATGTCGACGACGACATCCTTTTGGAACTGCATCCGGAAATCGATCGCGAGGCGCGTGGCGAGCACGACGGCTTCGGGATCGTCGCCGTTCACGTGCAGCACAGGCGCTTCGATCATCTTGACGACGTCCGTGCAATAGAGCGTCGAGCGCGCATCGCGCGGATCGGACGTGGTGAAGCCGATCTGGTTGTTGATGACGATGTGCAGCGTGCCGTGCGTGCCGTAGCCGCGCGTTTGCGCGAGATTCAGCGTTTCCATCACGACGCCCTGGCCCGCGAACGCGGCATCGCCGTGAATCTGCACGGGCAGCACTTGCGCGCCCTGGTCGTCGCCGCGGCGGTCCATGCGCGCCTTCGCCGAGCCTTCGACCACCGGATTGACGATTTCGAGGTGCGACGGGTTGAACGCGAGCGACAGGTGAACCGGGCCGCCTTCGGTCGAGACGTCGGACGAGAAGCCCTTGTGGTATTTCACGTCGCCGGCCGGCAGATCGTCGACATGCTTGCCTTCGAATTCGGCGAACAGATCGGACGGCATCTTGCCGAGCGTATTCACGAGCACGTTCAGGCGGCCGCGGTGGGCCATGCCGATGACGATTTCCTGCACGCCCTTCGCACCCGCGTGATGAACCACTTCATCCATGGCCGCGATGAAGCTCTCGCCGCCTTCGAGCGAGAAGCGCTTCTGGCCGACGTAGCGCGTGTGCAGATAACGTTCGAGGCCTTCGGCGGCCGTCAGACGGTTGAGAATGTGCTTTTTCTTCTCGACCGGGAAATTCGGGGTGGCGCGGATCGATTCGAGCCGCTCCTGCCACCAGCGCTTTTGCTCCGGATCGCCGATGTACATGAACTCGGCGCCGATCGTGCCGCAGTAGGTGTCGCGCAGCGCCTTCACGATCTCGCGCAGCGATGCCTGCTCGAAGCCGAAGTAGAGGTTGCCCGCGCTGAATGTCTGGTCCAGATCGGCTTCGGTGAAGTCGTAGAACGCGGGTTCGAGTTCGGGGATGGCGGGGCGCTCGCGCCGTTTCAGCGGATCGAGATTAGCCCATTGCGAGCCGAGGAAGCGATAGGCGCTGATGAGGGACTGAACGTGGACTTGCTTGCGCGCGGTGGAGAGATTCTCGCCGGCTTCGCGCGGGATGAACGCGTTGGCCTTGGCGCGCTGGGCGAACGATTCGACGATGGGGCCGTGGGCCACGTCGCTCGCGTTCGTGCCGTCCGAGGCGGGAACGTTTTGCAACGCGTCGAAATATCCGCGCCAGTTCTCCGGCACCGATGCCGGATTGTCCAGATACTGCTCGTACAGTTCTTCGACGTACGGAGCATTGCCGCCGAACAGATACGAGTTCAGCTGAAATTGCTTCATCATGTTTACGCTCACTTTTCTTCGAGCTTCTCGAGAAATAGCGGGTTACTCAACCTTCCGCGACACGGCCTGACCGTTTAGCGGATTGCGCGAATCAAGTCTTGCTTGGAAGGACCTAAAACTAGCAACGCGCAGCATAGCACATAAGGGTGTTCCATATCGGGACAACTGTGCTGCGCGAACGACAAAAAGCCGCTTCAATGAGCGGCTTTTTGTCATTTTTTTCATCATTGGGTGAAACGTGGACGATCAGTCGAGCACGGCCTCGCGGCTCGCGCGGCGACGCTCGTGCTCCTTCAAATAGCGCTTGCGCAGACGAATCGACTGCGGCGTGACTTCGACGAGTTCATCGTCGTCGATGAATTCGACCGCGTATTCGAGCGTGAGCTGAATCGGCGGCACGAGTCGGACCGCCTCGTCCGTGCCCGAGGCGCGCACGTTCGTGAGCTGTTTGCCCTTGATCGGATTGACGACGAGATCGTTGTCGCGGCTGTGAATGCCGATGATCATGCCCTCGTAAAGCGCGTCGCCCGGCTTCACGAACATGCGGCCGCGATCCTGCAGCTTCCAGAGCGCATAGGCGACGGCCGCGCCGTCGTCCTGCGAAATCAGCACGCCGTTGCGCCGCTCGCCGAGCGAGCCGTCCTTGACGGGCGCGTATTCGTCGAACACATGGCTCATCAAGCCCGTGCCCCGTGTGAGCGTCATGAATTCGCCCTGAAAGCCGATCAGGCCGCGCGCCGGGATCCGATACTCGAGCCGAGTGCGGCCGCGGCCATCGGAGGCCATGTCCTGCAGCTCGCCCTTGCGGCGGCCGAGCTCCTCCATGACGCCACCCTGGTGGCCGTCTTCGACGTCGACGGTCAGCAGCTCGTACGGTTCGTGCTTCACGCCGTCGACTTCATGCATGACGACGCGCGGACGCGAAACGGCGAGCTCGTAGCCTTCCCGGCGCATGTTCTCGACGAGGATCGTGAGGTGCAGCTCGCCGCGGCCCGAGACTTCGAAAACCGTCTCGTCGCCCGTGTCGCGCACACGCAGCGCCACGTTGTGATTGAGCTCGCGCATCAGACGGTCGCGAATCTGCCGGCTCGTGACGAACTTGCCCTCTTTGCCCGCGAGCGGCGACGAGTTGACGAGAAAGTTCATCGTCAGCGTCGGCTCGTCCACCGTGATCATCGGCAGTGCTTCCGGCGTATCGGGCGCGCAGATCGTCGCGCCAATGCCGATATCCTCGATGCCGTTCACGAGCACGATATCGCCCGCCTCGGCCTCTTCGACCTGCACGCGCTCGAGCCCGCTGAACGACAGCACCTGATTGATCTTGCGGTTCAGCACTTCGCCTTCGGGGCCGAAGCGCACGACGACCGGCTGGCCCGGCTTGATCCGCCCGCGCGTGATGCGGCCGACACCGATGCGGCCCACGTAGGTCGAGTAATCGAGCGACGTGATCTGGAGCTGCAACGGCGCCTCGGGATCGGCCGGGCGCACCGGCACGTGCTCGAGAATCGCCTCGAAGAGCGGACGCATGTCGCCTTCGCGCGCGCTCGCGTCGAGCGACGCATAGCCATTGAGCCCCGATGCGTAGACGATGGGAAAGTCGAGTTGATCTTCCGTCGCGCCGAGCTTGTCGAAGAGGTCGAAAGTCTGATTGATGACCCAGTCGATGCGCGCACCGGGCCGATCGATCTTGTTGACGACGACGATCGGCTTCAGGCCGAGCGCGAGCGCCTTTTTCGTCACGAAGCGCGTCTGCGGCATCGGGCCTTCGACGGCATCGACGAGCAGCAGCACCGAATCGACCATCGAGAGGACGCGCTCGACCTCGCCGCCGAAATCGGCGTGGCCCGGCGTGTCGACGATGTTGATGTGCGTGCCCTCATATTCGACCGCGCAGTTCTTGGCGAGGATCGTGATGCCGCGCTCACGCTCGATGTCGTTCGAGTCCATCACGCGCTCGGCGATCTGCTGATTGTCGCGGAACGTGCCCGATTGGCGGAGCAGCTGGTCGACGAGCGTGGTCTTGCCATGGTCGACGTGGGCAATGATTGCGATGTTGCGGAGGGCGCGAGTCATAGGAGGCGGATCTGAAGGTTGCGCGCACGACTGAGCACGCACTTTGGAGAACTAGAAAGTATAGCACGCCCGGATGACGGGGATTGTTGCTGCGCGATCCGCCGGCGCAACGGCATTGATGCGCAGTTGCGAGCAGACTTTTTCGCCAGCTGCGAGAATACGCCTTCTCCGCGTTCGTTTAATGCGCCGGCTGGCCGGCGGACGTCGTCCATCGCTGTGCTCGTGCAATGAAATAGTTGCCGAGGCAGGTTTTTTTGGCTAAAATCATGCCTAGGCAACTATTGCAATCTCATGAAAACTGACATGACGAATTCGTCGAATCCCGTGCCGCGCGTGGTCTGCGACTTCCAGCTCGAGGAGGCCGTCGGCTACCTCCTCGCACGCACGAAGTCGAATCTCTCGAACCTCGTGACGCAGCGTACGATGAGCGAGCTCGGCATCACGAGCACGCAGGGCAGCATGCTCTTCATGATCGGCACGGGCCGCTGCCAGCTCGCCGCCGATCTCGCCCGTCACTACGGCATCGACGCGAGCGCGGTCACACGGCTCATCGATCGCCTCGAGAAGCGCAAGCTCATTTCGCGCGTGCGCAGCAGCGAGGACCGCCGGGCCGTGCGTCTCGAGCTCACGCACGAAGGCTATGCGATCGCGGCGCGCATGCCCGAGCTCTTCGGCGAGGTGACCGAGAAAGCGCTGGCCGGCTTCACGCCCGAGGAAGTCGGATTTCTGAAGACCATGCTGAGACGCATCCTCGCGAACACGGGCGAGCAATGTCCATGACTCCAATTCCAACAAAGGGCGGTGCAATGACATCTCTTCCGCATTCGTCAAGTCGATTCGGCCGTCGCGGCGGGCTAGCCGCGGCGGTAGCGGCGCTCGTGCTCGCCGGCTGTGCCAACTACGCCGGCATCAAGAGCGACAAGACCCCTCAGCCGGCCACGAGCTTCGAGACGCGGCAAAGCCTGCCGTCCGAAGGCGGGCAATGGCCCTCGCTCGACTGGGCCAGCCAGTTCGGCGATCCGCAGTTGCCGAAGCTGATCGCCGAGGCGCTCGACGGCAATCCCACGATCGCTCAGGCGCAGGCTCGTATCGCCAAGGCGCAGTCGTTCATCGAGAGTTCGCGCTCGAATCTCTCCCCGAAGGTCAACGGCAGCTATTCATACACGCGCGAGCGCTTGTCCGCGAACGGCCTTTATCCCCCGCCCTACGGCGGAAATTGGTTCTCGGATAACAATCTGCTGGCAAGCGCGTCCTGGGACCTCGATCTCTGGGGCAAGAATCGTGCGCGGCTTCAATCAGCCGTCTCGCAGGAAAAAGCCGCCGAGGCCGATTTGCAGGAAGCGCGCATCACGCTTGCTTCGTCGGTGGGGAGGGCCTATAACCAGTTGGCACAGCTCTATGCATTGCGCGACATCGCGGTGCGCGAAATCGCCAATCGCAAGGACGTCAGCGCGATCACGAACGGGCGCGTCACGGCCGGCCTCGACACGAACGTCGAAAAGCAGACCGCGCTCGGCAACATCGCGACGAGCCAGACCAACCTCTCCGATCTCGACGGCCAGATTACATCGGTGCGTTATCAGTTGGCGGCGCTGCTCGGCAAGGGGCCCGACCGCGGGCTGCAGATCGCCGAGCCTGTGCTGTCGCCGGGCGGCGCCGTGACGCTGCCCGACAATCTGCCTGCCGATCTCGTCTCGCGCCGGCCCGACATCGTCGGGGCCCGCTGGCAAATCGAAGCAGCGTTGCACGACGTCAAGGAGGCGAAAGCGGAGTTCTTCCCCGACATCAATCTGGCCGCGACGCTCGGCTTCGACACGTTCTGGTGGAGCCGCTTTTTGACGGCCGGAAGCCGCCAGATCCAGGCGGGTCCCGCGATTCACCTGCCGATCTTCGACGCGGGCGAGTTGCGCGCGCAACTCAAGGGTCGCTACGCCGATTTCGACCTCGACGTGGCCAACTACAACCAGACGCTCGTCAACGCGCTTTCGGACGTGGCGACGCAGGTGGCGTCGATCCGTGCGATCGATCGTGAGATGGGCGATGCGCAGCGGGCGCTCGACGCGTCGACCGAGGCGTACCGGCTCGCCGTGATTCGCTACAAGGCCGGCCTGTCGCCGCAGTTGCAGGTGCTGACCGCCGACGACAATCGGCTCGCCGCGGAGCAGACAGTGACGAACCTGAAGATGCGGCGTCGTGACCTGCAGCTCGCCCTGATCAAGGCGCTCGGCGGCGGCTTCGACGCACAGGCGGCCGGCGTGGCCGTCCCCGTCGCCGACGAGCGAACAATACGAACCCAAGATCGATAACTGAAATTCGACCACTCGAACCTCAGAGCAAAAGGGCCTGACAGGCCCGAGGCGAGACCCGAGAACCGGAGAGCATTTCCATGAGCGAGACCCAACAATCCGCCGCGCCCACTCAAGCGCAAACGCCGCCGTCGGGCAACGGCAAGCGCAAATTTTTGATGTTGCTGCTCGTCGGCGTGATCATCGTCGCCGCGATCGCGTACGGCCTCTACTACTTCCTCGTCGCCCGCTACCACGAGGCGACCGATGACGCCTATGTGAACGGCAACGTCGTCCAGATTACGCCGCAGGTGACGGGGACCGTCATCGCCGTCAATGCCGACGATACGCAAAACGTCAAGGTGGGCGATCCGCTCGTCGTGCTCGACGGCGCCGATGCGCGCGTCGCGCTGCAGCAGGCCGAGGCCAACCTCGCGCAGACCGTGCGCCAGGTTCGCGGCATTTTCGTCAACAACGATCAATACCGGGCGCAGGTCGCCGAGCGCCAGGCCGATCTTTCGCGCGCGCAGGACGACTTGCGCCGTCGCCTGACCGTTGCGCAGACCGGTGCGGTCTCGCAAGAGGAAATCTCGCACGCGCGCGACGCCGTAAAAGCCGCGCAGGCCGCGCTCGACGGGGCCCAGCAACAGCTCGCCTCGAACCGCGCGCTGACCGCCAACACGACGATCGCGACGCACCCGAACGTGCTCGCCGCCGCGGCGAGGGTCCGCGACGCCTATTTGAACAACGCGCGCAACGTGCTGCCCGCGCCCGTGACCGGCTATGTGGCGAAGCGTTCGGTGCAAGTCGGCCAGCGCGTGTCGCCGGGCACGGCGCTGATGGCCATCGTGCCGCTCAGCTCGCTCTGGGTCGACGCGAACTTCAAGGAAGTGCAGCTCAAGCATATGCGCATCGGCCAGCCCGTGACGCTGACCGCCGATGTCTATGGCTCGTCCGTCGTCTATCACGGCACCGTGGTCGGGTTCTCGGCCGGCACGGGCTCGGCATTCTCGCTGCTGCCCGCGCAAAACGCGACCGGCAACTGGATCAAGGTCGTGCAGCGCCTGCCCGTGCGCGTCGCGCTCGACCCCAAGGAATTGCAGGCGCATCCGCTGCGCATCGGCCTTTCGATGCAGGTCGACGTCGACATCAAGAACGACAACGGCAGCCAGCTCGGCAATGCGCTGAACACGGTCTATCAGACGGACGTATTCAAGAAGTACGGCGACGAGGCCGATGCCGAAATCGCGCGCATCATCGCCGAGAATGCCGGCCCGAATGCGAACGTGCCGGCCGCGCAAGCGAAGGTGCCCGCGGCGCGCGGCACGGCCGCCAAGGTCGCAAGCGGCGCGTCGTTGATGTAAGCGCGCGAACGAACTCCTATCGAAAGAGAAAGCGCAATGGCTCAGCAGCAAGTCACGCATCCGCCGTTAAGCGGTGCGCAGCTCGCGATCGGCACCGTGGCCGTCTCGCTCGCCGTGTTCATGAACGTGCTCGATACGTCGATCGCGAACGTGTCGATCCCGACCATCTCGGGCGACCTCGGCGTCTCGTCGGACCAGGGCACGTGGGTCATCACCTCGTTCGCCGTCGCCAACGCGATCTCGGTGCCGCTCACGGGCTGGCTGACCGATCGCATCGGACAGGTGCGGCTCTTTCTCGCGTCGATCGTGCTGTTCGTCGTCTCCTCGTGGATGTGCGGCCTTTCGCCGACGCTGCCTTTCCTGCTCGTTTCGCGCGTGATTCAGGGCGCCGTGGCCGGGCCGATGATCCCGCTCTCGCAAACGCTGCTGCTCGCGAGCTATCCCCGCGCGAAGGCGCCGCTCGCGCTCTCGATGTGGTCCATGACGACGCTGATCGCGCCCGTCGCCGGCCCGATTCTCGGCGGCTGGATTTCCGACAACATCTCGTGGCCCTGGATCTTCTACGTCAACATTCCCGTCGGCGTGGTCGCGGCCATTGCGACGTGGGCGATCTTCCGCAAGCGTGAGTCGCTCGTGAAGAAGGCACCGATCGATACGGTGGGGCTCGCGCTGCTCGTGATATGGGTCGGCTCGCTGCAGGTCATGCTCGACAAGGGCAAGGACCTCGACTGGTTCTCGTCGGCGACGGTCGTCGCCCTCGCGCTGACGGCGCTGATCGGCTTTGCGTTCTTCGTCGTCTGGGAGCTGACAGCCGAGCATCCCGTCGTCGATTTGTCGCTCTTCAAGAAGCGCAATTTCACGGGCGGCACGGTCGCGCTCTCGATCGGCTATGGGCTCTACTTCGGCAATCTCGTGCTGCTTCCGCTCTGGCTGCAGACCGACATCGGCTATACCGCGACCGACGCCGGCCTCGTCATGGCACCGGTGGGCGTCTTCGCGATCATGCTTTCTCCGTTGACGGGCAAGTTCATGCCGCGCATGGATCCACGCCGGATCGCGACGGCCGCTTTCTGTGTGTTCGCGCTTTGCTTCTGGATGCGCTCACGCTACACGACGGGTGTCGATACGTGGTCGCTCACACTGCCGACACTCGTGCAAGGCATCGCCATGGCCGGGTTCTTCATTCCGCTCGTGTCCATCACGCTGTCCGGGTTGCCCGGTCATCGAATCGCGGCCGCTTCGGGGCTGTCGAATTTCGTCCGCATCATGTGCGGCGGCATCGGCACGTCCATCTTCACGACGGCCTGGGACCATCGCACGAGCTTCCATCACGCGCAGCTGACCGAGCGCGCGAGCACGTTCGATCCGACGTTCACGCAATCGATGGCGCAAATGGGTGCGGCGACGGGCACGGATCCTTCGCAGCAGTACGGGCTGTTCGATCGGCTCGTGACGCAGCAAGCCGCGCAGCTCGCCGTCAATGACCTCTTCTATCTGTCGGCGGTCATCTTTATCGTGCTGATCGGCCTCATCTGGATCACGCGGCCGGAGCGAGCCGGCGGCGGCTCGGCCAGCGCGGCGGCATCGGCGGCGCACTGATGACGGCGCACTGATGACGGTGCATTGATGACGGTGCACTGAACCGGCGCACCGACGGTACGGAGACAGCCCCTTCAACGAGCGTACTGAGCGTTGGGGGCTGCGGTTCAGATTTATTTCACCGTGACGAGGCGCTCCGGCGCCAGCACGCCGGCCACGGCGCGCGCCACGCCGAGCAGCGCGCCGTCTTCGGCACGATACACGCGAACCCGCGCGCCCTCGGCCGGATCGCCTTCCGTTGTCGAGCCGGCGAGCTCAGGCATTTCGGCGAGGCGCAGCCGCTGACCGTGCTGAAAGCGCCGCGCTTCTTCCTCTCCCAGCCGAACCGCCACGAACGTCGACAGCAAGGCGTCGACCGGCCGCAGCACTGAATCGCGCGCGGAGGCTTCCATCATCGACAACGCGTCGAGCGTCACCGCATGCTCGAGCGTCAGTGCGCCGACGCCCGTGCGCCGCAAGGCGACGAGATGCGCACCGCAGCCCAGGCCTTCGCCGATATCCTCGGCGAGCGTGCGGATGTAGGTGCCCTTGCTGCAGGTGACGCGAAACGCGATATCGGGCAGCGCGCAACCGAGCACCTCGAGCGAGCGGATCGTCACAGTGCGGCCCTCGCGCTCGACGACCTGTCCCGCCCGCGCATACTCATAGAGCGGCTTACCGTCACGCTTGAGCGCCGAGTGCATCGGCGGCACCTGAACGATCTCGCCGCGAAAGCGCGCAAACGCGGCCGCAAGCGAAGCTTCGTCGATATTCACGACCGCGCGCGTTTCGAGCACTTCGCCCTCCGCATCCCCGGTCGAGGTGCGAATGCCGAGGCGCATCGTCGCCTCGTAAGTCTTGTCGGCGTCGAGCAGGTCTTGCGAAAATTTCGTCGCCTCGCCGAAGCAAAGCGGCAGCAGACCCGACGCAAGCGGATCGAGCGTTCCCGTGTGACCGGCTTTCAGCGCGAGAAAAAGGCGCTTGGCGGCCATCAGCGCGTCGTTGCTCGAGAGCCCGACGGGCTTGTCGAGCAGCAGTACGCCGTCGAGCGCGCGGCGCGGCACGCGCGGGCGTTGGGGTTGGTTCATCGTAAAACTAGCCTCGGTTTGAAACCCTGCCCTTCAGGGCGGCGAGCCGGGGACCGCGGCCTCAAGGCCGGTTCTGGGCAGTGGCTGGCGACGGCGCGGCGTGCGAGATCAGTCGTCCTTCGCACGCGTCGCGTTCGCCTGATCGATGAGCCGCGACATTTCGACGGCCTTTTCGATCGTCTTGTCGTAGTGGAAATGCAGCGTCGGAACGGTGTGAATGTGCAATCGCTTGAAAAGCAGATTGTGCAGGTGTCCCGCCGCATGGTTGAGCGCCGCCTGCGTCGCGTCGGGGTCGCCGGAGAGCGTCGTGAAGTAGACCTTCGCGTGCGCATAGTCGGGCGTCAGCTCAACGCTTTGGACCGTGACGAGCCCGATGCGCGGGTCCTTGACCTCGCGCATGATGAGTTCCGACAGATCGCGCTGGATCTGATCGGCGATCTGCACGTTGCGGTTCGGGGTATTACGTTTCTTCGACATGGCGAATTCCTGATGCCAATTCCTGATTCGATCGATGCGCGCTCGGCCGTTCGGCCGTTCGGCGCTGCCGCGTTCCCGCTTTCATGCAGCCCGCGCCGACTGGCAGCCGCCACAAAAGCAACGGGCGGGACGGGCCACGAAGCCCATCCCGCCCCAACCTTCTTTCAGCGCGCCGGGCTTACAGCGTCCGTGCGACTTCGGTCACTTCGAACACCTCGAATTGATCGCCTTCGACGATGTCGTTGAAGTTCTTGATCGACATGCCGCATTCGAAGCCTTGCTTCACTTCCTTCACGTCGTCCTTGAAGCGCTTCAGCGAATCGAGCTCGCCCGTGTGGATGACCACGTTGTTACGCAGCACGCGCACCGACGACGTACGCTTCACGACACCGTCCGTCACCATACAGCCGGCGACGCTGCCGACCTTCGGCACGCGGAACACCTGACGCACCTCGACCATGCCCGTGACGACCTCGCGCTTCTCCGGCGCGAGCATGCCCGACATCGCCGCCTTCACTTCATCCACGGCGTCGTAGATGATGTTGTAGTAACGGATATCGATGCCGTTCGACTCGGCAACCTTGCGCGCCTGAGCATCGGCGCGCGTGTTGAAGCCGATGATGACCGCCTTCGATGCCGTCGCGAGGTTGACGTCCGATTCGCTGATGCCGCCAACGGCGCTGTGCACGATCTGCACCCGCACTTCGTCGGTCGAGAGCTTCTGCAGCGCCTGCACGAGCGCTTCCTGCGAGCCTTGCACGTCCGCCTTGACGATGAGCGGCAGGTTCTTGACCTCGCCTTCGCCCATCTGCTCGAGCATGCTCTCGAGCTTCGCGGCCTGCTGCTTCGCAAGCTTCACGTCGCGGAACTTGCCCTGGCGGAACAGCGCGATCTCACGCGCCTTGCGCTCGTCCTGCAGCACCATGACCTCTTCGCCCGCCGCCGGCACTTCCGAAAGCCCTTGAATCTCGACCGGGATCGACGGTCCCGCCGTCTTCGTCGCCTTGCTCGTTTCGTCGAGCATCGCGCGGACACGGCCGTAGGCGCTGCCTGCGAGCACGACGTCGCCACGCGTGAGCGTGCCCGACTGCACGAGAATCGTCGCGACAGGGCCCTTACCCTTATCGAGCTTCGCCTCGATGACGAGACCCTTCGCCGGCGCCTCGACCGGCGCCTTCAACTCGAGCACTTCGGCCTGCAACAGAACGTTCTCGAGCAGATCGTCGATGCCATCGCCCGTCTTGGCCGAAACCGGCACGAACGGAGAATCGCCGCCGTACTCTTCCGGCACGACGCCTTCGGTAACGAGCTCCTGCTTGACGCGCTCGGGGTTCGCCTCCGGCTTGTCGATCTTGTTGATCGCGACGACGATCGGCACGCCGCCCGCCTTCGCGTGAGCGATGGCTTCCTTCGTCTGCGGCATGACGCCGTCATCGGCCGCCACGACGAGAATGACGATGTCCGTCGCCTTCGCGCCGCGCGCACGCATTGCCGTGAACGCTTCGTGACCCGGCGTATCGAGGAACGTGATCACGCCGCGCGGCGTCTCGACGTGGTAGGCGCCGATGTGCTGCGTGATGCCGCCCGCCTCGCCGGCCGCGACCTTCGCGCGGCGGATGTAGTCGAGCAGCGACGTCTTGCCGTGGTCGACGTGGCCCATAACCGTGACGACGGGCGGACGCGGCAGTTGCTCCGCATCGCTCGCCTCGCCTTCGACGAGCAGCGCTTCCGGATCGTCGAGCTTGGCCGCGACCGCATGATGCCCGAGTTCCTCGACGACGATCATCGCCGTCTCCTGGTCGAGCATCTGGTTGATCGTAACCATCTGACCGAGCTTCATCATGATCTTGATGACCTCGGATGCCTTCACGGACATCTTGTGCGCGAGATCGGCGACCGTGATCGTTTCCGGCACGTGCACCTCGCGGACGATCGGCTCGGTCGGCGCCTGGAACGACGTCGCCGCTTCCTGATGCTTGCCGCGCCCCTTCGGGCCGCCGCGCCAGCCGCGGTCGACACCGCCGCTCGAATCGCCGCGCGTCTTGATGCCGCGCCGCTTGGCCGCGTCGTCCTGCCAGCCGCCCTTGCCGCCGGGCTTCTTCTTGTCCGCGGACGGCTGAGCCGCCGGAGCGGGCGTCTGAGCCGCACCCGGTGCCGCCTTGCGCGCGGCCGGACGGGACGCCGCGGCGCCTTCCGGGCGCGCGGGCTTGTGCAGCGTGCCCTTGCCTTCGGCCGTCTTCGCCGCCGCTTCAGCAGGCTTCGCCGCCGGTGCCGGCTCGGGCGCCTTCACCTGGGCCCGGCGCGGGGTATTCATCATTTCGCGAATCGCGCGCGCTTCGGCCTCGGCCGCCGCGCGGCGCTTGGCGATTTCCGCCTGCTCGGCGCGCGCCTTCTCGGCGGCTTCGCGTGCCGCATCCTCGGCCTTCTTCGCAGCCTCGCGCTGCGCGGCCCGCTCGGCGGCGGCACGCTCTTCCGCGGCCGCACGCTCGGCCGCTGCGCGCTCGTCGGCGGCGGCACGTTCGTCCTCGGCCGCGCTGCGCTCGGCTTGCTCGCGCGCAGCCACTTCGGCGCGTTTTTGCGCCGCTTCTTCCTCGGCGCGGCGGCGCTCGGCCTCGGCGGCCTGCTCGCGGGCCTGACGCTCGGCTTCCTCGCGCTCGAGGCGCTCCTGGCGCTCCTTCAATTCCTGCGCCTGCTTCTCGAGCAGCTCCGCTTCGCGGCGCGCTTCTTCCTCGCGCCGCTGCAGTTCGGCGCTTTCATCCGCCTGGCCGGCGACATCCGCCGCAGCCGCTTCGCCCGGCTCCTCGCGCTTGACGAAGACGCGCTTCTTGCGCACTTCAACCTGAATGGTGCGAGCCTTGCCCGTCGCGTCGGATTGCTTGATCTCCGACGTGTGCCGGCGGGTCAGCGTGATCTTGCGCTTGTCCGCATCGGTCGAACCGTGTGCCTTGCGCAAGTGGTCGAGCAGGCGCGCCTTGTCCGATTCGGACAGGGCATCGTCTTCACTCGCTTTCTGTACACCCGCTGCCTGAAGCTGCTCGAGGAGCACTCCAGCAGGCATCTTCAGTTCCGCGGCAAATTGGGCTACGTTGTTACTCGCCATTCATTCCTCTTAGTGCAAGGACCGATTCCTTGCGGTTAGCATCGGGGTGTGCGGCCAGCCTCTCGGGGACAGCGAACGATCGTGCGTGATACCTGAGATCGTCCTGTCCGCGGCCGCTTTACGTTTCAGTGCGTCATAGTCGTTCACTCACTGAAACCAATGTTCACGTGCTTTCATGATCAACGCCTTCGCGGCTTCCTCTTCCATTCCAGTCAATTCGACCAATTCGTCGACAGCAAGCTCCGCCAGCTCGTCGCGCGTTTGAATCCGGTGCGCCGCGAGCTTCGCCAGCAGGTCCGAATCGACGCCCTCGAGGCTCTTCAGGTCGAGCGACGCGTTTTCGACCTTCTCCTCGTTCGCGATCGCCATCGTCAGCAGTGCATCGCGCGAGCGGTTGCGCAGCTCATGGACGGTGTCTTCGTCGAACGCCTCGATCTCGAGCATTTCGTTGAGCGGCACGTAGGCAATCTCTTCGAGGCTCGTGAAGCCTTCGTCGATGAGAATGTCGGCCACTTCCTCGTCCACGTCGAGCCGCGCCATGAACAGATCGCGCAGGAGACCGCGCTCCTGGTTCTGCTTTTGCGCAGATTCGTCCGGCGTCATGATGTTGATCTGCCAGCCGGTCAGCTCGCTGGCGAGTCGGACGTTCTGGCCGCTGCGGCCAATCGCGACCGCGAGCTCGCTTTCGTCCACGACGACGTCCATCGAGTGCTTTTCCTCATCGACGACGATCGACTGGACCGCTGCCGGCGCGAGCGCGCCGATCACGAACTGGGCGGGATCCTCGGACCATAGCACGATGTCGACGTTCTCGCCACCGAGCTCGTTTCGCACGGCCTGCACGCGCGAGCCGCGGATGCCGACGCAGGTGCCGATGGGGTCGATCCGCTTGTCGTAGGCGACGACGCCGATCTTCGCCCGCACGCCCGGATCGCGGGCCGCGGCCTTGATCTCGAGCAGCCCCTGCTCGATCTCCGGCACTTCCATCTCGAACAGCTTCATCAGGAACTCGGGCGCGGTGCGCGAAAGCTCGATCTGCGGGCCGCGCGCGGTGCGGTCGACCTTGGCGATATAGGCGCGCACGCGGTCGCCGACGCGCAAATTCTCCTTCGGAATCAGCTGGTCGCGACGCAGCAGCGCTTCGACGCGGCCCGACTCGACGATGAAGTTGCCCTTGTCCAGGCGCTTCACCGTTCCCGTCATGATCTTTTCGCCGCGCTCGAGGAAATCGTTCAGGATCTGCTCGCGCTCGGCGTCGCGCACCTTCTGCAGAATCACCTGCTTGGCGGCCTGTGCACCGATCCGGCCGAACTCGATCGAGGGAATCGGCTCTTCGATGTATTCGTCGATCTGAATCTCGGGCTGCTGCTCGCGTGCTTCGAACAGGAGGATTTCCTGGTCCGGCTCTTGCAGGCCGGCCTCGTCGGGGACGACGCGCCAGCGGCGATACGTTTCGTGCTCGCCGCTCTCGCGATCGATGTGCACGCGAATGTCGACGTCTTCCTCGAAGAGCTTTTTGGTGGCCGAAGCAAGGGCGGCTTCAAGCGCAGCGAACACGACATCCTTGTTGACGTTCTTCTCGCGCGCCAGCGCATCCACCAGCATCAACACTTCGCGACTCATTATTTGCGGCTCCTAAAGTCAACGTGCGGGACGAGGCGTGCACGATCCATGTCCGCGAGCGTGAAATCCAGCATCGCGGCGCCCTCCTTCCCTTCAAATTCCAAACCGATCGTTTCGCCGTTCGGCGCATGAAGAATGCCCCGGTACGTCTTGCGTCCGTCCAACGGTTTTTTCAGCGTAACGACAGCCTCGCTGCCTGCAAAGCGTGCGAAATCCGCCAGCTTCTTGAGCGGCCGATCGAGCCCCGGCGACGATACTTCGAGCCGTTCGTAGTCGATGTTTTCAACCGTCAGAACGTGCTGGAGCTGACGCGTGACCTTTTCGCAGTCCTCGATGGCGATACCCGACGGCTGATCGATGTAGACGCAGAGGGATCCCCGTCCGGTCCGTTCGAGGTCGACCAGCTCGTAGCCCATGCCCGAGACCGTGGTTTCTATCAGTTCCGTCAGTTGCACTGTGCCCTCTAAGGTGTTCGCGCGCGCCACACGAAACCTCACGAGGCCGCACGCCTTGCCGGCGCACGGTGAAAGAAGTGCTACCCGAGATGCCGAACCCGGATTGTTAACGCTTAACGCCAAAAAAAAATGGGCTGAACGCCCATCTTCTTACCGGTGGTCGCCACCTGAGCCGCACAAGTGAAGCCGTACGCCCAGCGACTTTGCGATTCTAGCATTTTCCGAGATGGCTTGCAAAGCGAAGTGGCCCCGCAAGCCGCGCTCGACGAAGCGCGCTCGATTGTGCGGCCGGCGGCGCTCAGCGCGCCTTTCCGCCCCGGCGCCGCCTCTCGCACGGCGAGGCGCCCAAAGCGGCGGAACCGGCCGCTGCCGGCGCCACGGCGGCTGCTACCGGCCGCGCGTGCGGTTGCGCGGCGCCGGTCGCTGTCCGCCCGGATTGCCCGCGCGGTTGCCGTTCGCGTTGCCGCCGAAACCGCGCTTGCCGCCCGCGGGCGCCGCTCGATTGCCGTCGACGTCGCGCGGCGGGCGCGCGCCCTTCTTGCCGGGCCCGCCTGCGGCGGCACGGTTGCCGTAGCCGCGCGGAGCGTCGCCGAAGCCGCCCGCGCCACCGCCCGCGAACCCGCCGCCGCCGGGGCCGCGCCGTCCAGGCCCGCGCCCCTGCTGCTCGAAGCGGCCGTGCGCCGTCAATACCGGCTCGCGGCTGATGAAGCCCATCGACGTCTGCATCGGATCGGGCTGGCGCCGCTCCTGCGTCGCGCGCCGGGCGCCCTTATCCTCGGACGGCGCCTTGAGGCCGACCGACGCCATGAGGCCGCGAACTTCGTTGTCGTCGAGCTCTTCCCAGCGGCCGCGCCGCAAGCCGCGCGGCAGCGCCATCGGGCCGTGCCGCGTGCGGATGAGCCGGCTCACCATGAGACCGACCGCCTCGAACATCCGGCGCACCTCGCGGTTGCGACCTTCGGCCAGCGCGACGTGGTACCAGTGATTCGTGCCTTCGCCACCGCCGTCGCGAATGCGCAGGAAATTGGCGGGCCCGTCCTCGAGCTCGACGCCCTGCAGCAGCTTCTGGCGCGAGCTTTCCGAGAGCTCGCCGACCACGCGCACCGCGTACTCGCGCTCGACGCTGTAGCGCGGATGCATGAAGCGATTCGCGAGATCGCCCGAGGTCGTCAGCATCAGCAGACCTTCGGTGTTGAAGTCCAGACGGCCGACGGCGAGCCACTTGGCGCTTTTCATCGGCGGCAGCTTGTCGAACACCGACGGACGCCCCTCCGGGTCGGCATGGCTCACGATCTCGCCGGCCGGCTTGTGGTAGACAAGCACGCGCGGCGGCTTCGTCTGCACCCGGCGCTTGACGGGTTTGCCGTTGATGCGGACCTGATCGGTCGGCATGATCCGCTGCCCGATGTGAGCGGGCTCGCCGTTCACGGATACGCGGCCCGCGACGATGAGCTCCTCCATCTCGCGGCGCGAACCCAAGCCGGCCTCGGCCAGCACCTTGTGCAGTTTCGGCGCATCGTCGTCTGGCGCGAGCACGCGCTTGCCCGGGGCCGGCCGCCCGCGCCTCAGCATCGGCGCGCGCACGCCGCCCGTCGTGCTGTTGTCGGCATCGAAAGCCGGCGAAGTCACGTAGGCGAAAAGATCGTCCTCGGCGCCGGGCGCGTCCCCGCGCTTCTCGTCGGCCGGCGCGCGCTCGGGCCGGCGCGCCGTTGCATTGCGCCCGCCTTTGCCGGGGCCCTTTTTCGGTCCGCGAGCCTGCGCCGGCGCGGCGTCGCCGCCTTCGGTCTCGCGGGCTTCCGCCGCCTCGGCGGGCTGCGCCTGCGCGCCTTGTTCGCCCTTCGTCTTCGCCGCCGCGCGTCGACGCGCGATCAGACTGCGCGGCCCGCGCCGCAACCCGCGGCGCGGGCGTTCCTGATCGCCCGCTTCCGCGATTTGGGCGTGCGGTTCGCGCTCGCCGGCAGCCTGCGCCTCGTGCGCCTCTTCGCGGCCCGCGGCTTCGACGGCATGCCCCGATGCGGACAATTCGGTGTCGTGGGTATCAGTCAAAACAACCTCGATGTTAGATGGCGCGCGCCCGTCTCGGGCGCGAAAAAATTTCGCGGCGATCACGCACGGCGCGATTCGGCTTCGTCACCGGAGAACGTATCGTCGTCCTCGTCGGCACGGCCGGCGGGATCCTCGTGTTTCATGCGGACCGGAAGCGGCTCGACCACATGCAGCAAATGTGCACGCTCGCCGACTTCGCCGACGCCAGGGCCCGCCGCATCCTGCGCGGCGCTCGCGTCGTCATCGTCCTTTTGCGACGCTGCGTCTTCGGTCTCGTCCGACATGCCCGGGGCAACGTCGCACGAACCGTGCTCGGCTTCTTGCGGATCCTCTTGCGGATCCTCTTGCGCGGCATCGAGCGGTACCTGGGCGGCCTCGTCAGCTTCGGCGGTCTCGCCACCATGGCCACCCTCGGCGCCGTCGCTCGGGAAGTCGATCGCATGTTGCGCGAGCGGACTCGCATCGAGCTGGCCCGCTGGGTCCTCGAGCGGCGGCAGCTCGTCGAGCGCTTTCAGGCCGAGATCGTCGAGGAACTGCTTCGTGGTCGCGTAAAGCGCCGGCCGGCCCGGCACGTCGCGATGCCCGATGACCTCGATCCAGTTGCGATCCTCGAGCTGCTTGATCACCTGCGTATTCACCGTGACGCCGCGAATCTCTTCAATGTCACCGCGTGTGACGGGCTGCCGATAGGCAATGATCGCGAGCGTCTCCAGCACGGCGCGCGAGTACTTCGGCGGCTTCTCCGGATTCAGACGGTCGAGAAAGCCGCGCATCGCGGGCTTGCTCTGGAAGCGCCAGCCCGACGCCAACGCGACGAGTTCGACGCCGCGGCCGGACCACTCGTTCTTCAAATCCTCGAGCAGCGCACGGACCGTATCCGCCGAAACGCCGTCGGCGAAAAGCCTGCGCAAGTCGCCGACCTTCAGCGGTTCGTGCGCGCAAATCAAAGCAGTCTCGAGGACGATCTTCGCCTCTTGGGTATTCATGCAGCTAGGCCAGACCCTGTGTGGTCAAAGAACCGGATCAAACAGACGAAATGGAACTGAAGACGCGCTCGCCCGATTTTGATCGGTCATATTGATGGGAGCACGGACCGGGGGGCGGCGAATCGGACAGCAATCGAACCATGCCCAGCCGGACGGAGCGGCGGTATTCCGTGGAACTCGCCGCGCGATTGAACGTCATCTTACGCAAAATCCGAGGCCCCGTAAACGGGGGAGCCCGAACGCGCGGCAATGCCGCCACCGTGCCACCGCCGTGCCCCTGCAACGCGCCCGCGCCTGCCGTCAAAACCTCTCTTCGAAGCGCCGACCGAGATTTTTCGATGCGCCGCTCGAGTCGCTCCGATGCTGCAAGTGCAAAGGCATCCTCGAGCCGGCTGTCTCTCCGTTTCACCAAGCTTGCAGCGATCGCAGCGATGCCTCGCCAACCGTGCTTGCGGCGTCGCAATATTCGAGCGCGCGCGCACCCGCGACGGGCTGACCGCACAAGATTGGTGATTGCCCTGATTTTCGGGGCACGCATTTTGAAGTCAGATACGCGCCTAGCTGACATCCCGTCGGGCTTGATGCGACGCGGCTTTACGGCGTTTGCTTCATAAGTGGCACGCTTCCTGCGTTGCTCGGCGCGCGACGCCGGCATGATCCGCGACCCGATCGTTCGCGGCAAGAGCCGGCTCGTGCGACGTTCGTACATCGAACGTCTCGGGAGTGCGCGGCGCGGGGCGGCGCACCGGGGTTAGTTTCGCTGAGGTGAGGACATGATGCTGTTCGACGATTTGAGAGATAACGAATGGGCGCTGGTCGAGGCGTTGTTCTGTGCCGAGCCGGCACGGGCCGAGCGGCGCGGACGCCCTCGCGTGGAAGCGCGCGCAGTCGTCAACGCCGTGCTCTGGGTGCTCTCGACGGGTGAAGGTTGGTCGAAGCTGCCGGGCCGCTATCCTTCTCCGCCGACCTGTCGGCGCCGGTTCGACGAGTGGCAGGCCGACGGCACGCTCGCCGAGATCGTGAAGCGCCTCAGCGGCTGCGGACGCCAGATCTCGCTGCGCGGCCGCATCGGCACGGCGGCCGTCAAGCCGCCCGCGCCGCCGAGCCGCGACCGTCTGCGCGGCGCGTTCTGGACCAATCCGGAATCGTGGCGCGCCCCCGTCAAAATGGCCTGATTCCACCCTCCAGCCTCATTCACTCGCATCGCCGCTGCCGGCAAGGTTCGCCGCCGGGCGGCAGGCGATGCGCGTTCGATCGCCGCCGTCCGGCGAAACATCCATTTACGAATCATTACAGCGGGGCGCGACGCGCCCGCGTAGGGTGGTTCCATTCAATCGAGCCGCAACGGCGGCTCTGCCTGGAGCGCCACTATGAAGCGAGCACCTTGGGTGGTTTTGGGTGCGATCGTTTCGTTCGTCGTCGCAGCGACCGCGCAGCCTGCGGCCGCCGCTGATCCGCAAGCAGCGGCGATTCGCAGCGCGTTGTCCAGCCAGCCGGGCGCAGGCGAGCGAAGTCACTCCGCGACCGACGTGCCCCGCGGCAACCTGCGCGGGGACATCGTCAACAACGCACGTTCGCACCCAGAGGCGACGCGCGGCGGCAACGAGCGGCCGCCCCCACCGATGAGACCCAGACAAAACGGGCATTGAGCGACCGCCGCGAACCGAGCGCGAAGGCCATTCGGCGTTTCACGGAGCAAGAAGCCGCAAACGCAGGGAACCGCTGCGCGGCTAGCCAGTCCGAGTAATTGCCATGACCACGGCGTGGCAGCAGAAATGCACCGGTAACGGCCCGTGCCCGCAAGGGTACGGGCTTTTTTTTCAGGCCGCGCGAAAACACCGAGGGCGATGAGCCAAGGCACGCCGACGAAGCGAACGCTCGCGCGAGCTTCGATCGACCGCCGAACGAGGTGCAAAGAGCGCTAGAGCGCCAATTCTGCCCGGCAAACGTAACCATCGGCCCGGTGCGCCGACCAGGCAACCGATCGCTCCTCGCGGGCAAGCCGGGCAAATTCCGCGCGACCCCGCTCGGTCAACACGGCGATATCCACCGGCGCATGAAAGCCAGCGCCGGGAGAAACGGTGCGCTGGCGCGCCGTTTCCATTAAACCGAGGCCGCGCAGATACTCGAAGACACCTGGGCGACGCGCCCATGGAACCTGACGATATTGAACACGACGCAGAGCCTCGAGTACCGCTTCGTTCGAATACATGGTCATCTCGACCCTTTCTTCATTCAAATACGGATATGATGCAGAACGGTCACGGGCGAGCCGTGGCCGAGCCGCCGCGTGAAGCGCCGGCAATGAATCGCGGCGGCAACCCTTCCCGCCTGTCGCCACCGTATTATCGCTAACTCGAGATTCGGAGCTGTCGCGGCCCCCCGCAATCGGACGCTGTCCGATGCGCCGCGACCGGCGCAGGTGCCGGCTCGCTCTTCTATCCAGAACCCATACGTTACCGCATCCGAATTGATCGTATTCACTTTATTCGCGCTTTTTTTCGCACTTTTTCTACTTTGGCGCCGTGCACGCACCGCGCTCGCCATTTCGGCAGCCGCCGTTTTCTGGCTGCTGGCGGCGGGCTGGCTCGCCAACCCGCTCCTCGATTGGGCGCAGCGCGGCGCACAAAACACGCCGCACGTCCGCTTCGGTCACGACACCGTCATCGTCATGCTCGGAACGGGCACCGAACACAATGATGAAGGCGTGCTCGTGCCGAAGCCCGACGCTCTCATTCGAATCGCAAAAACCGCAACGCTCTACGACGCCTGCAAACGCAGCGCGCCGAGTGCCGAATGCACGGTCATCGTCAGCGGCGGCAATCCCCAGCGACATGAGACCAGCGAGGCCGACAACTACGCGCCCTATCTGCTGCGCCTTCACGTCGCATCCAGCGATCTGCTGCTCGAAACGACGAGCCTCAACACCTATCAGAACGCCGAGCACGTGGCGCGAATTTTGCGCGGCAAACATTACGACTCGTTGATACTCGTCACATCCGCATATCAGATGCAGCGCGCCATGCTCGATTTCGATCGCTTCGGCCTCGCCCCGCAGCCCGTCGTTTCGAATGCACGCAAGAACAGGACGGGCGTTATTCCTCGCCTCGCCAATCTCGTCAATGCGAACATCGCTTTGCACGAGGTGATTGGCCGCGCGCAATTCCATGTCTATCGCGCGCTCGGCTGGTTCTAGAAGAATCGCGCGCTCGGATGAGTGCGGAAGACTGACCTATAGTGACGTGACGGGTAGCGGCAATCATATGTAACAGCACGTTACCAAACGTCGCTTTTGTCGCATATGAAAGCCCGGCAACGAAAGAGGCCCGATAGAATGCAGTGTCCCGCGGGACGGCAGCATCGGGCCATTACGACCGATCCACTTCATCGCACGGAGGCAAATAATGAACAAAGTGTCCCTGACTGTCTTGGTTTCCCTCTCGGTGCTGGCCGGCGCCGCGTACGCGCAAGAAGGCGGCGTGTCGGTAAGCACGGATCCGGCGAAGTCCGCCGAAGTCGAACAACGCGCGCAGGCACTGCAGCAACAACAGGAACAGCAGCCGGCGGAGGAGATGCCCGCGCACAAGACGATGCATCACGAGAAGGGCATGCGCCATCATCACAAGGCCGCGCCGAAATCCGAGTAAGGCGTTGAGGAGCGCGCTCATGCGCGCGCCGCCCATGCTTCGCATGGGATCGGAGTCAGCGTCGCAACGCGCACTCCTGTCACAGCGTCTTGAAAAAGGCCGAAACCGGCTCCGCCGGCTTCGGCTTTTTTATCGGCCTCTCGCCCCAAACCCCGTATGCTAAAGTCGCGCTCCGACGATTTCCCGCAATTCAACAAGCGCACTTCGGTGCGGAGGACCCAATGAGCAACATCCAGCTCGATATCGAATGGACCGAGGCAGCTTCTCGCAAGATCGAAAAGCTGATGCCGCGAGGCTCGCAAGACGCGTTTCTCGCGTTGCCGCCGATCGAATGCCTGCCGATGGAAGGCGACGTGCTCTTTTTGGGACCGGCGGGCAAGCAGCAGCCGTTCGTCGTAGTGGAGCGGCAATACCATCACGATGGCGATGCCGACTGGACCATCATCCTGATTCTCGATCTGCCGAACTCGGCGCATTGAGGAGTCGGTCTTCGAACGAGACCGTCCAATCGGCGCTTTTCGTTCGCTGTCAAAAAAAGACCCGCGTTCCTAAGAACGCGGGCGAAACCGTCGCCCTACGAGGATAGGCGACGGGGCCAGCGGGGCTCGTACGCGTCACGCGCGAGCCATGATCGTCGAAAGACCGGACCGCGAAATAGTTCGGAGTCCTTTCTAATCACCGGCCTTTTATCGTCTGAGCGCCCTCGCCGCATCAAGCCAGTCGAGCTCAGCCCTCCGCCCTCCCCCGTGTTTTGCTGGTTGGGGGCTGAGAGAGCAGCTTGTGTGCCAAGCCGTGTGCGGCATCCGAAACCGCTGATTCGCAAAGGAAAAAAGGCTGCGGCGCGTTGCGCGCGGATAGCGCCGTACGCGCGTGTTACGGCGTAACGTCACGTGACATCGCGAAGACACGGAGCGGTCGCAACGACCGTGAGGATCGCTGTTGCTGGTCCACGAACGGTGACCAAGAAAAAAAACCCGCCTATGCGGCGGGTCCGGGATGATCGAATCGGCGGCGGCGCGAAGCCGCCATCAGTCGTCAACGCAATTGGTCGACGAGGAGCGCCATGATCTGCTTCGCCGGCGCCGACGAATCGACAACGCCCTTGTCGTCCACGACTGCGACACGCGTCTGGTCCTGCGTAACCGCGCGAACGTTGACGCGGTAGACCTTCGCGACCTTTTCCTTGTGGCCGTGGAAGACTTGGCTCCAGAAGCCCTGCTCCTCCGAGCTCAGGTCCTTCGGGTCGACGTAACGAATGAAGTAGAGGCCACGCGTGCGGTCTCTGTCGTCGACGGTGAAATTGCTTCGATCGAGCGCAATACCGACACGCAGCCAGGCGTTGTCATAAGGCTCGGAAAGCGTCAGCTCCGTCAGCGCATCCTGAACATCCATCGCGGCGCCAGGCCCGCGACCCGATTGCGCCGATTGCGTCACGTTTTGCGCAGCGACGGCCGCGGCTTTCGCATCGCTTTTCGCGTTCCCGTTATCGGCGGCAACTTTGGTGGCCTCGGGGCTTGCAGCCGATTCGTTCGCCGCTTGCTGCCCGGCCGAGCCGCCGTGCGAATCGGCCAGCGCGAGCGCCGCCATGATCCGCTTCAGATACTCCATTTCGAGCGCCGGATCGTTGGGCTTCGGCGTCCACGTTGTCGAATCGTTGTGGACGCCCTCGAGCGCTTCGCCCATGCCCTTCTGGCTGACGAAGACATACGTGCCGCCGTTCGGGGCCGCTTCGAGGCGCGTGCGGTACTTGTTGCGCTCCGCCGCCACGTAGGAGTTGCCCATTGCCTTCGTGAGCGTATTGCGGATCAGGCCCTGGTTCACTTGCGGACGCGTTTCGTTCCAGTCGGTCTCCATCACATGCTTGTCGCGTTGATCCACGACGAGCAGGAAGCCCTGCTCCTGCCAGAAACGGCGCACCTGCGGCCAGACTTGATCGGGCGATTTGTTGTCGATAACGAGCCAGCTCTCGCTGCCGTCGCGCTGAAGATGCATGCCGGCAACAGGCGGGATGACGGCGTTTTCGGGCGGCGCCGCCTTTTGAACCTTCTGCAGCGAAGAAAGAGAGGCTTCCCCGCCTTGCGGAGGCAGCGAACGCTGATCGGACGTTTCCTCGAGCAGGTTCGGCGGCACGGCGAGCGAGGCCTGCTTCGACTTCGAATCGCTCTTGTAGTCGACCTGCGTGGGCGACGGCGAGCTGCAGCCAGCCACGAGGCCTCCGGCCAGAACGAGGGCTGCGAACCGCGAGGTAAAACGAAGATCAGTCATGTCGAGGGAATCCTTCCGCTTTCTTGCCACGGTCGCATCGCCGTGGATCAGCCGCGCATTTTACCGGTCCCGGGGACCCGTGTGCAAAATCGCGGGTTCCCCTATATTTCGCGACTGCCGCTTCCCTCGTTTTCTTCGCACTCCTGAGGACTGCAAGCCGATCCGCCGATGCGGTCGCGCTTGCGGTCAATGTCCGTGCGAGCCGTGCTCGAGAATTCGCGTGAGCGCGGCCGATTTCGCCGCCTCCTCGGCCTGCCGACGCGTGGAGAACGGCCCCTGCGTCAGATGAACGGCATGCCAGTCCGGCTCGTCGCCGGCATCGCCGAAAATCCTGAAGCGGGCCGTGAACCCTTGCGGCGCAGCAGGGATGACCTCGACGTCGACGGATACGCCTTCTATCCGGTGTCTCACGAAGCCGTCCATTTTTGCCTCCATCATGTGGGTGGCCGACGCGATGATGCTAGCACCGTGGGGCGGGCACGGTGTGTGATGCCGATGCTTCGATTGCCGCGTGCGCGTGTGGTTGCTCGAAGCGGTCCCGGACTGGGCAAGGCTGTTGCGCGCAAGCCTCCGATTGGCGTTGTTTGGGTTAGGGAGCGGACGAGGCGCCACCGGAGGACGCGGTTAGTTCCGGGGGATTGAACCAACGCATGGAGGTCAACGACTCGCCGTCGAAGAGGCATTCGGCCGCGGCGGGACGCTTTATTTTCTTGGGCTTCGCAGCGACAGTCGACGAGGTGGCGGTTGGCGCGGAAGCTGCGATGGGTGCACTCGCCGGGGTGGCCCCATTGGCCGCCGATGCCGCCGCAGGCGGTCCCTCGACCGTGCCCTCCACCACCACGCGCGAGCCGCGGATTCCCACGCCGACGTGCGATACCGAAAGCTCGTCGTTCGGCAAATTCCGAGCGACTGTCTCGCGCATTCGCGCCTCGCAAGCACTCGGATTCTTGTAGAGCGAGCAGCCAGCTATCAGAAACGGGGCGAGCAGCACGCAGCAGAACGATGCAATGGAAGGTTTCTTCATGAAGGGGTCGCGTTCTTGGGCGGCGGCCATTTTAACGTAGCCCGCGTAGGTGCATGATGGTCGCTCGACCGATGGTAGAATCGCGTCCACCCTGCCCGGGTGATGAAATTGGTAAACATAGCGGACTTAAAGCGTTTGAGTGCCCGGCCGGAAACGGTCGGTGTAGAACCCTTCAAATTCGGCGAACCCCCTGGCTCACATTCGTGCAACGCTTCGCGAGAGCGAAAGCGCGCGCGATCGTGCCGAGGCAACGCCGAGCCAAGCCCTTCGCACGCGGTTGTCGCCGCGCGCGTCGCGGAAGGTGTAGAGACTAGACGGGGGGCGCCTAATGCGGCGAGGCAGACGCGTGCTGTCTGCCGCAATGGCGAAGGCATAGTCCAGCGCACGAACGGCGATGACGCGACAGCGTGATCAAAGCCGGCATTGAAAGATGCAGTGTGACGAAAATCCGCCGCCGAAAGGCTTGCCGGTTCGAGTCCGGTCCCGGGCACCATAGGATGTTCCGGCTCATGCCGATTGTTCCGGAGAACCCCCCTAGATCAACGTCGTGCGGGGTTTTTGTTCTTTTTCGGACCGGCTTGGTTCTTCGACAGCCGGTGGTATAACGAACCGCGACATCCACCTTCGGCAATGATCGGTGAGTTTCTGCAGGCGCTTGCACTGCGAGTTTCTAGTCGTGCATCTCCGCCTCCTTGGAGATGAGCCGTTGCTAATGCCGATCAAAAGTCGCCGTCGAAATCGGCGAGCACCCTTATTTTCAGGATGCGTCTGCGTCGGACTCACTCGATCATACAGGCGTGCATGCCCCGTTGCGTGACAATCACCTTAGGTGACCGACCAACTGGCCCGGGCCCAAAAGCCGAATTTCTCGACTTGCGGGGCTTCTCCCCGCGCAACCTCAAATAGATGAGGGCTTTCGCCGAGGCGTGGCCGGACGGCACATTTGTGCAGCAAGCTGCTGCACAATTGCCGTGGTTCCCATTACGTTCAGCTCGGCTCCAGAGTCGATTGCCATCGTTGAGCCTAGCGGTGAAGCTGGCGAGCATGGGCAGGACGAATCCGAAACAGCGGAAAGGAATGACGAAATATGGAGGAATGCACGGCCTATCGGGCCGCGATGGGCGGGGCTCGATTTATGGACGCCTGCTCTCAACGCGCCTTCATGTACTATCAACAGTGTCGAGGCTACTGATGGCTAAGCATCCCGAAAAAGAATGTGTGGTAGTTATGTGGTCAGAGGAGAAGCAGGCGCTGATTTCATACACGATCGAAGTGGAACGCGTGCTGGCGGTCACTCAGCGTCTATTCCCGATGGAGCTTCCGCTTGCCGACTATAGCTACAACCTCGACGATGAGTTTGTGCGCCGATTCGGCGCGGCGACGCTGAATTTGCTGGCGGTCTCGAATCCTGACCTCAAGCCTCACCTCAAATTTACGCCAGCGGTGGATTAGCAGGCGCAATCCATGACGTCACCGGCTCGCACGGGATCTAAAGGCGGGTTTTCCCGACGTGCAAGGGTTTTTGCCACGCAATCTCAAGTACATGCGGGCGTCGCCCCAAGTATGGCCGACGCCCGCAATTGTGCAACAGGCCGTTGCACAATTGCCTTGGTCTCATATCGTGACCTTGCTGGACAAGCTCAACGAGCCGGGCGCACGCAATTGGTACGCCGCCCAATCGCTCGAGTACGGCTGGTCGCGCAACGTGCTTGCGATGCAGATCGATAATACCCACGCTTATTCGCGTGCCGGTGCCGTGATCACCAATTTTGATGCGCGATTGCCACCACCGCAATCCGATCTGGCACGCGAAGCATCGAAGTATCCGTACGTATTCAATTTCCTGGGCTGACGGAAGCTCAGGAGCGACATATCGAGACTGCGGTCACGTGTCACATTACGCGTTTTCTGCTGGGGCTGGGCGCGGGCTCCGCATTCGTTGGTCGCCAGTATCGACTCGTCGTCGGTGGCGACGAATTTTTCATCGACCTGCTGTTCTATTACTTGAAGCTGCGTAGCTACGCGGTCGTCGGATTGAAGGCGACGCCCTTCCGTCCTGAATACGCGGGCCAACTCAACTTTTATCTGTTGGCGGTCGACGCGGAACTGAAGGGGCCCGAGGATCAGCCAACGATCGGCTTGCTCTTATGTCGAAAGAAGAACCGGCTGGTCGCAGAATACGCTCTGCGCGGGCTGACCAATCCGATGGGCGTTGCGGAATACCAGCTTCTCCGTCAGGTTCCGGAGCCGCTCGAAGCGGGATTCCCGTCGATCGATCAGATCTAGGCGGAACTCGGCCCCGACCTGCCCGACGTCGAGTGAGGATGGCATAAAACACGCTCGGTACTAGGACCCGACGCGGCACCCGTGGCGTTTTCGCGAAGTTCCCCGCTAGCGACTAACCGATCGGATCGGGTCATCGGCACTCAGCCATTCGTTATCTTTGATTCTCGACGCACGTCCCCCTCCGCCCTCACCGCTTCGCTCTGTCTCATGGCAACGCCGGGTTTCGGGGTCAAGCGAGATGCGTCCGTACCAGTTCGCGGCCGCAAATCGGCCTTTGCTGGTGTTCAAGTGCCGCTGTTCCTGAGGCAGCTACAGATCGGTCTTCGGACATTCGCGCTTCGGCAACCCCGAATGTCCGGTCTCACTGCAGCGGATGCGTACTTTCGACCCGAAGCGGAAATCGCTTGATCTAAGAAGCCGACGTTCGGGAACGTCTGAGGTAACTGGCCGCTAAAGCAACGAAGCCGCGGGGGTAATCTGCAAGCACAGCTTGCAGGCAGTCCGTCTTGACCGTGAGGTTAGGCTTCTAGTGGGCGAAATTCCTTGGCGACTTTGAACACTCTCGATGCAATGCTGCGATCCCAGCCAAGCTGCAGCAAATAACCTGGACGGAGATGTGAGATGTGAGATTTAATGAGCAGCAATTCGCAGATGAATGCTGGGGAAACGTACCATTCATGTTGCTCGCCAGGACCTCCGCTTTGAAGATATTGCTCGGCGAAATATGCCTTGGCCCAAGATAATGCTCCCTCGAGAGCATTTTCGAGCTGAGAGAGCGTATTCAGTCGAGCATAACCGGCTAGCAGGACCAAGTCAGAAATTATATCCCGACTCGAATCATCTGGATGATTTGGATTATCAAAGCTAAACCCTACCTCAGCAGCGAAAGTGCATAGCTCAGAAACCACGATGGACTGTTCAACAAATTGGCTTAACGAGACATGGTCGATTCGAATATTTCGATCGCCCTTGGATAATTGATTATCGATCTGTTTACTCAGTTTTCCAGAGGCATCTCGAAGAGAAACAAACTCATCGTCTGCGAGCTCGAAAAGTGCCGAAAGACGGAATAGTTTTCGGCGAAGCGATGTTGGTACATCGTGTTCACGTTTGTATTGGAGTTTGTGCGAGATTGCAGCCCAAGCGTGTTGAAGCACGGTTCGCACTTGAATCTCGGCCCGCAATCCGGCAAGCCCAGCCCATTCTACAAGCTGCGCCCGGCTATCACTTAGACGCACGATGTAATGTGCTGAACGGTATCCGAACTCGGAATCTATAGGAGAATGCTCAACGGAATTGGTGCTATCTACGTCAAATTCGCTTTTTATTAATTCCCCAATAAGCGCTGCGTCATCTTGATAGTACGTAATGATCCGAAGACCAGTAAGGTCAGTAAGCTCCTCCAAAGGGTTCGTGTACGACTTTGATGACCGCACAATTTTCTCTCGAAAGCTGGTGGCGTCCTTGGTTCGAGCTTCTATGAGGTGGTAGCCAATGTCTTTTGCTTGCAATATGTCCGACATCAGCGACTCAATTTTCGTGGTAAGCCGAAAGTAGTCTGGCCGAACGCGCTCGTATTGAGCACACCATTCATTTACTGTGCTTCTATCTTTCTTTTTTATTGACATTTGAAGATTCGCGATCAGTACATCAATAGAAAAGTCATAACCGTTAATTGGCGGCCTTACAGCCAAGCCTACACGTATTCGAGCGGACACCAATGAAGAGAGGAAATTCGCAGATTTATAAGGGGTTTGTCTTGAAATTTTTTAAAATTCATGCGACCGGCTTTTTCTCTGCGCTGGCTACTGCCAGATTTGATTTCGCTTTCGGTTGGAAAGCGAGACGAGACATTAGGATGTGGAACCCCAAGCTCTTGTAGCCAAGCCCTCATTTGAATATCAAGCGGCCAGACCGCCGTCCAAAGTATACCCATACTGTTTTTGCTCCACGCGACCGTTCCAAATGATTGTCGACGATTTTGGGCTAGATGTCGAACGGCCTCTCCTGGCGGAATCCTGCCGGATGCGGCTGTCGGTGGTCGATCCGTTGCTGCCGGTCGCCATGTTGCGACCTGTGCGGCGCATTTCGGATGTACACAGCCATTCGCGAAGTGAATTTGCTGGCGCCCCTTAGCCATTGCCGTCATTCGAGTACCAGTTTCGATAAGGCAGCCGCACCGCCTTCTGCGCGGGTATTCACCGATCAATGCCATGCGCATATCACGCTGTACCAACTGGTCGGCGAGCATAGTTATTGAATGTTTACTATACCACTGCCACGCAATTGACGACCGCCTAGCCGCCGTCGAAATGCCCGTGCGAGATTTGATCAGCGGCGATCTTGCGGAGTGTGGCAGTCACGATGGCGCGTCGGCAGCGAAAGGTCGAGCATGTCGGGACTCACAGTTGCAGCCAAACTTACAATCTCCGCGAGCTTAGGATGGGCCCCGTTTGGCTGGTCCGCGTATAGCTTTGCAAGCTCTGCGACCAGTGCACCATTGGCTCGCACTTTCTCGGCTTGAGATCTACGGGTCGACTACGGTCGACTGCATTGGGCAGCGGCCAGCACCGGACATCTACCGCCTTTGACCGGGCGTCCGCTTCGCTTCGCAAAACGGTCCGCCACGTTAATCGGAGAGCGCGCCATTTCAGAGCGCCCTGCGTGCCCATCGGGGGGCGGGCGCTGCCATTTTTCAATCGACAAGTGTTACACTTGCTTTCGATTCGGAAAGCGCAAATATTTCTGATTTCGCAGTGAGCGGGACCTCGACCTTGGCCAAGCGAAGCAACGAACAGGGGAACATGTGCATAGAGACCAAATAAAGCTCGTGGAGGCCCTTTCCAAAGAGCTGGAAGAAGGAAACCTCGCAATATTCGCTGGTGCGGGATTTTCGCGCGGGGCCGGATACGTTGATTGGAAAACTTTGCTAAAGCCGATTGCAGACGATCTCGATCTTGATGTGGAAAAAGAATGGGATCTTGTCACATTGGCGCAGTACCACACAAACATCAATCACGCAAATCGAGCAAAGCTCAACCAGCTTCTAGTGACGGAATTCTCTACGGATCTCGCACCTACGGAGAATCACCGCATTCTTGCTAGGCTGCCGATTTACACGTTCTGGACAACAAATTACGACAAGCTGATCGAATCGTCTCTTGAGTCAAATGGAAAAATTGCTGACGTCAAGTACACGGTCAAGCAGCTGGCGACGACGCGTCGCCACCGAGACGCCATCGTCTACAAAATGCACGGTGATGCCGACCACGCATCGGAAGCTGTGCTGATTCGCGATGACTACGAGCGCTACCACCTGGCAATGCAACCGTTCATTACAGCACTGAGCGGCGACCTGGTGTCAAAGACCTTCCTGTTCTTGGGGTTCAGTTTTACTGACCCGAATCTTGAATACATCCTCAGCCGTGTCCGCATTCAGTATGGAAAGGACCAGCGGCAGCATCATTGCATTCTGCGGCGTGTAAGCCAAGATGCGGGCGAAAGCAAGGCCGACTTCGAGTATAGGCAGCGGAAAGAGAAGCTGTTCGAAGGGGAACTGTTGCGCGTTGGTATCAAGACGACCTACGTTGACGAGTACGCAGAGATAACAACTATCCTGAAAGCTGTTGAGGACAAGCACAAGCGGCGAACGATTTTTATCTCGGGTGCCGCGCACGATTACTCGCCGTGGAGCCAGGCCGAGGCTGAGAAGTTTGTGTACAACCTGAGTCGCGAAATCAGCAAGGCAGACTTCCGGGTCATCTCGGGGTTTGGTCTAGGTGTCGGCAGCGCGGTCATCACGGGCGTCCTCGAGCAGACCATCATGAACGGAGGGCGCCTCGATAGCGAGCAGTTGGTTCTACGACCGTTTCCCCAGACTCAGTCCGGAACTCGGCCGCTCCGAGAACTGTGGCGAGAGTATCGCCATACGATGATTGACCACGCGGGCATCGCTATCTTCCTATTCGGGAACAAGTTGCAAGGCGATACCGTTGTCGAATCGAACGGAATGCGCGAGGAATTCGACATTGCTCGCGAGAAAGGTGTCTTCGTCATCCCTGTCGGCATTACCGGCTCAATAACCCGCAAGATTTGGGAAGAGGTGCTGGCAGGTTTTGATCCAACCAAGCACCAGAACGGAGCTCAAATATTGCCGCTCCTGAAGGCCCTTGGCGACGATAAAACGGATTTCGATGCCGCCATGGGAATTGTGTTGACACTTCTGAAAATTATCTAGGGACAGAAAATGGCAAGAAAAGTCTTCTTCAGCTTCAAGTATGATGACGTCCAGCGTGCCATGAATGTGCGCAATAGCAATGTCATCACAGGCGCAATCAAGTCGGGGTTTATCGATAAGGCTGACTTCGAAGAGGTCGAGCGCAAGGGCGACAATGCCATCAGAGCATGGATTGACAAGCAGCTCGAAGGCACGACAGTCACGGTCGTGCTGGTCGGTGCGAATACGAACAAGAGCCGATGGGTTAAGTACGAGATCGACCAGAGTATCGCTCGAGGAAATGGCATCCTGACCATCGATATCAGCAAGATCAAGGATATGGGCGGGAACACCACTGAGTGTTGCAGCCTGCGAGTCAAGGGGTACAACCACTACCTGTGGAACAACGGCAACGGTAGGGATAACCTCGGCAAGTGGGTGGAGGACGCAGCTGTAGCCGCCGGCAAATAGTTGGCATTTGCGCTCGGGTCGCGGGTTTTCGCGGCTCGCGTCACTTTGGTCGGTCGGAGACATATGGACTCACTGAATTCGACGGCGGCGTTCTTTTTTGTCTGCGGGATTGCACCGCATGCGATAGGGGCCACCCTATTGAGTTCAGGAGCCGGGTAAGCGCAAGACTGAATCGCGACGCTGGGGAGCGTGACATTGGAGGGGCTGCGACGCAACACATCACCCGCTTGCCGATCGGACTAGAGCCGGTTTCGCGTTCGTCGCTCGTCAGCCAGGTAACAAGCCTACGTCCGGTGGTATTCCTGGTGGTATCTCGGCCCTGAGAGTCCGCCCCAACCCGCTCCCACAAAGCGATAGCAAGTACTTTGCATTCCGGTCACGGCACCATCGGAGGTTCCGGCGCGTGCCAGTGACGGCGGCGCCGCTGCTCCGCTCGTGCGTCACCCGAAGGTCAGGATGATATGAAGCAACACGACGCTGCCGCGAAGCCTCGAAATTTTGTTGCCGCACGCGCGTTGACTCGAAAAAGTCTTCGTCCGCTCGAAAAGCTCGTTCAGCTTTCCCAATCTTCGCCGGGATATTCGAAATATTGTTATTCGCCGGACTCACCATCGCTCGGCTGTCCCTCGCCGGGCTGAAACGCCGCGGTGACCAACTCTTCGATTCGGTCGATGACAGCGGACGGGAGGTAGTAGAACTGCTTGCGCTTTCCGGCCGACAGCTTCCCTTGATTCGAGTGGATCATCCGGATAAGCGCTGACAGGTCACTGCGGGGAATATCGAATTCCGCTTCTACTTGCTGAAAGGCGCGATCGTATCCGCGCAGCCAGGCGAGCTCGCGCGGTATCTCGTCTTCCACGGCGCGTTGGATCATGTTGTGCAGAAACGAGACCTCGCGGCTCAGCTCCATAAAACGATAGGCTCGACCGGGCGCGGCGCGCGTCACAATCGGTTCGGTCTCACCACGCACGTACTCCCAGAGCTGGGTCACGGGTCGAGAGAAATCCGTCAATACGCTCAGGTAGTCCGGGATGTTTTTAAGAATGACGGCCGACACGGGCACGACAGCTCCATTGGGCAGCGTCGCGCTATGCGTGAGGACGTGATGGATCAGGAAGCGGTGAAGGCGGCCGTTACCGTCCATGAACGGGTGCAGGTAGACAAATCCGAACGCCGAGCAGGCTGCCTTGACGAGCGCATCGGTACAACGCTGGCTGTCATTGGTGAATGCTTCCCAGCCTGCCATCGCCCGTTGAAGCTCGTCAGGCGCAGGCGGGAAGAAGGTGACACGGCCTGATGCATCTTCGAGCCAGTTCTGCCTGGCCCGGTAGGAGGCTTCGCGGCTGAACGCGTCGCGCACGACCACATTCTGAAGGCTAACCAGCCAGTCCTCGCTCACAGCCGTGGTTTCGCCGGCCCGGCGAAGTAGCTGGACAAATCTCTCCTGCCTGTCCGAACTGGGCCGCTCGTTCTCGATGGCAAAGCTGCTCCGCGTTTCCGACAGATACAGGTAGCTGACCGCGCGCTCATATAGGGAGGAGTCTGTTACGGCGGCGAGTGTGCGCCGGGCTTGGTCGAGCAGATCCGTCAGGCTCGGAGCCAGCGGCACCGACGAGCGTAGGACTGTCGGACAAAAGTCAGTGGTCCCGAGCGCGTTATCGCGAACCCGATACTTGCGATTGTGGCGGGGATTGGCCGCGGTCACATACTTGTCGCTCGGAAAAAGTTCGACGTAGCCGCCAGTCGGAGTCGCTTCGATGGGAAGCGTCTGCCCGGTCAGCCACTCCCACAGGAAGCATGCGCGCCGAATATGCGCGCCAGTAGGCGCGGCGTTGAGCCGCCCTATCAGGTCCTGCGGCAGAAGGTGTTCGTAGACGGCATCAATGACCTCAAGGTTGACGCCCTCATGCCTGAGCGCAAACTCGAGGTGACCGAGTATGGAATCTTCGATCGCCACACCGCGTGGAAACAAGACCTGGGTCGGCGTGTCGACCCGTCGGTTGACTGAGGCGCTGATGGCCGCCGGGGTGCGCAATGGACGCACGCGCAGCGCGAGCTGCTCGACAAGACGGGCGTAGCCGATTGTGGCCATCGACACTCGAAATTTTTTTACGGGAATCGAAATTTTATACTAGACGCGCATTTTCAGCCCATTTTATCGAAAAATCTTAACGAGAACCTACGTAGCCGACAGTCAAGCATCGTATTCGCAGCTCACTGCCCCCTTTGCCCACCGCTCGCAGATTGCACCAACCTTGCACCAATCTCACGCGAGCGCACTGCCCTCCCCTTCCTTATTGTTCGGCTCGCACTCCGTGTCGAACAGCTGGCAATGCATCGAACCTTTGTATGCCGTCCGTCGATGTCCGAAAGGCAAGCCGAGCGGACGACTCGTTGCCGCGAGTCTGTGGGAATCTGCGGACGTCAGGATCTGTTTCGACGCCCGGGTTGCTAGGGGCACCGTGGTTGCCGCGAGTCATTCTCGCTTTCATTGCTCAGCACCCCTTCCTGAGCCGTGCTCGGCCGAAATGCGCCGTCTCCATCGCCGGGCACGGTGAACTGAAAAACAGCGCCGCGAGGCACGTTCGCGCTCAGCCGTAGCATTCCCCCGTGCGATTCCACAATCGAACGACAGATGGACAGACCCATGCCCATTCCCCCAGCCTTCGTCGTATAGAACGGCTCGAAGAGGTGCTCGGCGTTTTCGGGGCGGACACCCGGCCCCGAATCGCGCACCGTAACAAGGACTGCATTCGACTCATCCCTGCCGGTGCTGATCGTCAGTTCTCGCGGTCCGTCATCAACCACGCTCATCGCGTCGATGGCGTTGATGACTAGATTCAGCATCACCTGTTGGAGCTGCACTCGGTCGCCTTGAACGAGCGGTAGGTCCTCCGCAAGCTCCATCCGCACAGAAACGCTGTTTTTCTCGGCCTCAGCGCGTGTCAGGGTAATGACCTCGCGAATCGCCTCGTTGATCTGCAACCACTCCTTATCCGTCGGGGCGTTCCTGACGAGCCCACGAATGCGGTTCATCACTTCACTCGCCCGCCTTGCGTCTTTGGTGATACGTTCGAACGCCTGCCGAACCTCCTCCAGATTCGGCGACGGTGCTCTCAGCCAGCGTAGACCCGCCTCGGCGTTGGTGGCGCACGCGCCGATCGGTTGCCTGATTTCATGGCTGATCGAGGCCGTGAGCTGCCCCATGGTCATCACGCGGTTTGCGTGCGCCAGCGCGCTCTGGATCTCGCGGTAGCGGCGCTCGCTTTCACGTGCTTCGGCCTCGGCGCGCTTGCGCTCGGTCAAATCGAGCACGAAAGAGACACCTTGGTCCCCGCCATCTTCGAAGCTCGCCGCGCCGATCAGCACGGGCACCCGGCTGCCGTCTTTCCGAAAATACTCCTTCTCGAACGGTTGCAAGTGGCCGGTTTCCTTGAATACTGGCACCCATTGTTGGATGTCGCGGTCGAGCCATTCCGGCGGCGTCAGGTCTGTCCAGCGGACGCGACCCGAGATGAGGTCTTCACGCTCGTAGCCCACGATGCGAAGAAACGCGTCATTGGCTTCGATGATCCGGCCTTCGAGCTCCCAGATGAAGATCCCAATAAGGTCAGCGTCGAATAGGTGCCGGATCTTCGCGTCGCGCTCCTCGAGTTGCTTGTTCAGCGTTGCGAACGTTCTCAAGTCATCCTGCAACACGTCCCGCCACATGAGTAGAAGTCTGAGGAAAGTCTCGCTGTAACTGTTCTTTTTGCTGTCGAGAACGCAGATCGTTCCGAAGATCTCGCCGTTTGGCCAACTGATTGGAACACCCAAGTAAGAAATCATTCCAAGTTTGATATCAGGGTTCGATTTCCAGTCTTCGTCCTGGAGAGCGTCAGGGACGAGCAGCGGTTGACAGGTCTTCATCACGGTCTCGCAATAAAGGCCCGTGTTCAAAGCCGCGGTTTCGTCCGGCTCGTAAGGATTCCCCGTGGACTCGCTGGATACGAAGACTTTGATGTTCGGAGGCTCCACTTGCATGATCAAGGCGGAAGGAACGCGCATGATTTCGGCGAGTAGATTGACGATCTCTTGCCACTTTCTGACGGTCTCGGGGGGTACTTCGGCAAAGTGTGACATGGTCGCTATTGCGCTGAAGAACGATTGATCTCGTCGGATCATTCTTGCGATAGGTGAAGAGGCGCCGTTGCGCGTCCAGCACCCTCAGAGCTATGACCCAGGGCGGCTCCTCCCCAATGAGAGCTCCTATCTCACCTCAAATGGTAGACCTTGTTCGGTTCGATTTCGACGCGACCAAACCAGAGGCGATCGAGCATCAACTCGCGCACGCAGCCGATAGGCTTCGCTCAGTGCCGAAAAGCGGGACCGCAGCGCTTCATCAACAGTCGAACGACTCGCCGTCGCGCGGCTTTCCCTCGCCGGGCTGAAACGCTGTGAACCATAGTTGACGAAACCGTAGCCTATGGTTCACAATGCGGGGATGCTGAACATCCGCACGACCGAAGTATTCGACACATGGTTCGACGGCCTGCGCGACCGCATCGCAAAGCGCCGTATCCAGGCCCGAATCGATCGACTCGCGATGGGAAATCCGGGCGATTGGAAGTCAGCAGGTTCACCGATTATTGAGATGCGCATCGATCACGGCCCAGGCTATCGGGTCTATTACGTACAAAGCGGATCTGTACTGATCATCCTGTTATCGGGTGGTGATAAATCAACCCAAGATGGCGATATCCGCGCGGCTCACAAGCTGCTCAGGCAGCTTGATATGGAGTAAGCGACATGAGCAAAATCAAGACTCGGCCGTGGGATTCGGCCGAACACCTGAAAACGGAAGATGACATCGCCGAATATTTTGAAGCCTGTCTTCAAGAGGGTGGCGACGATCCCGCGTTCATCGCCCATGCGCTCGGCGTGATTGCGCGCGCGCGCGGTATGTCCGAAGTTGCTCGTGACGCCGGCGTCAGCCGCGAAGGGCTCTACAAGGCACTGTCGGGTGAAGGCAATCCAAGCTTCGATACCATCCTCAAGGTAATCAGGGCACTCGGGCTGCAATTGCATGCCTCGAAAGCACACGCCTGAACCGCGGAAAGCCTCGTTGGCGCCCGGCTGGGATTGAACCAGCGACCGCCCTTCTGGGAAAAGGCGCGCACTTACACAAGCCCCGAAATCACCGTTCGCGCAACGACGTCGTGGCGGTAGACACCGTCATCGACGACCGGCTCAGCGCAGGCGATGGCCGCATACGGTTTTCGCGAGCAGCTTGGCATTCAGCGAAATCGTCGAACCGTACGAGCAAGCTTCGACCGATATCTGACTTTCAACAGACGCTTTGCAGCCGATCGGCGCAACATTTCAGAACCTCATCCGGCGGCGCTTTCCACCAGACGTCTTTAGAGAAGATCTCGACCTCGGTCATGTCGCTGTATCCCGCCGTTTGAACCAGCCGTCTGGTCTCCCTCAGATCGATCACGCCGTCCCCCATCATTCCGCGATCGAGAAGCATGTCCGTGGTCGGCGTCAGCCAGTCAGACACGTGATATGCGGCGATCCGTGCCTCGCTCCCGGCCGCGGAAACCGACTCTGCGAGCTGTGGGTCCCACCAGCAGTGGTAGACATCGACCGCAATGCCAAGAGACTCGTTGTTCGGATCCAGTTGCCGACAGAGGGCCAGCGCCTGTCCGACCGTGTTGATCACCGAACGCTCAGCTGCGTACATGGGATGAAGCGGTTCAACCGCAAGTCGTACGCCAACCTTCGTGGCCTCGGCCATCAACGCGGCGATTCCATCAGAGACCATTTCGCGAGCCGCAGACAGGTTTCGACTACCCGCAGGCAGCCCTCCCACAACCATCACGAAGCATTGCGCGCCCAGTTCGGCCGCGTCATTGATCGCGCGAATGTTCGACTGGACGTTTGCCGCTCGCTCCTCGGCCGACGGTGCCGGGAAATAAGTCGAACGGCAATAGCCCGTCACCTTGAGTTCGAGGGCGCGAATCTGCCGGGCAATCTGCGAGACACCCGCAGCCTCCACTTCGTGTCGCCATGGGGCGATGCCACCAAACCCCGCTCTCGCAATGCGGTCGATCGTCATGTGCAACGGCTCACGATGCCCCAGCGTTGCCGTGTTGATCGCGCAACGGTCCAGCTTTCCCTGTAAAGTGTCCATTTCTGCCTCAACCAGTTACTCAGTTCCCGTGGCGCCGCGAAGCGCACGTTCGCCTCTACGCAGAGCAGCCGAGCGTAGCCATCAGCCCTTGCATTCGCGCAACCGCCAGTTCAGGATCCCGCAGCAGATTGGCCTGGTCGGCCAGGCGAAAGACATCCGCCAGGTAGACGGGAGGCCTCATGCCCTGATGTCCCCCCAACATGAAGAAGTGAGGTTGGAAGCCGTTCAGATAGGCGAGAAGCACGACCCCCGTCTTGTAGTACTGGGTCGGCGCGCGGAAGATGTGTCGCGACAACGGAACCGTCGGTGCGAGCAGTTGGTCGTAGCGCGTCACATCACCTGCTGCCAGCGCGCCAAGTGCCTGCGATGCAGCCGGGGCGATCGCGTCGAAAATGCCGAGGAGAGCGTGTGAGTAACCGACCTCGTCGCCAGCAATGAGCTCGGGATAATTGAAGTCGTCGCCCGTGTACATCTTCACGGATGCTGGAAGGCGACGGCGGAATTCGATCTCTTTTGCGTCGTCCAGCAGCGATATCTTGATTCCGTCCACCTTTGCCTCGTTCGAGGCGATGATTTCGAGACACACGTTTGCTGCGCTTTCGAAGTCGGAGTGGCCCCAATAGCCAGCCAGTTCGGGATCGAATGCTTCGCCGAGCCAGTGAAGGATGACCGGCTTGTCACAGGCCGACAACACTTCCCGATAGACACGGATATAGTCGCCCGCGTCATGCGCCGCACGCGCAAGCGCGCGGCTCGCCATCAGGATGATCCGACCACCGGCGCGCTGGACGCTATCGATCTGCATCAGATAGGCCTTGATCACATCGTCGCACGAACGCGCGTCGCTGACGGGCAGATGATCGGTGCCGCAACCGGATGCGACCAGCGCCCCAGGGATGTCGCGCGTTTCATTCAGTGTGCGGACAATCAGTTCTTTCGCCGATTCCCAGGACAGCCCCATGCCGCGTTGCGCCGTGTCCATCGCCTCCGCGATGCCGAGACCTTGCTCGAGAAGGTAGCGCCGATATTCGATGGTCCGCTCCCAGTCGATCGCGCAAGCCTGCCCGAGTTCGCCGCTGCGAAGCGGGTCCGCCACGACGTGCGCAGCCGAGTATGCGATGCGGTTGAATGGCGCTGCCGGCTTCACGACTTCCAGCGGCGTGCCAGTCAGACGGTAGTCAACAAGCGCGCCGTCCAGCGTGGGAAGTTTGATTTGCATGACTCGACTCTCGAAGTCAGTATTTGGAAACGAGGAGACCGCCATCGACGCGGATCGCCTGGCCAACGCTGAACGGCAAGCCACCCGTTGCAAGCGTGCGTACCGCGACCGCGACTTCTCTTGGCGTGCCCCATCGTTTGATGGCGGTCAGCCCGTTTTCCATGAGCGCGTCGTAGCGGGCTTTGGACGGAGCGGTCATTTCCGTTTCGATCAGGCCCGGCTGTACCTCGAATACGCCGATGCCTAGCTCGGCGAGTCTCAACGAGAACAGCGTGGTTGCCATCGAAAGGCCTGCCTTTGAAACGCAGTACTCGCCGCGTTGAGGCGACGCCGCAACGGCGTTGGATGACGTGATCGTAATGATCGAGCGACTGACACCGCCCTGCTGCGCTTTGGCAACCCGGCGGCCGAACGCCTGCATCAGAAAGAACGTGCCGCGGGTGTTGATGTTGAGGCAGCGGTCATAGCTCTCAGGTGTAACGTCGAGCAGATCGCCACGCGACATGACGGAAACACCGGCGTTATTGACGAGACAGGTAACGGCGCCGAGCGAATCCTCGACCGTCTGGAGCAGCGCGTCGTGTTGTGCGATGTCCGCGAGGTTAGATGTCAGCGCTAAACATCCGACGCCGGCGCGCTCGATGTCGGAGCGCGTGGCTTCGAGCTCGTCCGAAGGTTCGACGTCGGTGATTGCGACGTCGAACCCAGCATCTGCTAACTCGAGCGCGATCGCTCGACCTATTCCGCGGCGCGATCCCGTGACCAGCGCGACCTGGCGTTGCTTCATGTCTCTCTCCTGCATTGGCATCTGGTACCTGACGCGCTACTCATTTCGTCGCCGCGCGACCGAAATCCATAAGTAACGATCCGGTTCGTTATTTAACACTCGACACTGCATGATGTCAAAGAAGGGTTTTCCCTCACCGAAGCGGAAGACCTTGCGAGACCGAAAGCCGAGGCAAAAGGCGAAGGAGGCGGATGACGCCGCGATCAGCGCGGGCGCAGGAGGCTGAACACCGTATCGATGTTGAATTCAAGGCGCTTCTGAAGCGCCTCTTTCGAAACGAAGTCGAACCCAAAGATGACTTCGCCGGTGAAACGGTTCGTCAGATAGTAGTACCCGATTGCGGCCAGTGTGAGATGGAGCTGGCTTGCATCGATGCCGGGCCGGAAATCGCCCGATGCCACTCCCCGGTCGAGAATCCGCTGGAGCATGTCGATGAACCCTCGGTGCAGCTCGCGGAACCGACGAGATTTCTTGATGTGGCGCGCACGATGCAGGTTCTCGCTGTTGACCAGCGACATGAACTCGGGGTTCTTCAGGTAGTACTCCCAAGTGAAGGTCATCAGCGTGCGGATGGCCTCGACAGGCGGCAGATGATCGAGTGCGAGCTTCTGTTCCTCGGTCCGGATGTCCGTCCACGCCTCTTCAAGAACGGTCGTAAACAGCTCTTCTTTTCCCTTGAAGTACTCGTAGATCATCCGCTTGTTCACGCCCGCCTTTTCCGCGATCGACTCGATGCGAGCGCCGCCAAGGCCGACTTTGGCGAATTCTGCTTTCGCTGCGGCGATGATCTTCGCCTGGGTCGCGACGGGGTCGCGCGTCCGCTTCGCGCGCTGCGGCAACTTTCCGGCAACGGGTGCTTCGCTGAGTCCGTCGACTGTCGTCGTTGGCATCTTGTCTCTTCAACCCCAAAAAATTGAACGGTAACTGCAGACCGACTGCAGCGCCATTGGCGATTCCATGTCAGGCCCCCTTCGGGGCGACGCGCCCACTATCGTAAACCCGATTATCGCTTATGGGCCCTTGAAGACATCGACATCGCGTGACATCATTCGCCACAAGTAACGAACCGGTTCGGTTTTAATGTAACGAACCGGGATGTCGAGGACAAGGAGGCGATGTGAACAAGTGGATGAGCGCAGAAGCGGTGGCGGCTTCGATTCCTGATGGTGCGACGATCGCGATTACCGGCTCAGGTGGTGGACTCCTCGAACCGGATGCTGTGCTGGCCGCACTCGAAACGCGCTTTCTACAGACGGGCCACCCCTGCAATCTCACGGTTGTTCACGCATTGGGCGTCGGCGATGGTCAGGGCAGCGGTGTTGGCCGGTTCGCGCACGTAGGCATGGTCAAGCGCGTCATCGGCGGCCACTGGGTGTGGTCGTCCGCCATGCAGGCCCTGGCGGAATCGGGGCAGATCGAGGGATACAGCTTTCCGGGTGGAGTGATCGCCACGCTGTTCCGGGAAATCGGCGCGGGCCGCCCGGGCGTGATCACGCGCGTTGGACTCAGGACCTTTGTCGATCCGCGACTGGGTGGCGGCAAGCTCAATGCGGCCACTACTGAAGACCTCGTCGAACTGATCGAGATCGGCGGCGAGGAGTACCTGCGCTTCAAGCCAATCAAAATCGACTTCTCCATCGTCATGGCGTCGTCCGCCGACGATCGCGGGAATCTGTCCACGCGCCGTGAACCCGCCGACCTCGACATCTACGCCGTTGCACTCGCAGCGCACAACAGTGGCGGCAAGGTGATTGCGCAGGTGAAAGGCAAGTCCGAAGGTCACGTGCCGGCGCGTCTCGTTCGCGTGCCGGGTGTCATGGTAGACGTCATCGTTGAGACCCCCGCGCAACGGCAGTGCGCAATCAGCGAGTACGACGCCACGCTCAGTGGCGAATCGCTCGGCAAGATTGCCGACCCAGACATGCCCGAAGGCATCCGCCTGATTGTTGCCGAGCGTGCAGCCCAGGAACTTGGCACGAATCAATCAGTGAATTTCGGCTTCGGGTTCCCGGGCGCCATCCCCGCGGTGCTGGCGCAGCAAGGTCGCGGCTCGGAATATTGGGGCTCGGTTGAACAGGGCATCCATCGTGGCGCCATGCTCGATGGCCCGATGTTCGGCACCGCGCGCAATGCTGATGCGATCGTGCCGAGCGTTGATCAATTCGACTTTTACAGCGGGGGCGGTATCGACATCACGTTCCTGGGCATGGGCGAGTTCGACCAAGAAGGAAACGTGAATGTTTCGAAACTGGGCAGCACCGTGGTTGGCCCTGGCGGGTTCATGGACATTGCCCAAGGCGCCAGAAAAATCGTCTTCTGCGGCGCATTCGAAGCAAAAGGCCTGCGCGTCGAGAGAAAGCGCGACGACTCGCTCGAGATCGTCTCGCCCGGCTCGGTTCCCAAGGCGGTGAAAAGCGTTCGACACGTGACGTTCAGTGGCGTTCAGGCTCGCCTCGACGGCAAAGAGGTTTTCTACGTGACCGAGCGCGCCGTGTTCAAGCTCGACCCGCTTGGTGTGCGCCTGATCGAAGTAGCCAAAGGCATCGATTTGCAGAAGGACGTGCTTGCACGGATGGAGTTCGCTCCGTTGGTCGATGAGCACCTTCTTGAAGCGTCGATTGCCCACTGAACTGGGAATCGTACTGGCCTTTACCGATGCAGAGGTACCGCTCATGCAGCAAGAATCCGACGTCATTTTCGCCATCGAAGGCGCGATTGCAACGATCACGCTCAATCGGACAGCGCGGCACAATGCGCTGACGACCGGCATGCTGGACGACATTGATCGGTATGTCGCGAACGTTGAACGAAACGACAAAGTGCGCGTGCTCAAGTTCGCTTCGAACAGTCAACGATTCTTTTGCAGCGGCGCCGATATCAACGAATGGGGCGACATCGATCCACAACAGATGGGCACGCGATTCATTCGCGATGGGAACCGCGTCTTCCGAAGGATCGCGGAGCTTGATAAGCCCACGATCGCGGTGCTTTCAGGGAGCGCGCTCGGTGGCGGACTCGAACTGGCGTTGGCCTGTGACTTCCGCTACGCGAGCGTTGACGCGCGAATCGGGTTCCCGGAAGCGGCGGTCGGCGCGATTCCTGGCTGGATGGGCTGTGCCCGCCTCTCCGAACTTGTCGGTGCCACGCGCACCCGCGAACTGATTCTGTTGGGCGAGCCAGTCGGCGCAGCCATAGCGGCTCAGTGGGGCATCGTCAACGAAGCGCTCGCAGCGGATGCGCTCTCAGCTCGGGTTGACGCCGTTTGCGCGACGCTCCAGAAGCGGTCAACCACTTCCCTCTCAGTTGGCAAGCGACTCGTCCGGATGATGGAGTCGGGGCAACACGAATACGCACATGAGCTCGCAGCGTCAGTCTGCAAGGCGTCACCGGACGCGGCGGAAGGCGTTGCGGCATTCCGCGAGAAGCGTCATGCAAACTTTGGATGATCCGGCTACCTCCGACTGCGCCCTGTCGCCCGGGTGGATCTACGGCGACACCAGGATTGTTGTGATCGTCGCCGATCCGATTTCACAGGTGAAGTCGCCGCAGTTCTTCAATTCGTATTTCGCACAGCAAGGCATCAATGCTGTTCTGGTGCCCGCGCATGTCACGCCTGAGCGACTGCACGAGGCCATTACGGGCTTCGCGGCTTTGAAAAACCTCGCGGGTGTCGTGATTACGGTTCCTCATAAGGTCGCGGCAAGTTCATTGCCTGATGTGCGGATGACTGAACGTGCCGCGGCAATTGGAGCGGTGAACTGCCTCCGGAAGCTGGAAGACGGAGGTTGGCTCGCGGACAACTTTGACGGAGAAGGCTTCGTCATTGGCCTCGAACAGCAGGGTCTATCTGCGTCCGGGCGGCAGGTCCTTCTCGTCGGTGCGGCCGGCGGCGCGGGCCGCGCTCTCGCGAACGCGTTATGCGCGGCACAAGTTGCGGTGCTGAGGCTCGCCGATATTCGCGAGGAAGCGGTAGAGGTACTGGCGGCTGAACTTCGAAACCGGTATCGGCACGTGGTTATCGAATTGGCAAAAGCCACCGCGAATGCCGCCGACGACCTAATCGTCAATGCATCCCCGATCGGCATGAGTCCATCGGATTCCATGCCAATCGACATATCGAATTCCAACAGGAACGCCGTTGTCGCAGACCTGATCATGAAGCCGGAGCAAACCCTCCTTCTTCAGAAGGCTTCTGCTCTGGGTTTAAGGACACATCTTGGCAGACATCTTCTTCTCAGTTCCGTTCGGCAAATGGCGAAGTTTATGGGCGTAGTTGGTTAAAGCCGTGGCTGCCGGCACAGGATGCCAAAGAACCGGCACATCGGCTCGATGCATGCGCAATCAGGCGCGTTCAAGGAGACAGGAGTAAGGCATGGAACTTTCGAAATATCGTTGGCGCATCTGCGCGCTGCTATTTTTCGCAACGACGATCAACTATCTCGACCGCCAGGTTCTCGGATTGTTGAAGCCCTCGCTTGCCCTTCAGTTCAACTGGACTGAGACACAATACAGTTACATCGTCGTCGTGTTCACGGCCTGCTACGCGATCGGGATGCTGCTGTCGGGCAAGCTCGTCGACAAAGTCGGCGTGAAGATCGGCTACGGTGTATGCGTCGTGCTTTGGAGCATCGCAGCATGCGGCCATGCGCTCGTGCGTAGCACGTTGGGCTTCGGCGTAATGCGCGCACTTCTGGGCATTTCGGAATCCGGAAGCTTCCCGTGTGCCGTCAAAAGCGTCTCCGAATGGTTCCCCCGCAAGGAGCAGGCGCTCGCCGTCGGTATCCTGACGTCGGGAACCAGCATCGGCGCCGTAGCAGCGCCCGCGGTCGTCCCGTGGCTGGCCGCTACATATGGCTGGGAGGCAGCTTTTTTCGTTACGGGTCTGACGGGCTTCGTATGGCTCGGTTTCTGGTACGTCATGTACCAGGCCCCGCTGAAACATAGGAAGGTCACGAAGGCAGAGCTCGAATACATCAGCGAGGACGCCGCTTCGCCTTCCAGCACCGAACCGGCGAAGGTACGTTGGGTCTCGCTACTCAAGCTCCGTCCGACATGGGCCTTCTTTACGGGCAAGCTGCTGACCGATCCGATCTGGTGGTTCATGCTGTTCTGGCTGCCGTCGTACTTCAATTCGCGTTTCCATCTCGATCTCAAGAATCTCGGCCTTCCTTTGGTCATCGTCTATATCGCCACGTCGATTGGCAGCATCGGTGGCGGCTGGGTTTCGTCGTCGCTGATTCGCCGCGGCTGGTCGGTCACGAAAGCACGGCAGACGACGATGCTCGTATTCGCGTTCCTTGTCACGCCGATTGTGATGTCTCCGTGGATCAACGATATATGGGCGATGGTTGCACTGCTGAGCCTCGCCGCAGCCGCGCACCAGGGATGGTCGGCCAACCTGTTCACCACAGCCTCCGACATGTTCCCCAAGGCAGCGGTCGGTTCGGTGGTGGGTATCGGCGGACTCGCGGGTGCGCTCGGCGCAACGCTCTTCCCGCTCTTCGTCGGCGCCGTCCTCGATCACTTCAAGGCGCTCGGGCACATCAACGCGGGCTACAACATCCTCTTCGTGATCTGTGGTTCGGCATACCTCGTCGCGTGGGTCGCCATGAAGGTGATCCGTTCGTCCAATCAGACAGTCGATATCGCGCAACTGTCGCCGAAGGCAAGCGTGTAACCGACTGGGGCGATGTGCCGGGCACAGTTGGTGAGCCTGTTATTCGAGATCATCACTGGCCGGCCGACGCAGGGTGAAGAAAAACGTGGTGCCCGCGCCGGGTTCGGACTCGACCCACATGCGGCCGCCGTGGTGTTCGACGATGCGCTTGCACAGCGCGAGTCCGATGCCCGTGCCAGGATAGTCGCGGCGGGTATGCAGACGTTGGAAGATCAGGAAGATGCGCTCGAAGTGCTGCGGGTCGATTCCGATTCCGTTGTCTGCTACCCGGAACAGCCACGTGTCATCGCGCGTTTCGGCACCGACATGGATCTGCACACGGCGCTCCTTGCTGCGGAATTTGATCGCGTTGCCCACCAGATTCTGGAACAGCAGCGTGAGTTGCCCGGATAGCGCGCGGACCGTGGGCAGCCCGTGATGGGTGATCTGCGCGCCGCTCTCCTCGATCGCCACGCTCAGGTTCCGCAGTGCCTTATCCAGCTCGCGCACAGAGTCTGTACGTTGCCACGACTCCTCGGACCTTCCGACGCGTGAAAACGCAAGTAGATCGTCAATCAGCGCCTGCATCCTGCCGGCGCCATCGACCGCGTGCCCGATGTACTCGTCGGCCCGCGCGTCCAGCTGTCCCTGGAAGCGCCGCCGCAATAACTGCAAGGGTCCGGAGATCGCCCGCAACGGCTCCTGCAGGTCATGCGAGGCGACGTAGGCGAATTGCTCGAGATCCCGGTTCGAGCGGCCCAGCTCCTCCGTTCGCTGGCGCAGTGCTTCCTCTGCGTGCCTCCGCTCCGTGATGTCCACGATAGCCGCGAGGACAAACATGCCCTCGGCCATCTCGATCGGATTCAGGCCGATTTCCACAGGCACCTCCGTGCCATCGCGACGCCGACCGTAGAGATGGCGCCCCGCCCCCATGAGGCGACTTTTTGGGTCCCCAAAGAACGCGGCGCGGTAGCCGGAATGGCCGTCCCGCAAGCGCTCCGGCACGAGTACGTCGATGCTTTGCCCGACCAGTTCATCCCGCGTGTAACCGAACACCTTCTCCGTCTGCAAGTTCACCAGGACGATCCGGCCGTCACGGTTCACCATGATCATCGCGTTTGGCGCGGCTTCGACGACCAGACGGAAGCGCTCCTCGGCCCGCTTGCGCTCGGTGATGTCCGCGACCACGGAAATGAAATAGTCCGGCCTGTTGGCGTCGTCACGCACCAGCGCAACGGTCAGCGCGATCCACACCTCGCTGCCGTCTTTCCTGAAGTAGCGCTTTTCCATCGTGTACGTATCGATCTGCCCGTCGAGCATCTGATGCAGCTGCGCGAGATCGGCATCCAGGTCATCGGGGTGCGTGATGTCCTGGAAAGTCATCGTGAGCAGCTCTTCGCGTGTGTAGCCGACGATGTCGCACAGCTTCTGGTTCACGCGCAGCCAGCGGCCATCCGGTCCGACATGCGCGATGCCGACGGCCGCCTGCTCGAATGTGGCCCGGAAGCGCTTTTCGCCCTCGCGCAGTGCGCGCTCGGTTGCCTTGCGCCCGGTGATGTCACGCAAAAACCCGCTGAAGTACTGACGCTCGCCGGTTCCGATTGGCGTGATGCTGAGCTCGATCGGGAATTCATCCCCATTGCGGCGCATCGCGCTCATCTCGAGTCGCTTATGCAGCACTGCCGCCTCGCCGGTGATCAGATAGCGCTGCAAGCCACGAGCATGAGCCTCGCGAAGGCGTGGCGGAATAATCGTCTCGTTCAACGGACGCCCCAGCACGTCGTCACGAGACCAACCGAAGATGGCCGATGCCTGGGGGTTCCATCCGATGATGGCGCCTTCGCGATTCATCGTGATCACGGCGTCCAACGCGTTGTCGACAATCGATTGGAGCATCTGCTGGCTGTCGCGCAACGACTGGATTGCCCGCTCGAGCTCGGCGCCCCTTTGGCGCAACGCGTCGTTTGCTCGCGTGAGCGAGCGGGACAAGTTGCTGGTGTTAAGCCCGAGGAAGACCAGGGTCCCGATCAGCACGGTGAACGAACTCGTTGAAACCAGCAGTGCCAGCCAGGTCGCATCGAGCTTGTTGGCAGCAAGACAGAGACTTCCCGCCGCAAAATTCGCCGCGTCCATGCCGGTATAGTGCATGCCGGTGATGGCCAGTCCCATGATCATCGCCGCGCCGAGACGCTTGGAGACGAGGTTTTGCTGCTCGGGCGTGCGCAGCGTGAAGGCAATCCACAGCGCGGCGATCGACGCTGCTATTGCAATGGCAACCGACGCCATCAGGATCCAGAAGGTATAGCGAATCGGCGGAGACATCTCCATCGCCGCCATACCCGTGTAGTGCATGCCGGCAATCCCCAGCCCCATTAGAGTGCCCGCGGCACCGAGGCGGGTGCGGGAGAGCGTTCCCCGCGTCACAGTGATCAACGCCACGAATGAAGCCAACACCGCGATCAGGAGCGAAGCGGCCGTGGTGAAAAGATCGTATCCGACCGGGATCGGTAGCGCGAAGGCCAGCATGCCGATAAAGTGCATTGACCAGATGCCGATCCCCATTGCGATGGCGCCACCCACTAGCCAGCTTGTCCGTCCCCGTGCCTCTGGCAACAACGAGATTCGGCTGGCCAGTTCCAAGGCGGTATAGGAAGCAAGGAATGCGACAACGAAGGAGACAAAAACCAGTAAGGGGTTGTAGGTGCCGCTCATGTCTGTGGCTCCCTCAAGGGATTGCTGGACAACGATGGCGTTGATCGGACGGCGACTTGCGGATTTGGCTTCGTTATGGGGGCCTTGCAGCGACGCGCTCAAGACACATACAAGTGGCCTGCTGCTGAAAAACAGCCGTTCAGCATTCATCCTGCCATATGAGTATAGGCAGCTAGCGCCCGGTGCGATTGTGAGGTGGCGTGAAATGGGAAGGCATCAGGCGCGGCTATCAGACAATCCGAGACAGCCTTTCAGCTCCCCACCACGAGGGACAGCATCCCCATCGGCGCCGTCGAGCCGTTCGGCACGGCCGGTCGCAGCGGCACTCCCCAGGTCGCGCGCAAATTGACGTAGCGAGAGAACTGGAATCGCAGGCCTACGCCGAGGCTCACGAGCATGCCGTTGTGCGGTTCGAAGGGCTCATTGATCCTGTTCCATGCATGTCCCGCGTCAACGAATAGGTACGGCTGCACTGCGGCGCTGCTCGAGCCGAACACGAAGGGCGGCGTGCGCAGTTCGGTTTGCACGTTCCAGCCACGATCGCCAAGCATGGCGTACGGGTCGTAGCCGCGCACACTCGCTTCGCCGCCAAGAGCAAGCGCTTCGCTCGGCAGCAGCGTATTGGGCGTCCATTGCACGATGCCGTGCGCCCACCACGAGAAGCCTGCGCCGATCTTCATATCGCGCTGGCCGGACAGCTGCAGGTATGTATAGCGTGAGGTCGCTCCCGAACGGGCCGCTTGGAACGCGGCGTCACTGTCGCTGCCGTCGAGGTGGCCGGGGCTGAACACGATGATCGCGTTCCCGCTCGTCGTGCCCGAGGCGTCGGCACGATTCGCGTTCCATGTGATCGAGAATTGATGGATGTGAGTGTTCGCGTTGAACACCTGGAAGCCACCGAATTCGAGGTCGTTGTTCGAACGCTTGAAATCGTAGCCGAACTGAACCTGCTGTTGCCAGCGGCCGAACGGCGGGAGCTGCCAGTCGTAACGTGCGCTCAACTGTGCCGAAATGCCGGTCTGGCTGAAGTTGTCCGGCATCCGAGGCGTGCTCTGTGCATACATGCCGAACAGTTCGATGCGATCGAGCCAAGGTAACGGCGCGCTGTAGCTCAAGGCATGCGCGACGAGCCGGGGACGGTCCGGCCGGCCCTCGATGTCCGGATTGCCGCCGAAGACGTCGTTGCTCGCGGTGACCCGGTAGTTAATCTGCTGATCGAGCCCGAACAGGTTCCCGTAATCGATGCCCGCGAAAAAGCGGTCACGGCCAAGCTGCGGGACGCCGTCATTATCGTAGCCGGCGATGATCCGCAGGGGTAAACGGTCCTGAGTCTGCAGCACGACGTCGGTCGAGTTGGTGGCCGAGCCCGGCTCATAGATCACGTCCACGGTGCGGTACGGGTTCGCATTCAGCATTGCGAGGCCCAGCGCGACGTCGCCATCGCGAATTGTCCCGCCCGGCGTCAACGGCATTTCGCGGGCCAGCAGCGCATCGGAGAAATAGCGGTTGCCGCGCGCCCTCACTTCGCCGACATGAAATTGCGCAACGACGATCGTGACGCCGCCGGCCGTTACATCCTGCTCGGGTGTGTAGGCATCGACAAGCGGCTCGCCGGCATCTCGGAAGCGCTGCTCGACGGCACGGCGTATCTCGACGAGGCGTGCGAACGTCAACGGCTTGCCGAGGTCCGCGGCAAAACGCTCGAGGAATGACGCGTCGAGCACGGGCAATTGGATCGCTGTAATCGCGCCGTCGGCGACACGGGTGGACGCATTGCCTTCCGTCTTCGCGGTGGCGGCGTCGGCGACGAACGTGAGGCTGCGCAGCGTTTCGACGGCGATCCGCTGCGAGCTAGCCGCATCGGCCGGTGGAGCTGGCGGCGAGGAGGGGCGCACTGCAGCGGGCGGTGGGGAAGGCTGCACGTCGCGATAGGCCTGAGCCCAGGCGGGCCCAGCGTCTGCGAGCGTCACAGCAAGCGCGAGCCCGAACACGACGCGCACGGCGCAGCAGGACGGCGCGCGTATGCGGTCGCGAAGGCGGTTGCCGCGTCTCGCGCTCAAGGCTCAAGCTGCCATTGCGGGACCGGATGATTGTTGCACCGATAAATGATCATCCGCCGGCTGGATGCTCGACTTGCCATTGCAGCACGGGGTGAGTCGCGCCGGTTGGCATTGCCCAAACGCCGTTCGGGCCGAAGTCCCAGCCGATGAAGCTAGCGGGATTGCTCATTTGGGTCGTCGTCAAGCCGTTGCTCGCGGGCGCGCCGCCGCCGTTTGTCAGCCCTGTCGTTTGGACGTTCCAGTAGTTGTCGGCCGTCACCGTGCCCCCACTCGTAATCGCGCCGGGGTTGGGATCGGTCCACATATCTCCGTAGACCGGGCCCGCGACGAACGACTGGCTGATCGTCCCGCTGTTGACGCCGACGAGCCCGTTCACGCTGAGGGCCGGGCGGTCAGCGTTGACCATGCCTGTCTCATAGCATTGCGTGATCGTGCCGTCATTCTTCCCCACCAGCCCGCCCCCAACACTCTGCACGCTTTGGACCGTGATATCAGCGGCTGAACGCTCGATGAGGCCCTGGTTTTCGCCGACCAAGCCGCCGAGATAGAGGTCAGCCCCACCGTATAATGAGCCACTCGCGAACACGTTCGCGATGTGGCCTTGGTTGATTCCTGCGAGCAGCCCCCCTTCCGACCAGGTGCTTGGCGTGAAGGGACTGTTGTATAGCACTGCCCTGCTGTTCGTCAGGTTCAAGTCGCGGACCACCCCCGCGTTGCCGATGACGCCAAAGAGCCCGGTCGGCAGCAGAAAGCCCTCGCTCGGCGTGAGTAGCGCAATATCGTTGATCGAATGGAACATGCCGTCGAACTGACCGGTAAATGGCGTCGTGGCATTGCCGATCGGCGTGAAGTTGGCGCCCCCGTCATCGAGATTCTTACCGAGCGCGTAGTTACCGGCCAAGTTCTGCGAGATGTTTTCCAGATCGGCGATCGAGTTCACGAGCTGGTAGCCAGTGATCTGCGTTGTCAGTCCACTGCCTTGCGCGGGCGTCCATGCCGCGTTCGACAGGAGTGTGCCGGGCGTGTACGTGCCGTTCATGTCGTAGAGCGCACTCACGGTTCCGGTGCTGTTCGACCAGTCGACGATACCGTTGTTGACGACGCTGCCCTGGTTGTCGATGCCTGCCGCATCGGCGCGCAGCGTCAGGTTCCCGCTGCCCTGGTTACCGATCCTCACGCCCTTGTCGACGGTGAGCGAGTGCCACGCATCGAGCGCGAGCGATGCATTGCCTTTCCAGCGGAGGTTCGATGCGACGGTGATGTCTCCGGTCTGGCCACCGGCGCCTGTCGTCCCCAGGTTGATCGAGGTGCCAGCGTTCAGGCTGCGTGTGAAGACGGCCGCGGCCGAAGTGTCGATCATGAACGCCGGCGTTGCGATGTTCCACATAGCGGCCAGCACCGCCGCCGCGGACGGATCGACGGTCAGTGTGCCGGCGGCCGTATCGACGGTGCCGCCGCTGCCGTCAGCATTGGTTGCCCTGACCGGGTTATCGAGCGCTACCGTCCCCGTGTCGGCGACGAGCCAGACATGACCGTCACGCGTGGCGGTACCTGTCGCGCGCAGCACTGCATGGTTGCCCGCCAGCGCAAAGACGTTCCCATCCGCGGCCTGCAAACTGATTTGCGCCGCTTCGATGGCGCCGCCATTGCGGACCGTACCGCCGCTGCCCGTCTGAACGAAGACTTGCCTGCTGCCCGTCGAATCCTGCAGCAGCACCGTCTGCCCGGCGGCGAGTTCGGCGGTCCCCTTCGGGGCGCCGATGCTGCCGAAGTTGTCGACCTCGTTGCGGGCGATGAGGAACACGTCGCCGCCGCTCGAAGCAATCTTGCCGAGATTGATAACGCTCGCATTCGAGTTGCCCGAGAACGTGAGCGGACCACCTGCCATGAACGCGGCGTTGTCGGTATCGAGCGTGGAAGCGACGAAGCGACCGTTGGTCGCGATGACACCACCCGAGCCAATGACGATGCCTTGCGGATTGATCAGATAGACGCTGCCCGTAGCCGTGAGCGTGCCGAGAATGGATGAGGGACTGGCGCCCGTGACGCGGTTCAGCGTGGCGCCCGTGCCGTTATTGAAGTTGACGCGATTGCCGCCGCCGATCGAGAAGCTGTTCCACTCGATGACGCCGCGGCTCGACGTCTGGTTGATCGTCAGCCATCCGGCATTGCCGTTGATCGAGCCCATACCGGCGACGAACTGCCCGCCGCTCGGCAAAGGCCCGGCTGCGTGGGCGCACCCGGGCATGCCGAACGACAGGGCGATGAGCATCGGTGCGAGTGCTGGCAGCGCCGTGCGTCGCAAGCGGCGTGAGTGTCCCATCCGTAAGGCGTGATGCATCGCGGTGACCACCTGTTTTTATGAAGCTCGAGCCATACCGGCGGGACGCGCCGCAGGGTACTCGACGGCGCTATGGCTCAATTCTATTAACCAGATGGATTTCGTCTACCGCCAGAGCGGCCGAAAATTCAGATTTTCCTGCCATCGCAATCGATCATTCGCCCTCGCGGTCCGCAGAAGGCCGACACCCCTGACGGGCCGCGGCCTTAGCTCGCACCGCAGTGTCGACTTCTAAAGCTCAACCCGCTGAACATACCCCGTGAGCTCAAGATAGCCACGTCCTATCGGTTTTGCAGCGCTTGTGCTCGCCGAAACGGAATTGCCTGTTGCCGCACCAGCTTCAAATGCCGTCACGGCTCCCTCCCAATACACCGCGCCGGTGCTCGCGCGGCTGTCGAATTCCTGATCGTCCATGAGCGGCACGAGCATCAGATGCAGGTCCTGCGCGTCGACGCGCATTGCAACCGGATAATCCGCGCCGGTATGCGGCGAACGCCACCGGCGTAGCGGCGTGAAACTCACGCTGTCGGGGGATAGCGCATGGGTGCTTCCATCGGCCGCGCGCAGCGTGCCGCCTGCCCAGAACTGGCGGCCTGCCTTGTCACGGATCTGAAAGGCCATCAGCGCCCCGCCGTCATCGAGATCGATGCCGATCCAATCCCAGCCGACCGCAACGTCCGCGAGCGGTGCCGACGACCATTCGTGATCGAGCCATGCCCGCCCGCTTACGTGCTCACCATTGGCGGGCGAATGACCATTACGCTTGAGCACGCCGTCGACTCTCAGCCACGGCTCGCTGTAGTAGTAGCTGGCCTCGCTCGCAAGCGGACCTTTGCGGCTATATCCACCTGCACCGTTGACAAGCACCGGCTGCGTCGGCTCCAAAGTAAAGGCGAATGTAAATTTGGAAGTGGCGACATTCAATCGGTAGCGGCCGTCCGCGTTGCGCTCGAGCGACCAGTCGTCGATGTGTACGGCGGTGTCCGTCTCGCTCGCGTCGGCCAAACCGAAGCCGCGGCGCGCAGCGCGCTGGTCGTGCTGCAGGCTGCCCGCGCGCGGATCGCTCAGCGCCACGTTGGCGAACAGCAATTGATTCGGCGCGAAGCGGCTCGGGTTAGCGTCGTCGAAGGCCGGGCGCGAGCGAAAAAACGTCGCTTCGAAGCCCAGTGATGCATCGGCGGCGGCGCTCGGCGTGGCATCCGCTGCCGCGTTGGCATCGGGTTGCAGCCAGCCGGTCACATACCACCATTCGTTGCGATAGCTCGAGTGCGCGCCATAGTCGCGCGGGAACACGAGAGGCTGTCCGCTCACCACCGTTGGAAATTCCGGCATGCGCGCCCAAGCAGCGCTAACCACCTGGGCGGCTAGCGGCCACGACAGGAACGTGCGCCTTCTCATCGCGTCACCAGTCTTCGCGCACGGCGCGCACCGCATCGACCGACATCGCCGCGCGAGCACTCAAAAGCGCCGTGAGCGCGGCGGCAACGACGACCGCCGTCGCCAGCGTGGCCAGCAACCCCCACGGCATATGCACGCCCATCGTCCAATGAAACGACTGCGGGTTGACGACATGCACGAGCACGATCGCGAGACTCGAGCCCAGCGTCAGGCCGGCGAGCACGCCGAGCAGCGCAACGAGCGCGCCTTCCATCGCGAGCATGAGCGCGATCTGGCGCCGCAGGACGCCGATGTGCCGCAGCATGCCAAACTCGCGCTTGCGGGCGAGCGCTTGCGCGCCGAAGCTCGCGCCGATGCCGAATAGTCCGATGATGACCGCTACCGCTTCGAGCAAATACGTCACGGCGAAGCTGCGATCGAAGATCCGCAGGCTCGCAGCGCGGATATCGCCAGGCTGCGCGAACTCGAGACGCTGCCCACCGGGCACGCTGGCGCGCAAGCGTGCGATCGCTTGCGCTGGTGCCACGCCCGAGGCGAGCCATAAGGCGGCATCGGTCACGCGTGTGTCGTGAGTCAGTCGACGATAGTCGCTTGCGTCGATCACGATGGCGCCGAACTGGCGCGCATAGTCACGCCAAATGCCGGCCACTGTGAACGGCAAGCGCTGGCCCGCCAACGGCAGCGTAATGCGCTGGCCCCGCTGCATCCCGTACAGATCGGCGACCGCCTCGCTGATCCACACCGGCGGCGGATCGCCGGCTGGCCGCACCAGAGGCGCAGTCGTCAGCGGCAGGCGAGCGGCGGGATGGCGCGGATCGATGGGCCGCGCGAGCAAGCTGACGGGCGGCAGGCGAGCGTCGAGCGATATTTGTGTCGCGCGAAGAAACTCGACGCGCGCAACGCCGGGCGTGGCGGCGATGGCGACCTGATTGCCCGGCGAGAGAAATGCGCTGTCGCCGCCGGATGAAGCGCGCAGATAGAGCGGCGCAGGCAGCAGCAGTTGCAGCCAGTCGTCGACCGAGACGCGAAAGCTCGACACCATGATCGCCATCGCCGTCATCAGGCTGAAGCTCGTGACGATACCCGCCAAGCCGATCGTCGCGCGGCCGGGGGCATTGGCCAGCTGCGACAGCACGAGCTGTGGCAATGCATGGCTCGAGCGGGGCAGCAAGGCAAACACGGCGCGCGCGACGGCCGGCATCGCGAGCACGCCGCCCAGGAGCAACAGCGCGATCGAGAGATAGCCGAATACCGGCAAGCCGGCCACGGGCGGCAATAGCGCCGCTACGAGCCCGGCGCCGATCGCGAGCAGCGCCGCGGTGACGGTCCGCTTCGCGCGCAGCCGTGCGGCCGGCGCTTCCTCGTCACCCGCCTTCAGCGCTCGCGCGGGTCGCGCCCGCGCCGCTTCGAGCGCCGGCGCGAAACTGCCGAGCACCGACGCGCTCACTCCCAGCCCCAAAAAAATCGCCGCGGGCAGCGCATCGAAATGCACGCGCGGCTGAACGCCTTCGAAATAGCCGCCGCCGAGATCGCCGCCCGCATAACGGAGCACGGCGGCCGCGAGCGCGAAGCCGATGGCGAGACCCGCCGCCGCGCCGAGCACGCCGAGGAATGCGCCCTCCGAGACGACGAGCCACAGCACGCCACGCTGCGTCACGCCAATCGCGCGCAGCAGCGCAAACTGCGCGCGGCGCCGCAGCACCGCGAGCGCCTGCATCGTGAAAACGAGGAATGCGCCCGTGAACAGCGCGACGAGCGCGAGTACGTTGAGATTCGCACGATACGCACGCGAGAGCATCGACGTACGGTGTGCGTTGTCACCCGGCGTGACGGCGGCGACGCCCGCAGGCAAAAGCGCTGCGATCGAATGCGTGAACACTTCGGCGTCAATGCCCGGCTTGAGCTTGATGTCGATGCGCTGAAGCGTGCCGAGCCGCTGCAAGCGCCATTGCGCGGCGCCGATGTCCATCACGCCGACGCGTACGGCATCGCCTGATGCGGGCAGTACTCCCGCGACGCGCAGCGCGATTGAAGCGAGCCCGACCTGCACCCTCAGCGAATCGCCGGGCTTGAGCGCGAGCCAGGTCAGCGCGGCAGGCGAGAGAAACACGGTGTCGGGGTCGAGCAGATCGAGGCTGGTGCCCTTCGTGCCGTTTGTGCCGTTTGTGCGATTGGCGCCATCCGCTTGCTCCACGCGCCCGACGAGATTCGGCGTGACGTAGCCTGCGCGAAACACATCGACACCGAGCAGCTTCAATGACTCGTCGCGTCCCGCGACGCGCGCATCGACCTCGACCACCGGGCTCGCCGCCGCGACCTCGGGCAAGCGGGCAATGCGCGGGAACAGCGCTTCATCGAACCCCGCGCGCGGGCCGTGCAGCTCGATATCGGCGTTGCCCATCAGCGAATTGACGGTGGCTGCCAGCTCGCCCTGTGCCGCGCGATTGATCAACTGCACGGCGTAGCCCATCGCGACACCCGCGGCAATCGCGAGAATGCCGATCAACGTGCGCAGCGGATGCCCGCGCATTTCGCCGGCGATGAGCGCCGCGCCGACTCCGCCAGCCGGCATGCGATTGCCCGCGCGGCGCGATGAGCGCAACGAAGTGGAGTCCCGCGATGGACGTACGACGCCAAGCCATCGCATCGCCGCTACGCTCCGCCCGCGCCCCGCGCATACGGCTCGAGCCCGTCGGGCGTGAGCCGCAACACGCGGTCGGCGGCAGCCGCCACGGCCGCCGAGTGCGTCGCGAGCAGCACGCCCGCGCCACTTTCTTGCGCCAGCTCGCGCAACAGCGCGAGGATGCGCATCGCCGTGTCGTGATCGAGATTGCCGGTGGGCTCGTCGGCCAGCACGAGACGCGGCTGATGCACGAGCGCACGAGCGATCGCGACGCGCTGCAATTCGCCGCCCGACAATTCGCGCGGCAGCGCGTGCTCGCGTCCGCCCAGCCCGACCGCGAGCAGCACGAACGACACGCGCGCGGGCACGTCTTTCGCGCGCATGCCGTTCAAAAGCAGCGGCAGCGCAATGTTCTGCGCCGCGGAGAGGTTCGGCAGCACATGGAACGCCTGGAACACGAAGCCCATTTTCCGGCGGCGCTGCAGGGTGGCAGCGTCGTCGTCGAGCGCGGCGAGATCGTGTCCGTCAAAGACGATTTGGCCGGCATCCGGCCGGTCGAGTCCGGCCGCGAGATTCAGCAGCGTCGATTTGCCGACCCCGGATTCGCCCATGATCGCGACGCATTCACCCGCCCGCAGTTCGAGATTCACACCGCGCAGAACGTTGCGCGGTGTGGTGCCGTCGTAGTGCTTGGACACGTTGGCAAGCGTCAGCATGATGGGTCGTCATCCCCTCAATGGCCGTTCCAATTCGCCGCACCGGACCGGTAGCGCAGCAGATGATCGGTGCTCGACTCGGAGAGCCAGACTTCGTCCGGAAGGCCCGTCATCTGGCCCATGCTAGCGTGCTTGCATTGCAAGCGCGCTGACGAGTTCGATTGTTGCACTTATCGCGGTTTTCCGCTGTACATCCCGGTTTGTCGAAGCGCCGCTGGCCTCCCCCTCCAGCGTAAGGAGTACGACGCGCCGCACGCGCACGTCGATGATCACACGATTGGTTCTCTTCCTTGTTTGCGATACGGCTGCGCTTGTTCACAGGACGGCCCGCGCATGCAGGTGCCCTCGCGGGCGTTGCTTGGCGTGAAGCAATGCGCCAAAATCACGCGATGACGAACGCGCCACTTCCGGGCCGGGATTTCGTTTCCGCTGCGCAATCACGCTTCGATGCGCTCGAAAACTATCAGGTCACGCTCAAATCGACATCGGCGGGAGCGGAACCGGTCGAGATTCTCTATGGCTACCGCAAGCCGGGCTTCGTTCGGATGGACTTCATCCGTCCCCATGCCGGTGCGACACTCACCTACAACCCTGAAACGCGGAAGGTCAAGCTTTGGCCATTCGGTTTCGAAACCATTCCGACGCTCACGCTGAGTCCCGACAGTCGCATGATCCTGAGCCCGCAGGGTCATCGCGTCGATCAGTCCGATATCGGCGCACTGCTCGTCAACGTCCGTGAGCTTCAGCTGCATGGCGACACGCAGGTCGTCGGCGCTGAAACGATCGGCACACGTCGAGCGTCGCATGTGATCGTGACGTGCAAGCCCGGAGACGTAGCGGCCGGTGTGTCCCGCTATGAGCTGTGGTTCGATGTGAACCATGGGCTGCCCGTCAAGGTGGCGAGCGAGGGCGCGTCACAAGAGCTGATCGAAATGGTCCTGATGGAGGACCTGCGCATCGATGTGCCAGAGTCGCAGCTAAGGCCGTTTGAGTAGTCGCGCGGGCAAGCGCTCACCCGACCATGCATTACACGGGGTGCGTACAGAAGCTCGGTACGGCACGGTATTGACCGAGCTCAGCGGTCCCCCGTCCTGGCCGGCGCGCTATCGAGAGCGCGCGTTATACCACTCGATGGCGTCTTCCCCGGCTGGAATCATGAACGGACTCGACGCATCGTTTGCGGCGAGCCATACGGCTTCAGCGACATCCGCCGCATGGGTGACCGTCGTCTCTTTCTGCCAGTTCGCGAAGATCTGCTGCACGATTGCGCTGTATGGCTCGGGAAAACCGTCCTTCATGCGTGCTTGCGCGTTCTCGCCGAAGCGCGTGGAGGGTGCACGTCCCGGCAGCACCACGCGTACGCGCACATTGAACTGCTCCAGTTCGAGCGCGAGCGATTCGCTGAACGCGTTGACCGCAGATTTGCTGGCGGTATACACCGATAGCAGATGCAGCGGTCTGCACGTGACGGTCGATGTGACGTTGATGATCACACCCTCCCGGCGCTCGCGAAACTGCGGCAATACCGCCTGTGTCATCGCGATGGTGCCGAGCGTATTCGTTTCGAAGATGTCGCGCACAGTGTCCATCGGCGTGCCTTCGAGCGCGTTGAGAAAGCCGATGCCTGCGTTGTTGACGAGCACATCGATAGGGCCCGCAGCATCGATGACCCCACGGATGCTCTGCGGATCCTTCACGTCGAGCGCGAGGATGGACAAACGATCGGAACGTGGCAACACGTCTTCCCGCGGCGTGCGCATCGTGGCGATCACGCGCCATTCGCGATCCAGAAAATATCGCGCAACCTCGAGGCCAAAACCGGACGAGCAGCCGGTGATCAATACCGTCTTCATGTCGACTCCTGTGTTGTGACAGTCTCAGCACGATACGTCGGAACAGGTTGGACTGGCTACAATCGAACGTCCACATTCCATTTGTGTTCGTCCGATCATGACCGATCCTCTCGCTGATGTCGTCACGCTGCTCCAGCCGACCCCTACGTTCTCGAAAGTGCTGAGTGGCGCAGGGCGCTGGCGCGCGAGCCGCACGGAAATCGGACAGCCGTTCTATTGCGTGGTGCTGGATGGATCGCTTCGTCTGTCCGTGAATGGCCAGGACCCGCTCATTCTCCAGGCCGATGATTTCGTACTCGTGCCAGAAGTGTTCAGCTTCACGATAACGAGCATCGATCCGCCGGATGATGACGGCCTATCAAACAATGCGCCGACAGCGCTACCCGATGGCAGCTTTCGTTTTGGCGATGCATCCATCGCGCCGGATGCGCAATGGCTCGCGGGTATGTGCGCGTTTGGTTCGCCCGATGCGGCCTTGCTGGTTTCGCTGCTGCCCGAACTTGCCCTTGTGCGTGGCGATCGCCGGCTTGCAATCCTCGTCAAACTCGTGCGGGACGAATCGCGTGCGCAGCGGCCCGCGCGCGAAGTCGTGCTGGCGCGCCTGCTCGAAGTACTCTTCATCGAAGCGTTGCGATCGGTGCAAACAGGTGCGTCGCCCGGACTTGTCCGCGGTCTTTCCGATGTCCGTCTTGCGCTCGCCATCCGTGAGATACACGAAAATCCGGCGAAGCCCTGGACAGTCGCACAACTGGCGAAAATAGCGGCGCTCTCACGCTCCTCTTTCTTCGACCGCTTCAGCCGCGCAGTCGGCGTTGCGCCGATGGAGTATCTACTCTCCTGGCGCATGGCCATCGCGAAGAACCTGCTGCGACGGAACACATTCAGCATCGCGACGATCGCGGCGCGCGTGGGCTACAGTTCGGCCAGCGCATTCAGTGTCGCGTTCGCGCGCCATGTCGGTGTACCGCCGACGCAGTTTGCGCAAGACGCGGTGAAGAGCGCCGCTCGATAAAACGCATGTCGGGAGAAACGGCGACAACGTAGGGGGTGGTATGCATACCTACTCTTATATAAGATATAAGACATTTGACGACGCATGCGATTGCAATTAGAATCGCGATCCGAAGCAGTGTCCGCTATAGCTCGGAGCGTCTGGTTAGCCTTCCCCTGAACCGCAAAAAAACAGCAGGTCCCCCATGCTTGAAAACTTTCGTGCTCACGTGGCCGAACGCGCCGCGCTCGGTATCCCTCCCCTGCCGCTGACGGCTCAGCAGACCGCCGAGCTGGTGGAACTGCTGACGAACCCGCCCGCGGGCGAAGAGCAAACCCTGCTCGATCTGATCACCCACCGCGTCCCGGCCGGCGTGGACGAAGCCGCTCGCGTGAAGGCGGGCTTCCTGGCCGCCGTGGCCAAAGGCCAGACGGCATGCCCGTTGATCTCGCGCGCCCGCGCCACCGAACTGCTCGGCACGATGCTGGGCGGCTACAACATCCAGCCGCTGATCGAGCTGCTGTCCGACGCCGAAGTGGGACCCGTCGCCGCCGACGCGCTGAAGAAAACCCTCCTGATGTTCGATCAGTTCCACGACGTCAAGGAACTGGCCGACAAGGGCAACGCCAACGCCCGCGCCGTGATGCAAAGCTGGGCCGACGCGGAATGGTTCACGACCCGTCCGGAAGTGCCGGAAAGCCTGACGATCACCGTCTTCAAGGTCACGGGCGAAACCAACACCGACGACCTCTCCCCCGCCCCCGATGCCACCACCCGACCGGACATCCCGATGCACGCGCTGGCGATGCTGAAGAACGCCCGTCCCGGCATCACTCCGGAAGAGGACGGTAAGCGTGGCCCGGTCAAGTTCATCGAATCGCTGAAACAAAAGGGCCACCTGGTCGCGTACGTGGGCGACGTGGTCGGCACCGGCTCCTCGCGAAAGTCGGCCACGAACTCGGTGCTGTGGTTCACGGGCGAAGACATCCCCTTCGTTCCGAACAAGCGATTCGGCGGCGTGTGCCTGGGCGGCAAGATCGCCCCGATCTTCTACAACACGATGGAAGACGCCGGCGCCCTGCCGATCGAACTCGATGTATCGAAGATGGAAATGGGCGACGTGGTCGAGCTGCGCCCATACGAAGGCAAGGCCCTGAAGAACGGCGAGGTGATCGCCGAGTTCCAGGTGAAGTCCGAGGTGCTGTTCGATGAAGTGCGCGCCGGCGGCCGCATCCCTCTCATCATCGGCCGCGGATTGACCGCGAAGGCACGGGAAGCGCTGGGTCTGCCCCCGTCGACGCTCTTCCGCCTGCCGCAGCAGCCGGCCGATAGCGGCAAGGGTTTCTCGCTGGCGCAGAAGATGGTCGGTCGCGCCTGCGGTCTGCCCGCAGGCCAGGGCGTCCGCCCGGGTACGTATTGCGAACCGAAGATGACTTCGGTCGGCTCGCAGGACACCACCGGCCCCATGACCCGCGACGAACTGAAGGACTTGGCGTGCCTGGGCTTCTCGGCCGACCTCGTCATGCAGTCGTTCTGTCACACCGCCGCCTATCCCAAGCCGGTGGACGTGAAGACCCACCAGACGCTGCCGAACTTCATCAGCACGCGCGGCGGCATCGCGCTGCGCCCGGGCGACGGCGTGATCCACTCGTGGCTGAACCGCATGCTGCTGCCCGACACCGTGGGCACCGGCGGCGATTCGCACACGCGCTTCCCGATCGGCATCAGCTTCCCGGCCGGCTCGGGCCTGGTCGCCTTCGCGGCCGCCACCGGCACGATGCCGCTCGACATGCCGGAATCGGTGCTGGTCCGCTTCAAGGGCAAGATGCAGCCGGGCGTGACGCTGCGCGACCTCGTCAACGCCATCCCGCTCTACGCGATCAAGCAAGGCTTGCTGACGGTTGCCAAGCAAGGCAAGAAGAACATCTTCTCGGGCCGCATTCTCGAAATCGAAGGTCTGCCCGATCTGAAGGTCGAGCAAGCGTTCGAATTGTCGGATGCTTCCGCCGAGCGCTCGGCCGCCGGTTGCACGGTCCACCTGAACAAGGCGCCGATCATCGAATACCTGAACAGCAACGTCACGCTGCTTAAGTGGATGATCGCTCAGGGCTATCAGGACCCGCGCAGTCTGCAGCGCCGCATCACGGCGATGGAGCAGTGGCTGGCCGATCCGCAACTGCTGTCGCCCGATGCCGACGCTGAGTACGCAGCCGTCATCGAGATCGACCTCGCCGACATCCACGAGCCGATTGTGGCCTGCCCGAACGATCCGGACGATGTGAAGACGCTGTCGGACGTGGCCGGTGCCAAGATCGACGAAGTGTTCATCGGCTCGTGCATGACGAACATCGGCCACTTCCGTGCGGCGTCGAAGCTGCTCGAAGGCAAGCGCGATATCCCGGTCAAGCTGTGGGTGGCCCCGCCGACCAAGATGGATCAGAAGCAGTTGACTGAAGAAGGTCACTACGGTGTTTTCGGCACCGCCGGTGCGCGTACCGAAATGCCCGGCTGCTCGCTGTGCATGGGCAACCAGGCACAGGTGCGTGAAGGCGCGACGGTCATGTCGACCTCGACCCGCAACTTCCCGAACCGGCTCGGCAAAAACACGAACGTCTATCTCGGCTCGGCCGAACTGGCGGCGATCTGCTCGCGCCTGGGCAGGATTCCGACCAAGGATGAGTACATGGCCGATATCGGCGTGATCAACGCCAACGGCGACAAGATCTACAAATACATGAACTTCGATCAGATCGAAGACTTCAAGGAAGTGGCCGACACGGTGAATATGTAAGCACGCTGTTGAGCTGCGGCGAAAGGTATTCGTCGCAGCCCGATGGAATGGCGCCGGGGGCTGCACGCCCGCGGCGCTTTTTTTTGGGCGGGCCTCGCGCCTAGTGTCCTAGCCCAATTGCAATCCTGGTGCGTCGCTCAATCGCTGACCTCGGCATAGGCCGCCCGGAGTGCGAGAAGATAGCTCTCAACCCCGAAGCCACAGATCTGGCCTTTGACGATATCGGCGAAGACCGAATGGTGCCGAAACGCTTCCCTCGCATGAATGTTCGACATGTGCAGCTCCACGATCGGACACGTCAGGATCGCGAGTGCGTCGCGAATGCCGTAGCTGTAGTGCGTCCAAGCACCGGCGTTGATCAGCACGGCGTCCTTGCTCTCTTCGAACGCACGATGAATGCGCTCGCACATCGCCGCCTCGCTGTTCGTCTGGAACGATTCGACGTGCACGCCCAATTCCGCGCCCAGCGCCTGCAACCTCGCATCGATCTCAGCTAGCGTGACCGTGCCATACTGGACCGGGTCACGCTTGCCGAACATGTTGTGATTGATGCCATGAAGCATCAGGATGCTCTTCATTTTCGTTCCCCTTTGCGCCCTCAGTCGAGCGGCACGGTGAGACGATCGATCACGGCGCTCGTGTCGGGACGCACACCGCGCCACCATGCAAACGCTTCGGCCGCCTGCTCGACGAGCATGCCGACGCCGTCGGCGACACCGAGTACGCCTGCGTTGCGGGCGAGCCGCAAAAACGGCGTGAGCCGCTTGCCGTACGCAAGCTCGTAGGCGGTGCCATGCGGGCTGAAGACGCTCGGCGGGACGGGCGGCAGTTCACCTGTCAGGCTCGCGGAGGTCGCATTCACGACGACATCGAAGCGGCCCATCGCCGCGAGATCGCCGTAGCCGCAAGCATGCAATCCCGCGTAGTGTGCGCCGATTTGGGCTACCAGCGCCTCCCCTTTCGACACGTCGCGGTTGGCAACGACCAGATCGGCGGGACCCGCGGCGAGAAACGGCAGCAGCGCGCCGCGTGCCGCACCGCCTGCACCGAGCATCAACACCCGTTTCCCGGCAAGCGGCACGCCGAGATTGACTTCGATATCGCGCGTGAGTCCGATGCCGTCGAAGTTCTCCGCCACGATCCGGCCGTTCTCGAACTTGAGGGCATTGGCGGCACCCGCCAGCGTCGCGCGCTCGCTGCGCTCGTCCGCGAGCGCGAACGCCTTGAGCTTGAACGGCGCGGTGACGTTCATGCCCTTGCCGCCGTCAGCGGCGAATTGGCGCACGATCCGCTCGAAGCCATCCTCAGGCTGGAGCGGGCCTTCGATTGCGACGTATGACATCGACTGCCGAGTCGCCTCGGCAAAGAGGCCGTGGATCAGCGGAGATTTCGTGTGTCCGATCGGATTGCCAATCACTGCATACGGGTCAGTCATGATGTCTCACTTCGCGTAAAGAACGCCTTCGGTTTGCATCGCGTCGATCTCCGCAGTCGAAAAGCCGAGCGATTGCGCGACCTCCGCGTTGTGTTGTCCGAGATCGGGGGCGACGTCGCGGATCGTCGTGTCGCAATCAGAGAAGCGGAACGGCAGGTTGGGCAGGCGCAGCATCCCGTAACGCGGATGGTGCTGTTCGACCACCATGCCGCGCGCCTGGATCTGCGGATCGTCGAGCACCTCGTCGATGCGCTGCACCTTTGCGCACGGCACATCGATGCCGTCCAACAGTTCGAGCACCTGCGCGACCGGGCGCGCAGCGACCCACGGCTGCACGACGGAGAGAATCGCCTGCCGATGCGCGTTGCGGCCCGCGCTATCGTGAAAGCGCGAATCGCTGCCGAATCCGGCGGGCCCGCCATGCGTTTCGATCAGCGCGGCGAAGCGCTTCCATGCATCGTCAACCTGCGCCGCGATCACGAGGTCGCCGTCCGCGGCGCGAAACACGCCATAGAGCGTCGACGTCGGCATATCGTGGCCCGTCTGCTCCGGCAGCACGCCTCGCAGCGTATAGCATTGCACCGCATACTCGTGCATGGAGACGAGCGTGTCGTACAGCGCCATATCGATGTGCTGTCCGCGTCCGCTCTTCACACGCCCGAGCAGCGCCGCATTGATCGCGGCGACGGCGTGAATGCCCGTGTACATATCGCCGAGCGATATACGCAGCAGCGGCGGCGGCTCGCCCGGCGTGCCGACCATCTGCATGATGCCGCTCTTCGCTTCCGCGATCAGGCCGAAGCCTGCACGATGCGCATCGGGGCCCGTGTGGCCATATGCCGAGATCGAACAGTAGACGAGGCCCGGATTGCTCGCGGATAGCTGGGCGTAGCCCAGCCCCAGCTTATCCAGCGCGCCGGGGCGGTAGTTCTCGACGAACACATCCGCCGAGTCGCACAGGCGCCGCATGAATTCCTTGCCGCGCGGGTCTTTCATGTTGACGCTGACACCGCGCTTGCCCATGTTGAGTTGCAGGAAATAGCCGCTTTGTTGGTCGTCGAGCACGGTCGCGTGCTGGCGGCCGGCGTCGCCGCTGCCGGGACGCTCGACCTTGATGACTTCGGCGCCGAGCGCCGCAAGGCAGCGCCCCACGTAGGGACCGGCGAGGAAGTGGCTATAGTCGACGACGCGTATGCCTTCTAGGGGACGGGGCTGCTGCATCATCAATAGGCTCCCGGCCGGCGCGGCACCATCAGGCGATGCTCGCCGCGTTGAACGATCTTTCCATCCTGATTGATCAGCTCGGACGGCAACACGACAATGCCCCAGCCGGGACGGCTGTTGCTCGGCCGCATCGCGCCGACGCGAAACTTCACGTGCAGGACGTCGTTGACCTTGATGGGCATCAGGAAATCCCACGTCCAGCCGAGCGACATGCCAGGTAGGAAGCGATAGTCGCTCTGCGTCTTGAGGCCGTCGGCAATCGACAGCCCGAACAGCCCATGCGCGACGAGGCAACCGAAGTGGCTCGCATTGGCATACGCCTCATCCACGTGCACGGGTGTGTGGTCGCCTGTAAGGTCGGCATAGGCAAGGATCCGCTCCTTCGTCACCGTGTAACTCGGGCTTACGCACTCGTCGCCTTCTCGGGCGTCGTCCCAGTATTTTTCGATAATGGTCATGGTCATGCCTCCGCGCGCGGGTCGATCTCGAGCGCCTGCGCGACGCAGGACGCGGGCCTGGCTTGGATCAGCTCGATGGCGAGTCCGTCGGGCAGGCGCAGCCAGTTGCGCCCTTGGGGCATCTCGCTGACGGCATAGGGGCGAGCCGCGGCGAGTGCCGCTTCCAGGTCTTCGCACATGATCCCGAGGTGTGCGAGCCGGCCTTCGGAGCCCTCGTACTGCGGCGCGTGAATGAACTGCAGGCCGCCGAGCGTCCAGTACTGACGCGGCGCGTCGACGGTGCCGTCGACTTCGCGCATCGTCATGCCGAGCACGTCCTCAAAAAAGCGGATGTGCCAACCGATGTCCTTCACCCAGATAGCCACGTGTTCGAGATAAGCCTTGGAGCCGCTCATGCCGTTGCCTCCTTGCGCTGCTCATCGGCCATCGCGCGTTCGATACCCTTGATACATGCGAGCAGCGTCGCGTTGACGGGCGTCGGCACGCCGAGCTTTTGTCCCCAGCGCACCACCGAGCCGTTGATGAAATCGACCTCCGTTACCGAGCCTTTTTCGAGGCTCTGCAGCATCGAAGTCTTGAACGCCGGCGAGAGGCCTTCGGCCGCGAGCGTCCAGGCTTGCTCGGGATCAGTCATCGAAAGCCTGACACCAGCCGCCTGTGCCGCCGCGATCGCCTCGGATACGGCCGCCAGGGCGGTCGATTTGAGCAGCGGCTCCTCGTAGAGTTGTCCGTAGGTGAGCCGCGTGATGCCCGTGAGCGCGCCCGTGGCGACGTTGACGAGCAGCTTGTCCCACATGGTGCCCATGATGTTGTCGCTGACCGTCGTCATCAGGCCAGCCGCATTGAACGCGTCGGCGACGGCTTGCACGCGGGGCGTGAACTGACCGTCTAGCTCGCCGATGTAGGTCAGCTTGCCGGTGACGCCCGACTGGATATGTCCCGGGCCTTTCAGCACGCCGCCGACATACGTCTTGCCCGCCAGCACGCGCTCGCGGCCGACGATCTCGGCGAGGATGTCCTCGTGCCCGAGTCCGTTCTGCAGCGAAAGCACAACCGTATGCGGCCCGACCAGCGTAAGGGCGCCGCGCATCGCAGCGTCGGTGTGGAAGGACTTGACCAGTACGACGACCACGTCAGCCACGCCGACTTCCTCCGCCTGAGTCGCGGCGCGCACGGCGATGCGCCGCGAACCGTTGGCATCGTCGACCTGGAGGCCGTCGCGGCGCATCGTTTCGACATGCGCGGGCGAACGGCCCAGCAGCCAGGTTTCGTGGCCGCCCTCCGTGAGAGCGGCGCCGATCGCGCAGCCTAATGCGCCGGCGCCGAGAATCGCAATCTTCACTTGGCTCCTCCTTGACGTGTAACCACACGATAGGAGCCACCGTTCATATCGGCAATTCAATGACTACAATACCGTCATTGCTAGACGCAATAACTCAAGAGACACCTGCCGCCATGATGCCCACCGAGCTGCCCGACCTCAAACTGTTGCAACTGTTCGACCTGCTCTACGACACGCGCAGCGTCACGCGTGTCGCTGAGCAATTGGGTCAGAGTCAGCCGACCGTCAGCATCTGGCTCGGGCGGTTGCGCGAGCATCTGCAGGATCCGCTTTTCATCCGGACACCTGGCGGCATGGCACCGACGCCGCAGGCCGACGCGTTGATCGGGCCGTGCCGCGAGATTCTCGAATCGCTGAGGCGCTTCGTCGCGTGGGAGATCGCGTTCGATCCCGCCACGGCGCAGCGGCGCTTTCGTATCTGCATGACGGACGCAAGCCACATCACGCTGCTGCCGAGACTGCTCGCGCATGTGCGTGCTCAGGCGCCAGGTGTCCGGCTCGAGGCGGCGGGAATCGACGGCAACACGGAACGCGCGCTCGAGTCGGGCGAAGCCGACCTCGCGATCGGCTATGTGCCCTGGCTCAGCGGCGGCATCTATCAGCAACAGCTTTATCAACAGGACTGGGTGTGCCTGACCAACCGGCATCACCCGCGCGTTCGCGCGCGGCTCGGCTTGAAGCAGTACCGCTCGGAGGGTCACGTCGTCATCGAATCGGGCACGGGTGCGCAACTGCTCGAGCAGGCGTTGGCGCGTGAGCGCATCGAGCGCGACGTCGCGCTGCAGTTGCCGGGTTTCCTCGGGCTCGGGACCATCGTCCAAACTACGGATCTCGTGGCCACGTTGCCTCGTCACATCGGCGAAACGCTCGCGCGGGCCAACGATCTGGCCGTCCATCCGTGCCCCATTCCCGTGGACGGCTTCGCCGTCCGGCAACACTGGCACGCGCGGTACCACCATGAGGCGGGGAATCGCTGGCTGCGTGGTGTGGTCTTTCAGCTGTTCGGCGTTTCACCGCGAAGCTGAACCTACCGCGCGGCGATCCATTTCACACTGACTGCGAGAGCGGCAACTCATCACGACATGCCAGCCTCGGCGAACCTGCTCCCGTCCCGGCAGCGAATGGCGCGCGGGACTCACGCAAGCAGCCGTGCGATGAGATCGGGTGTCCCTCGCACGCCGTATTTTCGCAGGAGGCTTGCTCGATGGATGTCGACCGTGCGCGGGCTGATGTTGAGCTCCTTCCCGATCTCCTTGCTCGTCAAGCCATGCACGAGAAATGCCGCGACGTCGCGCTCGCGCTCCGTCAACGTGCTCGCGACGTCGGGCTGCTTTCCGCTCTCCGATAGGTCGGTAAAGGTCCAGACCGCCAACTCGAAAGGCCGCTTTGCGTTATACCCAAAACCGCAAACGGTGACCCAGAAATGCGTTCCGTCGATGCGCCGCATGATGCGGTTATCGTTGAGCACCGCGCGTTTTGCAATGAGCGGCGCGAGGCGCTGACCGGTCGTCGTAAAGTCCTTCTGTTGGGGGTAGAGCTTGGAGAACGAATGACCGATGATGTCGCTACGAGAGGCCCTGAACAGTTCCAGGGCTCTCGCATTGCAGTCCACCATGATGCGCTCTCTGGCCACGATGACAGCGACGGGCAGATGCCTGAAGAGATCCTCGTAGTCGAGGTTGGACATCGTCTCGGTCATGTTCGGCATTTTCGGCGTTCGCCCGCGCATTTTATCGTTGAGTCTGGCGTAAGTGGGCACGCGCGAGCCCCCCGCTCAAATCGATCGTTCGAGAGCGTCCTTGACAGATTTTGCGGCGCTGGCGCTTTCGGTTGTGGGACCGGCTTCCTCTAGCGCGGTGCGGGACGTTTCGCTCAGCGATAGGCCGCCGATCATTGCAAAGATCGACACTGCGATCAGGTAGTACGCAGGCGACAGGTTCGTTCCGGTCACGGAGATCAACCATGTCGCGACCAGCGGCGCGGTGCCGCCGAAGATCGTATACGCGAGGTTGTACGTGATCGCGGATGCGGTGTATCGCGTCTTCGTCGCGAAGACTTCCGACAAAAGCGGTGCGGTCACGACGCCCGAAAGCACGGCGCCGATCGCGAGCAGCGTAACGCCGAGCAACGAATGCGGCAGATCACCCGATCCACCCAGCGAGAAAGCAGGATAGACCGATGCGATGATGAATACACACGTGCTCGCAATCGTCATGCGGCGGCCTACCACGTCGGAGAAGAGGCCGGCGAGCGGGCACGAGGCCGCGGCAAAGCAGAGCGCAAGCACGGTCACCAAAAGCGACGTGCCGCGGGACAAATGGCCGGCCACCTGAAGGTACGTCGCGAAATAAGTCGTGAACGTATAGAACGAGAGCGCCGTCACGGAGATGAAGGCGCCGAGCTTGAGGATGTTCCACGACTGCGAATGCAGCGTTTCAATCAGGGGCGCGTGCGCCACTTCCTTGTTTCCTTCGAGCGCCTGGAATGCGGGCGTTTCGTGCAGACTGACGCGCAGATAGACACCGATGAGGCCGACCGGCGCCGCGATCAGGAACGGAACGCGCCACCCCCAATCGACCATCGCTGCCGACGACAACGAGGACTCGAGCGCATAAGCGACGACCGCCGCGGAGGCAAACGAGGAGAAAGTCGAAACCGGAACGAAGCTGCCGAAGAACGCACGGCGCCGGCGCGGTGCATGTTCCATCACATAAGCGCAAGCGCCCGCATACTCACCGCCCGCGGAAAACCCTTGGACGCAGCGAATGATCGTGAGCAACAACGGCGCCCAATAGCCGATGCGGGCATACGTCGGAACGAGGCCGATCAACGTGGTGGACCCCGCCATCAACAAGATCGTGAAAGCGAGCGTTCGCTTGCGGCCAATCCGGTCGCCGACGATCCCGAAGAAGAGGCCGCCCAGCGGGCGAAACGCGAACGCGACCGCAAAGACCGCAAACGTCTTCAAAAGCCCGACCGTTGGATCGCCGCTCGGAAAGAACTCGCGCGTCAGAATAGTGGCGAGGAATCCGTATGCGGCAAAATCGAACCATTCGACGAAGTTGCCTATCGAAGCTGCCGCGATGACGCGTCGCAGCGTTGCGGTATCGACTTCTCGCGTTGCTTGATTCGGCATGGTCCTCTCCCCTTTCACGTGTCGGTTGCCGTCCGATGTCGAAACGAGAGTAGGTCCTCAAATTACTTAGGTCTATACGTGTCGATTACCTAGGTAATTGGTGGCGGCAATGGGCGGCTCGCGGTTCACTCCGGCTTTTCACTAGGCAGGCGACCGTCAGACGGGATGGTACGGAGAGTCAAAAAAACGACGATGCTTTTACGGCATCGTCATATGCGAATCGTGCATAACCTGCGCGAAACGCTCATCCGAGCGAAGCGGAGCTCGCGCGCAGATGCTGCCAAAGTGCGTTCAAGAGATCGTTGCGATTGGAAGAATCGCGATATACGCGTAGCTCGATTTGAATCTTCCATGTCGCGGTTCCCGCGGGCACCAGATCCCCGGCCGCGAGTTCCGCGGCAATTGCGCTTTGCGGCAGCCAGGCGACCCCTTCCCCCTCGATGACGAGCTTCTTCAGCACCTCGGCCACATCGGACTCGTAGTGCAACTGCAGCGCTGGCGGCTCCGCGGCGCGGTCCAGAAGCAGCGCCAGGCAGCGCCCGAAGTAACTGGTCTCCGTATATGAAATGAGCGGAAGCGGCTGTTGCTTGGTGCCCGGGAGCGATGAAATCCTCGATCCACTTGATTTCCATGGCTTCCTTTTATGACCCGATGGTGATGCCGAGACTTCCCGCTCACCGCAACCTGGCCGTGGAGCCCCGAACGACAAGCTTTGGTGCGGACGTATGCACGACCGTCGCTTCCGTCGCGCGTCCCGCCATGAGCTCGACGAGCAGATTGACCCCTTTCTCTGCCATTTCGGCCGTGGGTATCGCGACGGTCGTCAGGCCAGGGCGAGATTGGCGGGCCGGGATGATATCGGTAATGCTCACGACCGATAAATCGCCGGGCACCGAGAATCCGAGATCGCTCGCCGCATTCAACACACCCAAAGCGGGAAGATCGTTGGAAACGAAGATCGCGGTCAGGTCCGGGCGCGCTGAAAGCAGATCCTTCGCCGCCTCGTAGCCATGCTCGAACGAGTCTTCCGTGAAGCGCTCGTCAGCCGTCGACTGACGAATCTTCGCCGCTCGCACGACCTCGCGAAACCCGGCGTATCGTCCGCCATGGATGCCATGTTTCGGACTACCGACAATCGCCCCGATACGTCGATGTCCGTACTCGACGAGATGCTGAGCCGCGAGCCTGCCCGCGCCTTTCGAATCGAACGTCACGCAAGGTATACCGGGCGGCTCGTCGGGCCGCTCCCAAACGCTGATGACCACGGGAATACCCCGCTCTTGGAGCGCGCGCAGCTCATCGATCGGCAGGTCGGCGTTGTTTGCCACGAGCACGCCGTCCGACAGCGATCCTGCGACCTGCTCGAGAAACCCCGTGCCTCTATCAAGTTCATGATCCGTATTGCAGACGAGCAAATGACGCTCGTGCTTTAGCGCTTGCAAGTTCGCCGCAAGGGCGAATTCCGGATAGAACGGGTTCGTGATGCAGCTCAGCATCAAGGCCAGAGTCGGCGCCTTGCGTTCAACGAGCGCGCGCGCCGTCAGATTAGGCCGATAACCCTGGCGCTCCGCCGTCTCGAGCACGCGCCGTCGCGTCTCCTCGCTGACACGGCCGCGGCCGCGCAGTACGTTCGAAACGGTCATGACCGAAACGCCCGCTTGCGCCGCCACGTCCTTGATGGTCGCCGCAGGGTTGAATAGTTTGCTGCTCATCCGAAGCACACCCGTCGATGGAACTACGACATGTCGTTTTGAATGTTATGCGATCCGCCGCCGAGTACGCCGCTTCCCGCTCGCCCTCGAAAAGCGCTTGCGCATATGGCCGGTCGGGCGTAGAGTCTAGCGCAAATGCAAGCAGCGTTGCTCCAGGTCAGGCCCTCCGGCCTTTTTTTAAGCGCCTTTGGTGTAACGTTAAACCAACGAAGCGGAGCGAGAGATGGCGGCCATCACACTGAAAGGCGTGAAGCAGGCGTATGCAGAGCGCCGACGGCCGCGCAGTGTCGAGACTTCAAGAAACGACATCCGGAGACATCCATGAAACGCCTGCCTTTGCTCTCGGCTTTAGGTATAGCCCTTTCCTTTGCCAGTGCCGCCCATGCGGGCACGCTTCAGCTCAACGTCGCATTCAAGGGCGGCGAGCAGCGCGCGGTATGGGAGCAATTGATCCAGCAATTCGAGAAGGCGAACCCCGATGTCACGGCAAAGGTGTCTTTCGTCGAAGAGGAGACCTACAAAGTCCAGCTTCCCAGTTGGCTGACTTCGGTCGCCCCGGACGTCATCAACTGGCACGAGGGCGAGCGCATGGCGTACTACGCCCGCCGTGGCTTGCTCGAAGACTTGTCGACCGATTGGCAAAGGAACGGATGGAATTCGCAGTTCGCGTCACTGAAAACGCCTTCCTCTTACCAAGGAAAACAATTTGCGATGCCGACGCAGTATTTTGCGTGGGGCCTTTACTATCGAAAAGACTTGTTCGAGAAAGCCGGGATCAAGCATGAGCCCGCCACGTGGGACGAATTCCTCGAAGCCTGCCGCAAGCTGAAGGCCGCCGGGATCGCGCCGATCGCGGTGGGCGGCCGCGATTCGTGGACGCTTGCGGCATGGTTCGACTACCTCGACCTTCGCATCAACGGCTATGGCTTCCACATGCAACTCATGAATGGGGAAATTCCCTATACGGATGCGCGCGTGAAGAAGGTCTATGAGGCGTGGAAGACGCTGATCGACGACAAGTACTTCATCGAGAATCCGCTCTCCTACAGCCTCGATTCGGTCCAACCGCTCTACATCCAGGGGCAGGCCGCGATGATGCTGATGGGTACCTTCCTGTCGCCTGGCCTGCCACCGGCGACGAAAGCGCAGACGGGGTTTTTCCGCTTCCCGACGATCGACACCAAGATTTCAGCGGCAGAGGATGGGTCCGCGGAGTGCCTCAACGTTCCCGCTCGCGCTGCAAATAAAGCGGACGCCCGCAAGTTCCTGGCCTTTATCGGTCGTCCTGACATCGACGGACAGCTTGCAAAAGGCATCGGGACGCTGCCCGCCAACAAACAGGCCCCCATGCCCGAAGATCCGATCGCGAAAATCGGATTTCAAATTCTCTCGAATACCACGGGCGGTGTCGCGCAATTCTACGACCGCGACATGACGAAGGAAATGGCCGACGAAGGGATGAAGGGAATGCAGCGATTCATCACCGACCCGGCGAAGCTCGACGAGATTCTGCAGCACCTGGAAGAGACGCGTAAGCGCGTCTACCACCTGTCGTAACCGCACGAGGCCGGGCCATGGCTTCCGCCGAAACGAGAACATCGGTCAGTGACGGTTCGCCAGCAGACTCACCTTATTCGATCCGTCACGTCTCGACATCCAAGCGGTCCGCCCCGCTCGCGAGCCGACGCAAGCGGGCCGCGATCCTGTTTTTGCTGCCTGCCTGCACGATGTTCTGCATTTACGTGATCTACCCGATCATCAGCAGCGTCTGGCTGAGTTTTTACAGCTGGGACGGCATGAGCGACAAGGTCTTTGTCGGGCTCGCTAATTACCAGGAGCTCCTGCATACGGGCACGTTCTATACGGCGTTGAAGAACAACTTGCTATGGCTCGTGCTCTTCTTGCTCGCGCCGCCGATCGGCCTCGCGTTCGCGCTCTATCTCAACCAGAAAGTGCGCGGCATTCGGCTCGTCAAGTCGTTGTTCTTCTCGCCGTTCGTCTTGTCGGGCGTCGTGGTCGGCCTCGTCTTCAGCTGGTTCTACGACCCGGCGTTTGGTCTCCTGAAGCTCATCATCGGGCATGGCATTCCCGTGCTCGGCGACGAGCGCTACGCGACGCTCGGCGTGATCGGAGCCGCGTTGTGGCCGCAAATCCCGTTTTGCATGCTGCTCTACCTGACGAATCTCACGAGCATCAATCCGGAAATCATCGAAGCGGGCCGCATCGAAGGCGCGACGGGCTGGTCGCTACTGTGGCACGTTGTCTTGCCTCAGTTGCGGCCGGCAACCTTTCTATCGGTCGTCCTGACTGTCATCGGCGCGCTTCGCAGCTTCGACCTCATCGCGGTCATGACAGGCGGCGGGCCGTTCGACAGTTCGACGGTCCTCGCCTATTTCATGTACGACCAGGCGATCAAGTACTTCCGATACGGCTACTCGGCGGCGATCGCGGTCGTGCTCTTTCTCATCATGCTCGTGTTCATCGTCTATCAGTTGCGCCGCCTGCTCCACACGGACCGGTAACAAGGAAGACCCGCCATGTATCCCACGCCCATCGACAGGTGGAGTCCGGTCGGACGAACGCTCTACAAGATATCGTTGCCGATCGCGCTCGCCATCTGGCTGCTGCCGCTCATTGCGGTGGTCGTCACTTCGGTTCGCTCGTCGAGCGAATTGATGATTGGAAACTACTGGGGCTGGCCCAGGCAATTCGGCTTGATCGAAAACTACCGAACGGTGCTCTTCGGGTCACCGATGTTGCATTACTTCCTCAATAGCTGCCTCGTTACGATTCCATCAGTGACCGGGGCGATCGCCCTGGCCGCGATGGCCGGGTTCGCACTCGCGACGTACCCCTTCAAGGGCAACCCCGCGATTTTGGGAACGTTCGTGGCCGGCAACTTTGTACCGATCCAAGTGTTGATGGTCCCCGTGCGCCAGTTGACGCTGGATCTCGGGCTCTATAACACTGTTTGGGGGCTCATTCTCTTCCATCTTTCGTTTCAGACGGGCTTTTGCACGCTGTTTTTACGTAACTTCATCAAGGAACTGCCGTACGAGCTCGTCGAAGCTGCCCGTATCGAAGGCGCCAACGAGTGGCAGCTTTTTTGCCGAATCATCCTGCCGTTGATCGCGCCCGCACTCGCCGCGCTCTCGATTCTCGTTTTCACGTTCGTATGGAACGACTACTTCTGGGCGCTTTGCCTGACACAGGGTGACGAGGCAGCCCCGATAACCGTCGGTGTGGCCGCGCTGAAGGGGCAATGGACAACAGCTTGGAACCTTGTCTCGGCCGGGTCGTTGCTGGCTGCCCTGCCATCGGTCGTGCTGTTTTTCGCAATGCAGAAACACTTCGTCGCTGGCCTGACGTTCGGCGCGACGAAGGGATGAGCAAACGAATCTCCAGATCAGGTGCCGCGAGCGACTCGGCTCGACTCGCTCGCGAGATCGCTTGCGTCTGCCATTTCAAATGAAAGGATGAATTGATGAAAGTCGGAGTCGACTACTACCCCGAGCACTGGGACCCCGCATCATGGGAGCAGGACGCGCAGCAAATGAAGGATGCGGGTATCACGATCGTGCGCCTCGCCGAATTCGCATGGTCGAGACTCGAGCCCACCGAAGGCACGTTCGATTTCGACTGGCTGGACCAAGCTATCGATATCCTCTCGCGTCATGGCATCGGCATCGTGCTCGGTACGCCTACGGCGACGCCTCCCGTATGGCTCACGCACCGCTATCCTGACGTACTGCCCGTCGACAACAAGGGGCACACGCATTACCCCGGCGTGCGCCTTCACCGCTGCTACAACAGCCCGTCGTTGCGTCAATTCGGCGAGCGGATCATCGACCGGCTAACGAAGCACTATGGTCCGAACCCCGCCGTCATCGGCTGGCAAACCGACAACGAGCTCGCGGCCAACGACTGCCATTGCGAGCATTGCACGCGACGCTTTCGATCCTGGCTCCGAAGCAAGTACGAAACGATCGAGAATCTCAATCGCGAGTGGGGTACTGTCGTCTGGAGCGGCGAGTACAGCGATTGGATGCAGGTCCGCACGCCGCTGGGCGGTTCGCCTTATCTCAATCCGTCGTTCCTGCTGGACTTCCGCCGCTTCTGCTCGGATTCTGTCGCCGATTTCAACGCGTTCCAGGCCGACATCATTCGCCGGAACAGTCCGGGCAAGTTCGTGACGCATAACCTGTGGGGATACCCGGTCACGGCCGACTACTACGACATGTTCGACAGCATGGACTTTGCATCTGTCGACTATTACCCGGCGACCGACCTCTTCGACGACTCGAAATCGAGGATGTATCACGGCGCGCTGACGTTGGATCTGACGCGCGGCGTCAAGCGGAAGAACTTCTGGGTCATGGAGCAACTGAGCGGAACGCCCGGGTGCTGGTATCCGATGTCGCGGACGCCCTTTCCTGGGATGATCCGCGCGCATGCGTGGCAAAGCGTGTCCCGCGGCGCCGACGCAGTGGTCCAGTTTCGATGGCGCTCGGCCCGCATCGGCGCCGAGCAGTTCTGGCATGGTTTGCTCGATCATCATGGCGTACCGGGCCGCCGCTTTGAAGAGTTCGTACAATTCAGTCGCGAAGCGGCGAGGCTCGCTCCGCTGTTGGAGGGCACGACGTCGGATCACGATGCGGCCATGCTCTTTTCGCACGAGCAACTCAACGCGCTTCAGATTCAACCGCAATCCGACGGCTTCGATTACCTCGGCAACTTCAAGCGGCTGCATTCGGCGTTCGTGCGGATCGGTGTCGGCACCGACGTGATCAACTGGAAGGATGATTTCGGCAGTTACAAGCTCGTCGCCGCGCCGATGCTCTATCTCATCGATGACGACATCGCGGCTCGGCTGCGCGAGTACGTCGAGCGAGGCGGCACGCTGGTACTAACGACGCGCTCGGGCGTGAAGAATATGAACAACGTCTGCCTGCCGGATCGCTTGCCGAACCTGCTTACGGAGCTCGCAGGCGTTGTCGTGGATGAATACGATCCTGTCGGCAAGGACCGGCAGCGCGTCAAGTTCGAAGCCGGCGGTGAATTTGAATGCGCGCAGTGGTGCGATGTCCTTTCGCCAACCACAGCCGAAACGTTGGCGGTCTATTCGAGCGAGTATTTCGCGGGACGCGCGGCCGTGACGAGAAACGTCTGCGGCAAAGGCACCGTTTATTACGTCGGAACAGTGCTGGACGATGAAGCGACCAAGAGTCTGCTCGGTCGAATTGCGGCCGATCTGAACGTCGACTGCATGCCCGATCTACCCGAAGGCGTGGAGACAGCGGTCCGAGGCTCGGCCACGACACGCCTTCGATTCATCTTGAACCTGACGAAAGAACGCAAGCGCGTGGACGTCCATGGCGGTGAATGGACGAGTGCGCTCTCCGGCGAACGAGTGACTGCGAAGACCCTCGAGCTTGCGCCAGGGGGCGTCGAGATTCTCGCGGCGCCACCACCGCTCGTGCACATAGCTCGATAACCTGCCTCTACTACGTGTGATCTTGCTGGCGGCCAACGCGTCAGACGCCGTTGCCGCCCACCGTCCGCAGACTCTTCCATTGCCCCTGCTGGACTTCGAAGAGCGTGTACGGCGGCTTGATCAAATCGCCATTCCCGTCGAATGCGATCTTGCCTGTGACGCCCGTGACAGTGACTTTCGGAAAAGCCGCGACGATCTTGGCGCGATCGAGCGAGTCAGCGTCGTGAATCGCCTTGAGCATGGCAAGCGCGGCGTCATAGGCGAACGGCGCATAGAGCTCGACGTCCTGGTTGAAGCGCGCCTTGTAGCGCTTCGCGAATGCCTGAGCCGAGGGCAGCTTGTCCAACGCGGGGCCCGGCTCAAGGTCTTGCGTCCCCTCTCCCGCCGAGCCGGCGATCTGCACGAACGCATTGCTCTTGAGCGCGCCCGCGCCAAACAGATGGGCCGGCATGCCTAGCGAGCGCATCTGCTTGACGAGCATCGCGCCTTGCTCGTCGAGCCCGCCGAAAAAGATCATGTCGACGTTCTTCTGCTTGAGCGTCGTCAGGATGGCGCGAAAGTCGACGGCCTTGTCGTTGGTGAATTCGCGATCGACGACATTGCCGTTCGCTCCTTTGGCGCCTTTCTCGAACGCATCCGCAAGCCCTTGGCCGAAAGCGGTGCGATCGTCGATGATGCCGATCCGCTTTGCCTTCAACTGCTGCACCGCGAACTCGCCGGCGATCACCCCGCCGATGCCGTCGTGTCCCATCGTGCGGAATACGTTGGCGAAGCCCTGATGAGTCAACACCGGATTGGTCGAGCCCGGCGTGATCATCGCGACGTTCGCCTTGTGGTAGACCGCCGACGCCGGAATGCTGCAACCTGAGTTGTAGTGTCCGATGACACCGACCACGCCGCCATCGACCATCTTCTGCGCCACTTGGACGGCAACGCGCGGATCGGCCTGGTCATCCTGCACGTCGAGCACGAACTTCACGGGCTTGCCGCCGATCGTCGGGTTCTTCGCGTTCTCCTCGTCGATGGCGAGTTGCGCGCCGTTTTCGAGGTCCTTGCCGACGCGGGCGACCGGTCCCGTCAGCGGTCCCGCGAATCCGATCTTGACGATCTCGGGCTCCGCGCCATACGACGGCGCATGCGATTGCGGGATCGGCCGCGAGCGCTGTTCGGCACCATCTAGTAAGTGGAATGGCGGCAAGCTCGCGGCCGCCGCTAACCGCCTGCCCCCGCCAGAGTCATGACCCTTGGCGCCAACAGATAGAATCCCACCCCGATGATGATGAGATAGCCCAACAGGATGAACGTCCATCCCATGTTGTGACGAATCACCTCCCCTTCGTTGCGCACGAAACGGCTCGTCGATACGCCGACGCTCGTCGTTTGGGGCGCGACGGGCTTCCCTACTTCAGCGCCGAGGGAGTTCAGCGACGGTAGCAGCAGAATCGGAAAGCCAAGCAAGCGGCCGACCGTCACCTGGAAGAAACCGAACATGGCGTTGGTCGATGTATTACTGCCGGACAGCGCTACACCGATCCAGCCAAGAATCGGCGCGACGACGATATAAGCGATCCCGATCTTCGAAAATCCCTCGGCGAGCGAGGCGGCCATGCCCGAGAAATTGAAGACGTAGGCGAGACCGAAAATAAAGATGCCGACGAGCAACGCTCCCCACATCTGATGCCAGGTCCGGCTGAACGCTTCAGCGTACTGCGCCGGCTTCATGCCGATCAGCAATGCCGTGATCAGCCAAGACGCGAAGATCGCCGTGCCGCCGATGAATGGCGCAAACGAGAAGACCGCGCTGATTTGCGTACCGGGGTGGATCGACGAGCCGGCGGCTGCCGAGAGCTTGACCCAGACGATCTTCGGCAACGGAGACCACGGCCCGGTCCAAAGCACCACCACGACGATAAGCACGATGAAAGGCAGCCACGCACGCATGAGTTGCGCGCTCGTCAGCCCGTGCGCTTCGCCGGCGCCCCCGGCGGCCTCCGCTTCGATCGGCTTTCCGCCATAGCCAAGCGTGCGTTTCGGACGCCAGAATTTGAGCAGCACGAAGAGCGCCGCAAAGCAGACGATCGAGCCCGTCACATCGGGCAAATAGGGGCCGAGGTATACCGCGACCGGATACTGCCCCGCGATATAGGCGAGCGAGCCGACGACGGCGAGCGGCCAGCCGTCGCGCAGACCGGTTCGACCGGTCACCAGATAGATCAGGACCCACGGCGGAAGCAACGCGAGAATGGCCACAATGTGCCCGACCGAGGCAGAAAGGGCGAGGACCGGCAGGCCCGTCACGGCCCCGAGCGCAATGATCGGCACGCCGAGCGCGCCGTATGAAACAGGCGCGTTATTGGCGAGCGCGGCGACGCGAATCGCGTCGAGGTCCGGAATGCCGAGCCCGATCAGTATCGGCGCCACGAACGCCCACGGATAGCCGAAGCCGACCAACCCTTCGAGCAACGCGCCGAATGCCCAGGCAAACATGATCGTCTGGACTCTCACGTCCGCGGTGCCCTGCGTCGTGAGCCAGCGGCGAAAGTCGTCGAATACGCCGGTAAGCGTCAACGAATTGAACAGCATGACGCCCCAGAACGTGATCCAATCGACGGCCCAGATGCCAGTCAGCGACCCGTACGCGAAAACCCTGATCCCCGTCGTCACCGGCATCGTCCAGACCACAGCGGCGATGATGAAGGTGACGATCGCACCGATCAATACGGAGATCCAGGCGGAAACCCGAAAGACGGCAAGCAGGACGAGGAGAACGACGACGGGCACGAGGGCGAGCAACCAGGAAACGAAAAGGTTGCCCGTGGGATTGAGAACTTGCTGGAACATGGATCAGGCTCCCTCTGATTATTGGGCTTTGCCAGGAGACAATTGATCACAATGTGACGTTCCTTCAGTGTAGGCGCCAACGCCTTGATTTACAACGTCAATTCATCCGCGCGGCGCATCTCCCGGGCAAAGCCGCGCGAGAGCGCCATCGGAATATCAGCCAGCGTTCGTCGGCATAGCTTCCCGTGAGCAGCCTGAAGGCGAGAACCCTTTGGGCGCTCACTCCACATCGCATCAGCCCGCCATTTTATTAGGAGTCCGAAATAATTAAGCGCAGCGCAATCATCTCCGTTTCAGTGATGATGTTTGCCGGATCGAACATTGCCGGTAGTGCATCGGCTCCAGGAAACCGAGCCGGATAGCCAGACCCCGGCGCTCGACCAAGCCCGGTTCGTCGGGCAGTGTGTGCGCTCGTGCAAAAAGGCCTATGCGTGCCGTCACGCACGCGACGGTGGTATTCGAGACAAAGACGAATAGCGCACACGTTCGCTTCTCCACGGCGGGGTACATAGTCTCGTAGGCTGAATTTGCGCGCATGTTGCGCTCGCCGACACCGTCGGCATACACACTTGCGATCGGCAGGGCCGAACTCTTCCCGACCTGCTAGCGAACGTTTCGGGCATCGAACCGGAAATCGACGAGGCGATTCCGCTCGCTATCCGATGCGCCGACTAGGTCGAGCCGAAGACCGACATGGCGCACTGACCGTGGATCACGTTAGGCATACAGCCGTTGACAGGAAGACGACTTTTGTAGCTACAATACTTCATGCATGGAAATTACCTTCGATCCGAACAAGAGCGCTTCAAATCTCAGAAAGCACGGTGTACCCCTGACATACGCCGCGCGTCTCGACTGGAACGCCTTGAGGGTCGATCAGGATGAGAGAGTCGACTATAGCGAGGACCGCTACATCGGTTTTGGCCCTATCGATGGGCGCTTGTACTGTGTGGTCTTCACATATCGCGGCGATGCCATCAGGATCATCAGCCTACGTAAGGCGAACAAGCGGGAGCAACGAGACTATGAGCAAGCGTAAATTGATTCCGCCCACCCCTCAGGAAGACGCGGAAATCAACCGAGGCATCGCATCTGACCCGGATACCTACGAGGTATCGACAGAACAGATCAAGCGGATGCGGCCGTTTTCCGAGGTGATCGAACAGAAGCGGATGGGCCGCCCTCCCAAGGGCAACTACCCGAAAGAACTGGTGAGCATTCGCTATGATGCCCAGGTTCTCGAGTACTTTCGGTCGGAGGGGAACGGGTGGCAAACTCGCATGAATGACGTATTGCTCGACTATGTCAAAGCACATCCGCATCGCTGAACTTGCGCAGCTGACGTCGTGCAACCGGTCAAACGATCCACTGCACCGGATCCCCGACGCCAACCCCAAGCAACGCCGCGGCGCTGCCGCGATTGACCGCGATTTCCACGAGCCCGATGGAGTTCACGTACCAGAACGCTTGGCCGGCCGCGACTTCCGCGAACACGCGTGCATACGCGACATCCGTCGATCCGACCCGCAGCCGCGCGTCGGTCGACAGCGCTTTCGCGCGCAACCCGGTCAACACATTGCCGTAGTGATCGACATAGATCGCTTCCGCCAGATCGCCCTCTCCGAATTGCACATCGAGCCCCGACATGGCTTCGAGCTTATCGAGCGGCAGCCGATCGGCATCGCCCGCAACGCTGACCCATGCCGCCATCGGCGCAAACAAATCGCGACCATGAAACGACGCCGAGAGCCCGGCCGGACGCCATGTCACGCGCCACGCCCGAGTCCGCGACGCGCGCGCCGCCACGACGGAGAGCAATCCGTTGTCGGGCCCGACGAACCACTGACTGTCCGCCTGCACGACGACCGCGCCCCGTTCGCTGCCGACGCCCGGATCGATGACGCACAGAAACACCGTGCCATCCGGATACCAGGCTCGCAACGCGGCGAGCAGATGCGCGCCCGCCCGCGCATCGAAGTTCGGAACTTCATGCAGCACATCCACGATGGGCGTGCCGGCCGCCGCATGCCGCAGCAGCGCGACTTTCATCTGGCCGACGTAGATATCGTCGGCGCCGAAATCGGTAAATAGCGCGATCAAGGCCTGACTCCTTCTATCCCTTTCGATCGGGGGAACGAGCTTCTCAGCCACCTCGCGCAGGTTCGTCGATCAGACCACCGTCTCACGCTCCGGCGTGGCGCTGATCTTGTGAAGCGACAGGTCCGCCCCGTCGAACTCGTTTTCCTCGTCGAGCCTGATTCCCACCGTTGCCCGCAGAATGCCATAAACGATCGCACCGCCCGCCGTGGCAACGACGATGGCCGCCATCGTGCCGACGCATTGCGCCAACAACGAGACGCCCCCTGCCCCGCCAAGCGCCTTTAATCCGAAAATGCCGGCGGCGATGCCGCCCCATGCCCCGCATAAACCGTGCAGCGGCCATACGCCGAGCACGTCGTCGATACGCCAGCGATTCTGCACGCAGGTGAACATGTAGACAAAGAGTCCCCCGGCAATGGCACCGGTCACGAGCGCACCGATCGGATGCATGACGTCGGAGCCGGCACAGACGGCGACGAGCCCCGCGAGCGGGCCGTTGTAGCTGAAACCCGGGTCGTTGCGTCCCGCGAGCCAGGCGGTCAACGTGCCGCCGACCATCGCCATCAGCGAGTTGACGGCGACGAGTCCGCTGATCTTGTCGATGGTCTGCGCGCTCATGACATTGAACCCGAACCAGCCTACGGCAAGCACCCAGGCCCCCAGCGCGAGAAACGGGATGTTCGAGGGCGGATGAGCCGAAATTCGGCCATCGCGTTGATACCGGCCGCGTCGCGCTCCAAGCAGCAGGACGGCCGGTAACGCCACCCAGCCGCCGAACGCATGAACGACGACGGAGCCGGCGAAATCGTGAAACGGCACCCCCGCGACAGCAGTCAGCCAGGTCTGCAATCCGAACCGGTCGTTCCAGGCGATGCCTTCGAAAAACGGATAGACGAAGCCAACCAGCAAGAACGTCGCGCAAAGCTGCGGGTTGAACTTCGCCCGCTCGGCAATCCCACCGGAGACGATGGCCGGTATCGCGGCGGCGAACGTGAGCAGAAAAAAGAACCGCACGAGCGAGTATCCGTTGTGCTCGGCAAGCGTCGTCGCATCGCCGAAGAACTCGACGCCGTACGCGATCGTGTAGCCGATGAAGAAGTACGCGATCGTCGAAACGGCGAAGTCGACGAGGATCTTCACGAGGGCATTGACCTGGTTCTTCTTGCGAACCGTGCCAAGCTCGAGGAACGCGAATCCGGCGTGCATGGCAAGCACCATTCCGGCGCCAAGCAGCAGGAACAAGGTGTCGGCGCCCGATTTCAGCTCATTCATAGGACTAATAGGTCTGCGCAAAAAATGGGCAGAAGCAGCAAGGATCGTACCAAAGAGGGGAATTCGCGTACTCTGTCGGTGCAATCGCTTTGCGCAGCGCCTTACCGCGCACCATAGAGGTTCACGGGACTACGCTCGAACCCATCAGGAAAGCGCACACATTTAGCGCATGCAATGCACCACCGCAGAGCCAAATGCACCCCGGCTGCGCATTTCTTGCAGTCATACCTCATGGGTTAGCTTTCATCCCGAGGCATCATTGCCGATGACTGTCAAGCTCAAAATCAGCGGCAATTCAATATTGCTCACCGGCACCATTTACCTGCCAAAATCGGCACTACAAGAATCGATTTGGCGGAAAATGGAAGGCGACCACTCAATCTTTTCCTTTTTTCCTCATACTTATTTCCAGTTTTTGCGCGTCCCCATTTTTTTCATTGATCCAGATCAACTTTTCGCACGTGCCCTACAGGCTTAATTCGTCAGCCTTCAACAGCGACGAAGCGAGGTCACACCGTGCGGTCTTTTGTTTCTTTTTTTCCTTGTTCGCCCCCAAGATCAGTCGAATCAATGTATAGATTACGACTATGGATACTGATTTCTTTAGGGGTCGTATTTAATTTTGTGGGCCTTTGGCCCTCGAGTGCGCACGCACAAAGTACGCTGACGATCAGCGGCGTGACTTACAAGCTGTGCGCATCGGAAAATGATTTCTGCTCGTTCAGCGGCAGCGCGAAGGTCGTCTTCGGCACGTCAACGATGTACGACATCAACGGCCCGTTCACGAACGGCGTGAGCTGCTCGAACGGCGTCGTTTCCCAAACCGATCCGGCCTACGGGTACACGAAGTCGTGCTGGTACGCCAGCACGACGTCCGGCACGAGCACGACCGGCACGACGAGCACCTCGGGAACGACCACGTCCGGCACGACGAGCACTTCCGGTGCGTGGACGCAATGCGCGACCGAAGGCGGCTACTGCTCGTTCTCCGGGACGAAGACGGTCCTTTACGGGTCGAGCACGACCGCCAACAACATGTCGGCGATCTTCACGAACGGCGTTGCCTGTAACAACGGCACATTCGGCAACGACCCGGCCTACGGCTCGACGAAGTACTGCTGGATCCAGGCGTCGACGTCCACGACGGGCACGACCTCCGGCACCACGTCGACGTCGGGTACCACGTCGACCTCCGGTACGACTTCGACCTCCGGCACGACATCGACCTCGGGCACGACCTCCACGTCCGGCTCAACGTCGACGAGCACGAGCTCGACGAGCAACTCGACGTCCACCTCGTCAGCCAGCGGCACGATCAGCTGCTCGACGCCGACCGCCTCCTCCGGCGGCTCCGCGAACGGCCTCATCAGCGCCGACGTCAAGACGGCTGACGGCACGCGCCTGTTCGCGCAAGGCAGCGCATTCAACCTGTCCTTCGTGACGGCGGCTCCCGCGGCCGACAACGTCGTCTGGTCGATCCAGGATCACGTCGGCAACGTCAAGGGCAGCGGCACGTTCGCGGTGGCAAGCGGCACTCAGACGAACACCCTTTCGTGCAAATCGACGCTCGGCGGCTACTTCGCCGTGACGGCCACGCTCTCGAAGGCGGGCGGCACACTGCCGCAAGCCGGCACGCGTCCGACCGGCATTGCGACGTTCGGCGTTCTGCCCAACGTTTCGGGCGTGATTCCGGCCGTCTCGTTCGCGCATCAGGAACAGCACCGCTTCGGCATGCAGGGCTTCAACAGCAACGCGGCGGCGCTCGCGGCGCTCGGCATTTCGCAGACGATCGACGATCGTGAGCTTTCGGCCATGGAGCCGAACGGTCCCAACACCTGGACGCCGTCGCTCTCGAACCTCGACCCGTCGTACACGAGCGGCAAGATCATGCGCCTCGTCCGCCTCGACGGCATCCCGGCCTGGGCGAGCCCGACCGGCGGCTTCCAGGACGACACGCACGCGCCGTCCGATCTGGGCTACTACCAGAACTACATGGCGCGCGTCGGCACGGATACGGCCAACGTCCGGAAGACCTACTTCCCGACCCAGCAGAACGACTACTACCAGGTGACGTGGGAGCCGCAGTGGACCGATTCGCAATCGAACTTCGTCGCGATGTATAAGGCCGTCTATACGGGCTTGCACTCGACGGACCCGAACGCGGTGGTGATGGGCACGACGAATCCGCTCGTCGCGAACTGCCAGACGGAATGCACGAGCGGCTATCTGCAGACGTACGCGGCGCTGGGCCTCGGTCAGTACATCGACGGCATCACGACGCACGGCTACTACAACGCCGGCACCTACCCGTCGCATCCGCCCGAGCTCTACGACACGGATCCGAATCCGGCGAACGTGGCCAATGCGCTCGACAAGCAGATGCAGCAGCTGCGCTCGCAAATGCAGTCCGTCAAGCCGAACATGCGGCTGTGGTCGACGGAACTCGGCATCAGCTACGACCCGGGTATCTCGTACGGTGCGAACTCGCCGTCGTCGAACCAGCTCTACGCTCAGGCTGCGATCGCGGCACGCGCCCACCTGATCATTCTCGGCGAGGGCGCGCAGGTGACGTACTTCTTCTATGGCCCGGATTATCCGGACGAAGTCGGCTATGGATCGTTCTTTGACCTCTCCGATGCGCAAGGCGCATACGGTGCGACGAACCTGAGCCCGAAGCCGGAGGCGATGGCGTTCGCCGCGATGACGCGAATCGTCGACGGCACGCAGACGCTCGGACGGCTGAACGGCCTGCCGACGATGGTGTACGGCTACGCGTTCCAACAGCTCAACGGCGGCAAGGTCATTACCGCCCTCTGGACGCACAACAACGCGCAGTGGCCGACGTCGTCGGGTTCCTATAGCTCGACGTACAGCACGTCTTATGGGCTGCAGGTCGATTCGGCGGGCACGAGCGGCAACGTGACCGTCCTCGATGTCATGGGCAACGCGAGCACCGTGCCGTATTCGAACGGCGTCGCGACGCTGAAACTGACGGAATCGCCGATCTACGTGGTGTCCACGAATGCCACCGTCGCGAAGGCGAACGCCACGGCACCTCTCGGATACACGGGGCAATAAAGTAGAAAAAGCCCGCTTCGCGGCGGGCTGATGAAAAGAAGGGACCTCCGGCACCGTCAGGTGCTCGCGAGGTCCCTTTGCATTTCCGACGGTGTTTATCGCAGGCCGCGCTCTTTCGCGCGGCAAGCTTGTCGACCTTCGGTTCGCTCGCTCAGTCGACGAGCCGGATGCCGAGCACCGTGGCGCGCGCCGTGCGAAGGCGCTCGGCTTCGCGATAGCGCGCCTGGAACGAGTAGTCGGAGTCGAGCGGCAGATGCGGCGACGCGAAAAGATCGTTGATCTTCTGGAACAAGGCGAGAACAAAGCTCATGGCGACTCCCTTTGAGTACGGGTTTTCCCTGAGTTCAATTCTAGGGTTTTCCCTAGGTCTCGTCTAGTGCATTGCAGCAATTTTTTGCAGACGACCTGATTTCTACCGCTTCACTGACCTGATGCGTTGCAGCAGCACAACACTTTTGACCTGGCGCGGCGGCGCCCACTAGAATCACGCCACCCTCGCGCCTGGCACTGGCGCACGGATCCGCGAGGCGCCCTCCCCATTTCCTGCCCATGACCCAGGTATTCGTCTGGCGGCTCCTGGCCGCGTTCGCGTGCGGAGTCGCAATCGGCATCGAGCGACAGATGCGCCAGCGCACGGCCGGGTTGCGCACGATCACGCTCGTCGCGAGCGGCGCTTGCCTCTTCGTGTCGCTAGGCACGCTGATGGGCACCGGCGTCACGCAGATCGCCGCTTACGTCGTCTCGGGCGTCGGCTTTCTCGGCGGCGGCGTCATCATGCGTGAGAAGGGATCGATCCAGGGAATCAACACCGCGGCGACGCTCTGGTGTTCCGCCGCCGTCGGCGTGCTGGCCGGCACGGGGTTCTACGGTGCCGCGATCGCCGGCACGATCGTCGTGCTCGGTACGAACACCGTGCTGCGCGAGCTCAGCCGCGCGATCAATGCCGCACCCGTCGGCAACGCCGACCTCATACGCGAGTACGAACTGACCGTCGTCTGCCGGGAAGAAGACGAAGTGCACATCCGAGCCGTGCTCTCGAATGCGATGTATGCCGAACCGCTGTCGTTCCAGAGTCTCACGAGCCGCGATTGCGAAGGCGAGCCTCCGCGTCTCGAGGTCACGGCGACCTGTCGCACCCATCCGAAGGACCAGGCAAGACTCGAGCACATCGCCAGCCGGATCAGCATGGAAAAGGGTGTCTCGAGCGTGAGTTGGACCGCGAGAGAAGTCGAGACGACGCCCGAATAAGCCGCCGCGCGCCTATCGCCGCGGCGTACGCGTGAAAAGCGCTGCCGCGGCCCCTCGAGCGAATCTCGAAGGTCGCCTGCGCGGCAGGAAAATCCGCGTCAGTCAAGCAGCGGCCGTGAGCGCGGCGACGCCAGCGTCGACCGACGCGACGTCAGGCGGACGCACGACGCGCGCCACTTCGACGCCGTCACGCAGAAAGATCAGCGTCGGCCACAGCTTGACCTTGAACGATCGGCCGAGCGGCCGACCGGGACCGTCCTCGATCTTCAGGTGGCGCGCTTGCGGAATGCGCGCGAGCGACTCCGTGATCAACGGCTGCGCGCCGCGGCAGTAGCCGCACCAATCGGTACCGAACTCGAGGATCGTCGCACCGGTCAGCTCGTCGACTTCGGCGCGCGCCGGCGCGGTTTGGGAATACGCGGTCATCTCTGCTCCGGGTTTCGTCGAATCTCCATTGTCCGCCAGTCGGGCGATGCCCGCTGGCGCCTCGTCCAATCGCACATGTCATGTGCGCCTTAGTGATGCGCGCGAGCGGCGCGTGTTTTCGCCGCCTTCTTCGCCGCGGCGGAGCGAGCCGCGGCCCCCTTCGTATGGGCGGCCTTCTTCGCGGCGGTCGAACGAGTCGAAGCGCCCTTCGTATGGGCGGCCTTTTTTGCCGCCGCCGAACGGCTCGCCGCCGGCCGCTTGGCCGCGGCCGACTTCGCCTGCTTCGCCATCGCTTCGCTCGACGCACCCGCGCGGCTCTCTCGCTTGAGCACGCCTTCCGTCGTGCGCGCACGCTTGGCCTTCGTCTCTTTGCTCGGCGAATGCTTCGGCGTGCCGTGCTGTCCCGCGGCGGTGTCCTTCTCCGCCTTCTTGCGCGTCGCTTCGCTCGTCGCTCCCTTCTTCGGCGGCTTCAGCGGCACACCCGCGCGCCGGGCTTTCGAAAGGCCGATCGCAACGGCTTGCTTGGCCGATCTCACGCCGTGCTTGCCGGCACGCACATGCTCGACTTCCTCTTTCACGAACTCGCCGGCCTGCGTGGTCGGCGCCTTGCCCGCACGCTTGTCGGCTTGGGCACGTGCGACTGTTTTCCGCTCGGGCATGATGGCTCTCCTCGAAATGTCCGTAGGGCGATCACGGTCACGCAATGTGTATGCCACATATCCCGGCAACGACTCATGTCACGCCGATGGGCCAATCTCGGCGAAGCCTGCTTGCGTTGACAGACCGTTAACGCCGAGCGCCACCCGTCATCGCCGGGTCACATTCGCCCCGGCATAATCGCCGGCGCGCCGCAAACCGCTCCCAAGAACAAGCGGGCGGCGCGCACTGACATGACATGAAGTCACAATGAATTGCAGTTTTGCATCGGGGATCGTGCATATGAGCATCCGGCATCGTATTACCTTGCTGGTCGTCTTGATGTTCGTCGCCTTGTCGGCGATCGGCATCTACGCCGTGTATCAGACGCGCACGAGCGCGGTGAACGTCAAACAGGTGACCCAGGGCGTCGTGCCGAGCGCGCTCGCCTCCGCCGACCTCGTTTCCGCGGTGAAGGATGTGCAGATCGCCACGATGACGCTCGTCTACGCGCCCGATGCGAACATGGTCGCTCAAGCTCAGGACCAGCTGAAAGCGAAGGAGGCCCAGCTTCGCCAAGGGCTCGATTTGCAGGCGAAGGCCGCGGCGAGCCATGCTCAGCAGGGGCTGGTGACGCAGGCGCGCGAGAGCCTCGACAACTATTTCGCCGCAATCGCCGACACGGCGAAGATGAAAGCCGACGGCAAGGACGCGCTCGCGCAAGCGTATCTCTTCGCGAACGTCGCCCAGTACCGCGATGAGCTCGAAGGCATCGTCGAAACGCTGCGTATCGAGAAGAACCGCCAGAAGGACGACGCCATCGACGCACTCAACGGCATGCTCGCCACGACGACGACGGCGATCGGCGGCGTAACCGCGGGCGCGGTGATTCTGCTGACGGCGATTGGCTTGCTGCTCTACCGTCAAATTACGCGTCCGTTGAGCCGCATGCAGCAGGAGATGAGCGAGATCGCATCGAGCCAGGACTTCACGCGGCGCGTGCCCGTGGGCCGCATGGACGAAATCGGCCGCTCGATCGTCGCCTTCAACGAGATGATCGAAAAGATCCAGTTGAGCTCGGCGCAACTCAAGCAAAAGACGGCCGACATCCAGGCGATGCTGCAGAACATGCCGCAAGGCATCCTGACGGCGGTGGCGGGCGCCGTCGTTCATGCCGAATACTCGGTCTACCTCGAAACGATCTTCGAGACGAAAGAGATCGCCGGCCGCCCGCTGATGGATCTCGTCTTCAACGACACTGAACTCGGCGCGGACGCGCTTTCGCAGATCGATGCGGCGATCCACGCATGTCTCGGCGAAGACAGCATCAACTTCGAGTTCAATCAGCATCTGCTCGTGAACGAGATCACGAAGCGAATGCCGGACGGCCGCGAAAAGATTCTCGACCTGAGCTGGTCGGCGATTACCGACGAGACCGATACGATCGTGCGCCTCATGCTCTGCGTGCGCGACGTCACCGAGCTGCGCAAGCTCGCCGCGCAAGCGAGCGAGCAAAAACGGCGGCTCGAGATCATCGGCGAGATTCTTGCGGTCAGCCAGGACAAGTTCCATCACTTCGTCGAAAGCTCGACGCGCTTCATCAGCGAAAACGAGCGGATCATCCGCCAGCACGAGCAGCCGAACGGGTCCGCCATCGCCGAGCTGTTCCGCAACATGCATACGATCAAGGGCAACGCGCGCACCTACAGTCTCCAGCATCTGACCAACATCGTGCATGAGGCCGAGCAGGCCTATGAGGAGTTGCGCCGCTCGGAAGCGGCCGACAGTTGGAATCAGCAGGCACTGATGCAAGACCTCATGCGCGTGCGCGAGGCGATCGAAAACTACGCGCGGATCAGCGAAGTGAGCCTCGGGCGCAAGGGGCCCGGTGCGGGCGACAAGCGTGAACGCTATGTGGTCGTCGACGAGGCGCACATCCACGACAGCCTGCGCCTCATCGATCAGGCCGATCCGGCCAATGTCCGGGAGTTGCTGACGATGCGCGATTCGCTGCGTCAGTCGTTGCGTCTCTTCGGCACGGAAACGATCGGCCAGGTGCTCTCCGGCCCGCTCGAGTCGCTGCCCTCGCTCGCAAAGGAGCTCGGCAAAGAGACCCCCGTAGTGCGGATCGACGACAACGGCTATCGCGTGCGCAATCAGGTTGCCGCGTTGCTCAAGGATGTGTTCACGCACTTGCTGCGCAACTCCATCGATCACGGCATCGAGCCCGCAAGCGAGCGGGAGAAGCAAGGCAAGCCCGCGGCGGGCGTCATCGACGTCGAAGTCGGTATCGACAACGGCGCGCTGCAGATCACGCTCAGCGACGACGGCCGCGGCCTCGCGCTCGATCGCATCAAGCGTGTCGCCGCCGAGAAAGGCTTGATCGCACCCGATGCAGCGCTGACCGACGAGGCGATCGCCGAGCTCATCTTCCAGCCCGGCTTTTCGACCGCGGGTCAAGTGACCGAGGTGTCGGGACGCGGCGTCGGCATGGATGCGGTGCGCAGCTTCGTGAAACGCGAACACGGCTCGATCGAGCTGCGCTTCACCGACGATCGCAAGGGTGCGCCCTATCGCCATTTCCAGACGATCGTCTCGCTCCCCGAGCGCTTCGCCGTCGATAGTCTCGATCGCGATTCCACACGCCCAGGGCAGTTTCGCTTCGACGCGCTAGCCGAATGAACGCAGCAAGGAACGAGCAGTGAACGCAAGTCATATCGCAGCAGCATTGATCGGCGGCATCGTCGCGCTGATCGCGGCCCTGGCCTGGCATGCCTGGGCAACCAAGCGCTCGGCCGCGCGGCTCCATGCCCAGGTCGACGCGCAGCGCCAAACCGCCCTCTCCGTCGCCGAGACGCGTGAGCGCCAACGAATCGAGCAATACGAGGGGCAACTGCAGGAGGCGGGCTCGCGCATCGCCGAGCTCGAAGGCGAGCTCGCCAGGGCGATCGGGAACGCGAGCGACCTCGGCACCGCCCTCGCGAACGCCGAGGCACAAAAGGCCGCCTGGCTCGATGACGCGCGCCGGCTCGCCGGCGAGGCCGCGCGCCTGCGCGGTCTCTCGGGTACGTTCGAGCGCTGGCACGAGCAGATGATCTCGCTGATGACGCAAAACCACGACATGCATAAAAAGAATCAGGAGCTCTCCGCGATTGTCGCGCATGTGCTGATCGTGTCGTTGAACGCATCGATCGAGGCCGCGCGGGCCGGCACGGCCGGGCGCGGGTTCTCGATCGTCGCGAGCGAAGTCCGCACGCTCGCGACCCGCTCCCAAGAGCTCTCGAAGAGCTATCAGAACAGCCTGAACCGCAACGACCTCATCACGACGGCCACGTTTCAGGACATTCAGGCCGGCGGAAAGATGATCACCGCATCGCTCGGCAGCGTCGATGCGCTCGCGAGCCAACTCGAATCGAAGATCCTGCAGGCATCGACGTGATCAGCAGTCAAGCGAAGGACAGCTTCGAGCGCATCTTCGAGCGCGCCGCGCGCTCGCGCCTCGTCGCCGACGAGAGCCATCTCTGCGAGCTCGAGCGAGCCGAGCCGGGCACACACAAGATCGGCAAGAACGAGAAAGTCGTTGTGCTGACGATCTCCTCGATCTCGTTTCGCCTGCTGCTCGGCCTGCATTTCAGCGACGACGAGGCGACGCGCCGATACTTCGTGAAGGGCGACGACGAGCGGCCGCTGGCCGACGCGTTCATGGAAGTGGCCAATCTCTGCTGCGGGGCGATCAATCAGGCGCTCGTCGAGCATTTTCCGGACCTGGGAATGTCGACGCCGTATGTGCTCGCGAGCGCCTGCATCGCGCATCTCGACCAATTGCATCCTGGCTTCGAAACGCTTTACGACATCGTGATCGAAGGCAGCGTGCGGCTCGCCGCGACGCTTTGCGTCTCAGCGCACGACACGATCGATTTCGTCGCCGATACATCGTCGAGCGAACTGCAGACGAGCGGCGAACTCGAGCTTTTCTGACGATCGAAACGCACTACTCGGAAAGGAAGGAAAAAACATGGCGAAGATACTGGTCGTAGACGATTCGAGCACCGTCCGCGACGAAGTGGCGGGCTTCCTGCGCAAGAACGGACTCGATGTCGACACCGCCGTCGACGGCAAGGACGGCCTGACGAAGCTCAGGACGAATCCCGGCATCAAGCTCGTCGTCAGCGACGTCAACATGCCGAACATGGACGGCCTCACGATGGTCGAGAAGATCCGCGGCGAGCTCGGCAATACGGCGGTCAACGTCATCATGCTGACGACGGAAAGCAGCCCGGCCATGAAGGATCGCGGCAAGGCGGCCGGCGTGAAAGGCTGGATCGTGAAGCCGTTCAAAGGCGAGGCCGTGCTCGAAACGTTCAGGAAGCTGGCGAGCTGATCGGCTTGCAGGCCTGATCGAGATTCGTCGGTCCGTCTTCGAGAGACTCGAGGTTGCGCTCGACGATCTCGAGCATGGCGACATCGGGCTTCGCTCTGCGGACCCGGGCCCCGTCCACGCGATGCTCGGCGAACGAATACATCCGGTTGAAATCCTGGGCCAGGAACGGCATCAGTTCCCCAGCGAACGAATCGCGCAGGAGCAGCAATCGGCCTGACGCAGCCGGATTCTCGGTTGACGTGAATTCGGCGCCTTGCGCTGGCCAGCCCGGCAGATTGATCGAATACGCGCGACGCGGTTCGACCGGATCGAGCGTGATGACGTAGTCCTTGAAGTAGCCGCGCAGGGACAGCAGGTTCACCACGATGTCACCGCCGTCGAACGGATGTCGGGCAATGCGGTAGTCGTCGAAGCGCACATGACGGGAGTCCTTCGTGATCCCGTCCGCAACGAGTTGCTTCGTGATTGCCCGGTAGCCGATGAACGCGCCCAGCGTGTTCCAGTGCGTATCGGTTCGCTTATAGAGATCGTAGGACTGCGTGGCTTTTGCCGCTATCAACGGCTCGCGTAAATCGATGACTTTGAGCGCCGGGTCCGTCGAAGCAAGGTAGCGTACGAGTTGATCCGTGCGTGTGACGGCACTCTCCGGCGGACGCACCCAAAGCTTTTCCGGGTAGATGCTCTGCTTGTCCGGCGCGAGCACGAGGTAAAACGGAATGCCGCAGCTTTTGAGCCGCTCGCGTGCGAGCGTCAAATTGCGCGCGATGGTCTGCAATTCGGAATCGGGTAGCGGTGTTTGACCGAACATCTCCGCGAAGTGGGGGTGTCCCGGCGAATAGTGCCGATCGAAAAAGAACCACCCGTCACGCCCCGCCACCACCTCGGGATCCATCGGCGAACCCGTGCGCGCCATCTGCAGTCGCGAGCCATAGTAGACGAGCGCATCGCGCATGCCGAATCGGTCGTCGAACCAACGCTCGAAATGCCGAAACCAGTACAGCGTGTAACGCGGAAATGGCGTCGGCGCTCGGTTTTCCTCGAGCGCCGGTACAAAGCTCGGTCTTCCGAACCAAAGCACCGGCAATGACAAAAGAAGAAAAAATACGACCGGCAGGACGATGCGATTCGTCAGGCGGCGCATCGACGATGGCCGCGCTGCAACGCTATCCGCGGCGGTGACCTTTTTGTCGCTAGGTCGCTCATGTGCCTTAGAACCGGAAATAGATGAACGGGTTGTATTGGCCCAGCGCAAGCGACATGCTGCTCAATATCAAAGCGGGCGTGACGAGTACCAGGCGTGCCCAGCCATCGAGCGCGCGCCGCGCCAGGCCGCGCCATAGCGCGTCGGACCTCCGCGCGAGCCACGGATAAAAGCCCCCGGCCAGAATTGCGGCCACCACGAGAAGTATCCCGGTCTGCTGCGAGCAGACCTGCTCGGCCGATACCGTCCATTGCGCCTTCGGCCAATGACCGACCAGCGCCTGCAGATACTGCAACGCCTGTTCGAGCGAAGCTGCGCGAAAGAAGACCCAGGCGAACATGACGACGAGCACGGCGTAAAGCCGTCGAACAAAGACCGGGACGGCAGCGAGGCGAAGGCGTCCCCCGTTCCTCGTTAGACGCTCCATCATCAGGAAGAAACCGTGAATAGCGCCCCAGATGACGAAGTTCCAACTCGCGCCATGCCAGAGCCCGGTCAACAGGAATACCGTCCAGAGATTGACGAGCGTACGCCCCTCGCCGCGGCGATTGCCGCCGAGCGGGATATAGATGTAATCGCGAAACCAGGTGGAGAGCGAAATGTGCCAGCGTCGCCAGAAGTCCTGAATCGATGTGGCCGTATAGGGGTAATCGAAGTTCTCCGGAAAACGAAAACCGAACATGCGAGCGAGGCCGATCGCCATGTCCGAGTAGCCCGAGAAATCGAAGTACAGCTGCAACGTGTAGCAAACGAGCCCGAGCCAGGCCACTGCCGGCCCGAGCTGATCGCCGGGAACGTTGAACGCCGTGTCGGCAACGAGGCCCAGTTGGTTCGCAATGAGCACTTTCTTCGAAAGGCCCATGGTGAAGCGCACGATTCCGGCGCTCACGTCGTCGATGGAGCAGGCTCGCCTGGCGAGCTGCGTGTGAACATCCTTGTATCGAATAATCGGGCCCGCCACCAGTTGTGGAAACAGCATGATGTAAAGGCTGTACTCGACAATGCTTCTATTCGGCTTCACGTTGCGCCGATAGATATCGATCAGATACGAGATGGCATGAAACGTGTAGAACGATATTCCGATCGGAATGTCGATCGGTTTCAAGACGATACGTTCGACGCCGAATCGCTCCAGCAACCAGTCGACGTTATCGACGACGAAATTGCCATACTTGAAGACGCCCAATAGCACGAGATTGAGCGCGACGGCAGCCGTCAGCAAAAGCACTCGCCGGCTCGTGGCACGGTCGATCGCGATGGCCAGCGAAAAGTTGGCCGCGACCGAGACGATCATCAAGATCACATACCGCGGCTCGCCCCATGCATAAAAAACGACGCTGGCGATTGCGAGCAGTACGTTGCGCCAACGCACCGGTACGAGATAGTAGGAGAAGAACGTGACGGGGAGAAAAAGCCCCAAAAAGACGATGCTGCTGAATATCACCAACCAGCCCCTTGGTCTTATTGTGCCGTTGTAACGGCCTTGTTGTCCGCGAGGCGCAGGATAGTGTATTCGTATGGAGCGGTCAACGAACCGCGGCTATATAAAATCCCGTGCCGGTCGTCACGCCCCTGCACTCCTCTCAGTCTCGATCGACGGTCGACGACCGAGCGGCCATGTCCGATCACCGCACGCATTTTCAGGACTCCTGATTGACTCGTCCCCCGTCCGCCGCCTACATTGGATGGCCGAAAAATGGATGATTGTTCGATAGTCGAACAGCGTGCCTATCTCGCCCGCTCGTCGACCCTCGAACGTGTTCCGTCAACGGCGGCGCGCTCCCGGACATTCGACGAGCGGCCATGCAATGGAAACGGAGACATGAAGCAGACTTCTTTCAAGGCGGACGTGGCGCAATCGGGGGCGCCGCGGCGCGGCATCGTGGCCGGCCTCGTCTATGCATTCGAGCGGCTGATGCCCGATCCGTTCGTCCTTTCGCTCGGGCTGACCTTCGTCGTCATTCTTCTCGCCCTGGGCCTCGCGCCGAAGCACTCGATCGAAACGATCGTCGATTCCTGGTATGAGGGAACGTTCAAGATCCTCGGCTTCGCGCTGCAGATGATTCTCATCCTGGCCACCGGCTATGCGATCGCCGATGCGCCCGTCGTCCAGCGCGGGCTGCGCGCGCTCGCCTCGGCCGTGCGCACACCGGCCCGCGCTGCCTTGCTTGTCTTCCCCGTCGTCGGGTTCGCGGCCTGGCTCAACTGGGGTCTCGGCCTCGTGGTCGGGGCGTTGCTCGCGCGCGAGATCGCGCGGCGCGTGAAAGTCGACTTCGCCTGGCTCGTCGCGGGCAGCTACTCCGCCTGGTCCGTCTGCAACAGCGGGCTCTCGAGTTCGATCGCGCTCTCGCAGGCCTCTCACGGCAACGCGCTCAACCTCGTCGAAAAGGCGACGGGCCATGTAATCGGCTTGAATGAAACGGTGTTCGCGCCGTTTGTCTACGTGCCGACGATACTCGTCGTCGTCGTAATGGCGTTTATCTTCGTACGGATGCATCCGAAGGCGGAGGACGTCGTCGCATTCACCGCCGACGAGCCGGCCGCCGCGCCCGAACACGACGCGCACGGCCGCACGGCGCCCGCGACATCGTTCGCGGCGCGCGCCGAGCGTTCGGTGCTCGGTACACTGCTGCTGCTCGCGCTCGGTTGCGGTTACCTCGGAACGACCTGGTACAAGAAGGGCTTCGAGCTCGACATCAACACGACGATCCTGCTCTTTCTGCTTGCGGGCCTCGCGCTGCAGCGCTCGCCGATCGCTTATGCGGATGCGATCCGGCGCGCCGCGCGGCAGACCGGCTCGATGCTGCTGCAGTACCCGATCTACGGCGGGATCATGGGCATCATGATCGGCACCGGGCTTGCGTCGACGATCGCTCAAACGTTCGTCACGATCGCGACGCCTGCGTCTCTGCCGCTTTGGAGCTACCTGAGCTCGCTCATCATCACACTTCTGATTCCGAGCGCGGGTGGCCACTGGGCCGTGCAGGGTCCGTTCGTCCTGCCCGCCGCGCTGAGCCTGAACGCCTCGCTGCCGCATACGGCAATGGGCGTGGCGATGGCCGAGAACGTCTCGAACATGCTGCAACCGTTCTGGGCGGTGCCGGTCGTCGCGATCGCGGGCATCAAGATTCAGCGCGTAATGGGCTATACGGCGATCACGTTCGTCGTTTCGCTGTTGATTTACGCTGCCGCACTCTGGTTGATTCCGTAGCCTGGCTCGAACCGACTGCGATGCGGCGTGGGAGGACGCGCCCCGGCATGGCGCGAGCGGCGAGCCGAGCGCGCCGCCGCTCGAGCACCGACACCTTGCCAGAAAATCCTTACAAGCGACGCAACCTATCCCTACTCGACAATCCGCCTCTTCCTATCGAAGAACCCAGGTGACCCGCGTAGGATGAATCTCGAGGCAAACGAGCGGCGGGCCGGCGCGGCCGCCGCGCCTCGCGGCAGCGATGCCGAACGATCATCGTCCCTTAACGTACCGGAGCGTCGACATGAACACCTGCGCCGTCGATCACGAAGTTTGGGAACTGCTGCCCGAAGAAACCGCTCTGCGCCAATGGATCATGACTTGGTACCACTTCGCGCTCAGCGAGGGCTATGTCGAGCCGGAATACGAGCTCGACAATGCGACTGCCGAGCGACTCGAAGGCTATTTTCAGGTTGGACTCTCGCCCGGTGAGGGGGCCGACGTCATCTTCGGCAAGCTGCATTAGCGAGACCGAAAGTCGATGTTCTGTGCGAGGCGGGCGCTCGGCTACGGAGCCGGCCGCCCTGCCCCGCTTCGGCTTCATCCTACTCGGCGACGAGCCCGTGCCGAATCGAATAGCGAATCAGCTCCGCACTGTTGCTGAGCCCTAACTTCTGCATCAGCCTGCGCTTGTGCGTGCTGATCGTCTTTGCGCTCAGCGCAAACGCGTCGGCGATCTCGTTGATGCTTTTTCCCGCCGCCAGCAGGCGCAGAACTTCGAATTCGCGATCGGACAAAATCCCATGCGGCGGCGTGTCGCCCGAGTGTCGCTCGAATACGATCGCGTCGACGAGTTGCGGATCGATGAACCGCCCGCCCGCGGCGAGCTTGTGGATCGCCGCCAGCAGAATCTCGGGATCGCTGTCTTTCGTCACGTAGCCCGAGGCGCCCGCGCGCAGCGCGCGCGAAACGACTTGCGCTTCGTTATGGATGCTGAGAATCAGGATCGGCATGGCCGGATACTCGGCATGCACGCGCCGAATCAGGTCGACGCCGCTGATGCCGGGCATCGTCATATCCAATGTCAGCAGATCGACCGCGTTCGCGCGCAGCTTCGCCAGCACGTCGGCGCCGCTCGCCGCTTCATCGACGACGACGGTGTCCGCCGCCGTCGCGACGATCTGCTTCAGTCCGCTACGCACGACGGCGTGATCATCGGCGATCAAGATTCTGATCATGTTGCTTTCCGCTATGGGTGTTGAAGGGAACGCTGATCGAGACGACGGTGCCCGACTTCGGGGCACTGTCGATCTGTAACGAGGCGCCGATCAGCCTGGCGCGCTCGCTCATGCCGAGCAAGCCATATGAATCGTGCTTGCCGGCGGCGACCGCGGGATCGAAGCCGCGACCGTTGTCGCTCACATGGAGTTCGAAACCCGCGTCGTTTCGCGTAACGGTCACATGCACACGCGTCGCTTGCGCATGGCGCGCGACGTTCGTGAGCGATTCCTGCACGACGCGAAAAACCGCCGTCGCATGCGCGTCGCAGAGCACCGGCTCCGATGCATTCATGAGGAACTGGCATGGTATGCCCGTCCGCTTGCCGAAGTCCTCGGCCAGCCATTCGAGCGCCGACGCGAGGCCGAAGTTGAGCGCCGCGGGCCGAAGATGGTTGGCGACATTGCGGACCATCAGAATCGTCTTCTCGACGAGCTCGCGCATCTCCGCGACCTTCCTGAGCAGCTCGGAATCGGTCAGCTGCATCTTCAGCAGCGACACGTCCATCTTGAGCGCGGTCAGCAGTTGTCCCAGCTCGTCGTGGACCTCGAGCGCGATGCGCTTGCGCTCTTCTTCGCGAACGGCCTCCATGTGCGCGCCGAGCTCGCGCAATTGCTCGCGCGACTCGAGCAGCTCGCGCTGCTGCGCGCGCAGGTCCACGTTGGCCCGCGCGAGCTCCTCGGTCCGCTTGGCGACGCGTGCCTCGAGCTCGTCCCGAATGCGCGAGAGTTCACGCTCGGCGCACTCTCGCACGGCCACTTCGTTCTCGAGGCGCCGGTTCTTCTCGACGAGCGTCCTGTGCATCGCGCGCATCTCCAGATGAACGTTGATGCGCGCCATCATTTCATCGATCCGCACGGGCTTGGTCACATAGTCGACACCGCCCGCATCGAAACCTTCGACCCTATTGTCGATGTCGTCGGCCGCCGTCATGAAGATCACGGGAATGTCGCGCGTGCGCCAATCGGCCTTCAATTCGCGGCATGTCTCGAATCCGCTCATGCCCGGCATTTTGACGTCGAGCAATATAAGGTCCGGCAGCGAGAAGCGGGCGCGCTCGACCGCCTCCTCGCCGTCGAGCGCGATGAGGACGCGAAAGCCGCGGTCCGTCAGATTGTCGACGACGACGCCGAGGTTCGCGGGCGCATCGTCGACGATCAGCAGCGAAGCCGGCGGGGACTGCGCCGTCATTGCGATGGCCGTCATGGCTCGCTCCCTGTATCGAGATGCCGCTCGACGAAGGCCAGCAGCTGTTTCGACTGATAGGCCCGCGCCAGTGCGTCGAGGGCCGCCGAAAACGAGGCGTGGCGCGCATCCGCGACGGCAATCGCTTCGGCCCAGCGACGCACGCCGCGCATATCGCCCATCCGCGCGAGGCAATGAAGCTCCTTCATTCGCTCGACGCCGGGCGTGGGCAACCGCTCGAGCGACAAGCGGGGCCGCTCGAGCGGCTCCCCATCGCGGGCCTCCCCGCGGCCCGCTTGCGCCGCCGCCGGAAGATCGAAGCGAAAGACGCTGCCTTCCCCTACGCTGCTCTCGACTTCGATCTCCGCACCCATCGCACGCACGAACTGACGGCTGATCGCGAGTCCCAGACCGATGCCGGCATCGCGGCCGCCGGTGCTGGCGACTTGCTCGAACGGATGGAAGATCGTCTCGACTTGATCGGGATGGATGCCGATGCCCGTATCGCGGACCGCGAAGCGTACGCTGCCCGACGGCGCGCACGTCACGTCGAGACCCACGCCGCCGCGCGCGGTGAACTTGACGGCATTGGTCAGCAAGTTGAGCAGCACCTGCCTCAAGCGCCGTTCGTCGGCCCTCACGCAGCGCGGAACGTCCGGCGCGATCTCGCACACGAATGCGAGCCCCTTGTCGGCCGCCTTCATGGCGATGGCGCCATGAATCGATGCGACGACGGCGGCGGGCTCGACCTCGCCGATGTCGACACGAAGCTTGCCTGCTTCTATCGTGGCGAAATCGAGCACGTCATGGATCAGCGCGAGCAGATGCTCGCCGCAACGCAGGATCACGGAGACGGACTCGCGCTGCGAATCGGAAAGCGTGCTGTCGCGCTTGAGATTTTGCGCGCAGCCGAGAATTCCGTTGAGCGGCGTGCGCAGCTCATGGCTCATGTTTGCAATGAAGGCGCTCTTCGCGCTGTTTGCCGCCTCGGCCGTGCGACGCGCCTCGCGCTCCGTCGCCGCATCGCGCTCGTCCAGATAGGCGCGATAAAGACGCGCGCCCATCGCATTGAACGCCGTCACCATGCGCTCCAGCTCATCCGGCACGGACGGACGCCTGCGATCGAGCATGAGCGGGCTCGGCGCATAGCGATAGTCGTAGTGATCGACTGTGCGCGCGAGCGCCGTCAGATGCCGCATGACGATTCGATCGAGCAGGAACGTGATGAGAAGCGCCACGAGGAATGTATTCGCGGCTTGGTTGACGAGAATCAGCACGGCTGTTCGCATCAGCGACCGGTAGAGATCATCGAGCGTCGCTTCGACATGGAGGGTGCCGATCACGCGATCGGCCCCGCCTTGCGCGTGCCGCACGATAGGGTAGTCGCGCGAGAAGACAGCCGCACCGCCGCGCGTGCCGCTCGCAACCACCATCGGCGACGGACCGATCTCGCGCACCTCGACGGCGCGAATATCGGCAAGACGCGCGATGCCGTCGACCTCGAGCTCGAGTTGCGCGCGATCAAGCCGCCAGAGCGCCTCGGCCAGGCTCGCACCATAGCTGCGGCCGATATCCGAGAGCCGCTCTTCGACGAGCGCCACGCCCTTGCGATAGTCGCGATCGAGTTGCACGGCCGTCAGCAGCACCGTCACCGCGCAACTGAACACGAAGACGATCGCGAGGAGCCGCACGACGACACTGCCGCGCAGGCGTTCGAACGGCCCTCGGGCAGCGGCTAGCGCGTTGAAGTTCATCATTCCGTTCGCGGAGAAACCGGTATGCATCGCCCGTATTTTGCACGTGTTCACGGCATCGCCTTCGCGCCAATGGTCAGGAAAATCCGTGAAACGGCCGCGCAAAACGATGAATATCGCGTCAGAAAATCCTTACCCCGCGCTCGCCGCCCACTCATTCGCTGAGCGACATCCAGTACTTGTCGGGGATTTGCCGGTCTGCGGCGGAGAGATACGGATTGGGTAGCCAGATGATCTTCCGCCGCGCGGGCGCCGTCATGGCAAGCGCATTTTGGACATAGGGGTCGCTGTTGAAGAGCCGCATGTACGAGCCGTCCGCGTAGGCGGCCGCGAGCCCTTTCTCGAGCGTCTCGGCGAGACGCTCGTTCTGTTTGTTCGTATAGAAAATAAAGTCGGAGCGGTAAGCGAGGAGCAGATGGCCTTCGACGACGAGGTCCGGGTCGGCTGCGCGCCGCGCGGCCACTTCGGCGCCGGCCTCGACCAGCCCGCGAGGGAAATAGTCGACTCGTCCCGCTTCCGTCATGTTGAAGAGCAAATCGTAGGTCGACGTCTCGACCTTGAGGCCCGCGTTTCTGAGAATGCCGACATCCACCCAGCTAAAGCCCTGCCCCGCCGTCAATTTCTTCAGTTGATCGAGATCGTCGATACGATCGAACTCGGGCTGGCGGTCCTTTCGTATGATGAACACGCGCAATCCGATCAGGCCGCGATACAACGGAATGCGAATCGGCCGCAAGTTCGCCTCGTCGCTCGCCGACATGCTCGCCCAATGGAGGTTGACTGTCTTGCCGTCGGCGAGCTCTCGCAGCGCACGGGACCGCTCCATGACATCGCGCGAGGGCTCGATCGTGCAATCCGAATGCGTCTCGCTCATCGCAAGCTGAATGAGGGCCTTGATGAATTCGGCTCTCCCGTCCACGCGGTTCGACGCGCGCGGGTAGACGATGCTGAAGTGCTCCGCGAACGCGGGCGGCGACGCGATCACCACCAGCGAAACGATCAGCGCGAGCCACGGATGCCAGCGGCATGCCCCGCTCGCTCGAACGCCGGCGGAGCAACGATTACGGACGACTCGGCTGAGGTGCATGAGGCAATTCAAAATGGGGCCGCCGGTAGAGCCGGCGGAAAACATGTCCTAAGCGTGAACACCATGGCCGCGAGCGCGGCCGCAGGACGATGCATCGCAAGATCGTACGCGATGCGCATAGGAAAATGCCATAACGCGCCCCGCTCGGCTGTAAGGAATTCCCTAATCCAGAGAGGAAAAACGCTTGGTTGTCCTAAAGATCCGGCGCCCGTGGCCGATAAGACGGGCAGAAGCGGCCCCAAGCGCGAGAACGCGACAGCAGCCGACGGCATGAGGCGCGCGCCGCGGTGGATTCGCGGCAACGCCACCTCGCGTTTCCCCCGGGGCCGCCCATGCCGGATCCATCATGCTCAATACCTTGCTGGCGCGGATGCCGATGGGGCGCCGCTTCAACGTAGTCATCGCACTGGCGCTCGTGCCGATCCTCGCGCTTTGCTCCTGGCTGCTGGCGCATGCATGGTCGGCATTCGTCGTGGCGGACAGATCCGAAAAGAGTTTCGTATCGCTGCGCGCGGCTTTCGTCGTGATGGAAAAAGTCTCGGCCGAGCGGGGCCCGATGAACGCCGTGCTCGGCGAGGATGTGCCGACCCCGGCACCCCAGGCGGTCGCCCTTTCGCGCGCACGCCTCGCCAGCGACGAGTCGATCGCCGAGTTGACCGCCACCCTCGAGCCCATCGAATGTCGTCAGTGCGCTACCGCGCTGACGATGGTGACGAAATGGAAGGCGCAGCTCGCGCAGGCGCGCGCCAACGTCGACCGTCTCGCCCGCCAGCCCCGCTCGCTGCGCCAGAACGACGCCGTACAAGCGGCCGTGCGGCAGATGTTCGCCGTCGTAGACGGCATCGCGCCTTTGCTGTTGTCTGAATCGACGACTGTCGCTCGCGGCGACGCGGGCACGCTCAACTGTCTGATGATGGCGAGGCTCACGGCGGAGCTGCGGGAGCAGGCAGGACGCCTCGGCTCGCATCTGACCGGCGCGCTGGCCATGCGTCGGCCCTTGACGCTCGACGAGAAGCTCACGATCGAGCACACACGCGGCCGGATCGACCAATTGCAGACCATGCTGGATCTGCGCATGGCAGACCACCCCGATCTCGCCACGCAAGCCTTCAATACGATGCATATCCGGTATTTCGGCGAGGACTTGACCTACTTCCGTACGATCGAAGCGCTGGCTAGCCGGCCTGGCGGCGCCGACACCACGACCGCCGTATTTGCGGCGCACTACGTCCCGGACATGAGCTCGATCGTCGCGTTTCGCGATGCAATCCTCGATGCCGCGCAGGAAGAATTGCAACGCAACCGCGCATTGGCGCTGTGCGCCTTCGCCGCAACGGGCATCGGCGAATTCGCGCTGCTTGCCGTGCTCGGCTGGATCGTGCGCAAGTTGCGCCGCGAGGTAGTCAGTCCGTTCGCCCAAGCCACGACGGCCATTCGCGCGATCGCGTGCGGCGATCTCACGAAGGAGGTCGTGGTACCGTCCGTGCACGGCGAAGTCCGGGAAATGTTCGACGCGATCGAGGTGCTGAAAGCCACGAGCGTCGAGCGCTCGCGGCTCGAAGCGGAACGCGTCCGCTTGATGCAGGAACTCGCGCTCATGGCCGAGACCGATCCGCTCACGCGCCTGCTCAACCGTCGCGCTTTCGAAAAGCAGGCGCAAGCGCTTTGCGGCGAACCGCGGACCGACGCAACATGGATCGCGCTCATCATGTTCGATATCGACCACTTCAAGCGGATCAACGACACCCACGGCCATGCGGTGGGCGACGAAGCGCTGCGTCTCGTGGCGCGGGCGAGCCGGCGGCATTTCGCTCGCTCGGAAATCGTCGCCCGCATCGGCGGCGAAGAGTTCGCCGTCATCACTCGCGTGGGCACCTGCAGCGACGCACGCGATGCCGCCGAGCGCTTGCGCGAGGATATCGCCGGCATCGCGCTCCCGACCGACTCCGGCACGAGCTTCCGGATGACCGCGAGCTTCGGCATTGCATTTGCGCAGCCGAAGGACGGCGCCGACGTCGCGCACTTGCTGAAGCAAGCGGACCGCATGCTCTACGAAGCAAAACTGGCCGGGCGCAATCGCGTCGTGGCGCAAGGCACGCGCGCGGCCGATGCGCTCGAAGCCCCGCCGCCCAATGCGTAAGGTCTCGGGCCGGCGGCGGATCCGCTCGGAGGTCAGCGGCGCGAGAGCCCGATCACCGCGGAAGAAGCGATCGCTCGCCGGCGAGCAGCACACCGCTCGCCGGCGAGCAGCACACCGGGCGTGCCGCGCTCGACGATGCGCCCACCCTCCATCACGAGCACTTCGTCGACCAACTCGGTCAGCGCGGAGAGCCGGTGCGTGATCAGCAGCACGCTGCGCCCCTCCATCAGCTTCATGACCGCGGCTAGCAGCGCACGCTCCGTCACCGTATCGAGCCCCTCGGTGGGCTCGTCGAGCACGAGGATCGCCGCGTCCGTCAACAAGGCGCGGGCGATGGCGAGGCGCCTCGCCTGGCCGCCCGAGAGTCGCGCGCCGGCCTCACCCACTTCCGTTTCGTAGCCCTCCGGAAGCGCCGCGATGAAATCGTGCAGTTGAGCGCTCCGGCAAGCCGCTTCGAGCATCGCCTGGTCCGCATCGGGCCGGGCGATCAGAAGATTGTCGCGAATCGTCGCGTTGAAAAGATAGGTGTCCTGAGCAACGACGGCGATGCGCGCGCGTATGTCACCGCCCACGCACTCGCGCAGCTCCGCGCCGCCCAAGCGGATGCTGCCCGACTGATAATCGTGGAACCGCAGCAGCACATTTGCGACGCTGCTCTTGCCGGCCCCGCTCTCGCCGACCACGGCAATGCGGCCGCGCGCCGGCAGATCGAACGAAATGTCGTCGAGTGCCCATGGCGCGTCGTCGCCATAGCGCATCCGCACATGACGGAACGACAGATCGCTGCCCGACGGCAAGGCAGCAGCGTGCGCGGGATCCGCGACGGCCGGCTTCGCGTCGACGAGCGTGAAGATGCGGCGCGCGGCCGCGAGGCTTTCGCCCAGCACCTGCATGGCGAGCGGCAAAGGCAGCACCGCCTCGAAGCTCGCCAGCATCCATAGCGCAAGCATGACGAGATCGGCACCCGGCATCGTGCCGTCGCTTACGCGCGGAATCGTCAGCAGCAACGTGACCCACATCGCCAGCGATGCGGATGCGGCGAGGACGCCTTGCGAGAAACCGTTGAGCCTGCTCACGTCGCCCTGCACCGTCGCCAGATGCTCGGACAAGCGATCCACGCGCTCGGCATAGAGAGGACGGGCCCCATAGACGCGCAGTTCGCCAAGCCCCTGCAGACTATCGACGATCGTCTCGCGCATTCGCGCGCGCAGCGCGACGACCGCGCGCGATGGTCCGCTCGCGCGCGCGAAGAGCAGCGCCGGCAGTGCGACACCGGCAAGAATCAGAAAGACGAGCAGCACGGCAGCGGCGGACGCATTGACCACTGCCGCCGCCGCCACGATGACGAGCGAGCCGAGCGCCGCCACGAATACCGGTACGAAGACGCGCAGATAAACGTGGTTGAGGCTGTCGATATCGGCCTGAATACGGCCGAGAAGATCGGCGCCGCGCAGATCGGACAGTCGGGCCGGCGCAAGCGGCTCGATGCGCACGAAGAACCAGACCCGCAGCTCGGCGAGCAGACGCAGCGTGGCCTCGTGCGTGACGAGCCGCTCGACATAGCGGCCCGCCGTTCGGACGATCGCGCAGGCGCGGATCGCCGCGGCCGGCGTGAAATAGTCGAAGGCCGCCTGCGTCAGCCCTGCCAGCGCCATCGAAGCGATGAACCAACCGGCGATCGCCATCAAGGCGACGTTCGCGAGCAGCGTGACGAGCGACAGGCCGGCCCCGAGCGCCATCCAGCGCCAGTAGGGGCGAAACAACATGAAGAGGCGCGCGAGATCGGTGCGCGCGTCGTTGCCGGTGATCTCCGGCGATGCCGCGGCATCGCGTGGCAAATCCTTGTCATCCATGTCGTTCATAGGCGAGTCGCGAACTCCGCACCGATCGGATCAGGCGTATGCGCACGAACGAGTCGCGCATAGACCCCCTGCCGGGCTAGCAGCGCTTCATGCGCGCCCGCTTCGATGGCCCGCCCGGCTTCGAGCACGACGATCTTGTCGGCGAGCCGTGCCGTCCCGGGACGATGCGCGACGACGAGCACCGTGCGCCCATGCGCGAGGCGGCGCAAGACCTCGTGAATCTGGGCCTGATTGCGCGCGTCGAGGTGGGCGGTAGGCTCGTCGAGTAATACGACGGGTGCGTCTTTGAGGAACGCGCGCGCGAGCGCGAGGCGTTGGACCTGCCCACCCGACAACCCCGCTCCGCGCTCGCCGAGCGGCGTAGCGTAACCGCGCGCAAGCGCCGCGATGAACGCATCGGCGCCCGCCAGCGCGGCCGCTTCGCGCACCATCGCCATCGTGGCGTCAGGGCGCGCGATCAGCAGGTTGTCGAGCACACTGCCGACGAAGACGTGCGCGCGCTGCGGAACCCAGGCCACACTGGCGAGCCAGCTTGCATCGTCGAGGACGTCGAGCCGTTGGTCGTTGATCCAGATGTGCCCCTTGTCTGCGTGCGCAAAGCCGAGGAGCAGGCTCAAGGCCGTGCTCTTGCCCGCACCGCTCGCGCCGACGAGCGCCGTCATGCTGCCGGATTCCGCCGTGAAGTCGAGATCGTTCAGCGCTGGCCGGCCATCGCCGTATGAGAACGAAACGGACTCGAAGCGAATGCCATAGCCGCGTGCCGCTTTCAAGTTCTGCTTGGCCTCGCCACGTTGCGGCTCCGGTGTCGCGAGAATTTCCGCGATCCGCTCGGCCGCGCCGATCGCTTCCATGCGCGCGTGATAGTGCGTACCGAGCGTGCGCAACGGCAAATAGAACTCGGGGGCGAGCAGCAGCACGAAAAACGCCGGCTGAAAATGCATCTTTCCGTAAAGCAGATTGAAGCCGATGAGCACGGCTACGATCGCGATGCTGACCGTCGAAAGAAACTCGAGCGCGACTGATGAAAGGAAGGCGATGCGCAGTACCGACATCGTACTTTGCCGATAGGCCTCCGACACGCGCGCGACGACTTCGGCCTCGCGGCGGCCGGCGTTGAAGAGCCGCAGCGTCGTCATGCCCGAAAGCGCATCGAGAAACCGCGCGCTGAGCCGCGCGAGCGTGCGCCATTGGCGCTGGTTGGCCGCCACGGCATCTTTGCCGAGCAGGATCATGAACACGGGAATGAGCGGAGCAGTCAGCGCGAGCACGAGCCCCGAAACCCAATCGACGGGAAACACGACGACGAGGACCGCGAGCGGCAGCAGCGCCGTCAGCGCGCGATTCGGCAGCCAGCGCGCGTAGTAACCTTCCAGCGCCTCGATGCCGCCGACGAGATGGCTCGACAACGCGCCGCTCGACTCGCGCTGCAGCCATGCCGGACCGAGCGCGTGAATCTTGCGCAGGAGCTCCCCGCGCAACTGCGTGCGAATCGTCGCCGCGCCGACGAAGGCGAAACGCTCCGCCGCCTGCATGGCAACGAAACGCAGCGCAATCAGCGGCAGCATGACGGCCAACACGGGCCACACTTGCGTGAGAGACGCACGACCGACGACGACTTTGTCCACGCTCCACGATAGCAACGCGGCTTGCGCAACGACGAGCAGGCCCGCGACGAATCCGGCCGCGACGGAGAGTCTGAGCGGCGAACGTATGCGCACGGCGCGTTGCGCGAGCCATGCATCGAGGGTCTTCTTTTGCTGAGAGGTAAAGCTCGGGCTCATATCGAAGCGAAGCTGACGTCGAGGGAAGCTGTCGGCTTTTCGTATGCGTCCTTCTCGCTGAGAGGGCGAGAGAGCGGTTGATACCAGCCGACCTGCCGATGACCGCGGTCAGCCCGCAAGTTAGCAGAACCGCGTGCCGCGCGGACTGCGCAATTCGTCGCACCGGTGGCAAGCCGTGACGGAAACGCTCGCGTTGTCGAGCTGCCTGCGACAACTTGGCCCATCTCGTTGCGACGGTATGCCGCAATGATTCGTCGCTCGCTTAACTAGAATTCTCAACGTTGGCTCTCCCCCGCATTCGACCTTCCACGCCGATCGGAGAAGTTCGCCTGGGCGCAGGCGGCGACGGCCCACGATACCGTCCATCGCTATCGTGACACCACCGCCGCCCGCCATCCGCAGTTTCGACAACGGCTTGCATTGGAGCACCCATCAAATGATTAGCGACACCGTGGTGGAACTGTCGCGGCTGCAGTTCGCCGTCACAGCGCTGTACCACTTTCTGTTCGTCCCGCTGACGCTCGGTCTGTCGTTTCTGCTCGCGGTCATGGAGACCGTCTACGTGATCACCGGCCGGAAGATCTACCGCGACATGACGCAGTTCTGGAGCCGGCTCTTCCTGATCAACTTCGCACTCGGTGTCGCGACCGGCCTCACGATGGAGTTCGAGTTCGGCACCAACTGGTCGTTTTATTCGCGCTTCGTCGGTGACGTGTTCGGCGCACCGCTCGCGATCGAAGGCCTGATGGCGTTCTTCATGGAGTCCACCTTCGTCGGATTGATGGCGTTCGGTTGGGAGCGTCTCTCGAAGGGCAAGCATCTGATCGTCACCTATCTCGTCGCGCTCGGCTCCAACCTGTCCGCGCTCTGGATCCTCGTCGGCAACAGCTTCATGCAGAATCCGAACGGCGCGCTCTTCAATCCGGTGACGATGCGTCTGGAACTGACGAGCTTCGGCGCGCTCTTTTTCAGCGAGGACGCGCAGACGAAGTTCGTGCATACGAGCATCGCGGGTTACGTGACGGCCGCCGTCTTCGTGACGGCGGTGAGCGCCTATTACATGCTGCGCGGCCGCCACATGGATCTCGCCAAGCGCTCGTTTCGCATCGCGAGTCTCTTCGGCGTGCTTTCCGTGGCGGGCGTCATTACGCTCGGCGATGCGCTCGGCTTCGTCGGCGGACATGCTCAGCCGTCGAAGCTCGCCGCGATGGAAGCCATGTGGCAAACCGAGAAGGCGCCCGCGCCGTTCACGGTCGCCGCATGGCCGAATCAGAACGAACAGCGCAACACCTGGAGCGTCCAGATTCCGTACGTGCTGACTCCGCTTCTGACCCATACGTTCGACAAGACCGTACCCGGCATCGATCGAATCGAGGCCGACGCGGTACAGCGCATTCGAAACGGGATTCCCGCCGTCGAGGCATTGAAGGTGCTCAGCGCCGATCCGACGAACGCGGCTGCGCTCGCGCAGTTCGAAGCGCACAAGGCCGATCTCGGCTACGGCTTTCTCGTCAAGCGTTACGCAGCCGGTCAGGATGTTTCGAAGGCGACCGAGGCCGACATCGTGAAGGCATCGAAGGATGCGATTCCCAACGTCGTCGTGATCTTCTGGGTCTTCCGCATCATGGTGGGCTGCGGGCTGCTGATGCTCGCGTACTTCGTCATCTCCGTGATCCTCTCGCTGCGCGGCGACGTCGATCGACAGCGTACGTTTCTCAAGCTCGCGCCTTGGATGATTCCGGTGCCGTTCATCGCCTGCGAGGCGGGATGGTTGACCGCTGAGGTCGGTCGCCAGCCGTGGACGGTCTTCGGCGTACTGCCGACCTGGATGTCGGCATCGACGCACAGCGTCGAATACCTCGTGTTTTCGCTAGTCGGCTTCGCGCTGATCTATTCGATCTTCGCCGTCGTCGAGATTTACCTGATGGTCCGAGCGATACGGCAAGGTCCCGAAGACCACGGCGATCGCTGCGGCCATGCCGACGAAAAGCCGCGCCGCCCGGTTCCCGCGCGCTCGGGCGAGCTCGTCACCGCGCAGGCCGCGCTCGTCTCCCTGCGCACGGAGCAGTGAAATGGAACTGTATCTCGTCTTCAAGTTGATCTGGTGGGCACTGCTCGGCGTCTTGCTGATGGGCCTCGCGACGATGGTCGGCATGGACATGGGCGTCGGCGCGCTGTTGCGTTTCGTGGGCCGGACCGATACCGAGCGCCGCGTCGCGCTCAATACAATCGCGCCGCATTGGGACGGCAACCAGGTCTGGTTCGTCCTCGGAGGCGGTGCCGTCTTCGCCGCGTTTCCGCTCCTTTATGCCACCGCTTTCTCGGGGCTTTATGTCGTGATGTTGTTGTTGCTCTGGACGATGATCGTTCGTCCGCTGGGCTTTGAATTCCGCAGCAAGCTCCCTTACGCAACGTGGCGCAACGTCTGGGATTGGGCGCTCGTCGTGAGCGGCGTCGTGCCGATGTTCGTCTACGGCGCGGCAATGGGCAACATGTTGCTCGGCGTGCCGTTCCACTTCGATTGGGATCTCACCTCGTTCTACACGGGAAGCTTCCTGAGCCTGCTGAACCCGTTCGCGATCCTGTGCGGGCTCTTGGCGCTGTCGCTGTCGATCTACATGGGCGGCGTGATGCTGATCGGCCGGTCGGAACCCGGCGCCCTGCAGCAGCGCGCACGCCGCGCCGCGAGCATCGCGATCGTCGTCGCGCTCCTGCTGTTCGCGATCGGCGGCGTATGGGTCAGTCAGCTATCCGGCTACCAGCTTTTGCAAGCGCCGGCGCCCGGGGCCGCGCAAACGCCGCTGCAACAAACCGTGCGGCTCGCGGCAGGGGCCTGGCTCGATCACTATCGCCACGCACCCATCCTTTGGCTGGTGCCGGCGCTCGGCTTCAGCGCGATGATGTTCGGCTTCCTGATGGTGCGCGCCAATCGGTCGACGCTGGCCTGGTGGTCCGGCGCACTTGCATGGATCGGCGTGATCGGCTCGGTCGGCGCGAGCATGTTCCCGTTCCTCATGCCGTCGTCGAGCGACCCGTCTCAGAGCCTGACGATCTGGAACGCCGTGTCGAGCCGCACGACGCTCATCTGGATGGCGGGATGGGCCGGCGTCTTCATGCCGGCGATTCTCGCCTACACGAGCTGGGCTTTCTACGTCATGCGCGGCAAGGTCAAGGCCGGGCATGTCGCCTCGGACCCACATGCGTATTGATTCGCACCGACAAATCGATACACCGACAAATCGATACTTATTTAGGAGTGCTCAATGAAGACGTTTCTGCATTTCGTGATGTTGATGGCGGCTGCTGTCGTCGCCATCGTCGCCGGCGTGGTGGTCGGGGACTACGGGGCCTGGTACTTCTCGTGGGTCGTCGGGACGATCATGATCGTGCTCGCCGCGGCGGCGGGCGGCGTGCTGCTCGATACGCAGGAGAAGGAACGGGCCACGAGCGCGAGTTAGGCGGCTCGAGCGCGATGCGATCACGAGCCGCTCGTCGCACCGTCTCGCCTTCGACCCTGCGGCTCAGGGCCGGCCCCAAGCTCCGCGCATTCCTCGATGAATTGAGCCGCGACCGACGCCAGCGCGGCCGGCCCAGTGTAGACGATCGTATGCGCCTGGCGCGGGATCAGCACGATTCGGCCGGCCGGAAAGCGCGCGGCCAGATCTTCCGCCCACGATTCGTGGCAGATCGGATCGTGCTGTCCGCGCACGACGAGCATCGGCACGCGAATGCGTTGGCACTTCGTTTCGAGCGCATCGTCGAGCGCGTATTGGAACGTGCGCAGAATTCGCAGGTAGCCGCTTTTGCGATACGACTCGTGGCTGATCGTATCGAGTTCGGGCGGATTGTACGGAGCGTTTTGCCGCCAACGAATGAACTGGCGTAGCCATGAGCGCTCTTCGGGCGGGGTGGTGGGCCCTTGCAGGACACCCGCCGCGATGCGCTCCGGATAGCGCGCGGCGAGGTCGATGATGACCTGGCATCCCTGCGAGTTGCCGAGCAACGCGGCGCGCACGAGCCCCGTCGCATCCATCCACGCGACGAGCGCGTCCGCCATCTCGCCGATGTCGAGCACACGATCCGGATGCTCGCTTTCGCCGAAGCCCGGCAAATCGGGGACAAAGACCTCGAACCTGCGCGCGAGACACTCCGCTGTCGGCATCATGTACTCGTGCGAGAGGCCGAGCCCGTGCACGAGGACGAACGGCAGACCCCTGGGCCGCTGAGGGCCTGGCGCCGCGACGGCATGCATGCGCAGTGCGCCTACCCTCGCCCATTCGCTGTGGAATCCGACAACGGCATCGGCGTGAGCCATGATTCGCAGTACTGACGATTGAGTGCGGCGGTTGGGGCCTGGGTTCGCGATCGATACGTACCGGGACGCACTTCGCGTACCCGCCGGGAACGGGCGATGCTCGCCCGATACCGACAATGCCCGCATGTCGCCGGTGCGTATGCGGCGTCACACACGCAGGAGGCCAGATGTCCTCGGATCCCCCTATCCCCGATCAGCCTACCATTCCGAACCCTCCGACGCCCGGCAGGCCGGAGGATGTGCCTGATATCGGCACGCCGGAGCCCGCCCCCGGTCAGCCCGCGGAGCCGGGTTCGCCGCCGGAGCAGCCGCCGACGGCTTCCTCGTAGAGCTCGATCGGCAATCCGTCGGGGTCGCTGAAAAACACGAAGCGTTGACCGGTCAGCTCGTCGAGCCGAACCGGCTCGACCGTGACCCCGTTTTCGATGAGCCAGTCGACGCACCGGTCGATGTTGTCAGTGCTGAACGCCAAGTGGCGCAGGCCCCTTGCCTCCGGATAGGAAGGCCGCGGCGGCGCGTCGGGAAACGAAAACAATTCGATCTGGCAGTGATCGCCCACGGCGAGATCGAGCTTCCAGGAGCGACGCTCCGCACGCCACGTCTCGCGGATGACGGGAAAGCCCAGGATGTCGGTGTAAAACCGCTTCGATCGCTCGTAGTCCGAACAAATAATGGCGATGTGATGTACTTTGTCGAGCCGCATGGCAGCGTTGCTCATGGTTTCTCCGTGGCGACGTCTGTTTGTATTATCAAGCAGGCCGCAAACTAGCCAGCAAAAAACCCGCAACGCTCGGGCGGCGCAATGTCTCGCGCCGCAGAGCAGTCGCACAGCCCGTGCACCTGCAAAAAGGAGTTCGCCATGCCCGCAAATACCGCACTGAATTCGCGCGTCGCGCTCGTAACCGGCGGCTCGCGTGGAATCGGCCGCGCCATTTCCATTGCGTTGGCGTCAGCCGGCGCGGCTGTTGCCGTCAACTACCGGCAACGCGAGAATGAAGCCGCCGAGGTCATCGCGGCGATTGAACGCGCCGGAGGCCGCGCGATCGCCGTCCGTGCCGATGTTTCGATCGGCAACGAAGTCAAAGCCATGTTTCAAGAGGTCGAATCGCGCCTGGGCACAATCGACGTGCTCGTGAACAACGCCGGCACGGCCACGATCGTCGACTTCGCCGACCTGACCGAAGCCGAATTCGATCGCACGCTCGCCGTCAATCTGAAATCGGCGTTTCTCTGCACGCAAGCGGCGCTGCCCGGCATGCGCGCGAAGCAGTGGGGCCGCATCGTCAACGTTTCGTCAGCCGCGGCGCGCGGCCCAGGCATCGTCGGGGTCCACTACAATGCATCGAAGGCCGGCCTGGAGGGCCTCACACGCGGCTATGCGGCGCGCCTCGCGCGCGAAGGCATCACCGTCAACGCCGTGGCGCCGGGACCGATCGACACGGAAATGGCCGGACCGCTCAAGGAATCGAACGTCGCCGCTAAACTGCCGGTCGGCCGCTTGGGAGAAGCCGCCGAGGTCGCGGATGTCGTGTTGATGCTCGTTGGCAACGCGTTCATCACGGGCCAAACGGTGCCCGTCAACGGTGGCGCGAGCTTTATCTAGCCTCGTGCCGCGTCCGCATGAAATTTGCCGATTTCCGATAACACGGCGGATTTCTGGCGCCGTAGTATCGAGTCGGCATCCGCGTTCCTGTGGACGCACGCATTCCACCATTTCGGTCATGACGCGCAGTCAGCAGCAGCTCGCATCGGTCGACGCGCTACTCGAAGAGTGAGTCCCTAGCGCCCCTCGGCGGGCAGACAGGAGTCCGAATGAACTGTACCGAGACGATCGGCGCTCGCACCTATCGGTTCGCCGACCTGAAGACGCTGCTTGCCAAAGCGAGCCCGCCACGCTCGGGCGACCAGCTCGCGGGCATCGCCGCCGCGAGCGAGGAGGAGCGAGTCGCCGCCAAAATGGCGCTCGCTCAGGTGCCGTTGCGTGCCTTTCTCGACGAGCCCGTCGTTCCTTACGAATGCGACGAGGTCACGCGCCTCATCATCGACTCGCACGACGCGCAGGCGTTCTCGGAAATCGCGCACCTGAGCGTCGGCGACTTCCGCAATTGGCTGCTCTCGAGCACGACCGATACCGACTCGCTCGTCCGTGTGACCGACGGTCTCACCCCGGAAATGGTCGCGGCCGTTTCGAAACTGATGCGCAATCAGGATCTCATCGTCGTCGCGCGCAAGCGGCCCGTCGTCACGCGCTTTCGTAACACAATCGGGTTGCCGGGCCGGTTATCGGTACGCCTGCAGCCCAATCACCCGACCGACGACGTAAAAGGCATCGCCGCCTCGATGCTCGACGGGCTTCTCTACGGCTGCGGCGACGCGGTGATCGGCATCAATCCCGCGACGGACAGCCCGCAGGCGATCACGACACTGCTCGCCATGATCGACGAATTCCGCCGCCGCTACGATGTCCCGACGCAGTCGTGCGTTCTCACGCATGTGACCAACACGATCGCGGCAATCGAGAAAGGCGAGCCCGTCGATCTCGTCTTCCAATCGATCGCGGGCACCGAGCAAGCCAATGCGAGCTTCGGCGTTTCGCTCGCGCTTCTCGACGAGGCACACGACGCGGCACTCTCGCTCAAGCGCGGCACCATTGGCGACAACGTGATGTATTTTGAAACAGGTCAAGGCAGCGCCCTGTCCGCCAATGCGCACCACGGTGTCGACCAGCAGACCTGCGAAGCACGCGCCTACGCCGTCGCCCGCCGGTTCAAGCCTCTCTTGACCAACACGGTCGTCGGCTTCATCGGGCCCGAATACCTCTACGACGGCAAGCAAATCATACGCGCCGGCCTCGAAGACCACTTTTGCGGAAAGCTGCTCGGTGTCCCGATGGGTTGCGATATTTGCTATACGAACCATGCGGAGAGCGATCAGGACGACATGGACAATCTGCTGACGCTGCTCGGCGTGGCCGGCGTCAACTTCATCATGGGAGTGCCGGGCGCCGACGACGTCATGCTCAATTACCAGAGCACCTCGTTTCACGACGCCCTCTATGTCCGCGAAGTGCTGGGTCTGCGCCGCGCGCCCGAATTCGAGGCATGGCTGCGATCGATGCAAATCGCCGACGGCGACGGCGCGCTGCTTCCCGTCGCGGGAGGTCAACCGCTCATCGAGGGCGTGCGCGAATGGATGGGTCAATAGCCGCGGTGCACGAGAAGAGAGTCCTATGAGCGAATTCCTGGAGAAAAATCCCTGGCAGGCGCTGCGGCAATACACGCAGGCGCGCATTGCGCTCGGCCGCGCCGGCGTGAGCCTCCCCACCGAGCCGCTGCTTGCGTTCAATCTGGCGCACGCTCAGGCGCGCGATGCCGTGCATCAGCCGCTCGATGCCGAGGCGCTGCACGAGCGGCTACGTGAACAAGCATTCGTATCGCTCGACGTGCATAGCGCCGCCGTCGATCGTGAGCACTACCTGAGGCGCCCCGACCTCGGGCGCCGCCTGTCGGACGACAGCCGCGATCGACTCGCGCGGCGCGCGTCGGGCACCCCCGACATCGTCTTCGTCATCGCCGATGGTCTCTCGGCACTCGCTGCGTCGAGGCAGGCGGTTCCGTTGCTGACCGCGCTGCGCCCGAAACTCGACGACTGGCAAATTGCGCCGATCGTCGTCGCGCGGCAGGCGCGCGTCGCGCTCGGCGACGAGATAGGACAAATCCTGGGTGCCCGCTTCGTCGTCATGCTGATCGGCGAGCGGCCCGGGCTCAGCTCGCCGGACAGCCTCGGTATTTACCTTACCTATGAGCCGCGGGTCGGCCGCAACGACGCCGAGCGTAACTGCATTTCGAACGTGCGGCCCGAAGGGCTCGCATACGATAGCGCCGCCCACAAACTCCATTACTTGCTCGTGCAAGCACGGCGCTTGGGGCTCACGGGCGTCGCGCTCAAGGACGACAGCCATACGGTGGAGCCAACGGCGCCAAGCGCGCAAGCAATCGCCGATGCCGCCCCTTCCCATTCGCGCAATCAATCCGCGGAAAGCTGACGCGCCGGGTACGCTCAATCGAACTGTCCGTGCAGGTGCGCAACGCACTGCTATGAAGCGGCCACGCGCTGACCTAAACTGGTAGGCGGCTATCTCAGCGCTGTCTCACTGCGCCGCCCAAGCCGCGCGAACGACTTAGCGCGGGGGCTCGGCCCGTTTCGATGCGCGTGTGGAGCGCTCGGCACGGGACTTGCGTAAGCAGCGCCGACCTCCGCTATTCGCCAATGATTACGTCCAGTTTACGAGCGTCGGTCGTTCCGTGGAGAACGTCATGCTTCGCATCACAATATGGAAGCACGCGGCAGGCGACGAAGAGCAAGTCGACCCGCCGCTCCCTCTGCATGACTACGATCGACGGCACGCGCGAAGACAAAAGCTCGTGGCGCTCGTCCTCATCGGCGCGGCGGTTGCCGCGATGGCGATCGTAGCCGGCATGGCCGTCACGGGCCTCGTCATCTACCTCGTTTCGATTTTGCCGTTCGTCTTCTTCGCCGCGTAAGGCGGCAGCGGCTCATTCCCGGCAGGCGGGGCAAGTCGCGCTTGCCCGCTTGCCGGGCGCTCGCGAGCCGCCGCCGGAGCCTCCTGCTCGGCAGAGTCCGCATCGATCGGCGGCGTCTCGGGCGGCGTCTCATCGGCCGGCAATGTGAACCAGAACGTTGCTCCACGGACCGTGCCGTCGGCGGTCGTTCTGTTGGCCGCCCCAATCCGGCCGCCGTGCGCTTCGACGATCGCGCGGCAGATAGCCAGGCCGAGGCCGATTCCGGGCTTCGCCGATTCTTTTTCGCCGCGCGTGAATTTCTCGAATACACGCGCCTCCATGCCCGCCGGTAACCCAGGTCCGCTATCCACGATGTCCAGTCTCACGAAGCGCCGCCCCCCTTCCATCGCCACGGCCGCGGCGACGACGATCGGCGAATCAGCCGGCGTGTACTTCGACGCGTTCTCGAAGAGATTCGCGAAGACTCTTTCGACGAGCACCGCGTCAAGCTGCACGAGCGGCAAATCGGCGGGTATGTGCGCTTCGATGCTTCGGCCCGCAAGCATGCGGCGACATCCTGCAAGTGCCGCGCCGACCACTTCCTCGATCGACGACCACTGACGATTGAGCCGCATGCTGCCTTCCTGCAGGCGCGCCATATCGAGCAGATTGGTGACGAGCCCGGTCATGCGCAGCGCTTCTTCGTGGATCGCTTCGGCCAGCTCTTCGGCGCTCGGCGTACACGCTTCGGCCCGGCCCGGCGCTTCGGCGAGCATCGATGCGAAGCCGACGATTGCCGTCAGCGGCGTGCGCAAATCGTGTGAGATCGCGGACAGCAGCGAGTTGCGTAATCGTTCGGACTCCATAACGACGAGCGCGTCCTGCGCGATCTCGACGTAGTGAACACGCTCGAGCGCCAGCGCGATCTGCGCCGCGAACGTATCGATCATCGTGCGCTGCTCGGGCACCTGAACCTCCTCCATGCGCGGCGTCACGAGCGCAATGACGCCGCGCGTGCGCATCGGGGCCTTCAACGGCAGATAGAGCGCCGTTGCGGCCGGCAGCGTATCCGTGCCGCAGCCGGCCGGCTTTTGCTGATCGTAGACCCACTGCGCGATGTCGTTGTCGAGCTCCGATTCGCCGAGCGCAAGGGCAGGATCGGGGTTGTCGACCTTCTGGCGGACTTGCTCGCCGCTGTCCGGCAGCAAGATCGCGACGCGCGCCCGAAAAACTTCCGCGACGTGGCGCGACCCGATCTCGATGATCTGCGCGGTCGTGAGCGCGGCGCCGAGCTCGCGCGTCATGGCGAACATGGCGCCCGTGCGGCGCTCGCGCATCGTCGCCACACGCGCCTGCCTGCGCAGGCTCGCCGTCAGATTGCTGATCGTCAGCGAGGTGACGAGCATGACCGCGAACGTCAGCAAATACTGCGTATCGGAGACCGTGAACGACATGCGCGGCGGCACGAAGAAAAAGTCGAACGACGCCACGGCCAGAAACGAAAACAGCACGCCGGGCCCTCGACCGAGCCGCGCAGCCGTGAAGATCGTGCCGAGCAGATAAAGCATCACGAGATTCGCGAGCGAGATGCTGTCGAGCGTGAGGCTCGCGAGCACCGTGATCGCCGCGCATAGGCCGATCGTATACAGATACGCGGTCGGCTTCGAACGGCCGCGGCCCAGGCCGAGTCCCGCGAAGCGGGCTGCCGACTCTCGACGCACGGCTTCGTCGCGCACTGTGCCCGTGTTGACGAGCGTCACGTCGATATCGCGGGCCGCGCGAATCAGGCGTTCGGCCGTCGATCGCCGCAGCCGCGCATGCAGGCCCCAGGAAGCCGACGCGCCGACGACGAGCTTCGATACGTTGCGCATCCGCGCGTAGGCGATCAAGGTCCGAGTCTCGTCCTCGCCTTGAAGCGTCACTGCCTCTGCACCGAGTTCCGACGCGAGCTTCAACGCGTCGAGCGTTCGCTTGCGGATCGCGTCGGGCAGGCGCTGCAGTTTCGGCGTCTCCACGTACACCGCCAGCCAATCGGCCTTCTGGCTCGCCGCCAGCCGCGCTGCGGCGCGCACCACCGTGCCGCTTTCCGGCCCCGCGCCGACGCACACGATGATTCGCTCGCGCGCCTGCCAGATCCGCTCGATCGACTGATCGGCGCGGTACTCGCGCATTTGCGCATCGACTCGATCGGCCGTGCGTCGCAACGCAAGTTCACGCAATGCGATGAGATTGCCCTTGCGGAAAAAGTTGCGAACCGCGTTCTCGGCCTGGTGCGGCAGATAGATTTTGCCCTCGCGAAGGCGATCCAGTAGTTCCTCGGCGGGGAGGTCCACGAGCGTCACTTCGTCGGCCAGGTCGAACACGCGGTCCGGCACCGTCTCCCATACGCGAATGCCGGTGATCTGGCCGACGACGTCGTTCAGACTCTCGAGGTGCTGGACGTTGACGGTCGTATAGACATCGATCCCGGCATCGAGCAGCTCATGCACGTCTTGCCAGCGTTTCAGATGGCGCGAGCCGTGGACGTTCGAGTGCGCGAGCTCGTCGATCAGAATCAGTCCGGGCTTTCGGGCCAGCGCGGCATCGAGGTCGAACTCGGCGAGCAGCCGGCCGCGATACTCGAGTTTGGCCGGCGCGACGATCTCCAGGCCCTCGAGCAAGGCGAGCGTCTCTTTGCGACCGTGTGTCTCGGCCACACCGACGACCACGTCGACGCCCTCTTCCTTGCGTCGTCGGGCCGCCTGCAGCATGGCGAACGTCTTGCCGACGCCGGCCGACGCCCCGAAAAAAATCTTCAGCCGACCGCGCCGCTGCTTCTCTTCTTCCCGTTGGAGCTTGTCGAGCAGCGCGTCGGGATCAGGTCGTTCCATACGTAGGCCGCCCCTCGATTCGATGGAGCCGAGTCATCGGCATGTATCCATCCCTGTTTTGCATAGCAGACCTGCCTTGGTTTGCCGGCCTTCCTGCCGAGTTCAATGCAACGGTTTGATCGCGTCGAGCGCCAGATTCAGTTCCAGCACCTTCACACGCGGCTCGCCGAGCAGACCGAGCTGGCGCCCCGAGGTATTTCGCGCGATCAGCTCGTCGACTTGCTCGCGTGGCAGGCCCCGTGCCTTCGCAACGCGAGCCGCCTGATAAGCGGCGGCCGCCGGCGAAATATCAGGATCGAGGCCGCTGCCCGATGAAGTCACGAGATCGACGGGCACCGGCGCCGTGTTCGTCGGATCGGCGTCATGCAGCGCCCGGATCCGGTCCTTCACTTCGTCGGCCAGCGCGGGATTCGTTGGCCCGAGGTTCGAGCCGCCCGAGCTCTGCGCATTGTACGGATTCGGCGTGGTAGCCGACAGCCGGCCCCAGAAATAATACGTCGCATCGAACTGTTGGCCGATCAGCTCGGAGCCGACGGGCTTGCCGTCTTTCTCGATGATGCTGCCGTTCGCCTGCCGCGGAAACACGGCCTGACCGATCGCAGTCACGACGACCGGGTAGACGATGCCCGTCATCACCGTCATCGCGGCAAAGAGCACCAGCATAGGTCGCAATAGATTTTTCATGGTCGTCCGAATTCAGGAAGTCAGGCCCAACCCATCGCGGCGAGCCCCATGTCGATCAGCTTGATGAACGGAAACGGCAGGACGAGACCGCCGAGGCCGTAGATCAGGAGATTGCGACGCAGCAGCGCGGCCGCTCCGAGCGGACGGTACGAAACGCCCTTCAGCGCGAGCGGAATCAGGAATACGATGATGAGCGCGTTGAAGATGACCGCCGAAAGAATCGCCGATGCCGGCGATGCGAGGTGCATCACGTCGAGCACGCGCAGTTGCGGGTAAGTCGTCGCGAATGCCGCGGGGATGATCGCGAAATATTTGGCGACATCGTTGGCGATCGAAAAGGTCGTCAGCGAGCCGCGCGTCATCAGCATCTGCTTGCCGATCTCGACGATCTCGATCAGCTTAGTCGGATTCGAGTCGAGATCGACCATGTTCCCCGCTTCCTTCGCGGCTTGCGTGCCGGTATTCATCGCCACCGCGACGTCGGCCTGCGCGAGCGCCGGCGCATCGTTCGTGCCGTCGCCCGTCATCGCGACGAGCCGCCCCTCGGCCTGATGCGAACGAATCGTCGTCAGCTTCGCCTCGGGCGTGGCCTCGGCGAGGAAATCGTCGACGCCGGCTTCGGCCGCGATGGCCGCCGCCGTCAGCCGGTTGTCGCCCGTCACCATCACCGTCTTGATCCCCATCTTGCGCAATTCCGCGAAGCGCTCCTTGATGCCGCCCTTCACGATGTCCTTCAACTCGACGACGCCAAGCACGCGTGCGCCGCCCGGATCGGCTCCCGGCAAGCCGAGCTTCTCGGCCACGACGAGCGGCGTGCTGCCTCGGCGCGCGACGTCGTCGACCGCTTTTTGCACTTCCTGCGGAAAGCGGCCGCCGTTTTCCGCGACATACCGGCGCACCGCATCGGCCGCACCCTTGCGGATTTCATGCGTTGCCACGGGGGATGCACCCGAGGTATCTCCCTTCGGGGACAAGTCGACGCCGCTCATGCGCGTTTGTGCGGTAAAGCCGAGAAACTGCGCATGGAGCGAGGCCATGCCGCGCTCGCGAATATTGAAGCGCTGCTTGGCAAGCACGACGATGCTGCGGCCTTCGGGTGTCTCGTCCGCCAGCGACGCAAGCTGCGCGGCGTTCGCGAGGGCTTCCTCCGTCACGCCTGGCGCAGGCACGAACGCCGAGGCCTGCCGGTTGCCGAGCGTGATCGTGCCCGTCTTGTCGAGCAGCAGCACGTCCACGTCGCCGGCCGCCTCGACCGCGCGACCCGACGTGGCGATCACATTCGCCTGCATCATTCGGCTCATGCCGGCCACGCCGATGGCCGACAGCAAACCGCCGATCGTCGTCGGGATGAGGCAGACGAGCAGGGCGACGAGCGCCGTGATCGAGACCACGTGCCCCATCTTTGCCGCAGCCACGGAGAACATCGAAAAAGGCAACAACGTCGCGGTGGCGAAAAGCAATACGAGCGTGAGCGCGACGAGCAGAATCGTCAGCGCGATCTCGTTCGGCGTTTTCTGACGCTTCGCGCCTTCGACCATGGCGATCATCCGGTCGAGGAACGCCTCACCCGGATTGACGGATACGCGCACGACGATCCAGTCGGACAGTACGCGCGTGCCGCCCGTCACCGACGAAAAGTCTCCACCCGACTCACGGATGACTGGCGCCGATTCGCCGGTAATCGCGGACTCGTCGACCGACGCGACGCCCTCGATCACCTCGCCGTCGGCCGGAATCGTATCGCCCGTTTCGACGAGCACGACGTCGCCTTTGCGCAGATCCGTCGACGCGATGATGCGCACGGGCGCCTTGGGGTGCGGCTCGCCGAGTTTTTTGGCGATCACGTTATGCTTCGCACTCCTGAGCGAAGCGGCCTGCGCCTTCGAGCGACCTTCCGCCAACGCTTCGGCGAAGTTCGCGAACAGCACCGTGAACCAGAGCCATAGCGCGACGGCAAGGATGAATCCGGCGGGCGCTTCGGCCTCGCCCGCAATCGCCGCGACCCATAGTATCGTCGTCAGGATGCTGCCGAGATAGACGCAGAACATCACCGGGTTGCGCAATTGCGTGCGTGGCGCGAGCTTCTTGAACGAATCGACGATCGCGGGTTTCACGAGCGCCGGATCGAACATCGAGCGCGCCGCGGTCCGTGCCTGCCCGAGATTGTCGGAACGATGGGCAGGCGTTTGAGTGATGTTGGACATAGTTCCTCGAAATCAATGACCCGAGATCATCTGCAAATGCTCGACGACGGGGCCCAGTGCAAGTGCCGGCACATAGGTCAACGCGCCGACGAGCACGAGCGTGCCCAGGAGCAATACGACGAAGAGCGGCCCGTGCGTCGGCAGCGTGCCGGCTGTCACAGCGATCCGCTTCTTGTTCGCGAGCGCACCCGCGATCGCGAGCACGGGCACGATAGTCGAGAAGCGGCCCAACCACATCGCAATCGCGAGCAACACGTTATAGAACGGCGTATTGACGGAGAGGCCCGCAAACGCGCTGCCGTTGTTGTTCGCCGCCGAGCTGAACGCATAGAGAATCTCGGTGAACCCGTGCGGCCCCGGATTCGCGATGCCTGCCGTGCCGAGCGGCGAGAGCACGCCGATGGATGCGCCGACGAGGACGAGGAACGGCGTGACGAGAATCGCGATCGACACCATCTTCATTTCGAACGACTCGATCTTCTTGCCGACGTATTCGGGCGTGCGCCCGATCATCAAACCCGCGACGAAAACCGCCAGCAACGCGAAGACAAGCATGCCGTAAAGGCCCGAGCCGACCCCGCCGTAGATGACCTCGCCAAGCTGAATGAGCAACAGAGGCACGAAGCCGCCCATCGGCGTCAGCGAATCGTGCGTATTGTCGACGGCACCGCAGGAAGCCGCCGTCGTCGCCACGGTGAAGATGCCCGACTGCGCGATGCCGAACCGCACTTCCTTGCCCTCGGCATTGCCGCCCGCTTGCAGCGCCGAGGCGCTTTGGTCGACGTGAAGCGAGTTGAACGACGGATTGCCCGACTGCTCGGCCGAGATTTCGCCCCAGCATGCGACGGCGAAGGCGATCGTCATCGCCGCGAGCACGGCGTAGCCCTGCCGACGGTCGCCGACCATCCGGCCGAACACGACACACAGTGCGGCCGGAATAGCGAGCATTGCGATGATTTGCATGAAGTTCGAGAGCGGCGTCGGGTTTTCATACGGATGCGCCGAGTTCGCGTTGAAGAAGCCGCCACCGTTCGTGCCGAGCATCTTGATCGCTTCTTGTGAGGCGACCGGCCCCATGGCAATCGTCTGCTTGTCGGCCTTGACGTCCCGCATGACCGGGTTGCCCTTCGCGTCCTTGATCGGATTGCCTTGTGCATCCGTCTTTGGCGTCTGGTAGGTCGTGACTTGCAGCGTCGGGACGTCCTCGTACGATTTGAAATTCTGGATTGCGCCCTGACCGATGAAGAACACCGCTAGAACGATCGAGATCGGCGCGAGGATGTAGAGCGTGATGCGCGTCAGATCGACCCAGAAGTTGCCGATCGTCGTTGCCGTGTGACGCGCGAAACCACGGATTAGCGCGACGACGACGGCAATACCCGTGGCGGCCGAGAGAAAGTTCTGCACCGTCAGGGCGACCATTTGCGTCAGATAGCTGACCGTCGACTCGGGCGTGTAGTCCTGCCAGTTCGTGTTCGTCACGAAACTGACCGCAGTATTGAAAGCGGCATCGGGCGTCATCGGGCCGAGGCCTTGGGGGTTCGCGGGCAGCCACTGCTGCAGCCGAAGAAAGCCATAGACGACGAGTACGCCAAGTGCGTTGAACAGCAGCGTGGCGACCGCATATGTCTTCCAGGACATTTCCGCCTGCGCATCGATGCCGGCGAGTCTGTAGATCGAATGCTCGATTGGCCTGCCGATCTTGCGGACGACGACCGACGAGCCGTCGAGCACAGCCGTCATATAGCGGCCAAGCGGAACGGCGACCGCGATCAGGACGACGATGAACAGCGCCGTCTGAAAAAAGTCGTTGGCGCTCATCATTCAAGGTCCTCCGCACGCAACAACGCGTACACGAGGTACGTGAGCAATAGGAGGGTCGAGGCTGCTGCGAGCCACATCATCCACGCGATCATGGACGACCTCCCGGTGCACGGCTGCGCAGTTTCTCGCACCCGGTGGCCAATGCGATGAACAGCCCGCAAAGGACGGCGGTGCCGATGATGTACACGAGGTCCACGCTTCTTTCTCCCCTAGCGGATCAGGACAGCGCGAAGCGTAGACGAGTCCGGGTAAACGCCACGCTAAGAGTGACGACGGACGTATAAAAAACGCGTAAAAAAGTGGTGACGCTCAGCGGCCGGCTATCGCCGCGCTTGTCTGGCCAAGGCGATCCCTTACTCGCTCAACCAGTGGGGCACGCCCGAGCTTGCAATTCCGCGTCGTTTCAAGGCAGACAGGCCGCCTATTCAGGCAATCCGCTTCTGCAGCATTCTCCGGTTCGCCTCGATACGCGCCCCCACGTCACGAGCCGTTCTCGGCCGAACCGGATAGTTCGAGACGGCCCGGTTCCATGCCTGCGAATCGGCTTTTTCGAGGATTTCGTCGACAATCTGCTCGGCCCGCGCTGGCGCGATTCCTCCCTGCCCCGCAGCCCGAATCACGTGGTCTCGTCCGGGATTGCGGCCTTCTCCTGCGACGTCCATGAAGTGCTCACCCTGGTAGCCCGGGCAGTAAGTCAGATCGTACGGCGGCGCCAACTTCCACTGCCCCTGCGCATCCATCAAGAAGGACACGTTCTTGGCGTGATCGTCTCGATTGTTCATCAGGATGTTGAAGACGCAGATCCGGACAGCGTTCTCGACCTCGCGGACGTCACGGGAAAGTTGCCGCGCCGCCCGAAAAAACAGTCCGTATCCGGCCGAGGGAACCCTGAAGTCCGCATGGAGCAATCCCGCCAGAGTATGGACGTGCACCCGCTGGTGGTCGATCAGATCGAATCGCTTCGTTGCGAAAGCGCAGAGACCGCCGAGGTCGAAGAACCGGAACGGCATGAAGCCCAGTCCAGCGACCTGAGCCATCTCGGCATAGGCCGCTTCCAGCGCACAGCTATCCTCGGCATCGTCCTCGGCCGGGAACTTCACCAGCCAGGGCTCCGCGCCGGCCAGTTCACCCTCACGCGTCGTCATCTGGTCGTCGGATGCTCGATACCACACCATCGCTTTCGGACGTGCGCCGCCCGGGGACGCACCGGCTCGGGCGATTTCCGGCAGGAGAATGTGGCTGTCGTCGGTGATCAGCGCGCGGTAATCGTCAATCAGCTCGCGCAGCGAAGCACCCTGGATGCTGGCAGGATCCCCGGAGGCCGGCTCGAACGTTAGTGCACCCATCGTGCGCTCACCGAGAAAGGCCAGCCGCTCGAGGGTGCTGGTCGTGGCGAAATCGACGTTGTAGGCGCGCATCCGGCTCGCCATGACACGGTAGCCCCACGCGTCAGGTAGCGCGTCTTGGAGCAGCCCCGGCACGCGTTGCATCGACACATATTGATACTGCTGGTCTGGGTAGGCTTGGGACCGTAAGCGAAGGTTGATCGGTGAGAGTTCCAGACCGCGGGCCAGTGCCTGCGGCGTATATTCGAACAGGACGTTGCGACCGTCGTCAGCCAGAATCGCGAGATCGAACTGCTCGCTCCACCCCCGATAGATCACGCGGAGTTCTTTCACTGATGCGCTCCCTTGCGATAGGCGCGCTTGCGCGTGCTGGCCGTGGCGCGTTCACGCATCTCCGCTATGGACTGTACCGGCGCCGCCAAAACCGGCTGGAGATCCTCGATCGCACCCAGTGCCTCGAGTATCTTCACGAACGTATCCAGCGTGCATTTCCCCGTCGCCTCGAAGCGAAGGACCGTGCGATGCGAAACGCCAATCCGGGCAGCCAGCTCTGATGCAGGCAGGTTCATGCCGACGCGCCGGTCACGAACTCGCTGCCCCAATTCCCGGCATATCTCGTCGGGAAGCGCCAATGAGAAAGAAGACATTTTTGTCCAGTAACAAGCCTGGATACCGCTTATCTGGACAAATTTTATCACAAACCTGATCACAAACCTGGACGCCTGCAGCGCGTTGAATACGGGGCGACACCGTCGATGTCAGAGGCACCGCCGGCTAGATGTGCGGCGAGGACAAATGTGACGGGCGCTGCGCTCAATTCCCTGTTCGACGACGCTGACAAAGCGTCTTCAACCGATCCAGCATGAAAATTTAGGGGTCTGCTTGTAAAAAATCTGCAATACAGTCGCGAAGGCGCGCGCCTCGATCGACGAGCCGCGCGGCCTTTGCAGTTCGCAGCCCGAACGAACGCTGCACTGAGCAAAGTGGTCAGACGACGCCTGCCATCGCGCTCGACATGTCGTGCGCCAGTGCACGGAATTCATCGAACTGCGTCGCCAGCTCGAAACAGAGCACGAATGCCAAGGCGTGAAAGAGACCGGGCCGATACCTCGCCAACGCGAGCACGGGCGCCGCCACGCGCGAGCGGATCGGCGCGTAGTTGAGAATGCATGCGATGCCGATGCCGAGCGCAGCGCCCGCAATGACGTCCGTCGGGTAGTGCAGGCCAAGATAAATGCGCGGCAAACCGATGAGAACGGCCGTATGGAGCAATGCATAGATGCCCGCGGCGCGTGATGCGACGAAGATCGCGGCCGCGATGGCGCACCAGAGCATCGCGTGGTCGCTCGGAAACGCGCTCCAGGTCCGAGGCAGCAGGTCCGGAGACGTCGTCTCCGGATACAGATAACGTAGCTGCGGTTCGTAGAAAGGCCGCAGGCGAAATGGTAGATAGTGTGCCAGCAGGCGTCCCGCGAGCAACGCGAAGAGGCCGCTCAAGACGGCGATCACGACGATCTCGCGGTCCCGCCGCCTTTCCTCGCTTCTTTCCGCCGTCGCATGCTCGCGCCTCGTCCAGATCCACCAGAGCAAAGCGATCAACACCGTGCCCTTGATCAAATACATATTGACGATCGTTTCGGCCACTCGAGCAAGCCCAGGCGAGTGGCCCGCCGTGCGATACATGACCGAGAGCAGCCATTGATCCAGTGCGTTCATTTGTCTCCCCCTGCTGACGACGCCTCGACGGCGATTTCACTCCGCTTGTCCGCGGCTCGTTCGCGGTTTGGAACATCTGCAAGGCAGTCGCGCGGGAGACGGGAAAGGCGGAAAAATAAGTGAACGGTTGCTGGACCGGGGGCAAGTTCCGTGCCTTCGCGATCGGCGAGCCTGAACGCTGCGAAAAAGCGGTCTGGCGAACAGACATCGAAGACGAACAGCTGCATGCGCGCTAGGCGCTCGCGGCTATGCGGCAGCTTTTAGGAACGTTCCGATCGCCGGCTCGCTAGCGAGGTTCCACGCCGACAGATCGACAGATCGATGCCCTCATGCGGCAGCGGGTTCGGCGACTGTGCGCCTATCGCGTAACGACGCGCCGTCTTCACGAAAGAGATGGACATGGCGAACGCTGAACCCCGCCGTGATCCTTTGCCCTTCAGCGGTCTTCGACTCGCCCGAAGCCTTGAGCTGAATCGTCCTATCGTCGGCAAGACGCAAGTGCAAGAGCGTCTCGCCGCCGAGATGCTCGATCACGTTCACTTCTCCCGCCAGGCCACCTTCTATTGCGCTGCCTTCCTCGATCAGATGTTCGGGCCGAATACCGAGCGTCAGCGTTTGCCCCGCGCTCACGTCGTCGGCGCTCGATGGCACCGCGAGCGGCGCACCGCCCGGCATTTCGATCGTGACGCCGCCCCGCTCGCGCGACAGTACGCGAACGTCGAGGAAGTTCATTTTCGGCGAGCCGATGAACCCCGCAACGAAGCGATTGCGAGGATTCCGATAGAGCTCGAGCGGCGAGCCGATCTGCTCGACCTTTCCGTGATTGAGCACGACGATGCGGTCCGCCATCGTCATCGCCTCCGTCTGATCGTGCGTGACATAGATCATCGTCGCATTGAGCTGCTTATGCAGCTTGATCAGCTCGAGCCGCATCTGCACTCGCAAGGCGGCATCGAGATTCGACAACGGCTCGTCGAAAAGAAACACCTTCGGCTCGCGCACGATCGCGCGGCCGATCGCGACGCGCTGCCGCTGTCCGCCCGATAGCGCGCGCGGACGCCGTTCGAGCAACTGACCGATCTGCAGAATGTCCGCCGCGCGGCGAACGCGGCATTCGATTTCGTCGCGCGGCAGCTTCAGCATGCGCAAGCCGAATGCGATGTTCTCGTAGACCGACATGTGCGGATAGAGCGCATAGGACTGGAACACCATCGCCACGCCGCGCTGCGAAGGCTCGAGGTCGGTCACGTCCTCGCCGCCGATCATGACGGCCCCCGAATCCACACGCTCGAGGCCTGCGATCGTGCGCAACAGCGTGGACTTCCCACAACCCGACGGGCCGACGAAAACGAGAAACTCGTGATCCGCGACCTCGATGTCGACGCCCTTCAGCACCTCCATGCCGCCGAACGTCTTGCGGATCTGCTGCAACTGCACCGCACTCATGCATGTCTCCTGATCACATTTTTCTTGACATCTGCCGCTCGCCAAAATATACATTTGTAAACCTGAAATTACAAGTGAAACGAGGGCCGCTCGAGGTCGACGCGGGCCATACCTGAACGCATGGCAGGTCGACGTAACGGCACCCGCAAGGATAGGTGCAACCGACAGAACAAACCAGGAGACAGTAATGAAGAATCGCTTCCTTCGGCAGAAGGCCTTGACGTTGGGCGTCGCAACCGCGACGCTCTTTGCTTGCGCGCAAGCCTCCGCGTGGACGCTGAAGGAAGCGTCGGCGCCGTACTCGGGCACGACCATCAACGCCATCTTTCTCGATCGGCCCGGCTACGCCGCCGCGGAAAAGCTGATCCCGCAGTTCGAGAAGGAGACGGGGATCAAGGTCAAGTGGGACGTGATTCCTTATGAAAGCACGCGCGAGAAGGAAGTGCTGAACTTCGCGAGCGGCGGCGCTCAGGACATCGTGCTCGTCGACGTCGTCTGGCTGGGAGAGTTCGCGAGCAACAAGTGGCTCGTGCCGATCAGCAAATTCACCAGCGATGCGAAGCTCGCCGACCCGAACCTGAACCTGAAGGACTTCTTCCCCATCCTGCTCGATTCCTTCGGCACCTGGAACAAGGTGATTTACGGCCTGCCGTTCGACAACTACTCGGGCCTGCTCTTCTACAACAAATGTATGCTGAAGGACGCCGGTTTCAGCGAACCGCCGAAGACATGGGACGAGCTGCTCAACACCTATGCGCCGAAGCTGACGAATCCCGCGAAGAACCAGTATGCATTCGCGCTGCAATCGCGCCGCGGCGAGACGCAGTCGGCCGATAGCTTCATGCGTGTGCTCTGGCCGAACGGCGGCTCCCTGCTCGATGCGAAGTTCAAGGCGAACCTGTTGTCGCCGCAATCGCAAGAAGGCCTCGAGTATCGGCAAAAGCTCATGAAGTACATGCCGCCCGGCATCGTCGATTTCGATCATGCCGAGGCCGTCAACGCCCTCGCTCAAGGGCAGGTTGCAATGATCACCGAATGGTCGGCCTTCTACCCCACGCTGACCGATCCCACGAAGTCGAAGATCGGCTCATGTCTCGGCGTGGCCACCGAGCCGCGCGGCGCGGCCGGTCTGAAGCCCGCGCTCGGCGGATTCTCGCTCGCCGTCAACGCGAAATCGAGCGCCAAAAAACAGGCGGCCTCCTGGCTCTTCATCCAATGGATCACGTCCGAGCAAATGGCCAAGCCTTACCTCGAGGCGGGCGGCGTGCCTGCGCGCATGTCCGTCTACAAGGATCCGGCCATCGAGCAGAAGTATCCGTTCGTGAAGCCGATGGTCGAGTCGTGGCAAGGCGGCGTGCCTGATTATCGTCCTCGCTTCCCGGAATGGCCCGCCATCTCCGAAGTGATCGGCGAATGGGGCACGAAGATGATGTTGGGTCAGGTTTCCGTCAAGGATGGGGCACAGACGATCGATACGAAGGTCGACGCGATCCTCGACAAGGCCGGCTATTACGACGGCAAGAAACCCCTGTTGAAATAAAGGAGTCAGCATTGCGATGCGGCCGACGCAACTTTCGAGAGGTGCCATGACGAACAGCACCGCTTCGCCCGCCGCCGATGCGGGCAAGGCCCGCGCGGCCGCACGCATGCGGCTGCTGCCGCGCTCGCCGGCGTTCTGGTTCCTGCTTCCGGCGATCTTCGCGCTGGCGGTGATCGGAATCTACCCGCTGCTCGTCGCGCTCTACAACTCGTTTCATCAATACCAGCTCGCGAATCCCGAAGCCGGCACGCCGTTCGTCGGCTTCGACAACTATGTCGCGACGCTGACCGATCCGTCGTTCTGGGACGCGCTCGGCCGCACCGTGCTGTTTCTCTGCCTTACCCTGCCCATCGAAATCGCGCTCGGGCTTTTCGCCGCGTTGCTGCTGCATCGCGCCGGGCTCGCCTGGATGCGCTCGCTCGCGCGCGTGAGCCTCGTGATCCCGATGGCGACCACTTACGCCGTCGTCGGCCTCATCGGCCGGCTCTTATTCAATCGGCAGTTCGGCGTCGCCAATTACCTGCTGAGCTTTCTCGGCATCGGGCCGCTCGACTGGCTCGGCGATCCGACGCTCGCCTTCGTCGCCGTCATGATCATGGACGTCTGGCAGTGGACGCCGTTTTGCGCGCTGATCTTCCTTGCCGGCCTTTCGATGGTGCCGAAAGAAGCCGAGGAGGCGGCGCGACTCGAAACGCCGCGATGGACGATGGTGCTCTGGCATCTGCAGCGCCCGTTCCTGCTGCCCGGGTTGACGGCGATCATGATTTTGCGCTCCGCGGACATGCTCAAGATGTTCGACGCCGTCTTCACGATGACGCGCGGTGGCCCCGGCGCCGCAACGGAGTTCGTCAGCGTCTACATCCAGCGCATCGGCTTTCGCTTGTTCGATCAGGGCATGGCTTCGGCGCAAGCCATCTTGCTGCTCATCCTGACGATCGTCCTTTCGCGCCTTTATATCCGTTTCGTCTATCGGGAGGCATCATGACTACGACTGTGACGTCACGCTCCCAACGCGCCCGCGCCGCGCGACAGCGCGCAACAGTCTGGCATTTCTTAGGGCTCCTGATCGTGTTTCTTTCGTCGGTGTTCCCGTTCTACTGGATGGTCACGACGAGCCTCAAGGACCGGGCGGATGCGCTCGCCTACCCACCGCGCTGGATCTTCAAGCCCACGCTGAGCCACTACACCGATGCCCTCTTCCAGCACGACGTGCTCGGCAGCCTCGTCAACTCACTGATCATTGCGAGCAGCACCACGGCGCTCGCGATCCTGCTCGGGACGCCCGCCGCTTACGCGCTCGCACGCTACGAGTTCCGCGGCAAGCAGGATCTCTGGTTCTGGTTCATCTCGAACCGGATGGTGAGCCCCATCGTCCTCGCCGTGCCGTTCTTTCTGATCGCGACGAAGCTCGACCTCATCGATACGCATATCGTCCTGATCCTGCTCTATCTGACGTTCTCGCTGCCGATCGTCGTTTGGATCTGCACGGATCAGTTCCGCAACATTCCGGTCGAGCTCGACGAAGCGGCAAGGCTCGACGGCGCGTCGCCGTGGCGCGTCTTCTGGCGCATCAATCTGCCGCTCGCGATGCCGGGCATCGTCGTGTCGGCCATCTTCGCATTCATCTTCTCGTGGAACGATCTGCTCTATGCGCTCGTTCTCACACGCGAGGACGCCGTCACCTCCCCCGTCGCCGCGACGAGCTACATGAGCGGTTACGAGTTGCCCTGGGGGGAAATCATGGCGACCGGCACGCTGATCGTACTGCCGATGATCGTGTTCGCGCTGCTCGTGTCGGGACGACTCGTGCAAGGCCTCACGATGGGCGCGGTCAAATGATGCCCGAATGGTATAACCGCCCGTTTCCTATCATCCCGATCCAACACCATGAGCAAGACGGAAACGCCCACTCCGCTCGTCGAAGCCGACGACTCGATCGATACCGAGGAAGAGCTGCAAGCGCGCGTGGCCTGGCACTACTACGTCGGCAATCTCACGCAGCAGGAGATCGCACAGCACATCGGCAGCAACCGCGTGCGCGTGAACAGACTGCTTGCGGCGAGCCGCGAGTCGGGGCTCGTGCAGATCACGATCAACAGCCGCATCGCGCCTTGCGTCGCGCTCGAAGCGCAGCTCGTGCAGCGCTTTGGGCTCGCGGCGGCCGTCGTCGTGCCGAGCGGGGCAACGCCTGAAGCGAACATGGCGGCGCTCGGCATCGGCGGCGCGGCCTACTTCTCCAAGCAGATCGAGTCCGGCAATACGATCGGCCTCGGCTGGGGCCGCACGATCCGTGCCGTTTTGCGCGCATTGCCGCAGCGCGCGTACGGCCCGATCTCGGCCGTCTCGCTGCAAGGCGGGCTTTCGCACTGTCCCAGCATCAACACGTTCGACATCGTCTCCGACTTTGCCAACCTCTGCCACGCCGACGGCTATCTGTTCGCGGCGCCGATCTACGTCAGCAGCCAGAAAGCGCGCGACGTCATCCTGCAGGAGGAAGCGATCCGCGAGGCGTACGAACGCGCGCGCAACGCGGACCTGGCCCTGCTGACAGCGGGCGACTTGACCGAATCGCTCGTGATCACGTACGGCATCAACAATCCGGACGATCTGCGCACGCTGCGCAAGACGGGGGCCGTCGGCGACATGCTCGGCCATTTTATGGACGAGGACGGCAAGCTCATCAATCATCCGCTGAACCGGCGCACGGTCGCGGTCGCGCTCGACGACTTGCGCCAGATCAAACGCGTCGTGCTCGTCAGCGGCGGAGCCAAGAAGTTTCTCGTCACGCGGGCCGCATTGCGGGGGCGGTATGTGTCGGTGCTCATCACCGATGAAGACATGGCGCGTCGGCTCGTCGACGAACCCTGAGAGAGAGATGGCGATGACATCGATGGACCGCAGCCGCGAGTTCGCCGGAAAAACGGTGCTGATCACGGGGGCCGGCAAAGGTATCGGCCATGCGACCGCGCTGTTGATGGCCGCCCGCGGTGCGCGCGTGATCGCGGCAAGCCGTACCGAAGCCGACCTCGTCGCGCTGAGGCGCGAGATCGGTTGCGAGACGCTCTGCGTCGATCTCGCCGACGCGCACGAGGCACGCGCGGCCGCCCGCCGTGCCCAGCCCGTCGATCTGCTGGTCAACAATGCCGGGACCGTCGAGCTGCAGCCGTTCCTCGATACGACCGTCGACGCATTCGATTCGACGATGGCCGTCAATGTCCGCGCCGCGCTGATCGTCGCTCAGGAATGCGCGCGCAACATGATCGCGCGAGGGGCGGGCGGCGCCATCGTCAACGTGTCGAGCATCTCGGCCCAGATCGGCCTGCCGCTGCATGCCTCGTACTGCGCGTCGAAGGCGGCGCTCGATGGCCTGACGCGTGTCATGGCCGTCGAGCTCGGCGAGCACGGCATCCGTGTCAACGCCATCAATCCCGTCGTCACGCTGACGCCGATGGCGGTCAAAGCCTGGAGCGACCCGGACAAGGCGGCACCGATGCGCGCGCGCATTCCGCTGCGCCGCTTCGCCGAGCCCGACGAAGTCGCCCGCACGATCGCTTATCTGCTCGGGGAGGACGCGAGCATGATCAACGGAGTCAGCTTCGCCGTAGACGGCGGTTTTCTTGCCGGATAACCCGCCGGCCGATCGGGCGATCGGCCGGTACCCATCAGCAAAGGAAGAAAATGGAAGCCCTCGTTCTCGAAGAAGCGCGCCGCATCCGGCTGCGACCCTTCACGTTGCCGCAAGCCGTCGGGCCGCGCGACGTACGCGTCCGTATTCATACGGTCGGCATCTGCGGCAGCGACATTCACTACTACCAGCACGGGCGCATCGGGCCATTCGTCGTCAACGAACCGATGGTGCTCGGCCATGAGGCGTCGGGGACGATCGTCGAAGTCGGCGACGAGGTCAGTCATCTGCAAGTCGGCGACCGAGTCGCCATGGAGCCCGGCGTCCCCGACATGAGTTCCCGCGCCGTGCGCGAAGGCATGTACAACCTCGATCCGAAGGTGCGCTTCTGGGCAACGCCTCCCGTTCACGGTTGTCTCGCACCGTTCGTCGTCCATCCGGCCGCCTTTACCTACAAGCTGCCCGACAACGTGAGTTTTGCCGAAGGCGCGATCGTCGAGCCGCTTTCGATCGGGCTGCAAGCCGCGACGAAAGCGTCGATCAAGCCGGGCGACGTCGCCGTCATCCTCGGCGCCGGCACCATCGGCATGATGTGCGCGCTCGCCGCGCTCGCGGGCGGCTGCAGCCGCGCGATCGTCAGCGATCTCGTTCCCGAGAAGCTCGATTTGATCGGGGGGGTAACGGGCGTCACCTGCGTCGACATCCGCGAGAAAAGCGTGCGGGATGTCGTCGCCGAGCTCACCGACGGCTGGGGGGCGAACGTCGTCTTCGAAGCGAGCGGCAGTGAAAAGGCCTTCGAAGGGATCGTCGACCTGCTCTGCCCCGGGGGCTGCCTCGTACTCGTCGGCATGCCGCAGCACGCCGTTCCCGTCGATGTCGTCGCGCTGCAAGTCAAGGAGGCGCGGATCGAGTCGGTCTTCCGCTACGCGAACATGTTCCCGCGCGCGATCCAGTTGATCGCATCGGGCCGCGTCGACGTGAAACCGTTCATCTCGCGCTCCTTCCCTTTCTCGCGCGGCATTGAAGCGTTCGAAGAGGCGGCGAGCGGCAAGCCGACCGACGTCAAAGTCCAGATCGTCATGGAGTGATCGATGAGCGAATCGCAAGCAAAGTCGCCGATGACGGCCGTCGTCTGCCATGCGCCGAACGACTATCGCGTCGAGCGCGTCGAGCGGCCGCGGCCGGGCCGCAATGAGCTCGTCATCCGCATTGCCGCCTGCGGCATTTGCGCAAGCGATTGCAAATGCTATGCGGGCGCGAAGATGTTCTGGGGCGGGCCCAGCCCGTGGGTGAAGGCACCTGTGATTCCGGGGCATGAGTTCTTCGGCTACGTGGAAGAGCTCGGCGAAGGCGCGGCCGAACACTTTGGCGTGCGCATCGGCGAGCGCGTGATCGCCGAGCAGATCGTGCCTTGCGGCAAGTGCCGGTATTGCAAATCGGGCCAGTACTGGATGTGCGAGGTCCACAACATCTTCGGCTTTCAGCGCGAGGTCGCGGATGGCGGCATGGCCGAATACATGCGAATTCCCGCCACGGCGATCGTGCACAAGATCCCGCTCGGGATCTCGCTCGAAGACGCCGCGATCATCGAGCCGCTCGCCTGCGCGATCCATACGGTCAACCGCGGCGACATTCAGCTCGACGACGTCGTCGTCATTGCCGGCGCCGGGCCGCTCGGCTTGATGATGACGCAGGTGGCGCATCTGAAGACGCCGAAGAAGCTCGTCGTCGTCGATCTCGTCGACGAGCGGCTCGCGCTCGCGAGCGAATATGGCGCCGACGTCATCATCAACCCGCGCAAGGACGACGCGATCTCCATCGTGCGCTCGCTCACCGATCAGTACGGCTGCGACGTCTACATCGAAACGACGGGTGCGCCGGCGGGCGTGCCGCAAGGACTCGAGATGATTCGCAAGCTCGGGCGCTTCGTCGAATTCTCGGTGTTCGGCGAGCAAACATCAGTCGATTGGTCCATCATCGGCGACCGCAAGGAGCTCGACCTCCGAGGCGCGCACCTCGGCCCCTACTGCTACCCGATCGCGATCGATCTGCTCGCGCGCGGGCTCGTGACGTCGAAAGGCATCGTGACGCACGGCTTTTCGCTCGAAGAGTGGGATGAGGCGATCAAGGTCGCCAACTCTCTCGATTCCATCAAGGTGTTGATGAAGCCGCGCCACAAGGAAAAACGATAGCGTCATTTGCCTAAACGATCGGTTATCGATCGCCTCGAAAATCTCAGCAAAACTGTTGCTCTCCCCGTGTAAACCCGCGTGCGGAGAACGGGCCCGGCGCGCCGTAAATACGTGCAGCGGCGACCGGCGCAGCACGGCTGCGCACACGGCCATCGGCCCGCCGCCCGGCAACGCAACACGAGCTTTCGAGGTGACGATGATCAAGCTTTCCAACTTCCGCCTGACGACGCGTATATCGGCGGGCTTCGCCATCATGACGCTGCTCGTGCTCTGCGCGAGCGCCACGGCGATATGGGCAGTCAGGGGCGTCGCAGCCGCGGCGGCCGCCGCCGACGGTGCGCGAATGGCCGATGCGCTTCTGCCCGTCGTCGGCATCGGCTCTACGATCGCCGTTGCACTCGGTACACTCCTCGGCTGGAGCATTCGGCGCAGCATCAAAGTCCCCGTGGAGAACGTCGTCGCCACCGTCGGCCGCATCGCCAATGGCGACCTCGCGACCAAAATCGAGTCGTCCGGTCGCGACGAAATCGCCTGGCTCAACTACGAGCTGAACCAGATGCGCAAAAAGCTGCAGACGACCATCGCCGACGTGCGGCAGTCGGCCGAGACGGTAGCGCAGGCCTCGAACGAAATTGCCGCGGGCAACAACGATCTCAGCTCGCGCACCGAGCAGCAGGCGCTCAGCTTGCAGCGCACGGCGCACTCCGTGGCGTCGCTGACCGACGCCGTCAAGCACAACGCCGATCATGCCAAGCAGGCCAACCAGCTCGTTGCGCTCGCCAGTCAGGTCGCGACCGATGGCGGACGCACGATGACGGAGGTCGTGACGACGATGAGCGAGATCAACTCGAGCGCGACCAAAATCGGCGACATCATCGGCGTCATCGACAGCATTGCGTTTCAGACGAACATTCTCGCGCTGAACGCGGCCGTGGAAGCCGCGCGCGCCGGCGAGCAGGGACGCGGCTTCGCCGTCGTCGCGACCGAAGTGCGCGCACTCGCGCAGCGCAGCGCGACCGCCGCGAAGGAAATCAACGAGCTCATCAGCAAGTCTGTCGAGCGAATCGAAGCCGGCGTGCGACTCGTCGACGTCGCCGGCAAGACGATGGAACAGATCGTGACGAGCGTGAAAGAGGCGGCACTGATCATGGGCGAGATCAGCACCGCGAGCGCCGCGCAGCGCTCGGGCATCGAGCAGATTCACGTCGAGATCGCGCAGATCGATAACGTCACGCAGCAAAACGCGGCGCTCGTCGAGCAGGCATCGGCCGCGGCCGGCTCGTTGCAGGAGCAGTCACGCACGCTCGCCGACGCAGTGCGGATCTTTCAGGTGAAGCAGGCGGGATAGCATTCTGAGCGCAGACTACGCGCAGATCGACTAGAAGGAGTGACGCATGCCGATCCGGATATCCGCCTGCGTCGAGGTGGTGGACGGCGCAAAGCTATAGCCGATCACCGCGTCTACGCCGCTCGATGCCTTCAGGTAGTCGCCGGAAACATAGACGTCGGTGCGCTTCGAGAGGAGGTAGTGCATTCCGGCCGAAACCTGATTCCAGTGGTGCCCTTCGAAGCGTGTGTACTGATAGCCGCCGATCGCGCTGAAGGCGGGCGTCACTCGCCAGGACGCCCCGCCCTCGAGCACCTGCATGTGCGACGATTCGCCGAACGCCTTTATCGTCGTGTACGAGAAGTTCCCCATCAGGGTCACGGCACCGAGCGCGTAGCTCGAGCCGATTCCGAACGTGCCTTGCTTGTCCACCGGGAAAGACGTGCTCGCGTACAAATCGGTAATGGCACCGGTCGCGGGATCGACGCTGACCGTCGGTTTGCCGAGGAACGTGTGCGTGCCGATCATCGCATAAGGATCGAACGCGTAAATGCCATGCGGATTGTTCAACTGAGTATAGGCCGCACCGATCGTGAAGTTTCCGTGCGCATAGTGGGCGCCGACACTGTACGCGCTGTCCTCGTGAAAGTTGCCCGCAACGCCGCCAAAGGACCACATGCCTCCGAACTTCAGCCCGCTGATGTCCTTCGAGAGGAACTTGACCGAATTCGGCAGCCGATCGCCGTTGAAACGGTCGAAGTCGCCCTGATGGATGGCGTAGCCGCTTGCCCAGGCGGAGACGTTGTAGAGGAAGACCATTTCCTCGGTCATATCGAGCTGATTGCCGAGCGATAACGTGCCCCACCGGTTCGATAGACCCACATAGGCTTGTCGCCCGAACTCGGCACCGCCGAACGCGAGCTTGCCGGTGCCGAGCTTGAAGCCGCTTTCGAGCGCGAACACCGCGGAGAGGCCGCCGCCGAGATCTTCGGTGCCGGTCAGCCCCCAGCGGTTGCCGTATGAAACCCCATCGTCGAACTTGATTACGTGTGAGCCGCCACTGTTGCTCACGTAGGTGATGCCGGCGTCGAGAATACCGTATAGCGTGACGCTGCTTTGGGCTTGGCTCAGAGCGGGTATGGATGCCAGGGCCAATGCAAGGCCGAATGATATCGGGGCAGGTAGTCTAGTCATTTTTGTTTGCTCTCGCCAAGCGCAGCCTTGACTGCCTGCAATCCGTCGGCGCCCGTAGCCGTCGTCACGCCGTCGAGCCAAGGTCCGAGCAGGTTCGTATGAGCCTTGAGGGCATCGAGGGCGGCAGTATGCACGTTGGCCTTGTTCAACAGCACGTCGGCGATGATCTGATTTTCGAGCTCGACGTTGAACGTCAATTGCCTGAACAGTTTTCCGAGGTTCGCGCACTGCCCCGCGAAGCCGGCACGCGTCACCGTGTTCACCGTTGCGCCGCCATAATCGGGCCCAAAATACGCGTCGCCGCCGGACAGATAGGCGAGATGGAATTTGGTGTTCATCACGTGCGGTTCCCACGCGAGAAACACGATCCACTTCTTGTCGCGAACCGCGCGTTCGACCTGCGTCAGCATCGCGGTCTCGCTCGACGCGACGAGCGACCAACCGCCGAGGTCGAACGCCTTGTCGCCGATCATTTTCGTGATGTTCTGGTTGGCGGGGGCACCCGGCTCGATGCCGTAGATCTTGTCGCCGAATTGCTCGCCATGTTTCGCGAGATCGGCAAACGAATGGACCCCGGCCGCCGCGACGTAATCGGGTACCGCGAGCGTGAACTTTGCACCGGTCAGATTGGCGTGCAGCACGTCGATGGAGCGCTCGGCAATGAACGGTTTCACGAGTGGGCCCTGTGCCGGCATCCAGTTGCCGAGGAACACGTCGACCTGCCCTTTCTTCAAGCCTTCGTAGGTGATCGGCACCGAAAGGTTGGCGACGCTCTGGCGATAACCGAGCGCCTTCAGCAGCACACCTGTCACGGCATTCGTCGCGTCGATATCGGTCCACCCGGGATCGGCCATGCGAACTTCGGTGCAACTGCCCGGCTCCGCCGCGCGCGTCGCGAGCGTGGGCAACACGGCGGCCACGAATAGAATCGTGGATACGGTGCTCCTCGCCCATTGGCGTTCGTTTCGTTTCATTTCCGCTCCTGCGTGGGGTTGTTTTGACTGCGTCTAGATTGGGTTTCCGTTGCCGCCGGCGGTCGCTCACTCGCGCACGACGCGAGGAAAGCGCGCCATCGCCTCGAGCGTGTCCAGTTCAATGTGATTGCGCATGTAGCGTTGGCTTGCGTCGGTGAACGGCTGCCAGTCCCACGACTGAATTCGTCCTCGTGTCGTCGCCGCGTAATGGAAACGCCGGCGGCGCTGGCTCGCGCTCACCTCCCGATGCAACGCGTCGAGATCCCAACGCTGCGCGACTTCCGCGCGGAATGCCGCGACGCGCTGCGTATGCGACGGACTCTCCGCCAGATTGACGAGCTCGAGCGGGTCGGCCTCGACGTCGAACAATTGATCGGGATCCGCCGGTGTATGGATGAATTTGTACGGCCCGCGCCGGATCATCACGATCGGTGCGACGGCGCCTTCGGCAAGATATTCGCCGAATGTCTCGTCATGGCCGCCGTCGTTGCGCAGATGCGGTACGAGGCTGCGGCCGTCCACCGGATCGGGCCATGCAGTTTCGCGCGCCCCGGTTGCGAGCTCGACGAGCGTCGGCAGCAGATCGATCGTCGAGACCGATTCGGCCACCCTATGCGGCGCGAACTGCGTCGGCGCGTGCACGATCAGCGGTACGCGCGCCGCGTTCTCGAAGAACGTCATCTTGTACCAGAGGCCTCGCTCGCCGAGCATGTCGCCGTGGTCCGACGTAACGATGACGATCGTGTCGTCGGCAAATCCCGTTGCCTCGAGCGCGTCGAGCATCGCGCCGAACTGCGCATCCACGTATGCAAGCGCTCCATAGTACGCACGGCGTGCATGGCGAATCTGAGTTTCGGTGGGAGGAGTACGGTCGTTCTCGCAGACGTGCCTCAGCCGCTTCGAATGTGCGTCGCTCTCGTCGTAGCCGAGCGTCACGCGCGGCAGGTCGATGTCCTCGTCGCGATAGAGGTTCCAGAACGGCAATGGAATCGCGTACGGATCGTGAGGATGCGTCAGCGAAGCGACCAGACAGAACGGCCGCAGATCGCTGCCTGCCTGACGTTCGCGTGCCATGTCGTAGAGTTTCTGCCGCACGGCGAACGTCACCTCGTCATCGAAATCGAGCTGGTTGGTACGCACGCACGGACCGGCATCGAGCACCGAGCTCATGTTGTGGTACCAGCTCGGCCGTGAGTCAGGCCGGTCCCAGTCGGGCACCCAGCCGAAGTCCGCGGGATAAATGTCGGTCGTGAGGCGCTCTTCGAAACCGTGTAGCTGGTCGGGGCCGCAGAAATGCATCTTGCCGGACAGTACAGTGCGGTAGCCGGCCGCGCGCAGATAATGGGCGAACGTCAGCGTTTGGGCGGGGAATTCGGCCGCGTTGTCGTAGGCGCCGATCTTCGACGGCAGCTTGCCCGCCATCAGGGCAAAGCGCGAGGGCGCGCAAAGCGGACTCGCACAGTAGGCCGAGTCGAACACGACGCCGCCGCGCGCAAGCGCATCGATGCGCGGCGTCTTCGAGACGGTGTTGCCGTATGACCGTAACGACGAAGTCGTCATCTGGTCCGCCATCAGGATAAGGATATTTTTTCTCGCGCTGGGATTCATGAACGGGCCCGATTAAAATCAGATGCGAAACGGGGTGCGCTCGCGGGCAGTCTTCGCCGTGCCTACCGAATGCACCCGCCGCTCGATCCGCGCTGCGTCCCGAGCGAGTGGGATCGAATATGTCGGCTCATTAATCGCGTGTGAAGTCGCCCAAAACTTATGGCCCTATTAGGTGCGCTTATGTCTGGACACGATCGTTTGCCGCCTATGCAAGCGCTCTCGGTATTCGAGTCCGCGGCGCGACTGGCCAGCTTCAGCGCGGCCGCGCGTGAGCTCGATTCGACGCAGCCCGCTATCAGCCAGCGCATCGTCCAGCTGGAGGCAGACCTCGGCGCGCCGCTATTCGAACGCGGTCACCGCGGCGTAACGCTGACGCCCGAAGGTGAGCGACTGTACGAAGCCGTCCGCCAGAGCTTCACGACGATTCGCGATGCCGTGGCCGACATCCGATCAAGGCGTGCCAAGGGCGCGCTGACGATCCTCACGGACGCCGGCTTCGCCACTTACTGGCTGATGCCGCGCCTCACCGGCCTGAGGCGCTCGATGCCGGATCTCGACGTGAAGGTGGTCACATCGCAGCACGCGTTCGATCCTCGCCGCGACCGCGCCGACGTCGCCATTGCGTTCGGGGACGGCGATTGGTCGCCCTGCACGGCGACACGCCTCTTTCCCGAGCAGGTGATTCCGGTCTGCTCGCCCGCGTTTCGCGCGGCTCATTCGACGCTCGCCGCACCCGCGGATCTGCGCGCCCTTCCGTTGCTGCATGTGCAGCCGACCGAGCCCGAGCGCTGGCTCGACTGGAACGGCTGGTTCAACGCTTACGGCATTGCCGCGCCGCCCGACGAACATGGCTTGACCTTCAACAGCTACGCGCTGGTCATGCACGCGGCACTGACCCATCAAGGCGTGGCGCTCGGCTGGTCGCCGCTCGTCGATGACCTCATCGCGACCGGCCAGCTCGTGGCGCTCTTCGATACGCCGGTCACGACGCCACGCGGGTATTTTCTCGTCTGCCCTCCCGCGCGCCCCGAAGCGCCCGCGGCGCCGGCTTTCCGGCGGTGGCTCTTCGCGGCTTGCGCGGCAGATGGGGCGTTCAATGCCGTCGCGCGCGCGCCAATTTGAGTTCGACGTCACGCTTCGCCGCGACACGTTCGCGCCCACGCGACGCGTCAATCTATCCCGTCTAATGCGGCTATTTAATCGTCGAAGCGATCAAAAAAATCGAAATATCGTCGATGCGAGATGCGTCGTTTCATGTTGACTCCCGAATTTAATTGCGCATTTCTTTCCTCGGCACGTCGGGCTGCGAGGAGTCTGTAGCAGCTTCAGCAGACACTTGGCAACGTTTTCTCTCACAACACATTTGACGAGTTTTTTAGCGCTCGTATATGCTCGAAATACGTTGCCTTAGTCGAGGTCATCGTGAGAGCCCGAGGCCCTTTTATTAGATGGAACCGCACTCAGCCAGCGAGGTATCTTCGCGGCGATTGCGCCCCAGCCGACGGCAGCGGCGGCACGCTCGAGTTTCGCCGGTGTTCGTCCGTCTCCACCGTCCTGTCCCGTCGCTCCGTGCGGCGCCACAACCTCGTTTCGTCCCGCGCATTCGTTGCCGTCGATAAGGACGGCGTCGCCTCGCTGCTGCCGTAGCGTCTCTTTCTCCAGCCCCCTTCCCTTCGCTGCATGCCCGGCGCATGTGCATCGACGCGCACATCGCCTGACGGCCAGCCGGCGCGATCGATCCGTGCCGAGCGTCTGGCTTTTCGTCACACGCGGCACCGTCCGCTGACGCGGCGTGCATGCTCCCCTTCCCGGCAACACGCATGACGCGCGTTGCCGCGAAGTCGCGTCCCCCTATGTCCGGCCTTGAAGGCCTTGGGCGACGCGAGCCGGCACCATCAAACCAACGAGAACGATCATGTATGACATCGATGAATTCTTGAGAAAGCACCACGTCACCGAGATCGAGGCGATCATCCCGGACATGGCTGGCATCGCGCGCGGCAAAATCATCCCGCGCAGCAAGTTCGAGTCGGGCGAGGCGATGCGCCTGCCGCAGGCCGTGATGATCCAGACGGTCACGGGTGACTACCCGGACGACAGCAGCCTCACTGGCGTAACGGACCCCGACATGGTCTGTGTGCCCGATCCGTCGACGATTCGGATGATTCCGTGGGCTGTCGACCCGACCGCGCAAGTCATCCACGACTGTGTCCACTTCGACGGCACGCCGGTCGCGATCTCGCCGCGCCATGTGTTGCGCAGCGTACTCGAGCACTATGAAGCGAAGGGCTGGAAGCCCGTCGTCGCGCCGGAGCTCGAGTTTTATCTCGTCGACATGAACAAAGACCCGGACCTGCCGCTGCGCCCGCCCGTCGGTCGCACGGGTCGAGCGGAAACCGGGCGGCAGGCCTATTCGATCGAAGCCGTCAACGAGTTCGATCCGCTCTTCGAAGACATCTACGAGTACTGCGAGATCCAGGAGCTCGAGGTCGATACGCTGATTCACGAGGTAGGCGCGGCGCAGATGGAAATCAATTTCCTTCATGGCGATCCGCTCCATCTCGCCGACCGCGTATTCCTGTTCAAGCGCACCGTGCGCGAGGCGGCATTGCGTCACCACATGTATGCGACGTTCATGGCCAAGCCCATGGAAGGCGAGCCCGGTTCCGCGATGCACGTGCATCAAAGCCTCATCGACAAAGAGACCGGGCGCAACCTCTTTACCGGCGCCGGCGGCGAGCCGACGGATATGTTCTATAGCTACCTCGCCGGCCTTCAAAAGTACACGCCCGCGCTGATGCCGATTTTCGCGCCCTACATCAACTCGTATCGCCGCCTGTCTCGCTTCATGGCCGCACCGATCAACGTGCAATGGGGCTACGACAATCGCACCGTCGGCTTTCGCATTCCGCATTCGGCGCCGGCGGCGCGCCGAATCGAGAATCGAATACCGGGCGTGGACTGCAACCCCTATCTCGTGATCGCGGCCACGCTTGCAGCCGGCTATCTCGGCATCACGCAGCGTCTCACGCCGACGGAGCCGCTTGCGAGCAATGGTTATCGGATGCCCTATCAGCTGCCGCGCAACCTCGAGGAAGGCCTGACGCTGATGGCCGCGTGCGAGCCGCTCGCGGGGATCCTCGGCGAGCAGTTCGTCAAAGCCTATCTCGTGCTGAAGGAAACCGAGTACGACGCGTTCTTCCGCGTGATCAGCTCGTGGGAACGCAAGCATCTGCTGCTCAACGTCTAAACGAAGGAATCAAAATGAGCCACGAACTCGAAACCTCGACCTACCCGCCGCAGCGCGCCGGTGCGGCGCTGCCGCAGGCCGATACCGTCGAGATGGCCCGCACGGACCTCGCCGGACTCCCGCACGCGGCCACGACCACCACGCGCGGCACGGCCGAGTATCGGGCGCTCGATGCCGCGCATCATCTCCATCCGTTCTCCGACATGGGCACGCTGAATCAGATCGGCAGTCGCGTCATCGTCAAAGCGAACGGTGTCTACCTGTGGGACTCCGACGGCAATCGCATCATCGACGGCATGGCCGGCCTCTGGTGCGTCAACGTCGGCTATGGACGGCAGGAACTCGCCGACGCCGCCTATCGGCAGATGCGTGAGCTGTCCTACTACAACACGTTCTTCAAGACGACACATCCGCCTGTCATCGAGCTTTCGGCACTGCTTGCCGAACTTGCACCCGAGCCTTTCAATCACTTCTTCTATTGCAACAGCGGCTCGGAGGGAAACGATACGGTCCTGCGCATCGTCCATCGCTATTGGGCAACGCAGGGGCGGCCCGATAAGCAGTATGTCATCTCGCGCAAGAACGCCTATCACGGCTCGACGATCGCCGGCGCGACGCTCGGGGGCATGGACTACATGCATGAGCAGATGCCGGCGAAGGTCGACCATATCGTGCATATCGGTCAGCCCTACTTCTATGGCGAAGCGCCGGCCGATGTGACGCCCGAAGCGTTCGGTCTCGCGCGCGCTCGCGAGCTCGAGGCAAAAATTCTCGAGCTCGGCGCCGAGAACGTCGCCGCCTTCATCGGCGAGCCGTTTCAAGGCGCGGGCGGTGTCATTTTTCCGCCGTCGAGCTATTGGCCCGAGATCGAGCGCATCTGCCGCAAGTACGACGTACTGCTCGCCGCGGATGAGGTGATCGGCGGGTTCGGTCGCACCGGCGAATGGTTCGCGCACCGATACTTCGGCGTCTCGCCCGATCTCATGACGCTCGCGAAGGGCCTGACGAGCGGCTATGTACCGATGGGTGCGGTGGCGATCCACGATCGCATTGCGCGCGCCCTCATCGACAACGGCGAGTTCAATCACGGTCTGACCTACTCGGGACACCCCGTCGCGGCGGCCGTCGCGATCGCGAACCTGAAGCTCTTGCGCGATGAAGGGATCGTCGAGCATGTCCAGCACGAGACGGGACCCTACTTTCAGCGGTGTTTGCGCGACGCGTTCGGCGGCCACCCGATCGTCGGCGAGGTGGTCGGCGCGGGGCTCGTCGCCGGGCTGCAGCTCGCCGAAGATCCTCGCGCACGCAAGCGCTTTGCCAACGGTCCGGAAGTGGGCCTGCTCTGCCGCGACTTCTGCTTCAACGGTAATCTGATCATGCGCGCGACGGGCGACCGCATGGTGCTGTCGCCGCCGCTCGTCGTCACGCATCATGAGATCGACGAGATCGTCGCCAAGGCCAAAACGGCGATCGACGCCACGGCGAGACAAATCGGTCTGCTGTAGCTTTGCGCCGAGTGCCGTCGTCCGTCTCGGCGCGCCACGCGCGGCCTGGCACCCCGGGCACATGCGTTGCGACGTTAACCGAATGTCCCACCTCTCGAGGAGCATCGCATGGATTTACGCCGTCAACCCGATATCGCCACGCTGCTCTCACCGCGACAAGCCCCCTGCCTCACCCTCTGTCAACCGGTGCACGGCTCGTTTCCCGACAGCAAGCAAGACGTGCTCCGCTATCGGACTCTCCTCGGGCGGCTGCGCGAGAATGCCAACGCCCGGCATCCGCGCGCCATCGTCGATCCCATCGTCGCGCGGTTCGATGCGCTCATCAGTGAGCGCGGCTTCTGGGACCATACGTTCAAAGGCGTCGCCCTCTACGGCGCGCCCGGCTTCTTCCATGTCGTGAAGCTCGCGGACGAAGTGCCGGAGCGCGCGGTGGTAGCCGATACCTTCTATCTGAAGCCGCTCATCGAGCAATTCCAGTTCGCCGACCCGTTCCAATTGCTGCTGTTGTCTCGCCATCGCGCAGCGCTTTACGAGGGCACAATTCGTCATGTCGCGCCGGTCGAGCTTCACCGATCGATACCACGCAGCGCGCTGGACGTGCCGGCCACGATGCCCGAAAGCGAGGATCGTGTGCAAGGCGCAAAAGGCGGAGAAAACCGCGGCGACCGCTACACGGCGCATCACGGCGGCGGCTCGAAGCATGACGTCGTCAACGAGGACGAGGAACGCTTCTTCCGCGCGGTGGCGCGCGGCGTATGCGAACACCATTCACAGCCCTCGCGGCTGCCGCTGTTGCTCGCCGCAACGCCCGAGCATCAGGCGCTGTTCCGACGCGTATCGACGAACCCCCATTTACTGCAGGAACGCATCGACCGATATTTCGGCGACGCAAAGGCCGACGAGCTGGCGGCCGTCGCCGCGCGTGCACTCGCCTACCGTTTCGAGCGGCCCGTCGAAGCGCGTCTCGACGAGTATCGCGAGGCCACGCAGAAAGCGCTTGCAACCGACGTCGCGGCGGAAGTCGTCGAAGCCGCCCATGAGGGCCGCGTCGACGCATTGCTCGTCGAGACCGACCGGCTACCGAACGGCCAGCCCAAGACGGAGGAGCAATTGGCCGAGCCGACGCACCGCGGTCATCGCGAAGTGGATACGTTGCTCAACGATGTCGCGCAGGAGGTGCTGCGCAACGGCGGCGAAGTCATCGTGCTGCCTCCGGAGCGGATGCCTTCGCGCACGGGACTCGCCGCCATCTATCGCTATCGTGCGCCGACGCAGGACACTCGCGCCCCGGTCTAGCCGGGCAGCGCGCGCGGCGCTCCGGCGTGCGCGTTTGCCGTCCGCCATGGCCGCCGCCGTCATTCGACCCCGGTCGCGGCGATGCGCCATGATTGCGCCGCGATCAATCGCGCGGCCTTGCGCCCGGCGTCCCACCAGACGACTCTCAAGAGCGGCGCATATTGCGCAATGAAGATCGCTTGTACGGGATCGCTCTCGACGAAATGCGTGCAGGCGAGCCTCACCGCGGCCTGCGCCTTGTGTGCCGCCACTTGCTCGGGGCTGTCGTCATGCCTCGAGGGATCGCGCATGACGAGATGCGGACCGTCGAACCCATGGCGCGCGAGCCAGTGGACCGTGCGCGCGCGGTCCATCTCGGGCCGGCCCGTCACGATCGCCTTCGTGCGCCCGAAATCGACCTCGGGAAGATGCGCATAGGGCGGGAGCTCGTCCCGCTCGGCGAGCGCCGCGGCGAGGTCGGCCTCGTAGCGATGCGGCGGCACGTCGGGCAGCAGAACGCCGTCGAGATCGATCGCGTAGACGGCGAATTCATGGTCCTCGCCGATGGGGCCGGCGGTGCCGGCCCGCGTGCGTCGCCAGCTCGCGCGATAGGCGTCGGTATAGGCGTGGCGCTCCCACGGCATCAGCGGGAAATAGCCGCGGCCGTCGATGCCGTAATCAGGCCGGATGCGGCTCAGATCGTCGTAGGCGACCGTCATCGTCTTGACGTCGAGACCGTGCCCGAGCAGGAAATCGATGCAATCGGCGAGGGTGTGGCCCGCGCCGGCGATGTCTTCGCATATCAGCACTTTGCTTCCCGGCGGCGGCATTGGGATCGATGAATCCCAGGAGACGCGCCGCGTCGCGCGTTCATAGCGCAACGATGCGTACGGGACGCCCGTGGCGTGCGAAACCATCAGCGCCAGCGGCGCTCCGCCGCGCAAGACTCCGATCGCGCAGGCAAATGCTTCGCGAGCAAGCGTAGGCTGAAGCGAAGCGATCCATCGATCGATTTCATCGTAGGTGAACGGCAATACCGGCGTGTCCAGCGTTTCCAGCGTGTCCATGTCGAAGGCGGCTCTAGAGGCGGGCGTCCGACAGTCTAGCTCAGAGCCCGTTCATCCCTCGTCGGCGCCATTCGAAGGGACTTCCTGCGCCGCGACGCGCGACGCTTTCTTTTGCGGAACGAAGCCGCCATACTCGCGCTCGAGGGCAGGCGCCGCATGCTCGAGCAGGAACCGTCTGAAGAGGACGCACGTCGGCGAAAGCTGCTTCGTGCGCATGTGTACGATCTGCCAGGTGCGCTCGATGGGCGTGCCGTTCACGTCGAGCAGCGCAAGCTCTGCCGAACGCAACTCGAGCAGCAGCGTGTGCAACGAGATCAGGCTCACGCCCATGCCCGCGATGACGGCCTGCTTGATCGTCTCGTTGCTGCCGAGCGTGACGATCTTCGCCGGCGTGAAAAGGTGCTGACGAAACATTTCCTCGGCCGCCATGCGGGTGCCGGAGCCCGGCTCGCGCAACAGGAACGTGTCGCCGCGCAACTCCTGCAGATCGAAGCGCCGCGCGCCGACGAGCGGATGCGTGAGCGGCGCGATGAGGACCTGCGGATGTCTGGCGAGCGGCTCGGTCACAGTATCGAGCTCGGCGGGCGGCCGCCCCATCAGCGCGAGGTCGATCGCGTTGTCCTGCAGGAGGCGCAGCAGCATCTCGCGGTTGCCCACCGAGAAATGGACGTCGACCTTCGGATATTGCTTCGAATAGAGCGCGAGCAGCTTGGGCGCGAAGTAAGTCGCGGAGCTGACGATGCCGACCGCAATGGACCCGCTGTCGGCGAGCTGAAGCGACATCATCGCGTCTTCGGCATCCTTGATCTCGCCGAGGATGCGGCTCGCGTGATGCGTGAGGCGCTCACCGGCCTCGGTCAGCGTGAGCTTGCGTGCGACGCGCTCGAACAAGGCGAGCCCGATCGCCTCCTCGAGTTGACGAATCTGCATCGAGATGGCGGGCTGCGTCAGATGCAGCTCCTCCGCCGCGCGCGCGAAGCTTGCGTGGCGACTCGCGACGATGAAGATTTGCAGCTGCCGCAGAGTCAGCGAGCGAATGAAGTTCACGGTCGGCCCTTACATCTTGCAGGGAGGGGGAAGCGACGGCGCGCGGGCCGAACCGCCGCGGGCACCGCCAAGCGGACACCCGCGTGCTGAGGCTATCGGCTCGCCCGCGGCGCGCCGGAAGACTTCTCGGGTGCCGTCTTGCCGGACTCGGGCAACTTGCGCACGGCAGCCTGGAACGTCAACGTCTCGGTGCTCAGCGGATGCACGAAGTCGTTGTTCGGGCCCGGCACTTCGGTGCGAATCCGCGCGACCCCGCCCGGCAATGCGTCGGCGAGCTCGAACGTATAGCGCTTGCCGGTGTACTGCGGAAACCGATCGGCGTTCGGATCGTTGAGATAGGGCTGAACGACGATCTGCCGCACGGCCACGGGCTTGCCGCCGATGCGGCTCGTCGCCGACGCGATCGTCGGCCCTTGCGCGAGCGCGAGCCGCAAGCGCTGCTGGAAGTAGCGCTTCTGCCCGCCGGTCAGCGTTTGCATCTCGCTGATGTCGCGCTCGAGGAAGTAGATGATGACCGGGTTGCACGGCAGCCCGCTCGTCGGCAACGGCACCGCGCCGCTGTGATCGGAGACTTTCGCGTCGCCCTTCGTGTTGCCCTGGCTCGTGACGAGGACGCGCACGACGTCGGCCGCGCCCGCGTCTTTCCCCGAGGCTTCCATCGCGTAGTCGAGTTCCGTCTGCGGCGCGACATCGTGCAGATGATCGGTCGTGAAAATAAGCTTCTCGGCCGGTGTGATTTCGGTCGACGGCTGCGACGCCGCGGAGGCGGCCTCGTTCGTCGCTCCGCGCGCGGCGAGCGGGCCCAGTGCGCCCGCTAGGGCGAGCGCCAGCAGCGACGCGAACGCGCTTGCGCGAGAAATGCGGCTCAACGGCCGCCGTACGCGTTTCATCGCTAGTCGCCTGCCTTCTTCTCGTCGGGCGTATCGATCGGCTTGAGGAGCGGCACGTTGTAGCTCGTGAGAATCCGGTCGATTTTGTCCTGGTTGGCGCCGATCCATTGATCGACCTTGTCGTGCCACGCCTTTTCGCCGTGGCGCACTCCCATCGAGATTCGATAGTCGAAGTGGATGTCCTTTTCCGGCGGGAACGGCACGACCCTGACCGCATCGCCGGCACGCTTCGCGAAGTAAGCGCCGATGGGCCCCCAGATGAACGCGACATCGATCTTGCCGGCCGTGAGGTCACGCTCGATCAGCTCGCCGGGGTAAGCTGCCGGATCGCCGCTTTGCACTTGATACGAGTAGGCCTGATCGATCAGGTTGTGCGCGAGCAGCCAGTCCACCGCCGGCGTCTGCGAAAAGATGCCGAAGTGCAGCTTGTGCAGTTCATCAGGTGGCAAGCGCAACAGATCGTCGGGCGTCTTGATGTTGGCATACTCCGGCTTGTTGGGCACCACCATGATGTACGTCGAATGCAGGTAGGGCTGCGTCGTCGCCGTCAGATCATAGCCTTTCGGCACACCGATGATGAGATCGCACTTGAAGCGCTCGCTATTCGGCAGCTTTTCGCGCAGCGTGTGGCGCACGAAGCCCATGCGCTGCGGGAAGTAGGTGTACTCGACCTTGTAGCCGAAATCATGGGCCATCTCGGCCGCGATCTTGTTCTCGTAGCCTTCGCCCTTGTCATTCGAGAGCGGCATGTTGTTCGGATCGGCGCAAACTCTCAGCACGCCGTCCGCGCCGTCGTTGTTCGGCAACGTTGGGCCGTCCGCGCGCACAGCCGCGCTCGCAAGCGCGGTGGCGCCGAGCGCCACGACCAAAAGCGCGGTATGCGCGGACATTCGTTTGCTGTGACGCATCGATGACCTCCGGAAAGATGGACAACCCTATGCTCGCATCCGCGCGCCGCCCGCTTGCGGAAGATCCGCAACGGGGGCGCAGGGCATTCGGCGCCGGGTTTATTTTCCGTCGTCGAGCAGTTTCAGATCGCCGGGAGGAATTTTGCCGTCCGATCGCCCTTTCAGATAGGCGTAGAGATTCTCCCAATTCTTTTGCATCCGCTCGCTCGAGCTGAAGTCGGGCATACCCTTGGCCACGCGGCCGCCGAATACCGTGCGATGGAATTCGTTCTTGTCGATCTGCTTGAGTGCGTCGATGAGCGACGGTCCAACCATTCCCTGCTGCTGAGCGCCGTGACAGCGCTCACAATCGAGGGCTCGCCACGTATGCCAGCCGTCGAACGTCTTCTTGTCGACCGCGTTGCCTTCGACTTTGTATGCCACCTGCTCGGCCATCGCCGGTTTGGACTGCGCATAGACAACCGGCAATGCGACGACGGCGACGGTCATTGTCGTCAGCAACAAGATTGAGCGGCCTTTCATACCAACGTCTCCTTCATTGTGATGCCCTGACACACTTGGCTTTGCGCGGGCGCGAGTAAAAAACGATGCCGGTGCCGCGAGCCGCGAACTCGCCATCAAGACACCGGCCGCGCGGCGTCCAACGACTTCCAACTTCTGCCGGCTACCGCCGGTTTCAGCTCTTTTCGGCGGAAGGCAACGCGAAGATGAAGAGCGTGCCGCCGAGCGCCGTGTACTTCGCGAGCTCACGATAGCCACCCACGGCGCCGAGACCTTCGCTCGACTTCTTCAGACCCGCGGCGAGACCGATGCCGGCCCACCCGCCGATGCCCGAGTACACGCCGACGTACTGCTTGCCGTCGTACTCATAGGTAAAGACGTTGCCGATGATCCCCGAGGGCGTCTTGAACTTCCAGAGCTCCTTGCCGGTCTTGACGTCGACTGCCTTGAGGTAGCCCTCGAGCGTGCCGTAGAAAGCCACGCCGCCCGCCGTCGTCAGCGCACCGGACCAGACCGAGAACTTCTCGGGCTTGGACCAGACGATCTTGCCCTTCGCGGCATCCCAGGCGATGAAGTTGCCCATCGAGTTTTCAATCGTCTTGCCGGCGTTCGGCCCGCCCTTGCCCGGATCGCTCGGCCCCGGGAACATCTCGAGCGTCGCGCCGACGTACGGCTGGCCGGCTGTGTAATCGACCTCGAACGGCTCATAGTTCATGCAGACGTGGTTCGTCGGCACGAGGAAGAGGTTCGTTTGCGGATCGAACGAAGCCGGTTGCTCGTCCTTCGAGCCCAGCGCCGACGGGCAGATGTTCTTGACGTTGTGATCCGCGCCGGCGGCTTGCGTCGAATACGCCGCGACACGCACCGGAAGACCGCTCTTCATGTCGATGCTCGAGGCCCAGTTGACGGCCGGGTCATACTTCTGCGCGACGAGCAACTGGCCTGTTTCGCGATTCAACGTATAGCCGAAGCCGTTGCGGTCGAAGTGCACGAGCGTCGGCACCTTGCTGCCGTTGATCGTGAGGTCGGCCAGGATCACTTCGTTGACGCCGTCGTAGTCCCATTCGTCATGCGGCGTCATTTGATAGACCCACTTCGCCATGCCCGTATTCAAATCGCGAGCGAAGATCGACATCGACCACTTGTTGTCGCCGGGCCGCTGCGTCGGGTTCCACGTACCGGGGTTGCCCGTGCCGTAGTAGACGAGGTTCAGCTTCGGATCGTACGAATACCAACCCCAGGTCGTGCCGCCGCCGAGCTTCCACTGATCGCCCTTCCACGACTTCAACGAAGAGTCCGCGCCGACCGGCACCATCTTGCCGTCGGAATAGGTCATCGTCTTTTCGGGGTCCAACAGCATCTCGTTGTCGGGACCGGTGCTGTACGCGGTCCAGGCCGGCTTGCCGTCCTTGATGTTGTAGGCGATGACACGGCCGCGCACGCCGAACTCGCCGCCCGAGATGCCGGTCAGCACCTTGTCGCCGAATACGTGCGGAGCGTTCGTGTTCGTTTCACCCTTCTTCGGATCGCCGTTCTTCGCTGTCCAGACGACGTCGCCCGTCTTCGCGTTCAGCGCGACGAGCGTCGTGTCGGCCTGTTGCAGGAAGATCTTGCCGTCGCCATAGGCGAGACCGCGATTGACCGTGTCGCAGCACATCACCGAAACGACCTGGTCCTCCTGCTTCGGCTCGTACACCCATAGAAACGTCTGATCCTTGAGGCTGATCGCTGTCACCTTGTTTGGAAACGGCGTATGCATATACATCGTGTCGCCGATGACGAGCGGCGAGCCTTCGTGACCGCGCAGCACACCCGTGGACATCGTCCACGCGACCTGCAGGTTCTTCACGTTGTTCGCGTTGATCTGCTTGAGCGTGCTGTACCTGTGATTCGCGTAGTCGCCGGCCTGGGAAGCCCAGTTCGACGTGTTCTTCATTGCTGCATCGAGATCGGGATCGGCTTGCGCCAGCATCGAATTGAGGCCCGCGGTAACGAGGATCGCGAGCCCAAGAACCATGGTGCGTAAGTTCATGTCTCCTCCAGAATTGTCTTGCTGTTCAACTCACGAACGAATGACCCACGCTACCTCATCGCACCGGGCGCGCCCTCACGGATGCGGGTAACGATCCACGCCGCTCACCTGCTTCTTTTTGTGGGCTCTCTCCTGCATCAGCTACCCGAGAGCCGTTCCGTTATGCTTGATCGCTGCTGCTCGACTTGCCGCTTGCGCTTTGGGCGGCAGGCTTCATGGCGTATGGCGGGGCAACGCATATTCCATGCCGATCTGCGCTTCTCGCACTGCAGCAAGATCGGACCGGACGCGGCAAAGCCGTACTGTGCGGCCTTCCCAAGCAGGCGCCGCGCGCGGGCGGCGAGCGTGCGTCATGTGGCTCCGGTTGAGCGTCGCAGCCGTCGCCGCAACGAAACGTGCCGGACCGCTCGTCTCGAAGCGAGACATACTGTGTCAATTCCGCGATAGCGGCGTGGGCAGGCCGCGCGGACGAGCGTTGCGGCAGCGACAGCCGGTCGCCGCGCCTCGACGCATGGATCGGGGGTCCGCCGCTTGCGGGTCCGGTCTTTATTTGGTGTCTAATCTTTCTTTGGTGTCCTAAACGAGGAGCGAAAGTCATGACCCATCAGGAGCGCGTCTATTCCGAGGAAGAGATTCGCGAGCGTCTCGTCGGTCCGCTCGAACACTGGTATTTCGACGACGGCTGGCTGCGGCGCAAGTACCGCACGGAAAGCTGGAAAGGAACGTTGATGGTCGTGAACACCGTCGGCCATCTTGCGGAGGCAGCCTGGCATCATCCGGACCTCACGGTTTCCTATGCGTTCGTCATCGTCAAGCTGATGACGCACACGGCCAAGGGCATCACCGACAAGGACTTCGCCCTCGCGAAGAAGATCGAGGAAGTCGTTCAGTGGCAACCGGGGCGCGAAGGCGGCCCACTCGAGGGTACGCCGTCCGACGATCAGCGTTTTCGCTATATCAAGTACGACGCGCCCAAGAACAATCCGTGACAAGGTTGACCCACGGTTCGCCGCAGCCGCAGCCCCTGCCCTGCGGCGGGACCCGCCGGCTTCCCCGAGACGGCCTTGCCCGACGACCCGCACGCCGCCCGCGCCAGCCGGTGGCCTGATTCAAGCTCACAAGCGGCCGCGGGAAAGCCCCGCAAGCGGTGACACAGTGCGCCTCGCCCGGCACAAAACGCTTAGGCCAATGCGTCGCACGGAGCGCGAGGCCGTCAAACCGGCATACAGCCGAACCGCGCCGCCGCTCGGCGGGGCGGGCAGCTCGAGGATTGGTACGGCTCCTGCTTGGCATCCGCCGGCTTCAAGCCCCCTACGAGGATCCTTGCGATGCCGCTTCATTTTCGTCGTCCCGCTCATCGCGCCACCGTTACCGTGGAGGCGCCCGCCCGGCTGCACCTCGGATTTCTCGATCCCAGCGGCTCGCTCGGTCGCGTCTTCGGCAGCATCGGGCTCGTGGTCGACGGCCTCGGTACGCAGATCGATGCGCGCATCGCCGAATCGGACGTGATCGGCGGCCGGTGCTCGATCGAAGAGCGCGAGCGTATCGCCTTGTGCCTCGACCGGCTGCGGAGCGCATACGGTGCAACGCCCGTCGCCATCGACGTCGTGCGCACGCCGCGCGCGCATAGCGGCCTCGGCTCAGGCACCCAGCTCGCGCTCGCCATCGGCACGGCCTACGTCCGCCTCGCCGGAAAAGCCGCGACGACAGCCGAGCTCGCCGAGCTGTTGGGCCGCGGGCGCCGCTCCGGCATCGGCATCCTCGGCTTCGATTCTGGCGGGCTCATCGTCGACGGCGGAGCCCGCTCCGACAGGAATGCCCGCGGCTTGCCGCCGCTCGTCGCGCGCCAGCCGTTTCCCGACGATTGGCGCGTGCTGCTCGTGACGGACCATTCGCGCGAGGGCCTCTCTGGCGAAGCCGAGCGCCGCGGCCTGGCGGCGTTGCCGCCGTTTCCGCGCGCCCTTGCCGCCCATCTCTGCCACCTCGTGCTGATGGAGATCGTGCCCGGCGCCGCCGAATGCGACTTCGAGGCGTTCGGGCACGGCATCACCGAGATGCAGCAAACGATCGGCGAGTATTTCGCGCCCGTGCAGGGCGGCGTGTTCTCGAGCCCCGACGTCGAAGCAGCGCTGCGCGCGGTGGCGGCTCGCCACCGAGCCGGAATCGGACAGACATCGTGGGGGCCGACAGGGTTCGCATTCCTGCCCGATCCGCAGGAAGCCGAAGCGGCACTGCTGACGGCGCGCAACGCGGCGAGCGCCAAGCCCCATATCGAATGCGCGCTCGTGACCGGCCGCAATCGCGGCGCCGTCGTCCGGATCGCCGGCATGCACGAAGCGCGCATCGGAGCCGCCTGAGCGATCACCACCAAACCCAAGACAGCAACGCGAGTGCTCCGCCATGTCAGATGCCACTGAAAGGCCCTATATCCTCCACATGCTCACGGCCACGCCGCAGATGAGCCCGTTCGACGTCAACATGGCGGCCGATGCCGGCTACCAGGTCATCGTCCCGTACTGCGGCGTCGATGCGGGCATGGTCACCAATCTCACGCAGGACGCAATCTTCTCGCGCGGGCCGAAAGGCGTATCGCGTACGGGCATCTTCATCGGCGGGCGCGACGTGATGCTCGCCGCCGACATGCTCGAGACCGCGCGCAAGTCGATGGTGCCGCCGTTCGAGGTCTCGGTGTTCGCCGATCCGAGCGGCTCCTATACGACGGCCGCCGCGCTCGTCGCGCTCGTGGAGCGACATCTGAAGCGCGCGCACGAGATGGAGCTCGGCGGCAAGCGCGTGCTGATTCTCGGCGGCACGGGCGCCGTCGGCCGGGTGGCGGCCGCGATGGCCGCATCGCTCGGTGCCGACGTCACGCTCGCGAGTCATGCGTCGCTCTCGCGCGCGCAACAAGTCAGCGAAGAGATCAACGAGCGCTTCGGGATCGCGACGACGGCGGTCGGCGTCGAATCGCCCGAGGCGCTGCGCGGCGCGCTCGCCGACACGGAGATTCTCCTCGCGACGGCCACGGCCGGCGTGCAAGTGGCGAGCTCGGACGATCTCGCGCACGCGCGGCGCCTGCTCGTCGCGGCCGACGTCAACGCCGTGCCGCCGGAAGGCATCGCCGGCGTCAACGTGATGAACGACGGCAAGCCGATCGGCCCGAACGGCGATGCAAGCCCGATCGGCATCGGCGCGTTGGCAATCGGCAACGTCAAATACCAGGTCGAGCATCGGCTCTTCGTGCAGATGCGGACGAGCAAAAAGCCGGTCTATCTCGGCTTCCCTCAGGCGTTCGACGAAGCGCGCGCCGTCGCCGCGGGCCTCGGCTGACGCCCATGCCCGATCGTGCTCACGCTTCACAGGCATCGATGCAGATGGTCTCGGTCGCTCCCTCCAGTGCGGCGCCGCTCGTCGCCGTCGCGGCGCTTTCCGCTCGCATGCTCGCCGAGTCCGCCAGGCAGGCCGGCCTGCGTGTGGCCGCGCTCGACCTGTTCGGCGATCGCGACACGCGCGCCGCGTCGTCGCTCTGGTTCGACGTCGGCGGCAAGACGCTCGCGATCGATCGCGAGCGGCTCGTCGCCTCGCTGCGGCGCGTCGCTCGACTGCCGCGCGTCGTGGGCTGGATCGCGGGCAGCGGCACCGAGCCGCTCATCGACGAATTGAGCGAGATGCGCGGCCTGCCCATGCTGATCGGCAACGACTCGCGGGCGGCCGCCGCAGTGCGCGATCCGTCGCGGTTCTTTCCGCTGCTCGACACGCTCGGCATTGCCCATCCGCCGATCTCGACGACGCGGCCGGCCGAGCCGGGGTGGCTCTTCAAAGAGGCCGACGGCTGCGGCGGCACGCACGTCGTGCCGGCCGCGAATGCGCCGCGGTGGGCCGAGCCGGGTGCGCGACTGGGCTATTTCCAGCGCCGGGCGAACGGACGACCGTTTTCCGCGCTGTTCGTGGCCGCGCGCGGCCGCGCGCAAGTGCTGGGTTTCGCCGAGCAGCTGACCGCGGCGATCGGGGCTTCGCCGTTCGTTCATACCGGCTCGATAGGACCCGTCGAATTGCCGGAGGCGCTCGCGCGCCGCCTGCGCGACGCCATCGCCGCCGTCACCGCGCACGCCGGTCTCACGGGTCTCAACAGCTGCGACTTTCTGCTCGACGGCGACGACTTCTCGCTGCTCGAAATCAACGCGCGCCCGTCGTCGACGATGGCGCTTTACGAGGTCGCCTGGCGCGAACACTGGCCGTTCGGCCTCATCGCCTGTCATCTCGACGCCTGCCTGCGCGGGCTACTGCCGAACGCGCCTCGCGGCCGTGCCGCGCGCTGCGCGGGTCAGCAGGTCCTCTTCGCGCCGCGTGCGCTCACCTGCTCCACCGCGCTCAGTGATGCCTGCGCGGCGGACCCGGGCTGCCGCGACGTGCCGATGCCGGGCACGCGCATCGAAGTGGGCCAGCCGCTCGTCACGCTCGTCGCCACGGCGTCGTCGCGCGACACGGTCGAGCAAGCCCTCGACAACGAACGCGAGCGCATGCTCGAACGAATCGACACCTTTGAAGAGCCTGATCATGTCCTCCTCGTCAAGCACGGCTAGCGGCCCTGACGGCCTCGCGACGCTCAGCGTCAACGCCCTGAGCGAGCCTCTCGTCGCCCGCCTCCTCGACGAAGCGGGGCGGCTGCGCGTCTCGTCGACTCGGACGGAAGCCGGCACGGTGCTCGTCGATGCGGGGGTCGCCGCGGCGGGCGGCATCGAGGCCGGCGTGCTCGTCGCGCGTATCTGCATGGGCGGACTCGGTGACGTCGCCGTGCGCTCGAGCCTCGAGAGCGCGCCGATCTGGCCGACGATGGTGGACGTGCAGACCTCCTGGCCCGTGCTCTCGTGCCTCGGAAGCCAGTACGCGGGCTGGAGCCTCTCGGCAACGAAGGAGCAGACCGGCGGCAAGAAGTTCTTCTCGCTCGGCTCAGGGCCGGCGCGCGCGCTCGCCGTGAAAGAGCCCCTTTTCGCCGAGCTCGGCTATCGCGATCGTCATGCGCGCGGCGTACTGGTGCTCGAAGTCGATCGTCTGCCGCCGCAAGTCGTCATCGACAAAGTCGCGCTCGACTGCGGACTCGCGCCCGAAACCCTGACGATCGTGACCACGCCGACGCACTCCATCGCCGGCACGGTGCAGGTCGTCGCGCGCGTGGTCGAAGTCGCGCTGCACAAAACGCATGTGCTGGGCATCGACCTCGCCGAAGTAGTCGAAGGGTCGGGCTCGGCGCCGTTGCCGCCGCCGGCGCCCGACGGCATCGCGGCGATGGGCCGCACGAACGACGCGATTCTCTACGGCGGACGCGTCCATCTCACGGTGAGGACCGACGCCGCCGCGAAGACGCTCGCGCAGCAATTGCCCGCGTCGAACTCGCGCGACTACGGGCGCCCCTTCGCCGAGATCTTCACGTCGTTCAATTACGACTTCTATCAGATCGATCCGGCTTTGTTCGCGCCGGCCGAGGTCTGGGTCAGCAGCCTCGAAAGCGGCGCGACCTGGCACGGCGGGCGCGTCGACGCCCGCCTGCTGCACGAGCAATGGAGCGGCCCCGCCGACGCATCGTGACGATCGCTTCTCTCCCCGATCTCGATACGATGGCGACGCCGAGCCATCTGCGCGTCGCGATCATGACCGACGAGACCGGCTGGCACACGGGCCGCCTGAAGAAGGCGCTGCGCGCGCGCGGCGTCGAGGCGCGTTGCGTCGATCTGGCCGACTGCCGCATCGATACGACATGGGCGCCGCACGGGCTCGCCGTGCCCGGCTTCGGTCGCGGCCTGCCCGACGCCGTCTTCGTGCGGGCAATAGCAGGCGGCACGTTCGAGCAGGTGACGCTGAGGCTCGGTATTCTGCACGCGCTGCGCGAGCTCGGCGTGCCCGTCTACAACGATGCGCGCGCGATCGAGCGCAGCGTCGACAAGTCGATGACGAGCTTTTTGCTGCATCGTCACGGCGTGCCGACGCCGGCAGCCTGGGCGTCGGAATCGAGCGCGTTCGCACAAAGGCTCGTCATGCGCGAAGCCGCCGCGGGGCGGCGTCTTGTCGTCAAACCGCTGTTCGGATCGCAAGGCCGCGGCTTGCGGCGCGTCGGTGCGAAGCGTCGTGGGCCGTCGGCCGGGCAGCTTGCACCGCTGCCATCGCTCGCGGCTTATCACGAGGTTGCTTACTTGCAGCGTTATGTGGAGCACGCACGCCGGGGCGCGGGGTTCGACTGGCGCGTGCTCGTCATCGGCGGCCAGGCCGTTGCGGCGATGCGGCGGGTCGGCGGCAAAGGCTGGATCCACAATTTCGCACGTGGTGCGCGATGCGAGCGCGCCGAGCTCGACGCGGCGCTTGCGCAAACGGCCATTCGCGCCGCCCGCGCGCTCGAGCTCGACTATGCCGGCGTCGACCTGATTCCAAACCCCGATCGAGCCGACGAACCGCTCGTGCTCGAAGTCAATGGCGTCGCGGCCTGGCGCGGATTGCAATCGGTCGTCGAAGTCGACATCGCGCGCGCGCTCGTCGACGATCTGCTCGATCGCAAGCTCGCGGCGATCCGTAGCGAAACCGGCGTCGACGGCGCCGGCATCGTGGCACTCCCTCAGCGTCATGGTTGAAGCGCTCCATTCTCACCAACCCTTGCTCGCGAAAGCCTATAGCGCGTTTCTCGCGGCTTGCCGGCTCGACGTCGAGGTTGCCAAACCGGGCAACGTCAGCGCGCAAAGTGCGGGGCACGGCATGGTCGCCGCGCAGTTCATCGCAAGCGCGAAGGCGTCGGCTGGTCCGCTCTTCATAAGCGGCGCGTCCGTCGGCACGCGCATTTTCGAAGCGATCCGCGCGACGCGCGCGGCCGTCGATTGCAACACCAACCTCGGCATCGTCCTGCTCGTGGCGCCGCTGGCCGCCGCGCTCGACGCGTTCACGGCACCGCCGCGCGCGAGCGCCTGGCGCGCCGAACTCGAGCGCACGCTCGCGCGGCTCACCGTCGACGACGCGCGCGCGGCCTACCGCGCCATCGCGCTGGCGAACCCGGGCGGGCTCGGCGACGCGCCCGAGCAATCCGTCCATGCCGAGCCGACCGTCGATCTGCGAACGGCGATGTCGCTTGCCGCGGAGCGCGACAGCATCGCACGCCAGTATGCGAACGGGTTCGCCGATATCTTCGAGCGCGGCCTGCCCGCCGTGCTCGACATGCCGGAGCAACACCGCGAGCTCGCGATTCTCGAAGCCTTCTTCACGTATCTGAGCGGTTGGCCCGATTCGCACATTGTGCGCAAGCACGGCGTGCCGCTGGCGCAGAGTGTCACGCTCGCGGCGCGCTCGCAGCATGCGCGCTGGCGCAACGCACTGACGAATGATGAGCCGGCGGCCGCAGTGGAGCTCGATCGTTGGGACTCCGAACTGAAGACGCGCGGACTGAACCCGGGCACCAGCGCGGACCTCGCGGTGGCCACGATGTTCGTGGTGTTGAGCGCCGCCACCCCATGAGCCGAGCGGAAGATGGCGCCGCGGCGATCGCGCCCCGACTGGCATGAAAACTGTTAGGTAACGCCACCGTGCATCGATTCGACAACTACGCGCCCGGCATGCGCCCTCGCATGAACGGCGCGCCGCACAAATCGCTCGAGGGCGCCCAACACACAGAAAGTCCATATCCACCGATTGGAGGAAGAGCATGGCCAAGATCAATCGCGTCCTGGTAGGTGAGTCGCTTATCGGCGACGGCAATGAGGTCGCGCACGTCGACCTCATCATGGGACCGCGCGGTTCGGCCGCGGAGACCGCGTTCTGCAACGCACTGACCAACAACAAAGACGGCTTCACGACGCTGCTCGCGGTCGTCGCGCCGAACCTGCCCACCAAGCCCAATACGGTGCTGTTCAACAAGGTGACGATCAAAGGCGCGAAGCAAGCGGTGCAGATGTTCGGTCCCGCGCAAGCCGCTGTCGCGCGCGCCGTGGCGGACTGCGTCGAGGCCGGTACGATCCCGAAGGATGAAGCCGACGACATCTTCATCTGCGTCGGCGTGTTCATCCACTGGGAGGCCGAGGACGACACCAAGATCTTCGACTTCAACTACAAAGCGACGAGGGAATCCATCGAACGCGCGATCGCCGGCACGCCGACCGCGGCCGACGTGGTTTCGCAAAAGGCATCCGTCCACCACCCGTTCTCGCCGAAGTAACGCGTCCCACTTTCGAGGCGAGCAGGCGGTCATGCTCGTTCCGGCCGGGGGGCGCGTGCCCCCCGGGACGCTGCGGCATCGGGATTTTGCCGGAGCGTTTACTCCAATCGACACCCGCAACGGTTATGCATATCGTGGATAGAGGAGACAACCGAGAGAGGCGGCAAAGATGAGAACCCGATGTCGCGCATTGATCGCTGGCGCCTGCCTGGCATGGGGCGGTTATGCGTTGGCCGCCGGCAGCGATACGGTCGACCCGCGTGCCGCTCACGGAGGCTACGATTATCCGACGCAAGGCCGCGTCGAATATGTGCTGACCTGCATGGACGACAACGGGCACGATTTCGCCAACGTCTACAAATGCTCGTGCGTGATCGACAAAATCGCCGCGGTCATTCCGTACGACGAGTTCGTGGACGAATCGACGTTCGCGAAGTATGCGTCTCTAGGCGGCCAAGGCGGTGCCGAGTTCCGCACCGATACGGCGAGGCATCAGACGAAGTCGTTCAAGACTTTGCAGGCCGACGCGTATCGCGCTTGCGGTTTGCCACAGCGATAACCGACTGACTCGGCGGCACAGGCCCCGGCTCCCCGCTTTCGAGCGGCGAAGCCCCGGCCGGGCTCAGTTCGGAACGAACCCCGCCCCGAGCGCGGCCCAGGTACCGGCGACGCTCGGCCGCGCGCCGCGACGCCGCTCGATCGTCACGCCGACCGCGGTCACATCGTCGAACTTGGCCGGCTTGGCGATCGAGACACGCACCCAATGCGCGCCGAAGTCGCGAATCAGCAAGTGCGCGACCTTCTCGGCAAGCGCCTCGAGCAGCTCGACGCCGTGCGACGCGAGTAGCGCATGCAGCGCGCCTCGTACTTCGGCGTAATTGATCGTATCTTCGATGCGGTCGGTGACGCAGGCTTTCAGCATCGGCACGCCGACGGCGAGGTCCATGCGCACCGGCTGCGGCGCGTGGTGCTCGGGGGCGTCGATTCCGATTACCGTCTGTCCCACGAAGCCTTCGATGAAAACGATATCGAGCGCCTGGGCGACGGCCGGCCGGCTGTGCGGCGATCCGGCGATTGCCGGCTCTTCCGCATGGGGTCCGGACGGAAACGGCGCAAGCCGAGTGGTGTCGATACGATCCATGATTGAGGCTCCGCCGTGGTTCGGCAATAGGGGACGAAAAGCAGAACAATCTCGGTCGCGCGACAGCTTGTGCCGAACCTGCAACAATGGCGAGCCGTGGCGGCGACGCGAGACACGTCCGGCAAGTAAAGCAAGAATCGCGCGCGTGGTGTCTCACATAATGCGACTACTTATTGAACAGGCGCGCCATCGAGGGTAAAGTTTTTGAGACAGATCGGATGTTTCGACCGATCGCATGACGCCTGATCAGACCCGCCGCAAGGGGCGAAGCAGGCCGAAGCCGTGGCGCGCGCGGTAGAGGATGAACCGCGGTGCGAAGGGGACAACGTTAAATAGAGCGGCACTCGCAGCGGCCCATGCATCTTGTCCGCATACCCTGCGATGTTGCACGCCGTGGAGACAACCCCATGTCATTGCTCGCTGACAGCAGTGCGCACGTCAGAGAAGTACTGAACGTAGTGAATCACCACTTGCCGTCCCGTCCGATGAGCGAGCCCGTCGCGCAATCGTGGGCGCGTTGCATCAACGAGTTTCGCCTCGATCCCGGCCGGTTCGTGACGCCGCCCGTGCTGACCGAGCACGAGCTCGCGGAGCGGCGCGAAGCGGTCGGCGATTTGATCGCGTGCTCGAAGCTCGAGATGACGACGCTTTACCAGCAGCTCGCGGATCCCGAGCTCGCGGTCGTGCTCGTCGACGCCGACGGCGTGATCGTCCATCAGGTATCGTCCACGCCGTTCGCCGAAGCGGTCGCCGTGGACGGCTTCCGGATCGGCGCGCTCTGGAGCGAGCGCGAAGCCGGCACGAACGGCATGGGCACGAGCATCGCCGAACGCGATTGCGTGGCCGTCTGCCAGCAGGATCACTTTTATGCGCGCTATACGTCGCTCACCTGCTCGGCCGCGCCGATCTTCGACGATCGCGGCGAGATCGCCGGCGTGCTCGATGTGACGAGCCGCTCGAAGCTCTTGCAGCAACATTCGCTCGTGCTCGTCGGCATGTCGAGGCAGATGATCGAGAATCGGCTGCTCTCCTCGCGCTACCGCCACGCGAACATCATCCAGTTTCACAGTCGACCGGAGTTCGTCGGCACGCTGCACGGCGGCAAGATCGCCGTCGACGACGACGGCACGGTGCTCGCCGCCAACCGCAGCGCCGCGTTCCAGCTCGGCTGCCGCTCGCTCGAAGAGTTGCGCAGCAAGCGGATCGACGAGGCCTTCAACGCGTCGATCGAGGAGATGATCGCGCGCAGCATACGCGGATCGTTCCATCCGATCACCGTCTATAGCGCGAACGGCACGAATCGCTTCTTTCTCGTCGCGCAGACGGCGCAAGCCGGCAGCGCGGCGAGCACGACGCGCGTTTTCGTCACCGATCCCACGGTGCGCCGGCCAGCGCGCGAGCCCCATGCGCCCGCGACGGCGAGCCGCCTCGACAAGATTTCGCACCTCGAGTTCGGCGATCCGCGCATGGCGTCGCAAATTCAACTGGCTGCACGCGTGATCCAGCGCAAGATCCCGATCGTGCTGCGCGGCCAGACCGGCACGGGCAAGGAAGTCTTCGCGCAGGCGTTGCACGGCATCAGCCCGCTTGCCAATGGCCCGTTCGTGCCCGTGAACTGCGCCTCGCTGCCCGAGAACCTGATCGAAAGCGAGCTCTTCGGCTATCGCGCGGGCGCCTTCACCGGCGCGCAGCGCGAAGGCCGGCGCGGCAAGATCGTTCAAGCCAACGGCGGCACGCTCTTTCTCGACGAAATCGGCGATATGCCGCTCGCGCTGCAGGCGAGGCTCTTGCGCGTCATCGAGGAGCACGAGGTTACGCCGCTCGGCGCGGAAACGACGGTGAAAGTCGATTTCCAGCTGATCAGCGCAAGCCACCGCAATCTGCTCGAACTCGTGCAGAGCGGACAGTTTCGCGAGGACCTCTACTATCGACTGAAGGGGATCGAGATCAACCTGCCGGCGCTCGCCGAGCGCATCGATAAACTGCCGCTCATTCATCACCTGCTCGAGACCGAGTGCGAAGGCACCGACGTGCCCGAGCTCACGCCCGAGGCGCAACGCGCGCTGCTCGGCTACGCGTGGCCCGGGAACATCCGCCAGTTGCGCCACGTGCTGAAGATGGCGATCGCGCTTTGTGACGGCCATCTGATCGAGTGCGCGCACCTGCCGCCCGAGGTGCTGCAGGCAAGCCAACCTCCGGCAAGCATTGCGGTGGCGCCTGCCGCGCCGTCGCGCATCGCGGCGCCCGAGTTGCCGCATCTCGCCGAGGATGCCGATATCTCCTCGCTCAACGCGATCCAGCTCAACGAGCGCGAAACCGTGCTCGCCATGCTCGACGAACATCGGTGGAACGTCAGCAACGTCGCGAAGGCGCTCGGTATCAGTCGCAATACGCTTTACCGGAAGATGCATCGACTGCATATCCGCCTCTCGCACGACGGCTCGCCGGTCACGCTCGACGCATGAGTCACGAGCCCGCTCGCCGTCTCACCGAATTCAAGCCCGACGCTCGATTCGCGTGGTGCGTGACCGGCTCCGGGCACATGCTCGAAGAATCGCTTGCGCTTGCGCTGCGGTTGCCGCGCACCGACCTGTTTCTCTCGAGGGCCGCTGAAGAGGTGCTGCCGCTTTACGGGTGGCCGCTCGAGCGGCTGAGGCAGCACTTTCGCGTGGTGCGCGACAACAGCGCGAGCGGCGTGCCGGTCGGCATGCTTTATCACGGCCTCTATCACACCATCGTCATCGCGCCGGCCACGAGCAACACCGTCGCCAAGTGCGCATTCGGAATTTCGGACACGTTGCCGACCAACATGTACGCGCAAGCCGGCAAGCAGTGCATTCCCGGCATCGTCTATGCATGCGACACCGAACCGACCGTGGTCACGCAGGCACCCGACGAGTGGGTGGAACTCAGACCGCGTGCGATCGAGCTCGAGAACGTCGAGCGTCTCGCGCGCTTCGCGCATACGACGCTCGTCCGCTCACTCGATGGCCTCGAGGCCGCGCTCGATGAACGGCTTGCGACGCTCGATCTCGCATGGACCACATCCTCTTCCTGACGGGCCGCCTCGCGCAGCCGAGTCTCACGCGCGTGCTCGAAAGCATGGCGCCGACGGCGTTCACGTGGGAAATCCACGAACTCGGTCTGCAGGTCGCCGCCTTGATGACGGCCGATATGATTCGACGGCGCCTCCCGTCCCCCCTTTCGGCGCAACGCGTGATCGTGCCGGGACGCTGCCGCGGCGATCTCGAGGCGCTGAGCGCGCACTACGGCGTGCCCGTCGAGCGCGGCCCCGAGGAAGTCAAGGACCTGCCGCAGTTCTTCGGTCAGAAGAAGCGGACCGTTGATCTCTCTCGCTACGAGACGGAGATCTTCGCCGAAATCGTCGATGCCCCGAGGCTCGACCTCGACGGCATCGTCGAACGCGCACGGGCCTATGCGGCACAGGGCGCCGATGTGATCGACGTCGGCTGTCTGCCGGAAACGCCGTTTCCGCATCTCGAAGACGCGGTCCGCCGGCTCAAGTCTGAAGGATTCCGTGTGAGCGTCGACTCGATGCGCACGGAGGAGCTGCTGCGCGGCGGACGCGCGGGCGCCGACTATTTGATGAGCCTCAACCTCGACACCTTGTGGGTCGCCGACGAAGTGCCGTCGACACCGATCCTCGTTGCGCGCGACCCCGGCGATACCGCCTCGCTCGATGCGGCGATCGAGGCGCTCGCCGCACGCGGGCGCGCGTTTCTCGCCGATCCGATCCTCGACCCGATTCCGTTCGGGCTCGCGAGTTCGATCGCGCGATACGTCGCATTACGTGAGCGGTATCCCGACGCGCCCATCATGATGGGCATCGGCAACGTGACGGAGCTGACCGAAGCGGATACGAGCGGCATCAACGCGGTGCTGCTCGGCATGGCGGCCGAGCTTCGCGTTGCCGCCGTGCTGACGACGTCTGTCAGCCTGCATGCGCGGCGCGCCGTGCGCGAAGCCGACGTGGCGCGCCGCGTCATGCACGCCGCGCGCGAGGCTCAGGCGCTGCCCAAGGGAATGGGCGGTATCGGCAGCGCGCTTGCGACCGTTCATGAACGGCGGCCGTTTCCCTACAGCGCCGAGGAGATCGACGAGTTCGCGAGCGGCGTGCGCGACCCGAATTTTCGCGTGCAGGTGGCGGCCGATGGACTGCACGTCTACAACCGCGACGGCCATTGGCGCGACACGGATCCGTTCGCGCTCTATCCGAATCTCCAGTTCGGCACCGATGTCGGTCATGCCTTCTATATGGGTGTTCAACTCGGGCGGGCCGAGATCGCGTGGCAGCTGGGCAAGCGTTTCAATCAGGACACGCCGCTCGAGTGGGGATGCGCCGTCGAGCGGACCGAAGAAGATCTGGGCGCCTACTGTGCGCCGGGCACGACGATGACGAAGCACCAGGAGAAAAGCTGAGTAGTCCTGAACGTCAGAGGATTGACTCGCCGCGCCATCGATCGGCGTAATCGACTTTACCCTGTCCGAAAAAAGAGGGGCACTTCGCCTACGCTGAATCAGGCATGGCCGTCACGCGCGGGATGACGCGGGCCAATGCCGAAAAGAGAAGCGAGGAGACGCCCATGAAAACCACGTTCGGAACCCTGCCCGTTCGCCTCACGATGCTCGCGCTGATGTTGACGGCGTCGGCCGCTTTCGGGCAACAAGAAGTGCTGAGCCGCGCAACCAACACGACCACGTCGGCGCAGATGCCCGACGTACTGCAACCCGTGACGCAGGAGCGGCTCGACGCTTCGTGGCGCAATACGGCCGACTGGCTCTCGGCGAACGGCTCTTACGCGCAGACGCGCTACTACCCCGGCGCACAGATCAACAAAGGCAACGTCTCACGGCTGAAACCGGCGTTCATCTTCCAGACGGCGCTCAATGAATCGATGGAGACCGCTCCCGTCGTCGTCAACGGGATCATGTTCATCACCACGTCGTTCGATCACGTCTATGCAATCGATGCGGCGACGGGCCGGGAGTTCTGGCACTACACGCACAAAATGGGGCAGATCATCACATTTTGTTGCGGGCCCAACAATCGCGGCGTGGCGGTGTCGGGCGGCCGGCTGTTCCTGGGCACGCTCGATTCGAAGCTCATAGCGCTCGATGCGAAAACCGGCAACCTGCTATGGGAAACCCAGATTGGCGATCCCGATCTCGGCTACTCGGAGACGATGGCGCCCGTCGTCGTCGACGATAAAGTCCTCATCGGCACGAACGGCGGCGAGTACGGGATTCGCGGCTTCGTCAAAGCCTTCGATGTTGGTACGGGGAAACCGCTCTGGACGTTTTACACGATTCCCGAAACGGGCCAGGAAGGCGTCTGGGCCACGAAGGACGCGACGGGCCGTGACCTGCACCGCGACATCGACGCCGAGAAGAAACAGCTCGCCGATAAAGGCGGCGACTTTTACAAGACGCTCGGCGGTGGAGTATGGATGACGCCCGCGATCGATCGCGCGACGAATACGGCGATCTTTGCGGTCGGCAACCCCTCGCCCGATCTCTACGGCGCGATCCGGCCCGGAGACAACCTCTATACGGACTCGCTCGTCGCGATCGACCTCAACACCGGCCAGTACAAGTGGCACTACCAGTACATCCCGCACGACGTCTGGGACCTCGACGCGGTGAGCCCGCCGATCCTCATCGACGTGCGCGGGCCGGACGGTCAGATGATTCCGGGCGTGATCGAAGCGGGCAAGACCGGGCACGTCTATGTCCACGATCGCAAGACCGGGCATTTGATCCGATTCTCGGAAGCGATGATTCCGCAGGAAGACATGTGGACGCTGCCGACACCGGAGGGCGCGCGCATGCTTCCCGGGGCGAACGGTGGCGTCGAATGGTCGCCGATGGCGTTCAGCCCGAAGACACGCCTCGCCTATGCCGCCAACCTGCATCAGCCGATGACCTATCAAGTCGAGGAGACGCCCTATCCGGGCGGCAGCAAGCTCTGGCTCGGCGGCGCGTTCAAGGTCATTCCTTCGGAAGCGCAGTGGGGCAAGCTCGTCGCGGTCAATGTCGATACCGGCAAGATCGCCTGGTCGTTCAAGACGGACCAGCCGCTGATTGGCGGCGTGCTCGCCACGGCGGGCGGGCTTGTCTTCAACGGCGAGGGCAACGGTTATTTCCGCGCGTTCGATGCGGCGACGGGCAAGAAGCTTTGGGAGTTCCAATGCGGTGCAGGGGTCAATGCGCCCGCTACGTCATTCATGTTGAACGGCAAGCAATACGTGGCCGTCGCCGCCGGCGGCAACACTCAGCTCGATTACAAACGCGGCAACGCCATCATCGTCTTCGCGTTGCCATGAATACACGGCGAGCGCCGGCGCCATCGACCGCTGCCGCTCGCCCGATCAGCGGGGCAGGCCTCGCGCGGGCGAGCTTGCTGCTTTGCTTGGGGGTGGCTTCCCTCGCTTCGGCGGACGCGTACGCGGATGCGGCCGCCGGACAGGCCAAGGCGGCGACATGTGCCGTCTGCCACGGCCCGATGGGCAATTCGACGAATCCCGACTACCCAATCCTCGCCGGGCAGACGGCGCGCTATCTTTACCTCGAATTGCGCGACTTCAAGGAGGGGCGCCGCAGCGATCCGCGCATGTCGCCGGTCGCGGCCGGACTGTCGCGCGAAGACATGCTCGATCTCGCCGACTACTTCGCGGCGCAAAAGCCGGCGCCGGTGACCGTCAAAGCCGACGCGGCGCAAATCGAAGCCGGGCAAAAGAAAGCGGCGGACACGCTTTGCACGATGTGTCACCTCGGCGAGTTCAAAGGGCAGAATGAGATCCCTCGCGTGGCCGGGCAGTACCCCCAATACATCGTCAAACAGCTGAAGGATTTTCGCGAGCATCGGCGGACCAACGATGCAGGGAATATGACGAGCGTGACGAAGGGATTGTCGGATCAAGATATCGAGAACCTGGCCGCCTATATTGCCAACCTGCAGTAGGAGTATCGACTATGAGACCGATGGCCGGACGGCGGTGGCCAACGAAGGCATCGATCTTCGTTGAGGCATGCGCCATTGCACTGACGGCGCTCGCGCCGACGAGCGCGTTGGCCGAAGACGATAAGCCGTTGAATCAGCAACTGCTCGTTGCTGCAAAAGCAGGAGACGAGAACGCCGTGCGAGCATTGCTCGACGAAGGCGCGGTGGTGGATTCTCGTGACCGAGTAGGCGATACGGCGCTCATCACCGCGTGCAGGAAAGGTGCGACCGGAACCGCACGTCTTCTGATCGAGCACGGCGCGAACGTGCGCCAGGCCGACGTCCATGGAATCACTCCGCTGCTGGCCGCCGCCTACGAGGGACATGATGACGTCGTCACGTTGCTGCTCGAGCATGGCGCCGATCCGGGCGCGACGGACCAGGTCGGCAAGACGGCAATGGTCTACGCGGCGGGGCAAGGACATACGGCCGTCGTGCAGCGACTGCTCGACGCGGGCGTCGAAGTCAATACGCGCTACAAGAACGATCTGACTGCGCTCATGTGGGCGGCCGGCTACGATCAGGCGGATACCGTCAAGCTGCTGCTCGCGCGCGGCGCCGATGCCTCGCTGCGCGACAACCGCGGCATGACGGCGGCTGACATCGCTGCGCAAACGGGCTCGCGTGGCGTCGCGGCGCTGCTTTCGAAGCCCTAGAGATCGATGCAGGATTCGCAAGATCTCTCAATGCGAGCAACTACCATTTGCGCCTGTCATCGATCTGCCTCGCCAATAGCAGACCCCGCTCGCGCATTCAGTGATACCGCTGCGCCATCGCCTCGAGCGGCAGCGGTTTGATATTTCTCGCTTGCCCCGCGCAACCGAACGCCTCGAACCGTTCGATGCAAACGCCCTTAGCCGCCGCCGTCGCCGCCTTGAGCGCCTGCCGTGGATCGAACTCGGAGCGCGCCTGCGCGAACGCCTTGCGCATCGCGCCCGTCATCGCGAGTCGGATATCGGTATCGATGTTGACTTTGCGCACGCCGTGCGCAATGCCCCGCTGGATTTCCCCGACCGGCACGCCGTAGGTCGTCGGAATCTCGCCGCCGTACTCGCGGATCACCTCGAGCCATTCCTGCGGCACCGACGATGAGCCATGCATCACGAGATGCGTGTTGGGCAGCCGCTCGTGAATCTCGGCGATCCGATCGATCGCGAGGATGTCGCCGGTCGGCTGTCGGCTGAACTTGAACGCGCCGTGCGAGGTGCCGATCGCGATCGCGAGCGCATCGACGCCAGTGGCTTCCACGAATGTGCGGGCCTGCTCGGGATCGGTCAGCAGCGCTTCCCGCGAAAGCTTGCCCCCCGCCCCTACGCCATCTTCTTCGCCCGCCTCGCCCGTTTCAAGCGAACCGAGACAGCCCAGCTCGCCCTCGACCGAAACGCCCACCGCATGCGCCGCATCCACGACGCGCCGGCTCACTTCGACGTTGTAGTCGTAGCTCGCCGGCGTCTTCTGATCCGGCATCAAAGAGCCGTCCATCATGACCGACGTAAACCCCGAGCGGATCGCCTGCTGGCAGACGGACGGGCTCGCGCCATGATCCTGATGCAGCACGACCGGAATGTCGGGATGCGCCTCGATTGCCGCCAGCACCAGATGCCGCAGATAGGGCTCGCCCGCATATTTGCGCGCGCCCGCCGAGGCCTGAAGAATCACGGGGCTCGCGGTCGCCTCCGCCGCTTGCATGATCGCGTGGATCTGCTCCATATTGTTGACGTTGAACGCGGGAACGCCGTACCCATGTTCGGCCGCATGATCGAGCAATTGCCGTAGTGCAATGAACGCCATGATTAGGACTCCTCAGGATTGCGATGCGAAGTTGATCGGAATCTTTGCAGCCGAGCCGTGCCGTGCCGTGCCTTGTCACCGCCAGAAGGAAACGGCGACGTCACGAGCGCATCAATCGCCGGCTATGCGACATGCCGCATCCACGACGGCCTGCGTCGTCAAATTGAAATAGGTGAAGAGCGCGCCGGCCGGCGCCGATTCGCCGAACGTATCGATGCCGACCACACCGCCGTCGAAACCCACGTATTGCCGCCAATAGGCGCTCACGCCCGCTTCGACGGCCACGCGTGGTGCGCCGGGCGGCAGCACGGCATCGCGCCAACCCTGCGGCTGACGCTCGAACACGGACGTAGACGGCATGGAAACCACACGAGCGGCAATGCCCTTCTCGGCCAGCGGTTCGATCGCGGCTAAGGCGAGCGAAACTTCCGAACCCGTGGCGATCAGGATGAGGCGTCGCATCGATGCCGGATTCACCGTTTGCGAAGCCGCATTCGATCCGGGTTCCGTCGCTGCAGAAGCGGAAGGCCAATCGCGCAGCACATACCCTCCACGCGCGATCGCACCGACCTGCTCATCGCTGCGCGTGACGAACGGCAGCGTCTGCCGGCTCAGCAGCAGGCACGACGGCCCCTGCCGTTCCACCGCGCCGATCCACGCCTGCGCCGTCTCCACGGTATCGCAGGGCCGCCAGACGTCGAGCCCGGGAATCAGCCTCAGACTCGCCGCATGCTCGATGGCTTGGTGCGTCGGTCCGTCCTCGCCGAGCCCGATCGAGTCATGTGTGAAGATGAAGATCGAGCGCGTCTTCATCAGCGCCGCCATCCGCAGCGCGTTGCGCGCATAGTCGGAGAACGTCAGAAACGTTCCGCCGAACGGCAAATAGCCGCGATGCAGCGCGACACCGTTCAATACCGCGCTCATGCCGAACTCGCGCACGCCGAAGTGCACGTAGTTGCCGCCATGCAGTCCGCGCTCGTCGGCGCGCACGGTTACCGACGCGGGCCAGTCCGTCAGGTTCGAACCCGTGAGATCGGCCGAGCCGCCCAGCAACTCGGGCAACGTTGCCGCCAGCGCCTCGATGGCCTGCTGCGAGGCCTTGCGCGTCGCGACCGATTGGCCCGCGCCGTTCGCCGTATGCACGATCATGCGCGTCGCGGCCGTCCAGCTCTCGGGCAACGAACCGCGCGTGCGCCGCTCGAATTCGGCGGCCTCGCGCGGATAGTGCTGTTGGTACGACGCGAAGCGCTGCGCCCACTGCGCTTCGAGCTCGGCGCCGCGCACCGTCGCATCCCATTGCGCGCGCACCTCGTCCGGCACGACGAACGGCGGATACGGCCAGCCGAGCGCGTCGCGCATCGCCGCAATCTCGGCGGCCCCGAGCGGCGCGCCGTGCACATCGTGCGTGCCCGACTTCGTCGGCGACCCGCGGCCGATCACCGTCTTGCAGCAGATCAACGTCGGGCGGCCAGCGCCGTGCGCGGAGTCGATCGCGCGATCGACCGCCTCGACGTCGTGCCCATCCACGTCGCGCACGACGTTCCAGCCATACGACGCGAAGCGCGCGGGCGTATCGTCGGCAAACCAGCCCTCGACGTGACCGTCGATCGAAATGCCGTTGTCGTCGTAGAGCACGATCAGCTTGTCGAGCTTCAACGTGCCGGCGAGCGACGCCGCCTCGTGAGAGATCCCCTCCATCAGGCAGCCGTCGCCGAGGAACACGTACGTGTAATGGTCGACGATCGGATGACCGGGCCGATTGAACTCGCGCGCGAGCAGCGCTTCGGCGAGCGCCATGCCGACGGCGTTCGCGAAGCCCTGCCCGAGCGGCCCGGTCGTGGTCTCGACACCGGGCGTGACGCCGACCTCCGGATGCCCCGGCGTCTTGCTATGGAGCTGGCGAAAACGCTTGAGCTCCTCCACCGGCAGGTCATAGCCCGTCAGATGGAGCAGCGCGTAGAGCAGCATGGAGCCGTGCCCGTTCGAGAGCACGAAGCGATCGCGATCGGGCCAGCCCGGATTGCGCGGATTGTGCCGCAAATGGCGGCTCCAAAGCGCAACCGCTATCTCGGCCATGCCGAGCGGCATGCCCGGATGACCGGAATTCGCCTGCTGCACGGCATCGACGGCAAGCATGCGCAGCGCATTGGCCATGAGCTCTGGCGCAAGCGTGGGGGACGGCTCTGCTATGGCATTCATTGGGATGCCCCTATGCGTCGGGATCACGGCGGGCGTCATGCGCGCGCGCGCCGATCCATCAGTTGGAGAATCATCGGTGTGAAGATGAGCTGCATCGCGAGCCCCATTTTCCCGCCCGGCACGACGATGACGTTCGGCCGCGACATGAACGAGTCGTGCAGCATCGTCAGCAGATACTGGAAGTCGATCCCCTTCGGCCGTGCGAAGCGAATGACGACGAAGCTCTCGTCGGGCTGAGGAATCTCGCGCGCGATGAACGGATTCGACGTGTCGACGGTCGGCACGCGCTGGAAGTTGACATGCGTGCGCGAAAACTGCGGGCAGATGTAGTTCACGTAATCGGGCATGCGGCGCAGGATCGTATCGACGACGGCTTCGTGCGAGTAGCCGCGCATCGTCTGGTCGCGATGCAGCTTCTGGATCCATTCGAGGTTGATGATCGGCACGACGCCGACGAGCAAGTCCGCATGCCGGCCGACGTCGATCGAATCCGTGACGGCCGCTCCGTGCAGCCCCTCGTAGAAAAGCAGGTCGGTGCCGGGCTCGATGTCGCGCCACGGCGTGAACGTGCCCGCGTCTTGCCCGAACTGCGCAGCCTCGGCGTCGTCGTGCACGTAATGGCGGTACCGGCCGGAGCCGTTCTCGGCGTACGAGGCGAAGAGGCCCTCGAGCTCGTCGAGCAGGTTGGCGTCGGGGCCGAAGTGGCTGAAGTTGCGAAACCCGTCGCGCTCGCGCTGCTGCATCGCTTCGCGCATGCCAAGGCGGTCGTAGCGGTGAAACGCATCGCCTTCGACGATCTGCGCATTGATGCGCTCGCGTCGGAAGATATGCGTGAAGCTCTTCATGACGGTCGTCGTACCGGCGCCGCTCGAGCCGGTTACGGCGATGATCGGATGCTTGACGGACATGCCTCGTGTCTCCAATGGTTGCTTGCTATTCGGTGCGGCCTAGAGTCGCCTTCAAACAGGCGCCTCGGGCAGAAACAACGAGCGAGGCTGAAAGAGCGGCGAGGTGAACGGCTTGTCCTCGCCGCGATCGAAGTCGCGGTGGTAGCGCGCGATCCGCTCGACTTCGTTGCGCGAGCCGAGGATCACGGGCACGCGCTCGTGCAGCGCACTCGGCGTCACATCGAGAATCCGCTCGCGCCCCGTGCTCGACGCACCGCCCGCCTGCTCGACGAGAAAGCTCATGGGATTCGCTTCGTAGAGCAGCCTCAGCCGCCCCGGCATCGAAGGCGTCTTGAAGTCGCGCGGATACATGAAGACGCCGCCGCGCATCAGGATGCGGTGAACTTCCGCGACCATCGATGCGATCCAGCGCATGTTGAAGTCGCGCCCGCGACAACCGGTGCGGCCGTCCTTGCACTCCTGAACGTACCGGCGCACGGGCGCCTCCCAGAATCGCTCGTTCGATGCGTTGATCGCGAACTCGCTCGTCTCCTCGGGGATACGGATATCGGAATGCGTGAGGACGAAATTGCCGACGTCGCGCTCGAGCGTGAAACCGTGCGTCCCGTTGCCGACCGAAAGGACGAGCATCGTAGAGGGACCATAGATGGCATAGCCCGCGGCCACCTGCTCGTGACCCGGCCGCAGGAAACCCGCCTCGCCCGCTTCGCCGTCCTTGCAACGCAGGACCGAAAAGATCGAGCCGACGACGCCGTTGATGTCGATGTTCGACGAGCCGTCGAGCGGATCGAACGCGAGCAGATAGTCGCCGCGCGGGTAGGCGGATGGGATCGCATAGACGCTCTCCATTTCTTCGGAGACCATCGCCGCGAGCAATCCATCCCATTCGCAGTGCTGGACGAAAATCTCGTTCGTTGCGATATCGAGCTTCTTCTGCTCCTCGCCGTGCGTGTTGACCGTCTGCGCGGAGCCGTAGTTGCCGCCGAGCGCGCCGCGCGTCAATGCCGACGAGATCGTCTTGATCGCGGCGGCCACGTCGATGAGGAGTGCCGACAAGCCGGTGGCGGCGACGGGCGACGGCTGCCTGTCGAGTGTGTCGATGAGGAACTTCGAAAGCGTCGTACGTCCGTCTTGCATGGCACTTCTCCTAGGCGGGTTCTCTTATCTGACCGGGCGGTGGCGCGGTCTCGCCTTTGCGAGCCGCCTGCGCAATCGTCCGCGGTTCGGCGGGCGCACTCTCGCCGGCAAACACGCGCGATGCGCGGATGTCTTCGGCCGTGATCCGCATCAGCGTGTGCGTATCGGTCGGCCGGCCATTCGAGAGCGCCGCGGCGAAGAGGCGCCGCGCTTGCCGCAACCTCGCGCGGTCGAGCGCGTTGCGCACCGAGCGTGCATTCGCGAAGTTCGGCTGCCGCGTGCGGCGCGCGATGTATTCGGCGAACGCGTTGCGCGAATCGGCATCGAACTCGTAATGCATCGAGGCGAGCATGCGCTCGGCGATTTCGAGCAGTTCCGACTCCTCATAATCGGGAAACTCGATGTGATGCGCGATTCGAGACCGAAAGCCGGGGTTGCTCTGAAAGAAGGTTTCCATTCTTGTCGCATAACCCGCGAGAATGACCACGAGGTCGTCGCGCTGGTTCTCCATCGTCTGCAACAGGATCTCGATCGCCTCCTGGCCGTAATCGCGCTCGTTCTCGGGGCGGTAGAGGTAGTAGGCCTCGTCGATGAACAGCACGCCGCCCATTGCGCGCTTGAGCACTTCGCGCGTCTTCGGCGCGGTGTGGCCGATGTACTGGCCGACGAGATCGTCGCGCGTGACCGAGACGAGGTGGTTGCGGCGGATATAGCCGAGCCGGTGCAGCACCTCGGCCATGCGCAGCGCGACCGTCGTCTTGCCTGTGCCGGGATTGCCCGAAAAACACATGTGCAGCGTCGGGGGTCCGCTCGCCAGATCGAGCTGCGAGCGGGCACGCTCGACGATGAGGAGCGCCGCGATCTCGCGAATCCTCGTCTTGACGGGCGCTAGACCGACGAGATCGCGATCGAGCTCGTCGAGCACCTCGGCGATTCCCGAATCGCGATAGAGCCGGGCCAGATCGACGCTTTCTTCGGACATGATGGCTCCCTCAACGCTTGACGCCATAGCGCTCGCCGGCGGGCCGCTCGCCGGCGTAGCTCGTCATGCTGTAGCGCTGCACGCGGCCCTCGCCGTCCGTGCGCGTCAGCCGGAAGCCGGGCTCCTCGACGGGCCGGTTGACGATGAACGAGAGCCGCATCGTCTCGAAGCCGCGCACCGAATCGAACGCGTTGACCTTGATGTAGTGGTTCGGATAGGCGGCGCGGCAGGCGCGCACTTCCTGCAGCACGCCAGCCGCGTCGCGCAGGTCGAACATCGGCAGACCCCACATCTCCCAGTACGTGTTGCGCGGGTGCGGATCGTCGGTGAATTCGACCGAGCATGCCCAGCCCTGACTCAGGGCATAGTCGATCTGCAGGCGGATTTCCTCGTCGGTGAGATCGGGCAGAAAGGAAAACGTCCCTTGCGTAATGCGCATGACAAAGCTCCCCAAAAGCTGGCGATTGGCACCTTCGATCGGTGCGGTAAGCGACGACGCGTCGCAACGGACAACTTCAAGCCACGCTCGGCGTGACGGCGTAATCGGGCGTATCGGTCGACGCGTAGTTGAACGTCACGTCCTTCCACGTATCGAGCGCCTGCTTGAGCGGCGTGCAAAAACGCGCCGCCGCCTCGAGAATGTCGGGCCCCTCGTGCGCGATGTCGCGGCCCTCGTTGCGCGCCTTGATCATCGCCTCGAGCGCGACGCGATTGGCGATCGCGCCGGCCTGAATGCCGGCCGGGTGTCCGATGGTGCCGCCGCCGAACTGCAGGATGACATCGTCGCCGAACAGATCGACCAGTTGATGCATCTGCCCCGCGTGAATGCCGCCCGACGCCACGGGCATCACCTTGCGCAGGCCGGCCCACGGTTGATCGAAGAAAATCCCGCGCGACAGATCGACCTCGTTGCGCGCCTCGCGGCACACGTTGTAGTAGCCCTGCACGGAGAGCGGATCGCCCTCGAGCTTGCCGACGGCCGTGCCCGCATGCACGTGGTCCACGCCGGCCATGCGCGTCCACTTCGCGATGACCCGGAACGAGATGCCGTGATTGCGTTGCCGCGTGTACGTACCGTGCCCGGCCCGGTGCAGATGCAGGATCATGTCGTTGCGTCTCGCCCAGCGCGCCATCGACTGAATCGCCGTCCATCCGATTACGAGATCGATCATGACGATGCACGAGCCCAGCTGCTTCGCGAATTCGGCGCGCTCGTACATGTCCTCCATCGTCCCCGCCGTCACGTTCAGGTAATGCCCCTTGACTTCGCCCGTCTCCGCTTGCGCGCGATTGACGGCCTCCATCGCGAAGAGATACCGGTCGCGCCAATGCATGAACGGCTGCGAGTTGATGTTCTCGTCGTCCTTCAGGAAGTCGAGCCCGCCCTTCAATCCTTCGTAGACGACGCGTCCATAGTTCTTGCCCGACAGGCCCAGCTTCGGCTTCACGGTCGCGCCGAGCAACGGCCGACCGTATTTGTCGAGCCGTTCCCGCTCGACGATGATGCCCGTCGGCGGCCCCTGGAACGTCTTCAGGTAAGCAACAGGTATGCGCATGTCTTCGAGGCGCAGCGCCTTGAGCGGTTTGAAGCCGAAGACATTGCCAATGATCGAGGCCGTCAGGTTGGCCACCGATCCTTCCTCGAACAGATCGAGCTCGTAGGCGATATAGGCGAAGTACTGCGGCTCGGCGGCGCTCGCGCCGGGCACCGGCTCGATCCGATAGGCCTTGGCGCGATACATGTCGCAAGCCGTCAAGCGGTCCGTCCACACGACGGTCCAGGTGGCCGTCGACGATTCGCCGGCCACGGCCGCCGCCGCCTCCTCGGGCTCGACGCCCTCTTGCGGCGTGATGCGGAAGAGCGCGATGACGTCCGTGTCCTTCGGCGTGTAGTCGGGCTGCCAATAGCCCATTTCGCGGTACTTCAGCACGCCGGCGGCGTAGCGATTGCGCTTCTTGGCCTCCGGCTGGACGGCTGCCTGGCTGAAATCGTTCATGACGTGTCCTCGTGTCGGATGCGCTTCGTAAGCGGGAAATCGAAGGGAAAATCGAAGCGCTTGATCCGCACTGTAAGCAAGCTCGTCCCTAATGAAAATTCACGATTTGCTTCGCGAAAAGTAAAGGACTCCTTATCGATTGCGGATGACGGAGCGGGTTTGCGGGATGCAGGAGAAACACGAAGAAGGCCAGTTCTTCGCCTTCGCTCATGACCGAACGACGCCTGTCCAATCGAGTCAATCGGGGCCGATCGTCAGCGACAGTGTCGGAACCATCGCATGTTGCAGTGCATTTGAAAGCGAAGCGTGACAAGCAAGGCCGTAGTGTCGGCGACGGGTGGCACACTTTGCTGCGTTTTCGTAACACAGGTCGAGCGAGTGGGAGGCGGCGGACAGCGCGCAACGAAGCGACGCGGAAATCGGCGGTGTCGTCGATCGATCGCCCTGCACGATTGCGTAACACCTGTCATACTCAACTTGGCGCGACACGAGCGCGCAAGCGGCGAGAGGCGGCGAAATGCGGCGCAAGAGCCGGCATGGAGCTTGCGTAGCCGCGGGGGCCGATCGAGATCCGGCATCGCGCCTGGCGAGCGGTCGGTATTTCTCGCAAAACCGTATGGAGGGACTATCGATGCAATGGACGACACCTAGCTATTCCGACATGCGTTTCGGCTTCGAAATCACGATGTACATCGCGACTCGCTAAGCCGTTTCGGGAGCCGCGGCTCGCGGCTCTCGTCCCTTCGCGAAACCGGCCGGCCGATCGTCACTGCGACGAGCAGGTGCTCAAGGCTACCGAGTAACCGTTCCCGACATGATCTTCGAGACGATCGTTACCACATCGGCGCATGACGGCCGGCCTCATATCGCACCGATGGGCGTGCGCTACGAGGACGATTTCGCGATCCTTTCCCCGTTTCGGCCGTCAGTGACGCTCGACAACATCGTGGCGACGCGGGCGGCCGTCCTCAATTTCACGACCGACGTGCGAGTCTTCGCGGGTTGCGTGACGCGCTCGGCGACCGATTGGCCGACAGTGGCGGCGAGCCGCGTCGCGAGCGTGCGGCTTGCCGAATCGCTTGCGCACACCGAGCTCGAGCTCGAGCGCATCGACGACGATGAGACGCGTCCGGTGCTGCGAATGCGCTGCGTGCACACTGAGCAGCACGAGTCGTTTCGTGGATTCAACCGCGCGCAGGCCGCCGTCGTCGAAGGCGCGGTGCTCGTGAGCCGGCTCTTCATGCTGCCGGCCGAGAAAGTCGATCGAGAGATCGCCTATTTGCAGATTGCCATCGACAAAACGGCGGGCGAGCGCGAGCGCACGGCTTGGGAATGGCTGCTCGCGGCCATTGCGCGCCACCGTCAGAGCGCCTCGGCGGCCGCCGAACACGCTTCCCACTGAAACTGAAATCGTCCGACTTCGGGAGATCGATATGACCGCATTGCTTGCGAGCGTTCGCTCGGAAGAAGAAGCGTTTGCCGCCGCCGCTGCCGGGGCCGAGCTCATCGACCTGAAGGAACCCCATGACGGCGCGCTCGGCGGGCTGCCGATCGAGCGGATCGGCCGGATCGCGACGACGCTGCGGGCGCAATATCCCGTGAAACCGCTCAGCGCGACGATCGGCGATGTCGAAACGGAGGCGTTCGACGAGATCGCCGCGCGCGTTCTCGACGTCAGCAACGCCGGCGTCGATTACGTGAAAGTCGGCGTAAGGCCCGGGCATGCGGCGCGCCGCTGCCTCGATGAGCTCGCGAACCTGCCGGCCGCCGTCGTCCCGGTGCTGCTCTGCGACGGGGGCGTCGACGGCGAGCTCGTCGACCACGCGGCGTCGCTCGGTTTCGTCGGCATCATGTTCGATACGGCGGGCAAGGACGGGCGGACGCTCTTCGACCATGTCGACGAAGCCACGCTCGGGCGCTGGCTCGGCGTCGCGCGCAAACGCGGCGCGATGAGCGGAATCGCGGGCTCGCTCGGCTGGGCGCAGCTCGATCGAATTTTGGCGCTCGCGCCCGACGTGGCAGGTTTTCGGGGAGCGCTTTGCGTCGACGGGCGCCGCTCGGCGATCGACCCGGGCCGCGTCGCCAAATGGGCCGAAGCGCTGCACCGGCCGGCGGGTACGGTCGGCGAGGCAGCGTCGCAGGACGACGTTCGGCTTTCGCCGCGCCCTTAGACCATCCCCCCCGCCCGATCGGCCGCCCACGCGGCCGTCGGGTTCAGCAACCGGTCGCGCATCAGTTCGATATCGTCCTTGCTGATAAGGTCGACGAGGTAGTTCGCTTCCCTCACGTAATCGACGAACCGCCGGTCGACGACCCCATTCGCCGCCAGCGACTCGAGCGGCTCGTCGGCGTCGATCGGGCACGACTTCACGACCATCAACCGCTCCGCGTTCAGCATCGTCGAAAGCCATGCGGCGAGGCTGTCCGACGTCGTGTCCCAGTTGCTCATCGAATCGGGCGTGTCGCGCATCAAAGCCGTGGGCACCCATACCGCCACGCGGCCGGCGCGCAGCGCGCGCCGAATCTTCGCCTCGCTCGACGCGAGCACGAGCTCAGGCAGCAGCCCCTGCATCAGCAACGCATATTGCGTCATCGCCAACAGGCACATGTTGTGAGCCGCAAGATCGTTGAAGCGCCACTCGGCCTGGTATTGACGGACCTTGTCCGCGAAGTCGCCGCCGCCCGGCACGATCACCACGCGGCCGCCGCCCACCTCGGCGAGCTCGGTCAACCACATCCGCAACGTCGGGTCGTGACTCAGGCTGCCCCCGATCTTGACCACCCACATGACCTGGATCCTCTCGTCGATTCACTACCTGTTCCTTGGCCCGCCAACCTCCGCCGCCAATTGCTGCGAAGCTCGCGGTCTTTTTTCCCGCCCATCGTTAATCCCCGCCGCGCCTCCACGCGGCAGCGCTCATCCCGCCGACCCTGCCGCTCGCAGGTCGCGAACCGCCATCCGATCGCGCGCCGCCCGCTCCCGCGTGGCGAGCAACGCGACGGCCACGCTCGGCGCGCAAGTCGCCGTCCAATCGGCGAGCCGCGCCGATGCGCCTGCCAGCGTCGCGAAGTCGATATAGCCGCGCCCCTCCTCACGCGCCAGCGCACGCGCGAGAAAGCGCCCGCAACCGGCGCCGACGATGGGCGCATGCGCCAGCGCCTGATGCGCCGCCTCGACACGCGCCAGATTCAGCGCAGTTTCACGCAGTTGCAACGTACGCCATTGCATCGCGAACGCGTGCCAATCGTCATCGGTCGCGTCGCCCGCATCGCGGCCGATCATCCGGGCGAGCCGCACTCGGCTGCCCGCTTCCGTCTTCGGGCCGTGGTCCGCGCTCGGCTGGACATCGCAATCCGGATCGAGCTCGCCCGTCAGCCGGTAGACGTCCGCCGTCGTCGCGAACCACTCGTTCATCACATTCACTTGGGCGCCGCCGAACGCGACGCGCTGCGCAAGCGCGCAAAGCGGCGTACGAACGGCGCCCAGATAGACGAGCTCGCCGGTGGCGAGCCGGCCGGCATCGTCGGTCGAGCGCGCCGCGACGCGGCCTCCCGCGATCGGCACGATGTCCGTCGTCGTGCTGCCGATGTCGACGAGAATCGCGCTCGTCAACGACGTTGCCACGAGGCTGGCCGTGGCAATCCAGTTCGCCGAAGCCACGCTGCGCCAGCCCGATGCGCATTCTTCCGACGTGAGCCACCCGAGCGCGCCCGCGTAAATGCGCAGATGCGGCCCGAGTCGTTCGGCCAGGGTAGCGGCCAGTACGCGCACTCCGTCTTCGCGGCTTGGAAAGAGGTCGACCATCTCGCCCGTCATCGTCACCGCATGCTCGGCATCGTCGCCGCGTGCGGACGGCCAGCGCGCGAACACGAGATCGATCGTGCGGTTCAGATGATCGAGACCTTGCCAGAGCGGGCAGGCCCACTGGCCGACGTCGAGCACCCTGCCGTCCGCGCCCGCCAGCGACACTTTCAGATGCGCGCCGCCCACGTCCCAGCCGAACGTGAACGGGCCGTTGGCGAGCAGCGAGTCGGCCACGCTCACGAGGCGACTCCGCAGGCGGCCCGCATCGCAAAGTAACCGGACGGCGCCGATCGCGCGAGCCTCACACCGTGCGCGGCAAGGAGCGCCTCCGTGAGACGGCGGGCGCGGCCGTCGTCTTCCGCGACGAGGCCGGCGTAGGCAACCGTCAGGCGCGGATTGATCTCGACGACGACAGGCCCACGCTCGGGATGCCAGACGAGATCCACGCCGACGAATCCGCGCAGGCCGGGAATCGCCGCCGCCACGCGCTTCGCGAGCGTTGCCAGCGTTCGCCCGCGAGGGCTGTCTAGGTCGATCGCGTCGACGAGCACGCCACTGAACTCGACGACGCGCATCTGCGTGCCCGGTGCGTGGCGCTCGATCAGATCGATCCGCTGTCGATTGACGCTGACGAGCTCCGCGTCGCCTTCCCGGCAAACGAGCGAGAGGCTCAGCGGCTCGCCCTCGACCCACGCCTGCAGCACGGGCCTGCCGCCCGCGGCGAGACGCCTCTGGTAGTCGGCGCACGCGGCGGCATACGAATCGAAGACGAACGTGTCGAGGCTGCCCGCCCCGTCGTCGGGTTTGACGACCCAACGCCCGTCGCCCGGCCCCGCGCAGTTCAACGGGTTCAACGGATCAAGCGCTTCCGTCGTCGCGATGCCGCGCGCGGCGAGCCGCGCGGACGTCGCGCTCTTGCTCGATGCGATGCGGATCGCCTCCTTGGTGCAGCCGAGCCAGCGCTCGGCACCGACGGCATCGTGAAGCTGCCCAAGCAAGCCGTCACATTCGGGCGCGATCACCCAGGCGTAATCGTGCTCACGCGCCATGCGGGCGACGAACGCCGGTATGGCCTCGCCCGCGTTCGGCCGGTAATGCGCGGCGGCGCGATCGAACGCCTCGAAACGGGACGAGGCGAACGTCACGCTCACACCGTCGATCGACGCGAGCGAGGCAACAAGCGCATTGCGCATCATGCGCCCTTCCCCGATCAGCGCGGACAGATCGGCGATACTGCCCTGGCACGCGAGCGCCGGATCGATGCCGCCGCCGGTGAGATACTCGTAGACAAAAATCTTGGCCAAGGGATGCCCCATGCAGGTAATACCGGTTCTCGACTTGCTCGACGGCCACGCCGTACGTGCCCAACGCGGCGAACGGGCGACGTACCGCCCGATCCGTTCGCCGCTCGCCCGCACGAGCGAGCCGGTTTCGCTCGCACGCGCGCTCGTCGCCGCGATCGGAGCGACGACCCTCTACATCGCCGACCTCGACGCGATCCTCGCTCACGGCCGCGGCGACCACGCCGCGCATATCGCCGCGCTGCGCTCGATGCTGCCCGACATCGAAATCTGGCTCGACGCAGGCTTTGCCGACTATGCCGCGATGCGCGCGCTGTTCGATCGAATCGAGCGAATCGACTCCGCGGATAGCCGCACCGCCTCTCGCGATCGCTCGCCGCTCGCACCGCTCGTTCCCATCTTCGGCACCGAATCGCTGCGCGATCCGGATGCCCTGCGCGCGGCCGAGACAGACGGATTCGCACCGATCCTTTCGCTCGACCATCGCGCGGGCCGCCTGATCGGCGATGCCGCGCTCGATCGGTCTTCAGCCTGGTGGCCGTCGCGGGTCATCGCGATGACGCTCGATCAAGTGGGCAGCTACGAAGGTCCCGACCTTGCGACGTTCACGCGAATTCGCGAGCGCGCGCCACTCGGCACGACTGTCATCGGCGCCGGCGGCATCCGCGACCAGGCGGATCTCGAGGCCGCTGCCGCGGCCGGCGCGACAGGCTGGCTCATCGCCTCGGCGCTGCACGACGGACACCTTGCTCACAAGTTCCATGCCATGCGCCCGTCCGGTGAAGGATGAAAACGGACGGCGGGCCGATATCGCGCTCGAGGCTTCGCGGGTGACACTCTGCTCCAAAACGACACACAACCTGTACAGGAACGGCACGGCCCGCACGTGCGGTCGCCCGCACGAGCCGGAACAATCGTCCGACCACATAGTGGGCGAAGGTTGGGGCGACAATCCATGAGGGCGGCCCGCCGCGCACAGCGATGAAACGGGCTTGCGCCGATCCGTGCGTCGCGCGCTGAGTTTTAGGCATCCGCACGGACGCTCCCCGGCATAGACCTTGCTGAAGCCGCGACATGTCATTTCCGCCCAACGATCCGACGAGCGCCGGCTCACGAGACGCATCGAATTCCGCTGCGCCCATCACGGTGCTTGATTGGACCTGCCCGTTCTGCCCGCTGCTTTGCGACGACCTCGCGATCACCGCGCAGTCCGACGGCGCGCTCGCGGCGAGCGGGCACGACTGCCCCCGCCTTGCGCAAGCGCTCGCCGGCTTCAGCACCTCCGACGCACTGTCCGCTCTCGTCGACGGGACACCCGTCGCTCTCGATGCGGCGCTCGAGCGCGCGGCCGAGATACTCGGCGCATCGCGCCACCCGCTCTTCGGCGCGCTCGCCACCGATGTGGCCGGCGCACGCGCGCTTTACGCGCTCGCGGCCTCGTGCGGTGCGACGCTCGATCATTTGCACGGCGAAGCGATGAGCGCCGCCACGCGCGTCGTACAGGACCGAGGCTCGTTTTTCGCGACCCTTTCCGAGCTCCGGACGCGCGCTGACTTGTTGATCTTCTTCGGCTGCCGCCCGTCCGAAGGCTATCCGCGCTTTTACGAACGCATGCTCGGCGCGACCGAGTTCGCGCGCGAATACGTGTTCGTCGGTTGCGAGGCTGATCCCGGCGCCGCGGGTTCACCGCACGTGCGCACTGAAACGATGCTGCCGCACGCCGATCCATTCGATCTGGTCGCGCTATGGTCGGCGCTTTCGCTCGGACGGTTGCCTTCGTCGCTCGGCACCTTGCGGCACGACGGCACCGCGACAATCGACGCACTCTCGTCGCTTGCCGAAAAAATCGCGGTCGCGCAATACGCCGTGCTCGTCTATGAGCCGGCGGCCTTGGTGCGCAGTCACGGCCAGGCGGGTGCCTCGCTTCTGATCGAAGGGCTGCAGCGAATCGTGAAGGCGATCAACGACAAGACGCGCGCGGCTACATTCGCACTCGGCGGCGCCGACGGCGCCCTCACGGTCAATCAGGCCGTCACTTGGCTCTCGGGTCTGCCTTTGCCGCTGCGCGTGCCGGCCCCGCGCGGCGACGACGACGGCGACGGCGACGGCGACGGCAGCGGCGGAACCTCCCTCGATCACGACGCGCATCGCTATCGCACGACCCGCCTCATCGCGGACCGTCATATCGACGCGCTGCTCTGGGTCGCCTCCCTCGCCCCCTCGCCTTGGCCGCCGGCGCTCGCGGCCGACGTTCCGGCCATCATCGTCGGCCACGCGGCGCTCGCGGAGCAGGCGGCCGCGCGCGGCGCGCCAACCGTGTTCATTCCCGCGGCCACGCCGGGCATCGATAGCGATGGCCATCTGTTCCGACTCGACGCGACCGTCGTCGTGCCGCTCGCGGCCGCGCGCGCGAGCTCACTGCCTACGATCGCGACGATCGCTTCGCGCCTCGACGAGCGGCTCGCCGCATTCTCGCGGAAGGCCCGATCATGACGACGATCCGTTTGAAAGGCGGCACCGTCTACGATCCCGCCAACGGCGTGAACGGCGAGCGCCGTGACATCGCGTTCCGCGACGGCCGCATCATCGCCTTGCCGGACGGCTCGCCCGTCGACCGCGAGTACGACGCGACCGGCATGATCGTCATGGCGGGTGGCATCGACATGCACTCGCATATCGGCGGCGGAAAAACGAATCTCTCGCGCCTCTTGCTGCCCGAAGACCATCGGAGTCGAGAGCTGGCGGCGACTTCAGCCGCAACGCGCGATGTGCGCGAAATGCACGAAGCGCTCGAATCGATCGACGCCGCCGCCGGTGCCGAGCGCGGTGCGCAGGGACACGAGTCGAAGCGAGAAGCGACGGGCCGCTACCTGCGCCTGCCCTCGTGCGGCACCTGCACGCCAGGCACGCTCGCCACGGGCTACCGCTATGCCGAGATGGGCTACACCGCCGCGTTCGAGCCCGCGATGTTGCCGAGCAACGCGCGCCACGCGCACCTCGAGATGGGTGACACGCCGATCATCGACCATGGCGCCTACGTCATGCTCGGCAACGACGAGCTGTTCCTGCAGCTGCTCTCGTCGGGCGAGGACTTCGAGCGTCTGCGCGACTACGTCGGCTGGACGCTCAATGCGAGCAAGGCGCTCGGCGTGAAGGTCGTGAACCCGGGCGGCATCTCCGCGTTCAAGTTCAACCAGCGCGCGCTCGACGTCGACGAGCGGCACGCGCGCTATGGCATCACGCCACGCGACGTCGTCCGCACGCTCACGCGAGCGTTGACCGAGCTGCGCGTTCCGCATCCGCTGCACGTGCATTCGAGCAATCTCGGCGTGCCCGGCAACATCGCTTCGACGATCGCGACGATGGACGCGGCCGATGGCCTGCCGATCCATTTGACCCACATCCAGTTCCACAGCTACGGAACGGAAGGGCCGCGCAAGTTCTCGTCAGGGGCGCACGCGATCGCCGAAGCCGTGAACGCACGGCCGAACGTTTCGATCGATGTCGGGCAAGTCATCTTCGGCCAGACCGTGACCGCGTCGGGCGACACAATGATGCAGTTTCGCAACGCGCCGCTCGCGAAGCCGCGCAAGTGGATCCTCGGCGAGATCGAGTGCGACGCGGGCTGCGGCATCGTGCCGTTCCGCTATCGCGAGAAGAGCTATGTGAACGCCCTGCAATGGATCATCGGGCTCGAGATTTTCCTGCTCGTCGACGACCCGTGGCGCGTCGCGATGACGACGGATCACCCGAACGGCGGACCGTTCACGAGCTATCCGCACTTGATCCGGCTGCTGATGGACCGTTCGTTTCGAGCCGAACAGCTGGCGAAGCTGCATCCCGAGGCGCAGGTCGCGAGCGCGCTGCCGCAGCTGACGCGCGAGTTCTCTTTCTACGAGATCGCGATCATCACGCGCGCCGGTCCGGCGCGGCTCTTGGGCCTGACCGATCGCGGACACCTCGGCGCGGGCGCGGCGGCCGACATCGCCGTCTATCGCGACGAAGCCGACCGCGAGCGCATGTTCTCGATGCCGGCCTACGTCTTCAAGGACGGCGAGCTGATCGCGCGCGACGGCACGCTGATCGCGGCACCAACAGGGGGCATCCATTTCGTTACACCCGAGTTCGACCGCGGCATCGAACAGACGATCGCCGCCTATAGCGAGCGTCATTTGACGACGAATTTCGCGCATGCGGCGATCAGCGACGACGAGGCATGCGTCTGCTGCCGCGGCGGCCGGCTGCTGCCCGTCGAATGTCTCGCCCATCCGCGCTCGGCGCAACCTTCGCGTTGAACTCTTCCATGACGAGCCCCTTCGAAATCAACGGCACCGTCATCGACGACACGTTCGCCGAAGCCTTCCCGATGAAGGCGACGCGGCTCGTCATCACCGCGCACACGCCGACTTGGGCGCGCCACGCGGCGAACTCGCTCGCCGGCTTCGCCACATCGGTGATCGGTTGCGGCTGCGAGGCCGGCATCGAGCGCGACTGCGCGGCCGGCGAGACGCCCGACGGCCGGCCCGGCGTCGCCGTGCTGCTGTTCGCGGTTTCGTCGAAGGAGCTCGCCAAGCAGCTCGGGCGCCGCGTCGGGCAGTGCGTCCTCACGTGCCCGACTACCGCCGTCTATGCCGGCATCGACCCGGCCACGAGCCAGGCGCCGCTCTCAGACAACGCCGATCTGGGCAGCCAACTGCGGTTTTTCGGCGACGGCTGGCAGATCTCGAAGATGATCGACGGCCGCCGCTACTGGCGCGTGCCCGTCATGGACGGCGAGTTCGTCTGCGAGGATACGGTGCCCACGGTCAAGGCCGTCGGCGGCGGCAATCTGCTGCTCATCGCGCGCGACACCGAGGCGGCGCTCGCCGCGACGGAGGCCGCCGTCGCCGCGATGCGCGCGCTGCCGAACGTGATCCTGCCGTTTCCGGGCGGCATCGTCCGCTCGGGCTCGAAGGTTGGCTCCAAGTACGCGGGCGCGACGGCGTCGACCAACGACGCGTTCTGCCCGACGCTGACGGGGCTCACCACGCGGACCGAGCTGACGACGGAAGTCGGCAGCGTGCTCGAGATCGTGATCGACGGGCTGACCGAGGCCGACGTCGGCTCGGCCATGACGGCCGGCATCGTCGCCGCGACCGCGCTCGGCCGCGACGCCGGCGTGTTGCGGATTTCGGCTGGCAACTACGGAGGCAAGCTGGGGCCCTATCACTTTCCGCTGCGGCGCCTTTCCGCCGGCGTCGGAGGAAAGCGCGCATGAGCACGACGATCCTGCGCCTCAAGGCGTCGCCCGCCTTTCCCGTCGACGGCTCGCCGCTCACGCCCGCGCGACTCGACGCGCTGCCGCTCGCGTCGATCGAGCGGCTCGCCCTGCGAGCCGGCTCGCAGACGCTTGCCGTCGCCGACCTGTTCGACGTTTCACGCACCGAAGAGAGCGCGCCGGCGACGACGGGCGTCCATGCGGGCGAGGCCGCGGCACCAGCCGTCGTCATCGAAGGCGACGCGCGCTGGCTCGAACGGCTCGGCGCAGGCATGGATGCCGGCACGCTGACGGTGCGCGGCCCGATCGGCGACTACGCGGGCGCGCAAATGCGCGGTGGGACGCTGACGATCGAAGGCGACGCCGGCGACTTCGTCGGCTGTGAGATGCGCGGCGGCCGGCTCGCCGTGGCCGGCGACTGCGGCGATTTCGCGGCCGGCGCGCGCGCGGGCGAAATGGAAGGCATGACGGGCGGCACGCTCATGATCGGTGGCAGCGCCGGCCAACGGCTAGCCGACCGGATGCGGCGCGGACTCGTGCTCGTCGGCGGCGATTGCGGCGCGTTCGCGGCCTCGCGCCTCGTCGCCGGCACGATCTGCATCGGCGGCCAGCTCGGCGCACACTATGCGTATGGGATGCGGCGCGGCACGCTCGTCCTCGCCACGCGGCCAGCCGCATTGCCGGCGACGTTCGTCGACGGCGGGCGCGGATTCGAGGTGTTCTGGGCGCTCTTCGCGCGCAGCCTCGCCACGGCGCCGGCGCCGTTCTCGCGCTTCGCCGCGAACCGGCTTCCCACCCGCTATGCGGGCGACCTGGCCGTGGACGGACGAGGGGAAATACTGATCGTGGAGTGAGCCCGCGCATCGAACTCGCGTGCGCCGCGGCGCTCAATGAGGGAAGCAATACGGTGGTGACAGTCGAAGGAATCGAGTGATCGAGGAGGATGACGTGGATAACTCCGCCGGAAGGACTCATGACTTTCTCGATTCGGCGCCGCGCGCCAAGCGAGAAAGCGGAGCGCGCCCGGAGCGCGAAGGGACGCGTGACGAGCGAGACGCGAGCGGCACCGCGCGCTTCGCGCCAGGCCTCATTGTGCTGCACTGGCTGATCGGAATCGCGATCCTCGCGCTCATCGCGCTCGGCCTCTATATGGTCGGCCTGCCGAAAGGCCTGCCCGTCAAAGCGACGCTGATCAATTTGCACAAGTCGCTCGGGCTGACAGTTTTCCTGCTTGTGCTTATCCGTATCGTGGTGCTCGCGGCCGTTCACCGGCCGCCGCTGCCGCCGATGCGACCGTGGCAACGCGCCGCCGCGCGCACGACGCAGGTTTTTTTATACGTGGGAATGGTCGCGATGCCGGTCACCGGTTATCTCGGCTCCTCGTTCAACACTTACGGCACGCGGTTTTGGGGCATCTTGCTGCCGAAATGGGGCTGGGACGATGCGGGGCTGCGTGCGATTTTCTTCGGCGCGCATCACGTGATCGCCTTCGCGCTGATCGCGTTGATCGCGTTCCATATCGCCGGCGTGGCGAAGCATGAGCTGATCGATCACGACGGCACGCTCGCGAGAATGTTGCCGCGCGGGGCGAAATCGACTGCGAGCGACAGGCGGGGGCAGCCGCGATGAAGATTCGGGTGCTCGGCTCCGCGGCCGGCGGCGGCTTCCCTCAATGGAACTGCAACTGTCGCAACTGCGACGGCGTGCGACGCGGCACCGTCAAAGCGACGCGACGCACACAGTCGTCGATCGCCGTCAGCGCGAACGGTGAGGACTGGCTCCTCGTCAACGCGTCGCCGGACCTGCTCGCGCAAATCGCCGCGAACCCGGAACTGCAGCCGGCTCGGCAAGCGCGCGACACGGGCATCGCGGCCGTGCTCGTCATGGATGCGCAGATCGACCACGTGACCGGCCTTCTGATGCTGCGCGAGCGCGGCGCGCCGCTTCCGCTCTATGCGACCGAAGCCGTCTGGGGCGATCTCGGCACGGGCTTTCCGATCGGGCCGATCCTCTCGCATTACTGCGGCGTCGAGCATCGTCCGATCGCGCTCGACGGCCGCCCGCTCGACATTCCCGCTCTGCCCGGCGTGCGAATCGACCCGTTGCCGCTTCTCAGCAAGGCCCCGCCCTATTCTCCGCATCGCGCGGCGCCCCAGCGCGGCGACAACATCGGTCTCGTCGTGACGAACCTCGCCACGGGCAGGCGCGCGTTCTACGCGCCGGGCTTAGGCCAGCTCGAGCCGCACGTGCTCGAGGCGATGCGCGGGGCGGACTTGCTGCTCGTCGACGGCACGACGTGGACCAACGACGAAATGATCCGCCTCGGCTTTTCGAAGAAGACGGCGGCCGACATGGGGCATCTCGCGCAGTCGGGCGAGAACGGCATGATCGCCGTGCTCGATTCGATTTCGGGCGCGCGCGAGCGGCCTGTCCGCAAGGTGCTGATTCACATCAACAACACGAACCCCATCCTGATCGAAGATGGCCCGGAGCGACGCGTGCTCGACGAGCACGGCATCGAAGTGGCCTACGACGGTATGACGTTCGAGTTGTGAGGAGACGACCAACAATGGACCTCAACGACACATTCGGCACCGCCCCCGTGCGCGATGTCGCCCCCAGCGAGCCGGCCTGGACGCGCGAGGAATTCGAAGCGCAATTGCGCGCGAAGGGCGCGGCCTACCACATCCATCATCCGTTCAATGTGCGGATGAATACGGGCGGCGCGTCGCCCGAGCAAATTCGCGGCTGGGTTGCGAACCGGTTCTACTACCAGATCAAGATCCCGCTGAAGGATGCGGCGATTCTCTCGAACTGCCCCGATCGCGAGACGCGTCGGCTCTGGGTGCTGCGCATCCTCGATCACGACGGCTACGGCGACAACGAGGGCGGCATCGAGGCGTGGGCACGGCTCGGCGACGCGGTCGGGCTGTCGCGCGACGATCTCTGGTCGCTCAAGCTCGTGACGCCCGGCGTGCGCTTCGCCGTCGATGCGTACGTCAACTTCGCGCGCCGCGCGCCGTGGCAAGAGGCGGTCTGCTCGTCGTTGACGGAGATGTTCGCGCCGCAGATTCACAAGGACCGCCTGGCATCGTGGCCCGAGCATTATCCGTGGATCGAGCCGCAAGGGCTCGCCTATTTCCGTTCGCGCATCGCGCTCGCGCAACGCGACGTCGAGCACGGGCTCAAGGTGACGCTCGATCATTTCCGACGGCGCGATCAACAGGAGCGCGCGCTGACGATCCTGCAGTTCAAGCTCGATATCCTCTGGTCGATGCTCGACTCCATCGAGAAGGCTTTCCCGTGATGAATCCGAACGCTCCTACGCCAGACGATGCGGCGCAGTCAACGCCCCCATCGGCGCACCTGCGCCTCAAATCGCACTTCCGCCTGCAATGGGAAGAGGCGCAGAACGCCTACGTCATGCTCTATCCTGAAGGGATGGTGAAGCTCAACCAGAGCGCGGCCGAGATTCTCAAGCGCTGCGACGGCACACGGGACATCGACATGCTGATTGCCGACCTCGAGAAGGCGTTCAACGCGACCGGCATCGGCGGCGAGGTGCTCGCGTTCGTGACGGAGGCGCGCACTCGAGGCTGGCTGGAGTAGACGCCATGACCGATCTCTCCTCTCCCACCGCCGCGGCAACCGCCAGCGCCGAGCGCAAGCCCGAAGGCGTCGCCCCGCCGCTTTGGCTGCTCGCGGAGCTCACGTACCGCTGCCCGCTCCATTGCGTGTTCTGCTACAACCCGGTCGACTACGCGACGAACACGCGCGAGTTCGATACCGACCAATGGGTGCGCATCCTGCGCGAGGCGCGCGCGCTCGGTGCCGCGCAGCTCGGCTTCTCGGGCGGCGAGCCGCTCATGCGCGACGATCTGGAAATCCTCGTCGGCGAGGCGCGCAAGCTCGGCTTCTACACGAATCTGATCACGTCGGGCATCGGTCTGACCGATAAACGGCTCGACGACCTGAAGACCGCCGGCCTCGATCACATTCAGCTCTCCTTTCAGGACTCGACGCAACAGCTCAACGACTTTCTCAGCAGCACGCGCACGTTCGATCTCAAGCGGCGTGTGGCGGCTTCGATCAAAGCGCACGGCTTCCCGATGGTCATGAACTGCGTGCTGCATCGCTACAACCTGCCGCACGTCGACAAGATCATCGAGATGGCGCTTGCAATGGGCGCCGAGTATCTCGAGCTCGCCAACACGCAGTACTACGGCTGGGCCTTTGCCAACCGCGCTCAACTCCTGCCGACGCGCGAGCAGCTCGAGGCCGCCGAGGCCGTCGTCGAACGCTATCGCAAGACGCACGGCGAGCGCTGCCGGATTTTCTTCGTCGTACCCGATTATTTCGAGCGGCGTCCGAAGCGCTGCATGAACGGCTGGGGTGCCGTCTTCCTCGGCGTCGCGCCCGACGGCACGGCGCTGCCATGTCATGCGGCGCGCGGTTTGCCGGGGCTCACGTTCCCGAACGTCAGGGACACGCCGCTTTCGGACATCTGGTACGAAAGCGCGGCGTTCAACCGCTTTCGCGGCTTTGACTGGATGAAGGAGCCGTGCCGCAGCTGCGACGAGAAAACCAACGATCTCGGCGGCTGCCGTTGCCAGGCCTATCTGCTGACGGGCGATGCGGCGAACGCCGATCCGGTCTGCGACAAGTCGCCCGCGCACGAGCAAGTCGTGCGCTTCGTCGAACGCGCGCGCGAAGCGAGCGAAGCCCACGCTGCACTAGCACCCGGCACGGCCGCCCCCAACGAGCAGCCGATCCTCTTTCGCAGCGACAGCAATTCGCGCAAGCTCGCCTCGCAAGGCGAGATCCCGATTGAGCCCACGCCGGAGGCACGGCGATGAACCAGGACATTTCAGTGCTGCTCGTCGACGACCATGCCGTCGTCCGCGAAGGCTACCGCCGGCTGCTCGAAGTCAGCGGCAATGTGCGCGTCTGCGGCGAGGCCGCCGACGCCGCGCAGGCCTACCAGCGGTTTTGCGCGCTGCGTCCCGATGTCGTCGTCATGGACGTCTCGCTGCCGGGCGCGAGCGGCATCGAGGCGATGCGCAGGATGCACGCGCGCGAGCCCGACGCGCGCGTGCTGATTTTCAGCGTCCATGAAGATGCCCTCTTCGTGCGCCGCGCGCTCAATGCCGGAGCGCTCGGCTACGTCACGAAGGCGAGCGCTCCCGACGTGCTCGTCGAAGCAGTGGATACCGTCGCGCGGCGCGGCAGCTATCTGAGCCCCGACGTGTCGCGCGCGCTCGCGATGCGCAGTTCGTTCACCGCGGGCCCACCCGGGCGGCAGCTCTCGGCGCGCGAGTTCGAAGTGCTGCGCATGCTCGCGCAAGGCTATACGCTGCCGACGATCGCCGAAAAGCTCGGTCTTTCGCAGAAGACGGTCGCCAATCACCAGTCGGCGATCCGGCAGAAGTTCGGAGCTGACAACGGCGTGCAGCTCGCCCAGATTGCGAGCCGCCTCGGGCTTCACCTGACCGGTTCGGCCAGCCCCGCCTGAGCCGGGATACGCGCGCAGACGAAGAAGCCGCCGCCGGGCCGGCTCGCGACGTGAAACTCGCCGCCGAGTGCCTCGACGCGCTCGCGCATGCCGATGAGCCCAAGCCCGCCGCGCGGGTGGCTCAGGTCCGTGCCGGGACCGTCGTCGGTCAGCGTGACGACGATTTCGTCGGCCTCCCGCGTTCCCCGCACGACGAAGATCTCCACATTCGCCGCGCGGGCGTACTTCGATACGTTCGTGAGCCCTTCCTGCACGAACCGGTAGAGCGTGATGTTCAGGGCGTCGGAAAGCCCGGCGAAGTCGCCCTCGATCGTGAGCGAGAACGAAGCGTTGGGCAGCCGCTCGCGCCAGCCGTCGACGCAGTGCTCGAGCGCGGTCGGCAAGCCGAATTCGTCGAGGCCGACCGGCCTTAGCTGGCGAATCATGCCGCCGATCTGTCGATAGACATGAATCGCGCTCTCCACGACGCCGAGCGACAGCCGATGAATTTCGGGCTGCGCGCTCGCCGACAAGTCGCGAATACGCGAGGCATCGAGCGAAATCGCGTTCAGGTATTGGCCGAGCTCGTCATGAAGCTCGCGCGCGAGGCGGCGCCGCTCGTGCTCTTCGGCATCGCGCGCCTCTCTGCCGAGCTGACGGTTTTCGGCGAGCAGGCGCTCGGCCTCCTGCTCGAGCGCATGCCGCCACGCGAGTTCACGTTGCGCGTCGCGATAGCGCCGCCACGCGAACCAGGCGAGACCGACCGCGAGCACGCAAAGGACGACGGGCATCTCGTCGAGCTGCAGGCGCTCCACGCCGCGCGTCCAGCGGTAAAGGTGCTCGCCCAGGTTGAAGATCGCACTGAATACGAGCGTCAGCACGGTGGCACCGACGACCCAGGCGAGATCGCGCCAGGCCGCGGCATGCGGCGGCGGTGGCGTGCGGGGCGGCGGTGCGCTCGGGCGGTCGCGTTCGGAGGGGCTCACGCGCCGATTGTACCGAGGCTCGGCGGTGCGGGACACGGCCATCGCCAACGCGGGAGACGACCCGTCGTCAGATCGGGAAAACCTCCTGGGTCTGTTACGCCCGCTGCATGCGAAGCTTCGAACATAGCGATAGCCAGCATCGTCGCAAGATGTCCTGCGAGAAGCCGACGAAGCACGCACGACCAAAATAAACCGGCAGGAGTGGAGACAATGGGTACTAAGCGCAGCGGGCCTCCGTTCAAACGACGCGCCGGCGTCGCCCTTTTTGTCGGCGGCGCGCTCGCGGGCATGCCCGCCGCCGTTTTCGCGCAAACGCAACCTGGCGCGGCGTCCGCGGTGAGCGCCGCCTCCTCCACTTCGGCGCCGGCTCCCGCGACGGCAACGCCATCACAATCGGTCCAAGCCGCACCGGCTCCCACCTCGAGCGCGGACACAGCGCACGTCCTTGCGCCCGTCGTCGTGATCGGCACCACTCCGTTGCTCGGTCTCGGCACGCCACTCGCGCAAGTGCCGGCCAACGTTCAGACCGTGCGTGCGCGCGATCTCGATCGACAGCATCGCGCGACGATCACCGATTACTTCGAGAAAAACCTGCCGAGCGTCGACATCAACGAGGCGCAGGGCAACCCGTATCAGGTCGACGTCAACTACCGCGGCTTCACCGCTTCGCCGCTCCTCGGCACGCCGCAGGGCCTGTCGGTGTTCTTCGACGGCGTGCGCGTGAACGAACCTTTCGGCGATGTCGTGAACTGGGACCTCATCCCTCAGGAAGCGATCGACACGATTCAGCTGATCCCCGGCTCGAATCCGACCTACGGTCTCAACACATTGGGCGGCGCGCTCGCGATCTCGACGAAAAACGGCAAGACGAGCCCCGGCGGCGAAGCCGAGGTGAGCGCCGGCTCGTGGGGCCGCAAGAGCGCGCAGATCGAACAAGGCGGCACGATCGGCTCGAATCTCGATTACTACTTCACGGCCAACGCCCAGAACGACAACGGGTGGGCCCAACAAAACTGGAGCCGCGTCCGCCAGGCATTCGGCAAGCTGCGCTATACGGACGCCGATACGACGCTCTCGTTGTCGGCCGGCGGCGCGGACAACCAGCTTTCCGGCGCACAAACGCTGCCGCGCTCGTTCCTCGGCAATCCCTCGCAACCGTACACCTATCCCGACGGAAACAAGAACAGCGTGGGGTATCTGACGTTCTCGGGCGACCGCACGATCAGCGACAACGTGGAGCTCTCGGGCAATCTTTATTACCGGCACTATCGCAACAGCAATTTCGCGAGCAACCAGAACACCGATTTCGGCACGATCGATCCGGCGACGGGCAACGTCGATACCGTCCAGGCGACGAACCAGCAAGCCGTCGCGACGACGGACAGCTACGGCGGCAGCCTGCAGTTGACGCTGCTCGGCAAGCTCGCCGGCATGGAGAATCAATTCGTCACGGGCATCGCCGCCGATATCGCCAATTCGCGCTACACGGCATCCTCGCAAGACGCGGTCTTCAATGCGTCGCGCGGAGCAATCGGTATCGATGATTTCGCGTTGAAGACGGACGCGAAGACGCGCAACGCCAGCTACGGTGTCTATTTCACGGACACGCTTTCGCTGACGAAGCAATGGGCGCTCACGCTCTCGGGACGCTACAACTGGTCGAGCGCGCAGATTGCCGACCAAACGGGAACTCAGCCGCTGCTGAATGCCCGCCATGTTTTCTCGCGCTTCAATCCGGCCGTCGGCATCAACTGGAACCCGACGCCGACGCTGACGGCCTACGCGACCTACAACGAAGGGATGCGCTCGCCGACCGCGATCGAGCTCGCCTGCGCGGATCCTAACGCGCCCTGCTCGCTGCCGAACGATTTCCTGGCCGACCCGGCGCTCAAGCCTGTCATTTCGAAGACGTTCGAAATCGGCGCGCGCGGGCGAATCGGCTCGGCGACGACATGGAGCGCCGCCGCGTACAGTACGACGCTCGACGACGACATCGAGTTCATCAGCAGCGCCGCGAGTACGCAGGGCTTCTTCCAGAACGTCGGCAAAACGCGCCGCCAGGGCATCGAGCTGGCCGGCCGCACGCAGTTCGGCCCGCTCGCCCTCGGCGCGAGCTACAGCTATATTGACGCCACCTATCGCTCGTCGTGGACCGAGCACGTCCCGGCGAATTCGAGCGCCGATGCCGCCGGCGACATCACCGTCAAGCCCGGCGCTCACATCCCCGGCATTCCGGCCCATACCGTCAAGCTGCGCCTCGATTACAGCGCCACGCATCAGTGGGACATCGGCGCGAACCTCAGCTATCGCAGCGCCTTTTTCGCGCGCGGCGACGAAAACAACGAGGACGTGAACGGCAAGCTCGCCGGTTATTTTCTGATCGATCTCGACACGACTTATCGTGTGACGAAGCAGCTCGAAGTCTATGCACGCGTGACGAATCTGCTCGACAAACGCTATGCGAGCTTCGGCGTGCTCGGGGAGAACGTCTTCACGGGACCGAACCAGACGTTCAACGGCGCGAGCCCCGTCGCCGAGCAGTTCGTCGGCGTGGGCGCGCCGCGCGGCGTCTGGGTCGGCCTGCGCTATCGATGGGATTGATTCGGTTCAGCGCGATTCGATCGATCCGTCGCTCGGCGGATAGGTGACGATCCCCCACGCGAGCGGCAGATCGCCGATTTGCTTGATCGGCGCATACGTCTTCGCGTCGAGCACATAGACGGCGTTGGAGCGACCGCACGCGAACATCAGCTTCGAGTCGTCCGGCGTGAAGCTGAAGTGCCAGCAGCGCTGGCCGATCGGCGCATCGGCGAGATGGTCATAGGTATGCGCGTCGAAGACCTGAAGCGTCTTGTCGCGCCCCGCCGCGACGAACAGCCGGTTGCCGGACGGCCCGTAGACGACGCCGTAAGGCCCGAGCTTCGTGTCGACGGTCTTCACCACATGGAAGTCCTTCGCATCGAGTACCACCAGCTTGCTCAGCGATTCGAGCGTGACGGCGTATTCCTTGCCGTCGGGCGAGGCCTTGATGCCGCGCGGCCGTCCGCCCGCCGCGAGCTTGACGACCGTGATGGGCTTGCCGCTTCTCGCTTCGTAGACTGAGACGGTATCGTCGCCTTCGTTCGTCACGAGCATCTGCTTGCCGTCGCGCGAAAATTCGACGCCCTCCGTCTCATGTCCACTGACCACGCGGTGAATCACACGCCAGCTCTTCATGTCGACGATCGCGATCTCGGCCGGGGGTTTGTTCGCATCATCGTCGTCCGCGCCCGGCTTGCCGTCGGGCTTGCCCTCCGGTTTCCCGGTTTCGCCCGGCTCGTACGTCACATACGCGTATCCGTTATGCACACGGACGTATTCCGGGTTCTTGCCGACCTTGACATGCTCGACGACCTTGCCCGTGCGCGTATCGACGGCGGCGAGTTCGCCCGTGTTCTTGTCGGCGACGACGAGACGCGTGCCGTCCTCGTTGAGGCTCAGGCCGCGAGGACCGCTCGCGCCGATCGAGAAAGTTTTCTCGAGTGTCAGGTTGTCGAGATCGATGACGCCGATGCCGGCCTTCTCACTCGTCACGTAAGCGACGGGTGCGGCAGCGTGCGCCGCGCCGGCTGCGAGCATTGCACCGGCCGCGAGGAGCGCGCCGGCGGCGAGCGCCGTCGGCCGCGCGCGACGACGCGTCAACCCGCCGTCCGATACAGGCAAGCGCGGCGTGCGCGCTTCCCGGTGAGCCGTTCGCCAGGATGTCCCCACCATATCGTTAGTTCTCCTTTCTATTCGGAGCGGCGCGGGAGGTGCGCCGCCACGCGGGCTACTAGTGCCCCCGTCCCGGGACAGGACACTACGCCCCATCGATTTCGGAATGGGATGCGACAAAGCTTAGCCCATCGCGAACCTGCCCGGCCGCGGACGGCCCGGGAGTATTTCCCGAATCGAGCGCGGCGGCGCGGCGCCGCCTCAGTCCGCCGCTGTACCGCCAGGCCAGCAGCAGCAACGCGGCGAGCGCCGGCACCCAGCGCACGTCGGTCGGCACGCGCGTGCGGTGAGCGAAGCGCGCGTCGCGCAACGCCGCGGCAAGCGAGCCGGCATCGACGAGCCGACGATAGCCGAAGCCGATGCGCTCGGCGAGCGCCGACAGATACTCGCCGCGCAGCTCGGAGAGCTCTTCGTGGCTTTCGGCCGTCGCGGGAGACGCATCCGAACCGCTCGACGACGAGGCGGGAGCCCCCGGCGCGGGAGCCACCTGGATCACTTCGGACGCACTCCAGTAGCCAATTCGATTGCCGTTCGCGTCAGTCCTCGGGATCGGAGCGGGCTGATCCCCGCCGACACCGATGAGCCAGCCCGTCACGCCGGGCAAAGCAATGTCGGGCGACGGCGCGTTCGATGGGATGATCGGCGGCGCCTCCTGTCCATCCGTGATGAAGACGACGTCCACATTGCGGCCGACGGTGCGCGCGACTCGCACGGCCGAGTAGACGCCACCCTCGGCGATACGGCTCCAGTTGGTCCAGCGCATGCGTCCGTCGATGGCGTCGAGCGAGGCAAGCAGTGCGTCATAGCTGCGGCAAACCTCGATCGGCGGCACCAGCAACAACGTATTTTGTCCCGTGAAGACGCTCCAGCCGACTTTCGATCCACACGGCAGCGTCCCAAGCGCCTCGCGCATGGCGGACTTCGCGAAAGCGAGCCGGCTGAGCGGTGCACCGGCGACGCTGACGTCCTCGGTATACATGCTCTGCGTGATATCGAACGTCACAATGTAGTCGAAGGTGTCGCGCGGCAGCTCGACACGCGGGAACGCCAGTGCGAGCGCGAGCAGCGCGAACGCGCCGGCCACCGCCCAGTTGCGGCCCCCGAGCAGTGCGCATGCGAGCCCGCCCGGCTTCACGGCAGATCCTCGCTTTGCGCGCCGCGCAGTCGGACGCCATGCTTCGTGACCGCCTTCGAGGCATCCATGTCTTCCTGCGTCTCCGGCGCAAGCCGCAGCGCGCGCTCGAGATTGTAGCGGGCATCCCAGTCGTCGGGCGCCACACGCAGCAGCGCGCGGTAACGCGCTTTCGCCTGCTCGATCATCGGCAGCGAGCGAACCGCATCGGCCGTCTCGCCCGCCCCCTCGCGCAGGTACAGGTTGCCGAGATCGAAAAGGGCCGCGCGCCCGATCGCATCGCGCGGCCCGTCTTCGACGAGCGCCTCGAAGCGCCGCCCAGCGGCTGCATATTGTCCGGCCGCCGACAGCGCGATCGCCTGAGCGAGCTGGACCGCGCGCGGCGCGTGGTCGCCGGCTGGGGGATCACCCGCCGTATCGGACGCCAAAGCCGGCCCTTTCGCCGAGACCGCGGACACCACGGGCTCGTTGCGAACCGTCGGGCGCTTCGCGTTCGCAATCGCCCGCACTTCGTCATCGATGCGGCTCGCCGTGCCGAGCCGCACGGCGTCGTAACCCGCTAGCGCGACACAGACCGTCGCCACGGCGGCAAATGCGGTATGAACCGATATGCGTCTCAAGCCCAACTCCGTACTTGAACGATGCGCGAGGCGAGCAGGATCAGGCAGCATGCCAGCGCGACGGCGTAGCAAACGTCGCTGCGATCCTGCCGCGGCAAACGCTCGTCGAATGCGATCGGAAAGCTCTGTTGCCGGCCGATCTCGTTCATCGCCTCGGCCATCGCGCGGGGATCGCCGGCCTGATAGAGCCGATAAGGCGTCCTCAACGTCAGAAAGTAACGATGCAGCTGCGCCTCGGGCGAAGTGTCGCCGGCGCCGACCGCCGCGCCGAGCTCGGCGCTATAGATACTGCCGCGCAAATAGATGAAGTAGAGCGCAATCCGGTTGCGCGCCAACCCCTCGGCGATGAGCCGACGCTCGTCGGGCGATAGCTGCGCGCCGCCATCGGACACCATGACGATCGCACGATGTCCCGTCCACGGCAGACCGTCGAACTGGCGGATCGCCGCGAGCAACCCTCGTCCGAGCTGCGTATCGGGCATCCCGCGGCCGACTTGCGTGCCGTCGATCGCCGCGCGGATGATCGCGTGATCGAACGTGAACGGCACGGCAAGGATCGGAGCGATGCCGAACATCATGAATGCGAACCGGTCGTTCGGCCGTCCGTCGACGAACTCGCCGATCGCGATGCGCGCCACCTTGTTCTTGGAATCGCCCGTGGTATTGACGCCGCGGCTCGCCATCACGTCGTTCATGCTGCCGCTGCGGTCCATCAGTATCAGGATCTCGGCGCCGCGCCCGGTGCGCCGCGCTTCCAGATGCGAGCGACCCGGCCCCGCGAGCCCGACGACGATCGCGGCCATCGCCAGCGCCGCCGCGGCGCGCGCGACCCAGCCGAGCACGCGGCCCACGCGATCGGGCGGCAGCCAGGCCGACCATGAGAACGGCAGCGCTTCGTCGCGTCGCGGCAAGAGCGGCAGCAGTGCGAGCGGCAGCAGGCACAGCATCCATGGCGAGGCGAAATCGATGGGCGCGCTCATGGGTGTCGGCGCCTCTCGGCTAGAAACAGCGCGCGACTGAGCGCCACGAGCCCGCGCAAAGCGCCGTCGCGGGAGCCCCCGATACCGTCGCCGACGTCCCTGATATTGCTGATGTCGCTGATGTCACCGGTCGACCCTGCTTCGACATCGTGACCTGCATCGCTCGCCACGACAGGGTTCGCCTGCGCGTGCCCGCTTCGCCGCATCTCGTCCCCCGCCGCCACGGCGAAGAAACGCGCTTCCGACTGTCGATAGAACTGCTCGATGCGCGGCCGCAACGGCAGCAGCCATGGGGCGCGTAAAAATAGGATCGTCAGCGATCCCGCATGGACGACGCGCCCGGCCGTCTCGTTCAGTGCCCGGTGCAGTGCGCGCCAGGCGGCATCGCTCTCTTCCTCGCTCGGGCCGAGCCGCCGCATCTGCTGCCAGGCAACCGCGAACGGCAGTCGCGCGGCCTCGCGCCGATTACGCAGGATCCACCATACGGCCCATGCGACAAGCGTGGCTGCGAGCAATGCGAGCGTCACGGCGAGCCGGCGCTCGATTGGCGCGAGCGCCGCCGGCGGCGCCGCGCGATCGGGCTGCATCGTGCGCAACGCCGCGGCGTCGGTCGCGGCGTCCGGCACGAGCGGACCGACGCTCGACGGCCACTCCGGCACGTGCAGCACGTCGCCGGCGGCCGTCTTCAAGGCGAGCGCGGGCAGCGCGATCCGCGTGATGTCGCGCGGCGAATTGGTGACCTGATAGTCGACGATCATCCAGCGGCGCCCTTCGGCATCCGTCTCCAAGCGCGCGGCGCGGCGCTCGAGCCAGACGTCGACCCGGCCGGCCGACGGAAGCTCCACGCGGCCGAGATCGTGATCGCCGGCGGCCAGCAGAATCCGCTGCGTCAATACGTCGCCGATCGTGTGCCCGAACGCACGCGGTTCATCGACCTTCGCCTGCAGGTCCGCCGCGGCGACGGGGAGAGGCGTACCGGCAAGCGCGAGCGCGCAAGCAAGCGCAATCGCGGCTGCAAGACGAGGCATATCGAGCGGATATCGATCGCGCCGCATCATGCGCCTTGCTCCAGAAAATAGCGCGAGAGCTCGTCGGGATCGAAGTCGCCCACGAGGTAAAACGGCTTCATCGCATGCTTCGCGAAGACTTCGGCGAGCGCGCGCCGCCGCTGCGCGACGGCGTCCCGCCATTGGGCGCGCACGCGCTTCGAGAGCCACAGAGTGCGTTTCGCACCGGACTCCAGATCGCGGACCGTGAGCAGCGCGCCGTCGCCGGGCGGCGCGAGTTCCGACTCGTCCCAGACGACGATCGGCAGGACGCACGCATGCACGAGCATGTCGAGTGTCGCGGGCAGTGCGTCGAGCGGCCAATGGAAGTCCGAGACGATGAAGACGAGCCCCTGGCGGCCCGCGAGCTTCGAGACTGCGCGCGCGAGACCGCGCGCCCCATCGCCGCGTGCCCGTGCCGCGACGGCAGCCGGTTCCGCCTGCCGAGCCGCCGTGCCGCGCAACAGGGCGGCCATGGCCTCGCCGGCGCCGCGGCCGTAGCGGGCAGGCACGAAGAGATCGTCGCGTTCGTCGTCGTCGAACGCCGTCATGCCGACGCGATCGCCGCTGCGAAACGCGCTGAATCCGAGCGCCTCGACAAAGTCGGCGACGACGTCGAGCTTCGGCCGCGACCTCCCGAAGCACATCGAAGCCGACACATCGACGAGCACATGCACGGGCACGGCCACGCGCTGCAAATGAAGCCGCACGAGCCATTCACTGCGCACCGATTGCACGCTCGCGCGCAAATCGAGCCGGCGCGGATCCGGATAGTCCACGAGGCGCGCGTGCATCGCGAACTCCTGGCCAGGGCCGAAGCTCGTGCCCGGATGCGAGCCCGGTCGAACGCCGCTCGCGCGCACCGGCAACCGGTAGTGGAATTCGCGCGCTCCGTTCATCGTCCGCTCATCGAGGGTCCCACTTGCGTCATGGCGCGGCGACTCGGGCGACGATCTGCTCGATCAGCGCCAGCGCGAGCTCCTGGCGGCGAAATTCGTAAATCGGCGTGAAGAAGACGCGATGACCGAGTGCGGCGGCGAGCACGGCATGAATATCCTCGGGCGTGAGATGCGAGCGCCCGGCGAGCCAGGCGCTGACACGCGCCGCGCGCAAGAGCGCGCTCATGCCGCGCGGGCTTGCGCCCGCGAGGACCAGCCGATCCATCTCGACGCCCTCGAGCGCGATGCCGAAGCGCCGCGGATTCTCCGTCGCGTCCCAGATGTCGAGCACATAGCGCTCGATCGTCTCGCTCGCATGGATCGATTGCTGGATCGCGGCGCCGATCGCATTGAGCTCTTCCCAGGCGACAACGCCAGGCCGCACTTCGCCGATCAGCGCATCGGCATCGTGAAACGCCGTATCGAACACGAGGGCGCGGCGCACGGCGCTGTCGGCGGGCGTCGGCATGTTGAGCTCGAAGAGAAAGCGGTCGCGCGCGGCCGATGCGAGCTCGAACGTCTCTTCCTTTTCGACCTTGTTGCGATCGGCGAACACCGTCATGTGCGGGAAGCGATATTCGCGGTCGAATGCCGAGACCGAGCGCTCGGCCATTGCCCGCAGCAGCAGCGACTGGACTTGCGGGCGCGCGCGGTTGATTTCGTTGAAGAAGAACGTGGTGAGCCGCTCACCGTGACGCAAAAGCGGTCCCGGGTCGATGCGCGGCTTGCCCTCGGCGTCGACGTAGGTGTGGTAGACGAGATCACCCGGCATGAGGTCGATGGTGCCCTCGACGCGCTCGAACTCGCCGCCCACGGCACGCGCGAACGCACGCAGCACCGTCGTCTTGCCGACACCGACGCCGCCTTCGAGCAGCACGTGGCCGCGTGCGAAAAGCGCCACGTTGATGAGGCGGATCGTCTGCTGCTGCCCGATCACGACCTTGCCGACTTCGTCTTCGAGGCGCAATGCGTTGCCGCGCCAATCTTGCAGCTTCTCGCCCAATGCCATCGATCGGTCTCCTCGTCGGCCGCCCGCCGAGCTTCTCACGCGCTAAGCAGGCTTCATGCCGAGCGGGTACGGCGACGCAACGCGCCGCAATGCGGATCATCGGTGAGGACAGACGGGCACGCCCCGGCACGCGGCGAATCGATCGCTCATGCACGGCGAAGGCGGGCAGGCCGAGCGCCGTCAATTGTCACGGGCGCGCAGGACAGACTGTCACCGAAATCGCGCGAATTGGCCTATCGAGCAACGCTCGGGACGGGGCGGCTCGGCGCGAACCGAAAGGAAACGAAAGAACCGAGAAAGAGACGCGACTCGAGCGCGCCTGTCGATCGCAGCGCCGACCGGGAAGTCAAGGGGCTCGCCGGCGAGAGACCAGGCGACCCGCGACCCAGGATATTACCGGCCCAGCCGATAAAAGAAGAGCACCGTGCTGCCGGCGAACATGCCGAACAACGCGAGCCCCATTGCCATTGCCAGATCCATGCATCTCCCCTGACGAGGCGCGGCCCTTGCGGACGCGTGAACGAGAAAAGCGGCCCGGCGAACAGACAGCGGGCGCGAAGGCGCATTATCGGCGAGTCCGCGCCGCGGGCAAAACCCACGATTTCCCCACCAAGGGTTTTTCCGGAGCCCAACCTCGCGCACAATCACGGTTTCGGCCCGGGCGTCCGGCGCTCGGCCGAAGCGAGCAATCACCCATTTCGCGCGAGAACCGCATGACACTCTTTCAACAGCACGACATCGTGGAACTGGTAGACGGCGACTCGCTGCTGCGCGTCGCTCCGCAATTCGGCGGCCGCCTCCTCTCGTGGACGATCGGCGACGAGCCCATCGTCTTCTGGCCCGACGAAGCCGACTGGACCCAGCTCGCGCGCGTGCGCGGCGGCAATCCGCTGCTCTTTCCGTTTCTGGCGCGTCACCGCGTCGACGGCCGCATCGGCGAGTGGCGCGACAGGGCGGGCGTGGTCCGCGCGCTGCCGATGCACGGCTTCGCCCGCGACCTGCCGTTCTCGCCGGCGCTCGACGCCGACGGCCGCGGGATCCGCATGACGCTCGCCGACACCGACGAAACGCGCAAGCAATACCCGTTCGGCTTTCGCTTCGAAGCGGAGTACCGGCTCGTCGATGCCTGCACTCTCGACGTCACGCTGACGACCGCGAATATGGGCGATGCGCCGCTCCCCTACTACGCGGGCCACCATTTCTATTTCGCCGTGCCGCACACGCTGCGCGGCGAAACGACGCTCGAGCTGCCACCGACCGAGCGGCGCCGCCAGCTCGAAGACGGGTCGATCAGCGCGCCCGAGGCGGGCGAGCCGCGCTATACGCTCGACGAAGCGCGCATCCACGACCGCTTTCATTGTCTGCAAGACGTTCCCGAGCAACCGGTGCGGCTCACCTGCGCGCCGCTCGGCAAGCGAATCGAGATCGACCTGAACCGGCCAGGCTCGGTGCCTTGGTACGCCGTGACAAGCTGGACGGAGAACGAGCGTTCCGACTTCTACTGCGTGGAGCCGTGGCTCGGGCTGCCCGACGCCATCCACAACGGATTCGGCCTGCGCTGGCTCGCGCCCGGTGAGCACGAACAGGCGGCGCTCAGAATCCGCGTCTCGCTGACGGCTGCGAAGCCTTGAGCGTCGCTTTTTGACCGGCGGCATTCGGCGGTTCAATCGATTGAAAACCGAGCGCGCCCGCTCGAGCCGCCCGTCCGCGCTCGGCAAATTTCGGCCCGAAACGGCGGCGGCACGCTCGCACCCGCTAAAATCAGACGTTTTTCTCGCGCGGCGCCCTTCCGGGCTTGCGCGCGCGAAGCGAAACCTAAGCAATCGTGGAAGTCGAAGTCCAAGCGAGGTTCAATGCTGAGAACAACAATGAAGCGGCTCGCCTGCCTGCCGCTTGCGGCCGTGCTCGCCGCATGTGGCACGGCGCCTGTCGAACCGGGGTACTACCGCGTCGAGCGCGGCGATACCGTGACGCAAATCGCGCGTGAGCATCGCCAGTCGGTCCAGAGCATCGTCCGTTGGAACAACCTGTCGAATCCGAACGCCATCGAAGTCGGCCAGGTTTTGCGCGTCGAGCCGCCCGGCAACGTCGCGTCGACGAGCTCGAACGGGCCGCGCTCGTCCGCCGAAGCGACGCCGCGCGGCACGACGTCCAACGCCGGCGCGGCAAACCGCGACGCGGCGCGCGCCGCGTTCGGGTCAGTGCCGGCGGCACCAGCCAATGCGATCAAGCTCATTTGGCCGGCGCAAGGCACGACCGTGCGCGGCTTCGACGGCGGCAGCTCGAAGGGAATCGACATCGCGAACTCGGCGGGCACGTCCGTCGTCGCGGCGGCGCCGGGTACCGTCGTCTATGCGGGCGACGGCCTGCGCGGCTACGGCAACCTAGTCATCGTCAAGCACAATGCCGACTTCCTCACGGCCTATGCGCACAACCGGAAGCTGCTCGTCAAGGAAGGACAAGCGGTCGCGCAGGGCCAGCAGATCGCGGAAATGGGCGATACCGACAACGATCGCGTCGCGCTGCACTTCGAGCTGCGCTACAAGGGACAGTCGATCGATCCGGCGCGCTATCTGCCCGCTCGTTGAGGGCTAGGCCCTCGGGGCCGGCGCGATTCGGACAACAGGCGCCGCTTGCTACGGGCAACCTACGCAAGCGGCCTGCGGCGTTCGCCGCCGCCGATCAACTCCAATCATCCATATCGTGCTTGATGGTATGGCGGTTGGCGATCAGCGTGTCGACGCTCGGTTCGTGGTTCATCGCACGTTGGATCGCGAGTTTCGTCGCCTCGTAATTCGTGCGGTACATGTCCTTCTTGTCGAGATCCGGGTCCGTCACGCATCGCGGATCGATCCATACGAGGCTGATGATGCAGAGCTCGTTCGCCAGATCCTTCGGCAGGATGCCTTCGATCAGACAATCGACGACGGCATCCGCGGTAGCGGACTGCACCACGCCGCCGAAAAGGTCGATGGTCGCCATATCCTTTAGCGTGACCTTCGGAACAATCATGGTGGCGGGCCGTACCATTTGATTGCACGCGCGGATCGCGAACATCGCCGTGTGCCCTTTGCTTTGCGCCATCATGCTCGCGAACGCATGGCCGACCGGGCCGTCGACGCGGCCGATCAATATCTCCGGCATCGCATCGGTCGCCTGGCCCTCGGCGGCCAGTACGGTCGCCTCGCCGGCGCGAAAGGTCAAATCGACTGCCATGGGGAAATCTCCTTCGAAAGTGTGGGGGATGGGTTGGGTTGCTCGAAGGGACGGCAAGAAGCAAGGAAAATGCCGGGCGCCTAACGGTGGGACGCCGCGCTCGGAATGCCGCGCGGGGATGGGAACATTGGCTGAGACGAGCGGTTGGCGCCCCGTCCCGTCGAGCGCTTTCGCGGGCGCGCCATTGCGCAAAGTGTCAGCGTTTCGTTACACCTTGGCGCAGCGCACAAAAAAAAGCCCGGCGAGGCCGGGCCAACGGGGGTTCGGCGCATTAAGGCAAAGGACCGGTTCGCCATGCGCCGATTAGGAATTTAGCCGCTTCCCTCGGAATCGACAATCGATTAATTCGTCTTTCGAACCTAATGGCCGGCCGAGACGAAGTAATGTCAGAGACTCATGGAGGAAAGCGCACATAACGGCCAACTGAGTCGAATGCAGTTTCGCATCGGCGCTCGGCCTTGTCTGTTGGGGCAGACACACGGTCGCGCGAGCCGTAGCTATCGTTATTCTCCCGATTTTCAGATTTATTGCCGGCTATTCTTCTGGATTTACCGATTTATTTTGTCAGCGCAGTCCGCGAGTACTTCCTCGCGGAGCCGCTCTAAAAGACATTGCGTCCGGGCTGATTTCAAACACCCGAGGATTGGATCGGGGAATTCCCACATGTTGATTCGAATCCCCGATTGCGCCAAAGACGGGGCATGCGCTCACGCCATCCGGCGCAACACGCCATCGCGCAGGAAGAAGTGGTGGAAGAGCGCGGCGGCCACATGCAGCCCGACCAGTCCGAGCAGCGCCCATGCGACGACCTGATGAACATCGCCCATTTCGTGACCGAGGGCGGAACCCGTCGCCGATAGCGGCGGGAGCGGTATCGTGCCGAAGAGCGTCACGGACCAGCCGCGCGACGAAGCATTGATCCAGCCCAAGATCGGCTCGACGAACAAGAGCACGTAAAGCAGGATATGCGTCAGCCACGCCACTTGACGCATGAACGGCGTCGCTTCGATGACATCCGGCTCATGTCGCGTGAAGCGCCAGACGATGCGCACGATCATGATGGCGATGATGGCGGTCCCAAGCTCGAGATGCCAGGTAATGAGCCCGAGAGGCTGCGTGCCGCGATGAATCTCCGGCATCGTCCAGGCAACGATGTACTGAGCCACCAGCAGAACGACGATAAGCCAGTGCAGCAGGCGTGCGAAGGGATCGTATTTGGAAAGGGCGGCTGAGCTCATCGGTACGTACTCGGTGTCGTGGATCGGTCGGAGCAAAACGCGCCGATTTTAACGCACGGCATTCCTCCGACATCATGGCGCGGTGTTGCGATTCGTTACCGAGCACGCTGACCGAGGCGGCGCGGGCGAGCGGCTACGAAAAGAGAGCGGCCTCGAACCGCACCGGCACCTCTTTTATTGCGGTGGAGTCGCGCCCGGTGCACCGGGCGCATCGATCATCGCGGGCGGGCGTGTGTCCGTCGGCACGCCATGGTAATCGGGCGGATCCTGCGGTGCGCGATGGTGATGGATGGTTGCATCTCCACAGCCGGCCAGCAGGGAGACGGCGGCCGCGGCCGCCAGAGCGAATCGTTTCATGAAGATTCCGTGCAAAGGGGAACCGCGAGTCTAAACGAAATGCGCCCCACGCCGCCGTCAAGGCATCGCGTGAAAGGGCCGCTCTCGCGCAGAGATCGCAATGAGGCGCCGACGTCGTCCGTGTCGATCGAGCGTGGCGCTTTCGTGCTGATTCCTGTCGCCCGCCAAGCCCGCCCCGAGTGTCCTAATATGTATTCGTCGCCCGCGGTGGCGTGCATTTCGTCACCGGCAATGGCGGAAGGAGGAATTGCCATGGACGCTGAATCGATCGCCGGCCTGGTCGGACTCGCGGTGGGGCTGCTCGTGCTTTTCGCACTGACGGTCTTCGAGTCGCTCTCATACAAGCGTGAACACGGCGAGGGCTTCATCCATCACTGGCTCGCGGCCCATCACATGCTCGACTGGCACCGCACGAAGCACTGATCGCCCTTTTGTCTCGAACCCGCGGGTCGTCTAGACGCGCGTATGCCGACGCAATGCGGCCTCCTCGGCCGCGAGCGTCTCAGGGAGTTGCTCGCGCAGAAGATCGACCCACGTGCGGATCTTGGCATCGAGGTATTCGCGCGACGAATAGAGCGCGTGAATCGTCATCGGCTGCGACGTATACTCGGGCATGATCCAGACGAAATCGCCATTGGTGAGCCAGTTCATGGCCGTATAGGTCGGCAAGATGGCGATCCCCATCCCCTCGCGCACCGCGATCGCCATCGCATCGGCGCCGTTGACCTGGAACGGCGCCGGCGGCAGCGTGTAGGACTCGACACCCTGCGGTCCGTCGAAATTCCATTTGTCGAACACTGAGCCCGGCGTGACGAGCCGCAGGCAGACATGATTCGAAAGGTCGGCCGGCGTCTTGGGCACGCCGTGCCGCTCGAGGTAGGCCGGTGACGCGCACGCAATGCTGAACGCGCTGCCGAGCCGCTGCGAGACGAGCCCCGAGTCGGGCAGATGGTAGCCGAGCACCACGGAAACGTCGTAACCCTCATCGAGCAGATCCGGGATTCGCTGCGACAGCGTCAATTCGACCGAGACGTCGGGATACCGCTGCTGGTATCGGCCGACGGCGGGAACGATGTAATGACCGCCGAAACTCGCCATGGCGTGGATGCGCAGTCTGCCCGACGGGCGAGCATGCGCGTCGCCCGCTTCCGCCTCTGCCTCCTCGACATAGGCAAGGATCTGCTCGCACCGCTGCAAGTAGCGCTTGCCCGCTTCGGTCAATGCGATACGCCGTGTCGTCCGGTTCAAAAGTCGCGTGTGCAGATGCGCTTCCAGATCGGACACCGCGCGCGAGGCATAGGCCGTCGTCGTATTCAAGTGTTGTGCCGCCGCAGTGAAGCTTCCCGACTCGACGACACGCACGAAAACGCGCATGTTTTGCAGCGTGTCCATACTATCCCCTGTTGATCCCACGCAAGGCAGATTGTTGCACGATCAGCAATGCCGATTGTCTCAGTTACCGTAAAGATCCATTACACCGTTACGACTTATTCGACAATCAGCCGAAAAATATAATCGGCGGTAGTCGATATCGCCGCCCAAGGAGAACAGTCGTGCAGTCGCTCACCCGGAAACGAAGCGTCGTGCTCGCGTTTCTTGCACTGCCGATAATAATTGCCGGCTGTGCGAGCACTCACGGCATCGCGCCGCAATCGCGCCTTCCCGATCCGACTTCGTTCGATGTCGGCAATGCCATACGCGAGGCCGACGCGAGCGCGCACTGGCCCGCGAGCGATTGGTGGCGGGCATTCGGCGATCCACAATTGAACGCGCTCATCGAGACGGCGACCTCCGGCAGCCCCACACTCGCCGCAGCCTCGGCGCGCGTGCGCCAGGCCGCCGCACTCGCCGGCGTTTCCGAGGCCGCCGAATCGCCGCAACTGGAAGGCAGCCTGTCGGTCACGCGCGAGCATTGGCCCGACAACGTCTACTATGGCCCGGGCCCGCTCGCCAACGCCACTACCTGGAACAACGTGGGCGCGTTGCGCCTGACTTATCGCCTCGACTTCTGGGGGCAGGACAAGAACGACACCGAGCGCGCCCTGGATGTCGCCCGTCAGCGCGCGGCCGATGCGCGCGCCGCCCAGCTCGAGCTCGAAGTCAACGTCGTGCGCGCCTATGTCGATTTCGCCGAGCAGTATGAGCTGCTCGACATCGCGACCGATGTGTTCGCGCGCCAGAAGCAACTGGCCGATCTCGCCCGGAGGCGTCTCGCCGGCGGCATCGGCACGCAGCTCGATCTCTCGCAAGCGGAGGCGCCGCTGCCGGAGTACGAGCGCCAGATAGAAGCCCGGCGCGAAGCGATCGAGCTCGCCCGCAACCGGCTTGCCGCATTGCTCGGCAAGGGACCCGGGGCCGGTGCGGCACTCGCTCGCCCCACGCTCTCGCTTTCCGCCCCGGCCTCGTTGCCGTCCACGGTACCGGCCGAGCTGATCGGCCACCGGCCCGACGTCGTCGCGGCACGCTGGGCCGTGGCGGCGCAGGCGCGCGGGATCGATGTGGCGCACGCGGCTTTCTATCCGAATATCGATCTCGTCGCTTCGCTCGGCGGCTACGCGGTGGCGGGGCCGCTGTTCCAATTCCTGCATGCCGCCAACGGCGGCTGGACCGGCGGTCCGGCGCTCTCGCTGCCGATCTTCGACGGCGGCGCGCTGCGCGGCCGGCTCGGCGCGGCGACGGCCGGCTACGACGAAGCCGTCGCCCATTACGATCAGTCGGTGGTCGAAGCGCTGAAGGAAATCTCCGATGCGATCGTGACGCTGCGCTCGCTCGCCAAGCAGCAAAGCGACGCGGAACGCTCGGTGAATGCCGCGCAACGCAGCTACCAACTCTCGGCGCTCGGGTTCAAGCGTGGCCTCACCGACTACGTCAACGTCATCGTCGAAGAAACCCGCTGGCTCGACGCAAAGCAACGTGTCGCGCAAGTGCACGCCGATCGTCTCGCCGCCTATGCTTCTTTGATGAGCGCGCTCGGCGGCGGCCTCACCGTGCCCGCCGACGGCCCCGACGACACCGGCCTCGAACCGTCGCGCAAACTGTTAGGCGCGCATCGTTCCGCGGACGCGGCGACAAAGAACGCAACAGGCGGCGCCGCGCCAGCCGCGGCCAAGGCGGCCGCCGCCGGCGCGCATTGAACGGAGGGCACGGACGATGTCGGACACCGCAACGGCCAGCGCCGCCTCCTCGAACGCCACCGGCGTGCGCGCGGCGCTCGTCGACTGGTGGCGTACCGACGGCCTCACCTGGGTCTATCTGCTCAAAGCGCTCGCCGCCGCTTTTCTCGCGCTCGCGATCGCGATGCGGCTCGACCTGCCGCAGCCGCGCACGGCCATGACGACGGTCTTCATCGTCATGCAGCCGCAAAGCGGCGCCGTGCTCGCGAAGAGCTTCTACCGGATCGGCGGTACGCTCGTCGGTCTCGTCGCGACGCTCGTGCTCGTCGCGCTGTTCGCGCAGCATTCTGAGCTTTTCCTCGGCGCGCTCGCGCTCTGGACCGGCATCTGCACCGCCGGCGCGGCGCGCAATCGAAACTTCCGCTCGTACGGGTTCCTGCTGGCCGGCTATACGGCGGCGCTGATCGGCATTCCGGCCGCGCAGCAGCCCAACGGCGCGTTCATCTCGGCTATGACGCGCGTCTCGGAAGTCACGCTCGGCGTGCTCTGCGCCGGCTTCGTCAGCGCGCTCGTCATGCCGCAGCATGCGAGCGAGCAAATGCGCAGCGCCGTGCGCGCGCGATTCTCGCGATTCGTCGACTATGTCGCGGCCGTGCTCGCGAGGCGCATCGAGCCCGCTCATGTCGAACGCACCAACGCTCAGTTTCTGGCGGAGTTCGTCGGCTTCGAGGCGATGCGCAGCATCGCCGTCTTCGAAGGGCCTGAGACGCGCCTGCGCAGCAATCGTCTCGCCCGGCTCAACAGCGAGTTCATGACCGCGTCCACGCGGCTTCATGCGTTGCATCAGCTCATGAACCGCCTGCGCGCGCAAAAGGCGACCGAGACGACGGAAGCACTCGAACCGTATTTCGTGGAGTTGGGCACGCTCTTGCAAACGCCGGGAGAACCGGTGCTTTCGGCGGCCGACGCCTCGCGCGCGGCGCAAACGCTGCAAACCTACAAGGCGGAATTGCCGAGACGCGTGCGCCAAACGCGTACCGTGCTCATCGAAACGCGGCCCGATTGCGCGCTGCTCGACTTCGATACCGCGTCGGAACTGCTCTACCGGTTCGTCGACGACATGCATGCCTACACGCTCACCTATGCGTCGCTGGCCACCGCGACGCACGAGCGCGAGCGCTCGCCCGAACGCTACGAGCCGAAGACGAACGCGGTCGCGACCGCGATCGCGGGCGTACGCGGCGCGCTGCTGATGGCAGCATTGAGCGCGTTCTGGATCGCGACCGCCTGGCCGAACGGCGGGACGCTCGTCTTCGTCGCCGCGGCGACGGCCGCGCTCGCATCGTCGTCGCCGACACCTACACGGATGGCGACGCAGATGAGCATCGGCACGGTGCTGGCCGCCATCGTCGGCTTCGTCGTCGAGTTCGGCGTCTATCCGCATATCGACGGCTTGCCGATGCTCTGCGTCGCGCTGACGCCTCCGCTCGCATTCGGCGTCTTCCTGACGACGCGGCCGAAGATCGCCGGCATGGGCGCCGGCTATTGCATCTTTTTCTGTACGCTGGCCGGTCCCGACAACGTCATGCGCTACGATCCGTCCGGCTATGCCGACAGCGCGTTCGCGCTGGTGCTGTCGATGCTCGCCTGTGCGCTTGCGTTCGCGCTGATCGTGCCGCCTTCGACGCCGTGGCTGCGCGCGCATTTCATCGCCGATCTGCGACGCCAGGTGGTCCTCGCATGCCGCGCGCCGCTCGCGCGGGTCCGCGGACGGTTCGAAAGCCGCGCGCGCGATCTCGCGTTTCAGGCGCATGCGATCGAGCAGCAGACGAGCGAGGCGCCACGCGAGGCGCTCGCCTGGCTCGTCGTCGTGCTCGAGTTCGGCCATGCCGTCATCGACTTGCGTGGCGAGCTCGAGGCGTTGCCGCCCGATCCGCGCTATGCGGCCTCGATGCCGTGGCGCCGCGGCATTTCGAGGGCACGCGGTGCGCTCGTGACGCTCTTCGAGCGTCCGAGCGCGCGCAGCCTCGACGCCGCGCTCGCCGCGACCATCGACGCGATTGCCGCCGTGCAGCAGGCGCTGATCACATTCGAGCCGCCGCGCGACGAGCGCCACCGGCTGCAGCGCATCCTCAGCCATCTGCATTTCGTGCGCACGGCGCTCATCGACCCGCATTCGCCGCTCGCCGCTTTCGCGCCGGGCGCCCGTGAAGAGGTTGGCGCCCGCGCATCCGAGACCGGAGCTTCCCATGCCTCGTGACATTGCCCTGCTCGGCGCCTACATCCCCGCCATGGTGCCGCTATCGATCGCCGGCGCGGCGCTCACCTGGGCCATCGACCGGCTGCTCGGCGCGTTGGGCCTTTATCGCGTCGTCTGGCACCCGGCGCTTTTTCGCGCGAGCCTGCTCGTCATCGTCTGCGGGGCGCTCGGGCTCGCCGTCTACCGTTGACATCGACCTTCACCGATCGAGCCAATATTCGAGCTGAACCATGATACTGAGAAAACTCATAGGCTTTCTTGCGACGGCGATCATATTCGTCGCCGCGCTCGCGATCGGGCGCGCGCTCTGGATCCACTACATGGACGAACCTTGGACGCGCGACGGCCGCGTGCGTGCGCAGATCGTGACGATCGCGCCCGACGTCTCAGGGGCCGTCGTCGAGCTGCCCGTCGCCGACAATCAGCTCGTGACCAAGGGCCAGGTGTTGATGCGGATCGACCCGTCGCACTATCAAGTCGCCGTCGAGCAGGCCGAGGCCGCGGTCGCGGCGCGCAAGGCCGAATTGCAAATGCGCCGCGCCGAAGCGCAAAGGCGCGCCGACCTCGATAGTCTCGTCGTCTCGAAGGAAAGCCGCGAAAACGCGCTGCAAGCGTCGGCGAGCGCCGAGGCGCAATACCGCCAGGCGCTCGCCGCGCTCGACGCGGCCAAGCTCAATCTATCGCGCACGACGGTCGTCTCGCCCGTCGACGGCTACGTGACGAACCTCTCCGTCTATCGCGGCGACTATGCGACGGCAGGTACGCCGAAGCTCGCCATCGTCGACAGCCACTCGTTCTGGGTCTACGGCTACTTCGAGGAAACGCGGCTCGAGCGCGTCAAGATCGGCGACAAGGCCGAAATGCGGCTGATGAGCGGCGGCGTCCTGAAAGGTCACGTCGAAAGCATTTCGCGCGGCATCTACGATCGCGACAATCCGCAAAGCCGCGAGCTCGTCGCCGACGTGAATCCGACCTTCAACTGGGTTCGGCTCGCGCAGCGCGTGCCCGTGCGCATCCATATCGACGAAGTGCCGGACGGGCTCGTGCTCGCGGCGGGGACGACCTGCACGGTGGTCCTTTCGCCGCGCTAGCACCTGGTCACAGCGAAGGCGACTAGCGGCTGCTCGCCAACGTGCCCTGCCCGCGCAGCTTGAACTGCCCGACGAGGCGCTTCAACGCCTTGGCCTGATCGTCGAGCGAGCGCGCCGCGGCCGTCGCCTCTTCGACAAGCGCCGCGTTTTGCTGCGTGCCCGCGTCCATTTGCGTGACCGACCGATTGATCTCCTCGATGCCGGCGCTTTGTTCCGACGAGGCCGCCGAGATCTCGCCCATGATGTCCGTGACGCGCTTGACCGCCTTCACGACTTCGTCCATCGTCCGTCCCGCGTCCTCGGCGAGGCCCGAGCCGTTTTGCACGCGTTCGAGCGAAGTATTGATGAGCGTCTTGATCTCCTTCGCGGCGCCGGCGCTGCGCTGCGCGAGAGACCGCACTTCGCCCGCCACGACGGCGAAGCCGCGCCCCTGCTCTCCCGCGCGCGCCGCCTCGACCGCCGCGTTCAGCGCGAGGATGTTGGTCTGGAACGCGATGCCGTCGATAACGCCGATGATGTCGCCGATGCTCTTCGCGCTGTCGTTGATCTCGGCCATCGTCGTGACGACGCGCGAAACGACGTCGCCGCACGTCGACGCGATTTCGGAGGCGTTGTTCGCGAGCGAGCTGGCCTGCTTGGCATTGTCGGCGTTCTGGCGCACCGTCGAGGTCAGCTCTTCCATGCTCGAGGCGGTCCGCTCGAGTGACACGGCCTGCGCTTCGGTGCGCTGGGAGAGATCGAGGTTGCCCATCGAGATTTCGCCGGCGGCCGAAGCGATCGCCTCGGCGCTCGCGGCGATTTCGCCGACCGTCGCGGCCAGGCCCGTCTGCATCTCGGCGAGCGCATAGAGCATGCTCGAGCCGTCTTTCTTGCCGAGCGCGATCGGATAGGCGAGGTCTCCCGCAGCGATGCGGCTTGCGATGTCCTTGGCATAGGCCGGCTCGCCGCCGAGCTGACGCGTGAGCCGTCGCACGACCCATTCGCTGACGACGAACGCCACGACGATGAGCGCCGCCGTCATGACCGCCATCATCACGAACGACGACTTGAAGATGAACGCGGCGGCGGACATCGTCTGTTTCGCCTCGACGCCGCGCTGCGCGACGAGCTCGTCGACGAGCTTCTCGAGCTTGCCGGTCTCGACGAGCAGCGAAACGTCCTGCGTCCCGACCTGCCAGTTCATCTGCGTGAGATCGAGCGGCTGCGCCTTCACGAGCGTCACGAAATCGCGCAGATGCGCGGCCCAGGCTGCCACGGCCTCGGCCAGCTTCTTTTGCTGAGCGAGCGCGACGCTGTCCGAGGCGTCCGTGTACTGCTTCAGCGTATCGAGCTCCCCGTTGATCGCGGCGAGGCCCTTGTCGATGTCGGCGCCGAGCTCGTCGCGCTCCTTGGCGGTCGTCGCGGTGACGAGCGTCTTCTGCGCCCGGCTCGCACGCAGCACGCCCGCGCGCACTTCCTCGGCGGCGCGGCTGGCGACATGACCCTGATCGTAGATCGACTTCGACGACGCATTGAGGCGGCTGATCTGCGCAAGCGCGAAGATGCCGATCGCGAGCGTGCCCACCAGCAGCACCGCAAAAGCGAGCCGCAACGATGCCTTTACCGACAGGCCGGCGTGCCACGCCTTGACCGCCGCTTTTTGCGCACCGGCTTCCGATTGACCGGAATGACCGGATTGACCGCCGGCCGCCGCGCCGTTCGGAATGAAGCCGGCTGCCGAACGCCTGCCGAGCGAAACTGCCTTCATATGAACCCCCTTCTTATGACGCGCCGCCTCATGAGCCGCGCAGATGGCCTGGATACGGCCTTATCCTCTATTAACGGCATGCGGCGCAGCCCGCTTGAGTGTCCGCGGCCCGGGTAAAACCCGCATGCGAACCGTTGGAAGCCGCGCGCACTCCCCGCGTGCGAGCACGGTTATAGCTAGACAAAAAACGCTTGGGGCTAAAAAGGGCGCCGGCGAAAGCGACCCTTTCGATTTCGTCCCCGGCGAACAACGGCGCCGCGAAATCGTCTATGGAATGGGTGCCGATGTCTCGATCTCGACAAAAATTGTCTGAGGCGTCCGGACGCGACACACTAAACTGATCGAAACAGCCACCGTGGCTGACGCGTCAGCGCTTGCTCGGGTCAGGGGCAGCGCCGGTCGGGGTGACCGGGACTGCCACGCCGCTGCGTCGGATTCATATTCCTTCTATCGGGACAGCTCGCAATGCAGAAAAACGCCCTTGCGGCGAACGCCGCGACCTCCATGCCGCCTCAGTCCGCGGCTGGCGCCTCGACCGTTCAGCGCACCGCTTATCCGGTGCTCGGCGCGATCAGCTTCTCACATCTGCTGAACGACATGATTCAGTCGTTGATCCTCGCCATCTACCCGATGCTGAAGGCGAACTTCTCGCTTTCGTTCGCTCAGATCGGCTTGATCACGCTCACCTATCAAATTACCGCGTCGCTTCTGCAACCGCTCGTCGGGTTCTATACCGACAAGCGGCCTCAACCCTACTCGCTGCCCGTCGGCATGGGCTTCACGCTGTCGGGCCTCGTGCTGATGTCGGTTGCGCCCAATTTTCCGGTGCTGCTCCTGGCGGCCGCGCTCGTCGGCTGCGGCTCTTCGGTGTTCCATCCCGAATCGTCGCGCGTGGCCCGGATGGCTTCAGGCGGCCGCTATGGGCTCGCGCAGTCGCTGTTCCAGGTCGGGGGCAATGCGGGCACGTCGCTCGGCCCTCTGCTGGCCGCAATGATCGTCATTCCGCACGGGCAACGCAGCATCGCCTGGTTCTCGGTCGCGGCGCTCGTTGCGATCGTCGTGCTCGCGAACATCGGCCGCTGGTACAGCCGCCATCCGGCCACGAAGAAGAAGAGCGGCGCCCGGGCCACGCATCCGACGCTCTCAAAGCAACGCGTTGCTTTTGCGATCGGCGTACTCGTGCTGCTCGTGTTCTCGAAGTACTTCTACCTCGCGAGCATCAACAGCTACTTCACGTTCTATCTGATCGACAAGTTCCATCTGAGCGTGCAGGCCGCGCAGATCCATCTGTTCGTGTTCCTCGCGGCCGTCGCGGCGGGCACGATCATCGGCGGGCCGGTCGGGGACCGAATCGGCCGCAAGTATGTGATCTGGGTGTCGATTCTCGGGGTCGCGCCGTTCACGTTGCTTCTGCCTTACGCGAACCTCTTCTGGACGGGTGTGCTGACCGTCGTGATCGGTATCGTGCTGGCCTCGGCGTTCGCGGCCATCATCGTCTACGCGCAGGAGCTGATTCCCGGCAACGTCGGGATGGTGGCGGGCCTCTTCTTCGGTTTCGCGTTCGGTCTCGGCGGGGTGGGCGCGGCGGTGCTCGGCGATCTCGCCGATGCGACGAGCATCTCGTACGTCTACAAGGTCTGCTCGTTCTTGCCGCTGCTCGGGATACTGACGGTGTTCCTGCCGAATCTCGAGAGCAAGCGCGCGAGGGCGTAGGCCTGCTGGTCAGGCCCCTATGGTGCCCAAGCGGGCGCCAGGCGGCGCCCGTTTTGTCTTACGCCGCCGCGTAGAGATCGAGAAACCGCCGGAGAATGCCGGAAGAGTAAGTGCCGGCGATATCGGTCAGAAACGATGTGAACGACATGTGCGCATGATCGTCGGCCGTGTCCGAAATCGTGCGCACGACCGCGCACGGCACATCGTGCTCGTAGCAGACCTGCGCGATCGCAGCGCCTTCCATTTCGACGGCGAGCGCATCAGGCAGCGCCAGCGCAAGCGCGCGGACCTCCGCCTCGCTCGAAACGAACCGATCGCCGCTCACGATCATTCCACGATGCACGCGCACGCCATCGAGGCGAAACCGCGCTGTCAGCGTCGCGCCTTCGTCGGTCACGAATCGCTCGCACGCCGCCGCGAGACGGTCGGCCAGCGCCCCATTCGCGTCGAAGCGCGCACGCCCGAGCAACGGCACCTCGTATTTCGGAAAAATCGGCGAAGCATCGAGATCGTGCTGCAACAGCGAATCCGCTACCACGATATCGCCGACGCGGACGTCACGCCCGACGCCGCCCGCGACGCCCGTGAAGACCATCTTGCCGACGCCGAACGCATGGATCAACGCGCCGGCGGTGGCCGCGGCCGCCACCTTGCCGACGCGCGCGAGCGTCACGACGCAAGGCACGCCGTGCACGGTGCCCGTATGGTAGTCACGACGGCCGAGCGTGACCGTGCGCATCGTTCCTTCCGCACGCATCGCGTCGACGAGATCGCCGAGTTCCTGCGGCAGCGCCGCCAAAATGCCCAAGGGGGGCGTTGCGTTAGCCTTACCGTCGTTCTCGCTCACTCGATCCTCACTCGACCACTTGCAATTTCGCCACTGCCAGCGCAAGCCACTTCTCGCCGTGCCGCTTGAACCGCACCTGCGCGCGCGCATCGGCACCGCTGCCTTCGAGCGCGGTGATCGCACCCTCGCCGAACTTGGTGTGGAACACCTGCTGACCGACGCGAAAGCCCGTGTCCGCTTCGCGCTGCTCGTTCGCGAACGCCGGCAGCGCGGCCGCGGCGCCTTCCGTGGCGGCATAGCCCCCGTAGCTCCCACCGTAGCGCGCTGGCTGCCGATCGGGGCGCGCGAACCAATCGCGCCCCCAGCCCGCATTGTCGGAGCGGCCGCCCCAGCGTGCTCCCGCCTCCGCCTTCGGCGTCAGCCATTTCAGCGTTTCCTGCGGCAACTCGTCGAAAAACCGCGAGCGGATGTTGTAGCGCGTCTGCCCATGCAGCATCCGGCTTTGCGCGAGCGACAGGTAGAGCCGCTCCTTCGCGCGCGTGATCGCCACGTACATGAGCCGGCGTTCTTCCTCGAGCCCCTCGGGCTCGATGGCGCTGTTCTCGTGCGGGAACAGCCCTTCTTCGAGTCCGGTGATGAAGACGGCCGTGAATTCGAGCCCCTTCGCCGCGTGGACGGTCATCAGCTGCACGGCGTCTTCGCCGGCCTGCGCCTGGCTTTCGCCGGCTTCGAGCGACGCATGCGAAAGAAAGCCCGCGAGCGGCGTCATGAGGTCGGGATTCTGCGCGGGCTCGTCGAGCCCCGGCGCATCGAGCACCGTCGTCGCGGGATCGCCGGCCTCGTCGGGAGCAAAGCCGATTTCGGGCGCGGCGCTCGCCCCGCGCGACAGCGGTATCGAGCGAGCGGGCGTATCGAGCCCATAGCCCTCCTCGCTGACGAACGCCGTCGCCGCGTTGACGAGCTCCTGCAGGTTTTCGAGCCTGTCCTGCCCCTCGCGCTCGCCCTCGTAAAACTCGGCAAGTCCACTCGTGCGCACGACGTATTCGACAGTCTCGGGCAGGCTCATGCGCTCCGTTTCGGCGCGCATCTTCGCGATCAGATTCGCGAACGAAGCGAGGCTCGATCCGGCCTTGCCCGTCACATACGGGATCGCCGCGGCCATCGAGCAGTTGTAAAGCCGCGCCGCATCGGCCAATTGCTCGATCGTGCGCGCGCCGATGCCGCGCGTCGGAAAATTGACGACGCGCGCAAAAGCCGTATCGTCGTTCGCGTTATCGATCAGGCGCAAATAGGCGAGCGCATGCTTGATTTCCTGGCGTTCGAAGAATCGCAAGCCGCCATAGACGCGATAAGGAATCCCGGCACTGACGAGCGTGTGCTCGATCGCGCGCGACTGCGCGTTGCTGCGATAGAGCACCGCGATCTCGCCGCGCGCCAGGCCCTGGTTCATCAGCGCGCGAATCTCCTCGACGGCCCAGGCTGCTTCCTGCGTATCGGTCGCGGCCTCGTAGACGCGCACGGGCTCCCCATGACCTGCGTCGGTCCGCAAATTCTTGCCGAGCCGGCGCGCGTTGTTCGCGATGAGCTGGTTCGCCGCGTCGAGAATATGCCCGTGCGAGCGATAGTTCTGCTCGAGCTTGATGAGATGCCGTACGTTGAACTCGCGCTCGAAATCGCGCATGTTGCCGACGTTCGCGCCGCGAAACGCATAGATCGACTGATCGTCGTCCCCGACCGCGAAAATCGCATTCGACGGCCCCGCCAGCAGCTTGAGCCACGCATACTGCAGCTTGTTCGTGTCCTGGAACTCATCGACGAGGATGTGCTTGAAGCGCGCCTGATAGTGGGCGCGCAGCGGCGCGTGGTGGGTGAGCAATTCGTAGCAGCGCAACAGCAGTTCGGGGAAATCGACCACCCCCTCCCGCTGGCACTGCTGCTCGTACGCCCGATAAAGCTCGACGAACTTCTGGTTGAAGGTGTCCGTCGCGTCGACCTGATCCGGCCGCAGGCCCTGTTCCTTCGCGTTGTTGATGAAGTACTGCACGTTCTTCGGCGGACATTTTTCGTCGTCGACGCCGAGGCCCTTCATGAGTCGCTTGATCGCCGAGAGTTGATCGGCCGTATCGAGAATCTGGAACGTCGCGGGCAAGCCGGCGTCGCGGTGATGCGCGCGCAGCATCCGGTTGCAAAGGCCGTGGAACGTGCCGATCCACATGCCGCGCGTATCGATCGGCAGCAAGGCCGTGAGCCGCCCCATCATTTCGCGGGCGGCCTTGTTCGTGAACGTCACGGCGAGCACCGTCGCCGGTGTGGCGAACCGCTGCTGGATCAGCCAGGCGATCCGCGTGATGAGCACACGCGTCTTGCCGCTGCCGGCGCCGGCCAGAATCAGCGCCGGCTCGTTCGGCAACGTGACGGCGGCAAGTTGTTCGGGGTTGAGATTGGCGAGCAGATCGGGCATTCGGAGAGCGGAAAAGCGGGGCGCGGCGCCCATTATACGGCGCGATGCCGCGCGAAGCCCTCGGCCGAACGGCCAAGCGGGCTCAAGCAGGCCGCGGGCGCTTATAATTCAAGGTTTCGACGCATTTTCCACGATCTTTTTACGCATCTTTCGGCGGATTTGAACCATGAGCGACACCACGCTGGCGAAGAGTTTCGAGCCTCGGACGATCGAGGCCTATTGGGGTCCCGAATGGGAGAAACGCGGCTACGCCGCCCCGAAGTTCGAGTCGGGCCGCCCCAGCTTCTCGATCCAGCTGCCGCCGCCGAACGTTACGGGCACGCTGCACATGGGCCACGCGTTCAACCAGACGATCATGGACGGCCTGACGCGCTACCACCGGATGCTCGGCGACAACACGCTCTGGCTGCCCGGCACCGATCACGCGGGTATCGCCACGCAGATCGTCGTCGAGCGACAGCTCGATAAGGCAGGCGTCTCGCGGCACGACCTCGGCCGCGACAAGTTCCTCGAACGCGTCTGGGAGTGGAAGCGCGAATCGGGCTCGACGATCACGGGCCAGGTCCGGCGGCTCGGCGCCTCGATCGACTGGTCGCGCGAGTACTTCACGATGGACGAAAAGATGTCGAAAGTCGTCGTCGAAGTGTTCGTGCGCCTTTATGAGCAAGGGCTCATCTATCGCGGCAAGCGGCTCGTGAATTGGGACCCGGTCCTGCTCACGGCCGTATCCGATCTCGAAGTGGTGAGCGAGGAAGAGAACGGCCACCTCTGGCACATCCGCTATCCGCTCGCCGAGGGCGGCGGACACCTGACGGTCGCGACGACGCGCCCTGAAACGATGCTCGGCGACGTCGCAGTAATGGTCCATCCGGAAGACGACCGTTATCGCCATCTCGTCGGCAAGTGCGTGAAGCTGCCGCTCACGGATCGCGAAATCCCCATCATCGCGGACGACTACGTCGATCGCGAATTCGGCACGGGCGTCGTGAAGGTGACGCCCGCGCACGACTTCAACGACTACCAGGTCGGCCAGCGCCACGGTCTGCCGCAGATCGAGATCCTCACGCTCGACGCGAAGATCAACGACAACGCGCCCGCCGTTTACCGGGGGCTCGACCGGTTCGAGGCCAGAAAGCGGGTCGTCGCCGATCTCGAAGCGCAAGGCCTCCTCGAATCGGTGCAGCCGCACAAGCTCATGGTGCCGCGCGGCGATCGCACGGGTGTCGTCATCGAGCCGATGCTCACGGATCAGTGGTTCGTCGCAATGAGCAAGCCGGCGCCCGAAGGGACCTTCCACCCGGGCAAGTCGATCGCCGAGCGCGCGCTCGAAGTGGTGCGGCAAGGGGAGATCGAATTCGTACCCGAGAACTGGACGACCACTTATTATCAGTGGCTCGAAAACATTCAGGATTGGTGCATCTCGCGCCAGCTCTGGTGGGGCCATCAGATTCCGGCCTGGTATGGCGAGAGCGGCGAAGTGTTCGTCGCGCGCGGCGAGGACGAGGCGCACGCGCAAGCCGCCGCGCGTGGCTACACGGGCGCATTGAGGCGTGACGACGATGTGCTCGATACCTGGTTCTCGTCGGCGCTCGTGCCGTTCTCCTCGCTCGGCTGGCCGGCGCAGACGAAGGATCTCGAATGCTTCCTGCCGTCGTCCGTGCTCGTGACGGGCTTCGACATCATCTTCTTCTGGGTCGCGCGCATGATCATGATGACGACTTACTTCACGGACCGGGTACCGTTCCACACAGTGTACGTGCACGGGCTCGTGCGTGATCACGAAGGCCAGAAGATGTCGAAGAGCAAGGGCAATACGCTCGACCCGATCGACATCGTCGACGGCATCGAGCTCGAAGCGCTGGTCGCCAAGCGCACGACCGGGCTCATGAATCCGAAGCAGGCGAGCTCGATCGAGAAGAAGACGCGCAAGGAGTTCCCGGACGGCATCCCCTCGTTCGGAACCGATGCGCTGCGCTTCACGATGGCATCGATGGCGACGCTCGGCCGCAACGTCAACTTCGACCTCGCGCGCTGCGAGGGCTACCGCAACTTCTGCAACAAGCTCTGGAACGCGACGCGCTTCGTGCTGATGAACTGTGAGGGACACGACTGCGGCTTCAGCAAGCCGGGGCCGTGCGCGCCTGGCGATTGCGGACCGGGCGGCTACACGGAGTTCTCGCATGCGGACCGCTGGATCGTCTCGCTGCTGCAGCGCGTGGAAGCCGAAGTCGAGAAAGGTTTTGCCGACTACCGGTTCGACAACGTCGCGAACGCCATCTACAAGTTTGTCTGGGACGAGTACTGCGACTGGTACGTCGAGCTCGCCAAGGTCCAATTGACGAACGGCACGCCCGAGCAGCAGCGCGCCACGCGCCGCACGCTCTTGCGCGTGCTCGAGACCGTGCTGCGTCTTGCCCATCCGATCATTCCATTCATTACCGAGGCGCTCTGGCAGAAGGTCGCGCCGCTCACGGACGCATGGCCGCAAGACGCGGCCGACGGCGCGGCGTCGATCATGGTGCAGCGCTATCCGCGTGCCGAGGAAAAGAAGATCGACGAGGCGGCCGAGCGCTGGGCCGACGAGCTCAAAGCCGCGATCGATGCGTGCCGCAACCTGCGCGGCGAGATGAGCCTCTCGCCGGCAACCAAGGTGCCGCTGCTCGTGCATGGCAATGCCGAGGCATGGCGCACGTTCGCGCCGTACGCTCAAGCGCTGGCGCGGCTCTCGGAAGTGCGAGTCATCGCCGACGAAGCCACGCTCGATGCCGAAGCGCATGGCGCACCGATCGCGATTGCCGGTTCCGACAAGCTCGTGCTGAAGGTCGAAATCGACGTGGCGGCCGAGCGTGAACGGCTAGGCAAGGAAATTGCTCGTCTCGATGCCGAGATCGCCAAATGTGCGGCAAAGCTCGGAAATGAGGCATTTGTCGCAAAAGCACCGGCTGCGGTCGTGGAGCAGGAGCAGAAAAGGCTGTCACAATATCGGGATACTGTCGCCAAGCTGAGCGCGCAGCTGGCACGTTTGCCCGCATAACGTAGGGTAGACGAGTCATTTATTCCAACGAGCATTCGACACGACTGAGCAATCGACAAACCAGGGTAATGCCATGCTAAAAGTGACCAAGGCAGTCTTCCCCGTGGCCGGTCTCGGCACACGGTTTCTTCCCGCCACCAAGGCGAGTCCCAAGGAGATGCTGCCGATCGTCGACAAGCCGCTGATCCAGTACGCCGTCGAAGAGGCGATGTCGGCCGGCATCACCGAGATGATCTTCGTGACAGGCCGCAGCAAGCGAGCGATCGAGGACCACTTCGACAAGTCCTACGAGATCGAGGCCGAGCTCGAGGCGCGCGGCAAAGAGCGGCTGCTCGAACTCGTGCGCAGCATCAAGCCGAGCCATGTCGATTGCTTCTACGTGCGCCAACCCGAAGCGCTCGGGCTCGGTCACGCGGTGCTCTGCGCCGAGAAGCTCGTCGGCGACAACCCGTTCGCCGTGATCCTCGCCGACGACTTGCTCTATGCCGTGCCGAGCGTCATGAAGCAGATGGTCGACGTTTTCGACCACTACCACAGCTCCGTCATCGGCGTCGAAGAGATCCCGCCGCAAGACACGAAGTCGTACGGGATCGTCGATGGTAAGGAATGGGAAGACGCCATCATCAAGATGTCCGGCATCGTCGAGAAGCCGGCGCCCGACGTCGCCCCGTCGAACCTGGGCGTGGTAGGCCGCTACGTGCTGAAGCCGCGCATCTTCGAGCATCTGCGCTCGATCAAGCCCGGTGCGGGCGGCGAGCTTCAGCTGACCGACGCGATCCAGTCGCTGCTCTCCGACGAGCAGGTGCTGGCTTATAAGTATCACGGCACGCGTTTCGACTGCGGCAGCAAGCTCGGCTACCTGAAAGCGACGGTCGAGTTCGCGTTGCGTCACCCCGAAGTCTCGGAGGATTTCGCGAACTATCTGCGCACGCGTGCGCCGGTGATGGACAGCTAATGTCGCAAACCCGAGGGGCAACGTGCCCCCCGGGGCGCTCGAGCGTGACTCGTATCGTCGAACGCTCGAGCGAAAGACGAACGGCGCGCGCTTAGAATCGATAGGTCACGCCGACCTTCACGATGGGATAGATGTGGTAGCGCTGGACCTTGTTGCGCAGGTCCTGCTCTTCCGCATCGACGTTCGCCTGTCCCGCCGCCGTCGCGATAGAAGCAGGCACATCGAAGTCGACATGCGGCTTGCCATAGGCGATACCCGCATCGAAGAACATTCCCCATCCTCTCGTCGCATGCGGCGAATGACCGAAGCCCAGGCCGATGTAAGGCCGCAGCGTCGGAAAGCTCGCCTTCGCATGAATCTGCTGGCCTTGGGCCGAAACGGTCTGCCCGTTGATCGTATAGGTGCCCGACATGGCCTGCGCCGTCGCGTCGACGTTATCGCCGCCGATCAGCACACCCGCGGTGAGCCGGAACGGTACCACGCTCGGCGCCGGAAAGAAGTCGGCGTAAAGTCCGGCGTGATAGAGGTTGAGCGTCGCGTCGTAGTGCAGATCGCCCGCATTGAAGCTGTGCGAGAGCGCGAAGCCGCTGAACTCGGCGCGGGCGTTGAACATCGAGCCCAGCACGTGGCCGTAGCCGATACCCACGCCTTCGGTGCCGACCTGCCCATAAACTTCCTGCGTCACCTGCGCGTGCGCAGCCGACGCGCTTGCCAACGCCACCACCCCAGCGGCAACGGCACCCATCCATTTCTTCATTGGTCGTTTCCTTGATCTTGATGGATCGTGCGCCACGGCGTGATGCCGGGCGCCGGTCGTGAGCACCGGCCGTGGATCGCCCGCGGCACCGCGTAAGCGGGTGCTTCTCGGCAGACGGCGCCCAAAGCCCGTTAACGGCCGGTGCCACGCGAGCTTTAACGGGACGGTATGTGCGCGAAGGGAATTTCCCGGACGATTGGAATCAGGGAGCCCCGGAAAAGGGCCGAGCTTGATTTGGGAAATCGACTGCGAGCACCGCGCGGACGTCGGTCGCTACCGGTGCATCCGTGCGGGCCGGGGGGGTGCGTGGCTGCGGTCAGCGACGACGCATGAGAAAGACGAACGTCTTGTCGGACGTAGTGGAGCTCTCGACGATCTCGTTGCCCGTTTGCTTGGCGAACGCCGCAAAGTCGCGCTGAGAGCCCGGATCGGTAGCGAGCACTTTGAGGATTTGGCCGCTCTGCATGTCGGCAAGCGCCTTTTTGGCGCGCAGAATCGGCAGCGGGCAGTTGAGCCCGCGCGCATCGACTTCCTTGTGAATTTCCATCGGCGATCGACCTTCGAGGAGAACCCTCCCGCGTTCAGCCGAATCGGTCGACTGCGGGAAGAACGACCGTCCGATTTTACCGCACAACATCGGATCCGTTTGAGTTGGTCGCTTGCGCAGCGTTCCACGTGGCTTCATTTGCGCAAACTCTTCGTCGGACGGGATGTACGTGTCGGGATCCTCGTCAATGCCGCGCAGAATCGCGGCATCTTCTTCGGGCGTCGGCCTATATAGTTTGGGGCTACCGGACAAAGCGATCTACCTCACGCGAAATTAAACAACTGGTTCGACGCGAAGGTACAGGGATTCTCAATTGGCGAGGGCAACCATTCGGATTTTAGGACATCCGAGACTGCCGTTATTCGGTGGAGGCTACAACAACACCGGCTGACCAGTCGCCAATGCCTTGCGCAGCGCATGTCCAATGCGGGTCGCCTCAAGCGCGTCAGCGAGCGTCGCGCCGACTTGCGTATCGTTCTCGCCGAGCGTTGCACCGCCTTCCCCTCCTCGCCGTCGCACCGATTCGACGAAAGCCTGCGCTTCCCGCAGGAACGCTTCCTCGAAGCGCTCGAAGAACGTCGGCGTGCATTCGTTGCGGACCCCGTCGGCATCGTAGATATCGACGCGGTTCGCCCGCGGGTAATGGCCGATCGCCAGCGCCCCCGCCGTACCGATCACCTCACTGTGCGTATCGTTGCCGTGCGCCATCGTCCGTGACGCATAGAACACGGCGAGCCGCCCGCCCTCGAACTCGACCACCGCGACGCCATTATCCACATCGCCGCACTCGCGCAGTCCTTCGTGAAGCGCGATCGTCCCCGTCGCATAGACGCGCGTGGCGCGCGCATTGCCGAAGAACCAGCGCGCCACGTCGATGTCATGAACGGTGCAGTCGAGAAAAATGCCGCCCGAAGTCGGCGCGAAACGGACGAAGAATCCTTCCGGATCGTTCTTGTCAGTCGTTTGCGAGCGGATCATGAATGGCCGGCCGATCGCGCCGGCGGTCATCTTCTCGTAGGCATCGACATAGCTCGGATCGAAGCGGCGCATGAACCCGATCGTCGCCTGCAAATGCGGATACTCGCGTGCGACGGCGAGCACGCGCTCGCATTCGGCGACATCGAGAGAGAGCGGCTTCTCGCAGAACACGTGTTTGCCCGCCCGCAATGCGGCCACGATCTGCTCCGCATGGAGCGACGACGGGGTGACGAGCCAGACTGCATCTACGTCGCGGTCGGCCAGCAACGCTTCGTACTCCTCATAAACGCGCGGCTCCGGCAGGGCCTCGCGCGCCCACGCGCGCTCCTCCTCGACGGGGCTGCACGCCGCGGCGAGCACGGCGCCCGGCACACGGTACGCAATATTCATCGCATGCCGCTTGCCCAGGCGGCCGAGCCCCACCACGCCGATTCGCACGGGCGTGCGCTTGACTGACGTCGTCATCGTCTCACTCCTCGTCTTGTCTCTCGCCTTCCGGCCGTATCGTTCTCAAGCCTCTTCGCCGATTCGCACGGCGCGTCCTTCGCGCCATGAACGCGTCGCCGCTTCGGCAAGCTCCAGCGCCTTGACGCCATCGGCGATCGTCGTCCGCACGGGCGTGCCGCGCGTCACCGCCTCGAAGAAGTGCGCGATCTCGTGCGCATAGGCCGCGCGATAACGCTCCAGGAAGAACGGCTCGGGTACATCGGTGGAGACCGCCTTCGCCGAAAACGCCGTCACCTCGGTGGGCCGCACGTTGCCGGCCTGCAGCATCCCGCCGCTGCCGAGCACCTCGAACCGCTGGTCGTAACCATAGGCGGCGCGGCGCGTCGTATTGATCTGGCAGAGGCGTCCGCGCTTCGTGCGGATCGTGACCGCCGTCGAATCGACGTCTCCCGCCTCCGCGATCGATGGATCCGTCAGACAACTGCCCGTCGCGTGGATGGTCTCGGCTTCGTCGTCGAGAATCCAGCGGAAGATGTCGAAGTCGTGAATCAGCATGTCTTTGAAGATGCCGCCCGAGCGCTTGATGTACTCGACGGGCGGCGCGCCGGGATCGCGGCTCGTGACGACGAGCATTTCGGGCGTGCCGATTTCGCCTGCATCGAGCCGGGCCTTCACGGCGGCGAAGGTCGGATCGAAACGGCGCTGAAAACCGATCATGCAGACCACCCCGGCCCGCTCGACGGCCTGCGCACAGGCTTGGGCACGCGCCACGGTCAGGTCGACGGGCTTTTCGCAGAAAATGTGTTTGCCGACGGCCGCCGAACGCTCGATGAGATCGGCATGCGTATCGGTGCTCGAGCAAACGACGCTCGCGCCCACCCCGCGATCGGCAAGCGCAACGTCGGCCTCGACAGCCTCGGCGCCGTGCTCGCGAGCCAGCGCTTCGGCCGCTTGGCGGTTGACGTCGACGACGTACTTGAGCCGCACGCCGGGCTGCCGCGCGAGATTGCCCGCATGAATGCGGCCGATGCGGCCCGCGCCGAACACCACGACGTCCATCGCGCCGTGTCCCTTCTCAGTCATCGTATCCTCCAGTGTCCTTGGACTCTTCCACTTTGAGTTCGAGCCTGTACGCCAATGCGATAAAGAGCGCCTGGCACAGGCAAATCGTGCTCGTCAGCGCGCGAAACGCGAACGCGCTGCCTTCCTTCACGAACAGCGGCGCGCTCGCGTAGCGCACGAGCGGCGACAGGCGGCTGTCCGTGATGACGAGCGTCTGCGCCTGATGATGATGGGCGAGACGCACGCAGTACTGCGTCTCGCGGCCATAAGGTTCGAAGCTGATGGCGATGACGACGTCGCCCTTTTTTACGCTGCGGATCTGCTCGCGATACATGCCGCCGAACCCGGAGACGAGATGCACGCGCTTGGCCGTGTGCTGAAGTGCGTAGGCGATGTAGCTCGCCACCGCGAACGAGCGCCGCACGCCGACCACATAGATGTTTTCGGCTTGCTCGAGCATCGTCACGGCTTGGTCGAACTGCTCGTCGTCGAGCGACGAATCGAGCTCGTCGAGGCCGTTCTTGCACGCGACGATGAATTCGCGCGCGACGGCACGACCCGAAAGGCGTCCCGGCTTGTCGTCGATGAGCTTGCGGATGCGCTGCTTGTAGGTCTGCCCCGATGGGCTCTGCCCCGTATACGCCTGCTTGAAGACGGCCTGCAGGTCGGAGAAGCCGGAGAAGCCGAAGCGCTGGGCAAACCGCACGACGGCGGACGGGTGCACGCCGCAACTCGCCGCGATGTCGCTCGTGCGGTCCACCATCACGCTCGAGCGATGCTGCTCCAGATACGAGGCGACGCTCTTCAACTGACGCGGCAGCGACTCGTACGAATCCGCGACACGCTGCATCAGTTCGTCGACGCTCGGCAACTCGTCGGTGCTGTCTTCCTGCATGGCTTCCATTCCTCGTCGTTCCCCGCCAGTCTGCCCGCGCCCGGGCGGCCGAGCTCATCTGCCCCATCGTCCCGCCATTGCCGCCGTTCCCGGCCGCGCTCGCCTCGAAGCGTTTCGGACCGCGCGGCGAACCGCTCACGCGAGAAGCGATTGATGCCGATTATAGGCAACGCCACGACGAAATGGAATGGATTTTCCATTCCCTCCGGAGATGAAATTTTCTTTGCAATTCGCCGCAAGTTCGCCTACTCTTTCCGTGAACGGCTCACGTAGCCCATTCACCGGGCCGTTCGAGACAACATAACTTCCAACAGGTGGAGACAAATGAGACTTGGCAACCGCAAGGCCGCGCTGAAGACGCTCGCCGCAACGCTCGTTTCGGGGCTCGCGCTCGCATTCGGCCCCTTCACCGCACCGGCCGCGCAAGCTGCCGACGCGCACTTCGTCCTGATCAGCCACGCGCCCGATTCCGATTCGTGGTGGAACACGATCAAGAACGCAATCAAGCAGGCCGACGAGGACTTCAATGTTCAGACCGATTACCGGAACCCGCCGAACGGCGATCTTTCGGATATGTCGCGCCTCATCGAGCAAGCCGCCGCGCGCAACTATGACGGCGTGATCGTGACGATCGCCGACTACGACGTGCTGAAAAGCGCGATCAAGAAGGTGACGGACAAGCACATCCCGCTCGTGACGATCAACTCGGGCACCGAGAAGCAGAGCAAGGAACTCGGCGCCATCATGCACATCGGCCAGCCCGAATATGCTGCCGGTCATGCGGCGGGAGAGAAGGCCAAGGCGGCCGGCGTGAAATCGTTCCTCTGCGTCAACCACTATGCGACGAACCCGGCATCGTTCGAGCGTTGCCGCGGCTTTGCCGAGGCGCTCGGCGTCGACTTCAAGAGCTCGACCCTCGACGCGGGCACGGACCCGACTGGCATCCAGACGAAGGTCGAAGCCTATCTGCGCAACCACCCCGATACGGGCGGCGTCCTCGCGCTCGGGCCGAATTCGGCGGAGCCGACGATCAAGGCGCTCAAGAACATGGGCAAGGCCGGCAAGATCTGGTTCGCGACGTTCGACTTCTCGGATGACATCGCGAAGGGCATTCAGGATGGCACGATCCAGTTCGCGATCGACCAGCAGCCGTATCTGCAAGGCTATATCCCTGTCGCCGTGCTCGCGATCGTGAAGAAGGACCACGTGACGGACCCGGCCAAGATCGAAAAGATTCTGCAAAGCAACGAGAAATTCAAGAAGCGCCTTGCGGAGTACGGGCTCCAGCCCGTCTATGACCCGACGACGATCCGCTCGGGCCCCGGCTTCATCACGAAGGACAACATCGACAAAGTCGTCAAATTCGCAGGCCAGTACCGCTGAAGCAGGCAGCCATGCTTGCCCGCCAGGCGTAGTTTCAACTCTGAACCAGCTTTAGCGCGGCGTGGGTCGGCCGGCCCGGGGAGCGCCTCCGCCGATCCATCCGCGCGCTTAGGAGACATTCGATGGGCGTCGTCGACCACTTCCACCACGGCAACGTGAGCAAGCCCGAGCAGTCGAGCCCCCCGGCGGGCAGCGTGCCTGCCGTCCCAACCGCCGCCGACGAGCGCTTGCGCCGCGAATCGTGGTTCAAGCACCTGCTCGGCCGGCCCGAGTTCGCGGCACTCGCCGGCACGGTCATGGTCTTCATCGTCTTCGCGCTCGGCGCGGGCGATTCAGGCATGTTCAACCTCGACGGGATCATGAACTGGTCGCAGGTCGCGGCCTATCTCGGCATCCTCGCCGTCGGCGCGTGCCTGCTCATGATCGCGGGAGAGTTCGATCTATCGATCGGCTCGATGATCGGCTTCGCGGGAATGATGGTCGCGCTGCCGACGATGTACTTTCATTGGCCGATCGAGCTCGCGATCCTCTTCGCGTTCGCCGGGTCGATGGCGCTCGGCGCGCTCAACGGCTACCTCGTCATGCGCACGCGACTGCCCTCGTTCATCGTGACGCTCGCGTTTCTCTTCATTCTGCGCGGACTGACGCTCGCCCTCTCGGTGATGTTCGCCGACCGCACGATTATTTCGGGTGTCGGCGACGTCGCCGCGAAGAGCGCCCTCGCCCATGCGCTGTTCCAAGGCGTCGCCTTTCACGGCTTTTTCACGTGGCTCGGCCACATCGGTCTCGTCAAGCTGCTCGACAACGGCCAGCCGCTCGTGCCGGGCGTGCCGAAGGTCATCGTCTGGTGGTTCGCGCTCGCCGCGATCGGCGCCTTCACGCTCGCCAAGACCCGCTTCGGCAACTGGATTTTCGCGGTGGGCGGCGACGCGAATGCCGCGAAGAACGTCGGCGTGCCCGTCAAGAGCGTCAAGATCCGCCTCTTCGTGCTGACCGCATTCTGCTCGTGCCTGTTCGCCGTGCTGCAAGTCTGCGACATCGGCTCGGCCGCCGCGGACCGCGGACTGCAAAAGGAATTCGAGGCGATCATCGCGGCCGTCATCGGCGGCACGCTGCTCACGGGCGGCTATGGCTCCGTCGTCGGCGCGTCCTTCGGCGCGCTGATCTTCGGCGTCGTGCAGATCGGCATCAGCTACACCAACATCGACTCGGATTGGTTCCGCGTCTTCCTCGGCATCATGCTGCTCTTCGCCGTGCTCTTCAATCACTACGTCCGCAGCCGCGTGGCGGCCTCGCGCTGAACGTCGAACGTCGAACGTCGAACGCAACGGAGAACATCATGACCACCACCGTACCGAACACGGAATCCGCGAAAGAGGTCAAGACGCCGGTCGAAGCCGCGCCCGAGCAAGCCGACTACATCCTCGCCCTCGAGAGCGTCAGCCGCTATTTCGGCAACGTGATCGCATTGAAGGACGTGACGCTGCGGCTGCGCCGCGGAGAAGTGCATTGCCTGCTCGGCGACAACGGCGCGGGCAAATCGACGCTGATCAAGACGCTCGCCGGCGTCCATCAGCCGAGCGAAGGCGCCTACCTCGTCGACGGCGAGCCCGTGCATTTCGCGTCGCCGAAAGACGCGCTCGATCGCGGCATCGCGACCGTTTATCAGGACCTCGCGCTCGTGCCGCTGCTGTCGGTCGCGCGCAACTTCTTCATGGGCCGCGAGCCGCAAAAGAAGCGCTTCGGCCTCGTCAACGTCATGGACATCGAGACGGCCGCGACGACGGCGCGCGACAAGCTTGCCGAAATGGGCATTCACGTGCGCGACCCGAACCAGCCGATCGGCACGATGTCGGGCGGCGAGCGTCAATGCCTCGCGATCGCGCGCGCGATCCATTTCGGCGCGCGCGTGCTGATCCTCGACGAGCCGACAGCCGCGCTCGGCGTCAAGCAAAGCTTCAATGTGCTGAAGCTGATTCACAAGGCGCGCGAGCGCGGCATCTCGGTCATCTTCATCACGCACAACGTCCATCACGCCTACCCGATCGGCGACTCGTTCACGCTGCTCAATCGCGGACGCTCGATGGGCACGTTCACGAAGGAAACGATCAGCAAGGACGCCGTGCTCGACATGATGGCCGGCGGCGCGGAGATGCAAAAGATGATCGCCGAGCTCGACGGCGCAACGATTTGACGCTTCGGCGCGATAAAAGGCTTACCGCTTACTCAGGACTTTCCATGGCTGCCTCCCACGACTCCCCCGCCGCTGCCAACCCCAACGCGAGCCGCTTCGCGCCCAACCGGACGCGCGACATCATCTGCCTCGGGCGGCTCGCCGTCGATCTCTACGCGCAGCAGATCGGCGCGCGTCTCGAAGACGTCTCGAGCTTCGCGAAGTACCTGGGCGGCTCGTCGGCGAACATCGCGTTCGGCTGCGCGCGCCTGGGGCTCGCCTCGTCGATGCTCGCGCGCGTCGGCAACGACCACATGGGCCGCTTCCTCACCGAAACGCTCACGCAAGAAGGCTGCGACGTGAGCCATACGCGCATCGATCCCGACCGGCTGACCGCCCTCGTCCTGCTCGGCATCAAGGACCGCGATACGTTCCCGCTCATCTTCTATCGCGAGAATTGCGCCGATATGGCGATCGACGAACGCGACTTCGATGAAGCGTTCATCGCCTCGAGCAAGGCGCTCTTGATCACGGGCACGCACTTCTCCACGGAGCGCGTGAACCGCGCGAGCCGCCGGGCACTGGAGTATGCGCGCCGCAATCACGTGCGCACGGTGCTCGACATCGACTATCGCCCCGTGCTCTGGGGCCTCACCGGAAAGGCCGACGGCGAAACGCGCTTCATCGCGAGCGAAAGCGTGACCGCGCATCTGCATGGGATCTTGCCGCTCTTCGATCTCGTGATCGGCACCGAGGAAGAGTTTCGCATCGCGGGCGGCAAGCATGAACTCATCGATGCGCTGACGATGGTGCGCGCGGTGACGAGCGCAACGCTCGTCGTCAAGCGCGGGCCGCTGGGCTGCACGATCATCGACGGCAGGGTGCCCGCCTCGATCGACGACGCGCCGACCTATCGCGGCGTCGAAGTCGAAGTGCTCAACGTGCTCGGCGCCGGCGATGCATTCGCGTCCGGGTTTCTTTCCGAGTGGCTGCGCGACGCGCCGCTCGAGCGTTGCGCGCATACCGCCAACATCTGCGGCGCGCTCGTCGTCTCGCGCCATGGCTGCGCGCCGGCCATGCCGACACCGGCCGAGCTCGATTACTTCCGCGCGGCGGCCGAGCGCGATCCGCTCAAAATGCGCAGGCCTGATCGCGATGCAACGCTCGCGCGCCTGCATCGCGTGAGCGTGAAGCGCCGCGTTTGGGACGAAGTGCTCGGGTTCGCATTCGATCATCGCAACCAGTTCTTCGAGCTCGCGCAACAAACGGGCGCGAGCGAAGACCGGATTTCGCGGCTGAAGCAACTCTTCGTCGAAGCCGTCGGCGAAACGGAACGATCGCTAGGTCTCGAAGGCCGCATCGGCGTCCTGATCGACGATCGCTACGGCCAGGACGCGCTCAATGCCGCCACGGGCCGCGGATGGTGGATCGGCAGACCCGTCGAGTTGCCGGGCTCGATGCCGCTCGTCTTCGACCACGGCCGTTCGATCGGCACGACGCTTGCCAGCTGGCCGCGCGATCATGTCGTCAAGTGCCTCGTTCACTATCACCCCGATCACCCGCTCGAGGAACGGCTCGAGCAGGAAGCGCAGCTGCGCGCGCTTTACGACGCCGTGCAGGCAAGCGGCCACGAACTCCTGCTCGAGGTCATCCCGCCGAAGCGGCCCTCGTTGCCCGATGCACCGGACACGGTCTATCGCGCGCTGAAGCGGCTCTACAACCTCGGTATCCAGCCCGAATGGTGGAAGCTCGCGCCGATGGAGTCTCAGCAATGGAAAGCGATCGATGCGCTCATTGCGGAACGCGATCCGTATTGTCGCGGTGTCGTGCTGCTTGGGCTGTCGGCCGCCGTCGATCAGTTGAGCGAGGGTTTCCGGGCAGCGGCCGCATCGACGACCTGCAAGGGCTTCACGGTCGGACGTACGATTTTTCATGAGCCGAGCCGCGCGTGGCTTGCCGGCGAGATCGACGACAAAGAGGTCGTCGCCAGCGTGCGCGGCACGTTCGAAACGCTGATCAGCGCATGGCGCGCGGCGCGCGCGGGCACGCCGCCGCACGCCGCCAGCGCCCGCAAGGAGGCAGCATGAACGGTCCAGCCATCTCCGTGAGCGAGGGCACGTCAAGCGTGACGGCCACCGCGGCGGGCAGCACGGTCCGCCTGACGGCGGCGCAGGCGCTCGTCCGCTATCTCGCCGCGCAGCGCGTCGCGCTCGGCGACGGCAACGGCGGCTCAGAGACGGTCTCCCTCTTCGGCGGCGTCTTCGCGATCTTCGGCCATGGCAACGTTGCGGGGATCGGCGAGGCGCTCTATCAACATCGCGAGGTGCTGCCGACCCTGCGCGCGCACAACGAGCAGGCGATGGCGCACGCCGCGATCGCGTACGCAAAGGCGCATTTCAGGCGGCGCATGATGGCCGTGACGACTTCGATCGGCCCCGGCGCGACCAATCTCGTGACCGCCGCGGCGCTCGCGCACGTGAACCGCTTGCCGGTCCTGCTACTGCCGGGCGACATCTTCGTCTCGCGCGCGCCGGATCCGGTCCTGCAGCAAGTCGAAGATTTCCAGGACGGCGGCATTTCCGCGAACGATACGCTGAAGCCTGTCTCGCGCTATTTCGATCGCATCTTCCACCCGGCGCAACTCTTGACGGCACTGCCGCGCGCGCTGCGCGTGCTGACCGATGCCGCGCTGTGCGGCCCTGTCACCCTCGCCATGCCGCAAGACGTACAGGCGATGGCGTTCGACTATCCCGTCGAGTTCTTCGAAACACGCGTCGTCCATTTCGCGGCTCCCGCGCCGAGCCCGGTCGAGCTCGATGTCGCCGTCGAGCGGCTCGCGCGCGCCTCGCACCCCATGATCGTCGCGGGCGGCGGCGTCCTGTATAGCGAAGGCGCCACGCGAGCGCTGCGCGAGTTCGCCGAGCGCCACGGCGTGCCGGTCGGCGAAACGCAGGCCGGCAAGGGCGCGCTCCCGTGGGATCATCCGCTCAACGTCGGTGCCGTCGGCGTGACGGGCTCGAGCGCCGCGAACGCGCTCGCGCACGAAGCCGATTGCGTGCTCGCGATCGGTACGCGGCTGCAGGATTTCACGACGGGCTCCAATACGCTGTTTGCGCACGCCGATGTCGTTTGCGTCAACGCGAACCTGTTCGACGGCATCAAGCATCGCGCGCTTCCTGTCGTGGCGGACGCGTGCGCCGCGCTCGATGCGCTGAGCGCCTGCCTCGCCGATTGGACGGCGCGCGATGCGTGGGCCGAGCGGGCACGCACCCTCGCGATCGACTGGCGCGAGACGGTGCGACGCCGCACGCATGCGGAGCCGCAACCGGGCAAGCTGCCTTACGACGCCGACGTGATCGGCGCGATCCAGCGCTCGGCGGCACGCTCGCCCGAGAACGACATCGTCGTCTGCGCGGCGGGCACCCTCCCCGCCGAGCTCCACAAGCTCTGGCGCGCGGGCCGCCCCGGGGCCTACCACGTCGAATACGGCTACTCGTGCATGGGCTACGAGATCGCGGGCGGCCTGGGCGCCAAGCTTGCAAGGCCCGAGCGCGAGGTCGTCGTAGTCGTCGGCGACGGCAGCTATCTGATGATGAATAGCGAGATCGCCACATCGGTCATGCTCGGCGCGAAGCTCATCATCGTCGTGCTCGACAACCGCGGCTACGGCTGCATCAACCGGCTGCAGCAGGCTTGCGGCGGCGCGCCGTTCAACAACCTGCTCGACGATTGCCTGCAAGGCCCGCTCGGCGCACCCGATATCGACTTCGCCGCGCACGCGCGTTCGCTCGGGGCCCATGCCGAGCACGTTGCGAACGTCACCGAGCTCGAGGCCGCGCTTCATCGTGCACGTGCATCGGACCGGACGAGCGTGCTCGTCATCGATACCGATCCCGCCCGCACGACGGAGGACGGCGGCTGGTGGTGGGAAGTCGCAGTGCCTGCCGTCTCGACGCGCGAACAGGTGCGCGATGCGCGTGCGGCTTACGAAACGAAGGTGGCGGAGCGCAAGCGAGGCTGACGAAAGGCAGCAAGCCGCCGCCATGACACCTTACGCAACATCACGTCATAGATTAAAGGATTGAGCATGACCGCCTTCGAAGTCCGCATCGGCATCAACCCGCTGTCGTGGATGAACGACGATCTGCCGTCGCTCGGCGGCGAAACGCCGCTCGAGGTCGCTTTGACCGAGGGGCGCCGGATCGGCTATGCCGGTTTCGAGCTCGGCAACAAGTTCCCTCGCGAGCCGCAGGCGCTCAAAACGCTGCTTGCCCAGTACGATCTCGCGCTCGTCTCGGGCTGGTACTCGGGCCGGCTCGCCGAGCGCAGCGTCGAGGAAGAAATCGAAGCCGTGGGCCCGCATCTCGAGTTGCTCGCGAAAAACGGAGCGACCGTCATGGTCTACGGCGAAGTTTCGGGCACGATCCAGGGCTCGCCCGTACCGCTTTTTCAGCGCCCCAGGTTCTTCAACGATGCCCAATGGGAAAGGTACGCGGAGCGCGTCGACAAGTTCGCGCGCTATACGCTCTCGCACGGTGTGCGCGTCGCCTATCATCACCACATGGGCGCCTATGTCGAAACGCCGGCCGACGTCGATCAACTGATGCGGCGCACGAGCGAAGCCGTAGGCCTGCTGCTCGACACGGGCCATATCACGTTCGCGGGCGGCGATCCGCTCGCGACGCTCGATGCCCACGCCTCGCGCATCTGCCACGTGCATTGCAAGGACGTGCGCCCGGCCGTCGTCAAGCTCGCGCGCAATCGCGACTGGAGTTTTCTCGAGGCCGTGATCAACGGCGCATTCACGGTGCCCGGCGACGGGGCCGTCGATTTCGCGGCCGTCATCGACAGGCTGAAGCAGATCGGCTATCGCGGCTGGCTCGTGGTCGAAGCCGAACAGGATCCGGTTATCGCGCGGAGCTACGAGTACGCGGAAAAGGGCTATCGTACGTTGCGCACGCTCGTCGATGCACCGCTTGCGCAGCGAGAAGCCATCAAGGAGGACGCATGACTCTACTAGTCAAAGCCCAACGCGACGGCATGACCATCGCGCGCGTGACGCCCGAATCGGCGGGATGGCGGTACGTCGGGTTCGCCGCGTACCGGCTCGGCCGCGACGAGTTGCTGTACGTGCACGAAGCCGCGCGCGAAGTCTGCATCGTCGTGCTGACGGGTGCGGTCACGATCGAAGCCGACGGCCAGCGTTTCTCGAGCCTGGGCGCGCGCGACAGCGTATTCGAGGATGCGGCGCCTTATGCGCTCTACCTGCCGCCGAACGTGCGCGCCACGGTGCGTGCGGAACGCGACGCCGAGCTCGGCGTGGCCAGCGCGCCGGCGGAAGGCCGCTACGGCATGCGCCTCATCGAACCGTCGCAGATGAACCGGTCGGTGCGCGGCAAGAGCCTCAATACGCGCTACGTCTGCGACATCCTGCCTCAGACCGAGCCGGCGGAATCGCTGCTCGTCGTCGAGGTGCGCACGCCGGGCGGCCACTCGTCGAGCTACCCGCCGCATAAGCACGACGCCGACAACATCCCGCTCGAGAGCGCGCTCGAAGAGACGTATTACCATCGCCTCGATCCGTCGCAAGGATTCGCTTTCCAGCGCGTTTATACCGACTTGCGCGACATCGACGAATCGATGGCGGTCGAGAACCACGACGTCGTGATGGTGCCGCGCGGCTATCATCCGGTCGTCGTGCCGTACGGGTACGACTCGTACTACCTGAACGTCATGGCCGGCCCGCAGCGCGTCTGGCATTTCAAGAACGATCCCGCGCATGATTGGATCATGCAGCGGGATGCTCGTTAGGCGAATTAGAAAGCGAGATTACGCGGCGACTCGCTCACACGGGCATCGACGAACTCGACGTCCATCGACCAGGGCGTCTGGTTCGTCGTCGCGTATTGAATGGCCGGGCGCTTGATCACGTGCTCGTCGCTGACGCCGAGCAAGCCGGTTTCCGGATGCTGGCCGATCGACATCTGATAGGCACCCGCGGGGCCGTAATGGTACCGGCGGCCGTCAGCGAAGATGACGCCCAACATATGCTCGTCGCCATTCTCCTGCGGCCCCCAGCGGACGCTCACGGTCGCGGACTGCTCGGGGGCCAGCCGCTGCCCGCCTTTCGCTCGCTGTCCGTTGATCATCAATTGCTGATCGTCCCAGTTTGGATCCCCCGCGATGAAGACGTCTCGGGTCGAATGGTTGGTGACATGCAACACGGGATCGCTCACGATGCATTTCTCCTTTCAAGGTTGATGGGCGAAACGCGGTCACAAGACTTGTCGCGCCCATGCCGCCGGCTCCGGCAGCTGAGCGATCCTAGCCGCCCGACCTCTCTCATTGACGGGGTTGCGACAACATTCGGACTATCGGCAATTCCGGGTATTTCACCGGAACGATGATTTTCGACGATCGCTGAAGCCGCGCGATTCAGTGAGAGCCGGCGCCACGACGCGGCGTGATATTCATTCGCCGGGAGCGCCGCCCAACGCGATCCATTCGTCGACGACCCGAGTATCGAGATCTTCGGCGCGGCCATCGAATACGATTCGTCCGTGCCCCATGACCGCCACCCGGTCGGCGATTTCTTTCGCCGTCGTCAACCGCTGCTCGATCAATATGACCGCGCCGCCCCTCGCTCGCACCCCGGCCAGGCACGCTTGAACCGCCTCGACGGCCTGCGGCGAGAGTCCTTCGGTCGGCTCGTCGACGATCAGCAGCCGCGGCTCGCCCATCAGTGCGCGTGCAAGCGCAAGCAGTTGCTGCTCGCCGCCCGACAGCACGCCCGCCCGCGTCGTGCGGCGCTGCGCGAGCAGCGGGAACCGCGAGTACGCCTCATGCAGGAAGCGAACCGTGGTCGCACGCGCTGCCCTTCCCGGCTTCACGCCAAGCCGCAGATTTTCATCGACCGTCAGCGTCGGAAACACATCGCGCTGTTCAGCCACGTAGCCCACCCCTCGCCGGGCGATCTCGAACGTCGGCAAGGCAATCGACTCTTCGCCCGCAAAGCGGACGGAGCCCGCTCGCCGAATGAGGCCAGCGACTGCCTTGGCGAATGTCGAACGTCCCGAGCCGTTACGGCCGCACAAGGCGACGATTTCCCCCGGTTCGACGTGGATATCGACGCAATGCAAAACCTGCGCCTCGCCGTACCAAGCGCGCAAATCGCGCGTCTGCATGAGCGCGCTCATCGCCGATCCCTCATGGGCGTCGCGCCAAGGTAGGCAGCCCGGACCGCCTCGTCCGCACGGATCTGCGCCGGCGTCCCCGTCGCGATGACGCGCCCCGCGACAAGCACGGACACACGATCCGCGAGAGCGAATACGGCATCCAGATCATGCTCGATCAGCACGAGCGTCTTGTCCGCGCTGACTTCACGCAGCAGCGCGACCGCATGCGCCGCTTCCTCACGGTTCATGCCGGCGATCGGCTCGTCGAGCAACAACGTGTGCGCGCCGCTCGCGAGGGCGATGCCGAGATCGAGCCGGCGCTGCGTGCCGTAATTGAGCGTCCCCGCCAAGGCGAATGCGAGATGTTTCAGCTCGAGTGCCTCGAGCGTGTGCTGCGCGCGCTCCTCGATATCGGGCGAGCGGCTCCACGATCTCAATAACGCGAACAGTCGCCCTAGCCCACCCGGCCCTGGCAGTCGGCCACGTTGACCGCTGCGCCCGCATAGCGCCGCGCAGCGCAAGTTATCGAGCACAGTGAGCCGGGCGAATATCCGCGTCGTCTGAAAGCTGCGTCCGAGCCCCATGCGCGCGAGCGCATCAGGGCTCTTGTCCGTCGCGTCGTCGCCGGCGATCACGACGCGCCCTGAGTCCGGCCGCAAGGTGCCGCCCATCACGTTGAAGAGCGTCGACTTGCCGGCGCCGTTCGGACCGATCAATGCGCGCCGTTCCCCCACCGCAACCGACAAGTCGACCCCGCAAAGCACTCGCGTCGCCCCGAACCGGCACGTGATGCCATCGAGCCGCAACGCCTCGGCTGTCGTCATCGAACGTCCTCTCGCTGTGGCAGTTGTCGGCGCGCATTATGCCGAGCAAAGGCCCCGAGGCAACAGAGGGCCGCCACAGCCACCCACGTCGACGGTGAGGCAATGTCGAACGCCACTGATCCCAATGACCAGTGGCCCCCGCCATCGGCTGCAAAACGGCGTGCGTAAACTGTCTCGACCGTCACCACGAGTGCGGCTATCCAGGAAAGCGCGCTAATGATCGCCAGCGCGCAGGCAAAGGACGTCTTCCGCCAGCCATACCGCGCGACACGCGAGCGGGACCTGCCCCGACATCGGGCAATGCCGTCCGGCGCAAACATCACCACCACGACGAACAAGAGCCCGAGATAGAGCGGCCAGGCGCGCGTCAAGCCTGCCAATACGACGCTGAAGATTGACAAAACGAGTGCGCCCGCAACAGGCCCGAAGAAGGTCGCCGAGCCGCCGATCACCGTCGCGATCAGCACGCTTGCCGAGCGCGCCATGCCGACGCCATCCGCCGACGCGAGCTCGATATCGATGAGCCCTAGCGTCCCCGCGACGCCTGCGAAGAACGATGAAATGACGAACATGACAAACCGGACACGGCGTGGATCGACGCCGAGCGCCGCCACACGCGCCGCATTGTCGCGCACGGCGTTCGCGACACGAGCCAACGGCGTGCGCGTGAGCGCGAACATGGCAATCACTGACAACAAAGCCCATACGGCAATGACCGCATACGCCTCGCGCGTCGGCCCGAACGTCCATCCGCCCCAGGGCGGCCCGCTCGCGCGATCGATCGAAACGCCCGCAGCCCCGCCGAATCCGGCTGGCAGCGTCAATGCCGCAGCCGACGCAAGCTCGCCGATACCGAGCGTGATCATGGCAAAGGCGGTTCCCGCGCGCCGCGTGGCGACGAAGCCAAACACCGCTCCGAACGCGGCGCCCGCCGCACCGCCCGCGAGGGGGAGCCACGGTAGTGCGATGCCGCCACGATTGAACATGTGCGCGGCGACGAACGCGGCGAGCCCCGCATAGGCCGCGTGGCCGAATGATAGTAGACCTGCCTGGCCGAGCAGCAGGTTGTACGAGAGGGCAAGGACAATCATGACGGCACTTTGCGCAAGGAAAGCGAAAAGCGCGCTGTCATGCACGACGAATACCGGCAGGCCGAGATACACGGCGAGGGCGATCCAAGGTGCGGCGGCGCCGGCTGGGGACGTGAGCGCTTCACCGACGCCGCGATCGATCGGCGCTTCTTCGCGAGCGAGCTTAGGCATCGTCGGCCCGGGTCCCGAGAAGCCCGCCAGGCCGGCTGGCGAGCATTGCCACGAGCAGCAGGTAAGGCGCGAGCGGCGCGATCTGCGATACGCTGAGCGCCGCCCATGCCACGGGCAAGCGGACGCCGAGGGCCGCCGCGAGCCTGCCGAGCGAAAGCGTGCTGCCGACGGCAAACGTCTGCAGGACCCCGATCAAGAGCGACCCGGCGAAGGCTCCGCCGAGCGAGCCGAGACCGCCGACGATCACGACGACGAAGACGATCGATCCGACCGCCTCCGCCATGCCGGGTTCGACGACGGCCAGCGGTGCCCCGATTACGCCCGCGAGCGCCGCCAGCCCCGTGCCGAGGGCGAAGACGAGCATGCCGATGCGCGGCACGTCGTGGCCGAGCGCCTCGACGGCCCCGCGGTGCGTCAATGCGGCCCGCAATACGAGGCCCGCGCGAGAAAAGCGCAAGGCGGCGCAGAGCACCGCGAGCGTCGCGACGGAAACGATCATGACGAAGAGGCGATACCGCGACAGCGTCGCGCCATGAAGCAACGGCAGCGTGATGAGCGGGCCGTCGAGCGTGGGAGGTACCGGCGTCGCGAGCACGCCGAGTCCCCAAACGAGCTTGACCGCTTCGGCGACAAGATAGGCCAGCCCGAACGTCAGCAGCAGTTCATGCAGCGGGCCGTGTGCGCGCACTTGGCGCAGCAGCCGGCGCTCGACGAGCGCGCCGAGCGCCGCTACGGCGAGCGGGGCCACGACGAGCGCGGGCCAAAAGCCGACGCTCGCGGCGAGCGACCAGCCGATATAAGCGCCCAGCATGTAAAAGCTCGCATGCGCGAAGTTCAACACGCCGAGAAAGCTGAAGATCAGCGTCAGCCCCGACGACAGCATGAACAGCAGCAATCCATAGCTGACGCCGTTCAGCGCATCGACGACGAAGGCCTGCATGCCCGCTCAGCTTCGCGCTTCGACGACGAGCGGCGCGAGCGCCGCGCGCAATGCTTCGGGCAATGCGGCCGGCCTGCGCGTCGCGCGATCGACATAAACATGCACGAAGTGCCCTTGGGCGACGGCTTCGTCGGCCCCCTCCTTGAAGAGCCCGATCTCGTAGCGCACACTCGACGTGCCGAGCCGTGCCACGCGCAGCCCCGCTTCGACGCGCTCGGGAAAGACGAGCGGAGAGAAGTAATTGCACTGCGTCTCGACGACGAGGCCGATCGTCGCACCCTGCTCGACATCGAGCACACCGGTGCGGATCAGGTACTCGTTCACGACCGTATCGAAGTAGCTGTAATAGACGACGTTGTTGACGTGTCCGTAGACATCGTTGTCCATCCAGCGCGTTGTGATGGGAAGGAAGTGGCGATAGGCGGAGCGCGGTTGTGCGAGGGGCTTTTTCATGCGCGTGCAGCCGTGTCGTTAAGAGATGAAGCGTGAAGGCGACGGGCGACCGGTAGCCTATTGCCCGGGCCTGTCGACGAACTCGAACGGCAAGCCGCGGCGCCGCATCCACTCCGCCACCGCCTGGCCTGTCCCGGCGCGCCACGGACGCAGCTTGGCCGGCTCGACGAGCCGATACTCGAGCAATTCCGGCGAAAGCGCGATCGTCCCATGCGCGCGCACGTGATAGGCGATGATGAGCTCGTTCTTGCGAATGAACTCGTAGACGCCGACGAGATCGATCGTATCGGCCTCGAGCGCCGTCTCTTCGCGCACCTCGCGCGCGATGCCGGCCTCGGGTGTCTCCCCGTGTTCGAGAAAACCCGTGATCAGCGCGAACATACCCTCGGGCCACGCCGCGTTGCGGGCAAGCAGGATTTTGCCTTCGCATTCGACGATGGCCGCGACGACAGGCAAGGGGTTGTTCCAGTGCACGAAGCCACAGCCCTGTTCGGGACAGATCCGCCGGAGCCGTCCGCCATCCTCGGCGGGATCGGACCGCTCGACGAGCGGCGTCGCGCAGCGCGGGCAGTACTGATATTCGCTCATGGGTCGTAACGGGGAGCGCGGGGCGCGACGCTCGCGAAGGCGGAAACCTGCCGATTCTATCGCCTTCGCCTTCGGGGTGCGCTGTCCCCGTATCGGCCGCGCCGCGCGTCGGTCAGACCTGAGCCCGCACCCACTCCGTGACGCCAGCCAACGCCGCCGGCAGCTTGGCCGGGTCGGTACCCCCCGCCTGAGCCATGTCGGGC
>NZ_PYUC01000030.1:0-24085 GCF_003028655.1 Trinickia symbiotica
TCGAGTCGGCGCTGGTGGCCAATCCGCTGGTGGCGGAGGCGGCGGTGGTGGGGCGGCCGGACGAGACGACGGGCGAGGCGGTGGTGGCGTTCGTGGTGCTCAAGCGTGCGCGCCCGCAAGGCGAAGAGGCGGCGAAGCTCGCGAACGAGCTGCGCGCGTGGGTGGCCAAGGAGATCGGGCCGATCGCGAAGCCGAAGGACATCCGCTTTGGCGACAATCTGCCGAAGACGCGCTCGGGCAAGATCATGCGGCGCTTGCTGCGCTCGCTCGCGAAAGGCGAGGCGATCACGCAGGACGTGTCGACGCTCGAGAACCCGGCCATTCTCGAGCAGTTGGCCGAGGTGCGGTGAGGGAGGAGCGCCTATGTCGCAGCGAACGCTTCGGAGTCCTCATCGTCGACGGCAGGCGAGCGATGTCGGCGCTACCTCACCTCGACTGTCACGCGATCGTATCGCCCTTTCTGGTCGAATGCGGTAATGGCGTAAGCGCCGGGTCGGGTGAACTCGAATGTCCACCCGCGCCCAGCCGCGGCGCGCCCAACCATCGTTCCGTTCATCAGCCAGCCGATATCGCCTTGCGCTCCGTTGACGGAGAGATGCAATAGCGGCGGCGCTCCGCCATAGACGCGCTGGATGATCTCGCCTGAGCTTGCGCCTGCAATCGCGAGCCGCCCCTCGCCGCGCCCGGGCGGCGCGCAGCCTGCCTCCCACGGGGGCGCGTCGAAGCGCCGGCTGCGCTCGTCGAGCCATGGTGCCAGCAACGTCGGCCATAGCGGACTCTCGGCGTCGCGCAGCGTATGGGTCGTGCAAGCGGCAGTCGCACGTCGTCCGGTCACGCTGTCGATGGTGTATCGAAGCACCGGCTCGCCGCCGCGAACCGAGTCGGGAAACGTCGGTGGGGCCACGCCGTCGAGTAGCCATGCACGTCGCTGTACTGCGCAAAGCTCTGTCGGTTGCGCATCGGCTGCAAGCCCCAGCGGCCAACATACTTGCGCCTGCGTCACGCCCGGAGGCGGTGTGCGCCGTGGCGCTTGAACGGCGTCGGGCAACGCCGAGAAGATGCTCATCATCAACGGTGTCGCCGCATTCGCGCCGACGTATCCCGGGTTCGGCGTCCCGTCCGGTCTGCCTATCCACACCCCGACCGTATAGCGGTCTGTAACGCCGACGGACCACGCGTCGCGAAACCCGAAGCTGGTGCCGGTCTTCCAGGCGATGCCGCGGTTCGCGCCGCGTTCCTCGACGGCACGTCCGAGCGGCCCGCCCGTTTCGAGGATGTCGCGGACGATGAAGGCGGCTCCCGCACTCATCATTCGATGTTCTTCGATCGGCGCATTGCTCGTCAGCCGTGGCACGCCCGCCAGGCCGCCACGCGCAAAAGCGGCGTAGGCGCCCACCAAGTTCTCGAGCGTCGTATCGGCACCGCCCAGGATGACCGACAGATTCGGCTCGGCGTCACGCGGGAAGCGAAGCTTCAAGCCGCCTTGGCGCAGCTTGCCGACAAAGCGCTCTGGCCCATACTGGTCGAGCACTTGCACGGCAGGCACGTTCAGCGAGCGCGTCAGCGCCTCGGATACGCTGACCGCGCCATGGAACGATTGCTCGAAGTTTCCGGGCTGATAACCGCCGAACGATTGCGGCACGTCGGATAAGAGCGATTCCGAGTCGATGAGCCCCGCATCGAGTGCGAAGCCATAGAGGAAAGGTTTCAGCGTCGAGCCGGGCGAGCGCCACGCGCGCACCATGTCCACGTAGCTCGCGCGCCCGAGATCGCTGAAATCGGCCGAGCCCGCATACGCGCGAACTTCGAGCGTCGCGTTGTCGAGCACGAGCGCCGCGCAAGATACATGCGGAGGCAACGTGCGCACACGGTCGAGCAACAGGGATTCGACAGTCGACTGCAAATCCGCGTCGACGGTGCTCGTCACTCGAAGCTTCCCACGTGCGTTCCGCTTGAGTCGCTCGGCGAGGAGCGGGGCCAGCATCGGCTCGCGAATCGTCTGCGCATAGACGGGCTCGGTCAGTGCATCATGGATGACGGTGGGAGGCCAGCGATCCGCCATCCGCCGAAGCACCTTGTCTCGCGCGTCTTGCGCTCGCCGCGGAAAACGATCGGGCCGCAGCAGCGAGGGCGCCTGGGGCAACACCGCGAGCATCGCCGCCTCCGCGTAGCTTAGGTTGCGGGCCGGCTTGCCCAAATAGGCGCGACTCGCCGCATCGACACCTTCGAGCACGCCGCCCATCGGCGCGTAATTGAGGTAGAGCGTCAGGATTTCGCGCTTCGAGAAATGCGCTTCGAGCTGGAGCGCGCGCAAAATCTGGTGAAGCTTGCCCGCTAACGTGCGCGGCGTCGGATCGATGATCCGCGCGACTTGCATCGAGATCGTCGAGCCGCCGGAGACAATGCGGCCGTGGATGAGCCATTGACCCGCCGCGCGCAGCAGCGAGAATGGATTTACCCCCGGGTGCCACCAGAACGCACGGTCTTCGTAGCCGATCAGCGCCTCGATATAACGCGGCGAGACGTCTTCGAGCGTCACCGGGTTGCGCCAGATATACAGCTTGTCAGGGAAGGCGCGCAAAGGCGTGCCGTCTCTCGCCGTGACGACGAGCGCGAAAGGCGCCGACCGACCGGGGGCTGGCAACGGATAAAGGTGGTCCGCCACGACGGCGACGCCAATGAGCAACAAGGCCAGGCCCGCGACCAGGCCTGCCATCCGCCGTCTCATTGCCCGCGCGAGCGCGCTTTGCAACCATCGGCACGCCCGCTCTCGCCGATTGGCCCTTGCAGTGCGCGATGCCGGCAACGGGGCGCCGCCGTCTTCTGGCACGGCCGCGCGCTCGTCAGTGCGCCGCGGCGGCCGATGCCGGCGCCGGCGATGGTGCTGTCGATGGCTTCATGGCCGCCGCTGGAGCCGATGCGCCGGTCTCGACTGCCGCCGCCCGCGGCGCGTTCGCATCGACGATCGCGATCGTGCTCTGCGTATCCAGCACGCCGAAATATTGCGGCCGGTACATGTCTTCGACGATCGCGGGCGGCACGGCATAGCGTCCGGGCGTGACGACCCTCGCGCGGTAGAAGAGATCGAGCCCACCCCAGCCGAGCTTGACGGCCGCGACGAAGCGATCGTCGCGGAATTCGACATGCTGAATCTTCTCGCTCTGCATCGCTTCGTTGACGTCGATATCGCCGACCTTGATTTCTTCCCCGTCTTCGCCCTTCACGAGGTTCTGGTTCTCGATTTCGAGCCCCGCGGGAATACGATCGACGACGAGCGCCGAACCCGTCACCGTGTTCACCGAGTCCGCTCGCAGGTGAACGAGAACCGTGTCGCCGACCTTCAGCGGTCCGCCGCCGAGCGCCGAGCCGTCCGCCTGCAGGTACTCGCGCGTCACTGTGAGGCTTCCAAGGTGGCGCACATCAGGACTCGGCGTCTGAATCGGATTGCCCGCGAGCGACAGCTGCACGAAGAGGCGCTGATCGGAGCTGTTCGTGACGGTCATGCCGTGCGCGAACTGCGTCGCGGTCAAGTCCGCGAACGGCGTCACGGCGCTGTCGACGGTACGCGTTTCGCCGTCGCTCGCGATCGTGGCGCGCCATGTCTTCTGCTCGCCGCTCGAGAGCGTCTGACCAAGCCGGAAGAGAGCCAGCCGCTCCTGCGTGCTGTAGTAGGCCGCGCCAGTCCCGGCCGTCGCGTTTTGCACGCGCCCGAGCAAGAGGCTCTCGGCGTCGGGTGACTGGATTTTGTCGCGTGCAAGCAATACGTAGGAGAGGGCCGCATCGCGCACTTCGCTGCCATAGTCCCACCACCAATAGCCGGATAAGCGTTCCATTTTGGCGCCTTGCGCGATCGCCTGCTGGCCGCGTGTCTCGTCGCCCATCAGACTGAGCGCGATGCCGAGTTCGACGAGCGATAGGCCGGAATCCGCGTAAGCGCGCTGCTCGAACAGCAGCCGCAACGTTGAAAGCGGCGCCTTGCGCTCGCGCGCGAGCACATAGGAAGCTTGTACCAGCCCCTCGAAGTTGCGGTTGTTGCGGCTGACGTCGTCGATGAGCCGGCGCAGATCGTCCGGCGAGATATGCGTCGGCAACGGTGTGATTTGCGCGCTTCCTTCCTGCAGTCCGCGCAGCAGGTAGTTCATCGTCTTGTTGTAGAGCGTGTCGGGCACGCTGAAGCCCTGCGCCCGCGCGTCCTGGAGGAATCCGGCGACATAGCCCGAGAGCCAGAAGTCCTCGCGACCGTTGCCCCAGAGACTGAATCCGCCGCTTGCCGATTGGTAACCGCCGAGCTTGCCCATCGCAAAGTCGATTCGCTGCGCACGTTGCTCGCGCGTATAGACTTTCAAGCCGTAGCGGCGCGCGGCCGCTTCATCGACGTAGAGCCAGGGATAGGCGCTGCTCGTCGTTTGTTCCGTGCACCCGTACGGGTATTCGAGCAGCCATTGCACGGCAGCCTTCACATCGATCGGCGGTTGATTCGAGAGCAGCAGATGAGCCGCCAGCGAACCGGGGTAGAAACCGGCCAGTGCGGGGTCGCGGATCTGCAGCGTGGCGCCCGGTTCGATCGTGTAGCGCTGAATGACTTGCGTCGACGGCGTAGGCGCCTCGACTTGCACGGCGTAATGGCGCTTCAACGACACACCGGGGCCTTCCACGGTGACGTCGACTGGGTGCAGTCCCGCCAATTGGCCGGTCTCCACCGCATAACGCAGGGTGACTTTCTGCTGTGGCCGCAAGGTGACGTTGCCGCTGCCACCATGAATGGAGAGGCCGTTGTCGCTTGCCACGTCAACCTTGAATTGCCCCGCGCTGCCGGTCAGGTTCTGCAGATCGAGTGCGAACGTCGCCCGATCGCCGAAGTTCAGATAGCGAGGCGTCGACAGCTCGGCGATGACGGGCGCCGCGACGATCATCTCCGCGCTCTGGCTGCCATAGCGGTCCGCGGTCGCTACGACGGCGCTCAAGCGCAGTGTCCCGTTGAAGTCGGGCAGCGAAACCGGAACCTCGGCCTCGCCGTTGGCGTCGAGCGTCACGGGGCCGCTGAAGATGTCGACGAGCTTCACCTTCTTCGGCAGATTCTGCGTCGCCTTCGGCGTAGCGTCGCCGCCCCATTTGAGCTTGCCTTTCTTGCCGGCCATCTTTTCGATCAGCCGCCCGTAGATGTCGTGCAGATCCGCACCGTAACGGAGCTTGCCGAAGAAGAACTGATAGGGATCGGGCGCGGCGAACTGCGTTATGTTGAGAATGCCGACATCGACGGCCGAAAGCGTGAGCAATGCATTCTGCCCCTTCGCGGCCGGCACTTTCACCTTGATCTTCGCGACGGTTTCCGACTTGATACGCGTCGGCGCCTCGATCGCCACGTCTAACTTGCGGTCGGTGCGCGCGAGCGGCAACGCCGTGAGCCCCAGCGCGCGAGCTGGCGTCACGAGGTCGCCCTCGTTGCCCGGGCGCAACGCCATCACGGAGAGGTAAAGATCGTGGCGCTGCCATGACGGGTCGACCGGAATATCGACCGTGGTGCTCGCGCCATCGACCTTGACGCGTTTCGTCCAAAGCGTTCGATCGCCGTCCACCGTAATGAGCGCCGTTCCCGGGTGCGGCGGCATGATCGTGAGACGCGCGGTGTCGCCGCCTCGGTATGCGTCCCGGTCAAGCTTGAGCATCACGCGGTCCGGGCGCTGGCCGGCCGTTTCATTGCTTTGCGCGTTCCAGCCCGCGTAGAAGCGGTAGCGCAACGTCTGGCCCGTGGCCGTATCGAGCATCTCGAGCCGGTATCGTCCGTATTTGAGCGGTACTCGCAGGTGGCCGCGGCCGCCGGCCGGGACGTCCACGGTGGTCGTATAGACGAGCTCGTCGCTGTCGGTATAGCCCGAGTTCCACCCGCGCTGGTCGTCGAAGCGCCAGTAGTAGTTGCGGTTCTCGCGAAAGAGCCGCACAGGCAGGCCTTTTTCGGGCTTCAGGTTGCCAGCCGCATCGGTACGGATCACCTCGAAATCGGCGGGCGAATCTTCCGGCGCATAGTCACCGCTGTAGAGCGGCCGCACGGCAGTGAGCACCGGTGCCGGCCAGATCGTCCGCTCGATGTTGCGCACCACCGGCCGGCCGCCCGTTTCCAGCAGGCTCAGCGTCGCGCGCACCGTCATCGGCGAATGCGCGTTGGCCACTTCGTCGGTCGGTAGTTCCAAGCCGATGCGGCCGTCGTCGTCGAGGTGTTGGTCGTCGAGTGGCTGGCGCACGTGCGTCGCTTCGTCGTTGGCGTCGCCGAACGTGAAACCCGGGTAGCGCGCCGGAAGCGGATTGCTGCTGCGGAAAAATTCGACGACGCCGACGAGCCGATTGCCAGCCGCCGGTGCGCCGTACAGATAGGTGCCTTTTACGTCGATATGGAAGGATTGGTTCGGCGTCAGCGCGGACGCCGGGTTGCTCAAGTCAAGCTTCATCCGCTCGGGCAGGAACTCTTCGACGCCGAAGCGCATCGTGGTGTTCGGCAGCTTATCCGCGGGATCGTTGCGCAGCTCGAGCGTCCAGGTGCCCGTTGGCGCATCGGCGGGCAACGCGATCGGGTGCTGGTAATAGCCTGGGCGCCCGGTCATCGGTTGCCAGGTTGCGACGAACTGCGTCTTACCGTCGGCGCGGCGCAGCGTCGCCTGAATCGGTTGGGGCGGCACGGGCCGCCCGTCGGCATCGCGAGCAAGCACCGACAGGGGGAAGGTCTCGCCGGGCCGGTAAAGGTCGCGTCCGCTCCAGGCGAAGAGCCGCACCGGCTTATAGGGCAGCCCCGTAACGTCGTATTCGGACAGATCGAGCGCCGCCTCGCGCACCGCCAGCATCGACATCTGCTGGCCCTTTTGCGCCAGGACGATCGCCGCGCCCGCGGGCGCCTGCGCGAAGGCCGCGTGGCCATCGCCGTCGGTTTGGCCGCGCGCGAGGACTTTCCCCTGCTTGTCGAGCCAGGTCAGGTCGACGCCGGAAACGGCGCTGCCATCGGTCAGCGAGCTGACGAACGCGTCGGCCGCATGCTCGAAGAGCCGAAGGTGCAGGCCGAGGTCGCTCACGTAGTAATAGGTCGTCTGGTATTCGGAGCGGAAACGCCCCGGTTGCGACATGACCGCGACATAGATGCCCGGGTCTTGCAGCGCCTTGATGCCTTCGACGGGCAGATAGGTCACGCTGCGCTTGTCGGTCTGCTGTTCGGTCAGAAAGCGTCCCTCGTACACGCTGTCGGCCATCTTGTGGAGTTCATCGAGCGACCAGATCGAAACGGCGCCATGCAGATCGTCGGGCAAGCTTGCATTGTCCGTGTCGTTGCTGTTATCGCTCGCGTCGCCATCGTCATTGGCGTCCGATTGCTTGGCCGGCTGGCGGCGCGCGAGCATCGAGTCGAGAAAGCGTGGCAATTGATCGGGGCGCACGCGCATGAACTGCACGTCGACTTCCGGTACGTTCACCGTGACCACCGGCAAGCCGCCGTTTTGCTTCGCGGGCAGCACCATGCCGCGGCTCGCGAAATAGTAGGCCGGCGTCACGGCGGGCGTGTTGATCGAATAGCGTATTTCCCGGCCCAGCTTTCTGCCGTCCTTCGCCGTCAACGAATCCCCGATTTGCACGACATAGCGTGTGAGCGGTTCGATATGAGGGAAGTAGAGGATGCGCGGGTTGTCGCCGACCACCCACGCGCCTGAAACCGCGATGCCGCCCGCGAGGTCAGTCAGTTTCTCCGATGTGCTGACCTCACTTGCAGCCGATGCGGCCGATGCGTGATCGGGGTTGTCGGCGTCTCCTGCGTTGTCGTCGCCATTCTCGCCATCGTTATCGGGCGAGCGGGCCTTCAGGTTTTTAGCCGCCGGCATCTTGAAGACACGCACGACCTTGTCGTAGTCGCGGCTTGCGTCGAGAGGCTGGGAGAAGGTCAGCGCGAGCGCCGGCTGCCCGTCGAGTTCTCGATTGGCCGCATCGATCACGGCAAAAGGCGCATTGCGGTCTTCGCCGATATCGCTCGCTTCCGCGCGGTTGTGGAAATATCGGACGATGCCGAATGCCGCAATCGCACAAACAAAGAGCAGGGCGATGATGCTCGCGAGGCGGATGGTGCGCTTGTTCATTTTGGTCTTCGCCTTTGCAACCGGATCATGAGCGTACTGCCCGACGCATTCTTTGGACGATCGGAATATCGGCAAATCGTGCCGGCAGGCTTATTGACGGAAGTCCCACTCTCACGGGAAATCCCAACATTTCGGCTTTTGGAGACTTAAAGCCTCCGAGTTAGGCTGAATTGCGCGCAGATGGTATCACTTCCGCAAGGCGGTTTCGTGCGACTGACTGGGAAACAACAAGCTCGGCCTTTCAGTACCGGTGCTGAATGCCTTCGATCACCGAAACCTGGAGCATCATCGGTTTTGGCTATGCGAAAACGTAACGACATCGACTCACGGAAAGCCGGCAGGCGATAGGGAGCCGATCGCCAAAACCGCGCATAATCGACGCACATGCAGTGTCTTCGTTCACTACCAGGACGAGCCATGATTTCATCTGCCAGTTCGGGGCCCGCATGGCTATGCGCGGCCCCCCTACCGGACATCGCCGAACCGTCTTTTCGCGTTCCGGCCGGCGCTGTGGACACGCATGCCCATGTCGTCGCGGCGCATGCCGATGCCTATCCGATGGTTGCCGAGCGCAGCTATACGCCGCCGCCGGCACCCGAAGACAAGTATCTGGCAATGCTCGAAGCCTGCCGCATGACCTATGGCGTACTGGTGCAGATCAGCGTCTACGGAACCGATAACCGTTACATGCTCGAGGTGCTGCGACGCAATCGTCAGCGCTTGAGGGGCGTTGCCGTGGTGTCGCCCGAAGTGTCCGACGACGAGCTCGAAGCCATGCATGCCGCCGGCGTACGCGGTCTGCGCATCAACGTATTGTTCGGCGGCGGCATCGGCTTTGCGGCAATGGAGGCGCTTGCGTACCGCATCAAGGATTTGGGGTGGCATTTGCAATTCCTGATGGATGTCGAGACGTTGCCCGAATTGATGCCGCGCATGATGAAGCTGCCAGTCCCTGGCGTGGTCGACCACATGGGGCATACGCCCGTGAAAGGCGGCATTGCCGCGCCGGGCTTCGCTGCATTGCGCCATCTCGTGACGGCTCATGGGTATTGGGTCAAGCTATCGGGCGCTTATCGCATCAGCGATGGGGCCCCGGCGTTCGAGGATGTCGTTCCATTCGCGCAGGCGCTCATCGAGGACGCTCCGGACCGCATGTTGTGGGGTAGCGACTGGCCGCACGTTTCGCTCACGCCCGAGCGCATGCCCGACACCGGCCGCCTGCGCAATCTCATCGTCGACTGGGCGCCGGAAGAGGCGATACGCCACATGATTCTCGTCACGAACCCGGCGCGGCTATACGGCTTTCCGGAAAGCCATGACGAAATCGCATCGGCCAATGCGAACGGTTAGCGGCTTTATCGGCATATCGGCAATACAACGAGGAGACTGATCGATGTCATCTGCTATGGAGCAAGGAGACAAGGCCAACTGGTTTCGCCGAATGACAGCGCCCGAAAAGCGGACATTCATTGCGGCTTTCGGTGGCTGGGCGCTCGATGCGCTCGATTTCATGGTCTTTACGTTCGTGATCTCGACCTTGATCGGGCTATTCAAGATCGATCGGGCCGAGGCCGGCCTGCTGGCTACCATCACCTTGCTGTTCTCGGCGATAGGCGGGTGGCTGGCCGGAATGCTTGCCGACCGATTCGGACGTGTTCGCGTCCTGCAGCTGACGATCCTTTGGTTTGCCGTTTGCACGTTGCTGATAGGCTTTTCGCAGAGCTTCTGGCAAGTCTTCTTGCTGCGAGCGCTGCAGGGTCTCGGCTTCGGCGGCGAATGGGCCGTGGGTTCGGTACTCATGGGGGAGATCGTGCGGACCGAGTACCGTGGCCGTGCGGTCGGCACCGTGCAAAGCGGTTGGGCGGTGGGTTGGGCGGTTGCGGCTATTCTCTATACGGTACTGTTCTCCGCATTGCCCGAAAACTACGCATGGCGGGCGCTGTTTTGGGTAGGCGTGCTGCCGGCACTGCTCGTGTTGTTCATTCGCAAGCGCGTGCCCGAGCCTGAGCTCTTTCGACGCACGCGTGCGCAAGAGGAGGCGAGTGCCGCGCGCGTGTCGCCGTGGGCGATCTTCTCGCCAGCGCTCATCAAGACGACGGTGCTCGGTGCATTGCTCTGCACCGGTCTGCAAGGCGGCTACTATGCGGTGACAACTTGGTTGCCGACATTCCTGAAGAGCGAGCGGCACCTCTCGGTGATCGGCACGGGCGGCTATCTGCTCGTGATCATTCTTGGCTCCTTCATCGGCTATCTGGCCGGCGCTTACCTGACCGATCGCCTCGGCCGCCGAGCGAACCTCATCGTTTTCGCTTTGCTCTGCGGCGCGTGCATCTTCGCGTACACGCGCCTGCAACTTTCAAACGAGCAAATGCTTTTCCTCGGCTTTCCCCTGGGCTTTGCGGCATCGGGGATTTTCAGCGGAGTGGGCGCCTATCTGACCGAACTGTTTCCATCGGCCGTGCGCGCGAACGGGCAGGGCTTCGCCTATAACTTCGGGCGCGGAATCGGTGCGCTGTTTCCCAGCCTCGTCGGATATCTCGCGAAGACTGCGCCGCTCGGTGTCGCCATCGGCATTTTCGCGGGCGGGGCGTACTTGGTTGTGTTGATCGCGACCTTGCTGCTGCCGGAAACGAAAGGCCGTGAGATTTCCTGACGTCGTGCAAATGTACTATGCCGCGAACCGGTTTTCTCGATTCGCGGCGAGCACGAACTCCAGACAGACGTCGGCCGAAAGGGGGCGGCTGAAGAAGTAGCCTTGGAAACGCGCGCAACCCAACGCCGATAGACGCGATAGCTGACGCTCGTTTTCAACGCCTTCGACCACCAGCGACAGATTGAGCGTGCCGCTCAGATCCGCGATGCTTTTGACAATGTGCTCGTTGACGCTGCCGGGGCTGACGTCCGCCAACGATCGATCTATCTTCACTGTGTCGAGAGGCAGCTCGCGCAGATAGTGCAGCGATGTGTGGCCCATACCGAAATCGTCCAGCGCGACCTTCACGCCGATTTTTCTCAGGTTTTTCAGATTTTCGATCGCCTCGATGTCCGGAAGCAGCATCGTGGACTCCGTGATCTCGAGTTCAAGGAGGGAGGGAGGCAAGTGCTCGCGATCGAGTATGTCGACTACGTTCCGGTAAAACTCACGATTCATCAGCTGTTTCGGCGAGACGTTGACCGCAATCACGAAATCGTCGGGTAGCACATCGCGCCAACGCTTTCTTTGGCGGCAAGCGAGCGATAAGACATGTAATCCCAGCCGGTCGATCTCCTCGATATCATCAGCGAGTGCCACGACGATCGGCGGCGCCACCCGGCCCAGAAACGGATGCTGCCAACGCAACAATGCCTCGGCTCCGAATATTCGCCCGGTTCGGAGATCCACTTGTGGTTGGTATTCGAGGAAGATGTGTCTCTGTGTCGCCAGCGCATCTTCGAGGTCGCTTGCCAGCGACACGGCCATCCGGCCCTCGTCTCCGGGCAGCTCGAGGCAGCGTTTCGGCTTGACGCTCGCTTCGGGCGACTCAGCGATGCGCAGCAAAGAGGCGAGCACTTCCTGTCCTCTCCTGCCTGCGAGATATTCGGCGACTCGGACGAATGGCGCGTATATCGCCGCTCCGGCCGCAAGCGATACTAGCTGCACTAACGTTCCCGACAGCGAACCGGTGACCGCGTATCCGCTAAAAAGCGCTGGCGTCGTCCAGGGCACGCTGTAGCTCGCCTTCGGCATCAGGCCGGCGATGATCGCTCCATAAGCAATGAGGATCTGTGCAATCGGGGTCAGCACGAACGGAATGGCGTAAACCGGGTTGAGCACCAGCGGCAGCCCGAAGAGCAACGGTTCGTTCACGTTGAATACTGCCGGCAACATCATGAAGAGTGCCAGCTTCTGCCCGCGGACGGTGCGGCTGACGAGCAGCAGCGCGAGGATAAGGCTCAGCGTGCCGCCGGATCCTCCCATTCGCGCGAACACCGAGAAAAAGTCATAGGTGAAGATGAACTGAGGATGGACGCCGCTTGCGACGGCGGCAACGTTTGCGTGCGCGGCCGGGTCCAGTACGCGTTCCTGAACCGAATAGAGTGTGTTTGGGCCGTGAATCCCAAACAGCCACAGTACCTGAGATGCCGCCTCGTAGCTGATCGAGAACAGCAAGCTGTTGGAGAGCTTCGAGAACGAGATGGCGAATTGCGTGGTCAATGCCTCCACCCACTCCGACCAGCCGAGCCACATCGAAGCTGCTCTGAGAATGGCGAATGCGAGGATGGTCAGCATTCCGGCCGGCATCACCGTGAAGACGTCGCCGACAAGTGTGTCATTGCTCAGGTTATGTAGCGGAATACGAAAAAAGCGGTAGCTGCAGAGCTTCAAAAAAAGACAGCAGCCGATCGACGCGGCGACGAGCGCGGTAAACAACCCGTGCCCGAGCGAGAGCGGCGCGAGCGGGCTCGCATCGCTGCCACTCGGCGCGACCAGCGTGAAGAAGCACGACGTCACGACGATCACGGCGACCATCGGATTGACGACGCGATGACCGAGTCGCTGGTTATGAAGGCTCGTGAGGACATCCGTGAAGCCATATAACGCAACGAGCGATCCAATGCCGAAGGTACCGGCGAGCAGGCTGTCGCAAAAGTAGTCGAGACGGGGCCCGAAGGCTCCCGTCAACAATTGCCGCATGCCGGCGCTCGACGGGTACCGCAGAAGCAATGCCAGCGCGCCCGTCATGATCAGTGGCAGGGCCAGCGCCAGCCCGCGGCGAATGGCGATGAAATAGGGCGTGCGGTCGATTCGCTCGACGACGTGCACGAGCCTAAGCCAGGGCCCTAACGATTCATTAGTCATCGCCTTCGACTTGCTTCGGGTTGGAGAATCCCCGGATCTTTGAATTGTTGCTTTCCCGAGCTACCGCTCGCTTAAACGGCTGAACCATGAGGAGTCTGGAAGGGTTATTTGTTTTCCATGCATCGGTGAAGCGGCCGCCGCGAGCCGACCACGCACTGCAATTCGAACTTTGCGCCACAAGCATATCGATGCTGCATTCGTACAGCACTATTCATATTACAATGACTTTTCAAGAATCAACAGATCGTTTTTTTGTTTATCAGAAAGTTCTTACGGTCACGTCGGCGTAATAGGAATGCAGAATGTATGATGGCTCGTACCATGGCTGGCTGGTTTTGTTGTCGTTTGCAATTGCCGTCCTGGCGTCCTACACGGCACTGGATATGGCGTCGAACGTTGCAACGGCCAAGGGGCGTTCGGCATGGCGGTGGCTCGCGGCCGGGGCGTGTGCCATGGGCATCGGAATCTGGTCGATGCATTTCACGGGCATGCTTGCGTTCAGCTTGCCGATCCCGCTTGGCTACGATCCTGCAATAACGGGTGCATCGCTATTCATCGCAATCGCCTCGTCGGCTTTCGCGCTGTGGTGGGTTTCCCGGCCTTCGCTGTCGTGGCGGAGCGTCATCTGGGGAGCGCTGGTGATGGGCGCGGGCATTTCCAGCATGCACTACACGGGCATGGCGGCGATGCGAATGATGCCCGGCATTCAATTCAACCATTCACTCGTCGTTTCGTCGATCGCAATCGCTGTGCTAGCCTCCGGCGTCGCACTGCAACTGGCGTTTCGGCTACGGGCGCATTCGTCGCGCGTCAAGCTGTGGCGAGCGGGGGCAGCGGTCGTCATGGGCTCGGCGATCATCGGCATGCATTACACCGGAATGGCCGCGGCGGAATTTCCCGTTGGTACAGTTTGCGGCGCGGCCCTCGACGGCTTCCGTGCGGACGGGCTTGCGCTTTCCGTCGCCATCGGAACCGTTGCTGTGTTGGTGCTCGCTCTGACCGTCTCAGTATTCGATTTGCGACTACAAACGCGGGCATCCGCGCTGGCGGAATCCGAGGCGAGGGCTCACGAGCTGGCCCATCTTGCCACTCACGATATGTTGACCGGCCTGCCGAACCGGGCGGCTTTCGAGGCGCGGCTCAAGGAGTCGATAGCCGATATCGATCTGCATGGCAGTCATGTTGCTGTCATGTTCATTGATCTCGATGGATTCAAGGCGGTCAACGATGCGCTTGGACACCATGCGGGTGATCTTCTTTTAATCGAGGTCGCGCGGCGCATGCGCAAAACGCTTCGCCGTCAAGACATGGTTGCGCGGTTGGGGGGCGACGAGTTCGTGATGGTCGTCGAAATTGATCGGCCGGCCGACGCGGCCGAGATGGCCAACGGCATTCTGGGCTGCCTCGATCAGCGGTTCGAGCTTCAGGGGCTCGAATTGCATCTGTCGGCCAGCGTGGGAATCGCCGTCTGTCCAGACGACGGCAAGCATCCGCATGAGCTGCTCAGAGCCGCGGACGCGGCGATGTACCGGGCAAAATCTCAGGGAAAGAACGGTTACTGGTTTTATGACCCGTCGTTGGAGGCCAACGCGCGCGAACTGCTCCAGCTCGCGCAGGACCTGCGCTGGGCGGTCCAGCGAAACGAGTTGATCCTCTATTACCAGCCGAAGCTGGATGTTTCCGGCGACACGATCGTCGGCGTCGAGGCGCTTCTTCGCTGGGACCATCCTACGCGCGGACTCATTCTTCCAGAGCGGTTCATCGGGTTGGCGGAAAGGGTGGGGCTGATTTTGCCGATCGGCGAATGGGTCATTGATGAAGCTTGTCGACAGATTGCGAACTGGCGCTCGATGGGGCTCACGAACTGGACGATGGCGGTCAACCTGTCGGCTATTCAGATCCGTCATTCGGCGCTACCGGACATCGTTTGTGCATCGCTCGAACGCCATGCAGTGGCGCCGCATTGTCTGGTTCTCGAGATCACTGAATCGACGATGATCGATATGGACGCCAGCATTCAGGTGATCGAGCGATTGCACAGGATGGGCGTGCAGATCGCCATCGACGATTTCGGCATAGGCTATTCGAGCCTGCTCAACCTCAAGCGCTTGCCTGTGCACGAGTTGAAGATCGATCGCGGATTCGTGCGGGAGCTTGAGTCAAGGACCAGCGATGAGGCAATCGTATCGGCGATTGTGGCGATGGGCAAAACGCTGAACCTGCGGATCGTCGCGGAAGGCGTGGAAACGGCGGAACAACACGCGCTGCTCTCGGGGATCGGGTGTCATTCGATGCAGGGTTTTCTATTCGCACACCCGATGCCGGCGGACCGGTTGGTTGAATCGATCGAACAAGACGGTGTAAGGGTGCGGCTCAAGCAGTCGGGCGTGAATGCTTCTGCTGTTTGAGTCGAAACGTGCTCGACGACGAAGCGTTCAAAGAAGTGCGACGGCAGCTGCATTCGGCGAGCGCCGTTCGAAACAACTCGTTGCACAACTCACAGTTGCCAGGTCGTCGACGCCTGTCAGCTCCGCGTTGAGGATGCAAGCGGCATCAAGCCGCCTAACCACCCAAAGGAGCTGACCATGAAGAAGACCGCCTTGCGCTTCGCCGCTATCGCCGCTGTTGCATTTTCATTCGCAGGCATCGCATCGGCACAGACGAACTGGGATGCGGCGCATCCGCGCCGCACGGAGGTGAACCATCGGCTGGCAAATCAGAACAGCCGCATTCACGATGAGGTTCGCGAAGGCGATATGTCGCACGTCGAGGCGGCGGCGCTTCACAAGGATGACCGCCAGATTCGCAAGGAAGAGCGACTGATGGCGAGCCAGAATGGCGGTCACATTACCAAGCAGGAGCAGCGCACACTGAACCAGCAAGAAAACAACGTGAGCAAGCAGATCGGACAGTGAGCTGGCGATTGGGTGGCGCGCCCGTGGCTGGGCGCGCCAAGCAACTGTTGCGAGTGTCCCGTGGCAATGTCCCACCTTTAAATTTTACATAACGTAAACTCGAATTTATGTTGATAATTCATGTTATGTCAAATCAGTCGGAGTGGCGATCTGATGGTTGCGGTTGCATCTGTCCACCCACTTGCGCAACCAGCCTGCGCTAGCACAAACTATTGGCGGACAACAGCAGACGCGATCTCGATGCTTGCCTCTCAACCTTTGCGAGGTTCATCATGGTTCAGTTGCTCACCGTCACAATCTCGAACCCCGACAGCGTCAACTTCATCCTCGGGCAAACGCATTTCATCAAGTCCGTCGACGACATGCACGAAGCGCTCGTCGCGTCCGTACCCGGTATCAAGTTCGGGCTGGCATTTTGCGAAGCGTCCGGCAAACGACTCGTGCGCTGCTCGGGTACCGATCCCGAGCTCACCCAGCTTGCCTCTGAGAACGCCATGACGATCGGCGCCGGTCACAGCTTCATCGTCTTTCTTGCCCAAGGTTTCTATCCGGTCAATGTGCTGAACGCGATCAAAGGCTTGCCCGTGGTCTGCCGGATCTTTTGCGCCACGGCCAATCCGACGGAAGTCGTGATCGCCGAGACAAATCAGGGGCGAAGCATCCTCGGTGTCGTCGACGGTTTCACGCCGCTCGGCATCGAAAATGAAGTCGAAATCGAAGCCCGCAAGACGTTTCTACGCGAAATCGGCTACAAAGCTTAGGCTGCAACGAAACGCATATTAGACCACTGGCGCTGCGATGCGGCATGACGATTAGAATGCCGCCGATTCGACGCGAATGAAGGTCGGCGGCACGCCGGCCACTGTCCCGGAACCCGCCGCTGACGCTCGGACGGGGGATGCATGCCAGCAATCTGACCGCAAGAATCGAGAGGTGGTGCAACCCAAAGCTCAGTAAAGTGGAGATTCACCCATATAGAAGAGCGGAGTAACCGGTGCGCGATCTGCGTGAAACATCGTCGACTCAGACTCCCCCCATTTTTGAGGGCAGCGAAGATACCGGGAACAGGCCCGTCGTCGCACACCTTGATAAGGTCGACTGGTCCGGCGTCGAAGCCGCGCTCGACGAGTACGGATGTGCCATCATCCCTCGCCTTTTATCGTCGTCGCAATGTCATGCACTCGCCGCGCTTTATCCGGACGACGCGCAATTCCGTAGCCGCGTCGTGATGACGCGGCACGGTTTCGGCAAAGGTGAATACAAGTACTTCGGCTATCCGTTGCCCGAGCTCATCGCGTCATTTCGAGAGGCGCTCTACCCTCACCTGGCCCCGATCGCCAACCGGTGGATGAACGCGCTCGGCATCGACGTCCGCTATCCGGCGACGCATGCCGCTTTTATCCGGCGCTGCCATGCCGCCGGGCAACGCCGCCCCACTCCGCTGCTGCTGCGTTACGGCTCGGGTGACTACAATTGTCTGCACCAGGACTTGTACGGCGAACATGTCTTCCCACTGCAGGTGGCCGTGCTGCTGTCCGAGCCTGGCCGCGATTTTTCCGGCGGCGAATTCGTGCTGACCGAGCAGCGCCCGCGCATGCAGTCGCGCGTGGAGGTCGTGCCGCTCGGGCAAGGCGACGCGGTGGTTTTTGCCGTGAGCCATCGTCCGGTACAAGGCACGAGAGGTGCATATCGTGTAAACATGCGACACGGCGTCAGCCGCCTGCGTTCGGGCCAGCGGCACACGCTCGGGATCATCTTTCACGACGCGCTGTGACCGTCGATATTCGGAGGCAGGCAGTCGCCCCATACCTGATGCGATGACTGCCATGCATTCATTGTTCAACGATCGCGCCGAGGCCGGCCGGATGCTGGCCGAGCGCCTCAAGGAGTACGCGGGCCCGGGCACGGTGGTCCTCGCGTTGCCGCGTGGCGGCGTACCCGTGGGGTTCGAGCTTGCCATGGCACTCGGCGCCGAACTCGACGTCATGCCCGTGCGCAAGCTCGGCGTGCCGAGCCAGCCGGAACTGGCGATGGGCGCTATCGCTCCAGGCGGCGCGCTATTCGTCGATACTCAGACGATGCGCGCGGCACACGTCGGCCAGGCCCAGTTCGACGCTGTCCTGGCGCAGGAGCAATCGGAACTTGCGCGTCGGGAAAGCTCATACCGGGGCGGGCGAGCGCCGTCCGCGGTCGAGGGCCGCACGGCGATTCTCGTCGATGACGGGATAGCGACAGGCGCGACGATGCAGGCCGCCGTCAAGGCACTGCGCGAGCGTCGACCGGCGCGCATCGTTGTCGCCGTGCCGGTCGCTCCGACAGGTGCCGAGACCGATTTTTCCTCCATCGTCGACGAGTTCGTCTGCGTTGCTCAACCGGCACTGTTTTTCAGCGTCGGCCAGCACTACGACAATTTCGGGCAGACGACGGACGAAGAAGTGCGCGCTCTGCTGGAACGCGCACGGCCTGGAGGGAAGTGACGGCGCGATTAACGTACCCGGTGGCTTACGTACCCCGGCTCACCGCTTACAGCCGCAGCGCAGGCGCCGCATACCGGCACTCGTAGCGCTTTCGAATCGTGCCGTTCTCGTCGACGCTCTCGAGGTAGACATCGAACTGCCAAAGTCGAGCCATATGCTTGAGCACTTCCTCGGTATCGTTCGACAAATGGCGGTTGTCCGTCATGAAATGCCGCAGCGTCAGGCTGCGATCGCCGCGCGTGTTGACTGACCATACTTGAATGTTCGGCTCACGGTGATGCATGTCGTACTGACGTGCCAGCGCGTGGCGCACATACTGGTAGCCGCTGTCGTCGTGGATCGCGGAGACTTCCAGCGCGTCGCGCGTGTCGTCGTCGAGCACGGAAAACAGCCGCATATCGCGGATCAAATGCGGGGACAGGTACTGCGCGATGAAGCTCTCGTCCTTGAAATTGCGCATCGCATAATGCATCGCCGGCAGCCATGGCGATCCGGCGATGTCCGGAAACCACTTGCGGTCTTCGTCCGTCGGCGATTCGCAGATGCGCCGAATGTCGCTCATCATCGAGAAGCCGAGCGCATACGGGTTGATGCCGCTGTAATAGGGCTTGGTGACGGGCGGTTGATAGATGACGTTGCTGTGCGAATGGAGGAACTCCATCATGAAGCCGTCTTCGAGCAGCCCCTGGTTGTACATGGTGTTGAGCAACGTGTAGTGCCAGAACGTCGCCCACCCCTCGTTCATCACCTGGGTCTGCCGCTGCGGATAGAAATATTGGCCGATCTTGCGGACGATGCGTATCACCTCGCGCTCCCACGGCTCGAGGAGCGGCGCGTTCTTCTCAGCGAAATAAAGCAGGTTCTCCTGCGGCTCGGGCGGATAGCGTTCTTCCTCCTCCGTCTCGAGCGGCCTTTCCTTCACCGGCAGCGTTCGCCATAGCTCGTTGACCTGCGATTGCAGGTACGCCTCGCGTTCACGCCTCAGCTCGGCTTCCTTCGACAGCGAGGGCTTTTGCGGCCGCTTGTACCGGTCCACGCCGTAATTCATCAGCGCATGACACGAGTCGAGCAGCTCTTCGACGCGGTCCAAGCCGAACCGCTCCTCGCACTCGGCGATGTAATTCTTCGCGTAGACGAGGTAATCGATGATGGCGTGCGCGTCAGTCCACAGCCGGAACAGGTAATTGCCCTTGAAAAACGAGTTGTGGCCGTATGCGGCATGCGCCATGACGAGCGCCTGCATCGTCATCGTGTTCTCTTCCATGAGGTACGCGATGCATGGATTCGAGTTGATGACGATCTCGTAGGCAAGGCCCATCTGCCCGCGGCGGTAGCTCTTTTCGGTGGAAAGAAAGTGCTTGCCGAACGACCAGTGCCGATAGTTAACCGGCATGCCGACCGATGCGTAAGCATCCATCATCTGTTCGGCACTGATGAGCTCGAGCTGGATCGGATAGACGTCGAGCTCGTACTGCTCGGCCACATGAGAAATATGCGTGTCGTATTCCTCGATCAGCTCGAAGGTCCAGTCGGACGGCCACGGCAGCGGTCTGCGGTCGGCAGCGTTCATACGAAGTTCCTTTGGGGCCACGACAGGTACGTCGGCGTGGGCTTGCGTCGGCTCGACGTCCGCTCGTTTGCCGCTCTCGCGCGGCGCGTTGCTGTCCTGCCCGTGTGCACCCTTACGGCGGCGCTCCGGCTGATATCCGCGCGATTCATTATGCAGGTGCTTGGTACTCATGATTGAGCCGCCTGCTTTTCGAACAGTTCCCGGAACACGGGATAGATATCGGCCGCCGCGTCCACCTTCTTCATCGCGAGATGCGGCTGCGTCATCGCGAGTTGCGCGTACTCGAGCCAGAGGTTCTGCTCCTCCGGCGCGACTTGAATATACGCGAAGTAGCGCGTTTTGGGCAGGATGTCATCGTGCAGAAGGCGCCGGCACTTCGGCGAATCATCAGTCCAATTGTCTCCGTCGGAAGCCTGTGCTCCGTAAATGTTCCATTCAGTGGGCGAGTAGCGCTCGTCCATGACCTTGCGCATGAGTTCGAGCGCGCTGGAGACGACGGTGCCGCCGCTTTCCGTGGAATGGAAGAACGTGTCTTCGTCGACTTCCTCCGCACGCGTATGGTGCCGGATGAACACGACCTCGATCTTCTCGTAATTGCGCTTCAGGAATAGATAAAGCAGGATGAAGAAGCGCTTCGCCAAGTCCTTGCGCTGCTCGTCCATCGAGCCCGATACGTCCATGAGGCAGAACATGACGGCCTGGCTCGACGGCTGAGGCTGCTTGATGCGGTTGATGTAGCGCAGATCGAACGGGTCGATGAACGGAATCCGCCAGATCCGCCCGCGCAAGTGATGGATGTCCTCTTCGAGGCGCTTGATTTCCTCGCTGTTGTCGCCGGGCTCCAACTTGAGCGCCTCGAGCTGGCGCTCGAGTTCGCGCAGATCGTTGACGAGCGGCGCGCCGAGCGCGATGCGCCTGCCGAGCGCGCTGCGCAGCGAGCGCACCACGTCGATGTTGTTCGGCGTGCCCTCGGCCGCCCATCCGGCACGGATGTTCTTCCAGGTCGGCACGGCGAGCAGATGCGTCTTCACGAGCCTCGGCAGCTCGAGATCGTCGAAGAAATACTGCATGAACTCTTCGCGCGAGAGCTCGAAGACGAAGTCGTCCTGCCCTTCTCCTTCGTTGCTTGCCTGGCTTCCGCCACCGCCGGCGCCGCCGTTCGGTCGCGGAATCTTGTCGCCGCGGATGTAATCCTCGTTGCCCGGATGCACGAGCTCGCGCTTGCCGCCGGGCCCGTGGCGGAACATCGGCTCGGCAATGTCCTTTCGCGGAATGGTGATGCTCTGCGTGCTTTGGATGTCCTTGATACTGCGGTCGCGCACCGCCTCGGACACGGCACGCCGAATGTAATTCTTTACGCGGCGCAGGAAGCGCTCGCGATTCGCAATGCTCTTGTTCTTCCCTGCCAGCCTGCGGTCGATGATTTGGTGAAGCACATCCAGTCTCCCGCTTTTCGTTCCCTGAAGCGACGCGACAAGACACTGCGCAGGCGTCGTGCCCGCGCATCCCGCGCATCGCGGAGCGCTCGCCCGGCCAACGTCAGCCAGGCGAGCGCGCTGCCTTGCGTTACTTTACGACGACTTGCGTACCCGCAAGTACCAATCGCACAGCAGGCGTACTTGCTTCGGCGTGTAGCCTTTTGCAACCATCCGATTGACGAAATCTTCGTGCTTGCGCTGTTCCTCCGCCGACCCTTTGGCATTGAAGGAAATCACGGGCAACAGTTCCTCCGTGTTCGAGAACATCTTCTTTTCGATCACGACGCGCAGCTTCTCGTAGCTGATCCAGGCCGGGTTCTTGCCGCCGTTCGCCGCCCTCGCCCGCAGCACGAAGTTGACGATCTCGTTGCGGAAATCCTTGGGGTTGCTGATGCCGGCCGGCTTCTCGATCTTTTCGAGCTCCGCGTTGAGCGCGGCACGGTCGAAGCTCTCTCCCGTGTCGTGATCGCGGAACTCCTGATCCTGGATCCAGAAGTCGGCATAGGTGACGTAGCGATCGAAGATGTTTTGACCGTATTCCGAATACGACTCCAGATAGGCAGTCTGAATCTCCTTGCCGATGAACTCCGCGTAGCGCGAAGCCAGCAGGTCCTTCACGAAGGACAGGTATTTCTGCTCCGTTTCGGGCGGGAACTGCTCGCGTTCGATCTGCTGCTCGAGCACATACATCAGGTGCACCGGGTTCGCCGCGACTTCGGTGGAATCGAAGTTGAACACGCGCGACAGGATCTTGAACGCGAACCGCGTCGAGACGCCCGTCATGCCTTCGTCGACGCCGGCGTAGTCGCGGTATTCCTGATACGACTTCGCCTTCGGATCGGTATCCTTCAGGTTTTCCCCGTCGTAGACCTGCATCTTCGAGAAGAGGTTCGAGTTCTCCGGTTCCTGCAGACGGGTAAGCACCGAGAACTGCGACATCATCTTCAGCGTGCCCGGCGCGCAGACGGCGTCCGCCAGCGACGAATTGCGGATCAGCTTTTCGTAGATCTTGATCTCTTCGGACACGCGCAGGCAGTACGGCACCTTCACGACGAAGATCCGGTCGAGCAACGCCTCGTTGTTGCGGTTGTTCTTGAACGCCTTCCATTCAGATTCGTTCGAGTGCGCGAGGATGATGCCGTCGAACGGTATCGCACCGAAGCCTTCCGTGCCTTTGAAGTTGCCTTCCTGCGTCGCGGTGAGCAGCGGGTGCAGCACTTTGATCGGGGCCTTGAACATCTCGACGAACTCGAGCAGACCCTGATTGGCGAGGCAAAGGCCGCCCGAGTAGCTGTAGGCGTCCGCATCGTCCTGCGCGTACTGCTCGAGCTTGCGAATGTCGACCTTGCCTACGAGCGACGAAATGTCCTGATTGTTTTCGTCGCCAGGCTCTGTCTTCGCAATGCCGATCTGGCGCAGGATCGACGGGTAGCGGCGTACCACGCGGAACTTGCGGATGTCGCCGTTGTACTCGTGCAGGCGCTTCACGGCCCACGGGCTCAGGATGCTCTTCAGGTAACGCCGCGGAATGCCGTATTGGTCCTCGAGGATCGGACCGTCTTCGTCGTAGTCGAAGAGGCCGAGCGGCGACTCGTTGACGGGCGACCCCTTGATGGCATAAAACGGCACGCGCTCCATGAGCTGCTTCAGTCGCTCTGCGATCGACGACTTGCCGCCCCCCACGGGACCCAGCAGATAGAGAATTTGCTTTTTCTCTTCGAGCCCTTGCGCCGCGTGGCGGAAGTACGCGACGACCTGCTCGATCACGTCTTCCATTCCGTAGAATTCGCGGAACGCGGGGTACACCTTGATGACCTTGTTCGCAAAGATTCGCGACAGGCGAGGATCGTTGCGGGTGTCGATCTGCTCCGGATCGCCGATGGCCGCTAACATCCGTTCGGCAGCTGTGGCATATGCTGCGGGGTTTTCTTTGCAGAGCGCGAGATACTCCTCGAGCGAGAACTCTTCTTCTCGCGTCTTTTCGAAGCGGTTCGCGAAGCTGCTGTAAATATCCATGCTACCTCCTCGCCCAAGTCTGCGGTCGATGCCGTTCACGGAACCCTATACCGAGACGACCTCGCTCGATTTCATCCTAAACCCTTTTAAATTATTTTTCACGGCTTGCGTTGTTCATGTGACTCCCATCTTGGAGATACGGCGACAAGCGCCTACAATCTTCGTCCGCGCCGCGCGGGAAGCTCGTTGCGTGCCATACGCGAAGCTCCAAGCACATCGTAGTGCCTCGAAGCGCAAGCGAGCACACCGCGACCTTCGTCTCTCGTACGTTGGCGAACCGATCAAGGGGCATCTTCGCTCGCCAAGCGTGCATCTCCCAAATAGCGGTCTTTCCGCTCCGCGGCGCCCTTGCATGCCGCCCCCGGATTCGCATCGCGGCCGATGCCACTCGCTTCGCCGCGTCGTCGCTCCTTACCGTACGTATACGTGCTGGATGCCCTTGGCGACGACATTCGTACGCGACCGTTACAACTTTTTCCGAGGGACAGGCGTCGATCGCTCGACAAAGCAACACATGGTTAGCGTGCACATGTTCGGCCCCTAATTCAGGTTGCACGTGAATATACGGTGTGGGGCGGTAAGGCGTGGCGCTTTGCGTCGATTCGCGCCAGATCGTCTTCTCGACCAAAAGCAAAAAGACGAAGCTCGGCGAGGGGCGTGTCGGCGGGGGATCGGATCGGGGGG
>NZ_PYUC01000031.1:0-18261 GCF_003028655.1 Trinickia symbiotica
GCCAGAGCGGTTATAGCGTTCACCGACGCAAACGAGCTGCCGGCCGCTAAACGGATGGAAGGGATGGGTTATGCGGACAAGCTGCGTCGAGGCCGCGGAAAGGCCTGCATTCCGAGGTGAGTTACAAGCGACTCGAGAAGGGACGTTTCATATGGCCGCAAGCCGACAGCGGCGTCATTTGCTTAAGCCCGGCACAACTGTCGATGCTGCTCGAAGGCATTGACTGGCGGCAGCCCACGCGAACAGCGCGACCGACCTCGGCGTTGTAAACGTCATCGCGGGCGCGTAAACTGCGCCCATGACGCGCGCGATCCCACTTCCCGACGACGTTGAAACGCTCAAGGCCATGCTGCTCGAGCAGACAGCGACGCTTCGCGAGCGCGAGGCTCAAGTGGCCAAACTACAAGAGAGGGTCGATTCGCAAGAAGCTGCACTGGCTTCGCGGGCAGCCGAGATCGAGCACCTGAAGCTGCTCATTGCCAAGCTTCGACGCATGCAGTTCGGCCGCAAATCGGAGAAGCTGGATCGTCAGATCGAGCAGCTTGAGCTACGCCTCGAGGATTTGCAGGCCGACGAAGGCGCCGCTCCCATCGAGATCCCGAAGACGGCGCGCACCGCGCCGGAAGTCCCACAGCGCAAACCGTTGCCCGAGCATCTGCCGCGCGAGACGCGCACCTATCTGCCGGAATCGGCAGAGCGTTGCACGAAATGCGGTGCTGCGATGAAGCAACTCGGCGAAGACGTTTCGGAACAGCTCGAATACGTACCTGCAAGCTTCAGGGTGATCCGCCACGTACGGCCGAAGTTCGCATGTTCCTGCTGCGATCACATCGCGCAGGCAGCAGCGCCGAGCCGCCCAATCGAGCGCGGTTTGGCGGGGGCGGGCTTGCTCGCACACGTACTCGTCTCCAAGTTCGCTGACCACGTTCCGCTTTACCGGCAATCGGTCATCTATGCGCGCGAAGGCGTTGAGCTCGATCGCTCGCTGCTCGCCAAGTGGGTTGGCCATAGCGCGACCTTGCTGCAACCGCTGGTCGAATCGATTCGGCGCCACGTGATGGCGGCGTCGAAGTTGCACGCCGATGACACGCCCGTGCCGGTGCTCGCGCCTGGTAACGGCACCACCAAGACCGGACGACTATGGGTGTACGTACGCGACGATCGACCGTCAGGCGACGCAACACCGGCTGCCGTATGGTTTGCCTATACGCCTGACCGCAAGGGCATTCATCCGCAGCAGCATCTTGCAGCGTTTGCCGGCACGCTACAGGCCGATGCCTACGGCGGCTATCAAGCCATCTACGAAACCGGACGCGTATTCGAAGCAGCGTGTTGGGCTCATGCGAGGCGACAGATATACGAGCTGCACGCGGCTCGACCGAATGCCTTCAACACCGAAGCACTCGAGCGAATTGGCGCGCTCTATAAAATCGAAGAGGTCATCCGCGGCAAGCCTCCCGATGAACGTCGAGCCTATCGCCAGACGCACGCCAAACCGTTACTCGATCAGCTTCACATTTGGCTGAGCGAAGTGCTCGACACGCTCTCGCGCAAATCCGATACGAGCCGCGCGATTCTTTACGCCCTCAACCGCTGGGCGGCGTTGACGCGCTACTGCGATGATGGGCGACTTGAGATCGATAACCTATCGGTCGAGCGCGCTCTGCGCGGGGTTGCGATCGGCCGCCGGAATTACCTCTTTGCCGGTGCCGATTCTGGAGGCGAACGCGCTGCCGCGATTTATAGCTTGATCGGCTCGGCCAAATTGAACGACCTCGATCCCGAGGCCTACCTGCGCCATGTGCTTGCACACATCGCAGAGCATCCGATCAACCGCATTGACGAACTCCTGCCGTGGAACGTGAAGGCTGACGCATAGTGAGGCGATAATAGCGCTCGCCCTTTGCTTCTCGCCGATCCCATGGCTAAGTCCTTCCGGCTGTACACCCTTCACGCTCAGATTCGCGACATCAACCCGCCGATCTGGCGCCGCATTCAGATCGAAGGATCCGCCTCGTTGCGAAGAGTGCATCACACCCTGCAGGCTGCGTTCGGCTGGACTGATTCGCACCTGCACGAGTTCGAGATCGACGACAAAATTTATGCAATGTTCGACCTCGATGATGTCCTCGAATCGATGGATCCAGACAACACCTTCGACGATCGCAAAGCCAAGCTGGAGAAAGCCGTCTATCCCGGCGTAAAGTTCGTCTACAAGTACGACTTCGGCGATGGCTGGGAGCACGACATCGTCGTAGAGAAAGTCCAGTTCATCGAAGGCGAGCCGAAGGGCTGCGCGCACATCGTCGATGGAGAACGTGCTTGCCCGCCAGAAGATGTCGGCGGTCCGTTCGGCTATCAGCAGTTCCTCGATACGCTACGCGATGATCCGGACAGCGAAGAAGCCAACGATTACCGGATCTGGACGGGCAACGACTTCAACGCCGAGCTATTCGATCGTCGTGCCGCGAACGCGGCGCTGTTACGCATGGCTTGGAATCGCTGGGGCGGAAAGTAAGTTCCGTCAACACGGTATCGGCGCAGCGCTTACTCCAAACCAGATTAAGGACACGAAGAATCGCGACCAATTCCTCGTTACAGTTACAGAAAAAACTCACCTTTCCCGGTCGCACGGCGCTCCTCGCGGCTGAGCCAGCCAAGGTGTCGAGCGACGTGGCAACGCGTCCGGACAGGCTCATCGCGACAGAAATCGACACGCCTCACGCCTTTAAAACGGAGGTAAGAAACGCCGTCAGCTTCTCATCTAGTCGCGAATACTGAACAGAGCAAATCCTCTTTGACTCTTTCTGCGATCGGTCGCAATTGATGTGCGACGTAGTCATGCTCTGCCAAATCGATTTCCCCCTTCTCTCTAAAGATCTGAATCAGACAGCGAAAAGCTCTTTCAAGCCCGTTAGCCCGACAAAAATATTCAGGCTGTTCACGAATAAGCCGCTCTATATCTTCTTCGAGACACTCCGCCATGAGCTGGAAGTTTGAAGCTATGTACCTGCGGTCACCTTCGCCAACGTCAGCAAGGTGCCGTCGAACCAGCTTCAGTACAGATGCAGTCATCGCCGGAGGGATCCGACTACCAAGCCTCGCATGGAAATGGCTTTGGTAATACGTGATCTCCCTCGTAAGGTGCTCGAGAGTCTGTGAGCTTCCGACCGTATAGGTTGGTAAATGTGCGAGAGAAATCAGCTCGCACTCGTATGGCCTACTGACACGAGGTTCGGGCTTGAACCACGAGGAACGGCCAGGAATTTTCGCGTGCTTTCGGCGAGCCCAATCCTCGACCCAGGGTTTCAGCGTGCCGAACACCCAGTGATGGGTGTACTCGGCATCCCAAGCGTGATCAGGGCCAAACTCAAGTGCTTCGGGGTTCAAATCTTGAAGAGGCCGCCACACAAGCGTAAGACTGCTTTCCCATTGGGCCGCCAGCCCTTCTTCTGGATATGCCCAAAGCATGACGTGATAGCCGGCCTTGAGTCCATGTCGATCGGCGTCCAACCATACCTTTACCATCGCGCCGGATCGGTCAAAAATGTGTTGCGCGCTACTGCCGTTGGCGTAGTCGTGTTCACTGGCAAACTCTAGCATCATCGTCCAATCGCGGCGACGAATCAAACCGATTGCAAATCCCAACTCCTCTCCGTGATGACGCTCGAATCTGCGAAAACGCCACTTCCGTTCGAGCTGGTCAGCCGCATCCAGAAAACGCGCCCAAGCCTTATAAAATATCCAGTCGAGATGCTCTACCTCTTCTTCATTCAAAGTGACACGCGTACTGTGCGTCGCCAAAACAAAGCGGCCGGGAGTCCACGACTTTGTCACGTAGGGTCGGTCATCGCTGTTTGAAGGTACATAGGCACGCCACTGCAACCAGTGCGTCAGGAGGTCGCCTCCTACAGAAAACGAAATGCCCGTCAGATCTGAGCGTGCGAAGTTAAAAATCCCTCCAAAATGAGGGAAGCGCTCACTCGGCAAGTTGAAGCAAACACAAACCGTTTCATTCTCTAACGTAAGCTGTCGATCAAATAGAGACTCGAACTTCGACCGGTATCGAGCAGGATACATGTCGTCAGCTCTCTTGGTGCAGAAGCGCGCTGCGTGCTCTGGACTAAAGAATTGAGTGACGATGCCAGGTAGGGTTCGTAGCCGTTGATCAAGCTCGTCTGCAGCCCAAAGCTCACCTTCGATGCCATAAACTTTGAGCTCGTTTTCTAGCTCCAGCCATGCGTCAAGAAGCTTAGTGTCGCGCAATATCGTCGCGACACAAAGGATGTACTTTCCCACACCGGCAACGCGATTTCCTTGCAGAAACTCACGCACCCACTTTTTCAATGAGCTGCTGGTAATACGCTTCCATCGCTTGCATTGTGCAACAACGTATTTACCGTCATCGACTCTTGTAGCGACAATATCGATACCATCCTGGTCCTGCCCGAACACGCCGTACCGGAAGGCTTGACGAATCTTAAGGTCCGGTGCCTCCCGTAGAATGTGAGCACAAAGACTTTCAAAATCCGGCCATTGTATTGTCTCGTATGGCAGCGACTCGACCAGTGGCGTTAAGAGCGGAACGTTCGCCCTGGAGCGCTGTGAAAGGAGGTCGTGTAGCGAGATCTCCCGCCGATCCTCTGGTTGGTCGCCGATGGTTCTGGTTTGGTCGTCCACTTCGGAGTCTCTGAATTTGTGTCGAAATCTATCGCAACAACGTCTGCATGACCTGCCCCTGCAATTTCATCAACACCGTTCAGGCCGAAAATCCTTGTCGCACAGGCTTTGAAGATTGTTCAGGTTGGACTATCGCGTACTAAAAAAATCAAAATGTCTGATCTTTCCCAATGCCCACCATTGATCCACCCGCTACACGGTACGAATTCTTCAGGTGAGCTGCAGTCGAGACTGCTGTACCGTTCTAGGTGACCGTCCCAACGGCACGAATTTTTCCTTGCGCAACCACTTGAGCCATCGATGAAGCTCTTCTGATGTGAATCGCGCTTTTCTGGCATGCCAGTTTTCCCGCATATCGGCAACGATCTGTTCATCCTTCGGCTGAATGCCATCGATTAGAAAATCGTTCCAGACAGCAAAAAGCGTAGCAATGATCTCTATCTCCTCTGTCTTCTTGTCTGCCAGGGCATAGATCAGGCGGTCAAATTCGGCCCTCTTATCGGGCGATATCAGTGCTTCAGTTTTTTCCACGAGCTCCGACAATGCCGACAAGCAACGATACTCGGTCTTTTTTCTGCCACTTGGCAGGGATCTTTCATTGACCTCAAACCAGCCTTGATTTTGTCCTTGTCGCTCAAAATCATAGATCCAGGTGTCTAGTGGTCCCGCGGCTTCGCGCTCGGGTTTGAGATCCAGAGGTAACCCAATATGTGCTTGGGCCAAATACATCACCTTGGCGGCAGCGGTTCGGCCGAAATACTGAGCGTTGGCGAGCTTTTTGATGACATAGCAGCCAATCGCGGCGCGATAGGAAGTCAAGTCAATAATCTCGGCCGCCTTCTTATACCGCCCCGCGATAGTCCGATTTTCTTCATACATTGCTTGTAATTGGGCGCGTGCTAGCCCATTCAGAAGTTCGGCTTGCTTCTGAGTAGCATCACGAATCTGACGTTCCAGCGAATCGCACATGGCCATCAATTTATCAATTTTTGCAACGATACGATGTTGCTCCTGCAATGGCGGAAGCGGGACGATCATCTCTCCTACGTCACTTAGCCGAAAGCTATTTTTGATCCCCCGTTGGGGCGCATCGAATTGCTCTTTAGCAAATGGTGACCGCATCAATTCCGCAAAATACCTATTTCTGCACAATGGCATAAATCTAAGGAGGCACGTGTGTTGATTAATGTATGCCTCTCCAAAATTTTCAGGTATCAATCCAAGATTTCCAACATCCCCAGTGATAGAAATTAGAAGATCCCCTTCTTGAAGCTTGGTTCTCGATCCTTCACCATCAACAGGTGGCAATACGTACCGGATTGCGTCCATTCGCAGTTGATAGCTTCCACGGGCAAGATTGCCCATCGTTACAAACACCGCACCCGCTTCCGAATAATATTTAGCCCAATCACGCGAGCCGGAGGTTATAAGTTCGGCTATATCCCAAACTCTTATCCACTCCCATCCTCGCGGCAATGCATAGGGTTTTTCTTTCTCCGTGACCGGAGACAATGACTTGGGCTGCTTGATCTTGCCTTCTTTCACCAGTCGTTGTTTTTCGGCTTCGATCGCTTTCAACAACTCACTGGCCGGACGATCGTTCGAGTTCTGCCGGACGAGCTTGCCCATCACCGCCAGTTGCAGGATCGCCTTGCGGAGTTCTTCAACGTTTTCCTTGACGGTGTAGAACTCACCAAAATGTTCGGCGAGGAAGACTTGGGCACGCCGATACTGATCAGGCTCGACTATGTTCAGCAGTTGCTTCATAGCGGCGATATGTACGGTTCTGAGCCTTCCCAGCTGAGCAGCGCGCAGTTTTTCCAGTTCATCGCAGCGCGTCATCAGTTCATCGACTTTTTCGACGATGCGGTGCTGTTCTCTAAGCGGAGGTAATGGGACCAACAGCTTTTCCATTCGCTCCTTAGTCATGTGAAGCATGGCTATGCCGCTGCCGGAAGCCTTTATCTTGTCCGTAGCATCAAGAAGGAAGTTGTACAGGAAGGCCTTTTCAGGCGCCGCCGGCATGAAAAACTTCAACTTCCAGATATGGTAATGATAGATGACACGCTCACCCTGCCAGATAAACGGCCCAAAGGATGCTGACCAAGCATAGATAAGATCACCATTCTCTATGTATTTGTCTTCTTCAAGATCAAGGTTCGAGTAGTACCAGTGTTTTGAGGTAAATAAATTCCCAACCCTCAAAACCGGCGTTCCGGTACTTAGCAGCTCGTTCTGCTTATATGCCCGTCCATTCTGGACTTCAACTAGCTCACCAAACCTCACCCACTCCCACCCCTGCGGCAATGCATAGGGCTTCTCATCTTCCGCTAGCGGCGGCAATGGCTTGGGTTTCTTGATCTTGCCTTCCTTCACCCGCCGCTGTTTCTCGGCCTCGATCTCCAACAGCAGTTCGCTGGCGGGCTGGTCGTTCTGGTCTTGCGGCACCAGCCGGCCCTGCATAGCCAGCGTCAAGATCAGCTCGCGCAGTTTTTTGATGCCATCGGGCGCAGCAAAGGCTTTGTCGAAGTGCTTTTCCAGTAGTTCGGCGGCGTGCTTATTCATGCTCGCCTCCCAGTTCGCGCTCGATCTGTTCGATGCTGGGCAGGCTGGTTTGCAATTCTTCAGGCAGGGATTCGATCAATTGGTATTCCGCCACGCCGATGGGCTGGCTCTTGTCGCGCAATGCGTATTCGGCCACCACGGTGTTTTTGCTCTTGCAGAGCAACAGACCGATGGTGGGATTGTCGTGCTCGGCCTTGACCTGCATGTCCACGGCGGTGAGATAGAAGCTCAACTGGCCGAGATGTTCGGGTTTGAACTTCTCGGCTTTCAACTCGATTACCACGTAGCAGCGCAGCTTGAGGTGGTAGAACAACAGGTCGATGAAGAAATCGTCACCGCCCACTTCCAGATGAACTTGGCGGCCGACGAACGCGAAACCTGCACCCAGCTCCAGCAGGAACTGGGTGATGTGCTTGACCAGCGCCGCCTCGATTTCCCGTTCATTGGCCTCCTGGCCGACATCCAGGAAGTCGAACAGGTACGGATCCTTGAGGGACTGCCGAGCCAGATCGGTCCCCGGTGCTGGCAGACGATCAGCGAAGTTGGTAATCGCCTGCCCCTCCCGTTCCAGCAACCGGGATTCGATATGGATTTCCAGTGTGGCGCGCGACCAACCCTGCTCCACGGCACGTCGGGCGTAGGCCAAGCGCTGTTCTGGCTGTTTTAGCTTGGCCAGCAACACCAGATTGTGGCCCCACGGCAATTGTCCAACAGCCTGTTGGACAATTGCCGCGTCCGGCCAGGCGTCGGCGAAAGAGCGCATGTACATGAGGTTGGCGCGGGAAAAGCCCTTCATCTCGGGAAAGGCCGTCCTCAGGTCATGCGCCAGCCGCTCGATGACCTTAGCCCCCCAGCCTTGCTTAGCCTGCCGCTGCAGGATGTCACGGCCGATCTGCCAGTAGAGCAGTACCAGTTCGCGATTAACGGCCAGTGCGGCACGTTGCTGCGCACTATGAATGCGGTTCTTCAGCTCGCCCAGCCAGTTGGCGTAGCCTTCCGGCGCAGGAACGAGGGACACGGGCTTGTCGCTCATGCCGCCCCCCCGCTCGTGGACTTGAGTGCTGCCAGCAGTTCGGCTTTCAGCGCCTGTTGAGCGGCCTTCAACTGGCGGCTGATGTCCTGATATTCGGCCATCAGTTGGTCCGGGTCACCGAGTTCGACTACTACCTCGTGCGGGTTCTTGCAGTCTAGGTTGTAGTTGCGAGCGGCAAGGTCCTTGGCTGAGACCTTCCAGGCATGCTCAGTGGTCTTGCGCCCCTTGCGTTGTGGGGCGCCCCACCAGGCTTTCTCGCGATCGAACTCTTCGATAGTCAGCGGCTTGGAACGGGAGTAGCTCTTGTAGCCTTCCGGGTAGGGATGGTCGAAGAACCACACTTCCTGTGTGGGGCCGCCCTTCTCGAAGAACATGATGTTGGTGGCAATGCTGGTGTAGGGGGCGAACACGCCTTTTGGCAGGCGCACGATGGTGTGCAAGTTGAACTCTTCGAGCAGTTCGCGCTTGAGCGTAGTCTTCACCCCCTCTCCGAACAGGAAGCCGTCGGGCAGCACCACCGCGGCACGGCCCGTGTCGTGCTTGAGCAGGTGCATGATCAACGCCATGAACAGGTCGGCGGTCTCGCGGGTCTGATGCTTGGCGAGGAAGTTCTTCTCAATACCGTCCTCTTCCATGCCACCAAACGGTGGGTTGGTGATGATGATGTCCACCCGGTCGCGCGGGCCATAGTCCTTGAAGGGGCGGGAGAGGGTATTGTCGTGGCGGATACGGGTAGGCACGTCGATGCCGTGCAGCATCATGTTGGTCATGGCCAGCATATGCGGCAGAGGCTTCTTCTCGACCCCGTGGATGTCCTCTTGCAACAGCCGGTTGTCTTCCGGTGTCTTGACCTGCTTCTTGAGATGCTCGATGGCGCAGGTCAGGAAGCCGCCCGTTCCGCAGGCCGGGTCAAGAATGCTCTCGCCCAATTTCGGGTCGAGAATATCAACCATGAACTGCGTGACCGCACGCGGAGTATAGTATTCGCCGGCATTTCCCGCCGACTGTAGGTCAGCGAGGATTTTCTCGTAGATGTCGTTGAACAGGTGCCTGTCGCTGGATTTGTTGAAATCCACGTCTTCTTCGATCGTATTGATCACCTGGCGAAGCAGCGTGCCGGACTTCATGTAGTTGTAAGCGTCTTCGAACACCGAGCCGACTACACGGCCAGCCGCCGATACGCCCGCCTTGGTGGCGAGTTGTTTCAACGATGGAAAGAGGTCGTTGTTGACGAAGTCGATCAATTCCTCGCCGGTCATGCCCTCGGGGTCTTTGGCCCAGTTGCTCCAGCGAAAACGGCTTTGCAACGGCGAGCGATAGTTAGACAGCGTGGCATCCCATTCCTGCTCTTTGTCATCGAAAATCTTTAAGAACAGCAACCAGCAGATCTGGCTGATACGCTGGGCGTCGCCATCGACACCGACATCCTTACGCATGATGTCCTGGATGGATTTGATAAGAGTGGCGAGAGACATAGCTACTTCCTGATTTCTGTTCAGGCGCGGTAGAGCTCACGTTCGAGCTCATTGACGGCCTCTTGATATTGATCTTTGCCGCCAAAGGCTCGGATCAGCTCTATGGGCGTGCCCAGACGGTTGAACGGGGCGATGGTGAGGATTTGCGTTTCCTCGATCGCGGCCACACCCTCGTCAGCGTACTTGTCGAGCAGGGCTTCGAGCACCTTTTGCGCTTGCTCACCGTAGTTGGCGAAGTAATGACGTTTCTTGACCTGTTCGGCGCGCTCCCTGCGAGTCAGTGGAGGTTGGTCCCAGGCGACGTGGCATAGAAGATCGAAGGGGTCGAAGTCCTTACCGGATTGCTTGCCGACCTCTTCGGCCAAGGCCTCGAAGAAGACTCCCTGATTGGCCAGCTCGTCGATGACGGCTTGCTTCTTCTCGGCCTTACCCCAGTGGCGCAGGAAGTCATCGAGCGAGGCGAACTCCTTGGCCAAAGCGCTGCGGGTGTAATCCTTCAAGGATTGAGTGATCAGCTTGCCGTTGGCGTCGAAATACTGCACCCGTTCGGCCACCACCTTGACGTCGACGTTGGCGACAACATAGCGGCGAACGCCACTGCTTTCCTCGCCCGGAAAAGGCGAGGCCGGGCCACCATGCGGCGTCGTATTGTCGTCTGCTGTCGGATAAGTGACGTCCTCGTCGGACGAGGCGTCCTCCTCCGCTCCGTCTTCGGGGGGAACGGGCGAATCCTCGGGGCTCGGCTCATAGATTTGCACCGGATCGCCGTCGAAGGCAGGATCGGCAAACAGCTCAGTCGCTTTCTTGAAATCGAGGATGGTGAACCAGTACTTGTCGAAATCCTCGTTAATGCGTGTACCCCGGCCGATGATCTGCTTGAATTCGGTCATGGACTGGATGCGCTGGTCCAGCACGATAAGCTTGCAGGTCTGGGCATCGACACCCGTGGTCATTAGCTTGGAGGTGGTCGCAATGACCGGGTATTTGCTTTCCGGGAAGATGAAGTTGTCCAACTCCATCTTGCCTTCTTCATTATCGCCGGTGATGCGAACGACATAGCGATGACTCTGAGCGACCAAGTCGGCGTTTTCATTGACCAGGGCCTGGCGCATGCGTTCGGCATGATCGATGTTGTCGCAGAAGACGATGGTCTTGTCGAAGCGGTTGCTCGCTTTCAGGTATTCGCTGATCTCGTGCGCCACCAGTTGCGTGCGTTGTTCCAACACCAGCGTGCGATCGAAATCACGCTGGTTGTAGATGCGATCTTCGATCTCGTTACCGTGCTTGTCGAGCATCCCCTTGTCGGGACGCCAGCCGGTCAGATCTTTGTCGAGGTCAATGCGCACCACCTTGTAGGGTGCGAGGAAGCCGTCATCGATGCCCTGACGCAGCGAGTAGGTGTAGATGGGCTCGCCGAAATAGTCGATGTTGGAAACCTCCCTGGTTTCCTTGGGCGTGGCTGTCAGGCCGATCTGCGTGGCGTAGTTGAAGTACTCCAGAATCTCGCGCCAGGCGGAGTCCACAGCGGCGCTGCCCCGGTGGCATTCATCGATAACTATCAGGTCGAAGAAATCCGGGCTGAATTGCTTGTAGATGTTCTGTTCTTCTTCGGTGCCGGTAACGGCCTGGTAAAGCGACAGATAGATCTCATACGACTTGTTGGCCTGCCGCTTTTGGATCTTGGTCATCGCCGCGCCGAACGGCTTGAAGTCGTTGGTCATGGTCTGATCGACTAGAATGTTGCGATCAGCCAGAAAGAGGATGCGTTTCTTGGTACGCGACTTCCACATGCGCCAGATGATCTGGAAGGCGGTATAGGTCTTGCCTGTCCCCGTGGCCATCACCAGCAGGATGCGTTTCTGCTCCTTGGCAATCGCCTCGATAGTCTTGTTGATGGCGAGCAACTGGTAGTACCGAGGCGTCTTGTTGCTGCCGTCACTGTAGTAGTCCTGGACAACCAACGCCTGTTGCTGCGTGTTCAGCCCCTGATGCTCTGCCCACCATTGCCACAGCGTATCGACGCTGGGGAACTCGTCCAGGCTCAGTTCGCGCTCGATGACACCGTCCTTGGCGATCTTGTTGTGGAAAAGGAAGCCATCGCCATTGCTGCTGAACACGAAAGGCACTTGCAGCATTTCGGCATAGCCGAGGGCCTGTTGCATGCCCGAGCCGACTGCATGCTTGTTGTCCTTGGCTTCAATGACGGCGATGGGCAGGTTGGGCTTGTGGAACAGCACATAGTCGGCCCGCTTGTGCTGGCCACGAGTATGCAGTTTGCCGCGCACGATGATTCGGCCCTTGGTCAGCAGGAATTCTTCTCGCACCTGGGTCAGCACGTCCCATCCGGCCTTTTCCAAGGCGGGTGTGATGAACTTCGTGCAGATGTCCCTTTCACTGAGCATCTGCTTATTCATTGGGCGCTCTTCCTAGACAGTGCCTGTTTCACGTTGGGCTCCCCGTATGCCTGCTTGCCTGTTCCCTCGCGCTCCTGCGTCGGCCACAGCGATATCAGCCCTTTCGCCCACGAACATCAATCAAGCAGGAGCCAAGAATTCAGTCGCCAGCGCCGTTGCTTGGGCCGTAGCACGCGCCTGCTGTCGTCTGAGAGCACCGCGGCCAGCGATGCCAGAGACCGGAACCAGATGCCGGGAATCTCACGTCTCAAAGGCGCGAGCCGTCCGATTGCCGAACGCCGACGATGCAGAGCTCCAAGAGCGTAAACCCACGTCGGGTCGTGATTATATCAGTGGATGATAATCGTCGTCGAGGCAACTACTATCGACAACTCTGCAACGCAGTTGCAGTGTCGGCACCAACTCAAACCAATCAGCCCTCCACGACTGCGGCGGCGGTTCGGGGCGTCGTGACAAATCTGGCCACTCGCCGATCTCAGTGGCGCTTGACCGGTCTGGTTGATATCGCTGGACGCTTTTAAACTATACCGCCTTGGAGCTCACTTTCTATTGACATCGCATGTGAAAAGAGCAAAATTCCCGAACGAACCATGATGCAAATTAATGAGACCAAAAAATCCGAAACCGTGAATTCGGCGGGGGCAAACGATGGGAGCACATCAAGCTAAAAGCGAGCGTCTGACCATCTACCTGGTTAAAGATCCTACGCTTCTCGACGAGCAGATTGTTGATACCACCAAGGCAAAAAATCCCGTCGACTTGAAAATCTCGTCTGGGAGTGCTCGCTTATACGTCAAGAAGAGCCCGCCACCAACACAGCCTGCTTGGTCGAACTTTCTGATCGAGAATCAAGATGTGCCCGAAGATCTCTTCGAAGGCAGGCGCTCAGAAGGCGCGGTCCTCGTTTTTCGCAAGGACGACGCCGCCTTCGCACTGACGTTCGGGACAGGCTTTCACATGGTCGACCTTGACCTCGTGGTACGTGATTTTGGTCTTCGCGTGGCGCTCAATTCGTCGGATCCCGAGAGGCTGAGAAGTCTCGACAAATCAAGCTATGAATCGAACCCTTTGAACATGAGGAGCCAAAGTCCGAGGGGCGCCGACATCTTTGATTTGCTTATCAACACGGAAACCGACTTGGTCTATGCGATAACGGGGACATCGACCGAGCCATTGTTCGGCAGTCATGTCACCGGACGGGACGCTTTGACGATCACACCAGAGATCACCCTCGACGACTTGCCGGCTGTGCTCACTGAGGCCTTTCGCCGATACGACGAAAGATTGCCCGATCGCTTCTCATGGATCGAAGATCTGCGGCGAGTCAAAGACAGCGAGACGTTGGAAATACTAGATATGGAACTCTCAACGCTTTTGCGATCGGACCGCCTCCCCGATAACATCTGGCTCGGCGAACCAGAAATCGTCGACTGGGAGTCGCAGATTGGCTACTCTTTCGATCTGCGCGAACGAACCCTGATCCACAAGACCCTTCAGTTGCCAACCCTGATCGAATATATGGCAGAGCAAGGAGACGAGCCCACGGCCACAGCACTGAGAAGGCATCTGGTCTACGCCGTCGACGACCATTTCTATCCACTGAAGAAGTGGACGGCCTACCGGTGCCTGTATGCTGAAATCGCAAGCGGGCCGCAAACATACATCCTTCGGAATGGCGATTGGCATGCCATCAAGGAAAGCTTCATCCAACGAGTGGACGGGCAGCTTTCAAAGCTTGAAATCGACACGATCAAAATGCCGGTTTACAAACATGGCAGTGAAACCGAATACAATGCATGCGTCGCCGCCGATTCCGTCGGGTATGAACTGCTCGATCGAAAGACGGTTCAGTTTGGCGGCGTTTACGACAAGATCGAGTTTTGCGATCTGGTCCGGAACGGACGCGACCTGATCCACGTTAAAGTCTATAAGAACTCGGCGACGTTAAGTCATCTGTTTGCGCAAGGCAGCGTGGGGGCCGAGACATTCGTGGCGGACGAAGTTTTCCGAACGAAGCTCAACGAACAACTTCCGAAGGGAATCAAGCTCAAAGATCCTGCGGCGCGTCCGAACCCAGCTGATTATCGGGTCGTCTATGCCATCGTCACCGCGAAGGATATTCCTAAAACCCTGCCGTTCTTCTCGAAGGTGACGTTGAAGAACGCGATTGCCAGCCTTGGCGCCCTCGGCTTTAGCGTCGCCATCGCAAAGATCGAGATCGATCGCGAGTTCCTCAACACAGTCTCGTGCAAACCATCGCGCAGAACGCAAGCAGCGGCGCCCGACCTCGTCCGAAAGCCGCGGAGAGCGGGCAGACGATCAGAGCCGCCAGCGGCACCTCCGTCGTGATGCGCGGAATCGACGCCATCCCTCATGTCCGGTTGCGTGCGACGCAAACCCGCTTCGTTGACCCTTCTGCGCGCCGCTCGCGCACGATAACAATCGTCACGCGGCAGGTTCCCGACCGCGACGGCACCGAGGTCGTGGTCGAGTGCCATAATGCGCCAAGCGGCATCTCGCTTGAGGATCATGCGGCGGTCATCGCCTCCAGCCTCAACAACCATGTGACTTTCGTCGAGTAGCAGCTATGGCCAAGCCGAAGATCACTGAAGCCCAGATACGCGATCATCTCGCCTCGCATCTCGATCTGATCGAGCCCGCTCTGACACTGATCGATACGGAATTCCACCTGCCGAATCGTCGGGGCTCTTCCGGCTTCCTCGACATTTTCGCCCGCGACGGGGACGGCAAGCTTGTAATCATCGAGATCAAGCGCACCGACGCAGCAGCCCGCGAGGCGATCCAGGAACTCTACAAATATGTGCCGCTGTTGCGCGAGCGCTTCCTGGTCAAGGATACGGACGTTCGGCTGATCCTGCTGTCGGTGGAATGGCACGAGCTCGCAACGCCGTTCGCAGAATTTGCCGCGTTGGCGCCGTTTGAGGTGACTGTCGGCGAGATCGTCCTCGACGATGCCGGGACCCCGGTCGCGATCAATCCCGTGATGCCGGTGGTGGTCGCGACCGAGCGTAAGCTCGGCGTGCGGCATGTCCTTTGGGGCTTTCCCGACGAGGCGGCGGCGACGCGTGCGGTGACGTTGCTGAGCGAGCGGATCAAGCGCTCGGGCCTCACCGATTTCGTGCTGGTGCAGAGCCGCCCGACCAAGCCCGCCCTCGGCGGACGCTCGTTCCTCTATTTCGCGCAGCGCGAGCTTCGCTTCGAGGAATATCTGGCACTCATCGAGGCCAATTGCAGCGAGGATCAGCTCACCGAGTTTCGCGAGAGCATCGCCGATCTGACCGAGCTTGAGGACCGGGTGGCAGAGGCGTCGGACGCGGCTTGGCTCCATCCGCTGGGTTTGCCCTATCACGAAATCGGCGCTGATAGCGCAGACATCTCCAATCCAGAAAAGGGCGGGCGCTGGTTCGAGCAGGGCGCCCAGGACAACATCCAAGTTCACCGCTTCGGGCGCTTCGTCGACCAGTTGCTCAGCGATGCAACTATCATCGACGAAATCCGCGGCGATGGCGGCGAGTCTGATTTTCGACTGCGCTTTTCGGCGCGCACCGACTGCCCGCCGCAAATGAAGGCGCTGCGCGCGCGGGTCGAAAACATTTTCTTCTTCAACGAGGCGTGGCTGGGGACTGTCACCCAGCTGATTCGCTACGCCGAGCGTAAGCCGGGCCGCGCGCGGATGGAGCTGATCGCCTACAGCCCCGAGGACATCTTGCGCGCAATCGCCGCATCGGCGTTCGGCTTTCCCGGCTATGTCCCGACCTTCCGTCTGGACATCGAGCATGAGGGCGCAATCGAACGTTTCATAGGCCTGCCCGAATGGGACGGCTCGCCCCCCGACTTCGACAAGGTCATGGCAGAGCATTTTTCGGGCGATACCTTCGGTTATTTCCTCGCCTGCCATTTCGGCGAGAATCGGACGATGAACCGGGACATCATGACCGATCTCGGCTTGCGCTATGCGGTATTCCGCGAAACCGGCGGCAAGCCCGAGCGCGTGCGTGTCCAAGGGGCGTCGATCGTGCCGGTGAAGGGCGAGATCCGCTCGCTGAACCTCTTAATCCATGAGCATCACGAGGAGGTGGGCAAGCTCGTCGAGATCTTCATGACCGTCGATCAGGGCTTCGCGCAGACGATCCAGGAGTTCGTCAACAACGACCACAATGTTGCCGAGCGGCACCTGGCGGCGATGCTAGAGAACGTGCCGCGGCCAGAAGAAGAGCTCTATTGGCGCGGCGACATCGATAATTGCGATCTGTGCGGTCACTCTTTTGTGCCGCTTCGCTTCATGGTCGATGCGATCTTCAAGGGCGGAATCGGTGCCAATGTTTGCACACTCTGCTTCCTCCAGAGAGGGCGTGGGATCGGCACCGGGCGCGGCCAGGTGTATGAAGCAACGCCCAAGGGCTGGCTGCGCATCGCAGGATGAGTGAGTTCGTCGGGCGCAGCCCCAGCACGCGCGCCACCGCCCTGACCTCGCGGTCAAGGGCGGCCGAGCGGCGATTTCAGGGTCCGGCGGACGCCCCCGTCGTCTCGGGGTCGATGCTGACGAGCCCCCTACGCCCCGCATATAGGTCTTTGCGGCCGGCACAATTCGCTCCCATATGCCCGGTGAGTGCCCGCAACTCTTTCAGGATCTGCACCGCAGCTCAAGGTGCGCCCATTCGGCCTGTCTGAGTTCGCCGGGCCGCACAAACAGCAACGGCGCCAATTGGAGCGCAGCGCGTACGATAAGCGTCCCAGAGAAGCCATCAAATTCGCGCAGCGTCTCGCCGACCTTTACGGGATCAGTGATCGACGCGAAATGTGTGTGCCGGTTCGGTCGCAGCGCTCCACGTAGGACGGCGCTTACATTGCGAGTGGTGCGCCCTGTGGCCACGGCGTAGCGGAACATCTGCCCACAGTTCTGATGTAGTCGATGAGCAGCATCGTGAGCTCCGCGCAACTCGGCCCGACGTAGCACTTCGAGCACCTCAGGAAGCGTGATATCGGCAATGGGGCGTGACCCAAGCCACGGAAACAAGCCTTTCTTCAGCCGCCCCATGATCTTCTCGGAATGACTTGCGGCCCAACCTGGCGCCTGCCTCTCGAACCACTCCAATGCGACCGCCTCGAAGGTCGTCGCGGCATTCAGCCGGGCTAGGCGATTCTTCTCCTTCTTAGCCTGCCCCGGGTCAATGTCGTCGGCCAGCATCGCGCGCGCTTCGTCGCGCTTGCGACGCGCATGGGCGAGCGTGACGTCAGGATAGACGCCTAGCGCCAGTCGTTTTTCCCGGTCATTGAAGCGGTACTTGAGGCGCCAGTACTTTCCGCCGCCAGGCGTGATCTCGAAATACATGCCGCGACCGTCCGAGATGCGATATTTCTTCTCCCGCGGCGCGGCTCGGCGAACTTCCAGATCGGTAAGAGGCACGGGGGCGCCTCCGTGATGTGGGTGCACAAAATTCGGGCGAGCTAGGCAACCTGCCCGAATGCCCCCCAAGCCTGCGCCGAAATGCCCCCGACTGCAAACGGAACCCACGCTCCAAGAATGCAAACGAAAAACCCCGCGAGCCTTACGCTACGCGGGGTTTGTTGAATACTTCGGAACTGCCTGGAATATCGGTTGGTGGAGCGGAGGAGGATCGAACTCCCGACCTTCGCATTGCGAACGCGACGCTCTCCCAGCTGAGCTACCGCCCCAACGAAGCTGCGATTGTAGCACATGGGTTGCGGCCAATTGCAAGCGAGGGCGGCCGCAGCACCTATGCGGTGGGTCGAATCACTTGGAAGGTGCCCCTTCGAGCACCCACTGCACGACCGTCTTGATGTCCGCGTCACTCATCCGAGGATGCGCGGGCATAGGAATCACGCCCCAAACGCCGCTTCCGCCATCGCGAACCTTAGCTTCGAGCCGCTTCTGCGCCTGCGGATCACCCTTGTACTTCGCAGCAACCTGAGCAAACGCGGGCCCGACGAGCTTCCGATCGATCGCGTGGCATCCAAGACAGGCATTGCTACGCGCGACATCCAACCCAGCCGGCGCCGCCGCGGCACTCGCGCCAACCGGCCACCCCGCAACCACCGCAAGCCCCAACAC
>NZ_PYUC01000032.1:0-10038 GCF_003028655.1 Trinickia symbiotica
GACGTGCTCAATCGATTGCCCACCCATCGAGCCGACGACATCGCCGCGCTTCTACCGCATCGTTGGGCGCCTGCTGCGGCTTGATTGCCCGCACCTTGGGCCCAGGATGCCTTCACCGGGTGCTTACAGACCATCGACAAGGCGCTCGAAATGCTCGACCAGTTGGTCGAGCAACGCGAAGGGCGAGCGATGCTGGCTCAGATCAAGGAATCCCGCGCCGCGTACGTCGCTTCATTCAGCAAGGTTTCACAGTTGCTGCGCAACGATAAGCGTGACGAAGCAGCCAGCACGATGCGCGGCGAAACGCTTCCCTTGTTGGACGTCCTGCAGGAACACATCAAGGCACTGGTGGATTTCCAGAAAAAGCGGGTTGCCGATGGCGGTGTGCAAGCCAGACAGGACATCGACTCTGCCCGAAACCTGATGGTCGGACTGGGCTCCGCGGCTCTCGTGATCGGGTTCGGCCTGGCGCGTGCTGTCACGCGCTCGATAACCCGTCCATGGCGTGATGCGGTGCGAGTTGCCCAGGCTGTTGCCTCCGGCAATCTAACTAGTCGCATTCTAGTGCATTCCAATGACGAGACCGGTCAACTGCTGCAATCTCTTAAGGACATGAACGAACGCCTTAAAGAGATTGTTGGAGAAGTACGTCTGGGCACCGACACCATCGCCACTGCATCGAGCCAGATCGCGAGCGGCAATCTGGATCTGTCATCTCGCACGGAAGAGCAGGCCGCGTCGCTCGAGGAGACCGCCGCGAGCATGCAAGAGCTGACGAGCACCGTTCGTCAGAACGCGGACAACGCGAAACATGCGACGATGCTGGCCACTACGGCGTCGGGGATCGCACGACGCGGTGGCGACGTGGTCGAACGCGTCGTCGACACGATGCATGGTATCTCCGACAGCTCGACCAAGATCGCCCAGATAATCAGCGTGATCGAAGGGATCGCGTTTCAGACCAACATCCTTGCCCTGAATGCCGCGGTCGAGGCGGCCCGCGCCGGTGAGCAGGGCCGCGGGTTTGCCGTCGTGGCCGGCGAGGTCCGCACACTTGCGCAGCGCAGTGCCACGGCGGCCAAGGAAATCAACGAGCTAATTAGCGAGTCGGTCGCGCAGGTTAACACCGGCTCGAAGCTCGTCGAGGAGGTGGGCCAGACGATCGGCGAAGTTGTCCAGTCGGTGAAGCGCGTGACGGACATCATGAATGACATCGCAGCGGCATCGGAAGCGCAGAGCGCCGGCATCGAGCAGGTCAATACGGCGGTCACGCAGATGGACAAGGTGACCCAGCAGAATGCCACACTTGTCGAACAAGCCTCCGCGGCAGCGCAGTCGATGGCTCAACAGGCGCAGGCCCTGCGTGAAGCCGTGGCGGCGTTCAAGGTTGGCGACACTGGAGTACCAGGCGAATTTTCTATCGTCACAGCGGGCCGAGTGCGGGCCATTGCCGCTGTGACGGACCTCGTGAAGCCGCTGTCAGCCCGTCGCGCACTGCGTTGCCCGAAGGGGCCCGCAGCCGCCGAATCATCTGTCATCGCAACAGAGCCTGACTGGCAGACGTTCTGATGGCCGACGGGGGAGCCTCACCATGAACGCACAAAAAACAAGACTCTGCGGACCCAAAGCGCGAGTACCTCCTTTTCGCGCTCCGTGCCGAGCAGTATGCGGCCTATATCCAGCAAGTTCGGGAAATTCGAGGCTATGATCGGGTTGTAATTTGCAATAGTTAATGGAACTCGCCCCGTCCCGCAAATTGTACTGCCCGTTTGGGCATCGTTGATTGCGAAGGTGGTAGCGATATGCATGCATGGAGAGAGACGTATCTGAACAGTGTCGCTGCGGCGAAGTCCGAGGCGGATATGTTCCGGGAGCTCGCCGCGGCGGCGCGGGAACTGGGTTTTGGTCACTGTTCGTTCGGCATCCGCGTGCCGTTCCCGGTCAGCAAGCCACAATTCACGCTTCAGTCGGACTATCCGGACGCGTGGGTCGAGCGCTATGTCAGCCGCAACTATTTTGCCGTCGATCCCACGCTCCGGCATGCGCTCACTCAGCCGCACCCCTTGATCTGGAGAGCCGACAACCAAACGCAGAGCGCAGAACTCTGGGAGGAGGCGGCCCACTTCGGATTGCGCCACGGTTGGTGCATGCCCTCAATCAGCCGCACGGGGGCGATTGGGCTGGTGACGATGGTGCGGTCAGGCGAGCGCCGTGCGAACGCTGCCCGAGCGCTCTTCAGGGCCGGGAATCGCCGGCCACTGCGCGGCACCACGAGCAACATCGGCGCCTGCCACAGATGCGCGACGCATTGGCCCGCCGCGGCCAGCGACAGCAGCGCCGTCTCCGCCACGAGGGGATCGTCGGCGTCGGCATTGAAGTCGACGATGTTGGATGGCATATGCACGTGAAACGGGTTGGGAACGAGGGACCGGAGCGGCACTTTGCGGCCTAGTGGAAGGTAAAGCCGCCGTCCACGTTGACCGACTGGCCGGTGACGTTGTCCATCGTCGCGAAGAACAGCGCCAATCGCCCCATGTCCTGCGGCGTCTGCGCGCGACCTTGGGGAATGAGTGTGAGCTGGTGGCGAGCCCACGAGTCCTCAACCGTTTCTCCGTCGTTCTTCCATTCGTCGGCGAGGCGATCCCACATATACGTGCGGACGATCCCCGGGCAGATGGCGTTCACGGTGATGCCCTCCTGCGCCACCTCCTTGGCCAGCGCGTTGGTAAAGCCCACCACCGCGAATTTGGAAGCACTGTAGTGCGCGAGATTTGGAAAGCCTTCCTTGCCGGCGATAGAGGCGACATTGATGATGCGCCCCGACTTCCGCTCACGCATCGGCCCCAGCGCGGCTTTGCAGCCTAGGAAGGTGCCTTTGGCATTGACATCCATCACGAAGTCCCAGTCCTTCTCGGTGAGATCCGCGACTGGGTGGATGTTGATGACGCCCGCACAGTTGACCAGGATGTCCAGCCCGCCCAGTTCCGCCACCGCCTGGTCGACCATTGCCTGCACCTGCGCGGCGTCGGTCACGTCCACGCGACGGGTGACAGCGCGCCAACCCAGTTCACGTACCTCGCCGGCAGTGGTCTGCATCGCATCATCCAGCAGATCGGCGATCAGCACGTCGGCGCCTGCTCGCGCCAGTTCCAGCACGATGCCTTTGCCGATACCGCGCGCGCCGCCGGTCACGATCGCCGATTTACCGGCCAGTGGAAGAGAAGTCGATACCATGTTGTGTCTCCTTGGATGTTGTACTGCGGGTAATAGTCGCCGCGGCGCCGGGCTGCGGCGGTGCGGCCTGAAGCTTGGGCGTCGGCAGGCTAGCGGAGCTGGACGTCATGGGTGTGCTAGCGCCTTCCTGAGCATGCGCATTGGAGAGGGATCAAGGTGGCCAGCGCTAGGCCAAAGTAGGCCTCGACTGCTTGCGCCGGCGTAAAGCCTGCGCGATAGTATTGACGCAAACGCGCGACCACGGCGTTATCTGCCTGGTACGGGTAACTTACGAAATTGGCAGCGCGGGCCTGTTCGTACCAGGCGCTTGTCCATTCGACGATCTTGTGCAGTTCATCAACGGCGATGCGATGTTGCGTTTCAGGCACGTTATACTCCATTCGATTCTATCTCTGCGCACCGTGCCACCAGCAAATGCTGGTCTTCAGCACGAACAAAATGCTTATTAGCACTGCGCGGGTCGGTACCGATTTGCGACCGGGAAGTACCAATCCGCGCATCTCCGTCAGTGGTAGCCGTGACGCAATGCCGACGAATAAAGATATCGTTTAGAAAACGTGGCGAACGCCAAGGTTCGCCCCCACTGTCGTGCCCGTGACGCCGTTCAGCGCGCCGTTGATCGAGAGACCGGTGTTCATCGCTCCGTGGTTGTTCACGACACCCACCTGTCCATACAAGGTGGTCCTTTTCGATAGGAAATATTGGACTCCGACCGCGCCCATGACCGAGTGATTTGTCGTCTGATTTCGATCGCTCGTGACCCAGACGCCGCCGTTCAGATCGAGATCGGGCAGAAGCAGATAGTCAACACCACCACCATAAACGTTGTTGTTGAACGAGCCGGCCACCTTGTAGCTTGTGAACGATGCCTTGACCGTTACCTTGCCGAATTTGTATGCGGCGCCAAGCATTCGACCGAGAAACGGCTGCGTGGTCGGAACGGGTGTCTGAGCATTGCCGCCGGCATTGCCGTTGTATAACGACGCATTGATCGTCAGGCTGCCGTTGTCGTATTTCAGGCTGGCGGAATATTGGCGGCCGGCAGAAAAATTGCCGGCCGCGCCGCCGAACGCGAACATCACGCTGCCCTGCAATCCGGCGATCACCGGGCTCGTATAAGACACAGCGTTGGCGTTAAAAATCCCTGTAGCCACCACGTTGTTGACATAGTTTACGATGCCGCTGCCGAACTGCGATAAGCCGCGCGGGTCGAGTTCGTACAGCGATAGTAAGAAAGGTGAGAACTGCAGACCAGCCTTGAACTCGCCGAGGTCGTTGCTCAGTCCGACCCATGCCTGCCGGCCGAACATGTTGCCGTTTGAATCGTTGAACGCGCCGTTGGCCATACTGAAGCCGCTCTCGAGCTTGAACTCCGCTTTCATCCCGTGGCCGAGATCTTCCACGCCTAAAAGCCCGAACTCCGATACCGAATCGCCACTATCGATCAGCGCAAATTGCCTGCCTGCGTTCTGCCCAGTCGACGCATTCGGCGACTTATTCGTGAACAACAAGCCGGCGTCGACGACGCCATAGAGCGTAACGCTGCTCTGTGCCTGGGCCGCACCCGCGAGCGTCAACCCGAACACCGAGGTGACTAATCCCTTTGCTGCGAACCATCGTTGTTGATCCATACTTTGTCTCCTTCTATGTAATATTGATCCGGTCGGAGCCCTTTCGGTCCAATACGGAACTTATTTAGGACTACTTAACAATTTAATAAATTTACGTTATTGACTCCATGAGCAATATTCGGCTTACAGCGATCCCGATACTGATTTATACGACTTGACTTTCAGCTGACTCAACGGCTTTTGCGCTGCCCATGCCGCACTTCAGATGCCCCCCCGTAAGACTTATGACACAGTAAAATCCAATATTCTGATAATAAGTCTGGATCCGCACCAAATCTCCGTGTGCCGGATTAGCAACCAGCGTTTACTGGCCGAACTCCTGGTGCGATCAGGTTCTGCGCTAATTCGCGCAGAAGGTGCTCGATGAGTGCACCGCGAACCGGCATGCTGGCGAGTTCCAGAAGGTCTTGAGCGAGCAGTGACAATCTTGTCTCCTTAAGTAAGGTGCGTGTGCCGGTGGCTAGAGATACCGGTCAACGCCGGAAGCGTGCGAAGGACAAGGAAACCTGGTGGCCGAGAAGTCGCTGGTGCGCCGCCCAAACGAACAGCGTCTGTTTTGAGAGCGATTGAGACCAGTCATATCGTCGGAAACCGGGTTCGCTAGAGACGAAGCCGGAGACCTCCATGCCCATCGAGACTCGGCCGAGCGCAATTCCCGCGGCGATAAGCCTTCATGGATTCGCCTTTGCCGACCTTTTTGATACCGCAGGACTCGATCTCTTTGCGCGTAGCTTCCAGTTCTTCCGCCATCCAAGGCGAGTCCCAAACCGCGAAGCGGTGACCGCCCTTAGCCAAGTCGCAGCGCGATCGCTTTGCCGATGCCGCGAGCCGCACCAGTGATATCGAGCAACCGCCATGGCTCTTCCTCGTAAATATGTTTCGAAGCCGAACGTAGTGGCGCGCTCAAGCGGACGGATCGATCAGGATCTTCATCTTGCGCCCGGCTCGTAACTGTTCGAATCCTTCGGTTACGATTCCTTCCAAAGGGATAGTCTCGACCCAGCCGGTCATGTTGTAGTGCCCCTTGGCCATGAGATCGATGACGGCCCGATAGTCGTCGGCGGTATAGCAAATCGTGCCCTGGATACGCCGTTCCTTGAGTACGAGGTTGAGTAGCGGCGTAGGCATCGGCCGGTCGTAAACTGCCACGCTGACGAGCGCACGGTGCTCGCCGATACAATCGAGCGCCGAAGCGACCGCAGCCGGTACGCCGGCTGCATCATAGGCAGCATCTACGCCGTTTCCATTCGTCTTCTCGGCGATCAGGTCGGCGACGTTCACGGTCGTGGGGTCGATCGTGCGCGCACCTAGTGCCTCGGCGGCCTGGCGCCGCGCCACTGACGGCTCGACAAGGTCGATCTCGGTGAGTCCCATGCCGCGCAAGGCGAACCACAGGCCAAGGCCTATGGGCCCAGCGCCGAAGACCAGCGCCCGACTCTGGTCATTCACACTCCCGAGTTTGGCCGCGTGATAGGCCACCGACATCGGCTCAACGAGCGCCCCCATCTCCACCGACACGCTGTCCGGAAGCTTGTGAACCATGTTGTGCTGCACGACGGTATATTCCGCCATGCCGCCATCGGCCATCAGTCCATGGAAGCCGATGCAGTTGCAAAGGTTGTAATAGCCGGTCCGGCACGGACGACAATCCCCGCACCGGTAAATTGGCTCAACGGCGACCTTGTCGCCTTCCCGGACGTCCGTTACGTCCGCACCTACCGCGGTTACGATTCCAGACAACTCGTGGCCAAGCACGAGAGGCATCGCCTTTCCAGTCAGGGGGTGGGGCTCCGCCTTCGGAACGAAGATCGGACCGTCGTAGTACTCATGGAGGTCGGTGCCGCAAATGCCGTTGCGACTGACCTTGATTTTGACCTGGCCCGCCGATACGGATGGTTCCGGCAGGTCTTCGATCCTTAGTTGATTATTGCCGTAGTACACTGCAGCTCGCATTGTTTGTCTCCTCTATGGATTGATGTGGGGTCGGCAAGAGGCCTGCCTCGTGCTTCTACCGACAGATGGAAGGCTCTCGCCTTCGATACAAAAAGCATTCGTACATGCCAACTTCTTGAGCATGCCGGCTCATCGAGGCGCCGCGCTTGCACCTCCCCCGTCTTGCCTTCCACATTCAGAACAACGTCGCGACCTGGAACGGCATATCTATCGCCGCTCAATGACTAGTCCAGATACGCTCTCCTCCCTACACTTCGCCGTGTGCCTCGCGGTGGACTTTGAGACCCGAGCCGCGGGCATCAGTGAGGCCGCGCATGTGCTTGATGATGCAGTCCAGTCGCAGCGCTATCCGCTCGGCGTCACCCAGCTTGTTGATGGTGCTCATCTTTTGTCTCCGATGGGTTCGGGCGCGCGCCTGGATCGACGCGACATGGCGGTTAGGCCATAGACCGAATTGTATAAACACATATGCTTTTGTCAACGACATTGACAAATGCATACATGAGTACAATCCCTACGTGAACTCACCCGCCCGCTCGAGCGCACTGGCAAGGCACCTTGCACGCACTTATGTTTCGCGTCAGGTGCGGCGCACGTCACCATGGACAACCGCAAGGCGGTCTCCATAAACGTCGGCCGCTCGCGCGATAAATTCGATAGGCGTGAGGGGGCATAGCTGGCCTGCCGGCGGTCAAGGCCCTCATCGAACATGTGCGTCATGACATCGCTTCCTAGCTTTGCTGAACTTGATCAACAAAGACTAGCAACGTACATTGTTGAGGGTCTGTCATTGCGATGACAAAGCCTCCTTGAGCGCACCCTATGCTCTTTTTCTCAAAATCCGCCCATGAATGACGTTCCCGACACCCCGTCCGCCCCGCTCAGGGATAGCACGTCTGAGGAGATCGGACAGGCTGAAGCGCCCCGGTTATTTGGACGCTGCACGTGGTTTCGCGCACTTGCAAGTGAACACCAGACCCTCGTACTGGAGCACGCGCAAGCCGAATACCGCGAGACCGGGGCGCTTGTCGCTCGCCGGCAGGCGCCGTCCGACTACTGGATTGGCGTTCATTCCGGCTTGCTCAAGCTTGCCCTCTACACCCCGTCCGGCCGCAGTTGCACCTTTTCAGGCGTACCCCCGGGGGGCTGGTTCGGCGAAGGCAGCGTCATCAAGCGGGAACTCCGCAAATATGATGTGGTGGCAATTCGGCCGTCCGTCGTCCTGCTCGTTCCGTCAGCGACCTTCCACACGTTGCTATCGTCCAGCCTGCCATTCAATGGATTCGTGATCCGTCAGCTGAACAACCGTATGGGAGAATTCATCGCATCAATCCAAAACAGCCGTCTGCTCGACGTCGACGCGCGAGTAGCTCAATCACTTGCGCAACTATTCAATCCCGATCTTTACCCCGAGACAGGACGAACGCTCGCCATTTCACAGGAAGAAATCGGCCTGCTGGCGGGAGTCTCGCGCCAGCGAAGCAATCAGGCATTGCAAAACCTCGAAAGGCTCGGCATTGTGCGGGTTTCGCGTAACCAGATCGACGTACTCGACGTCCACCGGCTGAGCGCATTCGGCCGTGACCAGATATAACCGCCTTTGCCCAACGTCAACCGCGCCCGCGGCGTAGCTTTAGCCGGAGCATCAGTCCACGCGAATTGGGCACGCGCAGTATCGAAGAACCCGGCTACTGCAGGCCCAGGCAGCTACTGCCGTAGTTCGATGCAATACGCCTATCGCGGGCCACGCGGCATTCCGCACTCCGAAGACCGTGCGTGCGCGCAATCCGCGCCAGGATGGCGCTGCCCCAGGCGCCCCGACAATCCCATTTGAATACGTCCCTCAGTGCCCATCAGCGCTGCAGTCAGTGGATGATAGTCAGTAAGATTGCGGCAGCACTGGTTGCCTAGAATCCAACGCCAGATTCCGGTGCCCAATTCGGGCACCGGGCACCTACTTCGCGTGTTTGACGGCAAGGCGCTGGTCGAGGCCGTTTGCGGCAAGGGCGTCAAAGGCCGGATCGGCGAGCAACGCGGTGGTGTGCTGGGGACGCTGTCGAGGGCGTGCTCGCGGAGGGCATTCGCATCGTCATGCTCGCGGGCGACAGCGAGCCCACGGCCAAAGCCGTCGCGACTCGTCTCGGCATCTACGAGGTCGTAGCGGGCGCAGCATGCATATTGTTCCAGAAAAGCGGCGGCATCCCCAATGTCGTAATTGCCGTAAACACGATGTCTCGGCGCAACGGACTAAGTTTTCTCTTGTGACCATTCGCAGCTCGAGTACCTCTTGCTTTGATTAGCTCAGTTGCTACGACGGCTAGCGCAGTAACCAGCCCAAATAGCATTGCGGCGCCAACGGCTGTCCACTTCTTACTGATTGCATCCAAACCGAAAAGAATGGAGTGCATGACGGTCACTGCGCCTACGTATATTCGCCTCCTTGTCTCTTTTCTGCTATGTATGACGGGCTCACACAAACGCCGGCTCAGCCGGCGCGGCCCCGTTATTCACCGGGGCACCTAAAGTCCGCCCCGGTGCCAACATTGGCTCAGGCAGCGCGTACCATGCTGTTCAGATCGACGAGTGGCATGTTGTTTTCGAGGCAATGGTCGATGTACCTTTGTTGAAACGTCGTCGCATTTTCAAATCCGACCTTGTTGCCGTTTTCGTCGAGGAACGCGATCGAGCCCTCCAGGATGATGAAAAGTACCACTTCCTCTCCGGGGACCGTCTTGAACGTGTGCTTCGAGTTGGCGACTTCATAGATGAAGTCGCCAGCCTTCGCCACCCAGTCCTTCTCGTGCTCCTCATAGTACCAGCCACCGCTCACCGTGTAGACGTGGATCGTCCCGTAGTGGTCATGGACGCCGAGCGAGCAACCTCCAGGCGCCTTTAGAAGCATCGTCACCTGTCCGCTAACGGGATCGATGTGAAGCATCTTCAGCTGGACGTCGTTCGAGTAGGGCGTGAACGGATGCCATGGCGACTTCGTGCTGTCGAAGTGCAGTGGTTCGTATTGCGGGATTCGGGTGAGTTTTGTTGCCGCTTCCATTGTTGTCTCCATCGGTTAGTGGTGTTGTCAGGTCATATGGCTGAGATTGACCCGCAAAAACGGACACCTATCCTTTTGATCAGGAGGTGTCGAAATGGGCAGGCATCGTACCCCATACCCGGCGGAATTCCGGGCCCACATGGTCGAGCTGGTGAAGGCCGGACGTAC
>NZ_PYUC01000033.1:0-8190 GCF_003028655.1 Trinickia symbiotica
GACGTGCTCAATCGATTGCCCACCCATCGAGCCGACGACATCGCCGCGCTTCTACCGCATCGTTGGGCGCCTGCTGCGGCTTGATTGCCCGCACCTTGGGCCCAGGATGCCTTCACCGGGTGCTTACCCACTATGGGAGCATTCAGACGTAAGGTCGACTTTTGCGTATGCTTTGAAAGGCCGTCAGAGCCCCTCCAAGGCGGCGTTTGCGCGGCGTCGTCGAAAGTAACCAACTATTCGGCCCGACTTACATCGAGCAGACCGTCCAGGTCGAGAATCCGAATATTTCTGCCACCGACAGCGATGAGTCCGCGCTTCTCAAAGCGCGACAAGACTCGGCAGACCGTTTCCATCGTTACCCCGAGGAAACTTCCCGCTTCTCCTCGCGTCATGCGCAGCACAAACTGGGTTGGCGAATTGGCACGCTGATGAGATTGCCGCGACGACATGTCCAAAAGGAAAGTCGCGATGCGTTCTTCTACAGTCATTGTGCCGAGCACGACCATGTGACTGCTGTCACGAGCGAGCTCGGCGGAGAAAACGCGGTACAGGTGATCCGATATCGCTTTCACCTGCCGGCCGAGCAGTTCGAGCAGCGCGAATGGCAGAACGCAGACGCAGCTATCTTCGAGTGCAATGGCGTCGCTCATGTGGTAAGCGTGGCAAACGCCGTCAAGTCCTAGCGGTTCACCGGCGAAGAAAAATCCAGTAATCTGTTCTCGGCCATCGGAAAGCAGCATCACCTTCTTGAATGAGCCAGTGCGTATGGCATAGATGTTCGTGAACGGGTCCCCGATTCGGAAGACTGGCGCACCTCTGCGAACTACGTGGCGGGCAGGCGCAAGGCCTTTCGTCGAGCGCATGTCGGCGTGTTCGGCTCTATTGGCCGTGCAACAAGGCCGCATGGCACAGCTTCTGCACGGTTCAGTCAGGCTGATTGTGGGTGTAATTCCAATTGGTACCATAACTGACCCAGTAGCTTGCCTCGACGACGGCGAACAAGACTCTGTCGCAACCGAGATCTCGTTCGGCTCATTGGAAACTGACACAACAACGCCTACGTACGGGCGTCAATTGTCGACGACACCGAGCTTCTCCTTACTGCAGTCGCCTTGCAATGATCAATGGGCGGCTAACCGTCGCATCACAGAAATCGTTGAACGTTCCAATGACGCGTTTGCCGTTCGGCAGGTTTTGTCGATCGGACGCGTGCGACACGCTGTCGCGGGCAACTACATGCGTACGTTTAGTTGATTGCGGTCAACGCTGCTAGCCATATAACCATACAGACTGTGTGGGTATTATAGCAACCGGACACTATCATGCAAAACCAAATTCATGCCATCACGGCAGCGATTTGCCTCACTTCCGCATTTGGACTATCCACGGCCCGTGCTGCCGGCGACGCGGCAACGTTGGCCTCGACCGCAGACAGTTCAGCGGCCGGGATACATGCTGGCGATTGGCTGGTTCGCCTTCGTACAATTAGCATCCAGCCGCAAGTTCACACGAGCAACACGCTGTCCACGCTCGATGTCGGCGTGAACAACTCGCTCGTTCCCGAGCTCGATTTCACCTACATGATTCGCGACAGGATAGGCATCGAGTTGATTCTTGGCACCTCGCGTCACCAAGTGACGTCGAACCTCGGTAACTTGGGTGGCGTCGGCGTGCTGCCTCCGACATTGCTGTTGCAGTATCACTTCAATCATGAGGGACGCATTCGCCCCTATGTCGGTGCGGGTCTTAATTACACGCTCTTCTATAACAACAGTTTGCACGCCGGAGGTCAACCGGTCTCCATAGACAACCACAGCTTCGGTCCAGCATTGCAGGCCGGCGTCGACGTGCAGGTGACAAAGGCGCTTTTCGTCAACGCCGACATTAAGAAGATTTGGATGAAGACCGACGCGTCGCTTGGCGGCACTGCAATCGGCACTCTACATATCGATCCGCTCGTTATCGGGGTGGGCATTGGGATGAAATTTTAGCCGGGGCGGATTCGAGGCGCCGAAAAGGGCAAGGCGAGAGGGCTGAATGTGGCACGGCTGCTGGCTGGCCGGAAGAATGCAGGGAACGCGAGGGCATACGCGCGGAATGTGGATGGGGCGGGTCGCGCGAGATCGCTTACCTCCATGGATAACAGAAGTCGCGCTCAGGCAGGTCAAGCACTCCGACATCCAGCCAGAAAAAAAGCGACGCTATGCTGCACATGGTTGTCGATTTGTGCTCGCAATGTCTTCAGGCCTTCGCCAACGAGCGCGCGCATGAACAACGGGTCGACGACCAAGTCAATGTAGAACCTGGTCGTAGTCTCGATGTGATCGGGCCCGAAGGCCGGGAAGCGACGGACGTCCTTGACGCTAGCTGCGTCGAGTAGGGCTTCCCGCGCTGCCGAAGCGCCGCGCTCGCGCGCGTCACGAGAAAAGTGGGCCAGTTCCGGGACGCGGCGTGCCTCTGCGGCGGCAAGCCTCATGAAGTCGATCACTTCATCCTCGAGCAACCGTTCTAGCATTTCACGTCCGAGGCAGACGAGCCTTGCCTCGAGTGTTGTTCCGGTGGTTGCGTACTTCCCGAAGTGAGCACTGAACCGCGCCGCACCGCGCAAGCCGACAGCTACAAAAAGGGCCTCCTTGGTCTCGAACCGCGCATAGATAGTGGGCTTGCCGGCGTGCGCGAGACGGGCGATCTCGTCGATGCTCGCGCCATGGAACCCGCGCTCCATGAACACCTGATGGGCAGCATCAAGTATGCGTTCGTCCACTTCTCCAGCCAGCTCGCTTGGGGGCCTTCCTGCCCGTACGGCAGAATGCTTCAAAGCCTTCGCTTTCGGCATCGCATCTGTTGAGTTCGGCATCTTGTGGTGGACGTAGTCCGAATATCGGTACACCGCGGATGTATCACGGCAGAGCCGGGGTTGTAAAGGAACGAAACGGTTTCGTATCAGGGCTTATTGACCGCTTTTGGTTTCCTTGTTACTGTATGTGAACGAAACGGTATCGTTTTATTTGTCGGGTCTGCCGATGATTGCGTCATCAATACCGAAATGACAGTTCGTCCTGAGCTGCGCCACGTCGCGCTCGTTACCGCAGCCCAATGCCCGGACTCGTCGGCAATGTGCCCGAGCTTCGGATAGGGCGATGAAATGACGCTTCGAATTTGGAGCGCTCTGGCACCGCAACTTGGCCTGCTGAGCGCACTTTTGCTCGGCGGATGCGCCGTCGGGCCCGATTACGTGCGTCCGGCGATGACACAGAACGCCCACTTCTCGCGGGAAGAGCCGCTGACCGGCACGGCGTCTTCCGCCGTGCCGGGCGGCGCGGCGCAGCACCTGATCGAAGGGATGGACATCCCCGGACTATGGTGGACCCTGTTCCGTTCATCTGAGCTGACTGGCTTGGTGGAGGAGGCATTGCGTGCTAGCCCGGATGTAGCGGCAGCTCAGGCGTCTCTGCGGCAGGCGAACGAACTTGTGTATGCCGACCGCGCGTCGCTCTTCCCTATAGTGGTTGCGAACGCATCCACCACGCGCGAAAAGGCCAAGTTTGGTGCATTTCCCCCCGAACTATTGACTATCAATGCAGCCTCGGTGAGCGTTTCCTACGCTCCTGACGTGTTCGGTGGCACACGCCGTGAGATAGAGGCGGCTGCTGCCGTGGCCGAGTACCAACAGTTCGAACTCGAAGCAACTTACCTGACGCTGACCGCGAGCGTCGTCAACACCGCAGTGACGCTCGCGTCGGTCCGTGATCAGATCGCTGTGACAAAGGACCTCGTTCGGATACAAGAAGCAGGTTTGAACTTGGCGAAGTCGCGCCTGCGGCTGGGGGCAGTATCTAATAGCGACGTCCTTGCGCAAGAAGCGGTGGTGGCGCAAACGCGCGCGACCCTTCCACCACTGCAAAGGCAGTTGGACCAGGCACGACACCAGATGACGGCCTATCTCGGAAGGTTTCCGAACCAGGAGCAGGTGGAACATTTCGAGCTAGCGGGACTTCACTTGCCGGAAGAACTGCCTATTAGTCTGCCGTCGTCCATCATCGAGCAGCGGCCCGACGTGCGCGCCGCGGAGGCCCGACTGCACCAAGCTAGCGCAAACATCGGCGTGACAATCGCCAATGAATTGCCGCAGTTCAACCTCACGGGTTCGTTGGGCTTCAATGCTTCACGATTGGTCGATCTGTTTTCGCCGGGCACAGGGGTATGGGCCTTGGTCGGCTCGGTCTCGCAGAGCCTCTTCGATACGGGGGCTCGTTGGCACCGCAAACAAGTCGCCGTTGCCGCTTACGATGAATCCGCCGCGCATTACCGCGGCGCAGTCGTCAAGGCATTCCAGGACGTCGCGAACGTGTTGCGTGCGCTGGATACCGACGCCGATGAGCTAAAGCAGCAAGTAGACGCTGAACGAGCCGCACTAGACAGCCTCGAACTCACCCAGACCCAGTACCGACTCGGAGCGGTTGGTTACGTGAATCTTTTGACTGCGCAGCAAACATACCAGAACGCCGTTCTTGCACGCGTGCGTGCGCAGGCCAGTCGTTACAGCGATACAGTTGCGCTTTTTCAGGCGCTCGGCGGCGGCTGGTGGAATCGGTCAAAAAACACTTCGCAGGCGCAGGCCGGTCAGGTTATTTCGCCTCGACTTGATCAATAGGATCCGTGAGAAGCCCCATGGAAGAGGAAGCGCTCCATCCCCCAGCTAAACGGGAAGCGTCTGGTGGACGCACCAGCCGCCGCCTGTTGCGGCCAATGCTGATCATGCTTGGCGCCGTCCTAGTCATTGTCCTGATCATCGGCGGGACGAAGTTCGTTCAGATTTCCCGGCAGATTGCATACGCGAAGGCGCCCCAGCCGCCTGCCGTCGTCACTGCGGCTCCCGCCCGGTTCACCGACTGGCAACCTGTTGTATCCGCTGTGGGATCGATGAAAGCCTTCCGCGGCGTTGACGTGACGACTGAAATAGGCGGCATCGTTCGCAGTATTACCTTCAAATCTGGCGAGGACGTCTCGGCCGGCGAGCCGCTGGTGCAGCTCAACGCGGATACGGATGTTGCCCAATTGCATTCGCAGGAAGCAACTGCCGATCAGGCAGCAACCGTCTTGAACCGGGACAAGGCGCAGCTAGAGGCAAATGCCGTTTCACAGGCCCAGGTGGATGCCGACGAGGCCGACTGGAAGTCCAAGCGTGCAGCCGTCGAGCAGCAGCGTGCGCTGGTCGCTAAAAAGTCCATTACCGCACCGTTCGGCGGACGCATCGGTATCACCACCGTAAATCCTGGGCAGTACCTCAATCCAGGCGACAAGATCGCGACCCTGACCACGCTCGATCCGATTTATATCGACTTCAACGTACCGCAGGATCAAAAGTCCGAGATTGCGAAGGGCCAGGCCGTCTCGGTCAGCACGGATGCGGTGCCCGGCCAGACGTTCCGCGGCATGGTGACGGCTATCGACACCAAAGTGGATCCGACCACGCGCAGCTTGACGGTCGAAGCAACGGTTCCGAATCCCAATCGGCTGCTGCTTCCTGGGATGTTTGCCCGCGCAGTCGTCATTTCCGGCTCAGCGCAGCACTATCTGACGGTTCCCCAGACGGCGGTGACCTACAACCCGTACGGCACCACTATGTTCGTCGCAGTGAAGAAAAAGAATGCGAAGGGGCTCGATGTACTTACGGCGCAGCAGACCTTCGTCAGGGCGGGGGCGACGCGAGGCGATCAGGTCGCCATGTTGAGCGGACTGAAAGAGGGTGACCTGGTGATCACCAGCGGTCAGATGAAGCTCAACAACGGTACGTCGGTCGCGATCGACAACAGTAATCCGCCCGCGAACGAAGCGTCCCCGACGCCTCAAGAACGGTGAGACCCGTGATGAAATTTACCGACGCCTTCATCAAACGGCCGGTATGGGCGGTAGTCATCTCGGCGATGATCCTGATCCTCGGTCTACGCTCGATGACCGGACTGCCCGTCTCGCAATGGCCGCGCACCGAGAACGCGGTCGTGACCATCCAGACGAATTACAACGGCGCCGACGCGGCGACGATTGCTGGCTTCATTACTCAGCCGCTCGAGTCGGCAATCGCTCAGGCTCAGGGCATTGACTACCTTTCGTCAACCAGCGTGGCCGGCGTATCGACGATTACGGCAACCCTGCGTCTCAATTACGACGCGACGAAGGCGCTTACCGAGATCAATACGCAGATCAGCTCGGTCCGCAGCCAATTGCCCGCGCAGGCCCAGCAACCGGTTTTGTCCGTCGCTGTCGGCCAGACTACCGATGCCATGTACATCGGCTTCTACAGCGACGTGCTACCGACCAACAACATCACCGATTATCTCGTTCGCGTGTTGAAGCCCAAGCTCGACTCGATCGAGGGCGTGCAGACGGCGGAGATCTTGGGAGGGCGCCAGTTCGCGTTGCGCGCTTGGTTGGACCCTGCCAAACTGGCCGCGCATCATGTATCCGCCCGTGAGGTCTATGCCGCACTTTCGAACAACAACTATCTGTCCACGATCGGCTCGACCAAAGGTCAGATGGTCACGGTCGATTTGACGGCCGGCACCGATCTGCACAAGGTGGACGAATTCAAGCAACTGGTCGTCAACCAAAGTGGCGACGCGCTCGTCCGGCTCCAGGACGTCGCGACCGTCACGCTCGGCGCGGAGGACTACAGCACCAGTGTTGCGTTTTCGGGCAAACGGTCGGTGTTCGTCGGTATCAAGGTCGCGCCGAACGCCAACGTCGTGACGGTTGCCTCGAAGGTCCGTTCGGCCTTTCCAGAACTTCAGTCGCAACTGCCTTCCGGCCTGACCGGCGCCATCGCCTACGATTCCACGGAGTACATCAACACGTCGATCCAGGAAGTCGTCAAGACGCTGGCTGAAGCGCTGGTTATTGTGACGACCGTCATTTTCCTGTTCATCGGCTCGTTCCGTGCGGTCATCGTGCCGCTCATCGCGATACCGCTTTCACTCGTTGGCACGTTCTTCTTCATGTTCGTCCTCGGCTATTCGATCAACCTGCTCACGTTGCTTGCTTTGGTGCTCGCGATTGGTCTCGTCGTGGACGATGCCATCATCGTCGTTGAAAACGCCGATCGGCACATCAAGGAAGCGGGCAAAAGCGCGGGTGAAGCGTCGCTCATTGCGGCACGCGAGCTCGGTGGACCGATCGTTGCCATGACCGTGGTGCTGGTGGCAGCCTACGTACCGATCGGCATGCGAACGGGTCTTACCGGCGCGCTGTTCAAAGAGTTCTGCTTTTCGCTCGCCGGCGCGGTGGTGGTCTCCGCGGTGGTCGCACTGACGCTTTCGCCCATGATGACTTCACGTCTCCTCAGGCGTGGTGAAGATGAGGGGCGCTTAGCGCTCTTGCTTGACCGCATTTTCGCCCGCCTGCTGCGCGGGTACCACTCTGCCCTGGCCAGGACAATTGACGCATGGCCGGTGCTGGTCACCTTCGGCTTCGTCGTCTCCCTGCTCGCGGGAGCAGCCGCGTTTACCGCAAATAGCGAGCTGTCACCGACCGAAGACCAAGGCATCGTGTTCATGCAGATCAAGGGCGCGGCCAACGCGTCCCCGGAGCAAATGAGGCGCATCGCCGATCAAGCGTACGACATTGCTCGTAAAGTGCCAGAGTACAGCCAGATGTTTCAACTGACCGGTACTCCCGCGCTCAACCAGGGGCTAGGCGGCGTCCTGCTGAAGCCTTGGAATCGGCGTGAACGCACGCAGACCGACGTGGTAATGGACCTGCAGCGCAAATGGAGCAACGTGGCGGGCGCGCAGATTGTCGCCTTTTCACTGCCGTCATTGCCGGGATCGCAGGGGCTGCCCGTGCAGTTCGTCATCAGGTCGACCGAGCCGGTGGAAAAGCTGAACGAGGTTACCCAGGCCGTGTTGGCGGAGGCACAGAAGGAGAAGCTCTTCTGGTTCGCGGATGTCGATCTCAAGCTCGACAAACCGAAGGCCGAAGTCGTCGTCGACCGTGAAAAGCTCGCGATCATGGGCATGACCGAGGCGGATTTTGGCGCGGCACTGTCGGCGGCGCTTGGCGGCAACTGAGATTGACCCGCAAAAACGGACACCTATCCTTTTGATCAGGAGGTGTCGAAATGGGCAGGCATCGTACCCCATACCCGGCGGAATTCCGGGCCCACATGGTCGAGCTGGTGAAGGCCGGACGTAC
>NZ_PYUC01000034.1:0-6641 GCF_003028655.1 Trinickia symbiotica
GACTCTGGATATTCAGATCCCGCCCGACGTTCGCATCGACGGTATTGCCCGATACCTCGGCCCCACGCAGGTTCGTGTCACGGCCGCTCGTCAGCGACAGCGTATTGCTGGCCGTAATCTCCGTGTCACGGTTCGTCACCGCGATCAAACGTTTGCCCGTTCTCTGTTAAATTCATTAAGGCCATCTGATTTTCAATCTGCTGCTCGGCGTACTTGCCGCCGCTCTTATCGGCAAGTTGCTTCGCCAGATCCTTTTCCTCCGGATGCAACTGCCGATTGTAAAGAAATGTCATTCGCTCCAGACAACTACCGCCCGCGCAACGATTCCAGCGAGACGACCATATCAAAGTCCGGCCAATCTTCACGTACACGGATGAGCGTTCCTCGAATTAACTCATCCGGAACGTAGGCCGCTTGCGGCGCTGGCAGCGTGTCAAAGGGCGCCTCCAACAACGGATGAGTTAGTTCCGGATTTGCTAAGCCGACCAACTCTCGCAGCCGGAAAAGATAGAGGATCTCCAACGGCGTGCGCGGAAACGCAGCGCAGTCGTAAAACGTACCCTCACTATCGCGCTTTGACTCGTGAGTATGGCGGTCGCAAGCAGCCAACAACCAAGGTTTCAGTACATCAGGATCGGGTTCGCGCCATCTTTCGAGAATGCCCTCATAGATGGGTTCTGAATATGCGAATGGCGGCCATGAGTGCCGAACATCGCTACGCCACTCGGAAAAGAGCCGCAGCATGAAGCTGTGAACCCGGCGATGACGCTCTTCGTACGATAGTTGCAACTGATAGGAACGGTTCAGTGCCGCGTGTATGAGATAGCCATGGTAAATCCCCTCCTCTGCGCAGCCTAAGATGAAGGCCATTGCCATCGCTTCCGTCATCGACTCCCAATTCAACATCCTCAACGGCCGAGGGTGATCGGGGAAGAGGCTCCGAAACTTAACGTGCCAGAAGAAATACAACTGGGTTCCAAACGTATCGAATCCAATCGCATTCAACATTTCCCGCTCCCAAGGTCGACCAGACAACGCTGACGCCTCTGCTCTGACTCTCAAAAGGGAGCCGACTGGAATGTATGTCGAGTTGGGTGGCATGTTCAGCGTGTTTTCAACATCCGAACGACCGTTATACGCGAGCACCTCGTCTATGGGGCGAGGAAGCGCTTTCTCGAGCAATTTGACGACGGAGCGCCGGCTCGGCCAAGCGGATGCCACCCCTAGTGAGCTGATGCTACTGAGATTGGTCATGATCATTTACTTTGGCAACCAAGGTTGAATTGAGATCTGCGTAGCCCCCGTGGCTCCGGGGGCTGGCACGCCAACTTGCACTTGAACCCCCTTGATCTGATAACCAGAGTCAATAGCCTTCTGAAGATCCTTCGCCAGTGCCGCATTACCGGACGGCTGCGCCGCCCAGCTTCCGCTGTTGCTTTGAGAGTTTGCGACCCACGTCTCCAGTTTCGTCGCTGGGTCACCCTGAGCAGTTGCGGCGGCACCCACCCCGTTCTGCGACGATTTTACCTCGGCAACCCAGATCGTCTTTGTGTTGGAATCAATCGCAACACCATCGGCTCCGTTGCCACTGTTGTTCTGCAGTGGCTTGAAAGTCATGCCGGTTTGGCCGTCCAGCGTCTTTAGGCCCAGCGACTCTCCGAGGGTGCCGTCCTGGATGCCTGCGGTATGCGACAGCAGTGGACCGTCAAACGACTGACCAAAAAGGCTCTCAACCGATCTCGTGCTTGTTGCGGCGCTAGCTGCTGACGGACCACTGGTTGTAACAGTTTGTGCAGTACCTTCAGCGGGGCCAAGAAACTCACCAAGCGCACCCGACACAAGCCCGCCAACCATACTCCCGAGCAGCACGCTTTCGGCCGGGTACACGGGCGTTACAGAGCCATTCGGTGTTCCGACCTGCTGCAAGATGTCGTTGGCAAAGCCGTTGACCTGCTGATTCGTCGGCCCATTTGGCGCAATGTAGTAGTCCGGCGCGATCCCCACTGATGCCGGCGTCTCCCCCATCGCAAGTCCCAGGCTCGTACCACCCGGGGTACCGAACAGCGACGAGTCGTTAAACTGCGAACCCGTCGCCTGGAAAGTCTTCAGCAGACCGTCATCGGCAACTATAGGCGAGCCATTACTCGTAATCGACTGGCCCGCCATCCCCTGGATAATGCCCTGCGCGGTCTGCAGGCTCTGCACGAACTGCTGATAGGCCTGGGTATTTCCTGAAGCTTGAGCGGCTTGCGCCATCTGCGCCAATTCAGCACCCAACTGTTGCCGGGCCTGCGAGTCCACGTCAGCATCGGCAACAAGCGTTAGAACGTTGGTCCAATACGCTTCGATCCTTGCAACGTCGTCTGGACTATGCCCTTCGGAAATGGCGATCTGATGGGCCTTATCCGCAATCAGCTTCCGCTCGTCGGGGTGGAGTTGCCGATTGTAAAGATCCGCACTAAAAGTCCGCTCCCCTCAACGCCTGTATCGCATTCACAACGTTTTCCGACGACTCAACCGACATGATCGGATCTTCGTAACCCTCTAGGTTGTCGCTAAGCCACGTTTCGGTTGAACGCTTAACATGAAACTTGACCATCACACTGAACTCATCCGAGCTAACGATGCCCACCAGGCTCACTCCAGGAGCATGTGTAGACCAGGCTTTAAAAACTTGTTCGATAAATCCCACAGACCTCGACAGGGGATCTTTCGCATCATAGTCCTCAATATGCACAGAATTGACGAAGCATTCGTACCCTGTGCAGTCGTCAAATTGTTCCCTTCTGGCGCTCCGTGCCTTTGCGAGAAGATGCACCAAGAAATGACAATTGTCTTTGACGACGAATCCATCGTCGACGATAGTCCTCAATGCTATCGGTAGCGTCGCGGCGAGCTCGACGTTTGCGAGAATTCTTTTCATGGCCGTGTTCGTCTTCATTAGCCACCCCCAAGATATTTGGCAAGACCCTTTTGAATTGCTGCGCTAAAGCTCGGATCCTTCAACAATTTGTTGACGGAGTTCGGAGCACCGGGGAAAATAATTTGTTGTTGGATCATACAAATACTTGTTTCCATCATCATCCTGGTAGTGAATCTGCCCCGGACGCCGGCCAGGATTCGGGTTCTCGACGTCGATACGTTCACTTCCATCGCCCTTCCAAATTGTTTTGCTAGCAAACTGGGGGCCGTTAGCACCCAGCATTTCGGAGTTTGTGCCGTCTGTGTTACAGCCGGCCTTCCCTGCATCCCCATTACTTGACAGCGTCGCCGTAGGAGGCATCTGCCCACCAAGACCCGGCGAAGTGTTCGCAGCCTGCCCCGCCGCCGAATCCGGCAACTGAAACCCCGGCGACGCGTTCGGCCCACCGCCCTCGACTCCCCCGATCGCGCTTAGACCATTCACAATTCCCTGAACCACAAGAGTAATGGGGGATTCTGATATCTTGTTCTGCGCATCGCCCTTCATCAGGTCGACGAACTGATTCGCTGAGTCCGCCGCGCCGCCATTGAAGAAATTCTTCGCTCCGCGTACTACGCCTGGGCCGGTCCAATCCCACGCAGCGCCGAGCTTATCGAGCCCTCCATCGATGGTTGAGTCGTATTTAAACAATCCCGTCGATGCCAGTATTCCCTGTTCCGTCGTATCGCTCGCCCCGCGTTGTTGCGAAGCAAGGGCAGCCGCTTTGGCAGGATTGTCATCCGACATCTGGTCAGCGCAATGGACCATATAACAGCCAGCGTCCTCATATCGCTGCTTCTCGTCTGCGCTCTTCCCTGCCTCCAGCGCATCGAGCGTCTTGCGCTCGTCCTTCTTCGGGTCCTTACCGGTGTGGTACTGCCGATTGTAAAGATCAGACGACAACTTTCCACACTATGAACCACCATCAGATTTGCTATGCGACTCATAGATCAAATCCAAATATTCATAAGCATTTGCGAATACTGTATCGAACTCATGCAAAGATAGGATCGCAGATGTCAGCGAAGAAGTTTCCATATTGAAACACAACAGCTTGGCCGCCTCTGAGCTCTCAACGAGGAATATTTTCCACGAATCAAATACGTCCACAGGAATCCTGACATCCAAGCTTGCCGGCATAAAATCCGGAGTCACGAAATCGTAGAGCTCGTCGCTGGTCTCGTTCAGCGCAGCAGAAATCATTTCGAATGCTTTCCGCTCAGAAAGCTGCATCAACGCGGGGCAATTCCTGCGCCCTCGATCTCCAGCTATGTATTTCATCTGGAACAACACGTCTCGGAGCGACGTACCGGCATCATAGTCTCCTACGACGTTGCCTGCGACCCAATAGCAAATGTGCCCAAACAACCACGCACCACCGCAGTTGTCGTCTATATCAATTTCGATGGAGAAGCGACTTCTTTTGCCGAATTCCATTGTTATTTCCCCCAAATCCTCAATACACTAGGCGGCACTTGAGACGCCGGGACTGTCCCGCTGAAATGCACGGTACCCGCGTTGTCCGAGAAGTAGCGGTAATAGCCTCCTTGTCCTTGCGCGTACCATGTGCCCATCCCTCCCCGAACCGCGCCGTCCTCGTATGCGCTTTGCGCATCGTTCGGCTCAGGCGTCTTTTTCGGGTTGTACAACGGACTGCCCGTATCATGCGCTGGATTCGTTTGATATGGTGGCTTCACCCGGCTATCAACGTTCGATGGGCTATACGGGCTGTCCGGCAGTGCGGGACTGGGCGTACCGGATAAGCGCGATTCATCGTTGCTGCCACTACTCGACACCGTCGCCGTCGGAGGAACGTACCCAGGCGTGCCAATCGTAGGCAGAGGAGCAAGCGTGCACACCGGCCCTTCACACTGCGGGACCAGGACGAACGAGCCGCCAGCCTTGGGCGGATTTCCACCGCTGTTCGCGCCACTCAGATCATCGGCGGGTGCTTGCGCAACCCCGCCCTGCCTAATCTCCGTTAAGAACTGCTGACCGAGGTTCGTTGCCCCGCGAACTGCCCCCGGTCCCGCCCGATCCCATCCCCTACCGAGCAGATCCAGTCCTCCATCGACTACCGGGTCGTATTTAAACAACCCGGTCGATGCAAGTTGCGCCTGCTCCGTTGTATCCCTCGCCCCTCGCTGTTGCGAGGCCAGCGCAGCCGCTTTGTCAGGATTGTCATCCGACATCTGGTTAGCGCAATGGACCATATAACAGCCAGCGTCCTCATATCGCTGCTTCTCGTCTGCGCTCTTCCCTGCCTCCAGCGCATCGAGCGTCTTGCGTTCGTCCTTCTTCGGGTCCTTATCTGGGTGGTACTGCCGATTGTAAAGATCACTACGCCCCGACACGACCGCCGTTGTCGATGCACCGCTCGCCTAGATGCAGCAAGGCTTTGCAGCCAACTTCGCCCCGACGCACCCCACGTTTCGCATTTTTTTGCCTAGACGCGGTTTGCGCAACGGGATCAAGCGACCACGCGATCGCTCAAGCCCAGCGAGCCGCAGCCCTCAACGTTTCCGCGTGAACAAGGCCGCAATCGTCAACAAAGCCCCCAGTATCGGCGCCAAGATAATCAATCGCTGCACCTGGTCCCATGCGATAACGTGATACCCCCTGCCGTCGCCTGTGAGATAGATCACAAACGGCGCGCCAACGTACACAGCCGCCATGAACAACAACTCTAATCCGAGCGTAAAAACAACGGCTAATCGCATCGCTCGCAAGAGAGCCGATAAATACCTGCCTCTCATTTTGGTTTATTGAACTGGTTAGTGGTTGGCTGCCCTGTAATTTCTTGAGTCAAACTACTCCCTGTCATGCCGAACCAGGATGGAAGAGCGCTAGGTGACACAGGTGCGGAAATGCCCAGGCCGATGTCCTTCCATTGAGGGCGATACCACGGGTTTATGCGCTCGCCCGTCGCCCCCTCGACCAACGACCCCACCGGGTAACCTAGTGTGGTACCGACAACCGATCCAATCATACCGCTATTGGGATTTTGACCGCTCAAGCTGGAGCCAAACAACGAGCCTCCTGTGTTGATCAAAAGCGCAGGGACATATCCGAGCCCAGCACCGAACCCGCCTGTCACCCCAGCAAGCGCCACGTCGTTCCAGCCGACTTGTTTCGTTAGCGCGTACTGGATCGCAGCATTAGCTCCAGCACCGATCACTGTGCCGGCAGTAGCAAGCCCTGCCGAAGGCAGTCCACCCATTGCAACACCAAGCCCCGTTATCCCCGCGCCCGCAATCGCCGTACTCACCGGATTGTTCTTGATGTTGCTCGTCACCAAATCGCCATACGTTTGACCAACGAGACCCTGCGAGACGCCCAACTCGTAGGTTACGCCGTTCGACGGAATGTATTGTGCGTTATACCCGTGATTCCAATAATTCGGATCGCTCGACGACGCATTGCACTCCAACATCTGGCAACCAAGAATTGAGCGCAGCTTGTAGTCATGCACACCGCCGTCAGCCAGTTCGGTCTGACCATCCACATTTCGCATCAACTCTGCAGCAATTCGCCCTTCCGCCTCTTCTTCGGTGATGCCGAGTTCCTTCGCTACCAGCTTCGCGTACTTTTTCGCGAGAGCGTACTCATCCGGATGCAACTGCCGGTTGTAAAGATCCGCCGACAATGCGCCATTGGCCCCTGTCTCTTATACACATCT
>NZ_PYUC01000035.1:0-6351 GCF_003028655.1 Trinickia symbiotica
GGACCGTGAAACGACTCCACGCCGATGATAGTGCGGATCCCCGTGTGAAAGTAGGTAATCGTCAGGCTCCCCAACCCCCAGCAAACCCCCGCCAGCTCTCGCTCGCGGGGGTTTGTGCTTTGGGGCGTCGCACAAGCGGTGTAGCGCAAGCAGCGCTACAAGGATCGCCGTTACGCCTGACTTGGCGCGAGGAAGCGCTGCGCGAGCCTTACCCAATAGGTCGACCCGATCGGCAGCAGCTCGTCGTTGAAGTCATAACTGGCGTTGTGAAGCATGCAGGGTCCTTCGCCATGTCCTATCTCGCGATGCGCGCCGTCGCCGTTGCCGAGGAACGCGTAGCATCCCGGTTTCTCGAGCAGCATGAACGAAAAATCCTCCGCGCCCATCGTAGGCTCAACGGCCGTATTGACGTTCTCCGCGCCGACGATCTCCCGCATGACTTCAGCAGCAAACTTTGCCTCTTCCGCACTATTGATGGTCGGCGGGTAATTGCGATGAAAGCTCACGTTGACCGAGCAGTCGAAGGCGGCAGCCGTCGCTTCCGCGATCTTGCGCATCTTGTCCTCGACCATATCGAGCGTCGCCGTCGTGAAGGTGCGAACCGTTCCGGCCAGCCACGCGTCGTCGGGGATCACATTGACGGCGTCGCCGGCATGTATTTGCGTCACCGACAGCACGGCCGTCTCGATCGGCTTTTTGTTTCTCGTAATGATGCTTTGCAGGGCGTTGGCAATCTGCACGGCGGCAAACACCGGGTCGCGTCCGTTGTGCGGCATGGCCGCATGCGCACCGACTCCCTTGATGTCGATTCGGAATTCGTTGCTCGAGGCCATGATCGGACCTTCTTTGACACCGAATGTCCCTTGCGGCAACCCTGGCCAGTTGTGAATGCCGAATACCGCATCGACAGGAAACCTCGAGAAAAGCCCGTCTTCGATCATCGCGCGGGCGCCGGCGCCCCCTTCCTCGGCGGGCTGAAAGATGAAGACGATCGTTCCATCGAACTCGCCCCGACTGGCGAGATATTGCGCCGCACCAAGCAGCATCGCCGTGTGCCCGTCGTGACCACAGGCATGCATTCTTCCGTGGTTTTGCGAGCGATGCTCGAACGTGTTCAGTTCATGGATCGGCAACGCGTCCATGTCGGCGCGCAGACCTACAGCACGCTGGCTCGTCCCGCGCTTCAGCACACCGACGACACCCGTTTTGCCCAAGCCCCGATGTACCTCGATACCCCATTGTTCGAGGCGTTGCGCAACCAGTTCCGCCGTGCGGACCTCCTCATAGCGCAGCTCAGGATGAGCGTGGATCGTTCGTCGAATCGCCTGAATTTCGTCTCGTGCCGCGAGAACTTCGGGAATGAGCTTCATGATTGGGTTTGCCGACGGAGTATCGAAGATATATGACTGTCTGAGCCATTCTACGCCCAACCTGCAAGACGACGTTTTGGGCCGGAAGGGCGCCGCAAGCGGTTAGAATTTTGGCGTGGCCCGGCAACTTCGCCTGCCCGCTCAAAGATCTAACCCCATGATGAACGCCCCGACCGATTTCGCCCGTGCCGTATGCCCGCATGACTGTCCCGATACCTGCGCAATGCGTGTGACCGTCAAGGACGGGATGGCGGTGAAAGTAGTCGGCGACCCCGATCACCCGCCGACGCAGGGCGTGCTTTGCACGAAAGTCAGCCGCTATGCGGAGCGCGTTCATCACCGAAACCGCTTGACCGTGCCGATGAAGCGAGTCGGGCGCAAAGGCGAAGGGCGGTTCGAGCCGATCGGCTGGGACGAAGCGTTTTCGATCGCGGCCGAACGCCTCTCGAACATCGTGCGCCGGGAACCGGAAGCGCTGCTTCCCTACAGCTATGCGGGCACGATGGGCCTCGTGCAGGGTGAAAGCATCGCACAGCGTTTCTTTCACAAGCTTGGCGCGTCACGGCTCGACCGGACGATCTGCTCGGCGGCCGGCGCGGCCGGTCTGAAGTATACGTATGGCGGCAGTCTCGGCATGCACGTCGAGTTCTTCGAGGAAAGCGAGCTCATTCTCATTTGGGGTTCCAACCCGATCGCCTCGAGCCTCCATTTCTGGACGCGCGCCCAAGAAGCGAAACGGCGCGGCGCGAGGCTCGTTGCCATCGACCCTTATCGATCGCTCACCGCCGAGAAATGTCATCAGCACATCGCCTTGCGCCTAGGCACCGACGCGGCGTTCGCCCTCGGCATGATGAATGTGCTCATCGACGAAGACCTGCTCGATCACGCCTATATTCAAGCGCATACATCCGGCTTCGAAGCGCTCGAGGAGCGGGCGCGCGCCTATCCGCCGGCACGCGTCGCCGAGATTTGCGGTATCGAAGCGCGCGAAATCGTCGATCTTGCGCGCCTTTACGGCAAGACTCGCAAGGCCGCTATTCGCCTCAACTACGGCATGCAACGCGTACGTGGCGGCGGCAACGCCACGCGTGCGATCGCTTGTCTGCCATCGCTGACCGGCGCGTGGCGAGACCGTGCGGGCGGCTTACTGCTCTCGTCGTCGAACTGGGCGCCGATCGATCATCAGGCGCTGCAGCGCCCCGATCTGCTGCCGGGCTGGCCGAACCGTCTGCCGCGCGTCGTCAATATGAATGCGATCGGCGACGCCTTGCTTCATCCGGGCGGCGGAAGCTTCGGCCCGAAAATCGAGGCACTCGTCGTCTACAACTCGAATCCCGTCGCCGTTGCTCCCGATTCGGAGCGTGTCGCGGCCGGCTTCGCGAGAGAAGACCTTTTCACCGTGGTGCTCGAGCATTTCCAAACGGACACCGCCGACTACGCCGACCTCCTGCTGCCGGCGACGATGCAGTTCGAGCACCTCGACGTCCACAAGTCCTATGGACACACCTACGTGATGGTCAATCGTCCGTTCATGGCCCCCATTGGCGAGGCGCGGCCGAATACGGAAATCTTTCGGGGAATCGCCCGGCGCATGGGCATCGAGGAGCCGATGCTGTATGAGAGCGACGAAGCGGTGGCGCGGGCGTCGCTCAACTGGGACGACCCGACGCTCGCCGACATGAGCTGGGAGAAGCTCGCTGCGGCCGGCTGGGCGAAGCTGCGGCTGCCCGATGCGCCATTTGCCGAGGGAGGATTTCAGACGCCCACGGGCAAGTGCGAGTTTGCGAGCACACAGCTCGCCGGCCTCGGCGCGGATCCCTTGCCCGACTACCTGCCGCCTCACGAATCGCCGGACGGCTCGCCCGAACTCGCCGCACGCTATCCGCTCGCGATGATTTCGCCGCCCGCGCGGCACTTCCTCAACAGCAGCTTTGTTAACGTCGAAAGCCTTCGCGCGACCGAAAGCGAGCCTCATCTGGACATCCATCCCGCGGATGCGGCGCCGCGCGGGATCCGCGAAGGCGACTATGTGCGCGTCCACAACGACCGGGGCTCGTTGACGGCACGCGCCCGTCTCACCGAGCGCGCGCGCGAGGGTGTCGTCGTCGGGCTTTCGATCTGGTGGAAAAAGCTCTCCCCGGACGGTCGCAATGCCAATCAGGTCACCAGTCAGGCACTGACGGATCTCGGCGGATCCGCCACCTTTTACGATTGCCTCGTCGAGGTCGAACGCGTCTGAATACGTATGTGGTTCGGCGCCTTGAATTGGAAGTCGAGGTCTAATCCAATTGTTCGATCGAGGGCGACCGGCTAGGATGCCGACTTCCGCACGATCATTCGAAATACATTCAAAAATCACGGGAGGGCGCCGCATGGAAAAAATCTGGCTGAAGTCTTATCCGCCCAGTGTCCCTGCGGAAATCGACGCGTCCGCTTATGCATCGGTCGGTGAACTGCTCGAAGAGAGCTTTGCCACATACCGGGAAAGGCGCGCGTTCGTTTGCATGGGCAAGGGGATCACCTACGGCGAGCTCGACGATCTTTCGCGCAAGCTCGGCGCCTGGTTCCAATCGAAGGGTCTCGCCCGCGGCGCGCGAATCGCGCTGATGATGCCCAACGTGCTGCAATATCCGGTCGCCACCGCGGCGGTGCTGCGAGCGGGATATGTCGTCGTCAACGTCAACCCGCTCTACACGCCGCGCGAGCTCGAGCACCAGCTCAAGGATAGCGGCGCCGAGGCGATCGTCGTGCTCGAGAACTTTGCGGCGACTGTCCAGGCCGTGCTGCGCAACACGTCGGTCAAGCATGTCGTCGTTGCCTCGATGGGCGATCTGATGGGCGCGAAAGGCGTCATCGTCAATTTCGTCGTGCGCCGCGTGAAGAAAATGGTCCCGGCCTGGAGCCTGCCCGGCCATGTGAAATTCAACGACGCCGTAGCCGAAGGGGCCCGGCAAACGTTCGTACCGGCCCGGCCGACGCATTCGGACATCGCCTTCCTGCAATACACGGGCGGCACGACGGGCGTCGCCAAAGGCGCCATGCTCACGCACGGCAACATCGTGGCGAACGTCTTGCAGTCCGCGGCCTGGCACGAGCCGGCGCATCCGAAAGGGGCCGAGGCCGAGCAGATCATCAACGTCGTCGCACTGCCGCTTTACCACATCTACGCATTGACGGTCTGTTTTCTGTTGACGGTGCGCGGCGGCGGTCTCGGCATTCTCATACCCAATCCCCGCGACATAGGCGGAATGATCAAGCAGCTGAAGGGCTACGCGATCAGCACGTTTCCGGCTGTGAACACGCTCTATAACGCTTTGCTCAACCATCCGAACTTCGGCCAGCTCGATTTCTCGAAGCTGAGGTGCGCGAACGCCGGCGGCATGGCCGTGCAGGAAGCCGTGGCGAAGCGCTGGTACGAGCGCACGGGCAAAGCGATCGTCGAAGGGTATGGCTTGTCGGAAACATCGCCGTCCGCGGTCTGCAATCCGGTTACGGCGACCGAATACAGCGGGGCGATCGGCGTACCGCTCCCTTCGACGGAAGTTTCGATCCGCGACGATGGCGGCAATCCCGTGCCGATCGGCGAGCCCGGCGAAGTCTGCATTCGCGGTCCTCAGGTCATGGTCGGTTACTGGAACCGGCCCGACGAGACGGCGAAAGTGATGACGGCCGACGGCTTCTTGAAGACCGGCGACATCGGCGTCATGGACGCGCGCGGATATTTCCGGATCGTCGATCGGAAGAAGGACATGATTCTCGTGTCGGGATTCAACGTCTATCCGAACGAAGTCGAAGATGTCGTCGCGAAGCATCCCGGCGTATTCGAAGTCGCGGCCGTCGGCGTGCCCGACGTGCACTCTGGCGAAGCGGTGAAGCTCTTTGTCGTCAAGAAGGATCCCGCGCTCACCGAGGCGGACGTACTGGCCTTCTGCAAGGAGCAATTGACGGGCTACAAGCGCCCGAAATTCGTCGAGTTCCGCAGCGAATTGCCCAAGACCAACGTCGGCAAGATCCTCCGGCGCGAACTCCGTGAAACGGCGGCCTCGGCACCCGCGAAGGCGTCGTTCGCAACCGCGCGCAACGACTGACGCCGTAGCGACTGGACGCGGCTGTCTGCCTTGCTCAACATCGTCTAAAATGCACGGTTAGCCGCCTTTTTGCCAGCAACTTCGCTTTGCGCCGATGCGGCCGCCAGTATCGTGGGGCGGACGCGCGTCGTGGAATGGGGCGTTGGATGGCGGGGCAACGGAGAGATGCATGACGCTGGATGAGTTGATCACCGAATTCGATCGGGGCCTGCGCTCGATGGCTGGCGTGAGCCGGATGAGCCGCCCCGTGCCGTCGCCATCGGCCGTGGCCGGCACGGAAATGACGCTCGCCGAGCAGAACCACGCCGCCGGATTGATGCGAGTCAACCATGTCGGCGAAGTCTGCGCACAGGCGCTTTATCAGGCGCAGAAACTCGCCGCGCGCTCACCTGCGCTCAAGGCCGCGTTCGATCGGGCTGCTCGCGAGGAGGAGGACCACCTCGCGTGGACCACGCACCGGCTCAAGCAGCTCGATTCGCGCCCGAGTCTCCTCAATCCGTTCTGGTACGCCGGCTCGCTTGCGATCGGCCTCGCGGCCGGATGCCTCGGCGACAAGGTCAGTCTCGGATTCATGGCGGAGACCGAACGCCAGGTCGAGCATCATCTCGACGGGCATTTGTCGGCTCTACCGGAGGCGGATGTCGAATCGCGCGCGATCGTGGAGCAGATGCGCGCCGACGAAACGGCGCACGCAAAGGCTGCAACGGACGCAGGCGGCGTCGATCTGCCGCGGCCTGTCCGCGCATTGATGCGGGTCGCGTCGAAGGCCACCTGTGCGTGCGGCGATCGACGATGTGTTGATGATGTAGCCGCCGGTTTTTTTCAAAAACGGATAGGCAGCCAACGTCGCGTCCCATACCGAACGGGCGTTGAGGTTCACGACCTCGTCAAAA
>NZ_PYUC01000036.1:0-6104 GCF_003028655.1 Trinickia symbiotica
CTGCACCGCGACTTCGGGATTCGCTGCCAGTTCTTCCATCGTGTACACCTGTCCATTAAAGTTGTTAATGGGCACGATGCTCGCGTCAGAACTCCTGCGCTTCAAGGCGCCTTTGCCGGGTGCTTACACAGAACATGCAACCGCGACAAACGAAGCCGACAAACGCCAGCGTTCGCACTCACCGACTTTATGGCGCACCGATACAGACTATTTAACCGCACATCGCAAACCAAACCGCTGGAGTGAGCCGACATCTGGCTGCAACCAGTCAGACGCTGACTGCCGATTACAGCGACGCGGGGGAGCTCACTTGTCAGATTCGTGGTCCGGGACTCACCAACTGTAGCGCGAACGGGAACGAACTCGCAGTGCCGACCTCACGAACCTAACTCGACCAGCCGTCTGCACAGACCGGAGACGCGAGCAGACTATCTGCAGGTGCCTAACGGAATGGCATGAACGACCCCGCAAACTCGACCGGCAGACCTCACGGAAAGCGTCGACGTAAGCAACAGAAAAACGATATTGCAAAAGTGATGGCAGGATAGGCTTGCGCCGGTTTTGGGCACCATCGGCTATCATCTTTGGTGGGGTGACGGATAAAATGTCGTCCGAAACGCGGATCATGTTCAGCACCAAGTGCCCTGGTATGGGGGCGATGCGCGGCCGAAGCGAAGGCTTTGGGAGCGACCGCCCGACGAATCTGACAGCGGTCCGGACGTCGACTCCCGCCATGCGGCTCAAGGCCGACCAAACAGAGCGCACGACCACGACGCGTTGCTTGCGCAAAGACGCGACCTGCCGCGGTTTCATTGCATCACACTACGGAAAATGGCGCGCGCTCCGATGAGAGCGCGCAACTTTCTCCACACCGCGCCACCGATTCGAACTGCAAGCCTAAACCGGGCTGTAGACTTGCGAAAGCAGCAATCGCGATCGCGCCTCTCCGCCTTCTGGCGTGACTTGGGTTAGCGCGCGTGCTGCGCATTCCTGCGCCACACGACCGGGAATGCTTCGCAATCCAGGGGATCGCCATCGCGCGGAGCGCCATCGGCCGGAGGCGGGGGGGACATCTCTCCCGACCGGCGCTGAAACCGAGCATCATCACCAGTCCAGCGCGTGGAGAGCACACGCCGGTCGGCCGTGTCGCTATTTCCTGCCGCTCCATGCAGGGTGAGACCATGGAACACCACTACGTCGCCTGGTTTCATAGCCCACCTCAAGATCTCGTAGCGATCTCGATCTGCTTCGACGTCCGGCAGGATCTCCCACCGCTGATCGTCGCCCTCGCGAAGAGATCCGGTCGTGAACCGCTGCGGTCGGTACCATTTGCCTGAAGCATGCGATTCGGCCACAAACTCGAGGGCCGTCTCGGCGGAAACCGCGCCCGTCGGCAGCCACATCGTGCAGAAATCGCGGCCATCTACTGGACTGTATGGTTGATCTTGATGCCATGGCGTCCGCTTCTTGACGCCTGCTTTTTTCACGAGCACATGGTCATGAAGAAAGTTAATTTTCGACGCGCACATCAACTCGCCCGCGATGATCTTGGCGGGAGAATTCAAGGCGAAGTCGCGAAACTCCTCGATACACCGCCAGTTATTGCTGTCTTGGAAAAACCCGCGCGATTCGCCGTCGACAAAGGCGTTAGGCCTGCTTGGCTTCTCCAGATTCTTCGTAATCCCTGCATCGACGGTCTTTATCCAATCTTCTGAGAAGACGCCTCTCAGGACAGTGGCACCCTTTTGGCGAAATTGTTCGATCTGCTCTGCGGACACGATCGGTTCCATGGCGTTTCTCCTTTCAGTTCCGACGGTACAGCTTGTACCCGGCACATACAATGTATCTCTTTTTTCACTACCAATCAACATGAATATTCACATTCACCCCCGCGAAGGCGAGGCTATCGTGGTTTTGTCGTAACCGGGCAAGGATGACCGCGCCTGTCAAGTGACTGGGCGTCCCTGCCAGCATCCAACCGAGAAACGCGGCGAACGTGAAAAGACGCCCCGGACGGCCTGGGCGGCTCCATAGCCGGCATGAAGATCGTTCGGGCTGCCCCAGCCCGTCGCGACAGTCTGTCGTCCCCAAACCGGTAGCACGACATGGCCGCCGCGAAAACCAAGGCTCCCGAACGGTAGAACGCGTCGAATGCCTTAATCGCATGGCTGGCGTCGATGGTGCCCACAGCGGGAAGCCCAAAGACAAGGAAGCAGAAGAGCGCCAGCGCGATGGCTCCGACCAGGCGGGAGACGCGAAATTCGTGAGCATGTCATTGCCACGCCTAGCACATTGCCTGATCCGGTTGTCCGGCATAATGCAAGCTCGAGCATCGGGCCGGACGCAATGACAATGAGTTCCGCGTACACTGTCGTTAGAACGCCGAACAGCGCCACCGCAACGAGCGCGATAGCTGCGCGACGCTGAGGTTACTCATGCACCAAGGACTCCTGAGTCCGTCCGTCAGAACCGAGGCAAGCGAGCGGCCGTAAGCCTGCCCCGATCTTCGCCCGCAGGAACTCAAATCTAATGGCCGATGCGCGTGCGATGTCTTCGGGTTCGACGCCAGCCCCGTGGCCGCCGTCGTGCCGTTCTAGATACCAGACTTCGCCATGTCCGAGTGCCTGCATTTTCGCTACCATCTTGCGTGCGTGCCCAGGATGCACACGATCGTCCGTCGACGACGACGTGAACAGAACCGGCGGGTAAGAGACGTCCGGCTTCACGTTGTGATAGGGCGAGTAAGCCATCAACATTCCGTAGTCATCGGGATTGTCGGGATCACCGAACTCATCGACCCATGAGGCTCCCCGCAGTAGCAGGTGAAAGCGTGCCATGTCGAGCACGGGCACTCGCGAGATAACGGCACCAAATAGCTCCGGGCGCTGAATCATGCACGCGGCAGTTAGCAGACCGCCGTTGCTTCCCCCCATGATGGCCAGCTGCTTCGGGGTGGTGACGCCGGATGAGATCAATGCCTCAGCCACGGCAATGAAATCGTCAAATGCGACTTGGCGTTTCTCGCGTTTTGCGGCGAGATGCCACGCAGGACCGAATTCTCCCCCGCCCCGGATGCACGCAATCGCGTACACGCCACCCGGTTCGAGCCACGAGAATCCCATGGTGTCCACATAGGCAGGCGTATCGAGCGAAACTTTAAATCCGCCATATCCATAGAGCAGGCAAGGCCGAGGGTTACCCTGAAGATCCGCTTTGCGACCGATGATCCAATAGGGAATCTGCACGCCATCGGAAGCTGTAGCATGTCGTCGCTGCGCGACGAATCCGGTTGCATCGAACCGCGCGGGAGCCCGTCCCAGCGGGCGCCAAGGGGCATCGCTGGCGAGATCGGCAAGATACAGCTCAGGTGGCGTCAGGAAATGATAGACGCAAATCAGTACTGTGTCATCGCGAGCGCTGTCGACGGCGCTCATCCACGCCTCGCACCCGGCCGGCAACGGAAACACTCGCGCCTCCCACGTTCCGTGAGCCAAAGCCGACGGACGCCAGAGCGTCACATGGGTAACGCTTTCGCTCTTGTGAGAGACGACCAGCCAGTGCTTCGTGAACTCAACACGCGATAATACCTCCCTTTCAGCAGGCACGAAAAGCATCGTGAAATGGCGGTTGCCGTCGAGAAACGCATTACGTCGGATAGCCAACAAAGATCCACTCGGATATATCGCCACACCGACCTTCCAGTCAACGCGTGGCCTAACGAACAGCCATTCGTTCCACTCAAGCAGTCCCGCATCGCGCGGCACATCGTAAAGCCGCCATTCGCCAGCCGCCTCATCGAGCCAAAATCGCTGCGATTGGGAGGGTGTCGTCGTGCGCAATGCATTATGACGCGCGTGGATCGGGTCATACGACACTGACGCCAACAAATCGTCGATCTCACATTCGAACACCACCGGCGCATCTTCAACCGACGTTCCGCGCTTCCATCTCCGTACCTGCCGCGGATAGCCAGCGTGCGTGAGCGTGGGAGCCGCGTTTGCCGCACGGTCATCCCAGCTCACATAGACCGTCTCCCGATCGATCCATTCAACGCTGTGAAGGCCGGGCTCGCGCAGCTCGAACCCATTCTCGACAAACGCGCGCGTTCCTATATCGAACTCGCGCACGATGTGAGCGTCCGCCCCGCCGGGTGAAAGAAAGACCAGCGCCCGATCGGCAGTAGGGTAGATAAGACGAAAGCCGGCTAAAGTCCACCGGGTGTCGTCGCTGTTTCTATTGTTCAAGTCAATCGCATCGATCTCCAGCAGCACTTCCCATTCGGGGTTCCCCTCGATCCAGGCTTTCCAGGGCGTACGCCGCACAAACCCGAGTGGATGTGCTTCATCAAGCCAACTGTTGTAAGCCCAGTTGCCCCAGCGTGAGCACGTGACAATGCGGTCTTGGGCCATCATAGACTCGATGAGCCGTTTGGTCAGCGCGTCGTTGTTTGCGCTGTGTCCGTAGGCTTTCATGGTGCGTTCCGTTTGCGTACGAACCCATGAGTCGACAGCGGAGTCGTTAAGCTTCTCGAGACCGATATACGGATCCGCTGCATCTATGGCGACCACGTAGTTGGATTGCGAATTTGTCATATACCTTTTCCATTGCATTGATCCGGTACCTCCGGAAGGCAGGGGCTTCAGGATTGCAAGTCGCGCGATCCAGTTCAGCCATCGACCCGATTCGACGCGGTCGAGGCGAGCGAGTTCTGAGACGGTTTGTCGCACTGCGCAGCGCATCAATTGGCTACCGTCCGGCGAACGCGACTCGCGTATAACCGCTCCATTGAGCCCGAGGTTGGCTCGAGCTACGCCGCGATCGGCTTCGCAAGCTGACAGTTGCCGAGGCCGTTACATCCGACGACGCTCGCTAGCGACGCCACACACGGTCGACGACAAGGTCGAGCAAATCGACTATCGTGCTGCTATTGCCGTGGCGAAATGCGATGAAACGCGAGAAGTGCCGTAGCAAGTGTGACTTGAGTCATAAGCACCTCCAGGAATGGAAGGCTTCCGCGCAGCAGATGCAAAGCTGTTGGAAAATCATTTTCGGGAGAACTGATGTTCGACGGTCGGGTCCTTGGTCTCTTTCACTGTTACGGTACTTTGCAAAGCGTGGATGGCACTTTCGAATTCGGCGTGTGGTCCTCGCGGACGTGTGTGCTACCCACGAACATATACATGGCCGGTACCACGAACAGGGTCAGCAGCGTACCGACACCAAGACCTGCGAAGATCACCAGCCCCATGTCATGCCGCCCCGCAGCGCCAGCACCGGAAGCCCACACCAGCGGAGCGACGCCGAGCACCATTGCCGCCGTAGTCATGAGAATCGGGCGAAGGCGTACCCCCGCCGCTTCCTCGATCGCGTGCCGTTTAGATCGGCCAGCGCGCTGCAACTCGTTGGCAAATTGCACGATCAGGATGCCGTGCTTGGTGATCAGCCCCAACAAGGTGACCAGGCCGACCTGCGTGTACACGTTGATCGACGCAAATCCGGTGGTAATGAAGGCGAGCGCGCCGAAGAGCGCGGGCGGGACCGAAAAGAGGATGACAACTGGATCGCGGAAGCTCTCGAACTGGAATGCAAGCGCCAGATACACGATGACGATCGAGAACAGCAAAAGCCCGAGAAATCCTCCGGATTCTTCAACGAACTGACGCGACTCACCTGAGTAGTCGGCCGAATAACCGGGCGCCACCTTCTTTAGGATGGTTGTCAACTTCGGCAGCAATGCGCCCTGGGAAAGCCCGCTGACGCCCGAGATCGTCGCCGAATTGAATTGCTGGAAGTGGTTGATCGTTCGCGGCTGAACCGACGTCTCGATATGGGCCACGGTGCGCGCGGAAACCATGATCCCCGACGGCGTGCGGATATAGTTGTCGAGAACCTGGTCCGGATTGAGTCGGTCCACCTGCAGCACCTGTGGTATGACCTTGTACGAGCGTCCGGCGATCGAGAAGTAATTGACGTAGTTTGAGATTGTCCCGGTTCGACGGACGGATTTGCAGCCAGCGATTTGATTTGGTCTAGCCTCCGTTAAGCGTTGAGTCGCGGGTTGTCTGTCCACGGGCGGGCGGCGGGTCGGCTCTCACGACCATGAC
>NZ_PYUC01000037.1:0-5375 GCF_003028655.1 Trinickia symbiotica
TCCGTTTCTCGCAGTCCACGGGTCAAAAATTCATCGTCCAGTATGGCCCGACCACTGAGGATCTTTCCCAGCCGGTGCTCGGAGAGATCGATGAAGCCGACGCAGCCAAGCTGGCTGAAGTGGGTAAAGCTGTTTGGGAATCGACGTTTGAGTCGAAGGACCTGATCTGGATGACAGTCGAACTGGCCAAGGTGCAGAGGCCAAATACCGCACGCCACGATGCAACGCATTGAGACATGGAGGACTGGCCTTGCCCCGGTTTCCCGGACGCCCTTGCTAGCCCATTAGGCCTTGCTCGAACTGAACCGGGCTAACGAAGTTCAGAATCGAGTGCCTGCGTTGTTGATTGTAGAAGCGCTCGATGTAGTCGAAGACGTCTGCGCGGACATCATTTCGCGTGCGATAGACGCTGCGACTGAGGCGCTCCGTCTTGAGCGTGGTGAAGAAGCTCTCCATCGCAGCGTTGTCCCAACAATCACCGCGGCAGCTCATGCTGCAAGTAATGCCATGGTCCTTGATTCAAAGGCAACTGGCGCGAAGCGAAAGCCGAGATCGATCGTCAGGAAAAAACCGACTCATCATGACCGCTACAATCTGAGCGGCGTAACACCCACCCGTGCGCAACGGTCACGTTGCGCCATAATCGGCGGTCACGTTCACCGAAATGCGCCGCCGGCAATCGGGTTTCGCCCAAACCGGGGGACTCCTTCACCGCTTGCGCTGTTGGTATCCCACGCTTCGCGGCGACCGCCGACACCCCACAACATAACCGGATGACGTTTTCCGTGTCCGCACAGACAAATAGTGCTCCGCAAGCCTGCGCGGCAGGATATAAATCTTTTATTTGAGAGCACCCGACTGAAATCACCTCAGACGTTCACTCTTCGGATCGGAAAACACGTCAGTTGATTTGCATTCTTCTTCCACCCGCCCTTCGTGCAGAAACATGACATGGTTTGAAACATTACGCGCAAAGCTCATCTCGTGGTCACCATGATCATGGTGCGACCCTGCTGGGCGAGCCGCTGCATGACCTTCAGTACTTCCCCGACGAGTTCCGGACTCTAGCGCCGAAGTCGGCTCATCAAAAAGCATTACATCAGGGTGCATAGCTAGAGCGCGGGTAATCGCAACCCGCTGCTGTTGGCCGCCCGATAAATGCGAAGGATGCTGCTTTTCCACTCGCGGGCAGAGCCCGACCTTTTCAAGGTACTCTCGTGCCCGCTCCTCGGCTTTGCGCCTGGAAAGACCGAGAACGCGCACGGGCGCTTCTGTCACGTTCTCGAGCACGGTCATATGCGCCCAAAGGTTGAAGTGATGGAAATCCATCGCGAGCTGCGTGCGATCCAGCGATTCCTCCGTCTCAACAAGTACGGGGAACATGCCGGGGCCCTCGCGTACCTCATCTATCAACGGATCGACCGCTCCCTATCCGATCCATCACCCGGCCACGAAGGGCGTCTTCGGCAAAACGACGACCACTATCCTATCCCGTACAAACGGCGGCTCTTCCACCTGACTCGGCGCGAGCGAATCCGGAGCGACATGCTACGTCAGACGGCGCCTGCGCAGTGCCTACCTCGACTCAATTTCCTATCGCCTTTAGGATGGCTGCGGGCAATCGGTCGCCTTTCACCTGGATCTTCGATATTTTCTCACTGAGGTGACTCACATCTTCCTCGGTTAGGTCGAGGTCGAGGGCGCCAAGATTTTCCTCCAGCCGGTGCAGCTTCGTTGTGCCCGGAATTGGCACAATCCACCTCTCTCGTGCCAGCAGCCATGCCAGCGCGATCTGGGCCGGCGTAGCATTCTTGTCTGCCGCGAAAGTCTCCAGAACCTCGATCAGCGCCTTATTCGCTTTGCGCGCCTCCGGCGAGAACCGCGGAACGATATTGCGAAAGTCTGCCGGATGGAATCGAGTTTTCTCGTCGACCCTGCCGGTCAGAAAACCGGCACCTAGCGGACTGAATGGCACGAAACCAATGCCAAGCTCTTCCAGAGTCGACAATAGCCCCGCTTCCGGCCCGCGCCAAAATAGCGAATACTCGCTCTGAACGGCTGTCACAGGTTGCACGGCATGGGCTCGGCGGATGGTCTCCACGCCCGCCTCCGATAGCCCGAAGTGCATTACCTTGCCCTGAACAATGAGGTCTTTTATCGCACCGGCAACATCCTCAATCGGAACAGTAGGGTCGACGCGATGCTGATAAAAGAGGTCGATTCGGTCGGTGCGAAGGCGCTTCAGACAGGCTTCCGCCACCGCCTTGATGTGTTCCGGACGGCTGTTCGTACCGCTCCTGCGCTCCCCTGTCACCAGGTCGAGGTCGAAGCCGAATTTTGTGGCGATAACCACCTGATCTCGGATTGGTTGCAACGCTTCCCCGACAAGTTCTTCATTGATAAACGGCCCATAGGATTCGGCTGTGTCGAACAGCGTAACGCCGCGCTCATGAGCTGCTCTGATAAGTTTGATCATTTCCTGTTTGTCGCCCGGCGGTCCGTATATAGCGCTCATGCTCATACAGCCAAGGCCGAGGGCAGAGACTTCCAGGTTGCTTCTTCCAAGTTTTCGCATTTGCATAGATTATCCTCCAGTTGACATGAGGGCCATTGTTAATGCGTTGGAGAAAAATATCAATGATGATAACGAGCAAAACGAAAAAATTCGATGAGGCCTTTTTCACCTTCCTCTCCCCCTGTACCGTCCTCCGCCTCATGAAACCGTTTGCGATCGGGCCAGCTAGACTAGCACCCAGCACAGAGGCGCCCTTCGCTCGAAATGATTTCCGACCGAAGTCGTATTTATTATCCAATCCCATACTGCGGATATCGATGACCAGAAACATGGTTGCCTCAGGGAGCGGGCATTGAAGGTCTTCACCTGTATTGCGGCCTTGAAACACTGCGTCAAGCACGCAGCGATTTAGTTATCTCTTTCGGGCGACCAAGATTGAGACAGTTCGTGCCCTTTAGATAAAATATGCAAGCAAATGGCGAATCGCGGTGCCAAATAAATTTAGCCAGGCCGCGACCATGTTTCAGCTTGCCCTCTTGTCTTCTTATGTCGACTCACGCATCCTCCAAACATGTCCATGCGGCCGCTGCAGCGCAGCTATTGTGCCAAGTGAGCACGAGTCGACCAATCCCTAGTCACTTCGGCATTCCGGCGACTTTTGGGGCCCTCTGGCTGCAACGTTCGCGAGTCGCGTTCCCGACAAACACGCGCGATTTTGTCGCAACCGGTACTCCAAAACATCCGTTTTCCTGTCACGCGCCATCGATGTCACTTGCGCATAGCTGCGCTGGCATCTTGATCTGCGAACTCTGGAGACGAGCCAGCACCAGCGGCGCGGTCTGCGGGGCCGCATTCGATCGATCGGCTCATCACTGCTTCCGGGCCGGATTCATGACAGCGCGCGCAGGCGAACTTTGGCCGTGGCGTAAGCGTGTCGTGAGCGCCGTCTTGACGACAGCCCGGTGATGTTCAGGCGTGGTTACGAAGTTGCTCAGCCACAACCCACGGCATGAGTTGATCGACACGGTTGATCGCGTGATCAGCGATGCGAGCAAGTACGAAGCGCAGATATGCCTCGGGATCGATGTCGTTGAGCTTTGCTGTCCCGATGAGGCTGTAGATTGCCGCCGCGCGCTCGCCGCCAGAGTCAGCGCCGGCGAACAGGTAATTCCGCCTTCCGATGGCCACTCCGCGCAACGCGCGCTCAACCGGCAGATTATCGATCTCGAGTCGACCGTCGTCGCAATAGCGCGTGAGCGCAGCCCAACGGTTGAGCGCGTAGAGAATCGCGCGGCTGGTATCGGATTTGCGCGAGAGCGTGTCGAGCACTTCCCCCAGCCAAGTATGGAGCTGATCGAGTAACGGCTTCGCGTGCGCCTGGCGATAGGCTCGGCGCTCATCGGGAGGCTTGCCGCGGATGGCCTCTTCGATTTTGTAGAGTGCTCCGATTCGCTCGATTGCTTCGGTATTGAAGGCATTCGGCCGAGCGGCGTGCAACTCATAGATCTGTCGCCTCGCGTGAGCCCAACACGCCGCTTCGACTACGCGTCCGGTTTCGTAAATGGCTTGATAGCCACCGTACGCATCGGCCTGTAGCGTGCCGGCAAACGATGCGAGATGTTGCTGCGGACGAATGCCCTTGCGGTCAGGCGTGTAGGTGAACCATACGGCAGCCGGCGTTGCATCGCCTGACGGTCGATCGTCGCGTACGTAAACCCAAAGTCGCCCGGTCTTGGTTGTGCCGTTGCCAGGTGCGAGCACGGGCACAGGGGTGTCGTCAGCGTGCAGTTTCGATGCCGCCATCACGTGGCGACGAATGGCTTCGACGAGTGGTTGCAACAGTGCCGCGCTATGACCGACCCACTTCGCCAGCGTCGCACGCTCGAGCTCAACACCTTCGCGTGCATAGATGACCGATTGTCGGTAAAGCGGCACATGGTCAGCGAACTTGGAGACGAGCACGTGTGCGAGCAATCCGGGGCCGGCGAGGCCGCGTTCGATGGGGCGGCTCGGTGCGCTCGCTTGCGCAATGTGATCGCAGCACGTGCATGCGAACTTCGGTCGTACATGCCGGATCACCCTGAAGCTCGCCGGTACGTACTCGAGCTGCTCCGAAACGTCTTCGCCGAGTTGCTTCATCGCGGCGCCGCATTGCATGCAACGCTCGGCCGATTCCGGCAGATATGTGCGCGTGTCGCGCGGCAGATGATCGGGTAACGGTTTGCGGTGCGGTGCTTCCGGCGCGGTGCGCGCCGTCTTCGGGATCTCGACGGGAGCAGCCCCCTCGTCGGCCTGCAGGTCCTCCAGACGTAGCTCGAGCTGCTCGATCTGGCGATCCAACTTCTCCGATTTGCGGCCGAACTGCATGCGGCGCAACTTGGCAATGAGCAGCTTCAGGTGTTCGACCTCGGCCGCCCGCGAAGCCAGCGCCGCTTCTTGCGACTCCACTCTTTCTTGTAATTTGGCGACCTGGACGTCACGTTCGCGAAGCGCCGCTGCCTGCTCGAGCAGCATGGCCTTGAGCGTTTCAACGTCGTCGGGAAGTGGGCTCGCGCGCGTCATGGGCGCAGTTTACGCGCCTGTACTGACGTTTACAACGCTGAAGTCGGTCGCGCAGTTCTCGTCGGTTGTCGCCAGTCGATGCCTTCAAGCAACATCGACAGTTGCGCCGGGCTAAGGCAAATGACGCCGCTGTCCGCCTGAGGCCAAATGAAGCGTCCCTTCTCGAGCCGCTTGTAACTCACCTCGGAATGCAGGCCTTTCCGCGGCCTCGACGCAGCTTGTCCGCATAACCCATCCCTTCCATCCGTTTAGCGGCCGGCAGCTCGTTTGCGTCGGTGAACGCTATAACCGCTCTGGC
>NZ_PYUC01000038.1:0-4595 GCF_003028655.1 Trinickia symbiotica
CCGCGGCCATGCTTCGCGTGCTCCAGTGCGTCGCGTTATCCGGGCGTTGCTGCGTAGTCAGCGCCACGATAGCCTTGACCTTGCGTGCAGAGATCTTCGGTTTGCGCCCGGGGCGCGTCTGGTCGTGCTCGATACCCGCTACACCGTCCGCGATAAAGCGAGCACGCCAGCGCGCCACCGTGCCTCGCCAGATACCCAGCTGCTCACCGATCTCTTTGTCCGTTTGGCCCTGTGCCGCGAGCAATATCATCCTGGCACGCTCGGCCAGCCGAACCGGGACCCTCCGGCCTGCCGCCCACATTTCCAGCTGTTTGCGCTGGCTTTCGCTCAGCTCAACTTTTGCCGCGATTCTCATGGGTTCTCCCTCCTTCCATACCTAGAGACTCGTAATTCGCGATTAAGTTGCACTATTTATGACGCACTACACTAGTGCATCTTCGACTGCATTGAGTCTGTCCAAGCAAGCACTTCGTCAAAGCTTGATGTGCGATATGAAGACAATGCTAGAGCTAGAAGCAGCGGGACAAGCAATCGCGGCGGCGAGCGAATATGCAAGCGAATCGATTCGAAGGCTCCGGGCGAAGGAGCCAGTGCAATTTTCTTGGCCGCACCGATAACGACTGTGGGGATACACAATGATTGATTACGAAAAGACCAAGGCATGGAACTCGGGAGAGGTTCGGCATAGCTTCACAGAGAAGGACACCATTCTCTACGCCCTTGGACTCGGTATCTGCGATGATCCCATGAATCGCGAACAATTGGGATTTGTCTACGAAAAGGATCTCGTCGCTATGCCGACGATGGTCGCAGTGCTTGCCTCGCCGGGTTCGTGGATGCGCGATCGCCAAGAGTTTGGTATCGACTATCTAAAGCTGGTGCACGGCGAGCAAAGTATAACTTTGCACCGTACGTTGCCCATCGCGGGAACAGTGATAGGTCGTAGTCGCGTCGTACGGATCGTCGACAAGGGTGAGGGAAAAGGTGCGGTAATGCACGTGGAGAAGACGCTACACGAGGAACGCAGCGGCGACCACCTTGCGACGGCCGAGCAGGTTCTCTTTCTGCGCGGCGATGGCGGCTTTTCACAAGGAGGGGGCGGGGATGATCCGGCTACTCCGCTTCCCAAGGCGCCAGAATCGGCACCACATTTCGTCGTCGAGTTGCCGACACGCGCAGATGCTGCTTTGCTCTACCGACTTTCAGGCGACCTGAACCCACTCCACATTGATCCGAGCGTCGCCGCAAAGGCGGGATTCGCGCGCCCGATTCTTCATGGACTCGCGACGTACGGTATTGCAGGCCATGGTGTCTTGAAGGCCTTCTGTGACTACGATCCTACACGGCTGAAGGAGATTCGGGCACGACTATCGTCACCCGTGTTTCCGGGAGAGACACTTGTACTTGAGTGCTGGAGAGTATCAGATGATGAGGTGGCGTTTCAAGGACGGGTGAAAGAGCGAGATGTGCAAGTCTTGTCAAACGGTCGGGCGCGGATTGGTCGCTAACACAGGGCCAAATCGGCAGACTTCTTGAAGGTCACGGGTTTGAGCGACAAGTGTTTTGTCCGCTCAGTGAAGTATCTAGCATTAGGAGTTGCGAGAATTGAAGATCTTCGTCGGAGTGAAACGTGTCGTCGATGCAAACGTAAAAGTTGGCGTGAAATCGGACGGCACAGGTGTCGATTTGACAAACGTGAAGATGTCGATGAATCCGTTCGACGAAATTGCTGTGGAAGAGGCGGTGCGTCTGAAGGAAGCGGGCGTGGCAACGGAAGTCATTGCAGTTTCGGCGGGCGTGGCGCAAGCGCAGGAAACGCTGCGCACGGCGCTAGCCATCGGCGCGGATCGCGCGATTCTCATCAAGTCGAATGAAGACCTCCAGCCGCTGGCTATCGCCAAGCTCCTGAAGGCGCTGGTCGACAAGGAACAGCCGCAATTGATCATTCTCGGCAAGCAGGCAATCGACAATGATTCGAACCAGACCGGGCAGATGCTCGCCGCGCTGGCAGACCTCCCTCAGGCCACGTTTGCATCGAAGGTTATCGTGGCCGACGGCAAGGCCACCGTGTCGCGCGAAGTGGATGGCGGTGCGGAAACGCTGTCGCTCACGCTGCCCGCAGTGGTCACGACCGATCTGCGCCTGAACGAGCCGCGCTACGTCACGCTGCCGAACATCATGAAGGCAAAGAAGAAGCCGCTTGAAACCGTGAAGCCCGAAGACCTCGGTGTGGACGTCACGCCGCGCCTGAAGATGCTGAAGGTTGCCGAGCCGCCCAAGCGTTCGGCAGGCGTGAAGGTGCCGGACGTAAAGACGCTGGTCGAGAAGCTGAAGACGGAAGCCAAGGTGCTGTAAAGGAGCGAGACGAAATGACGAATCTGGTTATTGCAGAACACGACAATCAGTCGGTCAAGGCTGCAACGCTGAACACCGTGGCTGCCGCACAGAAGATCGGCGGCGACGTGCACGTGCTGGTCGCGGGTCACAACGCGCAGGCCGCTGCCGACGCAGCCGCGAAGATCGCTGGCGTGGCGAAGGTCCTACTGGCCGACGCGCCGCAGCTCGAAGTGGGCCTCGCAGAAAACGTCGAAGCGACGGTGCTGTCGATCGCGAAGAACTACTCGCACATCCTGGCTCCGGCGACGGCAGCAGGCAAGAACGTAACGCCGCGTATCGCCGCAAAGCTCGACGTTGCGCAGATCAGCGACATCACCGCCGTCGATTCGCCGGACACGTTCGAGCGCCCGATCTACGCGGGCAACGCAATTGCGACGGTGCAATCGCAGGATCCGGTCAAGGTCATCACGGTCCGTACGACGGCGTTCGACGCGGTCGCGGCCGAAGGCGGCAGTGCGGCAGTCGAGAAGATCGACGCAGCGGCAGACAGCGGTCTGTCGCAGTTCGTGAGCCGTGAGGTCACGAAGCTGGACCGTCCGGAACTGACGAGCGCGAAGATCATCGTCTCGGGCGGACGTGGTCTGGGCAGCGGCGAGAACTACACGAAGGTTCTGGAGCCGCTCGCGGACAAGCTCAATGCTGCACTCGGCGCATCGCGCGCTGCAGTCGATGCTGGCTACGTGCCGAACGACTATCAGGTCGGTCAAACGGGCAAGATCGTCGCGCCGCAGTTGTACGTGGCAGTCGGCATCTCGGGCGCGATTCAGCACTTGGCCGGCATGAAGGACTCAAAGGTCATCGTCGCGATCAACAAGGACGAAGAAGCACCTATCTTCAGTGTGGCTGACTACGGCCTCGTGGGGGACTTGTTTACCACTACGCCTGAACTCGTTGCCGAGCTCTCGGCACAGTCATAGCGATCTGAAGTGGCAATGTTGCGTGCCCAGTGACATTGCCGCTTACCCACGCCTAAGGAGCGCCCGACAGAGCGCCAAGTCGTGCAGCAGGAGAAGTCGATGAATAGCCGGGAACGATCGCTGCGTGCTTTGTTCGACAAGTGGGTTGGCGTCGAAAGCGCGTCACGAGCTCGTGTGACGCGCATTAGTCGCAACGCATGCAAGCAGTCGCGCATACTTCGTGTAGAGACACAACGCGCCTCCGGCACATTCACAATTCTGTTCTTTCGCCATAAGGACGGATCGTGGAGAGTTTATCCGCCGGCGCATCAGCGACCCGTGATGGGTCTCAACCAACGAAACTCCGAGCCCCCGCTGCCACGAGCCATGGGCGCGCCGCACTCTTTCCGGATTGGTGGCTTAACTCGCTCAGGCTAGTTGGCACCTCACCTCCAAGGCCGCTCAGCGCTGCTCTCTGGCAACGATGGGCTCTTAAATCACCCTAGCTTTTCGATAGCAACCTATCCAGCAATATTTTGTCGCGGGAGCCCCATGCGACGCACACGAGGGCCTCCCTTGATGGACTATCGTTGCTGCCGCTGGGTTTCAGTGTATAGCCCAAACTAGAGCGCTAGTCTCGTCACCTCTATATGAACGCCAACAGGCTGCGCTACACGACGTGGCGGCGGTTCAGTGGCCCGCGATCCGGTGTTGCGCTCATCGCTCGCGGCCGTTGAATCTATACCGGGATTCCAGCGTTTAACGCTCCTTCGCGGTGTTCGTACACGAAACGTCGCGCTGTGCACTGATTGCATCCGGATCTGTTCAAGAATGCGTGAAGACGCTCCATCCCGTTCATCCAGTTATCGTCGGAGTGGATCGAGCCAGCCGCCACTGCCGCAACTGACAATCCCAATGGATTGGGCCAAAGCAGCATCAACCCACGTCCACATTCCCGATCGTCAACGCGATAGCGTCGCGTCTATAAGCGGGTTTTCCCTAGGGATGTTTTCCCGTATTTCGATGGTCCAACCATTGAATAAATTCACGATGCCGCGTACTCTGTGGCCGTCAATTGAAATTCGGCTCTTCAGTGTCCCCTCGACCGATCCATCGCGACACGATGAGAAATAGGTCACGCGCGAATCCAATCTGACCGGATTGATCGTCTTGCTGCTAGTGGTGTGCGTCAAACGGATTGCATCTTATTCAGCTTGGCGCGGGCGCGCGTGACTTTCGTCAGGATGTCGGAAGCCTTTGCCGTCCAGATGAACGGTTTCGGATCACCATTGTGCTTCTCGA
>NZ_PYUC01000039.1:0-4538 GCF_003028655.1 Trinickia symbiotica
TCGAGAAGCACAATGGTGATCCGAAACCGTTCATCTGGACGGCAAAGGCTTCCGACATCCTGACGAAAGTCACGCGCGCCCGCGCCAAGCTGAATAAGATGCAATCCGTTTGACGCACACCACTAGCGAACCCGTTTGCGAAAGCACGGGCACGCGACATCAAGGCTTCGGGAGGCAACGTTTCCAACGCAAGGCCGATCTGCACAGCCTCCGAAGCACCAAACTCTCGAGCTGAATAAATCAACTCCTTCGCACGCTGAAGGCCGACTATGCGCGGCAATGCATACCAAGCGCCGAGGTCAGGTATAAGCCCAATGCGTTGAACTGCCATAGACAAACGCACTCGATCACTTACAAGAATAAAATCGGCCAGAAGTGCCAAGCTCAGACCACCGTCAAAGGCGACTCCATCCACAGCAGCGACGACGGGTTTGTCGATTTCGGCAATCGCGGTAACCATTGCCGCATATCGTTTCATCCCGGCCCGTCTTTGTTCCGTCGACCGAGTGCCCGCTTGCCCCATCGCCTTGACATCGCCACCGGAGCAAAAATCAGAACCGACGCCTGTAAGGATTACGGCGCGAATGTCGTCGCATTTTGCAAACCCTACGAACACATCAGTCAGTGCTTCGGCCATCGTCGGCGTCAGCGCATTCTTTGAATGTGGTCGATCTAGTGTGACAGTCGCAATTGCCCCTTCATGGTCGACTAAGATTTCACTAGCTTCGCTCAAGATGTGCCCTCGTATTGCCTAACCTTCCACGGCACATTGATCAAACTCTGCATCGCACTCTGAGGCTCAGAAGTGCACTCCTTCTATGGCTGCAGTCGTCAGACCTCGAGGCATCGCAGCCTGTGGACGACACTCAGAAACTGCATCGACTTAACTTGCTGCGATGCTAGCCCTTCACGACGTGTTCTCCGCGCGACATTTCACGTGGGGGACATCGACAACCGCAATCAAAGGCTGATGTGAAAGCCGCCGTTCACGCCCAAGTGCTGGCCCGTGATGTAACTAGCGGCATCAGACAGCAGGAAGCAAACCGTCTTGACGACTTCGTCAGGGGTAGACCAACGGCCGAGCGGAATCTGCGCAAGCATGTTGTCGCGGAACTTCTCCCCACGTACGACTTCGGTCATGGGCGTCTCCACAACTCCAAAGCAGACAGAATTCGCTCGAACGTTATAACGGCCCCACTCGCGGGCTGCGGTCATGGTCATACCCAGGAGACCAGCCTTCGCGGCCGCATAGTTGATCTGCCCAACGGACCCTTTGCGACCTGCATCAGACGAAATGTTCACCAATGCCCCGCCGGTCGGGTCACCATTCTTGGCGCGCGCGACCATGTGTTGGCCAACAGCACGGGTCCAGTAAAAGGATCCCGAAAGATGAACGTCAATAACGTCCCTCCACTGTTGATCTGTCATTTTCTCGATCATTGCCGGTCGAATAATGCCCGCGTTGTTGACGAGGCCGTGTACCCCGCCAAAACGCTCTATGGCTTCTCCGACGGCACGCGTCGCGAGTTCCGAATCGGCCACGCTTCCGGCAACCGCCATCACCCGGTCCTTGGGCAGTTCTGCCATTGCTGCGGAAAGACTATCGGCATTCAGGTCAACGCCAACCACATTCGCGCCCAACGCAATGCCCAGCTTTACGACGGCGTGGCCAATACCTTGTCCCGCCCCAGTTACAACGATCGTGCGTCCCTCAAGAGAAATAATCTCCGCCATTTGACACCTCCGTTAGATTGGTTGAACCAATATAACACGACGTGTTTCTAGGCGTCAACGCACGAACTCCGACACGCGCGGCCCGCCCGAGACTGAGCACCAGGATCCTTGCGAAGCTGCCAAGTCGCTGAGCACGCACCGTCCGCAATCTAGCGCCAAGCGCGATTGAAGCCCTTTTGCGAGCGAGACTTCCCGCCCCAATTCCCGAGTTCCGCGATTGACGAAGAGGGTACTAGATCAATCCCACGAAACCTAACCTTCCCGACTACTTCGGACCGAAGGCGGATAAATGCTCCATGGGTAGGTCAACGGGAAGCAAACTGCTATGTGACGCACTCGGCTTCGAGGGCCAGCAGATACAGTGCCTGCTGGGCTCGGTCAATCATGCAAGGGATACTGAGAGGGCGGGTGGTTTTCCCGTTGGCCTTCGGGTGTTCCGTCGCGATCTAAACGGTATTCTGTAGTGCGAGATATTTGGCGTTGAGACAGCGGCGGATGTCTCGCGCCCAGGGAGAATGAATGAACCGCAGTCGAACGCGAGACGTAGATCGACACCCGGCGCAGTGTTGTCGCGCGCTGCAAGAGCAACGGCCCCGGGATGCTCGCCCGGGGCCATTGCTCAAAACGGATCGTAAATGTGATGCCGCACCGGGGCAGCCCATGGCTGCCTGCTGCGCTGGATCTGCTCTGCGTATGCACTGCTGAACCACAGCAGCCAGTCGCACAACAGTTGCTGGATCTGGACCGCCGCCTCGTCGGTGAGCGCGGGCAGCGGCGGCGGTCGTGGCCCGATACGCGTGGACGGGGTGCGTGACTGACCTGGCTGCTGAGGGCGGCGGCTCATCGCATTTCCCCAATCGCCTGCTGCAACAGTTCGTCGGGCAGATGGTTCAGCCCTTTGGGCACAGCCAGCTGCATGGCGGTGCGCAGGATGCGCCCGGCGTTGCGCGGCGAAGCATATTGACCAGGCGGTACCGGCTGATCTCGATGTGCATCTGATCGTCGACAACTACGCGACACACAAGCATCCAAAGGTCAGGGCATGGCTGGCCAGGCATACGCGCTACCACATGCACTTCACGCCGACCTACTCGAGCTGGCTGAATCAGGTTGAACGCTGGTTTGGTGCCTCGTGCCACGGCCACTGGCCTGGGTTCGAACCGGTAATGGCTCGCAAATGCCAGCAGCGCAGGATTGAAGCGGATCGCATCGCCCTGACGTTCGAGCACGGCGCTGCGCAAGTTATCGTACTTCAGGACCCTCGGCAGTCCGGACCATGCTTCGAAGGCGCCCACGTGGCCGGCCAGGAAGCTGTCCATACGGGCATCGAGGTAGAAGCGCAGCCAGATCTGGCGCGACCACGCCAGCACCATCACGAAGGCCATCAGCGGCCGGCGCGCGCGACCGATCTGCAGATGGCCGAATGAGGCCCACTACGCCGACCTCACCGACTTCTCCCGGCACTGTGCGCAAACGCAGATAGGCTTCGGGAGTTGGGCGCGGCCGGTGAAGCGCGACCATGTGCCTGAAGTGGTGGATGTTGCCCCGGTAACCACGCTCGGCCACCATCGCATACAGGCGGCTCGCCGTGAGCGAAGGGAACTTCCTGAGCGTCTCGTGGATGAAGGGCAGATAGGGATCTATCCGCGAGGGCCGCTGCACTGCGCCCAGCCGTGGCAAGCCTGCCTGGGCAAGCACACGCTGCACTGTGCCGCGATGCACATGCAGCTGGCGCGCGATGGTGCCGCAGCGCCACTTCTCGACATGGTAATAGCGCAGGATCTGCGCCTCAAGCTCAGCCTTGATGGTCATGGTTCGCTTCCTTTTATATCCGTAGCAGTACGAATTTCATGGAAGACCCGACGGCGTAACGGCCCATGACGCACGAATTCGCATACGCGGCAGCAGAAACGGCAATGCCCGGTAGCCAGCGGCATAGCAGCAATCGTGGGGATGGCCACGCTGGCCGACGTCGTCGATGTCGAAGCCAGTAGAGCATCAGCGGCGGGACCAGTGGAACCGTGATGCGTCACCTTATTTCGCTTGTCGCGAAAGCGGCGCATCCTGGCGGCGTGCGCAGAACGTCCGCGCCGGCTGCGCTGGTAGCGGCGGCCAGCTTCCCGCTGACTGGCCCGGCGCGAAGCCAAAGAGCAGTCGCGACCGCAGTAGATCTGGCCACGATCGCAACGGCGGCAGACGATGACCTGCGCCCGGCAACGGGCGCACACGTACAGGCGGCCCGTGGGCGGCTGCATTGGCGGTTCCTCCAGAACGCCAAAGAGGAGGAGTCGAACAAGGTCGACGGGCCGCGTGAGCAATGCGATACTGGCCGCTCACACGGCTGTCCGGCCGGCCGACAGGCCTGCCATGTGGATATCCCTTGTGGAGGTGCGGCGCCGGACTGGACTTGGCGGTTGAGGCCGGCGCTGCGCCTGTTGTTCTTCTTCGGCAAACGCCTTTCTACCATGCAGACGGCACGCCCCGATGCAGGGCACGTCTCCAGTCGCCCTACGGGCTCCCTTCACCGTGCCCTGCATCGACATCCCGGTCACGATGCGTTGGTCATTTCCCCGTGTTCTTTTCTTGCGGCTCTCGCGTCACGCTGCATCTATGTGACGCCGCCAGATTTGCGCGGATTTAGACCGCCATCGACATCAACCGACAGCCTTAACACGCCTAGATACTGATATGACTTTATATGAACGCCTCCCGTTTGCCAGGCTTTTGCGTGCTCTGACGTGACCTAGGTTGGGTTGCTGCTTTATATCCGGCCTTGTTGCAGCCTGATGATTGGCTGCGGGCCC
>NZ_PYUC01000003.1:0-520354 GCF_003028655.1 Trinickia symbiotica
GGGCGTGGGAGGGCTGCCGTCGTTGCAAGACGATAGCAGAGGACCTTGCTCCATCTCAATGGCGGCGCGGCTCACGCCGCGAGCCGCCCCCCGGCCGCCCGATACCTATGACGGAATCATGCTCGGCGGAACAACTTCGACACTCCATGCCAACGTCCACCAACCGAGCATCCACCGCGTTCGATGTTTCAATGCTTCAACGGAACAAGAGATTCTTGAGTGACCACATACACGATGAAGCCCATCGCGGTGAAGCAACTCCAACGCACTCTCATCTTGACTGCGCGTCCTTCATTCGACGCAATCTCCTCTTAAATTCGTGAATCGGCAGCAGCGGATAACTTGACACATCACAGCCTTGCCGCTTGGCCATGACGAGATTCCACCTCGCCTTCTTGTGGTTTTCATTGAATGATTCAGCGTACGGAGAAGGCGCATTTTGCTTAATCAGATAAAATTGAACCATCGCTCCTGTTATGTCCCCGCTTGTTGAGTAAGCGCGATCGAAGTTGTCGCCGGCCCATTCGTTCAGCCCACGCGCGAGTTCGAGACGTTGCTCGCACGTCAACGCAGGCGCATCATACCCACGCGTAGCAAAAGAGCAGGACGTGACCGACATCGCCAAGGCGCCGATGAATAAAACATTTATTAATATCGATAATCTCATTTTTCTAATCATTATTAATGCATACTCAAGAATAAAAATTATCTGGACCAGCGCCCCTGCGCTTCCGCACAACGCCCATCTACCGCACCGATTGGTTAGCAGTCGCGGATCATCGCCTCGGTATCCCATCACTCGCAAATATCGACGCAGCAGCCCTTAGACGAGCCACTTCGGTTCTTCACCGTGAAGTTTCCCGTTGCCACGCGTTTTCGTCTTAAGGCGCAAGTCTGCCCGAGTGGTCATCGCGGATGTCGCGATTCCCTCATTTCTCGGACAAACGGAAGGGGTAGCATAGGGTCCGTTACCGGTCCTCACAGGATGAGCATCGCTACGCGGCTGACCTCACTGCGCAAGCAGAAGCGATTGCTTCAAATCATGCAGATCAAGGACTACTACGCCGGCAGCTCGCGCCCATACTTGGGATGGCGATCACAAGGACCTTGTGCCCCAGAAGTAGAGAAATAGAGCTATCGCGGCTGTAATGACCAGAATTGCTCCAAATAGGAAAAACCAGCCTTTTCGGGTAGTCGGAAGACCTGCTGAGCCACCAGTGTCTCCAGCCAAAAGAGCGAATGCGATAACAATGAGGGCGGCGAGCCCCATCGTACCCTTTGCGATCCAGCCAAATAAGATCTCCAGAAATCGAGATACTCTGGTCTGGCGATATGGACCTACCCTTGGTCGCCGAAATTCCGGCCCGCGATCAAATTTCATTTACCCTCACCCCTTTTTGAACCATGGGCCGAACGTTTCGGGATCGTCGCTCGGCATTCCAGCCTTGCGTAATGGCGTCGGCAAATACCCCACACCCGTCATTCCGTAACAACTCAATCAGCAAACCGCAACACCCATATTACGAACCCGGCAAACGCCGGGTTCGGCATTACTGCCTGCGCATATTTAGCCAAGCAAGGACAACAAACGCCAAGGAAATCACTGAAGCAGTTCGAGATATTGCTTTCACGTCATACCATCCAGGCGAGTAGCTGATTCCATTAAAAAATGAATACATATACGCACCACCAACCCATGCTGCCGCACACGCGACGGACCATATGCAAAGCATGTGGATCGCAAGCAAGATCAATCGCCCGATCACCGCCCTTACTCCTGACTTTGTAGATTGTTAAAAATGCTCCGCCCGCCTTCTTGTGCTGTTCCGCCCAGGGATGTTGCACCAATTGCCGCAGCATTGTTCGGCCTAAAGATGTTATATCCACTCTGAGACCACACGCCGCTATCAGCCCAGTTGATTGAATTATTTATCGTTGGCTTCATTTCGGAATTGATCGCATTACCGGCTACCTTTCCTGCTCCATAGCCAACCGAACTAAATAGTCCGCTAGTAACGCCTGCGCCAATCACACTGTCATTCCTGCCCTGCAAGATATTGTTGAGCGTAGTCGTGGACGCCCCGCCAGCGGTATTCACCCCAATATTCCACCACAGCCCGCCGTACGAACCCGCAAAGCCGGTTCCATACGCGCCCGCCACGTCAATCCAGTTGATATTCCCGGTCTGAACGTACTGAGAGCCAGCGTTGATCGTCGCGCTTATCGCGCCGGTCCCAATCGGCGATGCCAGTGCTCCCGAGCCAAGCGCACCGCCCGAACTGAAGATCGGCGCTCCCGGCAACGCCATAATTGGCCCGCCTACCGCGATCATCGCCGCCCCAGCTGCCGCGCCCCACGTCATCTTCTCGTAGGTATCCTGATACGCGCTCTGACGATCGACCGAATGGGCCACGTCGCCCGACAGAGGTAAGTTCAGCCCCTCTCCGTTCGGGTAGTACCCCGCGTACATTGCGGTATTCGCCCTTTGCTCCGGCGTCGCAAAAAACATATAGCCCGTCCCGCTATTGCCATCTGCCGGCAGCAGTCCCTTATGTTCCCGTAAAAACCTCGCCGCACGCTCATTCCACTGTCCCGGCGAGCCGTTCTGAATCATCAAGTTCGCTTGAGTCAGCAATTCCTGCTCCGCCTGCGCAACCGTCAAGCCGTGTCTTTTCGCATAGTTTTCCTTTCTTCTATCGATCGACGCTCTTTCATCTGGATGTAGTTGCCGATTAAACAACCCCTCCGTGCCCGCCGCGTTCGCGGCGGTCATCGGATCGCCCATCACGCCTGCCACGCCCGCGACGAAGGACGTGACCAGATTGGTCTGCGCCTCCTTCTCCTGCGCGCTGAGCCCCGTCGTCGGCCCGAGCAGCGAGCCCAGCACCGAACTGGCCGCCGCCCCCATCGCGCCCGCGTTGCATGTCTGAGCGCTCGCAGCCGCTCCAGCGCATCCCACGATCGCGTGCAACGCCGCGCGCGCCGCTTCAGCCCCCGGTTGGCCTTCCCCCAGCCGGTTGGCCAACTCCTTCGCCTCGCTCACCGCCAAGCCTTGGAGATAGCTCACCGCCGCATCCCGCATGAACGCTTCGACTCCGCCCGTCACATTCCCGCCGGCGGCCGCCGTCAGCGCCGTCAGCACCCGCCGGTAACTGCCACCCGGCCCCCAAGCCGCCGTCAACTCGTCCGCCTTCCGCTGCGCCAGCACCCGCTCCTCAGGCGTCAGGTTCGGGTCGCTCGCCGCTGCCTGCGCCGCATCCACTTCCTTGGCCCGATTCGCAAGAAAGGCCCCCGTCTCCCGCTGCAATGCGCCGACGATCTCGAATCCTGCCTGGAGCTCCCGCTCATCGAATATCGGCTTCAGCGCATTCGTTCCGTCGCGCTCCGTCGTCACGGCGCGATTGATGCTTGCAATCGTGTCCTCCGCGCTTTTTCCGGTCAGCGCTTGCTGCTTCGCCTCGTCGGTGATGTAAATCGCCCCGCCGCTGATACCGCTGACCGTCGTACTGCTGCCGTCACCCGACGCACCCATGACCACGGGCGGCGCAGCACTCCAGTTGCCCGAGCGCGGCAAGTCGCTGCCCGGGACCTTGTCGCCACCCGTCGTCGCCTGTCCCTGCTGGTTCATGCCGACCCCGCTAGCGGTCGAATCGCCCTTGCCACCTCGTGGCGACATACCGCCACCATCGGAGCTATAGCCGCCTCCTAGCGCGAAACCGCTCGCGCTGTATTCCGCACGGTTCTCGATATCGCGCGTTGTCAGCGTTGCCGTAGTCAAGCTATTGAGACCATCCGCAATCGCACGCTCGGTGCTCGTGATCACGCCGCCGTTCAGGTGGGTATCGCCCTTGACGTTGATCTGGAAGCCGCCGTCACCCGCCTTGATGCCCGACTGCTCCGCCACGCTCGCGAAGTCGCTGTCCATCTTCTGCTGACCATAGTTCGCGCTGCCCGAAAACCCATAGCCCGCCGTGACGGTGCCGCTGGCGAATTCGTCCCTGCTGTGATATCTGCTGGTGTCCTGCAGACTCTCGATCGTCAAGTTGCCGCCGACATTGGCCATGACTTGCCTGCCGCCAATCACCGCTCCGCGCAACGTTGTGTCTCCACCCGACTCGAGTGTGAACTTCTTGCCCGCCGACACGTGCGTGTTCGTCCATATGACATCGGTGCCGTCGCCCTTGCCGCGTGAACCGCTCGCATTCGCCGTCACGCCGAAGGACGCACCATTCGAATTGCCAGTCACCGCCACACCCACGCCGCCGCTCATGCTGCTGCTGGAGCGATGCGTCTCAACGGCGTTCTTCGCCGCCAGCAGAGCAATCGCACCGTCGGCCTTCAGGTGCACATCGCCGCCGCCCTCGATGTCGCTGCCCTGCACGGTCAACGTCGAATCCTTTCCAGCGCCCGTCGCGCGAATGCGCACGCCGCCACCCGCGAGAACCTTGGAGCCCGCCACCCGCACGGTGTCTTCCGTCGTCTTGCTTTGGCTCTTCGATCCGCCCACCGTGATCGAGGCGCTCGCGCCGCCGCCCGATTTCGGATCAGCCTTTGCGGCATCGGCCGCATTCTTGCCCGCCATGCCCGTCGTCGCCCCGGCGAGCAGCTTGAGGCGCGTGTCCGATGTCTCGCCGGCCGCATGCTTCATCTGCCCGGCCGTCTGTATCGCCGTGACCACCGGAGCCGTCACCGCCACGGTGAGACCCGATTGCTGGAACTGTGTCTCCTGCGTACCCTGGCTGATCTCCTCGGCTGCGAGGATATCCACCTTCTTCGCCTGAATACCGATGTCGCCGTGCGGCGCCAAGACATGGCTGCCAAGCTGCCTGTAACGATTGCCCGCGGCAATCGCGACATTGCCGTTCGTCGAGCCGACAACCGACGCGGATGCACTCGCTCGAATATTCCGATTGTCCTGGCTGTGTTGCTGCGTCCCAATCGTGAAGCCGATCCCGCCGGTGCCAAAAAGGCCCGTCTTTCTCTCGTCGCGGTAGTGCCGCTCCGTGGCCGAATTGATCGCCGCTTCGATATTCACATCATGCAATGCAAACAACGAGGTACCGTGCGTCGATACGACGTTGCTTCCCTTTAGATTGATATCGTGGCCCGCCTGCAGATGGACAGTGTCGCCCGAGAACGTCGTGCCTTGATGCATCGTTTTGGACAAGGTATTACGCGTCGAAATCGTCTTCGACGAGAACCAGCTGCTCTTGCCTTTATGCTGATGCGCCTCGTCGACGTTGTGTGTCGTTTTCGACGACGTCAGATTGATGTCGTTTTCGGCTGTCGCGATCAGCGCGCCTTGCTCGCTCGTCACCGAGGCGCCGCGCGCATTCAAATCGCGGCCAGCCGACAGGCGCAGATCGCCGAGTGTTTGGATCGACGCCCCCAGCTCCCGGTGCGTACTGTCTTTGCGCCAATTCTTGGCATCCCATTTCAGCGAATGGCTGCTCGACGTATCGATCGTGGCGAGGTTTAGATCGCGCCCCGCCGCAATCACCGTCTGCCCGTCCGCGCCTGCATTGCCGATCTGCGAACCTGCAAGCGTGAGATCCCGCCCCGCCGCGGCAACCAGCGTCCCTCCCGACGGGTCTGTCACATATAGCCCCGCCACACGGCTTACGTTGGTTATTGTGCCCTGGCCGTTCGCATTGCTGTTCGTCGTACTGACGCTCTTCAAATCGCGCCCCGCGATGGCCGAGAGACTGTTGGCAGCATCGATGGTGCCGCCCAGATTGAGAAGATCGGTCTTCGCCTTAACCGCAACATGACTACCTGAGATGCGCCCGCCAAGGTTTTTGACGTTCTCGGCCGTGAGCGAGACAACATCGCGGCCCGCAATCGTCCCTTGGTTCACGAGGTCATTCGATAGTTTGAGGTCGACCGTTTGCCCCGAGATCAACGCTCCCGATCCGTCGACATCACCTGGCTTCACAAGCACATAGACCTGCGGCACCAGTGCATTCGTGGTCTGCCCATCCGGCAACGTCACCTCGCTTTCGACGAGCCAGACGATATCGCTCGTCAATCGCGCCATCTGGGCCGCCGTCAGCGCAATGCCTGGCCGCAAATCCCACTCCTTCGCGTATGTCAAGCCGTTGTTGATCAGCGCGCGATATTCCGCCTCGTCGCTCGCGTAGCCTCGAAGGAACCTGCGGCCCGTCAGTTGTGCAATTTGCTCACGAATCAGCTTTTGCTCGTAAAAGCCGTCGCCCAGGCGCTTGTGCGTGAGCGCCGGATCGATCCGCAGTTGTTCCAACATATAGTCCGATGACAACCACTCCCGATAGTTGACGAAGCGTCGATCCGTTTCGATCAGATAGTTGCCCGCCGGATCGGGGTTCACCGAAAAGAGGCTGGTGTTCGGCACCGTAGTATTAACGGCGGCGCTGCGAATCACGAACGAGTGGCCGCTTGCGGCCGCGTTGACGGCTTCGACCTCGGTGATGGCTTCGACCTCGGTGATGGGGTTTATCGCCCTGCCGGCACGGACCGTCACATCGGCCGCGCCTGCACCAACTGCGCCTCGTACGAGTGGAGCGGTACTGACGCCCGCGATTTCGGTCCCGCTCCCGCCCGGCGCGGTATGACCCCGGTAGATCGTCGGCGTCAGTTTAATCTCGCTGATCGCCGCCGGTGGCGTATATGCTGTGGAGCGGCTACCCGTATCATCGCGACCCTTCCTGTGATTGCGCCAATACGATGTGACTGTGCCGGTATCCGTCACTATCTGTTGGCCAGCCACCTCGGTGTTCTGGAGCTTCGCTCCATTTCCATCGAGCGCATCTCCCGCGATGATTTGGCTTTTGTCGTTGAGTACGTTGCTCGCCTTGATGCGCATGGCACCGCCCGATGTGATCCTCCCCGGATCGGATTCTGCAATGACAGTGGCCGCCGTCGTGCGATCGTATTCGTACTTGCTCCAACTCTCGTAGTTGCGTTCCGGAGTATGCAAGTGGTCGGACTCGTCGTTGTACACGCGAACGTCGGGGTCGCCGCTCGCATAGCGATTCGGTGATCCGTCGCCCTGGTACTCGACGATATGCGCGGGCTCACTTTGCCGCTGAACGGTGGTGGCGAAATGCTCGTTTGTGTTGTTGACGTCGACGGCGGTCAGCTTGAGCTCACCAAGCGCTTCGATCGACGCGCTGTTGTTATTGACGACACCCGCCGAACCTGTCGCGGTGCGGCTACCGTCGATGGCGCCGCCGATCGCCATATCACCCGCGCTGAAGATCAGTGAATGCTCACGGTTCGTGATGGTCTGCGCGCCGATATCGAGGCGACTGCGCGCGGCAATGGTCGCCGCCCTATCGTTCTCGGCGTCATTGTTGACCGTGCCGGCCGATATAGCAGAATGGTCGCCGTAGATGCGGCCAGTTCCCACGTTATTGAAGACTCCAGACGAAACGGTCGTATCCTGCCCCTCGATCAACCCTCGATTGGTGATCGTCCCTGCGGCGCTGATCTGCGAGGTTGCGGCGCTGAACTCGCCACGTTCCATGTTTTCGATGTCGCGTGCATTCACTGTCAGCGTCTTGCCAGCCCGCATCACCGCCTCGTTCGTAACCTTCCCGGCAGTCTCAAATTCGACGTTGCCGTTACCTTCAAAATTGCCCGCATTGACGAAGTCGCCCGCGAGGCTGACATTGAGGTCGCCTTGCGAAAGCACGCTTCCGTCACCGGACAGTCCGGCACTGTTCACACCGAGCGAATTTGCCGCGATCAATGTGCCGCCTTTGTTGATCACTCGCTGAGTCTTTTGCGTAAGATCGCGGTCGCGCACCTGCACGGACTGCGCGGACGAGATCAGGCCTCCGGTGTTGTCGATCGTGCCCGAGCCTGTCAGTGATAAGCATTTGTCCGCTCGCACAGCGCCGGACCGGTTGTCGATCGCGTCGGCAGCCACGCTGATGCGCTGCGCTTCGACACCTCGATCATTGCCGTGCGTGCCGCGATTGATAAGGCTGCCAGCACCTATTGTCAATACGGCACCCGAGCGCATCAGACTAGCGCTGTTGTCAACGGTACCGCTCCCTACATCGATCGTCAGGTTGCCGAGCGCTTGAACGTTGCCACCGCGGTTATCAACGCCGGTGCTGGTCAGTGTTATGGCTTCCTTTCCAGTTATTTGCCCGCCCCGCGCATTGGTGATCTGCGCTGTTGTCGCGTTGATGTCGCCCGTGGCACCGATAAAGCCCGCCGAGTTATCGAGCTTGCCCGTTCTCAGTGTGATGGCACTCTGGGCGAGAATGCCGCCTGCCGGACCGGAATGCGTGTTCGACAGCGTCTGGCCATGGGTGTCAACGGTCACAGTCCCGCTGGCCTGCAAGCTGCCCGCATCGTTGGTCAACCGTCCGCTCTGGACTTCGAGCAATCCGCCTGCGGCGACCGTGCCGCGCGTGTTATCGAGCGGCCGCCCACTGCTATTCAGTCGCACGTCGGTGCCACCGGACACCACGCCATCCGTATTGGTGAGTCCATTGGCCGCGATCGCGACGGGCCGCGCCGCCTCGATACGGCCAGACGTGTTGTCGATGGCCCCCGCGGACGCCGTCACCATCAATCCCCTGTGAGCCGACCCGATCTGACCGCTCGCGTTATCGATCGAGCTTCCGACAATGGATACGTTCTCGTTCGCGGCAAGCAAGCCACCATCATTGACCACAGCGCCAGCCGCCAGCACATCGAGTGCGCCGCCTGCGGTGAGTCCGCCGCTCGCGTTCGACAACGTCACCGCCTTGATGCTTGCGTCACCGCCCGCAGCAATCTTGCCTTTCGCACTGTTGTCCAATTCGCCGGAGACGTTCATCGTCAGCGGCGATGCACCTGCGACCTGAATCGTGCCGCCCTGATTCAGCAAGTCTCTGCCGCTCATTGTCAGCGCGCCATTGGCGGCAATCGTGCCGCCGCTATTGTCGAGCGAGGCGCGAGCGGCAATCGATGCGTTGCCGCTACCGGTTTGAATGATATTTCCGCTGCGATTCGACAGCACCTGGGCGTCCAAGCCAAGTTTATTTGCCGCCACGTTACCGCCATCGAGCGTAATCGTCTGTGACGTCATCGACAGCGTACCGTTCGTACCGATCGCGCCGCGCGCGCCATTTACAGTGATGGCATCCAACGACAGCGTCCCGATACCAGCATGCTCGATGCGTCCATCGGTATTGATCAGCGTCTGTGCACCGATCGATAGATTGCCTCCGTTCGCAGCAATCCGCCCGTTGGTGTTATCGAACTGTCCGGGAAGTCGAATCGCCAGATCGGTGGTGCCCGTCTGAACAAGGTTGCCCTGGGTGTTGAAAATATCGCGCGCCGCGAGCGACAACCGATCGGCTGATACCGTGGCGCTATTGGTACCGAGCGTACCGGCTGCACTGGCCGTCAATGTCTGTGTCGCCGAAACGCTCGCCCCGCTCAACTCGATGCCACCGCCGCTCGCCGTCAACGTGACGTCCTTCGCGGCCGTTTGGCTGCCGGCCAGACTGATTTCCGCGCCGCTTGCCGTCGCGTCCGCACTCGCGAGGTTCTGCCCGTGCGCGCCGATCTGGCCCGTCGCGGCCAGTTGCAGGGTACCGCTCCCGCCGAGCGTGCCGTCGCTACGTATGCCGGCTCCGAGTAATGAGTTCGATTGGCTGTCGATCGCGCTGGCCGTTCCTGCGGCTTCGACCGACGTATTGACCTGCGCCGCGATCGTGTGCGTATTGACGACATTGCCGCGCGTCGTCACTTGTGTATCGCCAAGTGCGTAAACAATCCCCGAATTCGAGACACCGCGGTTCGTGTCGACACGCACCATCGCGCTCGCCGTGATGCGTCCGCTGTTCTCGAGCCGGCCGTCGGCCGTCACCAAGACGTCGCCCGCCGATGCGCCGATCTGCCCGGCGTTGCGCACGCCCACGCCCGACTCGGTGCCGACCAGCGTGATCTTGCCGGCATACATGCCACCGAGGTTCGCGACATCGAGCCCGTAGGCAGGCGCACTGCCGCTCGCCGTGATCGCCGCCGTTTGCGTATGGTCGGCATTAACCTCGTTCGGCCCTGCGGTCACCTTCAGCGAGTTCGCCCAGATACCGGCGTTCACCTGGACGGAGCGCGCAATGATATCGGTATAGTCTGTGCGGCTCGCGTCCAGTCCGGCTCCCGTGATGCCGATCATTCCTTTCTGAACGCGATAGCTGTCGAGATTCCCATTGTTGAAGATGGGTGTACCCGTGGTCAGCGTCGCCCGATTGGCGTTGATGAATCCGCAACCGTCGCAGGTGATGCCCGCCGGGTTTGCGATGACAACCTGCGCGCGATCTCCCGCTACCTCGAGATAGCCACGCAGCAGGCTCGGATTGCTCGAATTGACTTCATTGAGAATCACGCGTGCGGTACTCGCCGCCAGCCACGGGTTGCCCTGCACCCAGCCGCCTAACTGCGTTTGCGCCGACTTGCGCGCGTTGTTGAGAATGGCGCCTTGCGAAGTGACATCGAACTGGCTGTAGGTGTTGCGCGAAACGCCTGCTGCGCTCGGTGTCTGGATGTTGATCAGCGGCACGCCGTTGCCCGCATTGAGGACGGTCGGCTGCTGATTGCCAGGCGCGCGGGGGTCCGCCACTATCTGGGCCTTTGCAGCAAGGCTCACGAGCCCCAGTGCCAGCAATACCGAATACTGCAACGGATGGAAGGCTGCAACAACGGTCGCTGCGGCCTCTGTCGTGGCCCCCGGCACGCGCGAGGTGCCCGGCGCCTTGCCGTTGGTCACCGCGGTTTCGGCGACAGCCATCAGCAGGCCCCGGACCTTGTTGAAGACGATGCGATAGAGGCACTTGTTCATTGTTTTGAGTTCTCGATGTGCGGTAGTCCACGCGCGATGGGATGATCAAAGAACCAGGCTCGCGCCTCTTCCTTCGTCACAGCGATGCCGTTGAACTCCATGACACGCAATCCGCGCTCGTCGCCGCGGTGATAGAGCGAACGCAAACAGCGATTGGCAAAGAGCCGCGCCACGACGTGACGCAAGGTTCGGGTGTGGCCGAACGGCGCCACCCAGTCGAGGATCCATATCCGGTCGCCACTCGCCCAGTCCGCGTCCGGCATGAGTTCGGGCGGACGACTGAGGTAGCGCGCTTCCGCTGCTTCGCAGAAACTCGCCCAGGCGAGATAGAAGACGGGCTTGCCGGCTTCCGCGGCGAGCACGAATTGCCTGTGCTTGATGGCCGGCAACAACGCGGATGCAAGGGCATGCAGCGGGGCGTTGCAATGCGCGGCCGAATGCATCCAGAGCCAAACGGCGCTGCCGAGCGCTTCTGCCTCGTTGCACGGCGTATTCAACACGCCGGGGGCGATAATCTCGAGCGATTCATTTCTCATGCATCGCCCCTCAATAAGTCCAGCTGATGTTGAATCCCGCGGTGGTGCTGGCGGTTTGAAATCCATCAGGCGTGCTGATCGGGCGGCCGGCAAACGCATCCCAGTAAAGCCGCTTGTATCCTCCGCGCACGCCGATCACCGCGCCGGCGAGATGCGTGCCGATGAGCTCTTGCGTCGATGGCCCGCGCACCTGGCCATAGTCAACGCCGAGGTAAAGCTCCTGCCCAGTGTTGCCCATAGCCCAGCCGAGGTCGTTGCGCACGAGCCAGCCCCGCTCGCCGAGCAGCGTGGTTTCGCCGTCGAAGCCGCGCACGGTGTATCGTCCGCCGATCTGGAAGCGATCCTGCGGCACCAGTGATGTACGGTTCCACTGCGCGCGCCATGCGACGAGATATCGGAACCGCTGCTTCGATACGGCAATGGGGATGTTCAACTGCCCTTGTGCGGTAATCACTGCCGAGCGCGACGTGCCTTCGCCGAACGCTTCTTCCGGCGCGGCACGTGCCGACAACATCCCCGTTCCGCGCCGGTACCCGACGTCGGCATCGAGCGTTGCAGCGCCGATGAATTCGCGATGCGCGAGACCAACCGCCCAACCGGCCATGCGGCGGCGCTGCACTTCGATTTCGGTATCGTCGATGTAGTTACGCGAATTGCGCGACCAAGCGGCGACGTACGCACTCGTCTTTCTCACGGCATCGCGATAGAAGAGGCGCGACAAGCGCAGCTCGCTGTTTTCGCTGCTGCCGCTGAAGACGTAGGTCCGATTCCCACCCGCTACCGACTGGCGGTAGTCGTAGCCGCTGATCGTGAAGCCTAGCAACCAGTAGTCGTACGGCACCTCATAGTGGACCGTGTATCCGCGCGTCCCTTTGCCATCGCCATAGCCTCGGCCAAGATCGTGGTTGAGGCTGACGTAGAAGAGGTCGTTGAGCGTCCACCAGTTGTCGTAGGAGAGCGTTACGCTGCCTTGGTATTTGCCCGTGAATTTGCTGCCGGCGTCATCCGCCGACAACGTGATCCGAAATGGGAAGTCCTGCTTCCATTTAATGACAAGGTCGCTATCTCCAGGCTTGGCGTCGGGACCTTCCGCGGGCGTGATCTGAATATCCGCATCGACAGTGGGTACGCGCTGAAAATTCTCGAGTGCCTGCTCGATGTCGCGCACATTGAGGATATCGCCGGGGCGCGCGGGAACGGCATTCCATTTCGTCCCGCGGCGGCCACGGCTCTCCGAGAAGCGAATTCGGCGAACGCGGCCGGGGATAACCGCGAGTGTCAACGTGCCTTGCTTGAGATCTTGTGGCGGCGCGAGCACCCGCGTCGTGACATACCCGCGCGCGACGATTGCGTTTTGCACGCGTTTCATCGTCAGGCTGATGCCTTCGCTGCCGAGGCACCGGCCCGTTGCACGATCGTTCGCCGGATCGGCCGCCTTTACCGCCCACTGGAACCGCTCCGCGGCATCGCCTTCAAGCCGGATGCGGTCAATGCGAAAACAGGGCGACTCGTGCTCCGGCAGCCGTTCATCGCCCGCCTGAACCGGTCGTTGGAGCCGCACGTCGGGAGCGGCTTCCTGCTGTGACCTCAAAGCGCGCTCACGCTCGCGTTGACGCAACTCTTGCTGCAAGCCATCCACCATTGACGCAGGCTGCGCCATCGCAGGCGTCACCGCCAGCGCCGAAATGCAGAGTGCGACACGACATTCGCCGCGCCTGTGGATGAACCTTCCTAGCCTCATGCTTGCCGCCCGTGTTCGTTCGTCGTTCGAAACGGAAAAGCAGCGGCGGCCCGACCATCAGGCTGGATCGATCTGTCTTGTGCACGCCCAATTCCGTCTTGCGATCAAGATGGGGCGTACTCTGCCTGCACAGGAGGCAGGAATCGAAAGGTGCGCGTAAAAATCAGACGGATTAACGGGAGCGTAGGCGAGGGAAAGGCCGCGCCGGCTGCGTAGGCCGGACCGATGAAAACCAGGCGGGAAGCCCCGGGCGACGAGCACCGGCTAATTTCGACTCGCTGAAACAGGCCGATCAACCAAACGGTCGATCACCGCCCGCGGCGCGAACGAGGCGGCTTCCGTCGCGAAAGTACGGCGAGCGGCTGGCTCGCACTTCGTGGCCGAGGCGCCGTTGGCGCTATCATTGTCCTTTTCAGCCTCTGGCGGTCCGTCGAAGCGCATTGCCGCGTCATCACATGTCCACGTCTTCCCACGATTACCTCAAGAAAATCCTGACAGCGCGCGTCTACGACGTGGCTCACGAAACGGAGCTCGAGCCGGCCCGCAACCTGTCAGCGCGCCTCGCGAACCGCGTCTACCTCAAGCGGGAAGACAATCAGCCCGTCTTCTCGTTCAAGCTGCGCGGCGCCTACAACAAGATGGTGCACCTTTCCGCCGACGCGATGGCGCGCGGCGTCATCACCGCCTCGGCCGGCAATCACGCGCAAGGCGTCGCTTATTCGGCCGCGCGCCTCGGCGTCAAAGCCGTCATCGTCGTCCCCGTGACGACGCCGCAAGTAAAGGTCGACGCCGTGCGCGCGCATGGCGGCCCGACGGTCGACGTCGTGCAGGTCGGCGAATCCTATAGCGACGCCTACGCGCACGCGCTCGAGCTTCAGCAGGCACGCGGCCTCTCGTTCGTCCATCCGTTCGACGACCCGTACGTGATCGCGGGCCAGGGCACGATCGCGATGGAAATCCTCAGTCAGCACCAAGCACCGATCCACGCGATTTTCGTGCCGATCGGCGGCGGCGGGCTCGCGGCCGGCGTGGCTGCCTACGTGAAGGCCGTGCGCCCCGAGATCAAGGTCATCGGCGTGCAGACGGAAGACTCGTGCGCGATGGCGACGTCGCTGAAAGCCGGCGAGCGCGTCACGCTCGATGAGGTGGGGCTCTTTTCGGACGGCACGGCGGTCAAGCTCGTCGGCGAGGAGACGTTCCGCCTTTGCAGTGAGTATCTCGACGACGTGCTGACTGTCAACACGGACGAGATCTGCGCCGCGATCAAGGACGTCTTTCAGGACACGCGAAGCCTGCTCGAACCGGCCGGCGCGCTCTCCGTCGCCGGCGCGAAGCAATATGCCGAGCGCACGGGCGTCGAAAACGAGACGCTCGTCGCCATCACGTCCGGCGCGAATATGAACTTCGATCGGATGCGCTTCGTCGCCGAGCGCGCCGAGGTGGGCGAGGCGCGCGAGGCCGTGTTCGCCGTGACGATTCCTGAAGAGCGCGGCAGCTTCAAGCGTTTTTGCGAGCTCGTCGGCGAGCGCAGCGTCACTGAGTTCAACTACCGGATCGCCGATGCGAGCGCCGCGCACATTTTCGTCGGCGTGCAGATCAAGAGCCGCGACGAATCGGCCGACATCGCGCGAACGTTCGAGGCGCACGGCTTTCCGACCGTCGACCTCACGAACGACGAGCTCTCGAAGCAGCACATCCGCTACATGGTGGGCGGACGCTCGCCGCTCGCGCAAGACGAGAGGCTCTTTCGCTTCGAGTTTCCGGAACGGCCCGGCGCGCTGATGAAGTTCCTCTCGTCGATGGCGCCCGACTGGAACATCAGCCTCTTCCATTACCGGAATCAAGGCGCCGACTACAGTTCGATCCTCGTCGGCATTCAGGTGCCCGTCGCCGACGACGACGCATTCGCGCGCTTCCTCTCGACGCTCGGCTATCCGCATTGGGACGAAAGCCGCAATCCGGTCTACCGGCTCTTTCTCGCCTGAGGCCGCATCAACGAACTGATCCAAGAAGTTTTGCCATGACCCCCGACCAATCGCCGCTCGGCAAGCCGTCCTCATACACCGAGCAGTACGATCCGACACTGCTCTTTCCGATCGCGCGCAGCCTTGCGCGCGAAGCGATCGGCATCGGTGCGCAGTTGCCGTTTTTCGGCACCGACATCTGGAACGCTTACGAGCTTTCGTGGCTCAATGCGCGCGGCAAGCCGCAGATCGCGATTGCCACGTTCTATGTGCCGGCCGAGTCGCCGAACATCGTCGAATCGAAGTCGTTCAAGCTCTATCTCGGCTCGTTCGCCCAAACGCGCGTCGAATCGATCGACGCCTTGCGCGAGATGCTCAAACGCGACGTGTCGGCCGCCTGCGGCGCGAACGTCTCAGTGCGGCTCGCGTCGCCGTCGGAGTTCGGCAAGCTCGAGCTCGACGAACTCGACGGACTCTCGCTAGACCGCCTCGACCTCGAGACCGATGTCTATCATCTGGAACCGTCGCTGCTGAAGGCGGCGCTCGAAGAGGCGCCTGTCGAAGAGACGTTGTTCTCCAATCTGCTCAAGTCGAACTGCCCCGTCACGGGCCAGCCGGATTGGGGCAGCGTACAAATCCACTATGTCGGCCCGCAGATCGATCAGGCCGGGCTCTTGCGCTACATAATCTCGTATCGCAATCACACCGGGTTCCATGAGCAATGCGTCGAGCGAATGTTCGTCGACATCCTGCGCGAATGCCGGCCCGTGAAGCTCGCGATCTATGCGCGCTACACGCGGCGCGGCGGGCTCGACATCAACCCGTTCCGCACGAATTTCAACCTGCCGATGCCGGACAACGCGCGCACTGCGCGGCAGTGAAGCGCGCGTTTCGCGCGTAGCCGGCATCCGCGATTCGAGAGCTCGCCGGCGCGCGCGGTCACTGCTCGCGCCAGGTTGCCCCGCGGGCGACGAACCGTCCCGCCCGCTCGCCCGTCGCCTCCCCGTTACGACACGAGAGCACGCCGTTGACCCACACTGCGTCGATGCCGTCGGCGGCCTGCCGAGGGTTTTCGAACGTCGCGGCGTCACGGATACGCGCCGGGTCGAACAGCACGAGGTCGGCCTGGAAGCCCACGCGTACCTCGCCGCGATGCCCGAGCCCGAAACGCTGCGCGGACAAGCTCGTCATCTTCCGCACGGCCTCCTCGAGCGGGATGAGCTTCGCATCGCGCGCATAGTGGCCGAGCACGCGCGGAAACGCGCCCCATAGGCGCGGATGCGGCAGCGGATCGTTCGGCAGGCCATCGGAGCCGATCATCGTCGCGGGGTGCGAGAGGATTCGGCGAACGTCGTCCTCGGACATGTTGTGATAGACCGCGCCCGCCGGCTGCAGACGTTCGGCCGCCTCGCGCTCGTCGACGCCCCACTCGGCCGCGATCGCCGAAAGGCGCTTGCCGGCCTGCTCGGGATGCGGCGTCGACCATGTGATCGTGATTTCGATGTCGCCCGTGACTTGCTTCAGATCGAGCGTCGACGAGCTGCGATCGTACGGATAGCAGTCGCAACCGATCGGTTGGATCCGCCGCGCCGCTTCCAGCGAGGCGAGCACCTCTTTGCTTCGGCCCCAGTTGCTCGGCCCTGCGCACTTCAGGTGCGAGACGACGACGGGCACGCGCGCATGGCGGCCGATCCGGCACGCTTCGTCGAACGCGTCGAGGATGGCGTCGAACTCGCTTCGCATGTGTGTCGTATAGACGGCCCCCGCGGCGGCAAGCGGCTGCGCCAGCGCCATCACCTCCTCGGTCGGCGCGGCATTGGCCGAGGCGTAGGCGAGCCCGGAGCTCAAGCCGAGCGCGCCGTGCGCAAGCGCCTCCTCGAGCTCGGCGCGCATCGCGGCCAGTTCGCGCTCGGTCGCGGCACGATCGAGGCGATCCATATGGTTGTTTCGCAGCGCGGTGTGGCCGACGAGCGCCGCGACGTTGACGGCGGGACGCGCCGCTTCGATCGCGTCGACGTAGGCCGCGAAAGTGGGGTATCGAAACGCGTCCCGGTCACCGAGCAGGTTCATCGGGTCGGGCGGATCGCCTTTCAGCGTCACGGGCGACGCGCTGATGCCGCAATTGCCGACGATAACCGTCGTTACGCCTTGCGTGATCTTCGGCAGACATTGAGGCGAGCGGATGACGTGCGTATCGTCGTGCGTGTGAACGTCGATGAAACCCGGTGCAAGCGCCCGGCCTTCCGCCTCGACGACTTCCTCGGCGAGCCAGTTCGAGAGATTGCCGATGGCAGCAATGCGCCCGTCGCGCACGGCAACATCGCGCACGACGGGCGGCTCGCCCGTGCCGTCGTATAGCTGCGCCCCGACGATCAGCGTATCGGCGGCTTCGGGGTGAGAATGCATGCGTAGTCTCCTCGTTCAGGCGGGGTCATCGCTTCGATCGTACCCGCAGGTTCGGTACCATGCACGGAAAGCGGATGTTTCGACCGGCACGCGGATGTGCGCTTTCGTACGTTCGATATCGTGCCGGATTCATCATATGCAGTCGAGCAGCGCCCGACAACCGACGACGACCGACAAGGACAGTTTGCACGCCATGAAGATCACCTATCAAAACGCGACGATCGATCCCCGCAGCAAGGGCCTCGGCACGGTGCCGAGCGCGAGCGTGCCGCTCGAATCGGCGGCCAACCTCGAATGGAATCTGCTCGCCGAGGACGTCAGCCTGCCGGCCGCCGTGCTCTACGCGGACCGGATGGAGCACAACCTCCAGTGGATGCAGGCTTTCGTTGCGGAGTACGGCGTCAAGCTCGCGCCGCACGGCAAGACGACGATGGCGCCGCAACTCTTTCGCCGACAACTCGAAACGGGCGCCTGGGGTATCACGCTCGCCACCGCCCATCAGACGCGTGCCGCGTATCTCGGCGGCGTCCCGCGCGTGCTGATGGCGAACCAGCTCGTGGGGCGGCACAACATGGCGATGATCGCGGAGCTCCTCACGGACCCGGATTTCGAGTTCTTCTGTCTCGTCGATTCCGTCGACGGCGTCGAGCAGCTCGGCGCGTTCTTCGAGTCGGTACGCAAGCCGCTGCAGCTTCTCATCGAACTCGGCGTGCCGGGCGGGCGCACGGGCGTGCGTGACGATGCGCAGCGCGACGCGGTGCTCGCGGCCATCGCGCGGTATCCCGATACGCTGCGGCTGGCGGGCATCGAAATTTACGAGGGCGTCCTCGCCGACGAAACGGCCGTGCGGACCTTCTTGCGCCGCGCCGTCGAGACGACGCGCACGCTCGCGGCACAAGGCCGCTTCGCACGCACGCCGGCGATCCTGTCCGGCGCCGGCTCTGCGTGGTACGACGTAGTCGCCGAGGAGTTCGCGCAGGAATCGAAGTCGGGTGCCGTCGAGGTCGTGCTGCGGCCGGGCTGCTATCTCACCCACGACGTGGGCATCTACAAGAAGGCCCAGGCCGGCATCCTCGCGCGCAATCCCGTCGCGAAGAGGATGGGCGAGGCCCTGCTGCCGGCGCTGCAGCTTTGGGCATATGTTCAATCGATCCCCGAAGCCGATCGCGCGATCGTCGCCTTCGGCAAGCGCGACGCCGCTTTCGACGCGGGTCTGCCCGTTCCGGCGCGCCATTACAGGCCGGGTACGCCCGCTCCGCGCGAAATCGCCGCCGATGAAGGCTGGGAAGTGACCGGACTGATGGATCAGCACGCCTACATGCGCATCGCGCCGGGCGCCGACCTGAAGGTGGGCGACATGCTCGCGTTCGACATTTCGCATCCGTGCCTGACGTTCGACAAGTGGCGGCAGGTGCTGATCGTGGATAAGCAGTATCGAGTCACCGAAGTCGTCGAAACGTACTTCTGAACGGCAGGGCCTGCACGTTAGTGACTGACCGATCGCAGGCCCACCCGGCTCAGACCGTCTCCGCCTGCGCTACCTCGGCGATGCGCGTCTCGAACTTGGCGAGCGCGGCCGAAAGTGCCCGCAGCGCATCGTCGGGCAATGCACCCATCGTTTCGCGCAGGAATGCGTTGCGGCGCGGCAGCGCTTCGGCGACGACGGCCGCGCCTTCGCTCGTCAGTTCCACGTTCGTTACGCGGTTGTCGCGCGCGTCGACGCTGCGGGCCACCCAGCCCAGCGCCTCGAGCGCCTTCAATTGCCGCGTCAGCGCGCCCGGGTCGATCCGCAGGCGCTCGACGAGGCGCTTTTGCGACCATTCCCCGAGCTGATCGGAAAGCGCGAAAAGGATGCGCCAGCGCGGCATCGGATGCCCGACGTGTGCCTCGAATGCCGACATGAAAGCGCGATAGGTGCTGCCGAACTGGCGGACGACCGCGACGTATTCATGTTCTTCCATTGCGTGCTCCAGGTCCGGTCCGTTCATTCACTGGCGACCGCAGGCTCGGGCGCGTGTGCGATCTTGACCCGCGGCACGCGCCGGCATTGCCAGGCGGCGAAGAGCGCGACGGCCATCGCGACGGCGATGCCGGCATGAATCGATGCGACGAGCGCCTCGCGCGCCGCCTCGAGCAGCGCGGCACCGTCATGGCCCGCGTGCGCGAGCTGCGCGATGAGCGATGGCTGAGCCTCGCGGTTCACGAGAATTTGCGGATCGCGCATCTGATCGAGCCATGACGTGGCATGCGCCGCTTGCAGCGCGCCCCCGACGCGATGCCGGTACATCAGCGAAACGAGCGTGCCTGTCAACGCCGTGCCGAACATTCCGCCGATCATCCGCAGCGACTGCAGCAGCGCGGTGGCGATGCCCAGGTGCTCGCGGCCCGCCGTCTGCTGCGCGAAGACGGTGAGGTTCGGCAGCACGAAGCCAAGGCCGAGCCCGCCCGCCACCATGAATGTCATCAGCAGTGCGTGCGGCATGTTACGCGTCGCGGCGACGGTGCCGAGACATGCGACGGCGACAAGCAGGAACCCGATCCATAGCATCGAATTCGGATTGCGGATGCGCGTGACGATGCGGCCATTCGTGATACTGCCGATCGTGATGAATACGACGAGCGGCGTAATGACGAATCCGGCATCCCGCGGCGAAAGCCCGAAGCCGCCCTGCAATAGCAGCGGCGCGTAAAAGAGCAGAGAAAACATGGTGAACCCGCCGAGCACCGACAGCGCGAAGAGCGCCGCGAGGCTTGCGTTGCGGAACATGTCGAGCGGCAAAATCGGTTGTGCACTCGCGCGCTCCCATTTCAGCAGGGCAAAAGCGCTGACGACACTGAGCACGACAAGTGCGGCGACGACCGGCGTGAAGCCGTCGTGCGCGACCCATTCGACGAAGAGTTGCAGGCTGGAGAGCGAGATCGCGATCAACAGCGCGCCGGGCCAATCGAGCCGTATGCGGCCCTTGTGCTCGACGTGCCGCATATGCGGCAAATAGCGCCAGACGAAGACGAGCGAGAGCAGGCCGACCGGCAGATTGACGTAGAACGCCGAGCGCCAGCCGTAGTACTGGGTGAGAAAGCCCCCGAGCGACGGCCCGATTGCGTTGGCGATGCCGAAAGCCGAGCTCATCAGCACCTGCCACCGTAGCCGAACGACCGAATCGGGGAAGAGATCCGCGATACAGGCGAACGCGGTGCCGACGAGCATGCCGCCGCCGATGCCCTGCAAGCCGCGCGCAAAGACGAGAAAGAGCATGCTGTTCGCGGCGCCGCAAAGCGCCGACGCCCCGGTGAAAAGGGCGATCGACGCAATCACGAACGGCTTTCGGCCATAGTAATCGCCGAGCCGCCCGAAGATCGGTACGGTGATGACGGATGTGAGCAGATAGGAGGTCGCGACCCATGCATAAAGGTCGAAGCCCTTCAGCTCGGCGACGATCGTGGGCAAAGCCGTGCCCACCACCGTTTGGTCGAGCGCGACGAGCATCGTTACGAACGATACGCCGAGCATCGCCAGCAGCGACTCGCGAAAAGGGAGGACCTGCCCCTTCGAATGGTGAGGGGCCGTATGAACAGCCATCGTTTGTTGAAACAATCGTTGTGTCGTCAAAGAATTGAAATGATAGCATGATGGGGCGGTCGCCGCCTTGCGCTCGCGCCATTCCTTCGCGCGCGTGCCGCCGACGGGCGCTCTGCCTCACCGTCAAGGGAAATGCTGTGATGGAAGATTCGACACCGGCCATTGCCGGCCCGCTCGCGGCCGACGATCTCGCGGCGCTCGCGCGGGCGAAGCGCGCGCTAGAGCGTGCGCCGCTTGCAATGAAGTTGGCCGGCGCCGCGGGCGCGCCGGTCGAACGGCTGATAGCGCGTCTGCCGGAGGCGGCGCACGAGACCATCGCCGAAGCGACGCGGCGCGCGCTAGACAAGTGTCTGCAGGCCGCGCTGGCGAGCCTCGGCGTGCGCGGCGAGGTCGATGGCCTCCTACCGGTCGGCTCTACCGCGTCGGCGAAGGCCCGCGACCTCTGGCACAAGCTCGCGGTCGCGACCACCGGCGCGGCCGGCGGTGCCTTCGGGCTGTTGGCGTTGCCGGCGGAACTGCCGGTCACGACGACGCTGATGTTCCGTTCCATCTGCGATATCGCCCGCAGCGAAGGCGAGGACTTACGGACGATCGAGACGCAGCTGCAATGTCTGTCCGTATTCGGCCTCGGCGGCGGCACCCGGTCCAAGCGCGAGCAGGCCAACGAAGAAGCGGAGTTCGGCTACTTCATCGCGCGCGGGGCGCTCGCGCAGGCCATATCGAAGGCATCGTCGGACTTCGCGTCGAAGAGCTTCGCCTCCCACGGCACGCCCGCACTGCTGAGACTCATGAACGCAATCGCGGCGCGCTTTTCCGTGCAAGTCAGCGAGCAGGTCGCGGCGAAGTCGATTCCCGCGATCGGGGCGGTGCTCGGTGCCGTCGTCAACACGGCCTTCATCGACCACTTCCAGCAGACGGCGCACGGCCATTTCACCATCCGCCGGCTCGAGCGGCAATATGGCACCGAGGTTGTGCAAACCGCTTATAGCGCGATCGACCTCTCGCCGCTGCGCTGACGATAGCGTTCGCTCGCATGACGGCACGCGAACGCAGCCGCCCGGTCGAGCGCGCGATGCGCCTCGGGAATGAACGGGGCGAATAGTTGCCAGACGTGCGGCATTTTCGACCACACCTCGAACTCGACGGCACACCCGGCCGCCCGCGCGCGCTCGGCGACACGCCGCGCATCGTCAAGCAGCACCTCCGTGCTGCCGACCTGAATCATCAGCGGCGGCAGCCCCGTGAAATCTCCATAGAGCGGCGACGCATACGGGTGCCTGGGATCCGCGCCGGCCAGATAAAGGCGCGTTGCGCGCTCGATGGCCGCACCACGAAACATCGGATCCGCTCCGTCGTTGGTGACGAGCGTCTCGCCCGTCGCCGCGAGGTCGGTCCAAGGGGAGAACAGCAGCGCCGCGGCAGGCAACGCGTCTTTCGCGTCGCGCAGCGCGAGAAGAAGCGCGAGCGCGAGGCCGCCGCCTGCGGAGTCCCCCGCTACCACGATCGAATCGGGCGGTATCCCGTCCGCTAGCAGGCAACGATAGGCGGCGAGCGCGTCGTCGACGGCGGCGGGGAATGGATGCTCGGGCGCAAGCCGGTAATCGAGCGAAAACGCGCGGGCGCCCGCACGCACCGCCAGCGGAAACACGAGGGAGCGATGCGATCTTGGCGAGCAGAAGTAGTAACCGCCGCCGTGCAAATAGAGTAGCGTGCGCATCGGCGCGCCAACGTCGGGCACGGCCGCACTATCGAGAGGCGCCGACGCGGCGGGATGGATAGGGGCGCCAAGTTTGCCGGCCGGCTCGAGCCATTCGCCGCGTAACGGTGCCTCGTCGAGACCGTAGTGCTCGGTAAGCCGCCAGCCCGCCGGCACCTTCGGCGACCAGACGCGCTCAGCCGTTCGCGTACGGGCACGCTCGACGCTCACATGAGGCTTCTCCGTCTCCGGACGGAACTGCTTTTTGAGAACCCAGCTGACGACGGCGCTTTGCCAACTCATCGCGGCCCCCTCCCGGAACTCGGCAACCAATCATGGTACTTGCGACGAACGTGCCATGAACGAGCGGTTCTCGAATATACGATCTAGACCGGATGGACAGAAGCTAGTGCGGCGCAGGGGGCGACGGCAACAACTGGCCGCGTATTTCGCCGCCCTTGTGTTGCTCCGTATAGATATTGAAGTACCACTTGCCCGTCTCGAGGTCGTTGATCTGCGCGTCCGTCAACGTGGCTTGACCTTCGATGTCGCCGCGCGGCGCCTTCGCGAGCGGGGCGTCGATCTGTACGCCGGCGTTTTGGCCGACCGGTGCCGGTCCCTGAAAGCGAGCCATCGTTGCCGGGCCGGAGAGCCCCTGAAACGAGCCCGCCCACATGAGAAGCTTCGTCGATGTGTCGAACATCGCTTTCAGCTCACCGCTTCCCCTGCTCGTCGTCGGCGGAACCTCGCTCGACGGCTGCAGGCTGGCCTTGTAGACGACTTCGTCCGCAAGCGCCGCGCCGATCGTCAAAACCGACAGCAGCGCGGCAACTCCGAGCTTGCGCATCATACGCATATTGTCCTCGCGATCGAGACGTCTCCGTCGGCACAGCGCGTCGCCGTGCACGCGGGTCGGCAGCAATGGTAGACCAAACCGTCAGGCCGTATGGGGTTCCACGTACACGGGCGCTCAGCAGACCTTCCGAAACATCAGGTCGACGACGGTGCCGGGCCCGATGGGCGTCCAAGCCGCATCCTTCGGTTGGGCCTTGCCTGCCGGCTCGCCCTCGGCCGTCACATAGTTGGTATCGATTGCGCGCCATGCTTTATGGTCGCAGTCGATTTGATAGCGGGTGATGGAGACGGCAACAGGCTTCGTCGCCCCGGAAAGCATCGCGGGGACTTTCCACAGCGTCTTCGCAACGTACTCGAGATAGCCGTCGGGGCCGCTTTTGACGCTATCCATGTCGACCTCGTAAGAGAGATCGCGCTCACTCGTCAGATGGACCCATTGCGCCGCATCGGCATGGGAGTTTGCCGCAAGCGCCACGGAACAAATCAGCAATCGACGGAGCAATTTCATTATCTTTCCTATGATCGAAATTGGCCCACGACGTCGATTCGAATTTATTCCGAACTTGTGCTTATCGCCCTTCGTGCGGGCGTCTTCGACGTTACTGGATTCTAGCAGAGCGATCATTCACCGCGCGCAGCGATATGGAAAATTCGACATGCTCGAACGACTTGAGCCGGGAGCGCCTGGCACGCGTAACGAAAGGGGCACTGCTCACTGCTCGAGGCACGGCAAGCGAAGCTCGGGAAGCAGACGGATCGAGCGCTAGCGCACACCGCTCGCGTCGAATGTGATGTCTGGCGCGCTGGCCCCGACGCCCGCCTCGAAATCATGCACGCGCAGGCTCACTTTCCGGGCATAAGCCGACGATCCTCCGTAGCTCTTGAGTGCCGCGGCCATGTCGCCCTGGGCCGACTCTATATAGCCATGAAGGATCGCGGATCCGGCTTCGATATTGGCGGCCGGCTCCGTCAGATCGATATGGCTCACCAGGCGACGGTGCGCGGCGGGCACGACCTGCATGAGTCCGGTCGCGCCGTGCAGGCCATGCGCCTTCTCGCGAAAGCGCGACTCGATCGAGATGATCGCAAGCACGAGCGCCGGCGGCAGCGAGTACTTCGATGCAGAAGAGATCACGGCGTGGGTGATCTCTTCCGCCTTCGCACGGGCGAGGCCGAACTTTTCCACGAGCAGGCTCGAGATGCGATGCGTCTGCGCCGTTGCGGCTTCGCTCGCGGATGCATGGGCGGGTGCCGCGGCGCCGCTTGCTTGCGCTAACGACGATGCGTCGATTCCACTCGTTGCCGGCGCGGGTGCGGGTACGGCTGTCGATTCAGAGCCCTCGGCATAGGCATGCGTCAGGACTCCGAACGAAATCAGCAGTGCGCAGAGGACTCGGCTCATGGGTCGATGCGGAACAAATGGTCCCGCATTATAACGGCGCGCAATTAATCAGCAGACAAGAACGCTCCGATATCGATGGAGCGCTCTACGAAGCCCGAAGCATAGGGATCGTCGGCCGCAACGGCCGCATGACAATGGCATGACAATTGAAGTGACGACTCACTTGCAGCCGCAGGCGCACCCGGACGCGAAGCGGTTTGTCAGCTCGCGGGCTCGAGCACACGCTGAAGCACGGCGTCCTCGATCGCGGCGAACGCGGCCGTGCCGCGCGCTCGCGGCCGCGCGAGCTCGACCTGCCGATCGAGCCCGATGCGCCCGCGCTCGATGAGCAGGATTCGGCTCGCGAGCGCCACGGCTTCCTGCACATCGTGCGTCACGAGCAGCGCGGTGAACCGGTGCTCGCGCCAAAGCCGCTCGATGAGCTCGTGCATTTCGATGCGCGTGAGCGCGTCGAGCGCGCCGAGCGGCTCGTCGAGCAGCAGCAGGTCGGGGCGATGCACGAGCGCGCGCGCGAGCGCCACACGCTGTCGTTGGCCCCCTGACAGCTGCGCGGGCCAGTCATGCTCGCGGGCCGAGAGGCCCACCTCGTCGAGTGCCGCGCGCGCTTCATCGCGCGCCGTGCGCGGCAGGCCGAGCATGACGTTCGCGAGCACGCTCTTCCAAGGCAATAGCCGGGCATCCTGAAACATGATGCGTGTGCGGGGCACTCCACGCGGCTCGCCGTGCCCGCCTTCGCCCCTGACGAGCTCGCCGTCGTCGGGCGTCTCGAGACCGGCCACGAGGCGCAGCAGCGTCGACTTCCCGCAGCCGCTGCGTCCGATGATCGCAACGAAGCTCCCCTTGGCGACCGACAGGTCGAGACGATCGAGCACAACGCGCTCGGCGTAACGCTTCGAGATCGACTTCAGGACGATCGCCGCCTCGGTGCCCGTTTCAATCGCAGCAGCGTTTGCCAGGCCGATCTCGTCCGCCGTTGCGGAGGCACTCACGCCTTCGCTCCTCGCCACCCGGGCGGCCGCTTCACCGCCTTCGCCGCCTTCGCCCATCTCGCGCCGAGGCTCGTGCGCGCTGCGCGCGGACGCACGGCACTGCCCGCATAGGCCGGATGCCAAGGCAGCAGACTTCGTTCGAGGCCGCGCGCGAGCATGTCGGCCAACTTGCCGAGCAATGCGTAAAGCAGAATGCCGACCACCACGACGTCCGTTTGCATGAATTCGCGCGCATTCATCGTCATGTAGCCGATGCCCGACTGCGCGGAAATCGTCTCGGCGACGATCAGCATGACCCACATCAACCCGAGCGCGAAGCGCACGCCGACGAGAATCGAAGGCAACGCGCCCGGCAAAATCACGTCGCGGTAGAGCGCCAATCCCCGCACGCCATAGCTCCTCGCCATTTCGACGAGGTTGCCGTCCACCGAGCGGATCCCGTGAAAGGTGTTCACATAGATGGGAAAGAACACGCCGAGCGCGACGAGAAAGAGCTTTGCCTGCTCTTCGATACCGAACCAGAGGATGACGAGCGGAATCATCGCGAGCGCGGGAATGTTCCGAATCATCTGGATCGTCGAATCCAGCGCCGCTTCGATCGGCTTGAAAAGCCCCGTCGCGAGCCCGAGTGCGAAGCCAATGCCGCCGCCGATCGCGAACCCGACCAATGCGCGCCACGCGCTCACCTCGACGTCGGTCCACATTTCGCCGCTGCGCACGAGCCCCCATGCCGCTTGCGCAACGGCAAGCGGTTCGGGCAAGACGCGCGCGGACAGCCAACCGATGCGTGCGCTCACCTCCCACGCGAAGAGGATGAGGGCCGGGACGATCCACGGCACGATGCGTCTCGTCAACGCCTGCGTTTTCACGGTGCTTCCCCTTTCAATCATTTCGTAGTACGAAGGATTCCGTCACCCGCGCTCGAGCACGTTCCGCTCAGCCGCGCGCTGCTTTCGGCAAGTGCGTCACGCCGACGATTTCGCCGAAAGGCCCTGGCAGCGCCGATTCCAGGTTCTCCCGCACCCGCTGCGGTAGCCTTGGAAAGACGAGTTCGGCGAAGCGATACGCTTCCTCGAGGTGCGGATAGCCGGACAGAATGAACGTGTCGATGCCGAGCTCGGCATACTCGGTCATGCGCGCCACGACCTGCTCCGGAGTGCCGACGAGCGCCGTGCCGGCCCCCGTGCGCACGAGTCCGATACCCGCCCACAGATTCGGATAGATCTCGAGCTCAGCGCGCGTGCGCCCCTTGCCGCCATGCAATGCAGCCATGCGGCGCTGCCCTTCCGAATCCATCTTGGCGAAATCGGCCTGCGCTTTGGCGACGGTTTCGTCGTCGACGCGGCTGATGAGCCGGTCCGCCTCGGCCCACGCTTCGTCCTCGCTTTCACGCACGATGACGTGGAGCCGGATCCCGAACTTGACCTTGCGCCCCTTGCGCTCGGCCTTCGCGCGCACGCTGGCGATCTTCTTCGCCACCGCGTCTGGCGGCTCGCCCCACGTCAAATAGGTATCGATATGATCGGCCACGATCGCCTGGGCAGCTTCCGACGATCCGCCAAACCACAATGGCGGATGCGGCCGCTGAAACGACGGGTAGAGCAGTTTGCCGCCTCGCGAGCTCAAATGGCGCCCCTCGAAGTCGACCGCCCCGCCGTCATGGGCGGTCCTGAAGTGGTCGCGCCAAATCGACAGAAACTCGTCGGTAATCTCATAGCGAACGTCGTGATCGGCGAAGAAGCCATCGCCTTCCAGCTCAACGGGGCTGCCGCCCGTCACGACGTTGATGAGAAGCCGGCCTTTCGAAAGTCGGTCGAACGTTGCCGCCATCCGGGCCGACAGGCCCGGCGAGCTGAGCCCCGGCCGGATGGCAACGAGAAACTTGAGCCGACGCGTTGCCGCGATGAGGCTCGATGCGACGACCCATGCGTCCTCGCAGGAACGACCCGTCGGCAGCAGCACGCCTTCGTAGCCGAGCGTATCGGCTGCCACGGCAATCTGCTGGAAATAGTCATAGGTGGCGGCGCGCGCGCCTTCGGACGTGCCGAGATAGCGCGAATCGCCGTGCAGCGGGATGAACCAGAACACCTTCATGCGCCTCTCTCCGCTCTCAGGCAAGCCACTGCGCGTCTTTGACGGCGATTTGTTTCGGAATGAGCCTGAGCTCGCTGAACGTATCGGCGATCGTTTGCTGTGACGCCAGCACGTTTGCCGAGACCGGACGGGCGCCATACGACGAGCGGCGCGCGGCCACTTCGACGATAGCCGGCTCGAGGCCGACGAGCGGCGCGAGCTGGGCGGCAACCGCGGCCGGGTTCGCCTTCGCCCAGGCGTCGGCGCTCGCCAGTTCCTCGAGCGTCGCGCGCACGAGCTGCGGCGCGCTCGATGCGAAGCGCCTCGATGCCAGATAGAACTGCGTGTTGTCGACGAGACCGGTGCCGTCGGCGAGGATGCGCGCGCCGGTTTGCTTCTCGATCGCGGCGAAGTAGGGATCCCAGATTACCCATGCGTCGACGCTGCCTTGCGTGAACGCGGCGCGCGCGTCGGCTGGCGCGAGGTAAGCAGGCTGAATGTCGGCGTACTGAAGGCCGGCGTGTTTCAACGCCCGCACCAGAAGGTAGTGGACATTCGATCCCCTATTGAGCGCAACTTTCTTGCCGCGCAGATCCGCGACGGACTTGATCGGCGAGTCGTGCGGCACGACGATCGCTTCCGCGGCAGGCGACGGCGGCTCATTCGCGACGTAGACGAAATCGACGCCGGCGGCCTGGGCGAAGATGGGAGGCGTTTCACCGACCGTGCCGAAATCGACGGCCCCTGCGTTCAGTCCTTCGAGCAATTGCGGGCCTGCGGGAAACTCGAGCCACGAAACCGTGACACCTTGGCTCGCGAGACGCTTCTCGAGCGTGCCGCGTGCCTTCACGAGTACGAGCGAGCCGTACTTCTGATAGCCGATACGCAAGGTCTTGGCAGACGCGCCTTGCGCGCGCGCCGACTGCGGGTATCCGGCGCTGAGCGTGCCGACCGCGAGCGCGCCGCCGCTCGCGGCGGCTGCCTTGAGCCAGCGACGGCGTGCGAGTTGATGAAGCTCGTTGTTCTTCGAAGACATGACTTCTCCACGACGCTGATTGAGCGCCTTCGGCACAAAACTGTTCGGTTTCAAGAGAAAGGGGATCGAGCGGCGCTACCGCTACGGGAACCGCCAGTCTAGGAAAGGCGCGATGCGGTGAGAACGATTGTTTTCAGCTTTGCTCTTGCGGGATCGTCATATGGCGAAATCATGCAATCGATTTGACGTCCATGCAGATCGCGGATGCCTGGCGCGCCGGCACGCGAGTTGCGGCGCCAGCGGAATACGATGGCGATCGGGAGACAAACGATGGCGACGCGACCGCAGACGGACTTGCCGCAATTCGACCGGCCGTTCCGACTATTCGCAACCGGAACGCGCGTGCTCGCGCAAAATGCGGCGGGCAAATTGATCGACCTTGGTGCGATCGACTGCAGCCCTAAAGGCGCGTGCACGATCCGCCTCGACGTCGACGGCATCGACAGCGGCCCGCAGGCTGGAGCCGAGGCCGCGCTTCAGGCCCTCGTGCCGATGTTGAGCTTCGATTACCTCGATGCTCTCTTTACGAGCGAGGCCGACGCGCAGTTCGATGGGTTGCTCGACGATTTGCCGCATGTCGCCTTTACACTGCCCGAGTCGGCTCCGCGCGAGTTCGTCGATCGCAAGCCGCCTGAACTGTTCTAATTCAAATGTGGCACTGGCGCGGCACGCCTGGCGCCGTTGACGCTTCGAACGCAGCCTTCGGCGGCGGTCTGACTCGCGCGCTTTCAAACGGACGAACGAGCACACACGCCTGCGACGCACCTACTGCTGCTGCAAGCTGCCCCACCGCGCCACCGCCGGCTCGGCATCGGCCCACTTCCATCGCGTCCCTTGCTGACACGCGCTAGCCGTATACCAATCCTCGTGTGCTTCCGGACCGTTTCCATGCGCGACGGAGAACACGAAGTCCTTGCAAAGGGCGAGCGGGGTCGCGAATGCGCGCGTCACACGAACGCGCCCGCGCCCGTTCTCGATCGGTAGCCAATGCTTGACGCGCCATGCCCCGCTTTCGTCGACGGGCAGCGCGCCGACGACGGCCGCGATCGCATCCTGCTGATCCTGATGCAGATGGCGCGTCGTACGCCTGACCGCTTCATCCGTTGCCGCCTCCACCGCAATGCCGACGCCGATTCCGATCGCAGGGTTCGTCGTCGCGGCCCCGGTCGCAACGCCGGCCGCGGCGCCACTTGCGGCGCCAATCGACTGGCAACCTGTTCCGACGATCACCCACAACGCGGCGCTGATCGCGGTGATCCCGGCGAGATAGCGTGCGTTCATTGCATCGGGCCCCATCGGCTCGTCGCGGGCTCGGCCGACGCCCATTTCCACTTGGCGCCGTCGCGGCATATCGATGCGACATAGAATTCGTTTTCGGCCTGCGACTCGCTGACTTTTACCGCACTGGCGGCGCTTGCAGCATTTGGAGCATTTGCCGCACCCTCCGAGCGCTTCGCGGCCGGCCGATCGACCGAAAAAACGATCTCCTTGCAGTCGAGCGCACCCGTACTGATGACGCGGCTGACGGTCACGCGTCCGTGTTGGTCAGGCTCGATCGGGATCTTGTGCGAAACCGACCAGGAGGCCACTGCGCCGACGTCGAGCGGCCCTGCTGCTTCAGCGATGCGCTCTTGTGTAGCGTTGTGCGCGACGCGCTGCGTATACGCGACGCCTGCGCGAGCCGCGGCCACCGCGCCGAGACCGATGCCCGTCGCGACGGCGGCGTTGCGCGTCACCTTCGATGCGGCGGCGGCTCCGGCGATACCCGCACCCGCATTCGCGCTCTCGGTATAGATGGAATTGCAACCGCCGAGGGCTAACACGCTCGCGCACGCAACGACCGCGAGCGCGATCGAAGCGCCTGTCCCGCGCCACGTTGCCAGAAACGACCCAGGTTCTCCGATCGCATCCGCCATCGCTATCTCCTTGCTTGCATCCCGACTATCTGCAATCGGCGTGCCGAGGAAAGGGCTCCATGGGCGTGAGAGTAAGATCGCGTTGAAGTTGACTGCTTTACCGGGATCTTCAAATGGACCTATTCGCTTTCGCGCCCCGCCCTGTCCGGCTCATTTGCCCGGCCCTGTTGCTTGCGCTGACAGCCGGCACCGCCGAAGCCGGGCAAAACGCCAGTGCTCACTCACCCGCTTCCGGCGTCCTCTGCGATCGATATATGTGCGCAAACGACAAGGGCGTCTCTCGCGAGTTGACGTCTCGGTATCTGGGGAAGAAGGCTGCGGCAAGGCTTTTTTCGCAAGGCAAATTCAGCCAGACGGAATTCACCTTCGCCAACGGTATCTTCTGCGACGTCAAGGAACGTCTTTGCCGCGAAAATCGCTTCTACGGTGCGGATGGGAAGCACAGTGGGGCGGTATCGGGAAAGTACACGACGCAGCTTTTCGGCAAGTGACGGGCGCCGCGTACGCTCGGAGAGCACGCCTGAAAACGCGTGTCGAGATAGGCTGAAAACGTCGGATCGTTGCTTTTAGCGGTGAACCTCTTGCGTTGTATATAAAACAACAGCGGTTGTCCAATCAACAACACGCTGCTTGTCGTCGCCGCCGCGTTGTGCGATCTACAACACTCGCTGTAGAATGAACAACGATAAGCGATGGCTGTTGCAGACGATCCGCCGAGGTGTATCGAGCGCATGAACGAAAAAATGTTTGCCGAACTCTTCGGTGGAGTGGGCCGTTTCAAAGCCCTGCGCCATCTGTTCGAACACCCGAACGACGAATTCAGCGCTAGGGAGCTCGCCGCCCAGACCGGGCTGGACCCCGGCAACACGCATCGATGGTTGCAACGCTGGGAGGTCGTTGGGCTCGTGAAGCGCGGCGCAGCGAAGGCCGGCTATCAGGTCGCGCGGGATCCAGCTCTAGTTCCGCTCATCGATCTCTTTCGCCAAAGCAGCGTGCTCGTTGCGGATCTCCAGCAAATGCTGCGAGAGGCAACGGGCGTTCAGGTTGCCTTCATTTTCGGATCATTTGCGCGGCATGAAGAAAGGGCGGCGAGTGACATCGACGTGCTCGTGCTCGGCGCCATCTCCGAACTTAGGACTAACGCGCTGCTGCGCCCGCTCGCACGCAAGTACAGCCGACCGTTCAACGCCTCGGTGTTCACAATCGAGCAATTCCGCGCATTGTTGAAGCAAAACGATCCATTCGCGACTGAAATCATGCAGCATCCCAAGGTCAGCTTGATAGGAGACCTGGATGCCGTCGCTCGATGACCTGCTAAACACGCCAGATACACCGTTGACCCGCCAATCCGCCGTCAACAAGGTGCAGTTGCAAGGCTGGCTCAAAGAAGCCGCCCTCAAGTACGCCGACGCTCAACGCAAAGAGAATAGCGCCAGCACGCGTATGGACGCCGCCTACGACTCCGTCTTTTTCTGCGCGTTGGCAGTGCTTGCGAGCCAGTCAGTTCGAGTATCGTCCAAGCCAGGGCATCACCAGATGGCTTTGGAAGCGGCTGCCCATATCATGGGCCTGCCGCAAGAACTCAGCGATACGGTTGACGCGTTGAGGGACTGGCGCAATCGCAAATACCAAGCGGCGTTCACCGCGAGCGATGCAGATGTGGCTGATGCTCTCGATACTGTACTTCGTTATCTAGAGACCACCGCTGGCTGGTTTCAGTGAGTGTGTCCTTCTCTGCTCAAATAGTCGCTGCGACGCGCCCTCTCGATTTGCGCTTGCGGACAAGGCAAGCGGCCCCGAGGATCTCACCGAATCATGTATTCAAATGAGAAACTCGGGGCCGCGCTGACATCAGTGGATGAAGCAGCCGTTAGAACGGAATATCGTCATCCATCTCATCGAGCCCGCCGCCGGCCGGCGCGCTGGGCCGGCCACCGCCCGCGCCCCCACTGCCGCCGCCGCTACGCGCCGCACCACCGCCCGCGGGCCTACCACCGCGTTCAGCCGGCTCACGGCCATACCCACCGCCTTCGTCACCCATGCCGCCACCGCCGCCCGAACCGCCGCGGCCGCCCAGCATCTGCATCTGTTCCGCGACGATTTCGGTCGAATAGCGGTCCTGACCGTCCTGGCCCTGCCACTTGCGCGTGCGAATGCGCCCTTCGATATAAACCGACGAGCCCTTCTTCAGATACTCGTTGACGATCTCGGCAAGCCGCCCGAAAAACGCGACGCGATGCCACTCGGTGGCTTCCTTCATTTCACCGGTCGTCTTGTCCTTGTAGCGGTCAGTCGTCGCGAGACGAATGTTCGCAATGGCGTCCCCGCTCGGCAGGTAACGCACTTCAGGATCAGCGCCGAGGTTACCGACGAGAATGACCTTGTTGACGGATGCCATATGTTTCTCCAGTTGATTCCGTGTTGCCCGAGAGAGCCGCGTAAGCAGCGACTCCGGCCCCATGCATAGCGCTATTGTGCGGCGACGCCGTTCGTGTGGACAGGAACAGGAATCAGCGCGAAAAGCAGCCGCCCCGAACCCGCGCCGGGTTGCGTCCTGTAGGCCGTCTTGCCTCGAACCCTCACCGGCTGCCGGCTCCCGTTCACGCCTTGCGCGGCGGCGGCTTCATATTCGCGGCGATTATAAGCCACCCCAAAACGAGCCCCGAGCACGCGAAAAACACCGCATTCTGCCCGACCGATTTCAGCAGCCACCCGCCGATCACACCGCCCAACGCGAGCCCGACGGACTGCGTCGTGTTATAGACGCCGGCCGCCGCGCCTTTTCTCGTGCCGGGCGCAAGTTTCGAAACGAGCGAAGGCTGCGACGCTTCCAGGATATTGAACCCGAGGAAGTAGACGAACAAAATCGCCGCCACCGACAAGATGGTATGCGGTGCCGCGCCGAGCAACAATTGGCCGATCAGGATAAGCCCAATGGCACCGAGCAGCACCGGCTTCATCTTGCCGCGCTTCTCCGCGGCAATGATCGCGGGCACCATCATCACGAACGAAAGCCCCATCACGGGCAAGTACACCATCCAGTGCGAGGCGACCGGCAAGCCGCCTGCCTCGAGAATCCGCGGCACGACGAGGAAGAGCGCCGTTTGCGTCGCGTGAAGCACGAGCACACCAAAGTTCAGGCGCAAGAGCTCCACGTTGTGAAGCACCTCGGCAAAGGGCGCGGGCACGTGCACCGGCTTCGGCGCGTTCGGCACGATCCAGAGCACGACGCCGACGGCGACGAGCGACAGCACGCCGACGAGCGCGAACAGCCCGTTCATGCCGATCCAATGGAAGACGATAGGCGCGCCGACGATGGCCACCGCGAAAGAAATGCCGACGCTGCCGCCAATCATCGCCATCGCCTTCGTCCGGTGCTCCTCGGCCGTCAGATCCGCGATGAACGCGATGACGGCCGACGAAACGGCACCCATCCCTTGAATCACGCGCCCGGCGATGATCCAGGCCATCGAGTGCCCAATGGCCGCGACGAAGCTGCCCAGCGCAAAAATCGCGAGCCCCACGGCGATCACGGGCTTGCGGCCCAGCTTGTCCGACGCCCAGCCGTAAAAGATGTAGAGCATCGACTGGGTGACGCCGTATGCGCCGAGCGCAATGCCGACCAGCAGCACGTTGTCGCCGCCGGGGATCGTCTTCGCGTAGACGGAGAACACCGGCATGATCATGAACAAACCGAGCATGCGCAGCGCGAAGATGCCCGCGAGCGACACGGTCGCGCGCAGCTCGGGCGCGCTCATGCGTGAGGAAGTGACGGAAGCGTTCGACATCAGGGGAGCGGATCGGTAGCGGTGGCGACGCCGTTCGACGTCTCGTTCACGCCGCGTCCCGTCCGCCGAGGGGACCTTCCCTCAACGGGATTTCCTCGGGGCGCCAGGCCGTCCCAGCGGAGGCGCTGTAAGGACGCCGTAACGGCTGTCTGCAAAAGTCGTTATAGTAGCAGGTTTGGTCCGCCCCCTCGCTCAGTCAGGTATGGAACAGATTCGCATCCGTGGGGCTCGCACCCACAACCTGAAAAACGTCAATCTCGACCTGCCGCGTCACAAGCTCATCGTCATCACCGGGCTCTCCGGCTCGGGCAAATCGTCGCTCGCCTTCGATACGCTCTACGCCGAGGGGCAGCGCCGCTATGTCGAGAGTCTCTCCGCGTACGCGCGCCAGTTCCTGCAGCTGATGGAGAAACCCGATGTCGACCTGATCGAGGGGCTCTCACCCGCCATCTCGATCGAGCAGAAGGCGACCTCGCACAACCCGCGCTCGACGGTCGGCACCGTCACCGAAATTCACGACTACCTGCGCCTGCTCTATGCTCGCGTCGGCACGCCCTACTGCCCGGATCACGGCATCGCGCTCGAAGCGCAAAGCGTCTCGCAGATGGTCGATACCGTGCTCGCGCTGCCCGAGGACACGAAGCTGATGATCCTCGCGCCCGTCGTCGCCAATCGCAAGGGCGAGCATGCCGAGCTCTTCGAGCAGATGCAGGCGCAAGGCTTCATCCGGTTTCGCATCCGCTCGGGCGGCGGCACCGCCAACGAGGGCGAAGCGCAGATCTACGATGTCGATTCGCTGCCGAAGCTCAAAAAGAACGACAAGCATACGATCGATGTCGTCGTCGATCGCCTGAAGGTGCGCCCCGACATCAAGCAGCGTCTCGCCGAATCGTTCGAGACGGCGCTGCGGCTCGCCGACGGCCGGGCGGTCGCGCTGGAGATGGACGACGGGCACGAGCACGTGTTCAGCTCGAAATTCGCCTGTCCGATCTGCTCCTATTCGCTGCCGGAGCTCGAGCCGCGCCTTTTCTCGTTCAACAATCCGATGGGCGCGTGCCCCGATTGCGACGGGCTCGGGCAGATCACGTTCTTCGATCCGAAGCGCGTCGTAGCGTATCCGTCGATTTCGCTCGCGGCAGGCGCGGTCAAGGGATGGGACCGGCGCAACCAGTTCTATTTCCAGATGCTGCAAAGCCTCGCGGCCTACTACGAGTTCGACATCGATACGCCGTTCGAGGACCTTCCCGAAAAAATCAAGAAGCTGATTCTCTTCGGGTCGGGCAAGGAGACAATCCCGTTTTCCTATATCAACGAGCGCGGCCGCGCGACGGTGCGCGAGCACGTCTTCGAGGGCATCGTCCCGAACCTCGAGCGGCGCTATCGCGAGACCGACTCGGCCGCCGTGCGCGAGGAGCTCGCGAAGTACCAGAACAATCAGCCCTGCCCATCGTGCGACGGCTCACGGTTGCGCCGCGAGGCGCGCTTCGTGCGGCTCGGCGCGAATGGCGACGCGCGCGCCATCTACGAGGTGAGCGGCTGGCCGCTGCGCGACACGCTGGGCTACTTCCAGACGCTCAAGCTCGACGGCGCGAAGCGCGAAATCGGCGAGAAGGTCGTGAAGGAAATCGTCGCGCGGCTCATGTTCCTCAACAACGTCGGGCTCGATTATCTTTCGCTCGAGCGCAGCGCAGACACGCTCTCGGGAGGTGAAGCCCAGCGCATCCGCCTCGCCTCGCAGATCGGCTCGGGGCTCACGGGCGTCATGTACGTGCTCGACGAGCCGTCGATCGGCCTCCATCAGCGCGACAACGATCGGCTCATCGCGACGCTCAAGCACCTGCGCGACCTCGGGAACTCGGTCGTCGTCGTCGAGCACGACGAGGACATGATCCGCATGGCCGACTATATCGTCGACATGGGCCCGGGCGCCGGCGAGCACGGCGGCATGATCATCGCGCAGGGCACGCCGGTGGAGGTCGAGGGCGATCCCGCGTCGATGACGGGCCAATACCTCTCGGGCACACGCCGGATCGAGTTTCCGGACGAGCGCAAAGACCCCGATGAGCGCCACCTGCGCATCGTCGAAGCGCACGGCAACAATCTGAAGCGGGTCACGCTCGATCTGCCCGTGGGCCTTCTCACCTGCGTGACGGGCGTCTCGGGCTCGGGCAAGTCGACGCTCATCAACGACACGCTCTATAACGCGGTCGCGCAACACCTGTACGGATCGTCGACGGAGCCCGCGCCTTACGAATCGATCGAAGGCCTCGAGCACTTCGACAAGGTCATCAACGTCGATCAATCGCCGATCGGCCGCACGCCGCGCTCGAATCCCGCCACCTACACGGGCGTGTTCACGCCGATCCGCGAGCTTTTCGCCGGCGTGCCGGCCGCCAAGGAACGCGGCTACGATCCGGGGCGCTTCTCGTTCAACGTCAAAGGCGGCCGCTGCGAAGCCTGCCAGGGCGACGGCGTACTGAAAGTGGAGATGCACTTTCTGCCCGATGTCTATGTGCCTTGCGACGTCTGCCACGGCAAGCGTTACAACCGCGAGACGCTCGAGGTCCACTACAAAGGCAAGAACATCAGCGAGGTGCTCGACATGACAGTCGAGCAGGCGCACGATTTCTTCGGCGCGGTGCCCGTCATCGCACGCAAGCTCAAGACGCTGCTCGATGTCGGCCTCGGCTACATCCGGCTCGGGCAATCGGCCACGACGCTCTCGGGCGGCGAGGCCCAGCGCGTCAAGCTTTCGCTCGAACTATCGAAGCGCGATACCGGCCGAACGCTCTATATCCTCGACGAGCCCACGACCGGCCTGCACTTCCACGACATCGCGCTTCTGCTCGAAGTGATCCACCGGCTTCGCGATCACGGCAATACAGTCGTCATCATCGAGCATAATCTCGATGTAATCAAAACCGCCGACTGGGTGATCGACCTGGGCCCCGAAGGTGGCGCGGGTGGCGGGCAGATCATCGCGCAAGGCACGCCCGAGCAGATTGCGAGATCGAGGGCGAGCTTCACAGGGAAATATCTCGCACCGCTGCTCGAGCGGCGCTAAAGCCGCGAGCGAGGCAGCACCGCACGAGCACGTTGCCTCGTAAATACGGGTGGAGACACAAGGCGTCATGGGTAATCGCGACGAAGCACCGAAGGAACTTGCCACGCGGGACAAGGCTGCGCGTCCCGTGCGTCTCACAAGCGACATGAGCCTGCCGAAGCTATCCGTCGTCGAAGCCTGCAGCTACGTCGCGGCCTTGGCCGGCATGTGGGCCGTCATGCACCTGAAGCTGCTCGCCGCGCTGCTCGCCGGCATGCTCGTCCATCAGCTCGTCCATATGATCGCTCCGGTAATCGAGCGGCATATGTCGAGCCACCTGGCACGCCTCGTCGCGGTCGTCATCCTGGCAACGGTGGTCGTCGGCGGATTGACGAGTCTCGCGATCGGCATGATCGAGCACTTCGAGCAAACCGTGCCGAACATCCAAAGTCTGCTCGGGCAAGTCATGCAGATGATCGAGCAGGCGCGCTTGCGCACACCCGACTGGATTTCGACGATGCTTCCCGTCGACGCCGAGCAAATGAAAGCGAAGGCCGGCATGCTGGTCCATTCTCACATGGACCAGCTGCAGCAAGGCGGCAAAAACGTCGCGCGCGCGTTCGGACACGTGCTCATCGGCATGATCCTCGGCGCCTTGATCGCGATCACGGCCGATCGGCACGCGCAGCGACTGCCGCTCGGTCGGGCACTGGCGACGCGAGTCGGGCGTTTTTCCGATGCGTTCAGACGTATCGTTTTCGCTCAGATCAAGATCTCGGCGATCAATGCGGTATTCACCGCGCTCTATCTGCTCGTCGCCCTGCCCATTTTCCACGAGAGGCTGCCGCTCTCGAAGACACTCGTCCTCATTACGTTCATCGCGGGGCTCCTGCCCGTCATCGGCAACCTCGTCTCGAACACCCTCATCGTTGCCATATCGCTATCGGTCAGCCTGCCGACGGCCGTTGCCTCGCTCGGCTTTCTCATCGCGATTCACAAGCTCGAGTACTTTCTGAATGCGCGCATCGTCGGCGGCCAGATCGAGGCGCGCGTGTGGGAGCTGCTGCTCGCCATGCTGATCATGGAAGCGGCATTCGGCGTCGCCGGCATCATCGCCGCGCCTGTCTTCTACGCTTATATCAAGCGCGAGCTCATCTACCTGCGGCTCGTTTGAATGTCCGCGGCACGTCGAACGTGCCGTGGGACATTTCCTGGCGCCGCTTATCGGAAAACGACGGTCTTCGTCCCGTTGAGCACGATCCGATGCTCGGTGTGCCACTTGACGGCACGCGCGAGCGTCACGCATTCGACGTCGCGCCCGATCGCCGTCAGCTGTTCCGGCGTCATGCTGTGATCGACGCGCTCGACCTCCTGCTCGATGATCGGACCTTCGTCGAGATCGGTCGTGACGTAGTGCGCCGTGGCGCCGATCAGCTTCACGCCGCGATCGAACGCCTGGTAGTAAGGCTTCGCGCCCTTGAAGCTCGGCAGGAACGAATGGTGGATGTTGATCGCTCGGCCCGCCAGCCGCTCGCAAAGCGTCGGCGAAAGAATCTGCATGTAGCGCGCGAGCACGACGAGATCGGCCTGGCTTTGCTCGATGACCTCGTAGACGCGCGCCTCCTGCGCGGCCTTCGCATCGGCCGTCCCTTCCGTCAGCGGAAAGTGATGGAACGGAATATCGTAGCTCGCGGCGAGCTGATAGAAATCCTTGTGGTTCGAGATGATCGCCGGAATCTCGATCGGCAGCTGCCCCGTGCGATAGCGGAACAGCAGGTCGTTCAGGCAGTGGCCGATCTTCGACACGAGAATGACGACGCGCGGCTTCACCAAGGCGTCATACGCCTCCCAGCGCATCGAAAAGCGCTCGGCGAGGGGCGTAAATGCCGCGCGCAGCGCATCGAGCCCCGGGTCGCCGCCGACTTGCTGAAAATGCACGCGCATGAAGAACTCGCCGGTGCGGCTATCGCCGAATTGGGCCGAGTCGAGAATGTTGCCGCCACGCTCGTAAAGAAAACCCGAGACGGCGTGCACGATGCCGGGCCGGTCTGGGCACGACAGTTTCAGGATGAAGCTGTGTTCGGTCGACATGACCAGCGAAAACTCCTTTCGTTTTTTAGCGATTGCTGTCGGCGAGCCGCATCGCCTTCATATCGACTGCGGCACGCCCGGCGGGGGCGGCGCGAAGAGCGCCTCGATGCCGGCGCACGCCTCTTCGTCGATCCATCGATGCCGCAGCATGCAATCGAGCGTCGCGAGGCTCGCGTCGACCGTCAACGCGCCTTCCTCGATCCAACGCGCCACCTCATCGATGCGCGCGAGCCGGTGCTCGCCGACTTCGCCGTCCTGGTTGTGAGGCGTGAAATCGTCAGGCAGCGGAAGATCGTAGACAAATATCTGCTCAGCTTGCGTCCCTTCGGGAATCGACTGCAGCACATGAACGGTCCGGCCGCGTGCGGCGCGCTCGGCCAGATGCACACCGATGCCCGCCTCTTCCCAGCATTCCTTCGCGATCGTCGCCTCGATCCCGAGACCCCACGCGATGCCGCCCGCGACGACGTTGTCGAGCATGCCGGGATCGGTCGCCTTCGTCTCGCTGCGCCGCGCAATCCATAGCTGCGGCGCGCGATCCGCGTATTTTACGATGCCGTTCAAGTGAACCGCATACGTCATCGTGCCGAAAAAGCGCGCCGCCGCGCGTTCGATGTAGGCGAGCGGCTCATCGTCGAACGCGTTGCGAATCGCGTAGATTTCGTCGCGCCAGCCGACGATGCCGCCGGCGGCGGCCAGCGCGCCGATGACGGCGCCGAGCGCGGAGGACCGGCTGTCGGGGGTTCCGTCGAAGCGCGAGGCGAGCACGACGCGGGCCGGCTCGATATCGAACACGTCAGGCCAGCGCGCGAGCTGCGGCAGATCGCTCTCGCGGATCCAGCCGACCTGGCGTCCGGCGAGCCAGAACGAACGGTGGGCGCGGGGATCGAACCGGCGCGCCGCGACGATGCAAGGCAGAGTCATCTCGGTCCCCTCGAGCGGGCGGGCAAGGGACGAAGTGAGCATGGACTTCGCTTCATGTTCAGTGCCCGCCGAACTCGGTGACCGTAAAAAGCGGCAGCCCGTTCTCGCGCAGCAGCTTCGAGCCGCCGAGATCGGGCAGATCGATGATCGCCGCGCCTTCGACAACGACGGCGCCAAGCCGCTCGAGGAGCTTCTTGCCGGCCATCATCGTGCCGCCGGTCGCGATCAGATCGTCGAGGATGACGACTCGATCGCCGGCGCCGCATGCGTCCTCGTGGATCTCGACCGTCGCCGTGCCGTACTCCAGCGCATACGATTCAGACACGGTCTTGTACGGCAGCTTGCCGATCTTGCGGATGGGAATGAAGCCGATATTGAGTTCGTAGGCGACGATTGGCGCGATGATGAAACCGCGTGCATCGAGGCCAGCGACATAGTCGAGTTTCGCTTCGACATAGCGCTCGATGAAAAGGTCGATGAGGACCCGCAGCGTCTTCGGCCGCTGCAAGAGCGGGGTGATGTCGCGAAACTGCACGCCGGCCATCGGCCAGTCGGGAATCGTGCGAACCTGGCTCTTGATGAACGCGGCGGCGTCGTGCGGCGTGTCCGCGGGCGCGTGGGGCATGGACTTCTCCGAACAAAGGCGGTCCGCCCTCGGTTTGGCGGACCTGATCGATCAAAAACGGTGAGTGGGCGACGGGCTCGAGCGCATGGCGAGCCCGGCGGCGTTCGGCGCCGCTCAAACGGCCGTGGCACCCGCGCGGCGGCTCCTCGTCAAGCGTTCCTCGGCCTGCGCGAGCGCTTCGGGCTGGCCGCGCAGCACGACGATGTCGGCGGCGCGCAGCTTCGTCTCGGGCCCCGGCTCGACGCCGCGAATGCCGTGGCGTCTGATCGCGGTGACCTCGACCCCGAGTCCGGCGAGCCCGAGCTCCTCGAGCGTGCGTCCGACGGCTTCGGCATTGTCGTCGACAGGCACCGATTGTAGCCGCACCTGCTCGTGCCCGTCGTCGTCGCCGAGATCGTCGGCGCCGCGGAAATATCCGCGCAACAGGCTGTAGCGCTCGTCGCGCATCTCCTCGACGCGACGCACGACGCGCCGCATCGGCACGCCCATCACCACGAGCGTATGCGATGCGAGCATCAGGCTGCCCTCGACGATCTCGGGGATCACTTCCGTCGCGCCGGCGGCGAGCAATTTTTCGAGGTCGGCGTCGTCGACGGTGCGCACGATGACGGGCAGCGCGGGCTCGAGCTCGTGCACGTTGTGCAGCACGCGTAGCGCGGACGGCGTATTGGCATAGGTGATCGCAAGCGCCGCGGCGCGATGAATGCCCGCGGCGACGAGCGATTCGCGCCGGGCGGCATCGCCGAACACCACCGATTCGCCCGCTGCCGCCGCGGCCGAGACACGATCGGGATCGAGGTCGAGCGCGACATAGGGAAGTCCCTCGTGCTCGAGCATGCGCGCGAGGTTCTGGCCCGCGCGACCATAGCCGCAAATGATTACGTGAGCCTGCTGACGCAGGCTCTGCGTCGCGATCCGCGTCATTTGCAGCGACTGCTGCAGCCATTCCGTCGACGACAGGCGCAGCACGATCCGATCGGCGTTCTGGATGATGAGCGGCGCCGCGAGCATCGAGAGCAGCATCGACGCGAGAATCGCCTGCAGCAGCGTGGCGTCGACGAGATGCTTGTCCTGAATCAGATTCAAAAGTACGAAGCCGAACTCGCCGGCTTGCGCGAGCCCGAGTCCCGTGCGCATCGCGACGCCGGGCATCGCGCCGAAAAGCCGCGCGAGGCTCGTGATCATGACGACCTTGAGCAGCACCGGACCGATCAGGAACGCCAGCACCATCAACGGATGCGCGAGCAGCACGCGCGGGTCGAGCAGCATGCCCGTCGTGATGAAGAAAAGGCCGAGCAGCACGTCGCGAAACGGCTTGATGTCTTCTTCGACCTGATGCCGATACGGCGTCTCGGCGATGAGCATGCCCGCGATGAACGCGCCGAGCGCGAGCGAAAGGCCGAACTTGTCCGTGACGAAGGCCGCGCCGAGCGTGACGAGCAGGACGTTCAGCACGAAAAGTTCCTGTGAGCGCCGCCGCGCGACGACGTTGAACCAGCGCGTCATGAAGCGCTGGCCGACGATGAGCAGGAGCGAGAGCGCGACGACGATCTTCAGCGCCGCCACGGAAAGCGTCGCCGGCAGATCGTGCGTGTCGCCGCCCAACGCGGCGATGACGATGAGCAGCGGCACGACCGCGAGATCCTGGAACAGCAGCACGCCGAAGATGTTGCGGCCGTGCTCGGTCTCGATCTCGAGGCGCTCGGCGAGCATCTTGCTGACGATGGCCGTCGACGACATCGCCAGCGCGCCGCCGAGCGCGACCGATCCCTGCCAGGTCACGTGCACCCATCGCTCGAAGATCGCGCCCGTGAGCACCGCGACCCCGACCGTGCCGATCACCTGCAGCAGGCCCAGGCCGAACACGAGCTTTCTCATCGCGCGCAGCTTGGCGAGCGAGAATTCGAGGCCGATGGAAAACATCAGGAACACGACGCCGAACTCGGCGAGATGCTGCGCGCGCTCGGTATCCGGCGCGATGCCGAGCGCGTGAGGCCCGACGATGATGCCGACCGACAGGTAGCCGAGCATCGGCGGCAGGTTGAGAATCCGAAACAGCACGACGCCTGCCACCGAAGCGAGCAGCAGCAGCAGGGTCATCTCGAGCGGGGATATCACGTGCGAAGCGTCCTCGTTCGTCTCATCTGCGACAGCCGCGCCGCGCGTTGGAAGGAAAGCGCCGCCTCGGCCCGCCGCACGCCTCTCTCGGTCCCGGCAGCGTCCGGCGCGGCAAACGCCTTTGTTATACTCGCCGAATGATAGCGAAAATCAATGGCGACCGGGCGGTGGCGCTCGCCCGGAACGTGCTCGACATCGAGGCCGATGCGGTACGCGCCCTCGCCGAGCGCATCGACGGTGGCTTCGTCGCCGCCGTCGGTCTATTGCTAGGCTGCAGAGGGCGCGTCGTCGTCTCGGGCATCGGCAAATCGGGCCACGTCGCGCGCAAGCTCGCCGCGACGTTTGCAAGCACCGGCACTCCGGCCTTCTTCGTCCACCCGGCTGAAGCCAGTCACGGCGATCTCGGCATGGTCACGGCCGACGACGTCTTCGTTGCCGTCTCGAATTCCGGCGAATCGGAAGAGCTCATCGAGATCCTGCCGCTCGTCAAGCGCATCGGCGCCAAGCTGATCGCGATGACGGGCCGCCCCGAATCGACGCTCGCCAAGCTCGCGGACGTTCATCTGGACTCGGGCGTCGAGAAAGAGGCATGTCCGATGAATCTTGCGCCGACGGCCAGCACGACGGCGGCGCTCGCGCTCGGCGATGCGCTCGCCGTCGCGGTGCTCGACGCGCGCGGCTTCGGCCCCGACGATTTCGCACGCTCGCACCCGGGCGGCGCGCTGGGGCGGCGGCTGCTCACCTACGTGCGCGACGTGATGCGCACGGGCGATCAGCTCCCGAAGGTGCCGACCACGGCAACCGTCAGCGACGCCCTCTTTCAACTGACGGCGAAGCGCATGGGAATGACGGCGATCGTCGACGACGGCGATCGCGTGACGGGCATCTTCACCGACGGCGACCTGCGCCGTGTGCTCGAGCGCACGGGCGATTTTCGCGAATTGCCGATCGTCGAGGTGATGACGCGCGGACCGCGCACGATCGTGGCCGATCACCTCGCCGTGGAGGCCGTCGAGTTGATGGAGCGCTACCGCATCAATCAGCTGCTCGTCGTCGACGAAGAGAGCAAGCTGATCGGCGCGCTCAACATGCACGATCTGTTTTCGAAGAAGGTGATCTGATGGCCGCTGTGCCTCTCACGGCCGCCGAACGCGCGAGCCGCGTCAAGCTGATGATTTTCGACGTCGATGGAGTGCTGACCGACGGCAGCCTCATGTTCACGGCCGAAGGCGATTACATGAAACCGTTCAATTCCATGGACGGCTACGGCCTGAACCTGTTGCGCACGGCGGGCATCGAAACGGCGATCATCACGGGCCGACACTCCGAGATCGTTGCGCGGCGCGCGCAGGAGCTGAAAATCTCGCATGTCCACCAAGGCGCCGCGAACAAGGCCGTCGTCTTCGCCGAACTGCTGCGCGCGACGGGCCATACGCCCGACGTATGCGGCTACATGGGCGACGACTGGCCCGACCTCGGGGTCATGGTGCAATGCGGCTTCGCGGCCGCGCCGGCCAATTCGCATCCCGAAGTCATCGCGCGCGCGCACTGGGTGTCGCAGGCACGCGGCGGCCACGGCGCCGCCCGCGAAGTCTGCGACGCGATCCTGCGGGCCCAGCACCGCTACGACGAGATGCTCGCCGTTGCGTTGGGAGCGCACGGCACATGAACGCCACGCGGCTCACCTCGCTGATCTCGTTACTCGCGATGACCGCCCTCGCGGGCGGGACCTACTGGCTGCTCCAGGCTACCCGGCCGCCCGCGAGCGAGGGCGCCGAGCGGCCGAAGACGCATTCGCCCGATTATTTCGCCGAAAACTTCTCGGTCTCGGAGCTCGATCAGTCGGGCGCGACACAGTACCGGCTCACGGCGACGAAGATGATCCATTACGAGGACGACGAGAACAGCGACCTCACGCACCCGGCCATCCGTGCGTTCCAGCCCGGCAAGCCGATCGTGACGGCCACGGGCGAGCGCGGCACCGTGAATTCCGACGCGTCGATCGTCGATCTCTACGACCACGCGCGCATCCTGCGCGCGCCGGGCTACGGCGATCCCGAAATGCAGGCCGATTCCTCGCACTTTCGCGTGCTCGTGAACGACGACGTCATCGAGACCGAAAAGCCGGTTAAACTGCGGCGCGGCCTGTCGATCACGACGGCCAACGCAATGAATTACAACAATGTCACCCGGGTCATGCAGCTATTCGGGAACGTCCGCGGAAACATCGCCGCATCGGACGCTTCCGGGGCCAAGGCGAAGTGACCCCGTCCTTACGTATGGACCGCATGAACGAAACGTCCTTTTTCCACGGGCCACATCGCACGCGCGCGTTTCTCGCGGCGATGCTCGCCGCGCTCGCGTGCGCGACGCTCTCGCCGCGCGCGCATGCCGAGCGGGCGGACCGCGACAAGCCGCTCAACATCGAAGCGGACAACATGACGTACGACGACCTGAAGCAGCTCACAATCTTTACGGGTCACGTCGTCGCGACGAAGGGCACGATCGTCATCCGAGCCGATCGCGTCGCGGTCCATCAGGATCCCGAGGGCTATCAGTACGCGACGGGAACGATGAACAAGGGCAGTACCGATCTCGCCTATTTCCGGCAAAAACGCGACGGCGTCGACGAGTACATCGACGGCACCGCCGAGAAGATCGACTATGACGGCAAGCAGGACTTGACGACGCTCACGACGAATGCGACCGTGCGTCGATTGCAGGGCCTCTCGACGGTGATGGACACGGTCCACGGCAGCGTCATCACCTACGACGGGCAAACCGACTTCTATACGGCCAAGGCCGGCAAGGACGTGGCCAGCCCCGGCAATCCGACCGGCCGCGTGCGCGCCATGCTCGCGCCGCGCAACGGCGCGCCGCCTCCGCTTGGCGGCGCTTCGGCGACGCTCGCGCCGGCCGCCGGCATTCAAGGAACACCGCAGCAGTGAACACGCTCTCCAGCACCGCCGCGCAGGCTGTCGCCACTCCTCGGAGCGAGCCTCTCAAGGCGACGAGCTCGCTCGTCGTGCGCAATCTGAGGAAACGCTATGGCTCCCGCACCGTCGTCAAGGATGTGTCGCTCGACGTGAAGAGCGGCGAAGTCGTCGGCCTGCTCGGCCCGAACGGCGCGGGCAAGACGACGTCGTTCTACATGATCGTCGGCCTCGTGCCGCTCGACGCCGGCGAAATCGTGCTCGACGGCAACTCGATCAGCCTCATGCCGATTCACAAGCGCGCGGCGCTCGGGCTCTCCTACCTTCCCCAGGAGGCCTCGGTGTTCCGCAAGCTGACGGTCGAGCAGAACATCCGTGCCGTGCTCGAGCTGCAAACCGATGAAAACGGCAAGCGGCTCTCGAAGTCTGCCATCGAGGCAAGCACGGAAGCGCTGCTCGACGAGCTGCAAATCGCGCATCTGCGCGAAAATCCGGCGCTTTCGCTGTCAGGCGGCGAGCGGCGCCGCGTCGAAATCGCGCGCGCCCTCGCGACGAATCCGAGCTTCATTCTGCTCGACGAGCCGTTCGCGGGTGTCGATCCCATCGCCGTGCTCGAAATCCAGAAAATCGTCAAATTCCTGAAGCAGCGCAATATCGGGGTGCTCATCACCGACCACAACGTGCGCGAAACGCTTGGAATCTGCGACCACGCCTACATCATCAGCGACGGCAGCGTACTCGCCGCGGGGGCCCCGCGCGAAATCATCGAGAACGAAAGCGTCCGGCGCGTCTATCTCGGCGAGCACTTCCGGATGTAACGGGACGCTTGGGGCCGGCCCGAGGCGGCTGGCCGCGACCCGACCTCCCCCTGCGCCGCGCCGCCGGCAGGGCCGCGCCGGCCTGCGGACCCGCGAGGTTTTCGGGGCCACATGGAGCCCCGGCATTCCCCCTTCCGGAATGGTCGAGCACTGCGTCATCGAGGTTTCGCGCCGATGGCAAAGTCTCTACAATGAAAGCCAACCGCCATGAAAGCCAGCCTCCAACTCCGCCTATCGCAGCATCTTGCGCTGACGCCGCAGCTGCAGCAGTCGATTCGACTGCTCCAGTTGTCGACGCTCGAACTCCAGCAGGAGGTCGCGACCGCGTGCGCGCAAAATCCGCTGCTCGAGACCGAGGACGAATGGATCGCGAGCCCGCTGCGCGTCGCGGCGGACGGCTCGGTCATCGCCCAGACGCCCGCGCCCGCCACGGCTGAGCCGATGAGCGGCTCGGCGCCCGCGGCCGAAACGGAACGAGCCGACGGCGCCGAGCCGGCCGCTACCGACGAATACAACGGCCTGTCGTCATCCGACAACGCCGATGCGTCGCAGTGGAATCTCGATGATTACGGCCGGTCGGCCCCCTCGTCCGACGACGACGACCTGCCGCCGCTGCAGATTCACGAATCGACAACGACGCTGCGCGACCATCTGATGGCGCAACTGCGCGTTACGCAGGCGGGTCCGCGCGATCGGGCACTCGTCACCTTCCTCATCGAATCGCTCGACGACGACGGCTACCTGACATCGTCGCTCGATGAAGTGCTCGCCGACATACCGGAAGAGCTGGAGGTCGATCTCGACGAGCTGTCCGCGGCGCTCGCCCTGCTGCAAAGCTTCGATCCGGCCGGCGTGGGCGCGCGCTCGGCCTCGGAATGCCTGAAGTTGCAGCTCTTGCGGCTGCCCGATAGCGCCACCCGCAAGCTTGCGCTCGAAATCGCCGCGCATCATCTCGAGCTGCTGGCCGCACGCGACTTCACGCGCCTGAAAAAGCAGCTGAAGGCAAGCGACGACGCATTGCGCGACGCGCACGCGCTGATCCGCTCGCTCGAGCCGTTCCCAGGGGCGGCCTATGGCAAGGCGGAAGCCGATTACGTGGTGCCCGACATCATCGTCAGACGGACGGCGCAGGGCTGGCAAGCCGAGTTGAATCCCGAGGTGGTGCCACGCCTTCGGATCAACCATCTCTATGCGAACATCCTGCGCAACAACCGCGGCGATCCGGGCAGCGGCTCGTTGCGTCAGCAGTTGCAGGAGGCGCGCTGGCTCATCAAGAACATTCAACAGCGTTTCGAGACGATCCTGCGCGTCGCGCAGGCGATCGTCGAGCGCCAGAAGAACTTTTTCGCGCACGGCGAAATCGCGATGCGCCCCTTGGTTTTGCGGGAAATAGCTGATACGCTGGGCCTGCACGAGTCGACCGTCTCGCGTGTCACGACGGGGAAGTACATGCTTACCCCGTTCGGAACGCTGGAGTTCAAGTACTTCTTTGGTTCACACGTGTCGACCGATACGGGGGGCGCGGCCTCCTCGACGGCCATTCGCGCGCTCATCAAGCAACTGATAGGAGCAGAAGACTCGAAGACGCCTCTTTCAGACAGCCGCATAGCCGAACTGCTGGCGGAACAGGGCTTCGTGGTGGCACGCCGGACAGTGGCGAAATACCGCGAAGCGCTCAAGATCCCGGCAGTGAATCTGCGTAAGTCTCTTTGAGCTCGCCGCACCAGATGTTCTGGGCGGATCGAGCGTTTCCGGCCGCGATGCTGTTGGCGCAAATGGCCGGCCGATACGACCCGCCGCTCGTCGATCACACGGGGTGATGATTCGAGCGGGCCGCTCCCGACCGGTTTTGCCGCACCAAAGGTGTCAGGCGGCCATTCGTTTGGAGAGCACTATGAATCTGAAGATCAGTGGACGCCATCTCGAAGTCACGCCCGCGCTGCGGGAATACGTGATCACCAAGCTCGACAAGGTGCTACGACACTTCGATCAGGTGATCGATGGCAATGTGGTCCTCTCGGTCGACAATCAGAAAGAAAAGGATAAGCGGCAAAAGGTTGAAATCAACCTCCACCTGAAGGGCAAGGACATCTTCATCGAAAGTGCCAACGGCGATCTCTACGCCGCCATCGATCTCATGGTCGATCGTCTCGATCGGCAGGTCGTCCGCCACAAGGGGCGGATTCAAGAGCATCAGCATGCGCCGATCAAGCACCAGGAGCTATCGGTCGGCGAGCAACCGCAGCAATAAGCCGGGCGCGGCACGAGGCGCCCGCGTCGGCGCCCGCCGCCCTTCCCGCGCAAAGCGCGGGCTTCCCGCGAAAACCGCCCGAATCAGGGCGGTTTTTTCGTTCCGGCCGCTGGAGCGGGCCGCCCCCGTGGCGGCCTCCCACCGATGCGCCGGCAGCGCCGATGCGCGCGGCATTGCGCGAAAAGCGCGCCACCCAGCATAATGCATGCAACGTTGCGGTTGCCGCGATGCAACATCGAATGGGCCTGATCTATAATGTGACGGTAATTTTGATGGGGCAGCCGGCCGAGTTGCCATTCGCGAAGTCAGGGCCATGCGTCCATGATCCGCCGGGCAAGGCCGAAAATGGACAACCAGTCAGTTGCCGCGAGGAGCGCACAGGCGACGCGTCAAGCCTGCCAACATGAATCGTTTAGCCAAATTCCTTCCCCTCGATAACGTCGTTATCGGACTTTCCGTCACCAGCAAGAAACGCGTCTTCGAGCAAGCAGGGCTTATCTTCGAAAACCAGAACGGCATCGCGCGCAGCGCGGTCACGGACAATCTGTTCGCGCGCGAGCGGCTCGGCTCGACAGGGCTCGGCGAAGGCGTCGCGATCCCGCACGGCCGGATCAAGGGGCTCAAGCATCCGCTCGCGGCCTTCGTGCGCCTCGAGCAGCCGATCCCGTTCGAATCGCCCGACGGACAACCGGTTTCGTTGCTGATTTTTCTGCTCGTGCCCGAACAAGCCACGCAGCAGCATCTCGAAATTCTTTCGGAAATCGCGCAACTGCTGTCCGATCGCGAAACACGCGAGCGACTGCATCACGAAGCGAGCCGCGAGGAGTTGCATCGGCTGCTCACTGAGTGGCACCCTTGACACTGTCACGGCCCGCGCGCCACGCACCCCACGGTGCGTAAGGCGCATTGAGCCGGTGACTCGGCAAGGGCCTAGCCGCGCGTGTCCAGCGTGAGGCGGGTCCCATGCGGCCCAACCAGGAGCCAGCGATACATGGATACGTCCAGCATCAACGCCCAGAGCATCTTCGACGACAACGCCACCTCACTCAAGCTGAGCTGGCTGACGGGGCATGAGGGCTGGGAACGCGGTTTTTCGGCGGAGACGGTCGCGAATGCGACCTCGAGCGCCGATCTCGTCGGCCACCTGAACCTCATCCACCCAAACCGGATCCAGGTGCTCGGTGAAGCCGAAATCTACTACTACCAACGTCAGACCGACGAAGACCGCTCGCGCCACATGGCCGAGCTGATCGCACTCGAGCCGCCGTTTCTCGTCGTGGCCGGGGGCGCGCCGGCACCGCCCGAGCTCGTGCTGCGATGTACGCGTTCGTCGACGCCCCTCTTCACGACGCCGATGTCGGCGGCCGCCGTCATCGACAATCTGCGGCTTTACATGTCGCGCATTCTCGCGCCGCGCGCGACGCTGCACGGCGTGTTTCTCGACATCCTCGGCATGGGTGTGCTGCTGACCGGCGATTCGGGCCTCGGCAAAAGCGAGCTCGGCCTCGAGCTGATCAGCCGCGGACACGGGCTCGTCGCGGACGATGCCGTCGACTTCGTGCGCCTCGGGCCCGACTTCGTCGAAGGGCGCTGCCCGCCGCTTTTGCAAAACCTGCTCGAAGTTCGCGGCCTCGGCCTGCTCGACATCAAGACGATCTTCGGTGAGACCGCCGTGCGGCGGAAGATGAAGTTGAAGCTCATCGTCCAGCTCGTGCGCCGGCCCGACGGCGAGTTTCAGCGGCTACCGCTCGAGAGCCAGACCGTCGACGTGCTCGGCCTGCCGATCAGCAAGGTCACGATCCAGGTGGCGGCGGGTCGCAACCTTGCCGTGCTCGTCGAGGCCGCCGTGCGCAACACGATTCTGCAGCTTCGCGGCATCGATACGCTGCGCGATTTCATGGATCGTCAGCGTCTCGCCATGCAGGATCCGGACAGTCAACTTCCCGGCAAGCTGATGTGACGCGCGCGAAGCGGCGGCTCGCGAAGCGGCGGCTCGCGATAGAGCCGGAACCAGGTGCTATGATGAAACGAACGGGTCATCCTCCATGCGCATTGTTCTGATCACCGGCATCTCCGGCTCCGGCAAATCCGTCGCATTGAACGCGCTCGCGGACGCGGGCTACTACTGCGTCGACAATCTGCCGCCGCGCTTTTTGCCCGAGCTCGCGCAATTCCTCGCGAACGGCGAGGAAGGTCACGAACGGCTCGCCGTCGCGATCGACGCGCGCTCGAGCGCCTCGCTCGACGAAATGCCCGGCATCATTCGCGATCTCGCGAGCGAGCACCATGTGCGCGTGCTGTTTCTCAACGCGAGCACTCAAGCACTGATTCAACGCTTCTCCGAAACGCGGCGGCGCCATCCTCTATCGGGACCTCCCGCGCGCGACGCCGACATCGGGCTCATGGCGTCGCTCGAGGAGGCGATCGAGCGTGAGCGCGAGCTCGTCGCGCCGCTTGCCGAGTTCGGGCACCAGATCGACACGAGCAACCTGCGCGCGAACGTGCTGCGCGCCTGGGTCAAGAGCTTTATCGAAGACGAGCGCGAAGGGCTGCTGCTGATGTTCGAATCGTTCGGCTTCAAGCGCGGCCTGCCGCTCGATGCCGATTTCGTCTTCGACGTGCGCGCGTTGCCGAATCCCTATTACGACCACCGGTTGCGTCCGCTGACCGGGCGCGATCAGGCCGTCATCGAGTATCTCGATGCATTGCCGATCGTGCATGAAATGATCGACGACATCTATTCGTTCGTCCTGAAATGGCTGCCGCGGTTTCGCGACGATAACCGCAGCTACCTGACGATCGCGATCGGGTGCACGGGGGGCCAGCACCGATCGGTATTCATCGCGGAGACGCTCGCCGCGCGTCTCGCTCGCGAAGCAACGGTTATCGTGCGGCACCGTGACGCGCCGATGGAAGTCGGCGAATCGTCGAGATCAGTGGCCTCTGGCCACATGGCCTAACTTGCCGCGCACGCGCGGCCCCTCTGAAGCTCGCGCCATGTCCACGAACCCAGCCGTCTACGCCGATCTACCGCTTTTTCCGCTTCACTCCGTGCTCTTTCCCGATGGGCTTTTGCCGCTCAAGATTTTCGAGGCACGGTACCTGGACATGACCCGCACCTGCCTGCGCGAAAGCAGCCCATTCGGCGTGTGCCTCATCAAGAGCGGCTCCGAAGTCGCGAATGCCGATGAGCCCTGCGTCCCCGAGCCCGTCGGATGCCTCGCCGCGATCGAGGAATGCGACGTCGACACGTTCGGCATGCTGCACGTGCGTGCCCGCGGGGGCAAGCGCTTTCGGCTGCTCTCGCATCGCGTCGAGCCGAGCGGCCTTCTCGTCGGCTCGGCCGAGCTGCTGCCCGACGACATTCCGCTCGAAGGCAGCGACGCGCTCGCCAAGTTCGGCGCCTGCGCCGAAGTGCTCGAGCGCATCATCGAGACGATCCGCGAGCGCGACGCCGACAGCCTGCCGTTCGCCGAGCCGTTCCGCTTCGACGATCCGGCCTGGGTGTCGAATCGGCTCGCGGAGGTGCTGCCGATTCCCCTGCGCACGCGCCAGAAGCTCATGGAGATGACCGACGCGGGTGCGCGCATCGATTGCGTTCATCACTACATGCAGCACCGCCAGCTGCTTTGACGCCTCCGCCGCCTGTCGAGCCCGCTCAGGCAACCTAAAGCAAGCTGCCCTGCAAGGCATCGAGCAGCTTGCGAACGGGCGCCGGTACGCCGTAAGCCTCGATGTCGGCGAGCGGCACCCAGGCGCTGTCGCCGTCGCGCGCATCGAGACTTGCCCGCGTCGCGGCAACGTCGAGCCGGCCCACGCGCGGCTCGATATCGAGCCTGAAGTGCGTGAACGTATGCGTGAGCGGCGTGAGCGGCGCAAGCGGCGCCGTCGCCCCCAGCGTGCGCGCGCGCTCGGCGAGCGACGATTCGTCGGTCGCTTCCGGCAAGCTCCAGAGCCCGCCCCAGATGCCCGCGGGCGGCCGCCGTTCGAGCAGCACGGAGCCGCCGTCGCGCAAGACGAGCATCCACGTCCGGCGCGTCGGCACGACTTTCTTCGGACGCGCCGCCGGCAATTCGCGCTGGCGGCCCGTCGCATTGGCGACGCAGTCCTCGGCGAACGGGCAGCGCGCGCAATCGGGCTTGCCGCGCACGCAGAGCGTTGCGCCGAGATCCATCAAGCCTTGCGTGTAGGCCGAGAGATCGGCGTCGCTCGCATCGGCGGCCGGCATCAGCGACTCCGCCAATGCCCACATGGCGTTTTCGACGCGCTTTTCTCCCGGAAAGCCGTCGACCCCGAACACGCGCGCAAGCACACGCTTTACGTTGCCATCGAGAATCGTTGCGCACGCACCGAATGAGAACGACGCAATGGCGGCAGCCGTCGAGCGGCCAATGCCGGGCAATTGCGCCAACGCATCGGGAGTCGCGGGAAAGGCGCCGCCAAACTGCTCGACGACGACCTGCGCGCAGCGATGGAGATTGCGTGCACGCGAGTAATAGCCGAGCCCTGCCCATGAGGCCATGACATCGTCGATCGGCGCCGCGGCAAGCGCGGCGACGTCGGGAAAGCGCGCGAGAAACTTCGCGTAATAGGGGATGACTGTCGCAACCTGTGTCTGCTGGAGCATGATTTCCGAAAGCCAGATCCGGTACGGATCGCGCGTGTTCTGCCAGGGCAAGTCGTGGCGGCCGTGACGGCGCTGCCAGGCGATCAGGCGCTCGGCGAAAGCGAATTGCAGGGCGACAGTGGGTGAACTCGTAGCGATCGCTGGTTCGGACATGGAAAGGTAAGGTATCGGCTTGAAGCCGCGGCCGGCTCAGCGCTGGCAGCGAGGGCAATGATAGGTCGACCGCTGCCCCTGCACGAGGTGGCGAATCGGCGTCCCGCATACGCGGCAGGGCTGTCCCGCTCGATCGTAGACGAAGCAGTCGAGTTGAAAGTAACCGCTCTCGCCGTCGCTGCCGACGAAGTCTTTCAATGTGCTGCCGCCACGCGCGATCGCATCCGTAAGCGTCGCGCGGATCGCGTCGGCCAGCCTGTCGCAGCGCGCCGCCGAGAGACGCCCCGCCGCCGTGGTCGGCCGCACCCCCGCGCGAAAGAGGCTTTCGGAGGCGTAGATGTTGCCGACGCCCACGACGATTTCGCCGCCGAGCAGCGCCTGCTTGATCGACATCGTGCGTCCGCGCGTTCGCTCGTGGATGAGCCGGCCCGAGAACTCCGTCCCGAACGGCTCGACCCCGAGCCCGGCGAGCAGCGGATGCGTGTTCACGTCGCCCGCCGCACGCGGGTGCCAGAGGACGGCGCCGAAACGGCGCGGGTCGCGGTAGCGCAGCACGAATTCGTCGAAGATCCAGTCGATATGATCGTGCTTGGCCGGCGCGGGGAGGCCAGCATGCGGCAGCACGCGCAGCGTGCCCGTCATGCCGAGGTGAACGATGAACCAGCCCTCGTCGACTTCGAAGAGCAGATACTTGCCGCGCCGCCCCACGCCGATGATCTTGCGGCGCGAGAGCATCGCGCCGAGCTCGGGCGGCACGGGCCATCGCAAAGCGCCGGAGCGCACGTCGACGCGCTCGACGAGGCGGCCGCGGACGTACGGCTCGATGCCGCGCCGCGTCACCTCCACTTCTGGCAATTCAGGCATGTCGGCGCGCCTCCCCGGGCAGCGAACGCGGTGAGCGTACGGGCGGTCTCATAAATGGCGGTTAATGGCGAGGAATGGGTGTGTAACTTGCATCGTCGAATCTGCGTGTATTGTAGCGAGCGCGTTACAATCGTCCGAAACCCTCGAACGGATCTCCATGATTTTGTCCCTGAAGCCGCAATCGCCGCGCGCAGGCAGCGTGCGCTCCGCCCGGTGCGCCGCGCCGCTCGGCCGCATCGCCGCCGCCGTCGTCTGTGCCTGGACGCTCGCCCTCGCCGCACCGGCGTTTGCGCAAGATCCCGCTCCTTCTGACGATTCGGCTGCGGCCGCGCCGGCGGACGCCTTCGCGCCGTCGCTCCCGGCCGAGACGCAGGACCTGCCGAACGTCGAGTTGTCGAGCCAAATCGTCTTTCAGGTGCTCGCGGCCGAGATTGCGTTGCAACGCAACGAACCGGCCCCGGCGTACCAGACTTATCTTTCGCTCGCGCGCGACACGCACGATCCGCGCATGGCGCAGCGCGCGGCCGAAATCGCGATTGCGGCGCAGAGCCCAGCCGACGCATTGACGGCCGCTCAGCTTTGGCGCCAGTACGCGCCCGATTCCGAGCGCGCCGCCCAACTCGACGCGTCGCTGCTCGTCCTGTCGGGCAAGCCCGAAGATGCCGAGCCGCTGCTCGCGGCCGAGCTCGCCAAGGTCCCGGAACAGGACCGCGGCAACGCGATCGTCGCGCTGCAGGTGCTGCTCGCGCGCGGACCGAATCATGTGGGCGGGCTGCAGGTCCTCAAAGATCTCGCCAAGAACGATCTCGGCCGGCCCGAGGCGCAGCTCGCGGTGGGCCGCCAGCAGCTGCTCGCCGACGACCAGCCGGGCGCGCGCTCGTCGTTCGAGCGCGCGCTGAAGCTGAAGCCCGATTACCTGCCTGCCGCGCTCTCGCTCGCGCAGATGGGTCCCGATGCGCGCAACGAAGCCATCTCGACGTTCGAGTCATACGTCAAGCAGAACCCGAAGTCGCACGACGCCAGGCTCGCACTCGCGCAGCTCTACCTGTCGAGCGACCGCATCGACGATGCGCAAAAGCAGTTCGAGGCGATGCACAGCCTCGATTCGCACGATCCGACGCCGTTGATGGCGCTCGGCCTCATCAAGGTTCAGCAAAAGCAGTACGAGAGCGCGCAGAAATACCTGCAGCAATATGCCGAGCTGACCGAGAAAACGCCGGGCGCGGACCCGGGGCAGGCTTACATCTTCCTCGCGCAGATCGCGCTCGAGCAGAAGAACGAGGGTGAGGCCGCGAAGTGGCTCGACAAGGTCTCGCCGGACAGCCCGCGATATACCGCCGCGCGCGTGACGCGCGCGCAGTTGCTCGCGAAGGCGGGCAAGATCGACGAGGCGCGCAAGATGCTCGCCGATCTGCAGAGCCCGGACCCGCATGCGCAAGCGCTCATCGCGCGCACCGACGCGGCGATCCTCTTCGATGCCAAGCGCTACCCCGAGGCGGAGAGCCGGCTCTCGGCCGCGGATGACGCGATGCCCAACGATCCCGAGATCATCTACGACTACGCAATGGCCGCGGAAAAGAACGGCCATTACGATCTGATGGAGTCGAAGCTGCGCCAGCTCATCAAGGTTCAGCCCGACAATCCGCAGGCCTACAACGCGCTCGGCTACTCGCTCGCCGATCGCAACCGGAATCTCGACGAAGCCGAGAAGCTCATCGAGAAGGCCTCGGCCCTGGCGCCGAACGACGCCTTCATCATGGACAGTCTCGGCTGGGTGAAATACCGGCTCGGCGATACGACGGACGCGGCCAAGCTCTTGCGCCGCGCCTTCGATCTTCAGCCGAACGCCGAGATCGGCGCCCATCTCGGCGAGGTGCTCTGGAAGAGCGGAGACCAAGCCAAGGCGCTTGCCGCATGGCGCGACGCGCGCAAGCTCGAGCCGGACAACGATACGCTCGTGAAGACGCTCAAGCGCTTCCAGGTGAACAGCAACGATCTTTGATGCACGTGAACGTCAGCGATTTTCTGGCGCGCGTTGCGCGCTACCTCCGTTTTGCGCGTCCGCTGCATCTCGGGCGGCGGTTCATGGCGCTCGCGCCGCGCCGCACGCGTGGCATCGCTTTGCCGCTCGCGTCGGCAACGACGATGGCCATCGCACTGCTCGCGGGCTGCTCGGTCGCGCCAACGCGCGGACCGTCGACATCGAACGCCGCGACGGCTCTTTCGACACAGACGAGTCGCGCCTATCACGGCCGGTTCTCGGTGAGCTACACCGACCGGTACGGCCGGCCGCAAAACGCCTACGGCAATTTCGACTGGCAGGAACAAGGCGATACCGTCACGCTGCAGCTCTTGAACCCGTTCGGCCAGACACTGGCGATCGTCACGTCGTCGCCGTCCGCCGCGACGCTCGAGCTGCCCAATCGTCAACCGCTCACGGCCGACAATGTCGGCACGCTGATGCATAACGCACTCGGATTCGCATTGCCCGTCGAAGGCCTGCGGTACTGGCTGCAGCCGTCGCCGGCCCCGACCTCGCAAGCGAAAACGATCGTCGACCCTCAAGCCGGAACACGGCTCAAGGAGATCGATCAGGATGGCTGGACGATCCAGTATCTCGCCTACACGGACGCACCCGAGGTCGGCGTCAAGCGCGTCGATTTGACGCGCAGCGATCCGCCGCTCGCGATCAAGCTCGTGCTGGATCGCTGATTGCCGTGCCGGCTGGCGAGAGCGCCGCGAACCAACCGGGCGGCGCACCGCCAGCCGCCACTGCTGCACACAACGAAAGCATGATCGAAACGAAAGACTCGCTGCGGGATTGCCCGGCGCCCGCCAAGCTCAATCTCTTTTTGCATATCACGGGCCGCAGACCGGACGGCTATCACTCGCTGCAGACCGTATTTCAGCTGCTCGACTGGGGCGACAGGCTTCACTTCACGCTGCGCGCCGACGGCGAGGTCCGCAGGAAGACCGAGGTGCCGGGCGTGCCCGAACCGGCGGATCTGGTCGTGCGCGCCGCAACGCTATTGAAGGCGCATACGGGCACGGGCTTCGGGGTCGACATCGAAATCGAGAAACGGGTGCCGATGGGCGGCGGCCTCGGCGGCGGGAGTTCCGACGCGGCAACGACGCTGCTCGCGCTCAATCGGCTCTGGAAGCTCGGACTGCCGCGAGCCACCCTGCAAGCGCTCGGCCTCGAGCTCGGCGCCGACGTGCCGTTTTTCGTGTACGGGAAAAACGCCTTCGCGCAGGGCGTCGGCGAGGCGTTGGCGGCCGTGTCGCTGCCGAGCCGCTGCTTTCTCGTCGTGACACCGAACGTGCACGTGCCGACCGCTGCGATTTTTTCCGACGAGTCGTTGACACGCGACTCGAAAGCCGTCACAATTACGGACTTTCTCGCACAGCAAAGTTGCGATGCAAGATGGCCAGACAGTTTCGGCCGGAATGACATGCAACCCGTTGTCGTGGGAAAATACGCGGAAGTCGCGCAGGTGCTCGAATGGTTTGACGATACGTTCGGAGATACGGCACCCGCGCGGATGACTGGTTCGGGTGCGAGCGTGTTCGCCGCCTTTTCCAGCATCGCCGAAGCGGAACAAGCGCAAGCCAAGCTGCTTGCGCGTGGTCGAGCGGATTGGAGGAGCGCTCTCGCGCCGAGTCTCGATACGCATCCGCTCTTCGCCTTCGCGGCGTGAAAGTTTCGCATCGTCGGACTGCCTACAGGTCCGGCGAAGCGCTGAGTCAGTGTAGGGGAGTCGCCAAGTTGGTCAAGGCACCGGATTTTGATTCCGGCATGCGAGGGTTCGAGTCCTTCCTCCCCTGCCAAACATTCTCGTAGTTCCCGCCTCGAGCAGCAGGTGCATGATGAGCAGCCATGACGGCCTGATGGTGTTTACTGGCAACGCGAATCCAGCGCTTGCACAAGAAGTCGTCAAAATCCTCGGCATTCCCCTCGGCAAAGCGATGGTGAGCCGTTTCTCCGACGGCGAGATTCAGGTCGAGATTCAGGAAAACGTGCGCGGCAAGGACGTCTTCGTCCTGCAATCGACTTGCGCGCCGACGAACGACAACCTGATGGAGCTCATGATCATGGTCGATGCGCTGAAGCGCGCGTCGGCAGGGCGGATCACGGCGGCCATCCCCTACTTCGGCTACGCGCGTCAGGATCGCCGTCCGCGTTCGGCGCGCGTCGCGATATCGGCGAAGGTCGTGGCGAACATGCTGGAGATCGCCGGCGTCGAGCGGATCATCACGATGGATCTGCACGCCGATCAGATCCAGGGCTTCTTCGATATCCCCGTGGATAACATCTACGCGACGCCCGTTTTGCTCGGCGATCTGCGCAAGCAGAACTACGAGGATCTGCTCGTCGTGTCGCCCGATGTCGGCGGCGTCGTGCGGGCGCGCGCGCTCGCCAAGCAGCTCAATTGCGATCTCGCCATCATCGACAAGCGCCGTCCGAAAGCGAACGTCGCCGAAGTGATGAACATCATCGGTGAAGTCGAGGGGCGCACCTGCGTGATCATGGACGATATGGTCGACACGGCAGGTACGCTCTGCAAGGCCGCGCAAGTGCTGAAGGAGCGCGCGGCGAAGCAGGTCGTCGCTTATGCCACGCACCCGGTGTTGTCGGGCGGCGCGGCCGAGCGTCTCGCGAACTCGGCGCTCGATGAGCTCGTCGTGACCGACACGATTCCGCTCAGCGACGAAGCGCGCGGATCGACGAAGATCCGGACGCTCTCGTGCGCGGGGCTACTTGCCGAGACGTTCTCGCGGATCCGTCGCGGCGATTCGGTGATGTCGCTGTTCGCCGAGAGCTGAGCAAACGGCAACAATGATAGTGTTTGCGGAAATGGCGCGGCATGAAGCCGCGCGTTTTCCGTGTAATGGGCGCGGTGAGCCTTTGGTTGGTTGGGCAAGCGCGCCGTTTTCGCAGGGCGGTCATTTGGCGCCGTGTGCGATCGTTCGCATGCGAGCCGAAGCGCCCTTATTCACTGCCTGGTCGCGGGCAGTTCATGGAGATTGAACATGAAAGTCGTCGCTTTCGAGCGCAACCTGCAAGGTACGGGTGCGAGCCGCCGCCTGCGCAACTCCGGCAAGACGCCGGGGATCGTGTATGGCGCAGCAGAGCAACCGCAACTGATCGAACTCGATCACAACGCCCTCTGGCACGCGTTGAAGAAAGAAGCCTTCCACTCGTCGATCCTCGACCTCGAAGTGGCCGGCAAATCGCAGCAGGTCCTCCTGCGTGACGTGCAGTACCACCCGTTCCGCCAACTCGTGCTGCACGTGGACTTCCAGCGCGTCGATCCGAAGAAGAAGCTGCACACGAAAGTGCCCGTGCACTTCATGAATCAGGAAACGAACCCGGCCGTCAAGCTCGGCGGCGCCGTGATCTCGCACGTCGTGACCGAGATCGAAGTCGAGTGCCTGCCTGGTGATCTGCCCGAATTCATCGAGCTCGATCTCTCGAAGATCGAAGCCGGCCAATCGCTGCACGCCAAGGACATCACGCTGCCGAAGGGCGTTTCGCTCGCGGCTCGCGTCGAGGCGGAAAATCCCGTCGTCGCGGCTGCCGCCGTGCCGGCCGCTGCGGTTTCGAGCGAAGCTGCCGAAGGCGAAGCCGGCGAGACGCCTGCCGCCTAAGGATTTCGTCGATCGATATCCTCTCGATCCGTTTCGCTGAAACGGACGACGTGACCCGCCGCGGCTCGCCCCGGCGGGTTTTTTTTCGAGGGTAGCAAGAACGTCATGATCAAACTGATCGTCGGGCTCGGCAATCCGGGCGCCGAATACACGGCCACACGCCATAACGCGGGCTTTTGGTTCGTGGATCAACTCGCGCGCGAGGCCGGCGTCGCCTTGCGCGACGAGCGGCGCTTTCACGGCCTATACGCGAAGGCACGGCTTTTCGGCGATGAAGTCCATCTGCTCGAGCCGCAGACGTTCATGAACCGATCGGGGCAATCGGTCGTCGCGCTCGCGCATTTCTTCAAGATCCTGCCCGATCAGATTCTCGTCGCACATGACGAATTGGATCTACTGCCCGGCGCCATCAAGCTAAAGCTCGGTGGCGGAAGCGGCGGCCATAATGGACTCAAGGATATTTCGGCGCATCTTTCGTCGCAGCAGTACTGGCGGTTGCGCATCGGCATCGGACATCCCCGGGATCTGATTCCCGAAGCCGCTCGCGCGGGTGCGAAGCCGGACGTCGCGAACTTCGTGCTGAAGCCGCCGCGCAAGGAAGAGCAACAAGTGATCGATGCGGCTATCGAGCGGGCGCTCGCCGTCATGCCGCACTTCGTCAAAGGGGAAACCGAGCGCGCGGTGATGCAGCTGCATCGCGGCGCGTAGTGACAAGCGGCTCGCGGTTGTGGGTCGCGGTTGCGAGACGCGATGGCGCGCTCGGAATGGGGCTGCCACCCAATCACAACATCAGCGATCGCCGCTGATGCTCCAGCCTTCAGCCAGGCATCACCGGCTAGGCGTCCTCTCCCTTTTTAGCCTGCTGCAGCGAGCCATACTTCGCGAGTAGCTGCTCCCGCGTTTCGACATGCTCGGGGTTGATCGGGATGCAGTCGACCGGGCACACCTGCCGGCATTGCGGTTCATCGAAGTGACCGACGCATTCGGTGCACTTCGAAGGGTCGATCACGTAAATATCCTGCCCCATCGAGATTGCGTCGTTCGGGCATTCGGGCTCACAGACGTCGCAGTTGATGCACTCGTCGGTAATCATCAGGGCCATGCTTTTCACCGGAAAAACTTCAACGGGAAGAGCTGCTGACAAGGCCGCCGAGGGGCGTCCGCGTAGCCGGGCCGCCTGGGTGGCTGAACGCCATCGCTCTTCCGAACGCACTATTTTACCCCTAACACGGGAGGCACCTTCGAACCTGCCGTCATTCCATCGTCGGGTCCGAACGGCCGTTCCCAATCAAGGACGAATTTCAATTTTTTGGAAAGAATCGGCAATTTATAGAAGGAGCTGCGGCGTCGCTCGCCTATCCTGCTTTGAACTTGGTGCCTTTTCAAAGGAGGTGGGACGGCAATGAGCGAAATCGACAAAATCGCACAAGAAGATGAAGCCGCATTTATCGCGCAATATGCGGCACTAATCGAGAAACACGGCAATCTGGCTGATCTACTCGGTATCGCCGACCACGAGATGGAAGACTGCTATCAAGAAGCGCTAAAGAGCTACTACGACGGCGATTATCTTTTCGCGTCTCGCTATTTTTCCGCTTTGACATTTGTAAACCCGCTGGATGGCGAGCTACATTTGGCGACGGGCAACGCAATGCAGCAACTGGGAGAGCATAGCGCGGCGTTGCAGTACTTTTCGGCTGCGGCGAGGCAATTGCCAGCCGACCCCGGCGCATGGTTCCGCGTGAGCGAATGTCAGGTGGCGTTATCGCAGTATGACGAGGCGCGCGACACCTTGCGTCATTGTTTGAGCCTTTGCGCGACAAGTAATGCGCGCCCCGGCCTATACCCGCACGCCAAGGCACTGATGGAGCAACTGCTCTGATTTCGGCGGGCAGCCCGCCCGCTCCGTTCCCGCCTTACCAAGGCCCGAGGGCGGCTCGGCGCCGCACCCAATTGCAACCGACTTTAGGACATGGAAATGACCATCCGATCGCTGTCATTGACCCAGCTTCAGTTCGACACCACCGCTCCCATCACGCGAGAGCCCCCTTCAACCCCGCGGCCGACGGCGAATGCCGATACCGTTGCGCCACCAGACAAGATCACCCTTTATCTCAGTAAAGACACCGCTCACAAGAATCCGCTGACGCTGCAAAAAACCGAGGTTGGCGTTGCGACGTTCAAGGATAAGCACGGTAAGGAATATAAGTACGGCACAATAAAAGATAGCCCGAACGTATTTACAGATTGGAAAAGTAGAAACGTTTATGTGCTGGATTCTCCGGAGCACCGCAGGGCGCTTATCGACCTCCAAGAGAAGGCGGACAGACAGGGCGAGCACCTCGCCAACGTGCCTTCACCCAAATATGTCAAATACGCGACGGCAGCGGGCGCGATCTTAGGCGCGGAAGTAGGGTCGGCCTTTGCTCCTGTCGTGGGCGTCGTGCCGGGTGCCGTCATTGGCGCGGCGGTCCTCGGCGGGTCCGCGGCAGCTGTTGCCAACCTGGTTCGTCACAAAGACCAATTCCCGCTCAGGAAGAAGATTGCCGTACTGCAAGACACCGGAGTCGAGCGCCGAGCAGAGACGTTGAGGGCCGCTGTCTCCCATAGCAGCCGAATGCCGGTGGCGCTCGCTGAGTGCTTGCTTAGCACAGCCGGCGATATACGTGAGATCGCAGAGAATGAACTGACGCGCAGGATGGAAGTATCCACAGTTCGGGCCGGCAATGATAACCGGTCAGCGCCCATCGGCGAAAAAGCCGTATCGTCTTAGCGAAGGGCGTGCGGAAGGGACGACACGAGAGCCTTATGGCTGCTGCGGACTTGCCGGCACCCAAAGTCTCACGGGACGCATCGCCTCACGGCTGCGTCCCCGCCCCCTGCCCCATCGCGGCGACCTTGTCCGTAAGCCATTTCTCGACCGACGGAAACACGAACTTGCTCACATCGCCGCCGAGCTGAGCGATTTCGCGCACGATCGTGCCCGAGATGAATTGATACTGGTCCGACGGGGTCATGAACATCGTCTCGACATCGGGCAACAAATAGCGGTTCATGCCCGCCATCTGAAACTCGTACTCGAAGTCGGACACCGCACGAAGCCCTCGGACGATCACACGCGCGTTATGCGCCCGCACGAAATCCTTCAGCAGCCCCTGGAAGCTCATCACCTGCACGTTCGAGTAGTGGCCGAGCACTTCCTGGGCGATGTCGAGGCGCTCCTGCAACGTGAAGAACGGCTTCTTGGCGCGACTGTCGGCCACGCCGACCACGAGGGTGTCGAATATGCTCGCCGCACGGCGCACGAGGTCCTCGTGACCGCGTGTGAGCGGGTCGAATGTACCCGGGTACACGGCGACTACCATCGGCATCTCCTCTGATCGTTTATTCCCCGGCGGTCCGAAACCGCGAGCCGTCACGCGTCTCGCCGGCCGTCCCGCGCCTCTCGGCACCGGGCGGCGCTTTCGGAACGCGCATTATTCACCATTTTCGCGCTGCAGCAAATGGTAGTGGACCGCGCCCGCCCTATCGTGGCGGACGATGGTCCAGCCGGCCAAAAGCGGAGCGTCGTCATCGAGGGGCTCACCGGACTCGACGTACAAAAACCCGTCGACGCTGACGAGCGGCATCGCCAACTCGAGCGCGCGCTCGAGCATTCCGCTTTCGAACGGCGGGTCGAGAAAAACGACGTCGAACGAGCCCGGCGCAAGGCCTGCCGCGAGCCGCAGGCCGTCAGCCTCGACAACCTCGATCATGCGAGCGGAAAGCCGCGCTTGATTGTCGCGCAGTTGCCTTGCGGCGCGCGCATTGCGCTCCACCATGACGACGCGTGCCGCGCCGCGCGAAGCAGCCTCGAAGCCGAGCGCCCCGCTGCCCGCGAAGAGATCGAGGCAGCGCTGACCGTCGAGCCGTTGCCCGAGCCAGTTGAAGAGCGTCTCGCGCACGCGGTCGGGCGTCGGCCGCAGGCCCTCGAGGTCGAGCACCGGCAGCGGCGTGCGCTTCCAGTCGCCGCCGATGATGCGCACGGTATGCTGCTTGCCGCTGCGGTCCGGCGTTGCCGCCTTGCCCCGCGTTGCCGAGGAACGCCTTGCCTCGGAAGAAGACGGAGAAGGCGAAGAGGAGAAGGTAGACGAAGACCGGCGCATGCGAAAAGTCGAAAAATCTTCAAGGGAAGCCGGTGCTTCACGCTCCAGCCATTCGATAAGGCGTCGAAGCGCAAAACCGACGGCCAACGTTACCACAAGCGCACTGGCCCGCGCCTGTCGGCGGAGCCCCGCCTAAAGAGTCGCCCCTGATAAAATACCCCCCTTCCCGCGCATCGTGGAACGCTTGCCGCCGCTCGATGCCGCGGCATCCGGCCCTTGCGCGCCGGCGTGCAGCCGCGCGAGGCGCATGAAGGCCCCCGCGGCGCGACATCCATCACCCATACCCATGTTCAGTTTTTTCAAACGCTTCAAGGGCTCGAAAACGCCCGAAAACGGCCAGGAGAGCAACGAGCGACCGGCTGAGCCCGCCGCCCCGGCGCCATCGTCGCCGGCTGCGGCGACGCCCGCGTCGAGCGCTCCGGCCCCATCCGCGCCCCGTTCGGCTCAGGTCCCGTCCGCGACACCATCGACGCCGACACCGTCGCCGCCGGCACCTCCGGGCAACGGTGCGGGCAAGCCGGGCGGCTCATCGGCAGGCCCGGCCACGGACACGGCCACCGAAACGATCGAAATCGTGCCCCCGCCGCCCATCGAGCCGGCCGCCAGGCAGTCCTGGCTTGCCAAGCTCAGGTCGGGGCTCGCGAAAACGAGCGCCGGCCTCACGGGCATCTTCGTCGGCACGAAGATCGACGACGTGCTTTACGAAGAACTGGAAACGGCGCTGCTGATGTCCGATGCGGGCGTCGAAGCGACCAATTACCTGCTCGACGCATTGCACGAAAAGGTCCGAGCGGAACGATTGACCGATCCGCTGCAAGTGAAGGCGGCCCTGCGTACGCTGCTCGTCGATCTCCTCAAGCCGCTCGAAAAGTCTCTGGTGCTCGGCCACACCGCGCCTCTCGTCATGATGATCGCGGGCGTGAACGGCGCCGGCAAGACCACGACGATCGGCAAGCTCGCCAAGCATCTGCAGCGTTTCGAGCAGTCGGTGCTGCTCGCGGCCGGCGACACGTTCCGCGCCGCGGCGCGCGAGCAGCTCGCGATCTGGGGTCAGCGCAACAACGTGACTGTCGTCTCGCAGGAAAGCGGGGACCCGGCCGCCGTCATCTTCGACGCCGTGAGCGCCGCGCGTGCGCGTGGAATCGACGTCGTGATGGCCGATACGGCCGGCCGCCTGCCCACGCAGCTGCATCTGATGGAAGAGTTGCGCAAAGTGAAGCGCGTGATCGGCAAGGCGTACGAGGGCGCGCCGCACGAGGTGCTGCTCGTCATCGATGCGAACACGGGCCAGAACGCGCTCGCGCAGGTGAAGGCGTTCGACGATGCGCTCTCGTTGACGGGGCTCATCGTCACGAAGCTGGACGGCACGGCGAAGGGCGGCATCCTCGCGGCCATCGCGCGTCAGCGGCCCGTGCCCGTCTATTTCATCGGCGTCGGCGAGAAAGTCGAAGACCTGCAGCCGTTCAGCGCCGAAGAGTTCACGGACGCGCTGCTCGGTTGATCGAGTCTCGTCGATTCGGCCGTCATTCGGCGTCGGGTTGCGCGCCCGGCGCCGCGCGCGCAAACGCATCGAGCCCGCACGCATAGTCGTAGATGCGCTGGATCGTCGGATAGCGCGCGGTATCGACCTTGAAGCGCTGGGCGTTGAAGACCTGCGGCACGAGGCAGAGATCGGCAACCGTCGGCTCGTCGCCGAACACGAGCTTGCCCACGCGGCGCTCGGTCGACAATCGCACTTCCAGCGTTTCGAATCCCGCCTCGATCCAATGCCGGTACCAGCCGTTCTTCGCCTCGTCCGAAAGACCGAGCTCGTGGACGAGATATCGCAGCACGCGCAGGTTGTCGAGCGGATGAATCTCGCAGGCGACCTGCTGCGCCACGGCTCTCACGTAGGCGCGATCGACAGGATCGCGCGGCAATAGCGGCGGCTCGGGGCGCGTTTCCTCGAGATACTCGACGATTGCGAGCGACTGCTGCAGCGTGACATCGCCGTCGACGAGCGTCGGCACAAGCCCGTCGGGATTGAGCTTGCGGTATTGCGCCGTCAACTGCTCACCGCCCGAGCGCAGCAGATGCACGGGCATGTACTCGTAAGGCAGGCCCTTCAGGTTCAGCGCGATGCGCACGCGGTACGACGCCGAACTGCGGAAATAGCTGTATAGCTTCATGCGGCCCCTCCCTCGTCTCTCGTCGTCCCGTCTCGTCTCACGCGGGAGTTCAGACCACCCGCACGCTTAATTCGCCGAGTCCGTCGACGCCGCCCTTCATCAGATCGCCCTTCACCACCGCCCCCACGCCCTCGGGTGTGCCCGTGAAGATGAGATCGCCGGGCTGCAATTCGAAGAGCTTCGAGAGATGCGCAAGGGTTTCGGGAATCGACCAGATCAGCTGCGAAACATCCGAGCGTTGCTTCTCCACACCGTTGACGCTGAGCCAGATCGCGCCGCGGTCGATATGGCCGACCGCGGCAACGGGATGGATCGGCCCGAGCGGCGCCGAGTGGTCGAACCCTTTGGCGGGCTCCCAGGGCCGGCCGAGCTTCTTCGCTTCGGCCTGTAAATCGCGGCGTGTCATGTCGAGCCCTAGCGCATAGCCGTAGACATGATCGAGCGCGTGCTCGACAGCGATGTCTCGCCCGCCCTTACCGATCGCGACGACGAGCTCCATCTCGAAATGGACGTTGCTCGACAGCGTGGGATACGGAAATTCGCCCGTCGCTCCCGGCGCCACGTAGAGCACCGCGTCGGCCGGCTTCGAGAAGAAGAACGGCGGCTCCCGGTCCGGGTCGTGCCCCATCTCTCGGGCATGCGCTTCGTAGTTGCGCCCCACGCAATAAATGCGGCGCACCGGAAAATGCCGGCGCGCGCCGGCGGATCCTGCGGTCTCGACGATCGGCACCGCAACCGCGGGCGCGGGGGCAAACGCGTAATCCATTCGATTCTCCATGTTGTTGGAACGCATCAGCGACGAGCGCCGCTGCGTTCGGCGAAGAATTCGAGTTTAGCGCGGCCGCTTGAGAAGTGCCTCGAACCGGCAACGGCGCTTGCTACCGTCCATTACAGCCCCCGGTCCGCTTGCCGGATGCCTTCGCATGCGATACTGAGCATCGTTACACGCGTCCCCAAGGAAAGGCTCACCCGCCTCTGCTTCATGACAGAATCCGCTGCTTCCGTCCCTGCCGCGTCGTTTTCGTGCGCCCGCTTCATCAAGGAGATCGGGCGCGGTCCGAACGGCGCGCGAGCGCTGTCGCCCGAAGATACGCAGGCCCTATACAGCGCCATGCTCGACGGTCGCGTCTCGGACCTGGAGCTCGGCGCCGTGCTGCTCGCCTATCGGCTGAAGGGCGAGACGGCGCCCGAGCTGGCCGCCATGCTCACGGCTGCCCAGGCTTCGTTCGAGCCCATTCGTGTTGCCGCCGATGCCTACCGGCCCGTCTCGATTCCAAGCTACAACGGAGCGCGCAAGCAGCCCAATCTCGTGCCGCTGCTCGCGCTGCTGCTCGCCCGCGAAGGCGTGCCGACGCTCGTGCACGGGGTGACGTCCGATCCGGGCCGCGTGACGAGCGCCGAGATCTTCGTCGCACTGGGGATTGAGCCGTGCAAATCCAATACATCGATCGGAGCGGCCCTCGCCGAGCGGCGTCTCGCGTTCGCCCCGATCGACGTGCTCGCTCCAAAGCTCGCGCGGCTGCTGGCGCTGCGTCGAATCATGGGCGTTCGCAACTCCACGCACACGCTCGTCAAGATTTTGCAGCCGTTCGCGCCGGCCGGCCTGCGGCTCGTCAACTACACACATCCGGACTATCGCGAGAGCCTCGCCGAGCTTTTTCTTTCTCACCCCGACGCCGCGGCGGGCGACGTTCTTCTCGCGCGCGGCACCGAAGGTGAAGCCGTCGCCGATACGCGCCGGCAGGTCCGCATCGAGTGGCTTCATGACGGCGCCGCCGAGATACTCGTCGAAGCCGAGCGCTCGTCTCCGGAAACAGAACCCGTCGAGTTGCCCGAGTCGCGCGACGCGGCGGCCACCGCGACCTGGATCAGGTCAGTGCTCGCCGGCGATACGCCCGTTCCGCCCACACTCGCGCGCCAGGTCGAATCGATCGTCCGGCTCGTAAGCGTTGCGTGAATCGATCGGGGCCGGCTGCATGACCGTCTTCGTGCACACGGCCCCCCGACGCGCACGCGTGCTGTTGACATGGCCGCGATCGCTGTCATAAAGTGCATGCCATGCGTTCCTTTCCGCACACCCTCCGAATTACTTCCGGCCGCCTAGCGCGGTCCCTATCGCTACGACTAGCGTAAGCAAGCCGTAGCGCCGCGAGCCATTTGCGCGGTCCTCCAGCAGTTCGCAGCACTCCGTTTCACCCCAAACCGCAGTTCCTTTTACAACCCGTAGTCGTCAGCATTCGGCCGAATACCGTTCGGACGATTCGCGAAAGCCTCGGCCACCGTTGGACGTCGCAACGATCGGCACGAACGACGAGCTGGCAGCTTATGCGTAGCTTTCGCAGACGACCGAACGAACGAGGTTCACCATGCTCCGCAACCCTGCCGAGAAGTACCGACCATTCGAGCCCGTGCGTCTTGCCACCCGCAAATGGCCAAGCCGGACGATCGAGCGCGCGCCGATCTGGATGAGCACCGATCTTAGAGACGGCAATCAATCGCTGATCGAACCGATGACCATCGCGCAAAAACTGGAGTTCTTCGAGACGCTCGTCGCGATCGGCTTCAAGGAGATCGAAGTCGGCTTCCCCTCCGCCTCCCAGACCGATTTCGATTTCGTGCGCAAGCTCATCGTCGAAGGCAGGATTCCCGAAGACGTGACCATCGAGGTGCTCGTGCAGTCGCGTGCCGATCTCATCGCACGAACGTTCGAAGCGCTCGAAGGGGTCCCGCGCGCCATCGTGCATCTTTACAACGCGATCTGCCCGTCGTTCAGGCGGATCGTATTCAATGCGTCGAAGGCCGACGTGAAGGCGCTGGCGATCGAAGGAACGCGGCTCATCAAGGAAGAGGCCGAGCGCAGGCCCGGCACGCATTGGACCTATCAGTACTCGCCCGAGACGTTCAGCATGACCGAGCTCGCGTTCTCGCGCGAAGTGTGCGACGCGGTCGCGCAAGTCTGGCGCCCGACGCGCGATCACAAGATGATCGTGAATCTGCCGGCGACCGTCGAAGCCGCCACGCCGAACGTGTTCGCCGATCAGATCGAATGGATGGACCGCAATCTCGCCTATCGAGACAGCATCGTGCTGTCGGTGCATCCGCACAACGATCGCGGCACGGCCGTCGCCGCAGCCGAGTTGGCGCTGCTCGCGGGCGCGGACCGTATTGAAGGCTGCCTCTTCGGCAACGGCGAGCGCACCGGCAACGTCGATCTCGTCACGCTCGCGCTCAACCTCTATACGCAAGGTATCGATCCGAAGCTCGACTTCTCCGATATCGATGCGGTACGGCGCGTGGTGGAGCGCTGCAACGCGATTCCCGTACACCCGCGCCATCCTTACGCGGGCGATCTCGTCTTCACGGCGTTCTCGGGCTCGCACCAGGACGCGATTCGCAAGGGTTTCGCGCGGCAGGCGGGCGACGCCGTCTGGGAAGTGCCCTATTTGCCGATCGATCCCAAAGACGTAGGCCGCAGCTACGACGCGGTAATTCGCGTAAACAGCCAGTCCGGCAAGGGCGGCGCGACCTATCTCATCGAGCGCGGACTCGGTTTCGCGCCGCCGCGCAGACTGCAGATCGAGTTCAGTCACGCGGTGCAAAAGATCGCCGACGAATCGGGAGCCGAGGTGACAGTTGAAGCCGTTTGCGAGCGTTTCAAGCAGGAATACGTTGGTGTAGAGGGGCCTTGTTCGCGCATGGACTCGACGGTGCGTTGGCACCGGCGCGAGGCGGCACGGATCGCGCAAGGCGAGAACGACGTTCAAGCCACCGTCGAAGCGCTTGCGCGGGCGCTTGGGAGCGCGGCGCCGCGCGCGGTCGAGCTTTGCTCGTTCGAGGCGACGCCGAGGGCCGGCGGCGGCTGGGCCGCGTTTGTCGGCTGCAGGGTCGCGGGCGAGCCATTGCGCCACGGCGTGGGCATCCACGCCGATGCGGCAACGGCCGCGGCCGACGCGCTCATGAGCGCCATGAATCGATTCGATTGGGATAGCGACGAGCGACAGGCAGCGGCATAAGGCTGACGCGCGACGAGCTCATGCAAGCGAGCCGGCAGGAAGATGAAGACGAAGACCGGGGGGACGATAGCGTAGGCGAGCCCGCCGGTCTCACTCGAGCGCGCAGCGTGTCGCGTGCCATGCGACAAGACGCCACTGGCCGCCTTCCTGAGTCTGGATGGCCGTATAGGCGATCGGATAGAGCAGCGCCCCGCTGTTTGCCTCCATCTCGAAGAGCGCGCGCCCCGTGACGACACAGGTCTCGCTGCCGACTGGCAGGACCTCCTGCGATTGAACTTCTATCTGCCGATAGCGGCGATGGCCGGCTGAGATCGCATCGATGAACTGCTGCTTCGTCTCGCGTTTGCCGTTGGTATGGACGAAGCTCGCGTTATCCGAGAGCAACTCGTTCAGCAACGGAACGTCGCCGTCGACCATCGCGCGAAAGCGGTCGCGCTCCAGCACGCGAATCGCCTCGATTACCTTTGCCGCCATCGCTCAGCCTCCATGCGCATGGACGCCCGCGGGGAGCATCCTTGCCGGGGCTCCGGGAGGAAGCCCCTTTGGAGGCGCCGCATGGGTATCCGCGTCAGAAGTTGTACTGCAAATATAGCTGGCTGAAATTTATACCAGGATTCGGCTCTTTGATACCGGCATTCGAGATATGTTGAAAGCGCAGCCCGGCCGCGTACTGCTGATGGCTGCCGAACTGCGCGCCCACGCCGACGATCTCGGTGAACTGAAAGGCCGTCCCGAGGCGATAGTCGTCGTTGACGGTCGGATGCGTGAGCCCACGCACGCCCGCACCCGCTTCGATGTATGGTCTGATCGCGCCCGAGTCCTTGATGAAGCGCACGAGCGGATTGACGCCCAGTTCATAGACCTCGTTGCGCGAAGTGCCTTCGCCCGAGTGCCAGTAGGCGACGTGAGCCTCGCCGATCAGCGCGAAATGCCAACCGCCGATGTACCACCAGTTGATGCCCGGGTCCCAGACGAACCCGAGATCCACCTTGTCGACCTTGTGCTCGCCCAGTCCTCCGGCCACCTGCACGCCGAACGAGTCGGCTCGGGCTGCCGCCGAGCAAAGGAAGAGGACCGCTGCCGCGCCGGCCAGCAGTGCATGGGGGCGCGAGTACCGGTTCTTGTTGTCGAGCATGTGTCAGTCTCCGAAAGACTCCGTTGAAGGTCGCGGCGCCCCGGAAAAAGGATACGGGGACGAATCGACGTGCCGCGAAATATTACGGTACTTGAGATTTCGTAATCATTCAGCGCCACGCAAAACAGCTTCTCGCAAAACGACGGTTGCCACCGGCGCCGCGCCTGCATTGCGCCCTTTTTTGCGCGATGCAGCGCCCCGAGGAGAAGAGTATCATCACTATTACTATCGAAATCGACGATTCGATAGCCGCAAGGGAACTTAGGCCGAATGAGCTACTCCAATACTTAGCAGTCCGCTCCCGGGAGTGCTAATATCCCCCGAAGAGTCGCATTCGTGACTAGCAGCAGTCCGCAGTCTGATTTCAAGGAGTTTGCTACGTGAGCAATGCACTGACCCTTCCGAGCCCGCTTGCCCAGGCGTCCGCCAAGGCCGCTTCGGCAGGTGCTCTGACGCTCGCGCCTTCTTCGATGCTGCCCGGCCAGCTCGGCAACATCGACGCCTACATTCAGGCGGTCAACCGGATTCCGATGCTGACGGCAGCGGAAGAGCGCCAGTACGCCAACGAGTACCGCGAGCACAACAACCTCGAGGCGGCGCGCCGCCTCGTGCTCTCGCACTTGCGTCTCGTGGTATCGATCGCGCGCAACTACCTCGGCTATGGGCTTCCGCATGCGGACCTGATCCAGGAAGGAAACATCGGCCTCATGAAGGCCGTGAAGCGCTTCGACCCGGAGCAAAACGTACGCCTGGTGTCGTACGCAATCCATTGGATCAAGGCCGAAATCCACGAATACATCCTGCGCAACTGGCGCATGGTGAAAGTGGCCACGACCAAGGCGCAGCGCAAGCTCTTCTTCAATCTGCGCAGCCACAAGCAGGATCTGCACGCGTTCACGCCCGAGGAGATCGACGGCCTCGCCCAAGAGTTGAACGTGAAGCGCGAGGAGGTCGCGGAGATGGAAACGCGCCTCTCGGGCGGCGACGTCGCGCTCGAAAGCCAGGTCGAGGATGGCGAAGAAACGTATGCGCCGATCGCCTACCTGACGGATCCGCACAGCGAGCCGACAGCCGTGTTGGCTGCGCGCCAGCGCGATAAATTGCAGACGGACGGCATTGCGCAGGCGCTCGATTCGCTCGACGCGCGCAGCCGCCGCATCATCGAAGCGCGCTGGCTCAACGTCGAGGACGACGGGTCCGGCGGCTCGACGCTGCACGACCTCGCCGACGAGTTCGGCGTCTCGGCCGAGCGCATTCGCCAGATCGAGGCGAGCGCGATGAAGAAGATGCGCAATGCGCTGACCGCCTACAAGTAATCGAGCCATCGCGCGGATGCCGATCGCAATCGATCGGCATCGCGTTGCGGATTGAATCCCGCCGCCTTTCGAAGCGGCGGGATTTTTTTTAGGCGGGCTGCGGCGACGGTCCGCCCGGTGCAGCAAGGCGCGTCGACATCACCGAAGCGTAGCGTTGGGCCGCCGCCCCGCAAACGATATGGAACGTGTCGCCCGAGACCCACGCGACGTCGAGCAAGCCTAGCCGCTGCCGGTCGACGGCGGATGCGTCGCGCACGACGACGCGCAGCCGCGTCTGAGCGATCGCGTCGAGCGAAACGACGTTCGTCGCACCGCCGAACACGGCCAGCCAGCGCATCGGATCGGGATCGAGCGGACCCGCTGCGCCCGCCGCGGAGGCCGTAGCGGCTGCCGCCGCCGGCGCTTGCGCCGCCGCGACCGCACCGGCGGACGAATCGCTGCCGAGCGCGGCCCGGATTTCGTCGGCGATGAGATCGGCTTCCGGTCCGATCACGACCTGCACGTTGTGCGCGTCGCGCTTGAGCACACCGCGCACGCCGATCTGCTTCAACTGAGACTCCGAAATCTTTTCGGTGTCGACGACCGAAAGGCGCAGACGCGTGGTGCAGGCATCGACGAGCGTCAGGTTCGACGAACCGCCCAGCGCCGCGATATATCGGGCCGCACGCGGTGAGCTCGCACCGGCCGTCGGTGCGACGAAGCCGCCCGACGCATACGACTCGACTTGCGCGTCCACCGTAGCCGGCTCGCGGCCCGGCGTCGCCATGTTGAACTTGCGGATGAAGAAGCGGAAGAGCCCGTAGTAGACGAAACCGTACGCCAGGCCGATCGGGATCGCGAGCCAGCCTTTCGTCGAGAGTCCGTAGTTGAGCACGTAGTCGATCGCGCCGGCCGAAAAAGTGAAACCAAGATGAACGCCGAGCGCCTGGCAGATCGCAAGCGAGACGCCCGTCAACACCGCGTGGATCACATACAGCACGGGCGCGAGGAACATGAAGCTGAATTCGACGGGCTCGGTGACGCCGGTCAGGAACGACGTGAGCGCCATCGAAAACAGCAGCCCGCCGACCATCGCGCGGCGCTCCTTCGGTGCTTCGTGAAACATCGCGAGACACGCGGCCGGCAGCCCGAACATCATGATCGGGAAGAAGCCCGTCATGAAGCCGCCCGCGGTCGGATCGCCGGCAAAGAAGCGATGCAGATCGCCGGTGACGGGCGCGCCGCCGCCGGCAGGCGTAAAGGTGCCGAACACGAACCATGCCAGCGAGTTGATGATGTGGTGCAGCCCCGTCACGAGCAGGAGCCGGTTCAACGTACCGTAGACGAACACGCCGATCGCGCCGGCCGTCGTGAGCCAGTGGCCCGTCGCATCGATGGCCGCCTGGACCGGTTGCCAGACGTAGCCGAATACGACGCCGAGCACGACGCAGGCAAGCCCCGTGACGATCGGCACGAACCGCTTGCCGCCGAAGAAGGCCAGGTAATCGGGCAGCTTGATGTCCTTGTAGCGGTTATAGAGCATCCCCGCGACGATGCCGGCGATGATCCCCGACAACACGCCCATGTTGAGCTTGTCGTTGATGTCCTTCATCACCGCGATTTCGATGAGGTAGCCGATGCCGCCCGCCAGCGCGGCCACGCCGTTGTTGTCCTTCGCGAAACCGACCGCCACGCCGATGGCGAAGAGGAGCGGCAGGTTGTCGAAGATTGTGCCGCCCGCGTCGGCAATGAGCTTGATGTTGAGCACGTCGGCCTGGCCGAGCCGAAGCAGGATGCCCGCGACCGGCAGCACCGCGATCGGCAGCATCAGCGCCCGCCCTAGGCGCTGTATTTTCAAGAATGGATTCCCGTCCATGTGATCCTCCTGGTGGTTTGTCGTCGTCGTGCTTGTGTCAATGTCGAGGGAAGCGACCTCCGGTCTCGCAGCGAGTCGGCAGCGGAGCGGCGTGTGCGAGCCGCTCCGGCGACGTCACTCGAGCGGCCAGATTTCGCGGCTTGCTGCTCTTACCGCCTGCGCCGATTCAAGCGCCAACAGATCCCCGGCGCGCTGGCGGCACAGTTGATAATCGAGGCGGCGCACACGCGCCTTGATGCCCGGCACGGCCACCGGGTCCACGGAAAGCTCGGTCACGCCGAGGCCGACGAGCAACGGCACGGCGAGCGGATCGCCCGCCAGCGCGCCGCAGACGCCCACCCACTTGCCGTATTTCGCCGCGCCGCGTGTCGTCGCTTCGACGAGCCGCAGCACGGCCGGATGGAGGCCGTCGGCCTGCGCCGCGAGGTCGGGCTGGCAGCGGTCCATCGCTAGCGTGTATTGGGTGAGATCGTTTGTGCCGATCGAGAGAAAATCGGCATGGCGCGCGAGCTGATCGGCCAGCAGCGCCGCCGATGGCACTTCGATCATCACGCCCACCTCGATCGGGTCGCTGCGGCCCATCGCGCGCGCCAGATCGTCGACGTGCTCGCGCAGCTTTATCAGTTCGTTGGCGTCGGTCACCATCGGCAAGAGAATGCGCACCGAACCGGGCGGCTGCACGCCGATAAGGCCACGCAACTGATCGTCGAGCAGATCGGGGCGCACTTGCGCAAGCCGCACGCCGCGCAGGCCAAGCGCCGGGTTCGCTTCGGGCGGCAGCGTCAGATAGGGCACTTCTTTGTCGGCGCCGACGTCGAGCGTGCGAATGATTGCCGTGCGGCCTTCGAGCGCGTCGACGATCGACTGGTAGCTCGCGCGATGCTCGTCCGTGCTGGGCGCCGTCGCACGATGAATGAAAAGCAGCTCGGTGCGCAGCAGACCGACCGCATCGGCGCCGTTTTCGACGGCCGTGCGCGCGTCGTCGAGCGTCGCGATGTTCGCGGCGACTTCGATCGCGCGGCCATCCGTCGTCACGGCCGCCTCCTGCGACAAGCGGCGGTTCGCCTCGCGCACGCCCGCGAGGCGCTGGCGCTCGACGCGTGCACGCTCGACGTCGAGCGCCGTCGGCGCGTACTCGAGACGGCCCGCGCTCGCGTCGACGACGACTTGCGTACCCTCGGGGATCGCATGCAGCGCATCGCCGACGGCAACGAGCGCCGGAATGCCGAGCTGACGCGCGATGATCGCCGCATGCGACGTCGCGCCGCCGCCGGCCATCACGAGCGCCGCCACCCGGGTTCGGTCGAGCGACGACAAGTCCGAAGGCGTGAATTCTGCCGCGGCCAGCACAGCGTCGGCCGGCAGCGTGCGAGCCGTCTGCCGCACGTAGCCGAGCTCACGCAGCACACGCTTTTCGATATCGCGCAAATCGGCGGCGCGCTCCGCGAGCAGCATGTCTCCGACGTTGTCGAGAACCGCTATCTGCGCGCGGATCGCTTCGCGCCATGCGAACCCCGCGCTCTTGCCGAGGCTGATGAGATCGCGCGCCGTATCGATGAGCGTCGGATCTTCGAGCAGCACGCGATGCACCGCGAAAATGCCCGCCTCGCCGACGGCTCCACGCTGCGACGCGTCGCGCACCGTCGAATCGAGCTCGGCATCGACGGCCGCGAGCGCACGATCGAGCTTGCGGCTTTCGGCGGCCGACGGCCCGCTCGCGGCCTCGGGCAGGTCGAGCTCCGCATCGTCCCAGCGCACGAGCGGGCCGACGGCAATACCGGGCGCGGCGCATACGCCCGCGAGCGTGTTCGGATCGAGCGGCGTGGCGGACGCGCGCGGCGCCTGCCGTGGCGCGGGCGACGCGAAGCGCGCGGGCGTTTCCTCGAGCTCGCCATGCACTTCACGCAGCAGCTCGCGTGCGACAGCTTCGACCGCCTTCGATGCATCGGGCCCGACGCCATGGATTTCGACAGTGGCGCCCTCTCCGGCACCGAGGCCCATCAGCGCAACCACGCTCTCGACGTTCGCGACGCGTGCCTCGTGCCTCACTTCGACGCGAGCCTCGAGGCCGCGCACCGCTTCGCGCGCACGCGCCGCTGGCCGTGCGTGCAGACCGCCCGCCACCGAGAGCGTAATGACGCGCGACGCGTGAGAGCTGGCGCTCGCGGTCTGCCCGCCGGCGTCAGAGGCAGAGGCAGAGGCAGAGGCAGAGGCAGCGGCAGCGGCCGTTGCGCCCTTGCGCCGCAAGACGAGCAGCTTGTCGCCGCTCTTCACCATCGAATGCCCCGCACCGCCCGCGCGCTCGACGATCTCGAATGCATCCGAGTTCGCGATGGCCACGACGGACACGAGGCTCGGCGCCTTCGTCGCAACCGAATCCTGATCGAACTCGATCAGCAGATCTCCCGCTTTCACGTGTGCGCCTTGCTGCACCTTTGCCGTAAAGCCCTGCCCGTTCAGCTCAACCGTGTCGATGCCGATATGAAGCAAAATCTCGGCGCCTTGGGGTGTTTGCAGCGTGAGCGCATGACCCGTGCGCGCGAGATGCGTGACGACACCGTCGCATGGTGCGACGAGCCGCCCGTCGAGCGGATCGATGCCGATGCCGTCGCCGAACATGCCGCCCGCGAACACGGGGTCGGGCACGTCGGCAAGCGGCACGACGGGACCGGTCAGTGGTGCGAGCAAGACGATTCGTTCCTCTGTCTGGCTCATCAATCGGGACTCCTCAGCTCGTTCCATCAGGATTTCTCGCTCAGTGTGTTTCGGTGATCTTGTTCAGGTAGCGCGGCTGATCGGGATCGCGCCCGCGCGCGGACGCCAGCTCGGCGGCCATGACGTAGAACGACTGGATCGCGGCGATCGGATCGAGTGCCGCGTGCTTCGTCGGCTCGAGCCGCAGCTCGGCGCCGCTCACGTCGTGAGGTGCCGCAAGCAGAACCCGCGCGCCGCGCGCTCGCATATCGGCCGCGAGGCGCACGAGCCCTGCCTGTTCCGGTCCGCGCGGCGCAAAGACGATGAGCGGGTAGTCTCGATCGATGAGCTCCATCGGCCCGTGCCGGACCTCCGCGCTCGAAAACGCTTCGGCCTGGATGCCGGACGTCTCCTTCAATTTCAGCGCCGCTTCCTGCGCGATCGCGAGCCCAAGGCCTCGACCGATGACGAACATCCGCTCGACGCCGACGAGCGCCTCGACGGCCGGCGCCCAACCGAGCCGCGTCGCCGCGCCCAGCGCCTCCGGCAGCGCACGCAACGCGTCGAGCAGCGGCTCGTCGTGCTGCCAGAACGCGACGAGCTGCGCCGAGAGCGAGAGCATCGCGATGTAGCTCTTCGTGGCCGCGACCGAGCGCTCGGGGCCCGCCTGCAACGGCAGCTCCCATTCGCAGGCACCTCCGAGCGGAGAATCAGGCGCATTGACGGCCGCGACAGTCAACGCGCCGGCCTCGCGCAGGTTCATCATGGTGCCGATGAGATCGGGACTCCTGCCCGACTGGGAAAACGCGATCGCCAGCTCGCCGGCCACCCGCAAGGGCGCGGCCTGCAGCGTCGCGATCGACATCGGCAGCGAGGCGACGGGCACGCCGATGCGGCTCATCGCAAGGCTCGCGAAGAAGCTTGCCGCATGGTCTGAACTGCCGCGCGCGACGGTCAGCGCCACATGGCAAGGCCTCGCGGCGAGCGCGGCCGCGAGCGCCTCGACGCGCGAGGTGTCAGCGCATTGCGCCGCGACGGCGGCACCCGCGGCGAGCGCCTCGTCAAGCATATTCGACAATCTCTTCTCCTTCGACGTAGGTCGCCGCGAGCGTGAGGTCCCGCTCGAACACGACGATGTCGGCCCAGGCGCCGCGCGCGAGCCTGCCTCTGTCCTCGATCCCGAGATAATCGGCCGCGTAGCGCGACATGCGGTTCGACACGTCCGCAAGCGGCAGACCCAGCGAAACCAGATTGCGCAGCGCTTCGTCCATCGTCAGCGTGCTGCCGGCCAGCGTGCCGTCGGCAAGACGCACTCCGCCGAGACACTTCGTGACTTGCTGGCTGCCGAGGCGATACTCGCCATCGGGCATGCCCGTCGCGGAAGTGCTGTCGGTGACGACGTAAAGGCGCGGAATCGCGCGCAGCGCGGCACGGATCGCACCCGGGTGTACGTGCAGCAGGTCCGGGATGATCTCGGCGAACTCGGCATGCGCGAAGGCGGCGCCGACCAGGCCAGGATTGCGGTGATGCATCGGCGACATCGCATTGAACAAATGCGTGAAACCGCAAGCGCCATGTTTGAGCGCGGCGACCGCATCGTCGTACGTGGCGAGCGAATGCCCGAGCTGCACACGGACGCCGCGCGCGGCCATCTCCGAAATGATGTCCATGTGGCCGGCAATTTCCGGCGCGAGCGTCACGACGCGAATCGGCGCGATCGACAGATACTTGAGCACCTCGTCGAGCGCGGCCGAGACGGCCGCGTCGGGCTGCGCGCCGAGCTTGCCGGGATTGATGTAGGGTCCTTCGAGATGCACGCCGAGCACGCGCGACGCGCCAGTCGGACGGCGGCGCGCGGCATCGCCGAGACCGGCAACGACGGCCATCAGCTCGTCGCGCGGCGCGGTCATCGTCGTCGCGAGCAGGCTCGTCGTGCCGTGGCTCGCATGCGTGCGCGCAATCGTCTCGATCGCCGCCCCGCCCTCCATGACGTCGGCTCCGCCGCCGCCGTGAACGTGCAGATCGATGAAGCCAGGAAGGATGTAGGGGCTCTCGTTGGCCGAGGGATCCGCGGATGTGCCGTCGATCGAAGCGATGCGTCCGTTTTCGAAATCGAGCGTGCCGTGGATCCAACCATCGGGCGTCAGGATGTTTCCGTTGAGCATGGGGTGTTCTGTCTAAGTGATACGAGGCGCTGCGGTCTTGCATCAGGCACAGGGCGAGTGACGAGCAGGCGGCCTGCAAGCGGACGGCGATGTGTCTGCGTCGTCGTAGACCCGGGCTGCGAATTGGAGCCCATTATATAACCAGCTTAGTACCAGTCAATCCGTGATCAAAAATCGGCCGATGGAGCGGAAAGCCCTGTCAAATAAGGCTTCAGCCAATTTTTGAGCGGATCGATCGGCATCCAAGTGGCATCAGTGGTTACCCCTATCTCGAAAATGATGAGGGCCCGGATTCGTCGGCAGAAATGCACGTTTCGCCATGCGATCGAGCGCACGGTCATGCAAGCCTATCGGCTGCAGCGGGAGATAAATATGACGCGCGCAGCAACAAAAAAAGCGCCGCGGCAAAATCGCCACGGCGCTTTTTTGGTTCGGACGGAGCGAGAGCGCTTGTCCGATCGGGATGTCAGAACGACGGGACGACGGCGCCCTTGAATTGCGTGTCGATGAACTGCCGCACGTCTTCCGACTGATAGGCGGCGACGAGCTTCTTGACCCAGGGCTTGTCCTTGTCCTGCGCGCGCACGGCGATCAGATTCGCATAAGGGCTATGCACGTCTTCGCGCGCGATCGCGTCCTTCGACGGTTGAAGCCCCGCTGCCAGCGCGTAGTTGGTATTGATCGCGGCGGCCTCGACGTCGCCCAGCGAGCGCGGCAGTTGCGCGGCGTCGAGCTCGACGAGCTTGACCTTCTTCGGATTCGATTCGATATCGAGCGGCGTCGCGTTGTTGCCGTTCGTACCGGCGCCGGCCTTCAGTTTGATCACGCCTTGTGCCTGCAGCAGGAGCAGCGCTCGGTTCTCGTTCGATGGATCGTTGGGCAGCGCGACCTTCGCGCCCTGCGGTAGCTCGTTCAGCGACTTGAGCTTCTTCGAATAGACGCCGAGCGGCGAAATATAAGTGAGCCCGACACTGACGATCTTATAGCCGCGCTGCTTGATCTGACTGTCGAGATACGGCTTGTGCTGGAAGCTGTTGGCGTCGAGATCGCCGGCGTCGAGCGCCGCGTTCGGCTGAACATAGTCGTTGAATTCGACGACCTTCACATCGAGGCCTTCGCGCTTCGCAACCTTCGTGACGACGCTCCAGATTTGCGCATCGGGACCGGATATGACGCCCACTTTGATGGCTTTGTCGTCGGCGTGCGCGCCGGTGCTCATGACAAGTGCGGTCGTCGTGGCGGCTGCGACGAGGACTTTGGAAACAGCTTGGGGAAGCGTTTTGAACAGCATGAATACTCGCTTTCTCATTGGAGATGACTTTGGAAAGACGGCCATCGTCTCACAAGCGCGATCCGGGGGGAAATACAGTGATCGCATATCGATATGAGCATCGATCCCGGCCGCGATGAAGGGCGCGGCACAGCGGCTCATGTTTCGAGCAGCGCGCGATGAGCGATGCCCGACGCGTCAGCTCAGCAGCAACTTCAGATCGTGCACCCACGACTGCGCGCCCTGTCCATCGCGCGCGAAGAGCCGCAGCTTGCCCGACGGATCGAACACATAGCTCGCCGCCGTGTGGTCCATCGTGTAGCTATCGGGCGACTTGCCGGGCACCTTCGCGTAGTAGACGCGAAAATCCTTCGCGACTTTGGCGAGCTCGGCGCCGTCCGGACGCAGGCCGATGAACGTCGGATTGAATGCCGACACATACTGCGAGAGCACGTTCGGGGTATCGCGAGCAGGATCGATCGTGACGAAGAGCACCTGCACGCGTGCCGCGTTGGTCCCGAGCTGCTGCAGCGCCTGCGACAGCTCGGCCATCGTCGTCGGGCACACATCGGGGCAATGCGTGTAGCCGAAGAAGAGCACGACTGCCTTGCCCTTGAAATCGGCGAGCGTGCGCATCTTGCCGCTCGTATCGGGCAATGCGAAGTTGGAGCCGAACTGCGTGTTGCCGGTGATGTCGAGATTCTGGAAAGCGGGAGCGTCGTTGCCGCAGCCCGCCAGCATCAGCGCGCCGCCGACGACGCAGGCGGCGAGCAGCGCGCGCATGCGCCGCGTGACCGAGGAGATGCGCACGCCTTTCATCACGCGCCGATCAGCCCGCGCGCATAGTGATCGACGAGCAGCGCGCCGAAGAGCAGCGAGAGATAGACGATCGAGTAACGGAAGGTCTTGCGCGCGAGCGCGTCCGAGTATTCGCGATGGATTTTCCAGGCGTAAGCGAGAAAAACCGCGCCGAGCAGAACGGCCGATACGAGATAGACGATGCCGCTCATCCGCGAAATGAACGGCATTAGCGACACCGCGAAAAGGATGATCGTGTACAGCAGAATATGGAGCCGCGTGTACTGCTCGCCGTGCGTGTTCGGCAGCATGGGCAGGCCGGCATTCTCGTAATCCTGACGCCGATAAAGCGCGAGCGCCCAAAAATGCGGCGGCGTCCAGACGAAGATGATGAGCACGAGAATCCAGGCATCGCCGGGCACATGCCCCGTCACGGCGGCCCAGCCAAGTGCCGGCGGCATTGCGCCCGAGGCGCCGCCGATGACGATGTTCTGCGGCGTGGCCGGCTTCAGCAGCAGCGTATAGACGACGGCATAGCCGACGAACGTCGCAAGCGTGAGCCACATCGTCAGCGCATTCGTGAACATGTAGAGCGTCCACATGCCGAGCCCGCCGAGCACGGCCGAGAACGCCAGAATTTGCGCCGTGGTGATTTCCCCGCGCGCGGACGGTCGCCATGCCGTGCGACGCATCATCGCGTCGACCTTTTGCTCGACGAGGCAGTTGATCGCGAACGCCGCGCCGGCGAGCAGCCAAATGCCGACCGTTCCACCGACGAGGACCGTCCACGGCACCATGCCCGGCGTCGACAGGAACATGCCGATCACGGAGCAAAAGACGGCAAGCTGCGTGACGCGCGGCTTCGTCAGCGCGAAGTACTGCGAGAACCGGGAGCCGAAGCTGTGGGGAAGTGTCGTGCTGTTGTTCATGTCAGTCACGCTCAGTCACGCGGGAGCGGCGTCGCGCGTCGGAACGGCGGCGCGGCCGGGACGGCTGGAGGCGGTCCGAAAGTTTAGCATAACGACCAAGAGCAGCAGGACCGCGGCGCCGCCGTTGTGCGCGACCGCGATCGGCAACGGCCATTGCAGCACGATGTTCGAAAGGCCGGTGGCAAATTGAATCGCCAGCACGAGCAGCACGCCGTTCGCCGGCCGCCGCAGCGACTCGAATCCACGCAACCGGAGTGCCAGCGCGAGGAGGTACGCGATGACCGCGAACGCGAACGTGCGATGCGTCCAGTGGATGGCGACGAGTGCATCCTGCGTGATGACGTCGCCGTCGGCCGTCATGCCGAGCGCGCGCCAAAGATGAAAGCCGTGTGCGAAGTCCATCGGCGGAATCCACTGCCCGTTGCAGGTCGGAAAGTCGGTGCAGGCCAGTACAGCATAATTCGTGCTGACCCACCCGCCGAGCGCGATCTGGACGATCAGCAGCGCGAGGCCCACCGCCGCCGCGAAGCGGTAACGCGCAATCTGGGGCTCGTAGACCGGAATCGGCGTCAGGCGGGCCGCGAGCCAGCCGAGCGTGCCGAGGAGCGCAAGGCCCAGCAAGAGGTGCGTCGTGACGATGACCGGCTGCAGCTTCATCGTCACCGTCCAGGCGCCGAATGCGCCTTGCACGCCGATCAGCATCAGCAGCGCCGTCGGCCACCACGGCGAAACGTGAAGCGGCAGGCGCTTGAAGCGCGCCCGCCAGGCAATCGCGGTCTGCGCGATGATGAGCACGCCGATCGCCATCGCGAAGTAGCGGTGGATCATTTCGATCCACGCCTTCGTCATGCTGACCGGTCCGCTCGGCAGCGCCGCGTGGGCCGCCGCGATCTGCGCATGCGCGACGAACGGCGACGCCGTGCCATAGCAGCCAGGCCAGTCGGGGCAACCGAGCCCCGAATCGGTAAGGCGCGTGAAGCCGCCGAACATGACGAGGTCGAGGGTCAGAAACGTCGTCATCCAGACGAGCTTGCGAAATTTGTCGTCGCTCGCTTTCACCCAGACGTAGCTGAGCGGCAGCAAGGCAACGCAAAGCCCGATCAGCCCCAGTTCCAACACGAACATGTCATCTCTCTCAAGAAAGCGCCGGGCCGCTGCAAAACGTAGCCAAACGCCGCAACGACCGATACCACGCGGATCAACCGATGCTCGACCACTTCAAGAGCTTCGTCACGTCGCCCTTGATCTTGCTCGGATTCGGATCCTTCGGAAAACGCATCATCAGATTTCCGTTGGGATCGACGAGATAGATGTGATCGGTATCGCGCGAGTCCGGCTCGGCAGGCAGCCACGCGGCGATGGCGGCCGGGTCCGCGACGAGCATCCGCGTGTCCGGATAAGCGCCCTTGATCACGTCGGGCACCGCGCCGGCATCGGTGCGCAGCCAGACCATCGCGATCCGCTCGCGCTCGCCCGCCTGCGTCGCGCGAACCTGCCTCATGAAGTAGAGCTTCGTCGCGCAGGCTTTGTCGCAGGCGCTCGCGTCGACGGCAATCATCAACCAGCGCCCGCGCAGCGTGGCAAGCTTTATCGGCTTGCCAGCCTCGTCAGTGACGACGAGCGTGTCGGGAATCGGCCGCTGCGGCTCGATCAACGCCCCATAATTCGTCGCCCCGCCGCTCGGCTTGAACACGTAGTAGGCGAGATACGACGCGACCACGGGCGCCGCGGCCACTAGCGCGAGCAGGACCAGGACCCATCGGCCGCGCCGCCCGGGGCCGCGTGTGGAAGCGGGTGCCTGAGACGACGCGCCCGGTGCGACGCGCCGCCCGCCGGCAGGCGGCGCGGTACGGCCCGGACGATTGGAATCGGAAGATGGCATCGAAAAACCTTTTTACCTCATGAAGCGGTCTTTTTTGCGGCGCGGCGAGCCGCATAAAGACCGAATGCGAGCGCCGCCGCGGCCATCGCCCACCATTGGACCATGTAGCCGTAATTTCGCTCGACGCCGGTCGTCGGCGCCGGCCAGTCGCGCACGAGTCCGTCGTCGACATCGCTCGTTTGCTGAATCACGAACGGCTGCAACGGCAACCCCGTCTCCGCGGCATAAGCCGAGACATCGACGTTTTGCCGAATCGCCTGATGTGGCGCCGACCCGCCGTGACCGAGTTCGAACGCGCGCGATGCATCGGCGCGCGCAATGCCCTCTATCGTGACGTCACCGGATGGCGTCTTGTAAGGCGCGATGGCCGTCCGCACGTCCGCGTTGCGCGGCAGCCAACCGCGGTTGACGAGCACATAGCCACCATCGGCGAGCTGGAGCGGCATCACGACGTAGAAACCGGGCTGATCGCGATACGGGCGATTGTCGAGATAAACGACGTAGCGCGGCAGAAAGCGCCCCGTCGCCCGCATCCGATGGAACTCTACCGCCTTCAGGGAGACCGGTGCGGAGCTCAGCATGGCGGGCGGTGCATGTTCGTAGCGAGCGATCTGTGCCGCGAGTGCTTCCCGCTGGTGGGCGCGATCGAGCTGCCAGAAACCGAGCCTGATCGTGATGGCCATCACCACGAGGACGGCCAGCGCGGGAATCAGACGAATCTTCACGCGGCCGTCCTTGGGTACCTTGCGCCGCCGCATAGATGGCCGCGCGCCCGAAACACCACGGGTGCGATAATTGCGGCTATCGTTTTGCCTTTTCGATCATTCGTTGATTCCATGCACATCATTGTCGCTATCGCATTCGTCATCATCATCGGCAGCATGGCATCGGCACTCTACTTCATGATGCACGACCGGGGCAGAACGAAGCGGATGGTCTGGTCGCTCGCCACGCGCGTCGGCTTCTCCATTTCGCTCTTTCTCTTCCTCCTCGTCGCACATTGGCTCGGCTGGATTCACTACAGCCATGTGCCGATCGGCCGCTGAGCGTCCCAGTTCTCGCCAACACCGACGGTTCGCGTAGTGCGGGCCGTGCAACTTGCTTGGCCTGCGTCGTTTCGCCGCACTCCACCCCGCAAAAACGCAAACGCCGCCTCGACGAAATCGAAGGCGGCGCGAGGCCGATGCTTTTCGCTTTCGAGCGCGCGCTCATTCGGGAAGAGGCGCGACGCTCAGGCGCCGCCGCAGCGCGCGGGCGCCCGGCGACCGCATCCAGCAATCGCGGCCGCCGTACCGCCCGGTCGATCGTTACAGCCAGTAGACGACGACGTAGAGGCCGAGCCACACGACGTCGACAAAGTGCCAGTACCACGCGGCGCCTTCGAACGCGAAGTGGTGATCGGGCTTGAAGTGGCCGCGAATCAGGCGAACGAGGACGACCGACAGCATCGTGCCGCCGAGGAACACGTGGAAACCGTGGAAGCCCGTCAGCAGGAAGAAAGTCGAACCGTAAATGCCCGAAGCGAGCGTCAAGTTCAGTTCGTTGTAGGCGTGGATGTATTCGAACGCCTGCATGCAGAGGAACGCAAACCCGAGCACGACCGTCGCGGCGAGCCAGGCAATCGCCTTGTTGCGGTGATCGTCGCGCAGCGCGTGGTGCGCGACCGTCAGCGTCGCACCGGAGCTCAGGAGCAACGCCGTGTTGATCGTCGGCACCGGGAACGGCACCATCGCCTTGAAGTGGCCGGCCAGCGCGGCGGGCCCTTCGTTCGGCCAGACCGCCGAGAAATCCGGCCAGATCAACTTGTAGTCGAGGCTGCCGAGTTGGTGCATCGCGATCTCGCGCGCATAGAACAGCGCGCCGAAGAAAGCGCCGAAGAACATCACTTCGGAGAAGATGAACCAGCTCATGCTCCAGCGGAACGAGAGATCGACGCGCTTGCCGTACATCCCGCCTTCCGATTCGGAGATCGCATCGCCGAACCAGTGCCAGAGCACGAAGAGCAGCCAGAGCAGGCCGGCGAACATCGTATACGGTGCCCACGGCGTATCGTTGAGCCAGAGCCCGAACGACCCGAGCATGATCAGGAGCCCGATGGACGCAGTGACCGGATGCCGGGACGGATTCGGCACGAAGTAATACGGGCTATCGTTTTGGCCACTCATCGTTGATTCTCCACTTCAGTCCAGTTTGTTTATTTGCCCACCACGAGGTGCACGATCGCGATCAAGACCGCAATGAAAAGCGCGGCCGTGATCACGGCGGCGATGATCACGTGCAGCGGGTTCAGCTGCGAGGCATCGGCCGCATGATCGCGCCCCTTGCGCACGCCGAAGAACGACCAGAGCACGGCCTTCATCGTCCGAGCGAAGCTCCCCTTGCCGTCGGCCATACCGCCTCCCCGCCTTGTCTTGTCCTGCCCGTCGAACTCAGCGGAACAACCACTGTTTGAGGACGGCACCCAAAAAGAAGACGGCGACGATCGACAGCAATATCAAGCCTAGTCGCAAATTGCCGGCTCGGATCTGCGCCGGGGTTCGTCTTTTTTCTGGATCCCGCGTCATGCTCAACATCTCTTTGTAGCGAGGCGGCAACCATGCCGCCTCTTCGTATCTCGTCCGGGCCGGCTTCGCGAAAAGCTGGCTATCGACACCAGCATGAACGCACAGCCCGGCTCGATTCGTTACTCGACCGTCGGCGGGGTCTCGAACGTATGGAACGGAGCCGGGCTCGGCACCGTCCACTCGAGGCCCGTCGCGCCGTCCCAGGGCTTGTCGCCGGCCTTCTGCTGCTCACCGCCGCCGCGATAGGCGGGCAGCACGACGGCGAACAGGAAGTAGACCTGCGCCAGGCCGAAGCCGAACGCACCGATCGTCGCGACCTGGTTCCAGTCCGTGAACTGGGCCGGGTAGTCCGCATAGCGGCGAGGCATGCCGGCGAGGCCGAGGAAGTGCATCGGAAAGAACGTCAGATTGAAGAAGATCTGCGACGCCCAGAAATGAATCTTCCCGCGCGTTTCGTTGTACATCCAGCCCGTCCACTTCGGCGACCAGTAGTACCAGCCCGCGAAGAGCGCGAACAACGATCCGGCGACGAGCACATAGTGGAAGTGCGCGACGACGAAGTACGTGCCGTGGTACTGGATGTCGAGCGGCGCCATCGCGAGCATCAAGCCGCTGAGGCCGCCGAACGTGAAGACGAGGAGGAAGCCGATCGCGAACAGCATCGGCGTCTCGAACGACATCGAGCCGCGCCACATCGTCGCGACCCAGTTGAACACTTTCACGCCCGTCGGCACGGCGATCAGCATCGTCGCGTACATGAAGAAGAGCTGGCCCGTCACAGGCATGCCCGTCGCGAACATGTGGTGCGCCCAGACCATGAACGAGAGGATCGCGATCGAGGCCGTGGCATACACCATCGAGCTGTAGCCGAAGAGCGGCTTGCGCGCGAACGCCGGAATCACCTGCGAGACGATGCCGAACGCCGGCAGAATCATGATGTAGACCTCGGGGTGCCCGAAGAACCAGAAGATGTGCTGGTACATCACCGGGTCGCCGCCGCCGGCCGCGTTGAAGAACGACGTGCCGAAGTGGCGATCGAACAGCACCATCGTGATCGCGCCCGCGAGCACCGGCATCACCGCGATCAGCAGGTAGGCCGTGATGAGCCACGTCCAGACGAACATCGGCATCTTCATCAGCGTCATGCCCGGCGCGCGCATGTTGAGGATCGTCACGATGATGTTGATACTGCCCATGATCGACGACGCGCCCATGATGTGCAGCGCGAAGATCGCGAAGTCCATCCCCGGGCCCATCTGCGTCGAAAGCGGCGTATAGAGCGTCCAGCCCGCGGCCGTCGCACCGCCCGGCGCGAAGAACGAGCCGACGAGCAGCACGGCCGCCGCCGGCAGCAGCCAGAACGAGAGGTTGTTCATCCGCGCGAAGGCCATGTCGGCCGCGCCGATCTGCAGCGGAATCATCCAGTTCGCGAAGCCGACGAAGGCCGGCATGATGGCGCCGAACACCATCGTGAGGCCGTGCATCGTCGTGAGCTGATTGAAGAACTCGGGGCGCATGATCTGCAGGCCCGGCTCGAACAGCTCGCTGCGAAGCATCAGCGCTTCGACGCCGCCCACGAGGAACATGGTGAACGAAAACACCAGGTACATCGTTCCGATGTCCTTGTGGTTCGTGGCGAACAGCCACCGGCGCCAGCCGTGCGGCGTCGCATGCGCATGATCATCGTGGCCGTGACCCGCGACTACATCGTGTCCGATGCTAGACATGAGAATCTCCTAAAGCGAATGGTGCAGCACCGACTGTGACGAACATGCGCACGTCAAGCGGCCGAACCGGTACGAGCGTGCGCGGCTTGCACTCGCGCGCGGCCCGTGCCCGGCTCCGACTTGTTCTTTTGAGCGGCATCGGCCGTCTGGACCGTTGCCGGCGCGGCGATCGACGCTTGCGGCCCGCTCGCGGCCGCGGCCCCGCTCGCGCCGCCGGCGGGCTCGCCGCCTGCCGGAGCACCCGTCAGATGATCTCCGCCCTCGGGAAGCTTCCCGTTGCGGGCATCGGCCACCTGGCGCGGCTGCAGAATGTCGCCCGTATGGTTGCCCCACGAGTTGCGCTCAAACGTGATCACCGAAGCGATCTCGACATCGTTGAGCGTCTTGCCCCAGGTCGGCATCGCATTCTTGCCGTTCAGCACGATGCTGACGTGCTGCGCGATCGGGCCGTTCACGATCTTGCTGCCGTCGAGCGCCGGGAAGGCGCCCGCGCCCTTGCCGGTCGGCTGATGGCAGACCGCGCAGTTCGACGAGTAGACCTGCTGCCCGCGCTGCACCAGCTCGGCCATCGTATAAGTCTTGTTCGGGTCGTCGTTCGCCGAGGACATTTTCTTCTTCTCGTCGTCGACCCACTTCGCGTAGTCATCGTCGGACAGCACCTTCACGACGACGGGCATGTACGCGTGCTCCTTGCCGCAGAGCTCGGTACAGAAGCCGCGATAGACACCGACTTTCTCGGCCTTGAACCAGGTGTCGCGCACGAAGCCGGGAATCGCGTCCTGCTTCACGCCGAATGCGGGCACGTACCAGGAGTGAACGACGTCGGCGGCCGTCGTGATGATGCGGATCTTTTTGCCGACGGGCACGACGAGCGGATTGTCGACTTCCTGCAGATACGTATCGGTGATCGGCGCCTGGCCGTTCACTTCCGTGCGCGGCGTGGTCAGCGTCGAAAAGAAGCTGATGCCTTCGCCGGGACCCTTGACGTAGTCATAGCCCCACTTCCACTGGTAGCCCGTGACCTTGACCGTCACGTCCGCGTTGCTCGTGTCTTTCATCGCCACGACCGTGCGCGTGGCCGGCAGCGCCATCAACACGACGATGATGAACGGCACGATCGTCCAGATGATTTCGACGGTCGTGCTTTCGTGGAAGTTGGCGGCCTTGTGGCCTTTGGACTTGCGGTGCGCGAAGACCGAATAGAACATGACCCCGAACACGCCGACGAAGATCACCGTGCAAAGGATCAACATCATCGTGTGCAGGTGATAGAGCTCCTCGGCGAGGGCGGTGACGGGCGGCTGGAGGTTGATCTCGTTCACGGCCGGACCGCCGGGGCTGTCGCCGACCGCCCATGCGGCCGAGGCGCCGGCAAGCGCACTCGCCGCCAGCACGCCCGTGAGGGCTCGCTTGATTGTTTTCATAGCTTCCTTACCCAAAATTTCCATTCAAACCTCGCCCCCTTTTGCCGTCGCCCTTTGCTTTCGCCGCCGCCCGCATCCGCCGGGCGCATCGCTCAGCCGCACCGCCGCAGCGACACACGCAGCTCGTTGGCGAACTGCGCGCGCCGGTAGTGCGCGAGATGCCGCCCGAGCGCAACCGTCTGGCCGCGCGATACGAGCTTGATCGGCTCGCGGGGCGTTGCCCCCGGCTCGACCCGCACCCAGCGCGGATTGAACTCGAACCGCGCCACTCGCTCCGCGCTCACCTGCTCGACGACGAGCCGGTTCGGATAGAGCCGGATGCGCTCGTAATCGACGGCGTGGCGCGCGTAGATCACGAACGCGACGCCGACCACCAGAAGCTCGACACCGGTGAACGGCGCGATCGGCCAGGCGCCCCGCGCGCTCAGCAGCACCGCAATCGCCGACGAGCACAGCGCCAGCGACAGATAGAACAATACGAACTGCCGCGGCGACACAGAGCAGTTTCGCTTCATCAGCCAGTCCTCGAGGACCGGCTCCGCATCGGTCAGCAAGGTTGCCGTGTCCATCGCCACCTCCCGCGCATGCCGTCGCACGTCGCGCCGCACTGCGCATTCGGCGCTTCGCCGCCTTGTATCGTGGGGTTCCCAAGGCGACAAACTGACGCATTATAGTCGTCACACCGCGAGCAGCCAATCGCCCGATGCAGCGCGCCGCGTCATGTCGGACGCCGCCGTCCGATGTCCTCGAGGCGGACGACGCCATACCCTTCGGCCGTTTTGCGCGGCACTGCCTTCCATGCGTGTCCGTAGATGACTTCGAACGTGAGCGCAATCGTGCCGTCCTCGCGTCGACGCGCCTCGAGCGCCGCGATCAGTGCCGTATGCAGCCGTCGCGCGAGCGCACCCGCGAGACCGCCGGCGCCTCCCGCTCGCGAGTCGCCGCCGCCTGGCCCGGCGAACGTTCGCGCAAACGGATACGCGCCCCAGCGGCGCACGTCGGCGAGCAGCGATTCGGGCGATTGATAAGTGATCGTCAACGTTTCCTGATCCATCACCGGGATCTCGAATCCGCTCTCGACGAGCATGTCTCCGAGGTCGTGCATATCGACGAAATCGATCACGTGCGGGCGGCTCGCGACGCCATGCGCCGCCTCCACTTCCGCATAAGCGCCGCGCAGCTCGCGCAGCGTGTCGGGCCCGAGCGTGCTGAACATCAGCAGCCCGCCGACCGTGAGCGCGCGTTGCCACTCGGGGAAGACGAGGTCGGGGCGCGGATGCCATTGCAGCGCGAGATTCGACCAGATGAAATCGAACGCGCCCGCCGCGAACGGCAGCGCCGCGAAATCGGCTTGCGCGAGCCGCGGGCCATGCGCGCCGAGCGCGCGCTGCAGCGCCGCCGGCAAGAGGCGCCGCCAGCTCGCGTCGCCGCCCGCTCGGGCAGTCGCGCGCACCAGCATCGCATGAGAAACGTCCGCACCGAAGACCGGCGCTTCGGGAAAGCGCTCGCGCAGCGCGGAAAAATCGTCGCCTGCGCCGCAGCCCGCATCGAGAATACGGGCGGGCTCGACCTTGATGAAGTCGAGCCGCTCGCGCATGCGCTCAGCAATCTCACGCGGAAGAAACGAGACTTCACCGAATGCCGCCGCGCGGCGATCGAAGATTCGCCTCAAGAACCCGGCATCATAGGCCGGACGGCCGGATTTCGCGGAATTGGAGGACATGACGGTCGAACGGGCGAGGAGCCCGAAGTATACTCGCTCGCTCCGTTCCGTTCACTAAACGAAGCTCATGGAGCCGCATCGCAACGCGCTTCCCACGATGTCCGCGAACTGGCGTGCACGTTGCCTCGGCCGCGGCGACGCGAGCCGCGTGAAAGGCCTCGCCATCCGGGCGCTGACGCGGATCGGCCGTGTGGCGCTCTCGCAGACCTGCGTGTTGTGCGGAGCATCATGCCGCGCGCATCACCGGACGAATGCCGCCGCGTGCGTCAATATGTCGCAACGCCCGCTCTGCCCGGGATGCGATGCCGCCTATTGGAATGAGCCGCGTTTGCGCTGCGTCGTCTGCGCGTTGGCGCTTTCGTTGCGAAGCGGCGGTCCGCGCGGCGAGGCGCGCTATCTGTGCGGCACCTGCCGCGGCGAACGGCCGCCGTTCGATCGGACGCTCGCGCTCGCCGATTATCGCGCGCCGCTCGAGCGCCTTGCGCTCGGCCTGAAGTTTCGCGCGCGTCTCGTCGTTGCGCGAGAATTCGCACAGGGGCTCGCGCGCCTCGCCAGCGATAGCCTTCCCGCCGACGATTGGCCCGATGTCGTCGCGCCCGTGCCGCTCGCGCATGCTCGTCTCGTCGAGCGCGGTTTCAATCAGGCTTGGGAGATCGCGAGACCGCTCGCCCGGGCGATCGGCGTACCGGCCGATGCAACGCTCGTCACGCGTCTCGTGCATACGTCGCCGCAGTCGCGGCTCGATCTCGATACTAGACGGCGAAACGTCGGCGCCGCGTTCAGCGTCTCACGGTGCGTCGCCGGCTTGCACGTCGCGCTCGTCGACGACGTGATGACCTCGGGCGCGACGCTCGAAGCAATCGCGCGCGTGCTGAAGGCCGCGGGCGCGCGCAAAGTCACCAACTTCGTCGCGCTGCGCACCGCGAAAGATTGACCCAGGTTCAAGTCACCATGTTCAACGTCGTCCTCGTCGAACCCGAAATTCCGCCGAATACCGGCAACATCATCCGGCTTTGCGCCAACACAGGCGCGAGGCTCCACCTCATCGAGCCGCTCGGGTTTCCGCTCGACGACGCGAAGATGCGCCGCGCGGGTCTCGACTATCACGAGTATGCGCAAATGCGCGTGCATCGCGATTGGGATGCGTTCATCGCGAGCGAAACGCCCGATCGCTCACGCATGTTCGCATTCACGACGCGTGGCTCGAGCCGCTTTCACTCGCACGTCTTCGCCCCCGGCGATTGGTTCGTGTTCGGCGCGGAAACGCGCGGCCTGCCCGATGCGCTGCTCGCGCAGTTTTCGAACGAGCGCCGCGTGCGTCTGCCGATGCGACCCGGCAACCGCAGCCTCAATCTCTCGAACACCGTCGCTGTCGTCGTATTCGAAGCCTGGCGTCAAGCCGGCTTCGAAGGTGGCGATTGAGATGGGTAAAGCGGACAGTCGTCTGATGGACGTCCGATGAGCGTCGCGGCCGCGAAGACCGCGAACCCTCAATCGAACCGTCAATGCTTGGATTCGGCGCGCGCGTCGCGGCGCAGCAGCGCGCTCACCGCGTCGCGCGGCGCGACGCCTTCGAAGAGCACGGCACAGACCGCCTGCGTGATCGGCATGTCGACGCCATGGGCATGCGCGATCGCGGCCACGGCCTGGGCGCAGCGCACGCCTTCGGCCACATGCCCGAGCGCGGCGAGGATATCGTCGAGCGTGCGCCCTTCAGCCAGTCGAAGGCCGACGGTGCGATTGCGGGAAAGATCGCCCGTGGCAGTCAGAATGAGATCGCCGAGGCCCGTCAGTCCGGTGAACGTCTCGGGTTGTCCCCCGAGCGCTACGCCCAGGCGCGACATTTCGGCGAGCCCGCGCGTGATGAGCGCGGCGCGCGCATTGAGTCCCAGCGCGAGGCCGTCGGCGATGCCCGTCGCGATGGCGAGCACGTTTTTCACGGCGCCGCCGACTTCGACGCCAACGACGTCATCGCCGGTATAGATCCGCATCGCGCCATGGTGAAACGCGCCGAGCGTCCGCTCGCGGCAAACGGAGGACGCGCTCGCGACAGTCAAGGCGACAGGCAGGCCGAGCGCCACCTCGCGCGCGAAGCTCGGCCCGGACAGCACGCCGTTGCTCGCATGGCCGGCCAGCTCCGCCGCGACGACTTGATGCGGCAGCAACTGCGAATCGGCCTCGAACCCTTTACAGACCCAGACGATATGCGCGGGCACCCGACGGGCATCGCGCATCGCCCGGAAAAGCGCGCGCAAACCCGCGACGGGTGTCGCCACGACGCAAAGCGCGTCGTCGTCGGCGCAGTGCGCGAGCGCCGACGCGAGTTCGGCTTCGCAGTGAAGCTCGGCCGGCAGCGTGACACCGCCGAGGTACCGCTTGTTCTCGCGCGTCGCGCGCAGCTCATCGACGAGCGAGCCGTCGCGCGCCCACAGCAGCGCGTCGTGGCGCCGCGCCAGATGCGCGGCCAGCGCGGTGCCCCAGGCACCGGCGCCGAGAACGGCGACCTTCATCGTCGGCACCTCGATGCGCGTCTAAAGCCGCTCGGCTTCAATGCTGCGTGGGGTTTGTCGATGCGTCGTTCTGCGCATTGAGTTGGGCGAGGCGCTGCTCGTAGAGCGCCTGGAAGTTGATCTCGGCGAGGTGGATCGGCGGGAAGCCCGCGCGCGTGATCGCATCGGCGATGTTCGAGCGCAGGTACGGGAAGATGATCGTCGGACACGCGATGCCGACGAGCGGATCCACCTGCTCGGCGGGAATGTTGCGAATGTCGAAGATGCCAGCCTGCTTCGCCTCGATGAGAAACGCGACTTTTTCCGAGATCTTCGCGGTGACGGTACCGGTGACGATGACTTCGAAGATACCCTCGGCGAGACGCTCCGCCTTCACGTCGACTTCGACTTCCACCGAAGGCATTTCCTGCTCGAGGAAGATCGCCGGAGAATTGGGCTGCTCGAGCGAGAGGTCCTTCAGGTAAATGCGCTGAATGTTGAAGAACGGCTGGTTGTTCTGGTCCGACATGATGACTCCGGTGGATGGATTCGTGGGGGCCGGCTCGACGGTGCGCGCGTCGAACCCACCGCCGATATGCGTTTCAGGCGCGGTCGCGCGGGCAGCAAGGCACCGCGCGTCCGAAGCGCGCGACCCTGGCTGCGCCGCGCGCGAAAAAGTGACGGATCGGCGCCAGACCGCCGTCGCGGCGTCAGGCCGCCTCGAGCAACGGCGTGAGACCGCCCGCGCGATCGAGCGCGGAAAGGTCGTCGTAGCCGCCGACGTGCGTCTCGCCGATGAAAACCTGCGGCACCGTGCGGCGCCCCGTTCGGCTCATCATTTCCTGGCGACGCGACGGGTCTCTGTCGATCAGGATCTTCTCGATATGCTGCACGCCGCGCGACTTCAACAGGCGTTCGGCCATCTGGCAGTACGGGCAAACCTGCGTGCTGTACATGACGACGGTATTCACGCTTGCGACTCCTCTACTTGACGACCGGCATGCCGGCCTGCTGCCAGGCGTTCAGGCCGCCTTGCAGAACATGGACTTCGGTGTAGCCGGCCTCCCTGACGATACGCGAAGCCTTGTTCGACTGCAGACCGTTCTGACAGACGAGCAACACCGGGCTAGCCTTATTCTTCGCGATCTGGCCGATTTTTGCTTGGAGCTCCGAAAACTCGAGATGGCGAGCCGACGGCAGATGCCCGTTCGTGTAGTCGGCCGCGGGGCGCAGATCGACGACGACGGCGTTGCGCCGGTTGATGAGCTGCGTCGCCTCGGCCGCGGAAAGGCCGCCGCGCCCGCCGCCGGTCAACATCGGCCAGAGCAGAAAGCCGCCGGAAACGAGGAGCGCGGCGAGGAGCACGAGGTTCGTGTAATCGGTAAAGAACGTCACGGAAGATCCGCCAAGAAGGAAGAAAACCAAAAGGGCAATCCCGCCATTATAAAATAACCGTCCGACGCGATGGCGACGCCCCCCTATCTCGCGCGTCCCGCAGCCGGCGGCCGCGGACGGAGCGCGGGCGGGCGCCGACGTCAGAGGCTTCCTTACTACCGACCGACACACCATGCACAAGCTCGTCCTCATCCGCCACGGCGAATCGACGTGGAACAAGGAAAACCGATTCACCGGCTGGGTCGACGTCGACCTCACCGAGCAAGGCATCCGTGAAGCCGAGCAGGCAGGCCGCCTGCTCAAGGACGCCGGCTACACTTTCGACATCGCCTACACTTCGGTCTTGAAGCGCGCGATCCGCACGCTTTGGCTCGTGCAGGACCAGATGGACCTCATGTACATCCCCGTCGTGCACTCATGGCGGCTCAACGAGCGCCACTACGGCGCGCTCGCGGGCCTCGACAAGGGCGAGACGGCGGCCAAGTACGGCGACGAGCAGGTGCTGATCTGGCGCCGCAGCTACGACACGCCGCCGCCCGCGCTCGAGCCGTCCGATCCGCGCGCATCCTACGAGGATCCGCGCTACGCGAAGGTGCCGCGCGAGCAGCTGCCGCTCACCGAATGCCTGAAGGACACCGTCGCGCGCGTACTGCCGATTTGGAACGAATCGATCGGTCCGGCCATCAAAGCCGGTAAAAAGGTGCTCATCGCCGCGCACGGGAATTCGATGCGCGCGCTCGTGAAGTATCTCGATCAGATCTCGGATGCCGATATCGTCGGCCTCAACATTCCGAACGGGGTGCCGCTCGTGTACGAGCTCGACGAGGACTTGAAGCCGATTCGGCACTACTACCTCGGCGATCAGGAGGCGATCGCCAAGGCGCAGGCCGCCGTGGCCAACCAGGGCAAGGCGCGTTGACCGGCATGGCGCCGCTCTTGGTGCGGGCGCCATGTGACAACCATCCCGCACCCTCAAGGTCGAACAGTTATACTTGACCGTCCTCCGCTTTTCGGCGCTCCGCCGTTTCCAGACCGCACCCGACTCTATGCGCACGAAACTCAAGAACATCGGCCTGATCGCCGCGGGCCTCGCCACCGGCATCTTCGCGACGCTGCAGTTCTCCGCCGCGGCGCAGCAACAGGCTACCACTGCGCCATTGCCGCTCGATCAGCTCAGGCTTTTTGCCGAGGTATTCGGCCAGATCAAGCATGACTACGTCGTGCCAGTCGACGACAAGAAGCTCCTGACCGAAGCGATCAAGGGCATGGTTTCGAGCCTCGATCCGCACTCGTCGTACCTCGACAAGACCGACTACGAAGAGCTGCAGGAACAGACGAAGGGGCGGTTCGCGGGTCTCGGCATCGAAATCTCGCAGGAGGACGGCCTGATCAAGGTCATCTCGCCGATCGAGGATACGCCCGCGTTCCGCGCGGGCATCCGGCCGGGAGACCTCATCACGCGCATCAACGACAAGCCTGTGCGCGGCATGACGCTCGACCAGGCCGTCAAGCAGATGCGCGGCGACCCGGGCACGAAGGTCACGCTGACGATCTTCCGCAAGAGCGAAGACCGCACGTTCCCCGTCACGGTCACGCGCGCGATCATCCGCGTGCAGAGCGTGAAGACGAAGGTGCTGTCGCCCGGCTATGCCTATGTGCGGGTCACGAGCTTCCAGGAGCGCACCGTGCCGGATCTCGCGGCCAAGCTCGCGGACATCGCGCGCGAGCAGCCGAACCTGAAGGGGCTCGTGCTCGATTTGCGCAACAACGGCGGCGGCCTGCTGCAAAGCGCGGTCGGCGTGGCCGGCGCGTTCCTGCCGCCGGACTCGGTCGTCGTGTCGACGAACGGCCAGATCCCCGATTCGAAACAGGTTTATCGCGATACCTATTCGAACTACCGGCTCCCGTCGTTCGATTCCGACCCGCTCAAGAGCCTGCCGGCCATCTATCGAACGGTGCCGATGGTCGTGCTGACGAACGCTTATTCGGCATCGGCATCGGAGATCGTGGCCGGTGCGCTGCAAGATCAGCACCGTGCGCTGATCCTCGGCAAGACGACCTTCGGCAAGGGCTCGGTGCAGACGGTGCGGCCGCTCACGGCCGATACGGCGCTGCGGTTGACGACGGCCTACTACTACACGCCGAGCGGCCGCTCGATTCAGAACAAGGGCATTCGGCCGGACATCCCCGTCGATCAATACGCCGACGGTGATCCTGACGATGCCTTCGTGACGCGCGAGGTCGACTACACGAACCACCTCGCGAACACGCAGGATCCGAACGAGAAGAAAGAGCAGGAGCAGCGCGAGCAGGACCGCCTGCAGCAGCTGCAGCAGCTCGAGCAGCAAGAAGACAAGATGACGCCCGAGCAAAAGGCCAAGGAGCGCGATCGCAAGCCTGTCGATTTCGGCTCGACCGACGATTTCATGCTGCAGCAGGCGGTGAACAAGCTCGAAGGTAAGCCGGTGCTGGAATCGAAGTCGATCGCCGAGCGCAAGCTTGCGCAGCGCAAGGTCGAGCAGTCCGCTTCCGCGCCGGTCGCCGTGAAGCCCCAGTCGTCGGCACCGCTGCCTGCTTCGAGCCCCGCGCCGAGCAAGTAATCTGGCGTAATCCTTGAACGACGATCAGCTTCTTCGCTACTCGCGGCACATTCTCGTCGACGAGCTCGGCATCGAGGCGCAAGAGCGGTTCCTCGACGCCCATGCGATCGTCGTCGGCGCGGGCGGGCTCGGCTCGCCCGCCGCGATGTATCTGGCCGCCGCGGGGATCGGCAAGCTGACGCTCGTCGACGCCGACACCGTCGACCTCACGAATCTTCAGCGGCAGATCCTGCACGTCACGGCGTCGATCGGCCGCAAGAAGGTCGAGTCGGGGCGCGAAGCCATCGCCCGCTTGAATCCGGACGTGATCGTCGAAGGCGTCGACGAGCGCGTGAGCGACGCGTGGCTGGAGGCCGCCGTGCCGCACGCGAGCGTCGTCCTCGATTGCACCGACAATTTTGCTACGCGGCATGCGATCAACCGCGCGTGCGTGGCGCATGGCGTGCCGCTCGTCTCCGGCGCGGCGTTGCGTTTCGACGGTCAGATCAGTACGTTCGATTTCCGCAATCCTGCTTCGCCCTGCTACGCATGCATCTTTCCCGAGGATCAACCGTTCGAGGAAGTGGCGTGTTCACAGATGGGGGTGTTCGCGCCGACAGTCGGGATCATCGGCGCAATGCAAGCCGCCGAAGCGCTGCGCGTTATCGCCGGCATCGGGGAATCCCTGACGGGCCGGCTGATGATGCTCGATTCGCTGCGGATGGAATGGACGACGATGAGCATCGCGCGCCAGCCCGACTGCCCAGTGTGCATGGGCAGGGGTTAGCGCTTTAGCGCGCTAAGCCTCGGCGACACACCTGAGCGCCGCCTGCACCTCCTCAGGCTCGAATGCCGCGAGCACGTCCGCGACAGGCTTCTCGAGCTTTCTGAGATCGGCGCGCAAGATTTCCTGCTTCACCACGAGCAGCTGGCTCGGATGCATCGAAAACTCGGTCAGCCCCATGCCGAGCAGCAGGCGCGTGAGCTGCGGATCGCCGGCCATTTCGCCGCAGACCGACACGGGCACGCCGGCGCGCTTCGCTTCGCGCAGCGTAAAGGCGATCAAATGCAGGACGGCCGGATGAAGCGGATCGTACAGATGCGCGACGGCGTTGTCGGCGCGATCGATCGCGAGCGTGTACTGAATCAAGTCGTTGGTGCCGATCGAAAGGAAATCGACGCGCTTTAAAAACAGCGGTAAGGCGATGGCCGCCGCCGGAATTTCGATCATCGCGCCGACCTGCACGCCAGGATCGTAGGCAAGGCCCGCGTCGTCCAACTGCCGCTTCGCTTCGCGAATGAGATCGAGCGTCTGATCGATCTCCTGCGCATGCGCGAGCATCGGAACGAGGATCTTCACCTTGCCGAACGCCGACGCGCGCAGGATCGCGCGCAGCTGCGTCAGAAACATCTGCGGCTCGGACAGGCTCCAGCGAATCGCTCGCAGGCCTAAGGCCGGATTCTGCGCCGACTCAAAACCGTCGCCGCCCGCCAGCGTCTCGAGCGGCTTGTCGGCTCCCACATCGATCGTGCGGATCGTCACCGGCAACCCGCCCATCAGCTCGACCGCGCGCCGGTAGGCTTCGAATTGCTCCTCTTCCTCCGGAAGGCGATCCTTGTGGTTCATGAAGAGGAACTCGGTCCGAAAGAGCCCCACCCCGACGGCGCCTGCCTCGATCGCCGCGCGGGCATCGTCCGGCAGCTCGATGTTGGCGCAAAGCGAAATCTTGTTGCCGCATAGCGTCTGCGTCGGCGAGAACTTGAGCCGCTGCAGCTTCTTCTGCTCGAGCGCTTTCTCGGTCTGCCGATACGTGTACTCCTCGAGCACGATTGGCGCAGGATCGACGATCACGATACCGTGATCGCCGTCGACGATGATGAGGTCGTCCTGCCGGATCAGCGTGCTCGCATGCTGCACGCCGACCGCGGCGGGGATGCCGAGGCTGCGCGCGACGATCGCAGTATGCGAAGTGCGTCCGCCGAGATCGGTGACGAAGCCTTGGAACGTTTGCGTCTTGAACTGCAGCATGTCCGTAGGCGAAATATCGTGCGCCACCACGATCATTTCCGCGAGCGAGTCGCCGTTCGCTTCGTCAACGAGCGCCGCGGCTGAAGGCGCGCCCGCCAGCGCCTTCAAGATACGCTCGACCACTTGCCGGATGTCGGCCTTGCGCTCGCGCAAATACTCGTCTTCGATGTCCTCGAAATGGCGTGAAAGGCGCTCGAGTTGCTCGGTCAACGCCCACTCGACGTTGTATCTGCGCGTGCGGATCAAATCGATCGTTTCCTGAACGAGCATCGCATCGTTCAGGATCATCGTATGAACGTGAATGAAGGCGCCGACTTCGCTGGGCGCGTCGGCCGCGAGATCCTCGGAGAGGCGCTCGAGTTCGTTCTGCACGGCTTTCAGCGCCGCGCGGAAGCGCTCGATCTCGCCCTCGATCCGCGGCGCATCGACCAGATAATGGTCGACGTCGAGCGCAGCCGGCGCGATCAGGTAAGCCCGCCCGATCGCGATGCCGCGTGACACTGGGATTCCATGCAGCGAAAACGACACGCGCACCTCCTCGAGTTATGTGATGCCGCGGGAGTGATACCGCTGCAATGGGCGTTTGACCCTGATCTGCGATTATAAATTCCGTCGGCGATCGCTGACAGCGTGCGGCGCAGCAACGCATGCTTCGGCGTGAGACATCGCCGGGCAGCCCTCCCGTTGTAATTGCCATTGCGCGATGGCCGTGAGCGGCCTCACGGCTTGCGTTTTACCACGCATAGAAAAAGCCGCGAAAAATCGCGGCTTTTGTCATTGCTCGATGCGCCGGCCGGCGCCGCTCCGGCCGTTCATTGTCCTTCACCGAATTTATCGGCGATGAGCTTCAAGAGTGCGTCCATTGCCTCCTTTTCATCGGGCCCCTCCGTCTCGATCGTGACGGTGCTTCCGATTCCGGCGGCGAGCATCATCACCCCCATGATGCTTTTCGCGTTGATGCGGCGCCCGTTTCGCGTCATCCAGATTTCCGCCTGGAAGTTGCCGGCCAGTTGAGTCAGCTTGGCCGATGCGCGCGCATGCAGGCCCAGTTTATTGACGATCGTCGTTTCTTGTTCGAGCATCGGTTGTCCTGGTGGGCAAAGGATAGGAGAAAAGCGGAGCCGGTTACGACCGGGCCGGGCCTTCGTCCGCGCAAGGCGGCGCGCCGACCACAGAGGCGGCGGCGGGCATGGCGCCACCGGCCGCCGAAGCGTTGGACGGCAGACAAGCCGAGGCGTTGGCGGACTCGCATGCCGACGTTTGCGGCCCCACCGCATGGACCCCCTTCGCGGCCCCCATCAACGCCTTTTCGACGAGCTGATCGAGTGGCGCGGCCCGGTAGCAGACGGCACGCACGAGCATCGGCAAATTGACTCCCGCGAGCACGCGCACATCAGACGAACCGGCGAGCCGGCACGCGATGTTCCCCGGTGTCGCGCCGTACATGTCGGTCAGAACGAGCGCGCCGTTTTCTTCTCGCAGCCGATCGATTTCCGCTTCAGCATCGCGAATGACCTGGGCCGGATCGCAGTCGGGAAGGACATCGATTCCGCCGATGCGTGCCGGAAGCCCGCCGTAGATATGCGCGATGCACTCTTTGAGAGCCGTGGCGAGCGGCGCATGCGCGATGATCAGGATGCCTGCCATATCTGTCTTGCCAACCAAAAACGGCGCGATGCGCGCGATAACGAGCGGCCGGCCGCGCCCTGTCCAGGTCCGCCACCGAGGGTGGCGGACGCCGTCATGCCGTCCCGCACCCGCGAGACCGGCATTGTAGCAGGCTCATTTTCGCGCGATTCCTCGCGCCGCGCTGTCGGCCTCCGAACGATTCGACTGTCGGCGCGAACCGGCGGCGCGATCCCTTCCAAGCGGTGCCCGTCTAGGCGGCCGCGCGCTCCAATGCGTCAATGAACATCGCCGCCACATCGAACCCCGTCTGATCCATGATTTCGCGAAAGCATGTCGGGCTCGTGACGTTGACTTCCGTCAGCCAGTCCCCGATCACGTCGAGCCCGACGAGCAGCAGCCCGCGCGATGCGAGGACAGGTCCAAGCGTCTCGGCGATCTCGCGGTCGCGCGCCGAGAGCGGCTGCGCGACGCCGAGCCCCCCCGCGGCCAGATTGCCGCGCACCTCGTTGCCCTGCGGAATACGCGCGAGCGAGTACGGCACGGGCTCGCCGCCGATCAACAGAATGCGCTTGTCGCCCGCCGCGATTTCCGGGATGAACTTCTGCGCCATGACGGAACGTACGCCGTCGTGGCTCAGCATTTCGATGATCGAGCCGAGATTCATGCCGTCACGCGTCACGCGAAAGACGCCCATGCCTCCCATTCCGTCGAGCGGCTTGAAGATCGCGTCGCCGTGTTCGGCATGGAACGCCCGTAGCCGTGCGGCGTCCCGCGTGACGAGCGTCGGCGCGACGAATTGCGGAAATTCGCCGATCGCGAGCTTCTCGGAATGATCGCGGATCGCCTGCGGCTTGTTGAAGACATGCGCGCCGGCGCGCTCGGCGAGCTCGAGCAGCCAAGTCGAAGTCACGTACTCCATATCGAACGGCGGGTCCTTGCGCATCAGCACCGCGCCGAACGACGCGAGCGACCGATTCTCGTGCGGAGCGCTCTCGTGCCACGGTTGGCGATGGCGATCGGACTCGTCGCCGACGAGCGTCACGCGCCGCACAGTCGCCTCGACGTCACCGGACGCCCACGCGAGCTGCTTCGGCTCGCAGGCGAAGAGCGTATGTCCGCGCCGGGCCGCTTCGGCCATCATCGTGTAGGTCGAGTCCTTGTAGATCTTGAACTTGGCGAGCGGATCGGCGATGAAAAGGATGTCCATGAAGGTCCTGCCCCGGGGCGGGCGCTATCGTTGGTGGGATGCCGCGAAAGGATCGAAGACGCCGCGCCGCGGCCACGTGGCCGCGCGCAGGCGCCGGCGTTCAAACCTGGATGGCCTCCGGGTCGGTTTTCTCGAGCTCGACCGAGGCCGCGAGCAGGCCGAGCCGCGCGACGACGCCGTACATATAGAACCGGTTCGGCGGCGCGGCGCCGGGCTTGGCATGCGCATCGGGCAACGCCGTATGCTCGAAGCCGAGCGGCACGTAGTGCATTCCCGGCGCGTGCAGGTTCTGATCGCGCTCGCGGCTGCCGTGCACGCGGTAAAAGCCGCCGACGACATACCGGTCGATCATGTAGACGACGGGCTCGGCCACTTCGTCGCCGATGCGCTCGAACGTGTAGACGCCTTCTTGCACGATCACGTCGTGCACTTGCAAGCCGCTCTTGGTCATCGACATGCGCGCGCGCTCGCCCTTCGTCAGGCTCGTCACCTCGCTCGCGTCGTGCACCGTCATGACGCCGCGGCCGTCGGTGCCCGCATCGGACTTGATCACCACATAAGGCTTTTCGCTGATGCCGTACTCGCGGTACTTGCGCGCGATCTTCTTGATGACCGCGTCGATCGCGTCCCCGAGCGCTTCGTCGCCCGTGCGCGCTTCGAAATCGACGCCTTCGACATGCGCGAAGTACGGATTCACCATCCACGGATCGATGTCGACGATCTTCGCGAACTTCTTCGCCACATCGTCGTAGCACGAGAAGTGCGTCGATTTACGCCGCACGGCCCAGCCGGCATGGATCGGCGGCAGCACGTACTGCTCGTGCAGATTCTCCAGCACGGGCGGCACGCCGGCCGAGAGGTCGTTGTTGAGCAGGATCGAGCAGGGATCGAAGTTCTTCAAGCCGAGCCGGCGCGGTGTGCGCTCGAGCGGCTCGAGGACGATCTTCTGCCCGTCGGCGAGGGAGATCGTGACGGGGCCCGCGATGGTTTCGTCGAGCGTCCCGAAACGCACGTTGAGGCCCGCCTGCCGCATGATCGTCGCAAGTCGCGCCACGTTCTCGAGATAAAACGCGTTGCGGGTCTCGTGCTCGGGAATGATCAGAAGATTCTTCGCATCCGGGCAGATCTTTTCGATCGACGCCATGGCGGCCTGGACGGCGAGCGGCAGCACCTCATTGGGCAGATTGTTGAAGGCGCCCGGAAAAAGGTTCGTGTCGACGGGCGCAAGCTTGAAGCCCGCGTTGCGCAGGTCGACCGAGCAGTAAAACGCCGGCGTGTGTTCCTGCCACTCGAGGCGGAACCACCGCTCGATCGCCGGCGTGGCATCGAGGATCTTCCGCTCGAGATCGAGCAGCGGACCGTTTAACGCCGTAACTAGGTGCGGAACCATTGAGCACTCGCGGAACGGGGGAGAAAAAGATTGTAGAGCATGTGGAGCAATTGCCCTGCCGATTTGGGGGCGGCGCGTTCTTTCGCAAGGGCTCGGGCGCAATCGCTTTTTCTATTGACCCGATAGACGGTGGGGTGAAAGGCGGACTCTCAACAGATGCCCGCGCATAAAAAAAGCCCGCCGTGAAGGCGGGCTGAATCGCTGTGCTCAGTACTAGCGGTTTCTGGAGAGAGGAGTTGCTCCTTATTCGACGTGCTCGCCGTGCAGCACGACGTCGAGACCTTCACGCTCTTCTTCTTCGGCCACGCGCAGGCCGATGACGAGGTCGATGATCTTCAGCAGGACGAAGCTGATGACACCGCTGTAGACGAGCGTGGTCAGCACGCCCTTCAGTTGCAGGATCACGCTGCCGTCGGCGCCGCCGATGTCCTTGACCGCGAAGACGCCGGTCAGAATCGCGCCGACGATCCCGCCGACACCGTGCACGCCGAAGCAATCGAGCGAATCGTCATAGCCGAGCTTGGACTTGAGCCAGGTAGCCGACCAGAAGCAGATCACGCCCGCCGCGATGCCGATGACGAATGCACCGGTCACCCCAACGTAGCCCGAAGCCGGCGTGATCGCCACAAGACCCGCCACGGCGCCCGATGCGATGCCGAGCGCGGACGGCTTACCCTTGGCCACCCATTCGGCAAACATCCACGCGAGCGCCGCCAGGGCCGTCGCGACTTGCGTCGTCAGCATCGCGAAGCCCGCGCGGCCGTCAGCCGCCACCGCAGAGCCCGCGTTGAAGCCGAACCAACCCACCCACAGCATCGCGGCGCCCATCAGCGTCAGCACGAGGTTGTGCGGCGCCATCGCCTCGCGGCCATAGCCCACGCGCTTGCCCAGCACGAGGGCGCACACGAGACCCGCGATACCGGCGTTGATGTGCACGACGGTGCCGCCCGCGAAGTCGAGGATGCCCGCCGCCGAAAGCCAGCCGGTCGGCTCCCACACCATGTGCGCGATCGGCGAGTAGACGATGATCGACCAGAGGCTCATGAACACGATCATCGCCGAGAACTTCATGCGGTCCGCGAACGCGCCCGTGATCAGCGCCGGCGTGATGATCGCGAACGTCATCTGATAGACGAAGTAGACCGTTTCCGGAATCGTCGTCGCCAGATGGCTCACCGTCAGCGTCGTCGCCTTGTCGCCCTTGATGTAGTTCATGCCGGCAAGGAAGAAGCGCGACAAGCCGCCGATGAACGCGTTGCCGGGCGTAAACGCGAGGCTGTAGCCGATGATGGTCCAGAGGACGGTCACGATGCAGGTGATCGCAAAGCTCTGCATGACCGTCGCAAGCACGTTCTTCTTGCGGACCATGCCGCCGTAAAAGAGCGCGAGGCCCGGAATCGTCATGAACAGAACGAGTGCCGTCGAGGTCAACATCCAGGCCGTGTCGCCCGAATTGATCTTCGACGAATCGACCGAGATCGGAGCGGTCGGCGCGGCGGGGGCGGCGTCGGAGGCCGCGGCGGCCGACGCGGGCGCCGCGGCGGAAGCAGCCGCCGCACCCGACGCATCGGCGCTCGGTGCTGAGGCGGTCGCGGCGGGTGCCGACGCGGCGGCGGCACTTGCCGCATCGTCCGCCAAGGCGGCGCTGACGCCGCCCGCAAGCAGCGTGGCGGCCATCGCCACGGACATCAGGAATTTGCGCATCTTTCGGTTTCCTCTTATCGCTAACTTTTTCGACTTACAGGGCGTCCGCGCCCGTTTCCCCAGTACGGATCCGAATCACCTGCTCGATCGGCGTCACGAAGATCTTTCCGTCGCCGATCTTGCCCGTGCGGGCAGCCCGTTCGATGGCTTCGATTGCCTGGTCGACGATGTCGTCCGACACGGCCGCCTCGATCTTCACCTTGGGCAGGAAGTCGACGACGTATTCGGCACCGCGATAAAGCTCGGTGTGCCCCTTCTGACGCCCGAACCCCTTCACTTCCGTCACGGTGATGCCCGAGACGCCGATCGCCGACAACGCTTCGCGCGCCTCATCCAGCTTGAACGGCTTGATGATTGCGGTAATGAGCTTCATGAAATCCTCTTTTCGTTGCGTGAACCCCGTTGCCATGCGGCGGAAAGTCTCGCAGGCGACGCCGTACGCCCGCCGACATCCGCGCGCCGCCGGTGCGGGCCGGATAGAGCAACTAGCGTGCCATCGGGCGCTACGGGCGACGGGACGCAGGTCTCGACGAGGCTGCCGCGGCGTCGGCCGAACGGCCAACGCCGGGCCGCCGCGCTGGCGCCGCCCATCGATCATTGCTAGAGTGTTCACACGGCCCACGACATGAATCGCGCACCAGCAGCGCTCATGTTCGCGAAGACGGCGCGGCGCGCGCACCAAAACCGATCATCGGTGCGTTGGATCGCGCCCTTTGACGACTAAATGCACGTTTTTTGTGCAATCAAGAGGAACCATCATGAAGCAACCGAACGATTTCTTTCAGGACTTCCAGGCGCGCATGAGCGATCTGCTCAAGCATTCGCCCGCGAAAGACGTCGAGCGCAACGTGAAGGCGATGCTGTCGCAGGGTTTCTCGAAGCTCGATCTCGTCACGCGCGAGGAATTCGACACGCAGACTCAGGTGCTGTTGCGCACGCGCACGCGCCTCGAAGAACTCGAGCGGCGCGTCGCCGAGCTCGAGCAGAAGCTCGCCACGGCGCAGGAATCTTGAGGCTCGTCGAACCGGCATCGTTGCGAAGCGAACCCTAAAGCACGTAAAGCCAGACCCGCGCTCGGCAAGCGAGCCATACAGTCAGTTCCGCCAGGGCCGTCCCGGCCCTCGTCATCGAAAAGGGCGGCGCGTTCCGCTGCCGCCCTCCCCCAGGAGAATCCATGTCGCTTGCCGTGGTGCGTTCGCGCGCGCCGGCTGCCGGCCGTGCGCCTGAAGTGACCGTCGAAGTTCATCTCGCCAACGGGCTGCCGTCGTTTCGGATCGCCATAGCCGGCAAGGTCGAGCGGAGATGGCTCAGGCAACGCTGAGCACCGCCGCGTACTAGACCTCGCCGAAGAGTTCTTCGAAGCCTTCCCTGCACAGCTGTAGCATCGCTTCAGGGTCCCGCTTGTCATCAGGAATCTCTGCCGCTTCGCGGATCACGTCGTTCATCTCCGAGAACAGCTCTCGCACGCCTTCGCGAACCGACTTTCGCTGGTTAGCACGCAGCGTGGCGTCCAGTTCCTTCCAGATTGGAACTAGATCACTCTCGATTGCTCCGTAGAAGATCTTGAGCGTGTCACTTATGTAGAGGACGTCCTGAGCGCGCTTTTTCCCTTCCCGTCTATCCCGGATCAAAAGCTTCTGGATCATGAAACTCACCGGGTTCGGCACGCGAAGATCGGCCACAGCCTCGTAAAGCCCGGACTCTTCTTTCGGGATGGTCACAAGCCAGGGTTTGAACAGAAGAACTTCTAGGAACCGAAGTTTTTGCGCGACGATGCCCGCGTGCAGTTCGGTCGCGTCCTCCTCCCATCCTCCCTTCCCGTCGCGCTTTTTCCCGCTACCGGTGAGCGGCGTAAGGAACTCAGCGTAAAACCCGTTTTCATCGCCACCCAGGTTGTAGCGCATCGCCGGCGGCCTGAAGCCGCCAGCAAGGTTCGGTTGTTCAGTGAAGCCAGCCCCTTCCAATGCCGCCTTGATATCGCCTTCGCGCAGCTCGCGCTTGTCGTATGCCACGTCCGCGTCCTGGGTGAAGATCGGCTTGTGGTCCGCCGTGTAAGCACGCGGCTCATAGCCATAGAGCCGGAATGCCCATCCGCCAACGAAGACAATCTGTGTGCGCCACGGCTCCAGGGTCATGGCAAGTCTGCTGAATTCCGCGAAGTCGCTCACATTTTTTCTCCCACTACTTTTGCCAGAACGCCGTGCTCGAGCTCGGCGGCCTGCTCCGCACCGCGCGTCGGTTCGGCGGAAACGTCAAGCCATGTCTGGATGATGTCGGACACCCAGACTCCATCACGCATGACGCGCCCGCGAAGCAGCGATTGCGGATACGGGTGCTGCTTCAGGATCAGATCCGGCCGTTCGCCCTCGCGCGCACGCTTCAGGCCCCGCCATCCTTCAGCCGCCGCGAGATCGAGCACCCAGAGGGCCGTTATCGCCCCATGAACGTGCCCTACGCGCAGAGCGTTGGCGGCCGCAAACTGGCCCAGCGTCGCCCCTTCTTCGCGCTTGAGCGTCTTTCGTAACTGCTGCTCCTCGGGCACGCCACCCGCGAGATATTTCATCGGCACGCCGACGGCCGGTTTCACGTACGCTGCCTTCCAACGTTGTGCAAGCTTGCGTCGCTGCACGATCCGCAGATGGGGCGCCAATTCGACCAAACCCTCTTCTTTCAGGGCATTGATGAGCCGGGTGGCGCTCATGACAGATACGCGAGCTTCCCGCGCAAGCTCGGTCGCCGTCATGTACGTCTTTCCCGGGGCACTTATCAGGCCCTCGCGCTTGATGTCGGCCGCCAGCAGGAGCTTGAGCATCCATTGGGCAAGGTCGGAGAAAACGAGCGTCGGCGGTGCCGAAGGGCTGCTGCGCCGCACGCTCGCCGGCTGCTCTTTGACCTCCAGTTCGGGGAAATCAGCGTACAGCGGCACGTCTGAGAGGATGGCGAACGGTTCACCGCTCCCATACTCCTTCTGGAAGTCAACGAGCTTTCTGATGAGAGCGCGCGATGCGACTCCCACCCAGAGGATCACAGCCGGGCGGGATCGGTCGTGCCGTCCGTTCGCGCGTGCGCGCGACTCGAGCAGAGCCTGCGAGAATAGCGGGATCGCGCGATCGGCACGCCCTTCGGTCAGCGCCTTCAATACGACGTGATACGTCTGGCCACGGGGGCTCGTCAGAATGAAATCCGCACCCTCCTCGCCCTGTTCAAGGACGTCCCATCCCTGGCTCTGGAAAAGCGCACGCACCGAGTGGTGCGCGAGGCGGTCAGCGGTTCCGGTTGCGAAGTGTAGGTCGCTCATATCACTTGGCCATGTTATTTCAGTTGGCCATGTTACTTGTGGGCTCGGTTCGAGGCAATCAAAAAGCTTTGGCACAAAAAGGAGTTCGGCTGGGTCACACGGAAATTTGGGCAACGTCTCGTGCGAGCACCCATTGTTCCGACACAAGCGGACAACCGTGCGACTACGGGTTCATCATGACAAGTTTCGAAAAAGCAGGCGCGCGCCCGCCCCACCAATGATCGGCTGAACGGCCAACGACGAGCATCCCCCCTAGTGGGGCGCCCTAGGCGTTGCTACAGTGCTCGCATCAATAGCGGGGCAACGCTGTGTGCAATGGACTTCCGTACCACTGCACTTCGACCATCCGCATCGATCCACTTGAATCAGTTCGCTCACGTTGGGGGCGCGTCAGTGCAAGGGCACCAAGTGCCCCGTTATCAAAGACTGCGTCGAACTCCTCGCCCACTATCCAGGAGAATCCATGTCGCTTGCCGTGGTGCGTTCGCGCGCGCCGGCTGCCGGCCGTGCGCCAGAAGTGACCGTCGAAGTTCATCTCGCCAACGGGCTGCCATCGTTTTCGATCGTCGGCTTGCCCGACCTCGAAGTGCGCGAAAGCCGCGAACGCGTGCGAGCCGCGCTGCAGAACTGCGGCTTCGATTTCCCCGTGCGGCGCATCACCGTCAATCTGGCGCCCGCCGATCTCCCCAAGGAATCGGGGCGGTTCGACTTGCCGATTGCGCTCGGCATTCTTGCCGCGAGCGGGCAGATCCCCGAGTCGTCGCTCGGCGAGCGCGAGTTCGCGGGCGAGCTGTCGCTGACGGGGGCTCTGCGCCCGATGCGCGGCGCGTTCGCGATGGCTTGCGGAACGGCGCGCCGCCATGGCTCAGGGCAAGCGTGGAGCGGTACGCGGGAGCGCGGCCGCGACGACGCGCAGTCCGATGAGCCGCCAGGCGATCATGCGCCGGAGCTCTATCTGCCGCTCGAGAGCGCTTACGAGGCCGCGCTGGTTCCCGGTGTCGACGTTTACGGCGCGGCCAATCTGCCGTCGCTTTGCGCGCACCTCGCGGGCGCAGCCGATGGCAGGCTCGAACCGCTCGCCGTCCCCAAGATCGATCGATCGGCGATGGCGGTCGCACCGGACATGGCCGACGTCATCGGCCAGCCTAGCGCGCGACGGGCGCTGGAGGTGGCCGCTGCCGGCGGACATCACATGTTGATGGTCGGTCCGCCCGGCGCCGGCAAATCGATGTTGGCGGCGCGTCTGCCGAGCTTGTTGCCGCCGATGAGCGACGAAGAGGCGTTGACTTCGGCGGCACTGCTCTCAGCCAGCGTGCTCGGCTTTTCGCCCGCCCAATGGCGGCAACGGCCGTTTCGCGCGCCGCATCATTCCTCGAGCGCGGCGGCGCTCGTCGGCGGCCGAAATCCGCCGCAACCGGGCGAGATCACGCTCGCGCATCTCGGCGTGCTGTTTCTCGACGAACTGCCCGAGTTCGACCGTCACGTGCTCGAAACGCTGCGCGAGCCGCTCGAAGCGGGTCGCATCACCATCTCGCGCGCGGCATTGCAGGCGGACTTTCCGGCGGCCTGTCAGCTCGTCGCCGCGATGAACCCATGTCCGTGCGGCTGGCGCGGCGACCCTGCCGGCCGATGCCGCTGCACGCCCGAAATCGCCGCACGCTATCTGCGTAAGCTCTCCGGTCCACTGCTCGATCGGATCGACATACAGATCGAGCTACCCGCCTTGACGGCAGCGGAGCTGTCGGCGCGCGCGGCCGAGCAAGGCGAATCGAGCGCGACGGTAGCGCGCCGCGTCGCGGCCGCGCGCACGCGGCAACAGGCGCGGCAAGGAAAGATGAACCGCGAGTTGAGCGGTCGCGAAGTCGATGAAGTCTGCCGGCCCGACGCCTCAGGCGAGCTGTTGCTGCGCGAAGCGAGCGAGCGGTTCGGCTGGTCGGCCCGCGCCTACTATCGCGTCCTCAAAGTGGCGCGATCGATCGCCGATCTGGCCGGCGACGAAGCGCCGAACGCGGCACACGTCGCCGAGGCGATTCAGTACCGGAGGGTGTTTGGCACGCCTTGATTAAAAAGCGCGCGGGAAGACTTATGCAAGCTCGGCGCTTGCTCTACAACTAGCCTGCGGCGAACTCAAGCGCGGAGCCAGTGCGACCGAGGCGGCACTGCACGCCGGTTTCGCCGATGCGGCACACTTCAGTGGTACGTGCCGGCGTATGCTAGGAACCACGCCAACGTCGATCGCCGCACGCGCGGCACGCGGCGAGCCGCGCAGCAGCCAAGCAATCCCAAATTCGGGCATAGACCTGCTCGAGGTTCATTGGGCCCGCTCCTCTACGCCGCCACGACAAGCGCCTCGCCTGCCGAAATGCGAATGACGCCTGCTTCCAATGTTTGACCGTCGCGATCCGCAAACGTCGATAGCAAGACCACGCCTGCTGGCGAAAGCACGGCGGCATTTTCGCTACCCATGTTCAGCGCGATGAAAAGCCGTTGATCGCGGTAGCACCGTTCATAAGTCAGCACATCGCCGTGCGCCGCGACGTTCTCGATCGTGCCCGCCAAGAGCGCGGCATTGCCGCGCCGCAACGCCAACAGCCGACGATAGAGCGACAGCATGCTGGATGCGTCACGCTCCTGTTCCCTCACGCTCGTGGTCGTGCCAATAGGTAACCAGGGCCGGCCAGTGGTAAAACCGCCATTGGGCAATGAGCTGTCCCATCGCATCGGAGTGCGCTCCGGATCACGCCCCTGGCCGAGGCCGGGTTGTCGAAGCTCCGCCGGGTCCCGAATCTCATCGGACGCGATATCCCCGTCTGTCATGCCGACTTCATCCCCGTAATACAGCGTCGGCGTACCGCGCAATGTCAGCAGCAGAACCGCGGCCACTCGCGCCTGCACCGTGCCGACGCGCGAAGCGACGCGCCGATTGTCGTGATTTCCCAGCACCCAGTTGGGCCACGCGTGCTCCGGTAAGGCGCGATCGTAATCCTTGATCACGCGAGCGATCTCGCTCGCCTTCCACGGCGTATTGAGCAGCTGAAAATTGAACGGCATGTCCGCGCCATCGCCGTTGGTGCCGTAGTACTTCACGAGTTGCGGGACGGGCAGGTAGATTTCGCCGATCAGCACGCGCTCGCCATACTCGCTAAGCGTGGCGCGCATCGAGCGTACGATGTCGTGCACTTCCGGCTGATCCTCGGTGTAAGTCTGTAATTGCCGGTGATGCTGCGGCTCCCCGGGCCGATAGGCTGGGTTCGGCGGATTGTCGCGAAACTGCGCGTCTTTGATCAGCAACCAGAGCACATCCACGCGAAAACCGTCGACACCGCGATCCAGCCAGAAACGCAGCACGTCATCCATTGCGCGGCGCACTTCCTGGTTGCGCCAGTTCAGGTCCGGTTGTTCCCGTAAAAACGCATGGTAGTAGTACTGCCCCGTGAGCTTGTCCCGCTCCCACGCTGAGCCCCCCATCCTGCTCAGCCAGTTGTTTGGCGGCCCGCCATCGGGCGCCGGATCGCGCCACAGGTACCAGTCGCGCTTCGGATTGTCACGCGACGACCGGCTTTCCTCGAACCAAGGATGCCGATCCGATGTGTGATTCGGCACGAAGTCCAGCAGCACCTTGAGCCCGAGCCGGTGGGCGTGGCCCACCAATTGCTCGAACTCGGCAAGCGTGCCGAACATCGGATCGATGTCACAGTAATTCGCGACGTCGTAACCAAAGTCGGCCATCGGCGATGGATAGATGGGTGCAATCCAGACCGCGGTGACGCCCAGGGCGGCGACATATTCCAGGCGTTTGAGGATCCCCGTCAGGTCGCCGACGCCGTCGCCGTTGCTATCCTGAAACGAGCGGGGATAAATCTCATAGATGACGGCACTTTTCCACCAAGCTCGCTCAGACATCGCTATTCCTCTCCGCGCTTGATCGTTTGGCACCCATGCTCAATGACCTTTGGTACAAGAACGCCATCATCTATTGCCTTTCGGTAGGTACGTTCCTGGACGCCAACGGCGACGGCGTCGGCGATTTCCAGGGGCTAATGCGCCGGCTCGACTACCTGCAGGGCCTGGGCGTGACGACGATCTGGCTGATGCCCTTCCAGCCATCGCCCGGGCGCGATAACGGCTACGACATTTCGGACTATTACAACGTCGATCCGAAATACGGCACGCTCGGCGACTTCACGGAATTCACGCACGCGTGCGACGAGCGCGGCTTGCGCGTGATCATCGATCTTGTGGTGAATCACACTTCCGACGAGCATCCATGGTTCAAGTCAGCACGTAGCGATCCCGGTTCGAAATACCGCGACTGGTACGTCTGGTCTGACAGGAAGCCGTCAAATGTGGATGACGGCGTGGTGTTTCCGGGTGTGCAGAAGTCGACATGGACTTTCGACAAGCACGCCAGGCGCTGGTACTTCCATCGCTTCTACAAGTTCCAACCGGACTTGGATACGGCCAATCCCTACGTTCACGCGGAGTTGCTGAAGATCATGGGCTTCTGGGTTCAGCTGGGCGTATCGGGGTTCCGCATGGATGCCGTGCCGTTCGTGATTGCGGCGAAGGGTGCGAAGGTGCGCGGGCATGTCGAGCAGTACGCGATGCTGCGCGCGTTTCGCGAGTTTTTGCAATGGCGCGAGGGCAATGTGATCGTCCTCGGGGAAGCGAATGTGCTCCCCGATACAGACTTCGAATACTTCGGCGACGCAGGCGAGCGGTTGCCGATGATGTTCAACTTCCAGCTCAATCAGAATACCTTTTACACACTAGCAACGGGCGACACCAAGCCGCTGAAGAAAGCGCTGCTGGCGACGAAGCCAAGGCCGGCAACGGCCCAATGGGGCGTGTTTCTGCGCAATCACGACGAGCTCGATCTAGGCCGCCTGACACCCGAAGCGCGCGAGGCAGTATTCGCCGCGTTCGCCCCGGAGCCGGACATGCAGCTATACGGGCGCGGCATTCGCCGCAGACTCGCGCCGATGCTGTCGGGCGACAGGCGCCGGCTCGAACTCGCCTACAGCCTAATGCTGACCTTGCCGGGCACGCCCGTCATCCGTTACGGCGATGAGATCGGCATGGGCGATGATCTTCGTCGCCCCGAGCGCGAATGCACGCGCACGCCGATGCAGTGGTCGGCGGAGCCCCACGGCGGGTTCACCAAACATCCTAAGCCGCCCGTCCCCGCGATCTCCGGCGGTGCCTATGGTTTCGAGCGCGTCAACGTGGCTAACCAGCGGCGCGATCCGGATTCGTTTCTCAACTGGACGGAACGGCTCATCCGCATGCGCCGCGAAATGCCGGAAATCAGTTGGGGCGATTTCGAAGCGCTGCGCACATCGCGAAACGATGTGCTTGCACTACGTTACGACTGGCGTAACAGCTCGGTTCTGTGCGTGCATAACTTCGGCGCCAAGACGTGCACAGTCAAATTCCACTCCGGCTGCAATGGGCCGGGCGACGAGCGGCTGATCAACGTTTTGTCGGACGACCACAGTCAGGCTGGCGGTGACGGCCGGCATACGGTCGTGCTCGAGCCTTACGGATACAGGTGGTACCGAGTCGGCGGTCTCGATTATCTGCTGAGGCGCGCTGAGATTTAGATCGCGGATCTGGCCGGCGACGAAGCGCCGAACGCGGCACACGTCGCCGAGGCGATTCAGTACCGGAGGGTGTTTGGCACGCCTTGATTAAAAAGCGCGCGGGAAGACTTATGCACAGCTCGGCGCTTGCGAATACCGGACAGTCGTTTGAAGACGTCGCCTTAGAAAGGCACAGCAACTCGCTGAATTTAGAGATATTTTCGCGCCGAGAGACAAATCGGCGATCGAGCGCTAGCCATGTTGGGGGCCACCCTCTGAGAAGATCCCCGATCTTTTCAACAAAGTTATCCACATCATCTGTGGATAGACATGGAAAGCCCTAAAGAATCGCTGCGTTAGCGCTCCTTGTTGCGAAGGAACTTTGAATTGGCAAAACTGTCGTCCGCCGTTCTCTCTGCACCGCTGAGCATGGCCCGCATGCCTCGCCCGAGCCCCCCGAAATCGCCGCTCAGAATACCTTGAACGATCCGAAGAACTGGTCCGACTGTTCGGGCGGCGGCGCCCTGTCTGCCGCAATGACAGCCTGATAGACGTGCCTGCCGCGCGCCACGAGCCACGCGTGAAGCATCTTGTGCTCATGCTCGTCGCCGGCCGTGCCGCTCAAAGCGATTTCGAGCGCCGGCACCTGCCCGCCCGCGGCCAGCGGCACGCCAATGGCGCGCGCGTTGGGCGGCACGCCGAGATTGCGCGCCAGCCCAGTGCGAAGGTAATCGAGCACCGTGCGCTGCAGCTGCGGATCGTCGCTCGGCAAGACGATCGTGCCCACGGCGAACACAGCGCCCTTCAAGTGCGCCGCTCGCATGTGCATCGGCAGCGATTGGCCCGCGATATCTATCGAGCGTTCGTCTTCCGTCGGCTTGGCCGGGAGATCGATAGCGTAACCGTCCGAGTTGTCGGTGATCGTGCGCCAATCGTAAGTCGGTGAGCAGCCCGTCAGCACGGCGGCAGTCAGCGCCGCGCCGGCGGCTAGACGCCACCATGGCAAGCCCGGCCCGCGCGCCGCGCTGGAGGATCGGGCGAATTCGTTGGATTCCAGTCGGAGCTGAATCGTTCGGCGCGGCGAGCGGGGCGCCGATCGGAGGGCGAAGCGCATGCGGAACATCGAAGCCAGGTCAAGAAGAAGCGGAGGGCGAGCCGGCGACGGATACCTATCGCCGTGCCGGATAAACTTCGATTATCCGCTATCGCGAGGCGCGGCCGCGCGGAACAGCCGATCCACGAAGCGGTGCGCGGAACACCGGACGCAAAACCCAAAGTCCTCACATCGACCGCGGATCCGCGCGGCACCGGACATAACGGCATGATTCACGCCGGGCGCAGCGCCCGCCCCGGCTCCACCGATTCCCGAATGGCGCTAAAATTGCAGCGCTATTTTCGCACCGTCTGCCTTCGAGGTCGCCCATGAGCCAGACCCCTGCTTCTCCCGCACGCCGCGGGAGCCCGTTCCGCTCTCTCGCGCTGGCGCTTGGCGCATGCGCAATCGCCGTAGCCGGCTATTTCACGTTCGGTACGTCGCAGCACGTGCCCGATGCCACGTTCACGCTGTTGTCGGGCCAGAAGGTCTCCACGGCCGATCTGAAGGGCAAGGTCTACCTCGTCAACTTTTGGGCGACGAGCTGCACGACCTGCATGCACGAAATGCCGCAGATGGTCGAGACCTACAATCGTTTCAAGAATAAAGGACTGGAGTTCGTCGCCGTCGCGATGAATTACGATGCGCCGATGTACGTGGCGAACTACGCACAGACTCGCCAGTTGCCATTCAAAGTGGCCATGGACGACGGCAGCGCGGCGAAAGAGTTCGGCAACGTGCAGTTGACGCCCACGACGTTCGTCATCGACAAGAACGGCACGATCCTCAAGCGCTATGTCGGCGAGCCGCAGTTCGCCGAGCTCGACAAACTTTTGCAAAAGGCGCTCGGCGCCTGAGCTGGCTCGGCGCGCGACGCGCCGGCCGCAGAAATTCGGCGACGCCGCGCCGCCTCGCGCTTTCGCTGCGCGGCCGTGCTTGCCGCCCCCCTGAAGCCGCTTTATTCAGGTCTCCTTTCCGCCGCCGTCGCTGCGCTCGGCCAAGCCGTATCGCTTGATCTTCTCGTAGAGCGTCGCCTTGCCGATTTGCAGCCGGTCCGCGGCGATCGCCACGGCACCGCTCGTCTGCTCGAGCGCATCTGTAATCGCCGCGCGCTCGAATCGCTCGACACGCTCTTTCAGCGACAGCGCCGCGCCCGCGTCTTCTTCTACGAGACTCCCGCCGATGGGCGCTTGCGGATCGGCAATGCCGAGCACGAATCGCTCGGCCGCATTACGCAGCTCCCGCACGTTGCCCGGCCAGTCGCGCTCCATGAGACGTTGCCGCTGGCGCTCCGTCAGCACGGGCGCGGGCCTTTCATAGCGAACGGCGGCGTCGAGCACGAAATGCTCGAAGAGCGGCACGATATCCTCGCGCCGCTCCGAGATCGGCGGCAACGCGATCGTCACCACGTTGAGCCGATAGAGCAGATCGCGCCGGAACGTTCCGGCGGCGACATGCTCGGCCATATCGCCCTTCGCTGCGGCCACGACGCGGCAGTCGACGCGGATCGGTTGGTTCGAGCCGAGCCGTTCGAGCACGCCGTCTTGCAGCACACGCAGCAGCTTCACTTGGAGCGAGAGCGGCATGCTCTCGATTTCGTCGAGAAACAGCGTGCCGCCCGATGCGTACTCGAGCTTGCCGATGCGGCGTTTCGCCGCACCCGTGAATGCGCCCGGCTCGTAGCCGAACATCTCCGATTCGAACATCGGCTCGGGCAGCGCCGCGCAATTGACGGCGACGAACGGTTTCGCGCGGCGCGGCGAAAGCTCGTGCAGGCTGCGCGCGATCAACTCCTTGCCTGCCCCGGTATCGCCGTTGATGAGCACCGATGCGTCGGTCGGCGCCACTTTGGCGATGAGTCCGCGGACCTGCTCGATAGCGGCGCTGCGGCCGATGATGCGCGGCACGAGCGCATCGCGCTCGGCCAGCTCTCGCCGCAACGCGACGTTCTCGAGCACGAGGCGCCGCCGCTCGAGTGCGCGGCGCACGGTCTCGATGAGGCGCTCGGAGGCAAACGGTTTTTCGACGAAGTCATACGCACCGTCGCGCATCGCCTGGACGGCCATCGAAATGTCGCCGTGTCCGGTAACGAGAATGACCGGCACATCGGGCACGCGCTCGCGGCAAAACTCGAGCAGATCGAGGCCGCTCGCCCCGGGCAGCCGGATGTCGCTGACGATCACGCCAGGCGGCGTCGCCGCCGCGTCGAGCGCGGGTCGAGCCGCCTCGACGGACGCGTAGCCTGCAACGTCGAATCCGGCAAGCTGCAGACTCTGGACGCTCGCGCGCCGAACGAGCTCGTCGTCCTCGATGAAGATCACTTGAAGGCTGTCGGTCGCCGTTGCTGAGGCTTTCATGGCCGGTTCCGCGTCGGGAAATGAGGGATGTCGAATCGTCGAGCGTGGCATGCGCTAATGCGACGAAGTCTCGGACGGCGCGCTCGTCACGATGGCGCGCCGCAACGTGAGCACGAACGCCGCGCCGCCTTCGGGCAGATTGCGCGCGACGAGCGAGCCGCCGCAGTCGCGCGCGATCGACGATGCGATCGCCAGCCCCAGACCCAGGCCCTGCCCCATGCCCTTCGTCGTGAAGAAGGGCTCGAAAAGCCGCGGCAGGACATCGTCCGGAATGCCGGGCCCATTGTCGCGCACCGTGATCGAGAACGTCGCAAGCGTTGCATCGACGTCGATCCCGATGCGCGGGTCGGCCGCGCCCACCACCGCATCGAGCGCATTGCCGATCAGGTTGATGAGCGCCTGCTCGAGACGCAGATCGTCGCAATAGGCGACGAGCGCGGGATGCTCGGCATCGAGTTCCAGCCGCTTGCGCGGCGCGTCGGCCGAGCCGTCGGCCTCACGCAGGGTGAGATCGAGCGCGACGCCCTGAAATCGCTTTTGCAGCACGTTCAGCGCGTTGCGAACCGCGCGCGCCACGGGCGCTTTCGCCGTGCGCGGCTGCGCGCGTCCGACGAAAAGCTTGAGCTGGTTCGTGATCTTGCCCATGCGCTCGGTGAGCGCCGAGATCGCCTCGAGGTTTTCGCGCGCCGCTGTCTGGTCGCCGCGCTCGAGCAGCACGCGCGTGTTGTCCGAGAATGCGCGCAACGCGGCGAGCGGCTGGTTGAGCTCGTGTGTGATGCCGGCCGCCATCTGACCGAGCGCGGCAAGCTTGCTCGTCTGCACGAGCTCGTCATGCGCCGCGCGCAGCTCGTTTTCGGCGCGCGTGCGCTCGCTGACTTCCGTTTGCAGACGCGCATTGGCCGCTGAGAGATCGGCGGTCCGCTCGGCCACGCGCTCGTTCAGCTCGGCATAGGCAGCCTGCAGCATGGCGCGGCTGCGCATCATTTCGCGCACGCGCGCGCGCCGCGTCCGCCAGTAAAACCCGAGCAGGCAGAGCGAGACGAATCCGAAGCCGGCGGCGGCCGTCGCATTGCGCGCGTCGTCGAGAACAGGGGTGACCGAGGAAAGCGTGATCAGCTGCCAGTCCGGCGTGCCGAGCGTGCGCCGCGTCACCAGGTAGTGCGGCCCGAACCGCTCGTCGCCGATGCGGACGATCTGGGCGTCGTCGACCCGCCGCACGATCGAGAACGGCAACTGGGTCATCGGCTGGCTCGCATACTGGCGCGTTTTCTCGATCGCCGCCGCAAGCGAAGCCGGCAGCGGCGCGAGGGCGCGATATTTCCAGGCCGACACCGAGGATAGGAAGATGACGCCGTGGTTGTCGGCGACGATGAGCGGCTCGCTCGCGTCGGTACCCGGAAACCATTCCAGGTTCAACTTGATGACAGCCGCGCCGACGATCCGCCCATCGCGGTGCACCGGCTCCGACAGGTAGTAGCCGGGCTCGCGTGAAACGGTGCCGATGCCGAAGAAACGGCCGACCTCGCCTTTCATCGCATCGACGAAATACGGCCGGAACTGGTAGTTGGAGCCGACGAAGCTATCGCTCTGGTCCCAGTTGCTGGCGGCGACGCACAGACCGTCGGCGCGGATCACATAAGTGACGTTGGCCTGCGCGTGACGGTTGGCATCCTGGAGATAGCGGTTGGCGCGCGTCGCGTTTTCGGGCGTCGAGTGCTCGAGCGCGTCCTTCACGAGCGGATGATTCGCGAGCAGATAGGCCAGCGATTCGTAGCGATCGAGCGTGTCCTTGAGCGCGCTCGCCGTGCGGTCCGCGCGCACGGCCGCTTGCTGTCGCAGCGCATCGACGCCGCGCTCCCAGGCGATGCGCCAGGTCAGCGCGCAAACCGCCGAAAGCGCCACGGCGAGCAGGAAGACGACGGTGAAGCGACGCATCACGGTGGCCGATTCCAGCAATGACAAAGGCCCATTGTGGCATAGCGGCGCGATGGTGCCGCCGTCCCCGCCTGCCCGGAGTTGCCCGTCGTCCTGCTCCCTCGACGCGGGCGTGGCGCCGCTGCCGCGAACGATCCGTGAAGGCAAGCGCCCCGGCAGCGACTCTACAACCAACGTCAGACGCGTGCCGCTTCGGTTTCCGCGATAGCGGCCTCGCCACGCAGCGTGCGCGTGAGCTTGGCGCGATCGAGCTCCTTCTCCCACGCCGAGACGACCACGGCGGCAACGCCGTTGCCGACGATGTTCGTGAGGGCGCGGCATTCGCTCATGAAGCGGTCGATACCCAGGATGAGGACCATGCCGGCGAGCGGGATCGTCGGCACGACGGCGAGCGTGGCGGCGAGCGTGATGAAACCCGCGCCCGTCACGCCGCTGGCGCCCTTCGAGGTCAGCATCGCCACGGCGATCAGCGTCAGCTGCTGCGTGAGCGTGAGGTCAGTGTTCGTCGCTTGCGCGATGAAGAGCACGGCCATCGTCATGTAGATGTTCGTGCCATCGAGGTTGAACGAGTAGCCGGTCGGCACGACGAGGCCAACGACCGAGCGCGAGCAGCCGAGCTTCTCGAGCTTTTCCATCAGTTGCGGCAAAGCGGCCTCCGACGAGCTCGTGCCGAGCACGATCAGCATCTCTTCCTTGATGTAGCTGACGAAGCGCACGATGTTGAAGCCGACGAGGCGGGCAATCGTGCCGAGCACGACGAGCACGAACACGATCGACGTCAGATAGAACGTGCCGATCAGCTTCAGCAGCGGCAGGAGCGAGCCGATGCCGTACTTGCCGATCGTGAACGCCATCGCGCCGAACGCGCCGATCGGCGCGAGCTTCGTGACGATGCGCACGATGCCGAAGAGGACATGCGAGAGGCTCTCGATGAAGTTCGTCACGGGCTTGCCGCGCTCGCCGATCGTCGCGAGCACGCTGCCGAAGAGCAGTGCGATGACGAGGATCTGCAGGATTTCGCCTTGCGCGAACGCGTCGACGAACGTCTTCGGTATCAGGTGCATGAAGAAGTCGACGACGCTTTGGCCGTGCGCCTTCTCCGCGTACGAGGCGACGGCTTTGCCGTCGAGCGACGCGACATCGACGTTGAAGCCGGCGCCCGGCTTGAGCAAGTGCGTGGAGATGAGGCCAAGCAAGAGCGCGAACGTCGATACGATTTCGAAGTAAAGCAGCGCCTTGCCGCCCACCCGCCCTACCTTCTTCATGTCCTCCATCCCCGCGATGCCGGTGACCACGGTACAGAAGATGATCGGGCCGATCACCATCTTGACGAGGTTGATGAACGCGTCGCCGAGCGGCTTCATGTCGATCGCGAGATTTTTCGCGTAGTGCCCGAGCACGACGCCGGCGATGATCGCGGCGATCACCTGCACATAGAGGATTCGATAGAACGGTTTCTTGAGGCGGGGCATCGGATGTCTCCTTGCTCTTGACTAATGGTCCGAGCGAAAGGGGAGTCGCTCGGCTGTGGGGTCGTCAATTGCAAGGTCGATGCCAACGCGTGGCACGCCTCAACGTCTTGAATCTAAAGGAAAAGAAACCGCACGCTCGAGCGCGCGATCCGGTTTTCCGGATTTCACCGCAAAACAGAATCCGGAAATCCGGACAACCTCGAGCGCATGAGCGCTATCAGACAACGCCCGCCTCGTGCGCCTGCACATCGGCGTGGTAGCTCGAACGCACCATCGCGCCGACGGCCGCGTGCGTGAAGCCCATCTTGTACGCCTCGTCCTCGTACATCTTGAACGTATCGGGGTGGACGTAGGCCCGCACCGGCAGGTGATGCTCGGACGGTTGCAGGTACTGGCCGATCGTCAGCATGTCGACATCGTGCGCGCGCAGATCGCGCATCACCTGCAAGATCTCTTCTTCGGTTTCGCCGAGGCCCACCATCAGCCCGGATTTCGTCGCCACCTCGGGATGCAGCGCCTTGAAGTCCTTCAAGAGCTTCAGCGAATGAGCGTAGTCGGAACCCGGCCGCGCTTCCTTGTAAAGGCGCGGCACGGTTTCGAGGTTGTGGTTCATCACGTCGGGCGGTGCGCTCGTCAAAATCGAGAGCGCGCGATCGAGCCGGCCGCGGAAGTCCGGCGTGAGAATTTCGATGCGCGTCGCAGGCGAAAGCTCGCGCACCTTGCGAATGCACTCGACGAAGTGCGCGGCGCCGCCGTCGCGCAGATCGTCTCGATCGACGCTCGTGATCACCACGTACTTGAGCTTGAGCGCTGCGATCGTGCGCGCGAGGTTCAGCGGCTCTTCCTGATCGAGCGGATCGGGACGGCCGTGGCCCACGTCGCAAAACGGGCAGCGCCGCGTGCACTTGTCGCCCATGATCATGAACGTCGCGGTGCCCTTGCCGAAACACTCGCCGATGTTCGGACAGCTCGCCTCTTCGCAGACGGTGTGCAGGTTGTGCTCGCGCAGAATCTGCTTGATTTCGGAGAAGCGCGAGCTGCCCGTCGCCGCCTTCACGCGAATCCATTCGGGCTTCTTGAGTTTCTCGATCGGCACGATCTTGATCGGAATCCGCGCCGTCTTGGCCTGGGACTTCTGCTTGGCCGTCGCGTCGTAGGCGGTCTGGGGCGCGTCGGCGCTCGAAGCGGCCGGCCCGTTCGGGTGGGCGGTAACGTCAGTCATTCGGTAGTCCATTCTTTGGGCGATGCGCGACGGCGCTATCGAGGTTCGCGGCAAGACGCGCCGCCAGGGTTCGGGCCGCATCGTCCCAGCCGGCAGCGGCGCCGAGCGTCGCCATATCGACTGTTTCGAGCCCTGCATAGCCGCATGGATTGATCGCGAGAAACGGCTGCAAATCCATCTTCACGTTCAGACTCACGCCGTGGTAGCTGCATCCGTTGCGAATCTTGAGGCCGAGCGCCGCGATCTTCGCGCCCGCGTGCGCACCGGCCGTGGGCCCGGGCGCGACATAGATGCCGGGAGCGCCATCACGGCGCTCGCCGGCAAGATTATACGCCGCCAACGTCTCGATCACGGCCTCCTCGATCAGCGTGACGAGTTGGCGCACGAGCAGACCGCGCCGCCGCAGGCTCACCAGTAAATAGGCGACGACCTGACCGGGACCGTGGTAGGTGATCTGGCCGCCCCGATCGACTTTGACGAGCGGAATCGCGGAATCGGCGGCCAGCAGATGCGCGGGGTTGCCGGCCTGGCCGAGCGTGAAGACGGGCGGATGCTCGACGAGCCAGATCTCGTCCACGGTATCCGCGGTGCGCGCCTCGGTGAATTCGCGCATCGCGGCGAAGCTCACTTCATACGATTCGACGCCGCGCCAGACCAGTTCGAGGTCCGGCGCGAGCCGCTCGCGCAAAGGGAGGCCGGAAAGCGGCGCGGAAAGCCCTGAGACGGGCGCCGCCGCGTCGGACGATGCGATTGGCGCGGCGAGCGGTTCGGAGAGCGGAACGGCAGACATGATGCCGGCAGTTTACCGGAATCGGACGGGCGGCGCCGATGCCGGGCGGGGCCGGCGCACGGCGCCACCGAGGCGACTACCGGCGGCAACAGCTCGCTACGGCCCGCCGCAACGCCTCGCATGGCGGCTCTGCCGAGCGTCCGTCAAACCGTCCGCCAGCCGCCGCGCCAGCGCATACCGAACAGATCCCCCAGCGCGGCAAGCGCACCCCGCAGGCGCTCGCCGGCCAGGAGCGGGCCGTGAAACGCCACACGTGCCGGCCCGTCACCATCGACGCTGAGCCAAAGCCGCTCGCCGCGCCGCAAGGTCAGCGACGACCCCGGCAGTACCCAATAATCCTCGACATCGTTGCTGCGCGACACCCAGACTGATGCGCCTTCGACATTGAGGCGCGTGCTGTGCGCAATCATCACGGGAATCGTCTCACCCCGCTCGATCTCGAACGTGACGCTTGAAGAAATCTCTCTCATGATCGCCTCCACCCAACGTGCCTTCGATGGCTAGAATCCTAGGCGTGGTAACGTTCGGCGTAAAACGATCAATTCTCACGCGTATGTGAGGTGAATTCACAATGGACCTGAGGAAGCTGCCTGCTCTCAACGCGCTGCGCACGTTCGAGGCCGCCGCCCGGTACGAGAGCTTTTCGCGCGCGGCCGACGAGCTCTTCGTTACGCACGGCGCGGTCAGTCATCAAATGCGCGCGCTCGAGGAGGAACTCGGCGTCGCGCTTTTCGTGCGTACCGGTAAGCGCGTCCGGCTGACGGACGCCGGCAACCGTTATGCGAAGTCGGTGCGCGCCGCGCTGATGACGCTCGCGGACGCGACACGCGACGTACGAAGCGGCGAGCGCACGCGGCGTCTCGTCGTCTCCTCGTCGCCGTCGTTTTCAGCCCGCTGGATCACGCCCCGCATCGGCAGCTTCATGGACCGCCATCCCGAGGTCGATCTCGATTTGCTCTCGACGAACGCGCTCGCCGATTTTTCGCGCGACGACGTCGACGTGGCAATCCGCTATGGCCGCGGCAACTATCCGGACCTCCACGTCGAGCTGTTGCTCGATGAAGTGGCGTTCCCGGTCTGTTCACCGACGTTCAACGGCGGGCAACTGCCGAAGACGCCCGCGGACCTCCTGCACGTCCCGCTTTTGCGCTCCGACACCGACCTCTGGCGGCCCTGGTTCGAAGCCGCCGGATTGCCCGATGCCACGGAACCGCGGCGCGGCGTGCTCTTCGACGATTCGTCGAATCTTTTGCTTGCGGCAGGAGATGGCCAGGGCGTCGCGCTCGCGCGTAGCTCGATCGTCATGCAGGAACTCGTGGCGGGACGCCTCGTGCGCCTCTTCGATGTCGAAGCGGCGTCCCCCTGGAGCTATTACTTCGTCTGCCCGCCACCGCTCTTGACGAGCGCACGCGTGCAGGCGTTCCGCGCGTGGATCTTCGAAGAGGTCAAGCGCTTTCGCGCCGTCTACGAGCAAACGTGCGGCGGCGTGAGAAGCGGCGTGAACGAAAGCGGTCCGCTCGCGCCAGCCGCCGTCAAAGGACGACCTTCACCATCGGATGTCCGGTGAGCGCCCGATAGATGTCGTCGAGCTGCTCGCGACTGACGGCGCGCACGGTCACCGTCAGGCCGACATAGTTGCCGCCGCTCGACGGCCGCGTCTCCACCCGCGTCGCATCGAAGCTCGCGTCGAACTGACGCACGACGGACGCGACGGTGTCGGCGAAATCCGGATGCGCCTTGCCCATCACCTTGATCGGAAAGTCGCACGGAAATTCGAACAGCGATTCGTTGACCGGGCTCATCGGCTTCACTCCCACCCTTGCACCATCACTTCTTCTTGCTGAACATCAGCATCAGCGAGTCCCAGATCCGTCCGCCGATGCCGGCTTGCGGCACCGGCTGCAGCGCGACGATCGGGACCTGCGCGAGCGTCTTCCCATCGGCCGCGATCTGTACCGCCCCCACTTGCTGACCATCGGCGATCGGCGCGATCAGCGGCGAATTCAGCGTGACTTGCGGCTTCACTTTGTCACCCATGCCGCGCGGCACGGTAACGTACTGGTCGCTCTTCACGCCGACGGGCACGCTGTCGGCCACGCCTTTGTAGACACGCGGGGTCTGCACCGGCTGATTCGCCTTGAAGAGGCGCACGGTGTCGTACGCGCTGTAGCCGTAGTTCAACAGCTTCATGCTGTCCTGTACGCGCTCATGCTCCTTTTGCTCGCCCATGACCACGGCGACGATGCGGCGCGATGCATCGGCCACGCCCGGCAGCGGGCGCTTCGCCGTCGCGATCAGGCAGTAGCCGGCCGCCTCGGTATGCCCCGTCTTCAGGCCGTCGACGGTCGGATCGAGCCAGAGCAGGCGGTTGCGGTTCGGCTGCTTGATCTTGTTATAGGTGAATTCCTTGACCGAGAAGATGCTGTAGTACTCGGGAAAGTCGCGAATGAGGCGCGCCGAAAGCGTGGCGAGATCGCCCGCCGTCGTGTAGTGCTGCGGATCGGGCATGCCGTTCACGTCGGCATAGTGCGTCCCTTTCATGCCGAGCTTCTGAGCTTCGGCATTCATCATCTCGACGAAATGCGATTCGCTTCCGCCCACGAGCTCGGCGAGCGCGATTGCCGCGTCGTTGCCCGACTGCACGATCATGCCGTAGACGAGATCGTGCACGGTCACGGGCTTCTCGGCTTCGATGAACATCCGCGATTCGTCGTTGCGAACGCGGCGCACGGCCAGGCTCGGCGTCACGACCTGGTCCATCGAGATCTTCTTGGTCTGCAGCGCCTCGAAGACGAGATAGGCCGTCATCAGCTTCGTGAGCGAGGCGGGCTCGACGCGTTCGTCGGCATTGCCGGAAGCCAGCACCTGATTGGCCGTCGCGTCGATCAGCACCCACGAGCGCGCCGTCACGGCCGGCGGGGGCACCTGGGCCGACGCGCGCGGCGCGTAAGCCGCGGCACCGGCCGCGAGCGTCGCGGCGACGAGAACGCTCACGGGCGCGCCGCGCGCAATCGATTGCGGGATGAACGACGAAGCGAACGACGAGATCGACGGAATCGATGGCGCCGACGAAGGGCCGAAGAAGGAAGAGCGCATAGGGTCAGTTCGTGCGAAAGAGAGCATGCGCGCATGGCGCGCGGCGGAAAGAGGCGGCCGGGCCAAAGCGAGCGGCGCCGCGACTCGCGGAAAACGATCGGAATGCGGTAGCGGCGAAGCAGCGATTGGACACAGGCGAATGCGACCGGTTCACGCAAACGGCCTCGACGGGGCGACGCTCGCGCAAAAAAATTGCGCCCATTATACGCGGCGCAGTGCTTCGAAATCGCGTTTTATGAGGACCTGTATGCGCAAATCGATGCACCGCGCGCGACGAGCCGCCGCGATCGTGCGCTTTTTTTCGCGCACGGCGCCGCGACTCACCGCCAGGCGTCGACGACGATGCGCTTCAGCAGATGCAGCTTGCGATGCAGAAAATGCTCGGCGCCCGGGATGACCACGACGGGCAACTCCTGCGGCCGCGCCCACTCGAGGGCCGCCGCGAGCGGGACCGTGTCGTCGATTTCGCCGTGAATGACGAGCGTGTTGTCGGGCACGGGCGCGACGTCCCAGCGGCTCGCCGCCGTGCCGACAAAAACCATGCGCTCGATCGCCTCGCCCGCCTCGCGCAGCGCCGCCGCGACGTGCGAGAGCACGACGGTGCCGAACGAAAAGCCCGCGAGCACGAGCGGAGCATCGCTTTGACCCGGCTGCGCGCGCATGTGAGCGATCACGGCGCGCAGGTCGTCGCGCTCGCCGATGCCGTTGTCGTGTTCGCCTTCGGTCTGCCCCACGCCGCGGAAGTTCGAGCGATACGTGACGTAGCCGAGCTGCACGAGCGTGCGCGCGAGCGTGACCGCGACCTTGTTGTCCATCGTGCCGCCGAAGAGCGGATGCGGGTGCGCGACGAGCGCGATGCCGCGCGACGCGCCGTCGGGCCGATCGAGCGCGACCTCGATCTTGCCGACGGGCCCGTCGATCAGGAATCGTTGCGTTTGGGCGTTCATGCCGGACGTTTTCTCTCGATGCTCGCGGTCGATCAGCGATCGATCAGCAGACGCTCGACGATCTTGCCGTTGGCAAGGTGCGATTCGACGATTTCGTCGATGTCCGATTCGTCGATGTACGTGTACCAGGTGCCTTCGGGATAGACGACGACGGTCGGGCCCTGCTCGCAGCGATCGAGGCAGCCGGACTTGTTGATCCGAACCTTGCCGGGACCGGCGAGGCCGAGCTGCTTCACGCGCTTTTTCGCGTATTCCTGCATCGCCTCGGCGTTGCAGTTCGCGCAACTCGGACGATCGGCGTCGGGAGCGCGTTTGTTCAGGCAGAAAAAGACGTGGTATTTGAAGAAGGAATCCATAATCTCGTGGCAATGAAAGGGGCGCCGATGAGCCGGCCGATTATAGCGAGCGGCAGGCACTGGCGCTCGCGAGCCGAACGGGGCGCCCCGCCGTCGAAAAGCTGGCCCCAGCGAAGGACGCAACGCGCGCGCCCGCGTTCGGCCGCCCACCGTCAGCGGGCCGCGACGGGCGCCTGCATCCCGAGCCAGGCGACGAGCTGCGCAACGAAGTCGTCGCTCGCCGCCGAAAGCGCACCCACACCGGCCGCCGCGTTCGGCATCGTGGCCGGCGCACGCGCAATGAACGTGTGCTGAGCGAGGACTTGCCCGTCGCGCATCAGCGTCGCGCGAGCCGTAATCGCACCGTGGCTCTCGCCCTCCGAATCGAACACCTGCTCGAACTGCTCGAGGTCGACGGTCAAAAGCGGCGCGGCGATATCGCCGCCCGCGAGCACGACGCCTTGCGCCGATAGCGCGGCACGCACGCGCTGCGTCAGCAAAAGCGCCGGCGGCATCGTCCAGTGGCTGTGCGCGTAGACAGCCGTGCGGTGCGGATCGGCATAGCTCAACCGGTACAGGATGTCGTCGCTCTCGAGCGAGCGCGGCGCCCGCACCTCGAAGACTCTGACCGCCGGCAACGGCTGGTTTTGCGTGGAAGCGCTCGGCGTCGGCCCGAGGTCGTAACGCAGGTCCGACACGGCGGCGGGCGTCGCGAGCGAGCAGCCGCTCACGACGAGCATCGCAATGAATGCGGGCAGCAGCGCTCGCGCGGCCGACGACAAAAGACGGTCGATCGAATATTGCATTTGTCGGTTTCCCCTGCTTGATCGTTCAATTCATCCGGGCCATCGGCCCGCGTGGTTCAGCGAGCGGCGGACGGCGCCGCGGGCCATCGGAATCCGGCCTCGCCCGGGCCAGGCTCCGCGGGTGCGACGCCGAACAGCACGCTCCTCGGGCTCGAGCCGAACACGGCGGCGGCGTGGTCGATCGAGCGCGCCGCGCCGCCGACGTCGGCGGCCAACTCGTTCACGCGCGGCAGCGTCTCGTACTGGACACGCGTCGACATGTTTTCCAGCGAAGCGTCCATCTGCGTAATCGCGGCACTCGCGCGATCGGCCGCGGAGCCGAGCCTCTCGAGGTTCGAGTAGAGCGGCCCGCGCGGCGCGTTGAGATTCGTGACGAGCGCGTTGGCCGAAGCGAGCGTGCGCTGCAGTTGCGTCAGCGTAGCCGGCAATTGCGTCGTCGCGGGGCCGACCGCGTGCGCGAGTTCGGTCACGGCGTCGGCCGCGTGCTGAATGCTTGCCGCGCTTGTGAGAAGCTGCGTCTGCACCTCGGGCGAGAGCATGGCATCGGCGCGCGTCGCGACGCTCTCGAGTTCGTGCAGCAATACATCGCCGCGCTCCTGCAATTGCTCGAGCAGGCCGGCGTGCATCGGCAGCTGCGCGACATGCTTCGCCGACGAAGCGATCGGCCTCGGGTCTGCCCCCGTATCGTCGAGCTGCACGAACGCGAGCCCGGTCACGCCTTGCAACGCCAGCGTGCCGAACGTGGAGTGCGTCATCGGCGCGTGCTTGTCGACGAGAATGCGAATGATGATCTGCCCCGGATGCGCCGGATCGAAGCGCAGCGACTGCACCTTGCCGACGTCGAGTCCGCGATAGCGGACCGCGGCATCGGTCGTGAGGCCGGTCACAGCCGAGCGCGAGACGAGGTCGTATGGCACACGCACCGTCCGATCGAGATTGAACCAGAAAACGGCGAGCCCGATCGCGACCGACAACCCGATCGCGAAGAGCCCGGCCCAGAATGCATGCGACTTGTTTTCCATGCGCGGATTCCCCTGCTCTGCTATCTGTCGTTACAGCGACACTTCCGCCGATGCCGATGCCAGCGCGGCCGGCGGCAGCTTCGCGCGACGCTCGGGCGGCAACGCCTGCAGCGCGCGCCGTCCGCGCCGCCCGAGAAAGAACTCGCGGATGAACGGATGCTCGACGCCGCAGGCCTCCTCGATCGGCGCCGCGACGAGCACTTTGCGGTCGGCGATGACCGCCACGCGCGTCGAGAGCGACGTCATCGTATCGAGATCGTGCGTCACCATGACGACGGTGAGGCCGAGCGCGCGATGCAGCGTCGCCACGAGCTCGACGAATTCTTCGGACGATTGCGGATCGAGGCCGGCCGTCGGCTCGTCGAGAAAGAGCAGCTCGGGCTCGAGCGCGAGCGCGCGCGCGATGCCGACGCGCTTCACCATGCCGCCCGAGAGCGCGGCCGGCATCTTCGACGCATGCTTGCAGGGCAGGCCGACCATTTCGAGCTTGAGCATGACGATGTCGTGAAGCAGCGCGCGCGGCACGCGGCCGAGCTCGCGCAGCGGCTGGGCGATATTGTCGAAGACGGACAGCGACGAAAAGAGCGCGCCCTGCTGGAACAGCATGCCGACACGGCTGCGCATGAGACGCGCGGCATGCGGATCGATCGTCGACATGTTCTCGCCGAAAAGCGAGATGTCGCCCGAGGTTGGCTGCTCGAGGCCGAGGATCTGCCGCACGAGCGTCGTCTTGCCCGAGCCCGAGCCGCCGACGATCGAGACGATCTCGCCGCGCCGCACGTCGAAATCGAGATGCTCGTGCACGACGTTGCCGCCGTAGCGCTTCGTGAGGTCGCGCACCTCGATCACCTTCTCGGCGATGGCGGGCGGCGGACGGTCGCGTACGGCGGCGGAAAGCGGTGCAGTCATTCGAGCCTCAGAATCCGACGTTCTGGAACATGATGGCGAACACGGCGTCGGCCAGAATGACGACTGTGATCGAGGTCACCACCGACGACGTCGTGCCCGTGCCCAGGCTTTGCGAGTTCGGCTTGATTCTGAAGCCGAAGTGGCAGGCGACGAGCGCGATGAGGATGCCGAACGCGGCCCCCTTGCCCAGGCCGATATAGAGGTTCGCGATCGGCACGACCGCGGGCAGCGCCCGCGCGAAGTAGGCCACGTCGATGCCGAGCACGAGCTGCGCGGCGAGCGCGCCGCCCACGAGCGCGACGATGTCGGTCCACATCACGAGCAACGGCATGGCGACGGCGAGCGCGACCACGCGCGGCAAGATGATGCGCAGCCCGTGCGGAATGCCCATCACGCGCATCGCATCGAGCTCCTCCGTCACGCGCATGACGCCGATCTGCGCCGTGATCGCGGAACCCGAGCGGCCCGCGACGAGAATTGCCGCGAGCACGGGCCCGAGCTCGCGGATGACCGCGAGTCCGAGAATGTTGACGATGAACTGATTCGCCCCGAAGAGCCGCAGCTGCTGAGCCGACAGATAGCTGAGCACGATGCCGATCAGGAACGCGACGAGCGCCGTGATCGGCAGCGCCTTCGTGCCGGCGCCGTAGACGTTGGCCGAGATTTCCGTCCACGGCGCGCTGGCCGGCCGTCGGACGATGGTGAGCGCGTCGAGCACCACGCGCCCGAACATGGCGACGCCGCCGTAGACGTGATCGGCGAAGCCGAAGATCGTATAGCCGAGCCTCGTCACCGGACTGGTCCGCTCGACGGGCTCCGGGTCTTCGCGATGGGTCTCGAGCAACGCGATGCGGGCGAAGATGTCGCGCTGCGTCTCGGTGAGCGTAATCCGCTCGGGCATTTTGCGTCCCCAGACACGCCAAAGCGCCTGGCCGCCGACATGATCCATTCGCTCGACCGCGGAGAGATCCCACTGCGCGGCCGTGTTCCCGATCAGCGACGAGAGCCGCATCGTCGCGCCGGCGCGAGCGCGGTCGCGCGCGAGCGCGAGCGCCGTCCACTGCCCCGACAGCCGGACGAGCGGGCCCGGGCTGCCGGCGCCGATCTGCAAGCCGGGCGGAGTATCGAAGTCCAAGGGAGCGGTGCTCATCCGTTATGAACAGCGGCCATTGTAGCCAGCGAAGCGTCGATCGTATGCGTCGTTGGCGGCGCTTGCAGCCGACATCGAGTCCGAACCGGCGGCGGCGGTACGCGCAGCGACACTACAATAGCGCCTATGACCGATACCACACATCCCGCACGGCCGGCCTCGCCGGCGCCTGTCGCGCGCGGTGCGCTCGCGCCCGCCTGCGACGACTGGCGCATCGACCCGGCGCGGGCCCTCTCGGCCATTCGGGCTGCCATTGCGGCCGAGCGGCTCGAAATCGTCGACGAAACGGGCTCGACGAATACCGACCTCATGCAGCGCATGCGGAATCTGCCGCGCGATGCGGCCGAGCCCGGCGTGCACGCCGTTCGCGTCGCCTACCGCCAAACGGCGGGGCGAGGACGCCAGGGGCGCAGTTGGCACGCCGAGCGCGGCCGCGCTTTGACCTTCTCGCTCGCCTGCGTGCTGCCCCGCCCGCTGGCGGACCTGGCCGGTTTGAGCCTCGCGGTCGGCGCGATGCTCGTCGAAGCACTGCGCGCCCTGCCGGCGCTCGCCCCCGGCGACGCCGCCCGCATCCGGCTCAAGTGGCCCAACGACATTCTGCTCGACGACGACAAGCTCGCCGGCATCCTCGTCGAGACGGCCTGGAGCACGCCACTCGCAACGGCCGCTGTCATCGGCGTTGGCATCAACGTGCGCGACGACGTCACGCTCGCGGCCGAACAGGCTCCCGACGCCGCCGGAATGGAGCCGCAGGGAGCCGCGCTCACACGCGCGCTGACGCCCGCGGCGCTCGCTCGCGTGTATCCGAACGCGAATCTGACAGAAACGCTCGCGGCCGCGCTCGACGCACTCCTCGGTACGATCGATCGCTTCGCGGCCGAAGGTTTCGCGCCGTTCCGGCCGCGCTGGAACGCCTTTCATGCCTATGCAGGCCGCGAGGTCGCGCTGATCGAGCAAGGCGTGGAGGTGTTGCGCGGCACGGCCATCGACGTCGATGAATCGGGGCAGCTGCTCGTCGCCACTCCACGCGGAGTCATGCCGATCGCAACGGGCGACGTGTCTTTGCGCCCCGTGCCCCTCCCGGGACAGTCGCACCATCCATGAAGCGCGCGCCCTCCCCGCCCTTTTTACTGATCGACGCGGGCAACAGCCGCATCAAGTGGGCGCTCGCCGACGCGCCCGGCCTGTTCTCGAGCCAAGGTGTCTTCTCGCACGAGAACGAGAACGGGAACGGCAACGACAGCGTGCCCCTGCCGGGCGCTGCGACGAGTCTTGCCGCCGAGCCCGACTGGTCGTCGTTGCCGCCTCCGGGCGGCGCATGGATCTCGAACGTCGCCGGCGCCGAAGCGGCCGTTCGCATCGACGCGCTGATCGAGCGCCATTGGCCGGCGCTGCCGCGCACGACGATTCGCGCGCGCGACCGTCAATGCGGCGTGACGAACGGCTACACGGAACCCGCGCGCCTCGGCAGCGATCGCTGGGCGGGGCTCGTCGGCGCCCACGCGGCGTTTCCGGGCGAAGATCTGCTCATCGCGACGCTCGGCACGGCGACGACGCTCGAGGCGCTCGATGCCAACGGCACGTTCGAAGGCGGGCTCATTGCACCGGGCTGGACGCTGATGATGCGCTCGCTCGGCGAGCATACGGCACAATTGCCGACACTCGCCGCCGATTCGGCGCGCGAGCTGGCCGGCGACGCGCGCGCGCGCCGCTGGCTCGCGACGGACACGCGGCAGGCCATTTCCGCGGGTTCGCTGCTCGCGCAAGTCGGGCTCATCGAACAGGCGTGGCGCGAGTTTTCGCGGGCGCGCAAGGCGCCCACGCGGCTCGTGCTCGGAGGCGGGGCCGCCGACGCGGTGGCGCGCGCGCTGAGCGTGCCGTGCACGCGTCACGACGGGCTCGTGATCTCGGGGCTGGCGCTGATCGCCGCCGACGACGCTCGATTGCTTTGAATCAAAGAGGGGGAAGTCAACGATGTTGCGCTGGCTGATCGCCATTCTCGTGCTCGCCAACCTGGTCGCCTTCGGGCTTGCGAGCGGCATGTTGGGGCCGCTGCCCGCCTCGGGGCCGCGGGAGCCGAATCATTTGAATCGCCAGGTTCATCCCGAATGGCTGAAGACGCGCCCGATCTCGGCGGCGGAAGCCAACGATCAGGCGATCGTCGGCAAGGCCGCGCCCGAGCCGGCCGTGAAGGCTTCGGCGCTCATGCAGTAGCGTCGGGGAACGGTACGGGTGCGCGAGCAGCCGCTCATGCGCCGTGCGCGCGCACCTTCTTCAAGAGCGCCGTCGTCGACCGTGCGTGCTCGAACGGAATCGCAATCGCGCGTCCACCCCAGCCGCGCACGAGCGCCGATTCCGGCAAGGCGTCCATATCGTAGTCGCCGCCCTTCACGAGGATGTCCGGCCGAAGTGCGGCGATCAGATCGATGGGCGTCTTCTCCTCGAAGCGAACGACCCAATCGACGCTTTCGAGGGCCGCAAGCAATGCCATCCGGTCCTCTTCTCGGTTGATCGGGCGATCGTCGCCCTTCCCGAGCATGCGCACCGATGTGTCGCTGTTGACGCCTACGATGAGACATGCGCCGAGCGCGCGCGCCTCGGCAAGGTAACTGACATGCCCGCGGTGGAGAATGTCGAAGACACCGTTCGTGAAAACGACGGGCGCGGGCAACTCGGCACGGCGCGCAGCGAGGGCTTCGCGCGTGACGATCTTGCGTTCGAAGGGGCTCGGCACAGGCTTGTCTGATTCGAAGCGAATGCGTCAGGCAGGCTGATGCTGAGAATCGGACGGGCCCTGCGACTGCAGGCGCGTCGTGACTTCCTTCCGGTAGCGGTTGAGCTCCTGCGCCGTCGTGAAGGTCCGCTCGAAGAGCACCGACAGGTTGTGCAGGATGCGCTCGACGACCTTCTTCTCCCAGCCGTCGTCAAAACGGATCTGCTCGTCGAGCCAGCGCTCGAGCCATTCGGGATCGGGCAGGCGCGATTGCACCGTGTCGCGCGGGAACAGCGCCTGGTTCACGTGCAGGTTGGTCGGATGCAGCGGCTTCTCGGTGCGCCGCGCCGACGCCATCAGCACGCCGATCTTCGCGAACGCCGCGCGCGCCACGTCGCCGCAGTTCGTGAGCGCCTTCTTCATATAGCGCAGATAGGCGCCGCCATGTCGCGCCTCGTCGCGCGAAATCGTCTCGTAGATGTGCTTGATGACGGGTTCCGTGTGCCATTCGGCCGCACGGCGGTACCAGTGATTGAGGCGGATTTCGCCGCAAAAATGCAGCATCAGCGTCTCGAGCGGGGGCGCCGGATCGAACTCGAAGCGCACCGCGTGCAACTCTTCCTCGCTCGGCACGAGCTCGGGCCTGAAGCGACGCAGGTACTCCATCAGCACGAGCGAATGCTTCTGTTCCTCGAAGAACCAGACGCTCATGAAGGCCGAGAAATCGCTGTCGTGGTGGTTATCGCGCAGGAACATTTCCGTGGCGGGCAATGCCGACCATTCGGTAATCGCGTTCATTTTGATCGTCGTCGCCTGCTCGTCGGTGAGCAAGGAGCCGTCGAACTTGTCCCAGGGAATGTCCTTCTCCATGTCCCATCGAACGGACTCGAGCGATCTGTAAAGTTCCGGATAAAGCATGGTGTTCATCGTCCCACCCCTAGTCTGCCCATTGCGACTCGTGTGTCTTCAACTATTGCAGCAGCCGCACCAATAGGCGCACACGAAAAACCGAATTTGCAATTGTACGCGGTAACAGCCGCCGCAAATCGACCGAGCTCAACGGTGTCGGTCCGGCAATCTGCCCGCTCTAGCGGCACGTTTCGTCGCTGGCGATGTCGGTCGCAATGAGTTCGAGCGGGTTTCGCTCAAGGCAACCGAGCCTTTCCTTTCGTGTTCCGGCGGACGGCGGCGCGACGGACTGCCGCGATCTTGGTTTTTGATTGCGCCCACAGATCGAAAGCTTTGAGATTATACCATGCGCAGGCTGTTCGCCGACGCGATCCAGCCCGCGAGCCGCTCACGTTGAGCAAGGGTATCGCGATAGCCGAGCTCGATCAGGTCGTTCGCGAACTCGGCTTCGAACAGCAGATAGCTCGCGAACGAGGCGCCGGCCGCGCGGTTGCCGCCGACACCGCCGAGCAAGCCGCGCACCGTCGCGGGCAGGCGCTTGATGTGGCGCGCCGCCAACACTTCGACGTGCTCGGACGGCGCGATCGGCAGGACGTCGACGTGACGCCAGCCGCTTTCGGGCTCCACCTGGTGCGGCAGGTGGCGAATCATGCTGTTGATGTGCTCGATCCGCTCGATGTCGGCCCCAATCGAATCGAGAAACACGCTGGCCAGAACCTGCTGACCGATCTGCGCGAGCGACGGATAGCCGCGCGTTTCCGGCGCCGCCACGGGCACCTCGGGACGCGGCGCGGCCGCGCCCAGCACGACGATCCGCTCGGCGCCGAAGTGGATCGCGGGCGAAAGCGGCGCGATCTGGCGGATCGAGCCGTCGCCGAAATACTCGGTGATCCCGTCGATCTCGAGCGGCACGGCGGGAAAGAGAAAGGGAATCGCGGCCGAAGCGAGCAGGTGCGCAGGCCCGAGCGCGACGGCACGCGCCGCGCGCTGAGCGCGCCGCCACGACTGAATCGGCTCGGCGGCCTCATAGAACGTCAGATGCCGGCCGCTCGTATAGCTCATCGCCGTGACGGAAACCGCGTGCAACGCGCGGGCTTCGAGCAGATGCGCCACGCGCTGGAAGTCGAGCGCCTCGCCAAGCAGTTGCGCGAGCGGGCTGTTGTCGAAGAGCGCACGCGGCGCGCGCTGGACCACCCAGCCGATGCTCATCGCCGCCAGCCAGCGCGCGCCGGCCGCGGCGATGCCGAGCCAGTCGGTTCGATAGATCTGCCTCGCTTCGAGATGCGACCAGAAGTCGACGAGCAGGTTGACGCCGAGCGCGAAATCGTCGGCGTGACTCGCGATCGACGCCGCGTTGATCGCGCCGGCCGACGTCCCGCAAATGACGGTGAACGGCGACGAACGGCGCTCGGGGTCGACCGCGCGCGCGATCTCCGCGAGCGCGCGCAGCGCCCCGACCTGGTACGCGGCCCGCGCGCCGCCGCCCATCAGGACGAGCGCTAGCCGCATGAGAAGCGGTGCGGAGTCGACGATCGGCGCGGGGCGGCGCCGACGGGCGACATCATTTCTCGGTCGAAGACGCGGGCGAAGAGCCCGCCGGCTTGTCCCCCGGCTTGCGCGCCGCGGAGCGCTTCGCCGCGGGCTTTTCGGCGCCAGCCGAATTGGCCGCGCGCTTGCCCGTCGATCCGCCCTTTGCCGCGTTGCCGCCTTTTCGCGCCGGTGGATCGTTCGTCGCGTCGCCCGCGCCCGGGGATGCCGCCGCGCCCGACTGCGCCACGGCGAAGGAGGCGAGCTGATTGAATTGCGATTGGAGAAGATTCCACCAGGCCGCCGGGTCGAACGCCGCCGCCGCGGGCGCGTCGCCTTGCGGCCTGCTGGCGTTGTCACCCGTCGATTCAGCCTGCTCGCCCGACTCCGCTTCCTCTCGCGCCGCGCTTTCGCGCGGCTTGGCGCCCCACGCGGACCCGGTCGGAGCGTCTTGCGACTTGGCCGCGCCCTGCGCGGGCTCCGTCATCGATGCCTGCGCAAACGCTCCGAACGCGCGCAACGTGGCGAGGGTCGCGCGCTGTACTTCGAGCGCCTGCGTCGCCGATTGCAGCATGCTGAGATTGAGCTTTAGCCACTGCTCGACCGCTCGCATATCGGTGATGCGCTTATCGAGCTCCTCGACGCTCATGAGCGGCGTCATCATGTCCGACATCGCCGAGAGCGGCGAACCGAGCCCCTGCGCCGTGCCCGGCTGCATGCCTGGAAAGGCCGCACCGAATGGCGTGAGCCGCATCATGTCCCACATCTTGTCGAGCATCTCGGCGGGCGGGAAACCCGGGAAGCCGGGAAACGGCTTGTTGTCGCCGGTGGTATCGGTCATCGTCTAGCCTCCGTTGCTGCGTTCGTGGGACATGCGTCGAGCCTTCCTTCAAGCGTGCGCCATTCTTCTGAAAAACCAGTGTAGGCCGGCGGGCGCGCCGAAGCATCGGGCGAAACCCGGCGCGCGAGCGGCGCTTCACTCCGCTTGCGCGAGTCGCGCGGCGGACTGGGCGGAGTCATCGAGCGGTGCGACGGATTGCTCGATCGCGCCGAAGATCGACTTGCCGGCTTCGTCGAACATCTCGATCTTCACGGTGTCGCCATACTTCATGAATTCCGTCTTCGCCGCGCCGTCGGCTATCGTCTCGAGGCAGCGCTTCTCGGCGATGCAGCAATAACCGCGCGCGGCGTCCTTGTTCGAGACCGTTCCCGAGCCGACGATCGAGCCGGCCCGAAGGTTGCGCGTCTTCGCCGCGTGCGCGATCAGTTGGCCGAAGTGAAACACCATGTCGACGCCCGCGTCGGGCTGGCCCACCTTGCGGCCGTTCCAATGCACGATCATCGGGCGATGCACGCGCCCTTCGCGCCAATGATCGCCGAGTTCGTCGGGCGTGACCGCGACGGGTCCGAATGCCGTCGCCGGCTTGCTCTGAAAAAAGCCGAAGCCTTTCGCGAGCTCGGCCGGAATCAGATTGCGCAGCGAGACGTCGTTGACCAGCATCACGAGCCGCACGCTGCGCAGCGCGGCGTCAGGCGCGACGCCCATCGGCACGTCGCCCGTCACGACGGCGACTTCGGCTTCGAAGTCGATGCCGAAAGCCTCGGACGCGCAGACGATGTCGTCGCAAGGGCCGAGGAAATCGTCACTGCCGCCTTGATAGATGAGCGGATCGCTCCAGAACTCAGGCGGCATCTCGGCGCCGCGCGCGCGGCGCACGAGCTCGACGTGGTTCACGTATGCCGAGCCGTCGGCCCATTGGAACGCGCGCGGCAGCGGCGCCATGCAGCGCTTCGGCTCGAACGCGAATGCGTGGCGGGCCCGGCCCTGATTCAGCGTGTCGTAGAGCTCGGCGAGCTGCGGGCCGTAAAAAGGCCAATCGTCGAGCGCGCGCTGGAGCGTCGGTGCGATCGTGTTCGCGATGACCGCCGTCTGCAGATCGCGCGACACGACGATGAGCTGACCATCGCGCGAGCCGTCCTTGAGCGTGGCGAGTTTCATAGGAGATGGAAGCCGTGTGAGTGGCGTGACGATAAATGCGATCTATTTTACGATGGTGAACGGCGGCGATCGTTCAAGCTGCCTTGGCTTCGCGCTTGCGCGCTTACTATTGCCGCATACGCGCCGCGATGCGCCGGCGCCTCGCATTGACGACGGGCGTTCAGCACGTCGCCTTCCGACTTCTTTCCGACCTCCCAGCCCGATGCCTGCTCGACTACCTCTCGCTCATCATCGCTTCCCGCCACCCGACGATTCGCACGACGAACGCAAACGGATAGTCGTGGGGTTTGGTCCGGCGCGTTGACGCCGCATCCGCTATCGCCATGCCATCCGCCTTCGCCGCCGCCGACCCTCGCACCACGCCCGTCGCTCGTTCAGCCGGTTCACGCGCGGCGCGCTGGGGCGCCGTCCTGGCGCTCGTGCTGATCTTGCACGGCGTAGTCGGTATCTGGTTTTCCCGCGAGCGCGACACCGCGACGCGTTCCACTGAAAAGCCGCCTGTCGAAATCGAGCTGCTGCAGCCGCAGCGAATCTCGCGCGAGCCCGCGCACGAAGCGGCGAATCCCTCGCGCCCGGCCGTACGCGCGGCGAAAAAACCGGGCAGCGCGCCTTCCTCCGAGCACGTGCTGCGAGCGATCGCGCCAAATGCGCCGCCCGCGCCGCCGTCGGCTCCGGCTGAAGCATCCGCGCCTCCGGCCGCATCGGCCGCCCTTGCCGCGAACGGCACGGGGACCGTGGCGAGCGGCAGCGCAACGACGGGCGAGGCCACATCGGCCGCCACGCACGCGAGCGGCGCTGCCGTTCAGGGCGTCAAGTTTTCGATGCCGCCATCGGGCGAGCTGCGCTACGACACGTTCTACAACGGCGTGCGCAACGCGCCCGGCACGATTCATTGGGCGAGCGACGGCAGCGGCTACACGATGGTCGTCTCGGTGCCGTTGCCGTTCGTCGGCACCTACACCTATGCGAGCGAGGGGCGCATCGATGCGTTCGGCCTCGCCCCGCAGCGTTATATCGAGACGCGCGGCCGCCGCGGCCAGGACGTGACGACGTTCGATCGCGGAGCCGGACACATCGCCTTTACGCGAACGCCATCGACGGTGCCGCTCGCGAACGGCGCACAGGATCGGTTCAGCGTGATCATGCAACTCGCGAGTCTCGTGAAAGGCGATCCGGACGCCTACAAGCCCGGCGTCACGCGCGAGTTCTATGTTGCGGACAACGACAGCGGCGAACTTTGGCCGATCGAGACGATCGGCGACGAAACCGTGCGCACGCCGGCAGGCTTCGTGGAGGCGCGGCACTTCATGCGCTTGCCGCGGCGCGCGGGCGACGCCCGGCGCATCGACGTGTGGCTGGCCCCGGCGCTCGGCTGGTTGCCGGCGCGCATCATGCAAACGGAGCCGAACGGCACGCAGATCGAACTGGTGTGGGGCGGCGCCCTTGCTCCTGCGGGCGCGGAAAATGCGACTTCCTCAGTGAGATCCGACAATTCGTCCGACAACGGCATCGCGCCGCAGTCATCACGCGTCGAGCCATAGGGTCGACGAGACCCTAAACCAACGGATCGCAGTGCCGTTATAAAAGGTGTCGAGGCGCACGGACGAGCCTCGATATCTGGCCCTCGCGCGCGAACGTTTGGCGCGGCCGGGGTCTAACTTTCAAGGACTCCGAAGTCGGAGGTTTGTTTTTTGCAACGGTCTGACGGGAGGTTTAAGCGTCGTTTAAGACCCACCCCTTGAAATTCCATGCATACGCTCCACCTTCAGGGCGGAAAACGGCCAAAGGCCATCGGAATAAGGAGTGTCGCCATGCAAATGATCTACAACAGCCCCAACTACTGTGTCGTCGAGTTTGCGCCCCAGGCCGGCCATCTTGCGATGAACGCCGGCGGCTATGAAATCGTGGACAAGAACACGCAGCGCGAAATCTTCATCGACGGCGCAATGGCGGCACGCTTTCGCGAACATGTTCGAAAGCTGATCGAGGAAGAGCCGACGCTCGATGAAGTCGACGAATTTCTCGGCCAGTTCGACAGCCTCATGAACCAGCCCGTCGTGCTCCACTGAGCCGGCGACCCGCGGCGGCACCGCCCACAGATTGACGAAACCCCGTCGACGCAAGCTCGGCGGGGTTTTCCATTTTTCTCTCTCCTTTTCCTCTTTTTACCGGCCCGGCGTACGCGAATAGCCCTTTGGGGAGAGTCCCCTTGCCGGGCGAGCCCGGGCGGCAACGGCTACAATGTGGGACTTCCCACTGTATCGAAGGCGTAGAGCCCGCTCGCCATGACTTCTTCTGCCGCCTTTTCCGCCGCGCCCCATTCCGATGCATCGGCTGCAACGGCCAAATCCTATACGCGCGGCGCAATGCTGCCCGAACTGCTCGCGTCGCGCATCCTGATCCTCGATGGCGCGATGGGCACGATGATCCAGCGCTACAAGCTCGACGAAGCGCGCTATCGCGGCGAGCGGTTCAAGGACTTCACGCGCGACGTGAAGGGCAACAATGAGCTGCTCTCGCTCACGCAGCCGCGGATCATCAGCGAGATTCACGAGCAATATCTGGCCGCCGGTGCGGACATCATCGAGACGAATACCTTCGGCGCGACGGTCGTGGCCCAGGCCGATTACGGAATGGAAGCGCTCGCCGCGGAAATGAACCTCGAGTCGGCGAAGCTTGCGCGCGCCGCGTGCGACAAGTATTCGACGCCCGAGAAGCCTCGCTTCGTCGCCGGCGCGATCGGGCCGACGCCGAAGACAGCGAGCATCTCGCCCGACGTGAACGACCCGGGTGCGCGCAACATCACGTTCGACGAGCTGCGCCAGGCGTATTACGAGCAGGCGAAGGCGCTGCTCGAAGGCGGCGTCGACCTTTTCCTCGTCGAAACGATCTTCGACACGCTGAACGCGAAGGCGGCGCTCTTTGCGCTCGACGAGCTTTTCGAAGATACGGGTGAACGGTTGCCGATCATGATCTCGGGCACCGTGACCGACGCATCGGGACGCATTCTGTCGGGACAAACGGTGGAAGCGTTCTGGAATTCGCTTCGCCACGCAAAGCCGCTCACGTTCGGCCTCAACTGCGCGCTCGGTGCCGCGCTGATGCGGCCGTATATCGCCGAGCTCGCGAAACTTTGCGACACCTACGTTTCGTGCTATCCGAACGCGGGGCTGCCGAATCCGATGAGCGAGACGGGCTTCGACGAGACGCCCGAAGATACGTCAGGACTCCTGAAGGAATTCGCGCAAGCGGGCCTCGTCAACATCGCGGGCGGCTGCTGCGGGACGACGCCCGAGCATATCGCCGCGATCGCGAAAGCGCTGGCCGCTGTGAAGTCGCGGCGCTGGCCGGGCCAATACCGCGACGCGGCTTGATCACTTATCCCAAGACTTTCCCATCGCATTCGCCATGACCGATCACACGATGCGCCTCGCCGGCCTCGAGCCGTTCAACGTCACGCCGGGCTCGCTTTTCATCAACGTCGGCGAACGCACGAACGTCACCGGTTCGAAAGCGTTCGCGCGCATGATCCTGAACGGGCAGTTCGACGAGGCGCTCGCCGTTGCGCGCCAGCAAGTCGAGAACGGCGCGCAGGTCATCGACGTGAACATGGACGAGGCGATGCTCGACTCGAAAGCCGCGATGGTGCGCTTTCTGAATCTCATCGCCTCCGAGCCCGACATCGCGCGCGTGCCGATCATGATCGACTCCTCGAAGTGGGAAGTGATCGAAGCGGGGCTGAAGTGCGTGCAAGGCAAGGCGATCGTGAACTCCATCTCGCTGAAGGAAGGCGAGGAGGCGTTCCGCCATCACGCGCGGCTCATTCGCCGCTACGGCGCGGCGGCCGTCGTCATGGCGTTCGACGAGCAAGGACAGGCCGACACGTTCGAGCGCAAGACCGAGATTTGCCGGCGCTCGTATCGGTTCCTCGTCGACGAAGTCGGATTCGCTCCCGAGGACATCATCTTCGATCCGAATATCTTCGCGATCGCGACCGGCATCGAGGAGCACAACAACTACGCGGTCGACTTCATCGAAGCGACGCGCTGGATCAAGCAGAACCTGCCGTATGCGAAGGTGAGCGGCGGCGTCTCGAACGTGTCGTTTTCGTTTCGCGGCAACGACCCGGTGCGTGAAGCCATTCATACGGTGTTCCTCTATCACGCGATTCAAGCCGGCATGGATATGGGCATCGTCAACGCCGGCCAGCTCGGCGTCTATGCCGATCTCGACCCGGAGCTGCGCGAGCGCGTGGAAGACGTGATTCTCAACCGCCGGCCCGACGCGACCGACCGCCTGCTCGAGATCGCGGACAAGTTCAAGACCGGCGCGGCCAAGAAGGAAGAAAACCTCGAATGGCGCAACGGGCCCGTCGAGGCGCGGCTCGCACATGCCCTCGTGCACGGCATCACGACGTTCATCGTCGAGGACACGGAGGAAGCGCGCCAAAAGATCGCGGCGGCGGGCGGGCGGCCCATCAACGTGATCGAAGGGCCGCTCATGGACGGCATGAACATCGTCGGCGACCTCTTCGGGCAGGGCAAGATGTTCCTGCCGCAGGTCGTCAAATCGGCCCGCGTCATGAAGCAGGCCGTCGCGCATCTGATTCCGTTCATCGAAGAAGAGAAGCGGCTCTTGGCCGAGGCCGGCGGCGACGTGCGCGCGAAAGGCAAGATCGTCATCGCGACCGTCAAGGGCGATGTGCACGACATCGGCAAGAACATCGTGTCGGTCGTGCTTCAGTGCAACAACTTCGAAGTCGTCAACATGGGCGTGATGGTCCCCTGCAACGAGATTCTCGCGAAGGCGAAGGTCGAGGGCGCGGACATCGTCGGCCTCTCGGGCCTCATCACGCCGAGCCTCGAGGAAATGGCCTACGTGGCGTCCGAAATGCAGCGTGACGACTACTTCCGCGTGAAGAAGATCCCGCTCCTGATCGGCGGGGCGACGACGTCGCGCGTCCATACCGCAGTCAAGATCGCGCCGAACTACGAAGGCCCCGTCGTCTATGTGCCGGACGCCTCGCGCTCGGTTTCGGTCGCATCGAGCCTGCTCTCCGACGAAGGCGCGGCGAAGTACCTCGACGACCTGAAGGCCGAATACTCGCGCATCCGCGAGCAGCATGCGAACAAGAAAGCGCTGCCGATGGTCACGCTCGGAGCCGCGCGCGCGAACAAGGCGAAGATCGACTGGGCCGCGTACCGGCCCGCGAAGCCCAAGTTCGTCGGCCGGCGTGTCTTCAGCAACTACGATCTTGCCGAGCTCGCCCACTATATCGATTGGGGCCCGCTCTTCCAGACGTGGGATCTCGCCGGCGCCTATCCGGCCATCCTTAACGACGAGATCGTCGGCGAATCGGCGCGGCGCGTCTTCTCCGATGCCAAAGCGATGCTCGCGCGACTCATTCAGGGCCGCTGGCTGACGGCCAACGGCGTCATCGCGCTTTTGCCGGCCAACACGGTCGGCGATGACGACATCGAGATCTACACCGACGAATCACGCTCGGAAGTGGCGCTGACGTGGCGCAATCTGCGGCAGCAAAGCGTGCGGCCTGTGGTCGACGGTGTCATGCGGCCGAATCGATCGCTCGCCGATTTCATCGCGCCGAAGGAATCGGGCGTCGCCGATTACATCGGGCTTTTCGCGGTGACGGCCGGCCTCGGCGTCGAGGCGAAAGAAAAGCAGTTCCTCGCCGATTACGACGATTACAGCGCGATCATGCTCAAGGCGCTCGCCGATCGCCTCGCCGAAGCGTTCGCCGAGGCAATGCATGCCCGTGTGCGGCGCGAGCTCTGGGGCTACGCCCCCGACGAGTCGCTCGACAACGACGCGCTCATCGCCGAGCGCTATGTCGGCATCCGGCCCGCGCCCGGCTATCCCGCGTGTCCCGACCATCTCGTGAAGCGCGACCTTTTCACGACCCTCAAAGCCGACGAAGTCGGAATGAGCGTGACCGATTCGCTCGCGATGCTGCCGGCCGCCAGCGTGTCGGGCTTCTATATCGCTCACCCGGAAAGCCGCTATTTCTCGGTCGGTAAGATCGATCGCGATCAGCTCGAAGACTACGCGCGCCGCATGGGTCTCTCGATGTCCGATGCGCAGCGGGCGCTAGCCCCGCAGCTTTGAGCGTCAGGCGGGCGGCCTGCTCTTGGGCCACCGAGTCGCTTGGCGCGAAAGCACAAGAGCCCGCCTGGGCCGATCGGCTTTCGCGGGCTCTCGCGTTTTCGTCTTAGCAATCGAGTTATCGGCTCAAACGCCCCAAAGCACGTCGGTGTTCTCGCGCTTGGCCGTGCGCAACATGTCGAGGAACGGATAGGCGCGCTGCGCAAGTCCGATCGGCAACTCGTGCGGCTCGTGTCCTTCCTCTCCTTCATGGAAGTGGCCGTCTTTCTCCGCGATCTCCTTCTTATCGAAGACGATCGCCTCTTCGAGCCGCCTGATGGCCTCGTCGAGTTCGTCATGTGTAATGACGCCGCGCTGACCCAGGTGCTTGCCGATGATGCCCACCAGATACTGGGCCAAGTTTTCCAGCATCATGACATCGGGCGTCGAGCGGCATTTAAAGGTAATGAGCATAACGCGTTCCCCACGTTTTTCTATCGAATCCGAGAGGCTCCTCGCGCCGTGCCGAATGCGCGCCAGCACTGAGCTGCCGCGACTCGCGACGGGAGCTGCTGATTGGACATATTAGCACCTGCTAAAATCCGTCTGGATTGCCGCGATGCGCCGCCGCGATGCAATCGCCCGCGGCCCGCGCCGGCTGCGCAATCGCCTTGATGGGTCGCGCCCGAGCGACAGATGGCTCGCCCACCCTCATCCGGCCGCGCTACCACGCGGCAGCGGCCGCCCCCATTCGATCGCCTGAACCAGCATGCTGCCCGTACAAAAAGAGACTCTCGAAAAATTGCTCGCCGCGAGTGTCGAGCAAGTCGCCGCCAAGCTCGAAGGCGCGGCGCCGTCCGCGCTGCCCTCGATCACGCTCGAGCGGCCGAAGGTCGCCGCCCACGGCGACGTTGCCTGCAACGCCGCCATGCAGCTCGCGAAGCCGCTCAAGAAGAATCCGCGCGAGCTCGCGCAATCGATCGTCGATGCGCTGATGGCGCAGGCGGACGCGCGCGGCCTCGTCGAGAGCGCCGAAATCGCCGGCCCGGGGTTCATCAACCTGCGCCTGACCACGGGCGCGAAACAAGCCGTCGTCGCGGCCGTGCTCGACGAAGGCGCGGCGTTCGGCCGTAGCGCGCGCGCGGCAGGCAAGCACGTGATGATCGAGTTCGTCTCGGCCAACCCGACGGGCCCGCTGCACGTCGGGCATGGCCGCCAGGCGGCGCTCGGCGACGCGCTCTCGAACGTGCTCGCGAGCCAAGGGTGCGACGTGCACCGCGAGTTCTACTACAACGACGCGGGCGTGCAGATTCAGAATCTGACCATCTCGACGCAGGCGCGCGCGCGCGGCCTCGCGCCCGGCGACGCCGGCTGGCCCGAAGCGGCTTACAACGGCGAGTACATCGCCGAGATCGCGCAAAGCTATATGAATCGCGAGACCGTCGCGGCGATGGACGGCGAGCCGGTCGTCGGCAAAGGCGATATCGACGATCTGGAAGCGATCCGCAAATTCGCGGTCGCCTACTTGCGCCACGAACAAGACATGGACCTTCAGGCGTTCGGCGTGAAGTTCGACCGGTACTACCTCGAATCGTCGCTCTACACCGAGGGACGCGTCGAGAAAACGGTGGATGCGCTCGTCAAGGCGGGTAAGACGTTCGAAGAGGACGGCGCGCTCTGGCTGCGCACGACGGAATACGGCGACGACAAGGACCGCGTCATGCGCAAGTCCGACGGCACGTACACGTACTTCGTGCCCGACGTCGCCTACCACGTCGCGAAGTGGGAACGCGGCTTCACGAAGGTCATCAACGTGCAGGGCTCCGACCATCACGGCACGATCGCGCGCGTGCGCGCGGGCCTTCAGGCGCTCGACATCGGCATTCCCGCGGGCTATCCCGACTACGTGCTGCACAAGATGGTCACGGTCATGCGCAACGGCCAGGAGGTCAAGATCTCGAAGCGGGCGGGCAGCTACGTCACCGTGCGCGATCTGATCGAGTGGTCGGGCGGCGCGGCGCCGGGCGCCGAGACCTCGCCCGACCTGCTCGACGAGGAGACGATCCGGCGCGGGCGCGACGCGGTCCGCTTCTTCCTCATCTCGCGCAAGGCCGATACGGAATTCGTCTTCGATATCGACCTCGCGCTCAAGCAAAACGACGAGAACCCGGTCTACTACGTCCAATATGCGCACGCGCGGATTTCCTCGGTGCTCGGCGAATGGAAGTCCCGCTTCGGGGGCGACGAAATGACGCTCCCCGGCACCGACGTCACGCCGCTTTGGAGCACGCGCGCGATGGCACTGTGCGCCAAGCTCGCCGAGTACCCCGACGTGCTCGCGCACGCGGCCGCCGAGCTCGCGCCGCATGCGGTCGCCTTCTATCTGCGCGAGCTCGCGGGCGAATTCCACTCGTTCTACAATGCCGAGCGCGTCCTCGTCGACGAACGCGCCGAGCGCGAAGCGCGCATCGCGCTGATCGCGGCGACGCGCCAGGTGCTGGCCAACGGTCTCGCGATTCTCGGCGTATCGGCGCCCGCCAAAATGTAGCCGCCCATGGTGTCATGCTGTCCTCGGCCGTCGCTATAATCGATGGCCGCATCCATGATGTTCGCCGTGTTCGCGGTCTATTCGCCCCATCCGCGCGGCTTTCGCGCCGCGCCCCGCTCGTTTTTCGTGTTCCCGAGTTCTTTTGCAGGTAATTGAGACAATGGCAAAACCGAGCCGCAGTTCGCCACGCAACACCTCCCCCAAGGGGAGTTCCTCGCGCTCGCCGAAGCCGAGGAAGCAGTCGGGGGGCACGTTCCTCGGCGTCGTGCTGGGCCTGATCGTCGGGCTCGCGATCGCCGTGGTGGTAGCGCTCTACATCACGCGCTCGCCCACGCCGTTCGTCGAAAAAGTCGTGCCGCCGGCGGCCTCGGGAACCGGCGCGGTCGAGCAGCAATTCGATCCGAACCGCTCGCTGCAAGGCAAGTCGCCGGGTCAGCCGGTGCCGCAATCGGCGCAGAACGCGCCGCCGAACACGGCACCGGGGCAATCGAGCCCCGCGACGAACCAGAACGCGCCGACCGGGATGCTGCAGGAGCCGCAGATCGTCGAGGTGCCGCCAGGCGCATCGGCGCCGAACGGGGCCACGCAAACGCCGCCGAACATGCCGGCGACGAAGCCGCCCATCATCGCGAACGTGCCGCAGCCCGGCAGCGCGCCGGCGCCGCACGCGAACAATGCGCCGGCGGCGCCAGCGTCGAACGGATCGAACGTGCAGGCGAACGCCGCTTACTTCCTCCAGGCGGGCTCGTACGGCAGCGCGTCGGCCGCCGAGCAGCAGCGCGCGCGGCTCGCGTTTCAGGGCATCGAGTCGAAGGTGACGCAGCGCGCCGAGCGCGGCGCGTCGTACTACCGCGTCCGGATCGGCCCGTTCGCCAAGTTCGAGGACATGAACGGGGTCCGGCAGCGGCTTTCGGAAGCGGGCATCGACACGGTCGTGATCCCGCCTGCACCCAAGCAATAGTCGCTGCGGGCACGGCGGAAGCGGGTGCTTCAGCGCCTGGCTCTGCCCTCTGCAAAGTCATGGCCGGCGTTGGCGCGCGAGCGCTTACGCCCGGTTTGTGCGAAGCCACAGTAAGATTGAGCTTCCGCCGGCCGCTCGTCGTTTCGCCGGTTCGGACCTGAACCAACGAGCGGCCGCGGGAGTCTCAGGACGGCAGCCGTCTCTTTGCGCGGCACATCGTCCCGCGACGGCGCACGTTGATCGATCACCGAGACCAAGACCTTATGAATAAGCTGATCCGCACACTCTTCTTCTCCGTCGGCTTCGCCATGTTCGGCGTCGCGCAGGCCTCGCCATCCGCGCCCGTCGCGGGCACGGACTACACCGTGCTCGCGTCGCAGCAGCCTGTCGATGTGCCGGCCGGCAAGGTCGAGGTGATCGAATTCATGTGGTACGGCTGCCCGCACTGCAACGAGTTCGATCCGTACATCGAGAAGTGGAAGGCCAAGCAAGGGCCTGACGTCGTCTTCAAGCGCGTGCCGGTCGCGTTCCGCGACGACTTCATCCCGCACTCGAAGATGCTGCTTGCGCTCGACGCGCTCGGGCTCACCGACAAGCTGACGCCGACGATCTTCAACGAGATCCATAAAAACAAGGACTATCTGCTGACGCCCGAGGCCCAGGCCGACTTCCTCGCGAAGCAAGGCGTCGACAAGCAGAAATATCTCGCCGCGTACAACTCGTTCTCGGTGCAAAGCAATCTCAAGCGCGCACAGCAGTTGATCGCCGACTACAAGATCGACGGCGTGCCGACGCTCGCCGTGCAGGGCAAGTATGAGACCGGCCCCGCGCAAACCAACAGCCTCGACGGCACGCTGCAAGTGCTCGACTACCTCGTCGCGCAGGTGCGCGCGAAAAAAGGCTGAAGTTCGATTCCCGACCGGCGGTCCGAGCTGAGTGAGGCTGCCGGCCGGGCGCCAAGCGCCAGCGCGAGACCGCCATGCCGGCCGAAAACGTCGATGCGAGCGGCACCGCTCACGCACCCGCCGGACCCGATGCCCGCATCGTCTCCCTCGTGCCGAGCGTCACCGAGTTGCTATTTGCGCTGGGGCTCGGCAGGTTCGTCGTCGGCCGCACCGGTTTTTGCATCCATCCGCGGGAGCGCGTGCGTGCCGTGCCGAAGGTAGGCGGCACGAAAGCGGTCAAGCTCGACGCGGTCCGGGCACTGCGCCCCACCCATCTGATCGTCAATGTCGACGAAAACGAAAAGGCGACGATCGATGCGCTCGCCGAGTCCGTCCCGCACATCGTCGTTACCCATCCCCTTACGCCTCGCGACAACCTCGCACTCTATGCGCTGATGGGCGCGATCTTCGGATGCGAAGACGCCGCTCGCCGGCTCGGTGAAGCCTTGAGCGAGCGCCTCGACGCACTGTCGGCCATGCAATGGCCCGAGCGGCGCGTGCTCTACGTCATCTGGCGCGATCCTTGGATGACCGTCGCGCGAGATACGTACATTGCCTCGATGTTGCGGCTCGTCAACTGGCAGACGTTACCGGCCGTGTCGGGCGGCCTCACCGGGTCCGCGCGCTATCCGACGTTCGACCTCTCCGTCTCTTGGATGGCCGATGTCGACGACGTTCTACTGTCGAGCGAGCCCTATCGCTTCACCGAGCGGCACCGCGATGCACTGGCCGCCGATCCTCAGCTCGCCGGCAAGACCGTGCGGCTCATCGATGGCGAAATGGTTTCGTGGTACGGCTCTCGCGCGATCGACGGGCTCGACTACCTGCGGCGGCTCGCGCTCGACGGCTAGCGCCCCCCGCCATGCCGACGACCGCCAGCCCGAGCTCCTCTGCAGCGAAGCCTTCGACAACGTAATATTCGTCGAGCGATTCCCGCGCCGCTTGCCTTTTGGGAACCCAAAAACCCACGCGCTTCACGGAGAACCAGAACCTATGCGCCTCAAACTGCTTGCCGCCTTATTCGCCATCGCGCCCGCCGTCCTGCCGGCGCTCGCCGCCGCCAAGCCGCTGACCGTCTGCACGGAATCGAGCCCGGACGGCTTCGACGTCGTCGAATACAACTCGCTCGTGACGACGAACGCGTCGGCCGACGTGATCTTCAACACGCTCGTGTCCTATGACGAAGCGGACAAGAAAGTCGCGCCCGCGCTCGCCGACAAATGGGAGGTGAGCAGCGACGGCCTGACTTACACGTTCCACTTGCGTCCGAACGTGCAGTTCCAGCAGACCGATTACTTCACGCCGACCCGACCCCTGACGGCCGACGACGTCGTCTTCACGTTCTCGCGCATGCTCGACGCCTCGAATCCGTGGCACAAGGTCAGCGGACCGAACGGGTTTCCGCACGCGCAGTCGATGGGGCTCGTGAAGCTCGTGAAAGCGGTGACCAAAGTCGACGACAGCACGGTGAAATTCGAGTTGAACGAGCCGAACGCGACCTTCGTGCCGATTCTGACGATGGGCTTCGCTTCGATCTATTCGGCCGAGTATGCGGACAAGCTCGAAAAAGCCGGCAAGGAGGCCGAGCTCAACGCGAAGCCGATCGGCACGGGCCCGTTCGTGCTGAAGAGCTACACGAAGGACGCCGTGATCCGCTACGACATCAATCCGCGGTACTGGGGGCCGAAACCGAAGATCGATCGGCTCATCTACGCGATCACGCCCGATGCGACGGTGCGCGCGCAGAAGGTGCGGGCCGGCGAATGCGACATTGCGCTCTCGCCGAAGCCGCAGGATGTTGCCGCCGCGAAAGGCGACAAGGCGCTGAAGGTCGTCGAGACGCCCGCCTTCATGACGGCGTTCATTGCGCTCAATACGCAGCACAAACCGCTCGACAACGAGAAGGTGCGGCAGGCGTTGAACCTCGCGTTCGATCGGACGACGTATCTGAAGACCGTATTCGACAACACGGCGCAGCCGGCCACGAACCCCTATCCGCCGAACACCTGGAGCTACGACAAGTCGATCGCCGCGTATCCGCACGATATCGCGAAGGCGAAGCAACTGCTGGCCGAGGCCGGCCTGCCGAATGGCTTTGCAACGACGATCTGGGTGCGCCCGAGCGGCAGCGTCCTGAACCCGAACCCGAAGGCCGGCGCGGAGCTGCTGCAGGCCGATCTCGCGAAGATCGGGGTGAAGGCCGACGTGAAGGTTATCGAATGGGGCGAGCTCATCAAGGAAGCGAAGCAAGGTCAACACGATCTGCTCTTCATGGGATGGGCGGGCGACAACGGCGACCCGGACAACTACCTCACGCCGCTTTTCAGCTGCAACGCCGTTAAATCGGGCATCAACTTCGCCCGGTACTGCGATCCGAAGCTCGACAAGCTCATCGCCGAGGGCAAGGAGACGGCCGATCAGACCAAGCGCGCACAGGCTTATGAAGCGGCGCAGAAGATCATCCACGACGAGGCGCTGTGGATCCCGCTCGGCTATCCGACCGCGGCCGCGATCACGCGCGCGAGCGTGAGCGGGTATCAGGTGAGCCCGTTCGGGCGACAGAACTTCGGCGCGGTCGCCGTGCAGTGACACCCATCGGCGAATTTGGGCCCCGCCGGGCGGCCGCTCGTCCGCCGCTTGGCGGGCGCCCGTCCTGACGCAAGGCAGCCCGCACGATGGCGCTCGTTACCGCTTGCTCCAGTCGAGGCGAAAGCTGGCAGCGGTAACGGCGGTGCCTTATCCTTTGGATTCTCCGATTCAACATGCCCTCCACCGCCCCACCGAAGGAGCTGTCATGTCCTACCTGCTACTGATCGTCGAGCCGCTCGAACAGCGCCGCGCGCGCACGCCGGAAGAAGGACGCGCAGCCTACGACGTCATGCTTCGTTTCGCCGACGATCTGCGTGCGCGCGGTCTGCTCGTGGCGGCGCAATCGCTTGCGTCGACGCACGAAGCCGTGCGCGTCGAGGTTCGCGGCGGCGAGCGCCGCATCGTCGACGGGCCGTTCGCCGAAGCCAAGGAAATGGTCGGCGGCTTCTACCTCCTCAATTGCGATCGCGAGGAGGAGGCCGTCGCGATTGCGGCCGAATGCCCGGCCGCCCAGTGGTGCACCGTCGAGGTCCGCCGTCTCGCGCCTTGCTATGAATAGGGGTTTGTACCTAGTCGGCCCGTGCCGATGTCGATGAGGTCCCGGTTCGTTCGTCGTATCGACAGGAGCCCGTTAAAGGTTCGGGCATTCCATCAATCCGCGCTGAACAAGGAGCGAACGATGCGATTCATGATCATGGTGCGAGCGAACGCGCAGACCGAAGCAGGTGTCTTGCCGGGCCCAGGCGACAAGATCCTCGCCGATATGACGGCCTACCACGAAGAGCTGGCGAAAGCCGGCGTGCTGCTCGATGCGACCGGGCTCAGGCCGAGCGCGCAGGGCTGGCGTATTCGCTATTCAGGCGGCAAGGGCACCGTCATCGATGGCCCATTTGCCGACACCAAGGAGCTCATCGCGGGCTATACGCTGATTCAGGTGCGCTCGCGCGAAGAGGCGATGGAATGGGCGCGGCGCTTTCCCGCCCCGTTCGGCGAATCGGCCGATGGGGAGATCGAGGTGCGGCAGCTTTACGAGCTCGACGATTTCGAGCCGAGCGCCGATATCGAGCGCTTCCGCGAGCTGCAAACGTCGAAGCGATAACGGAACGTGAACGGCAACGAAGCCGCTGACGCGATGACGAACGCGACGCACCGAGCAATCGAAGCCGTCTGGCGGATCGAATCGGCGCGCGTCGTTGCGCATGCGACGCGTTACGTGCGCGATATCGGCGTCGCCGAGGAACTCGCGCAAGACGCGCTCGTTGCCGCGCTCGAGCACTGGCCTCGACAAGGCGTGCCCGACAACCCCGGCGCATGGCTCATGGCCACCGTGAAAAATCGCGCGCTCGACAAGCTGCGGCTCGACGCGCTTCATGCGAAAAAGCACGAAGCAATGGGCCACGAGCTCGACGCGCTCGAGGCGCACGTCGTGCCCGACTTCGTCGATTCGCTCGATGCGAAGCGCGCCGACGACATCGGCGACGACCTCCTGCGGCTCGTCTTCACCGCCTGCCATCCGGTGCTGTCGACCGACGCACGAGTGGCCCTGACGCTGCGTCTTCTCGGCGGCCTCACGACGCACGAAATCGCGCGCGCATTTCTCGTTTCCGAGCCGACGATCGCGCAGCGCATCGTGCGGGCGAAACGCACGCTGAGCGCGGCAAAAGTCCCGTTCGAAGTGCCGAGCGCGCAAGAGCGCGGTTCCCGCATGGCATCCGTGCTGGAAGTCATCTATCTCGTCTTCAACGAGGGATACGCGGCGACAGCCGGCGACGACTGGATGCGTCCCGTGCTATGCGACGAGGCGCTGCGTCTCGGGCGGATACTCGCGGAGCTTGCGCGCGACGAAAGCGAGGTGCATGGGCTCGTCGCCCTGATGGAGCTCCAGGCGTCGCGGCTTCACGCTCGGACGGATGCACGCGGCCGGCCCATTCTGCTTGCCGACCAGGACCGCTCGCGCTGGGATCCGCTCTTGATCCGACGTGGGCTCGCCGCGCTCGCGCGAGCCGAATCGCTCGGCGGCGCGCTCGGACCGTATGCGCTGCAAGCGGCGCTCGCCGCCTGCCATGCGCGCGCGCATACGGCCGAAGAGACCGATTGGGAGCAGATCGTCGCGCTCTATGACGCGCTCGTGCAAATCAGCCCGTCGCCCGTCGTCGAGCTCAATCGCGCAGTCGCCGTTGGGATGGCATTCGGGCCCGAAGCCGGTTTCGCGCTCGTCGAGGCGCTGGCCGCCGAGCCCGCGCTCGCCCGCTATCACTGGCTGCCGAGCGTGCGCGGCGACCTGCTCGCAAAGCTGGGCCGTTATGACGAAGCGCGCGCCGAATTCGAGCGGGCCGCGACGATGACACAAAACGGACGGGAGCGGGAGCTGTTGCTCGAGCGCGTGCACGAGATGTCACGGGCCGGAAGCGGTGCCGCGAGCTAGCGGGCGAGCGTCACGTCGCTTGTCAGCGTGCGTGCCGCGACTCGATCGTGAGCGATCCACCGGGCGCGAGCGTCTCGTCGCCCGCGGGGCTTCGAACGCGCACGGCACTGCGGTTGTTGCGGTCCGATGCGATGATGCAGCTTCGCGCAGACGTCTCGATCGAAAACCGATCGCAGCGGTAGAGAAACGAAAAGTGCAGCGGCGGCAACGCGCGCGGCAGCGCGGGGAAGATTCGAATCGCGTCGAAGTCGAAGTCGAGTCCGACGTAGCGGCGCTGCAGCACGTCGAGCACGGCCGCGAACGCGCCCAGGTGCAGGCCTTCCTCCGGCGAGGATCCCGCTTGCGAATCCACGTCGACGCGCAGCGCATCGACGAAGTACCGCCACGAGCGATCGGAATCGATGCGCGCGAGCGCGCCGGCGCAGCTTATCCGTGAAAGCGTCGATTCGTGCGTCATTCGTTCGATGTAGTAGCCGACCGTGCGGCGCGCCGCATCGTCGTCGAACGCGTAGCCGAGGCGCTGCAAAAGCGCCTGCAGCGTGTCGTCGCCGAGCAGGTAGTTCAGCATCAGCACGTCGGGCTGCTTCGATACTTGATAGCGGTTCGTGCTGTCGCCGCGCGCATCGAGCGCCCAGTCGAGACGCGTATCCGCTTGCCGCGCTTCGATCGCCCGCTCGTAGGGCAGCAGCCGATCGAACCCTTCGAACTGCGCGATCACATTTTCATGCGTAAACGGCACGAACATGCGGCGCGCAATATCTTCCCAACGGGCGAACTCGTCCTGCGTCAGCGCGAGTGTCGCGCAAAGCGCATCGTGGCGGTCGGCGGGCAGCCGTGCGAGCACCTCGAGCGCGCAAAGCAACGACCATACGGCCATGATGTTTACGTAGGCGTTATCGTCTAGCCCCGGCGCCTCTCGCCATGGACACCCATCGTGGTATTCGTCCGGGCCGACGACGCCGCCTATCGTGTAACGCTTGCGCGTGTCGTCGAACGAGGCAAGCGAGGCCCAGAAGCGCGCGATCTCCACGACGAGCGGTGCGCCATAGCGCGAGAGAAACGCCCAATCGTCCGTCGCGCAAAAGTAGGTCCAGACGTTCCAGCAAATCGCGGCGCCGACGTGCCGCTCGAGCCGCGTCTCATCGCGCATCCATCGGCCGCTGACGAGGTTCATTTGATAGGGCGGCGTCTCTTCGTAGCCGGTCGTCGCGCTGCGCCATGGAAACATCGCGCCGGTCAGCCCGGCTTCTCGTGCCATCTGCCTTGCCGCGTCGAGGCGCCGGAAGCGATAGAGCAGAGGCGTCTTGGCCGTTTCCGGTTGCCGCACGGCAAATATCGGCGCCGCGAAAATCTCGTCCCAGAAGATGTGCCCGTGGTAGGCCTCTTGCCAGCCACGAGCCGGTATGCCGGCATCTTGCAGCGCCGCGAACGGCGAGAGCGCCTGCAGCAAATGGAAGAAGCGGATGTCGAGTTGATGCGTCAAATCACGATCGTCGGCGACGATTCGACATCTCGACCAGTCGGCGTGCCAGGCACGCTGGTGCGCGTCAATGAGCGCATCGACGTCGGCGATGTGCTCGAGTGTCGCGAGAGCCGCGTCGGATACGCCCATGACTGTATGGTCGCGCGATGTCTGCACGGCGATCAGCTTGTCGATCGTGAGTGTCCGCCCCGCCTCGACCGATACCTCATGCACTTCGGCGATCGCTTCGGCGGCGCGTTCGACGTGTCTCTCCGCGCGAGACCGAGCGCCGGCCGTTTCAATCTCGATGCGCGTCGCCACGGCGATGTCGGTGCTCGACCCGCCGAGCCGCGCGGTCAGCAAGAGACGATCGTCGCCACACGCCTCGCACTCGACGCCGATCACATGACGGCCGACATAGGCCGCATGACGTTTGACGTTGGTGTTGCGCACGCGACCTTCGATGCCCGCGCCGATCTCGAGCGTACCGGACCAATCGAGCGGCACCACCTGCCAACGCACGAGCACGAAGTATGGATGGGCCGCGCTGACGAGGCGCGTTTCGACGATGCGTGTCGTCCGGCCGCCCTCACTGAGCACCAACGTCCGGTAGGCGAGTGCATGTTCGAGGTCGAGTTCGTGCCGGTATTCGAGCACCTTCGCAAAGTCGGGCGACAGCCACTCGCCGCCACGCGGGCGCACCGCCAGCGGCGTCGCGTCGGGCAGACGCGGCATGAAACTCATTCGTACGGGGTTGGACTGCGCATCGATCTTATTTTCGAGCTCGTTATAGACGCCCGCGCGGTAAGTGCCCGCGTAGTGGAACGCCGCGCATTCCCGGGCGCCCGGCTGCGCCGCGACGGTCCCGTCTTCGGCGAGCAGCGAGAGCAGCCCCGCCTCCGGCGCGCTCGCGCGCACGAGCAGCATGCCGTTGCCGAGCCCGAGCAACGATTCGCGCCGCCGCTCGTCGGCGCGATCGTAATGATTGAAGTGGACGCCGTGTTCGTACACGTTCGCGTTCCCGGCTCAACGATGGACGCGCTGGCCGCGCGGCACGCGACGCACTCCGCCACGCAGACGCTCGATCATCGGCTGCAGTTCGTCCGGGCCGGGATAGGCCGCCTGCGAACCATAGCGCGTCACGCTCCAATGCGAGACGGCGGCGGCATACAACACCGCCTCTTCGGGCGGCGCGCCGCGCGCGACTGCGATCGACAGCGCGCCTGTAAAGCCGTCGCCCGCACCGGTCGTATCGACGACCGCAACAGGGGTCGCCGCGACGAACAGCGTCGAATCGTCGAATGCGGCAACGCAGCCGCCATCGGCAAGCTTCACGCACGCGAGCGCAATGCCGCGCGCATGAAGCGCGTCGGCGGCGCGCGCCGCGCTTTCGTCGTCTTTGATCTCGATGCCGGTCAGTACGGTGGCCTCCTCATTGTTCGGGGTGATGGCATGAAGCTCAGGGAGCAGGTCGGCAATCGGCGAAACCGATGTTCGCTCCGTTGGCGATGGATCGAGTACGACGCGTAAGCCTCGGCGCGTTGCAGTCCGGATCGCGAGCGCCGCAGCATCGGTCGCAATTTCCGCGTCGACCGCCACGACGGCCGAGCGCGGCGCCGCCCCGATCTCGTCCTCGAGCGCGGCGAGGGCCGCTTCGTCCCAGACGTCGTTCGCGTTGTAGACATGCACGATCCGCTTTTTGCCGTCGGGCGGAACGAGAATGACGGCGACGGACGTGGCGTGGCCAGTCGCGACGCGCACGCGCGAGACATCGACACCGGCCCGGCGCAACGGGTCGAGCGCTTGCGCAGCGAGGTCGTCATCGCCGACCATGCCGATGAGCCGGCTCTCGATGCCGAGCAGCCGCGCAAGGTAAGCGACGTTCGCCGCCTTGCCGCCCGAGGGGCGGATGAGCTCGCGGCCGGCAAGCGTCTCTTTACCGCCGGGCGGCTCATCGACGCGCATCTGGAAGTCGGCGTTGATGCTGCCGATGCTAATCACGGTTTCCATATCGACGGCATGTGAGGATTTGTCCGATTGCTGCGCAAGGCGCATGCCGTGCGCCGTCATCGAGCACCGCATCGACACTGCCCGAGCCGCAACGGCCACCACTTGCCGGGCCGTTCATCGGGCAAACGCGCACTTCGCGTGCTTGCCCTAATTTTTTTTCGCGCGCAATAATGACCACCGATTGCTTTGAAACGGCGCGGTAAAGCACGTCCAGCGCTTCCCTGTCCCTTTGCTTCAGACGCAGGAGCATCTCCGTCAAAGGAGTGTCCGGCGGTGTTTCCTAGATCCACATATTCAAAGGAGATGACAGATGGAAATCCGCAATCCTTCGCCGGGCCTCTATAACGAAGACCTGGCGCCAGCGCGGGAGCGCAAGTGGGGGGCCTTCAGCATCTTCAACGTCTGGACTTCGGACGTGCACAGCCTGTGGGGCTACTACCTCGCGGCGAGCCTCTTTTTGCTGTGCGGCAGCTTCGTCAATTTCCTGCTCGCGATCGGCCTCAGCTCGCTCGTGATCTTTGCGCTGATGAACCTGATCGGCTACGCCGGTGAGAAGACCGGCGTGCCCTACCCGGTTTTGGCGCGCGCGTCGTTCGGCGTATGGGGCGCCAACCTCGCGGCGTTGGTGCGCGCCGTGGTCGCCTGCTTTTGGTACGGCGCGCAAACGGCAGCGGCTTCGGGGGCGGTCGTCGCGCTGCTCGTGCGCAACGACAGCCTGATGGCGTTCGAGAAAAGCTCGCAGTTGCTCGGCCACTCCACGCTGGAGGTGATTTGTTATGTGGTCATATGGGCGCTGCAGTTGCTCATCATCCAAAAAGGCATGGAGACCGTGCGCAGATTCCAGGACTGGGCTGGCCCGGCGGTCTGGGTCGCCATGCTGATTCTCGCGATCGGCCTCTGTATCAAGGCTGGCGGCTTCTCGTTCTCCCACGGCATTCCGATGAACGTGCTGCTCGATAAAACGAAGGACGCCGGCATCAGCGGTGAACCCGGTTCGTTTTGGGCGCTGATGGCGGTGGGGGCAACCTGGATCACCTACTTCGCCGCGCTATACCTGAATTTTTGCGACTTCTCGCGCTACGCGAAAAACCGCGACGCGGTGAAGAAAGGCAATCTTTGGGGGCTGCCCGTCAACCTGATCGCGTTCTCGCTGGTAGCCGGAATCACGACTATCGCCGCCTTCAAGGTTTATGGCGAAGCGCTGCTCCATCCCGAGCAGATCTCGGCCAAATTCGACAGCTGGGTGCTGGCACTCATCGCGGCGCTGACGTTCGCCGTGGCCACGCTGGGCATCAACGTGGTGGCCAACTTCGTGTCCGCGGCGTTCGATATTTCGAACGTGTTCCCGAAACAGATCAGCTTCAAGCGGGGCGGCTACATCGCCGCGCTGATTGCGCTCGTGCTCTATCCATTCGCGCCATGGGAAGGCAATGCGGCGCACTTCGTCAACGCGATCGGCGCGACGATGGGCCCGCTGCTGGGGGTCATTCTCGCGGATTACTACCTGGTGGCCAAAGGCAACATCAACGTCGCGGCGCTTTACGAGGAGCACGGCGAATACCGCTACGAAGGCGGCTGGAACGTCAACGCGATCGTCTCCGCCGGCGTCGGCAGTGTGTTTTCGACTTTTTTGCCCAACCTGACCTCTCTGCTGCCCGTCTGGTGGAACACCTACGGATGGTTCTTCGGCGTACTGATCGGCGGTTGCATGTACCTGATCATGGCGGCGCTGCGGCCGCGCACCGCGATCGTGCCGACGGCCCGCGTTTGAGCTGAGCGATCCAGGCGACCGAGCGACTCGCGGTTCACGCGGCCGCTTTGTCGCGGCCGTGTGGGTACTGCGGCAACCCGTCCGAAATCGGCAGCCAAGGCAGACGTTGCGACGCCCAGGTGTGATCGTCCGGCGGGACGGCATCGGGCGCGTCGAGGCTGCAGGTCGTCACGTCGATTTCGTCGGGGAAATCGTCGTGTTGGTACGTTAGCGGAGTGCCGCAGTCCGCGCAAAACGTGCGCAAGACCGGCTTGCTCGACGCAAAGCGCGCGATCGTGCCCTGGACGACGCGAAACTCGGATCGCTTCAAGCTGAACCATGCAACCAGGGGAGCCGCCGCGCACCGGCGGCAGTCCACGCAGTGGCAAATCGTCGAGTGAAATGGCGCGCCCGTTACCTCGTAACGAACCTTTCCGCATAAACAGCCGCCTGTCAGCATTTTGCCTGCCTCGTCGTTCAAACATAGGTCATCAATGCGCAAGCCGCATGCCTTGGCGGTGTGGCGGTTCCAGTCCGCGCCGGGCCACGCGGCGGCAGCGCGCCGCAATAGCAAGGTAATTCGGTCTGAGCACCCGGTGCCGGCATGCCATCGCCTGAAGTTTTCTTTAAAGTTTGCGGCCGTGACTAGATCAGCGCATTGATGTCGCGCCTGTCCACGGACCAAATGGCTACCGCTCGGATCGCGTCAGACAAGCGTGCCGGCAGCTCGCTATCGCAATTGGAGACTGCAACGAATGACTATCGACAAGATGTTCGCGTTCGGCCTGACTTGCCTCGGCTTCGGCTTTATCCCGGGCCCCGCCCTGTTGCAAACGGTATCGCTGACGCTGCAGCACGGGCGCCGGGCGGGGCTGTTATCGGCCTTGGGAATTCACGTTGGCGCGTTCTTCCAGATCTGTCTGGTCGCTTTCGGAGCGGTTGTCGTTTTGCAAACGACCCCGTGGCTCTATCACGCGTTGCGGATAGTCGGCGGGGCCTATCTGGTCTGGCTTGGAATTGAGCGCTTGCGGACCAAGCCTGCTCACAACGTGCGGACGGGATTGCCGACCAGAATCGTCTTTTCAAGCGCATTCATCGAAGCATCGAACCCGAAGTCAGCGCTCTTTTACATGTCCTTTCTGCTGCAATTCGCCGACCCCACCGCATCGATCAATGTAGGGTGGCAACTATTCCTCCTCGGCGCGGCAGCAAACGCTTTCTTTACGATTGCCGACCTGGTCTGCATCGTTCTCGCACATCCGCTTCGCCGTAACGTTAGCTCGGAAGGGGCGGCGCTTACTCTCGGCCGGTATCTCTCCGGCGCGCTCTTCATAGCCCTCGGGGTCGTTGCGATCGTCGATAGATAACGCGCTATAGGCGGAATCGCATCACGCCGTCCGCGCCCTCGATGCGCACGAGCTCCCCCGCATGCCAGAGCAAATGCAAATGCGCGAGCGCTTCGCCCATCGCGAACGTCATCTGGTGAATATCGAGCTGCCGGCGGAACATGATCGGCACGATGTCGGCCGCGCTTTGCGGGCTGCGAGCGCAAGCTTCCCGCACCTCGGCAAGCCGCGCGTCGTGGTGCGTGCGCAACTGCTCGATGCGCGTATGCAGCCCGCGAAACGGCCGGCCATGGGATGGCAGCACGAGCGTATCGGCAGGCATCGACTCATACCGGCCGAGCGATTCGAGATAAAGCGCGAGCGGGTCGCCCTCGGGTTCCATGTCGAAGACGGACACATTCGTCGAGATACGTGGCAGCACCATGTCGCCCGAAATCAGCACACCCGCGCTTTCGCTGAAAAGCGCGCAGTGCTCGGGCGAATGTCCGTAGCCGGTGACGATGCGCCATTCGTGAGCGCCGATCGGCACCTTGTCGCCTTCACGCAGGCGCCGGTACTGCGAGGGCATCGACGGAACCAGATTCGAATAGTAGTCCTTACGATTGCGCAGCTTTTCGAGCGCCTCCGGATCCGTCACCCCGTGCCGCGCGAAATGGCGCGCCGCGCCCTCGCCGCCCGCGTTCGACCCGTCGCCGGCCGCCATCACGCGCCCCAGCATGTAATCGCCGAGCGAAATCCAAAGCCGCACGTTCCAGCGCTCGCGGGCGCCGCCGTTGCAGATCCAGTCCGCGAGCCCCAGGTGGTCGGGATGGCAATGCGTAACCAGCGTGCGAAGCACCGGCATACCTTCGAGCCGCGTGTCGAAGATGGATTCCCAATGTCCCTTGATGACGTCGCTCGCGATGCCGCAATCGATGACGGTCCACCCTTGGCGTCCATCGATCTCGTCGCGTAGCAACCAGAGATTGATATGGTCGAGCGCAAACGGCAGCGGCATGCGCACCCAGTAAATGCCGGGCGCCACCTCAAGCGTGGCGCCCGGCTCGACGAGCGTGTCGCCGAACGGATAGTCGAGTTGATGTTCGAGCGGATTCATCAGACGGATTGAGTCGCGCAGGTTGCGCTTTGTCGAAGTTGACGATAACGTAAACGTCGACCGATTCTACCCGATCCGGCCGAAAAGCCGCAGCCGCCCCGCGAGCGCCGCACGAACGCATGAATGCGCGAGCGCGTGAGCAGCGCGGGCACATGCCGGCCGAGCCGAAGCGAACATCATGAGCCAGCATTTCACGATCACCGAACTCGCGCGCGAATTCGACGTCACGCCCCGCGCCATTCGCTTCTATGAAGACCAGGGACTGCTCGCGCCGAAGCGGGAGGGCTCGGGCGGCTTGCGGCGCGTCTACTCGAGCCGCGATCGCACGCGGCTCAAGCTGACGCTGCGCGGCAAGCGCCTCGGGTTTACGCTCTCCGAGATTCGCCGGCTGCTCGATCTGTATGACTCGCCGACCGACACGGTACCCCAGTTGCGGGCGTTTCTCGCCACGATTGCGCAGCACCGCGAGGTGCTCGAGCGTCAGCTCGACGATCTCAACGCGACGCTCGGGGACCTAGCTCGATACGAAGCGCAGTGCCGAGCCATGCTCGCCGAAAACGGGGCGGCCGAGGCCGTGCGCGCATGAAGCACTTTCCGAAGCTCCTCTCCTCGCAGATCGGCTTCGACATGGCGCAGTCGATCCTCGAAGGCTTCAACGGCCACTACGGCGCTTTTCGCGAGGCCGGCACGCGGGCGAAGACGCTCTTCGAAACGGGCGACTGGCTCGGGCTGCAAAAGCTCGCGCGCGAGCGGATCGCGTCATACGACAACCGCGTCCAAGCCTGTGTCGAGCTGCTTCAGGACGAATACGACGCCGAAAGAATCGATGACGACGTCTGGCAGCAGATCAGGCTCCATTACATCGGACTGCTGACGAACCACCTGCAGCCCGAGTGCGCCGAGACGTTCTTCAATTCAGTCTGCTGCAAGATCCTGCACCGGTCGTACTTCAACAACGACTTCATCTTCGTGCGCCCCGTCATCTCGACCGAATATCTCGAGAACGAGGAGCCAGCCGCGAAGCCCACGTATCGCGCCTACTATCCCGGCAAGGACGGCCTCGCGGCGACGCTCGAGCGAATCGTCACGAACTTTCAGCTCGAAGTGCCATTCGAAAATCTCGCACGAGACGTCGCCTGCATCATCGACACCCTCCACGAGACCTACGGACCGTTTCAGGAAGCGTTCAACTTCCAGGTGCACGTGCTGTCGTCGCTGTTCTTTCGGAACAAGGCCGCGTATGTCATCGGCCGGATCATCAACGGTGAGCTGCTATTGCCGTTCGCCGTGCCGATCCGCCATGTGCGCCCGGGTTTGCTCGCGCTCGATACCGTGTTGCTCAGGCGCGAGCAGCTGCAGATCATTTTCAGCTTCTCGCATTCGTACTTCCTCGTCGACATGGCGGTGCCTTCCGCCTACGTCGACTTTCTCGAGACGATCATGCCGGGCAAGCCGAAGGCGGAGATCTATACGTCGGTCGGCCTGCAAAAGCAAGGCAAGAACCTCTTTTATCGCGACTTGCTGAAGCATCTCTCGCATTCGAGCGATCAGTTCATCGTCGCGCCCGGCATCAAGGGGCTCGTGATGATCGTCTTCACGCTGCCGTCGTTCCCTTACGTGTTCAAGCTGATCAAGGACAGCTTCCCGGCACCGAAGGAAACGACGCGTGAGAAGATCCAGGAAAAATACCTGCTCGTGAAGCGGCACGATCGCCTCGGCCGCATGGCCGATACGCTCGAATATTCAAGCGTCGCGTTGCCGCTCGCGCGGCTCGACGATGCACTCTTGCGCGAACTCGAAAGGGAAGCGCCTTCGATGATCGAATACGAAGGCGATTGCGTCATCATCCGGCACGTCTACATCGAGCGCCGCATGGTGCCGCTCAACATGTTCCTGCAAAATGGCACGGAAGCCGATATCGAGCATGCGGTCAAGGAGTACGGCGACGCGGTGAAGGAGCTTATCCAGGCGAATATCTTCCCTGGTGATTTGCTCTATAAGAACTTCGGCGTGACACGCCACGGCCGCGTCGTCTTCTACGATTACGACGAGATCGAATACCTGACCGACTGCAACGTTCGCCACGTGCCGCAGGCGCAAAGCGAGGAAGACGAGCTATCGGCCGAGACCTGGTATGCCGTCGGCCCCAACGACATCTTTCCCGAAACCTACGGAACGTTCCTGCTCGGCGATCCGACCGTGCGCCGCTACTTCATGCGCCATCACGCGGACATCTTCGATCCCGCGCTGTGGCAAAGACACAAGGAGCAGCTACTCAAAGGTGAATTGCCCGACTTCTTTCCCTACGACAGGGGCGTGCGCTTTTGCAATCGCTATCCCGAGCGCTTTCACGAGACTTCGCCCGGCGCCGAACCTCAGGCGAAGGACGAGCCGAGCCACGGCAAGCGAGCGGCTTGAACGGCCGCCGTTTCGCTCGCGGCATTCAATCGAGGACGCCAGTGTCCGGACCCGTATCAATCAAATCCACCGTCACAACGCATCATGAACGATCAAGACCATCCGCTCGCTCACCTCTTCGCCAACAACCAGTCGTGGGTCAAGCGCAAGCTGGCCGAAGACCCGCAGTACTTCTCGCGGCTCGCCGATCAGCAAACCCCCGAATACCTCTGGATCGGCTGCTCCGACTCGCGCGTGCCCGCCAATCAGATCATCGGCCTGCCACCCGGTGAAGTGTTCGTCCACCGCAACATCGCGAACGTCGTCGTCCATACGGACCTGAACTGCCTGTCCGTGATCCAGTTCGCCGTCGATTTGCTGAAGGTCAAGCACATCATGGTGGTCGGCCATTACGGCTGCTCGGGCGTCGGCGCGGCCCTGTTCGACAGGCGCGTCGGGCTGGCCGACAACTGGCTGCATCACATTCACGACGTGCGCGCGAAGCATGCGGCGCTGCTCGACGAGTGGCCGATGGGCGAGGCTCGGCATCGGCGTCTCGTCGAATTGAACACGATCGAGCAAGTGGTCAACGTCTGCCGCACGACGATCGTGAACGACGCGTGGGCGCGCAGCCAGCCGCTCACGGTGCACGGCTGGACCTACGGCGTGCACGACGGCCGCATGCGCAATCTCGGCATGACGATTTCGAGCGCCGAGATGCTCGGCAGTACTTACGAACGCTGTGTAGCCGCGCTCTCCGCCAAGCGCGCGAGCGCGGCCGATATCGACATCGTCGCCGCCGACGCCGCCGAACTGACGAAGGTCGAAGCGGTCGTCGAAGGCGTAATCAAGGAGATCAAGCATGACTGAAGCAAGAGAGAGGTCCAGCGATCCCGTCGTCATCGTCGCCGCGGCGCGCACGCCGATGGGCGGTTTCCAAGGCGAGCTCGCCGCGCTCGCGGCGCCGCGGCTCGGCGCCATTGCGATCGAAGCGGCGCTCGCGCGCTCGGGACTGAAGCCCGAGCAAGTCGACGAAGCGCTGATGGGCTGCGTGCTGCCGGCCGGTCTCGGCCAGGCACCGGCGCGTCAGGCCGCGCTCGGTGCCGGCTTGCCGCTTTCCACCGGCTGCACGACCGTCAACAAGATGTGCGGCTCGGGCATGCGCGCCGCCATGTTCGCGCACGACATGCTCGCCGCCGGCTCGGCCGATGTGATCGTCGCGGGCGGGATGGAAAGCATGACGAATGCGCCGTACCTGCTGCCGAAGGCGCGCGCCGGTATGCGCATGGGGCACGGCCAGGTAATCGACCACATGTTCTACGACGGGCTCGAAGACGCCTACGATAAAGGCCGCCTGATGGGCACGTTTGCCGAGGAATGCGCCGCTTCGTTCGGTTTCACGCGCGAAGCGCAGGACGCGTTCGCCGTCGAATCGCTCATGAGAGCACGGCGGGCCAACGAAGATGGTTCGTTCTCGTGGGAAATCGCGCCCGCGAAGATCGAAGGCCGCAAGGGCGACGAGGTCCTGATTGCGCGCGACGAGCAGCCATTCAAGTCCAACATCGAGAAAATCCCGACGCTCAAGCCCGCGTTCAGCAAGACGGGAACGGTCACGGCGGCGAACTCGTCTTCGATTTCGGACGGCGCGGCGGCACTCGTGATGTTGCGCGCGTCCACGGCCGAGCGGCTCGGTATCGCGCCGCTCGCACGCGTCGTCGGCCACTCGACGTTCGCTCAGGAACCGGCGAAGTTCACGACGGCACCCGTCGGCGCGATCCGCAAGCTCTTCGAGAAAAACGGCTGGCGCGCCAGCGACGTCGACCTGTATGAAATCAACGAGGCCTTCGCCGTCGTGACGATGGCGGCGATGAAGGAACACGGCCTGCCGCACGAGATCGTCAACGTGAACGGCGGCGCCTGCGCACTCGGGCATCCGATCGGCGCCTCCGGCGCGCGCATTCTCGTCACGCTCATCGGCGCATTGAGGAAGCGCGGCGGCAAGCGCGGCGTGGCGAGCCTGTGCATCGGCGGCGGTGAAGCGACGGCCATGGGAATCGAGATCGTCTCGTGACCCGCATCGGGCGATCGGGCATCCTCGGGCATCAGGCGGCGCTCGATCGGCTGAAGGCAAGATGCGGCGCGCCTGCCGCGCAGATTCTGCGGTCCGTTAGGAGTCCGAACAATGAAGACAGCACTGATCGTGGGCGCGTCGCGCGGCATCGGGCGTGAGTTCGTGCGGCAATACCGTGGCGCGGGCTGGCGCGTCATCGCGACAGCACGGGACGGCGAGGCGCTCGACGCGATCGAGTCCGACTTCGAAGCCGAGCCGATTCTGCTCGACGTGACCGAGCCCGATGACATCGACGGGCTGGCCGCCGTGATCGCCGACGAGAAGCTCGATGTGGCCATTATTTGCGCGGGTGTCTACGGGCCGCAGACGGAAGGCGTCGAGTCGTTCTCAGCCGACGATTTCGACCACGTGATGTCCACCAACGTGCGCGGCCCGATGCTTTTGCTGCCCGTGCTGCTGCCGCTCGTCGAATCGGTGGATGGGGTCCTGGCCGTGCTGTCGAGCAGAATGGGCAGCATCAGCGAGGCGACGGGAACGACGGGCTGGCTTTACCGCGCGAGCAAGGCCGCGCTCAACAGCGCGCTGCGCGTGGCGTCGCTGCAAACGCGCCGGGCGACTTGCATCGCGCTCAATCCCGGCTGGGTGCGCACGGACATGGGCGGAGCCAACGCGGCGATCGACGCTGAGCGCAGCGTGTCCGGCATGCGTCAAGTCATTGCGCAGGCGGGCGCCGCGCGGGCCGCTTTCAACGGCCGGTTCGTCCAGTATGACGGGACGCCGGTCGAGTGGTAGAACGAGACGGATCACACCTTCTCGCCTCATCCGTTCGATCGGGCTTTGATCAGTGACCCGAACGCAAGGCCTCACAAGGGCCGCCAATGCTGTAGACATAGCAATCCAAGGCAACCAGCCAGGAGACAAACGAATATGGTGCTCGACCAGGATCACACGATGATCCGCGATGCGGTGCGTACGTTCGTGCGCGATGCCGTCACGCCTTTCGCCGCGCAATGGGACCGGGAACGGACGTTTCCGAAGGACGTCCATCGGCAGCTCGCCGAGCTTGGCGCATATGGCGTGCTCGTGCCGCACGAATACGGCGGCGCGGGCCTCGACGCGCTCGCGCTCGCATTGATCCTCGAGGAAATCGCAGCCGGCGACGGTGGGACGTCGACGGCGATCTCCGTCAACAATTGCCCCGTGTGCAGCATCCTGCTCGCCTATGGCAACGACGCGCAAAAGCGCGACTGGCTGACGCCGCTCGCACGCGGCGAGATGCTCGGCGCGTTTTGCCTCACCGAGCCTCAGGCCGGCTCCGACGCCTCGGCGCTGCGGACCACGGCCGTGCGGGATGGGGACGCGTATGTCCTCAACGGCGTCAAGCAGTTCATCACGAGCGGCAAGCACGGCGATGTCGCGATCGTCATGGCCGTGACGGACAAAACCGCCGGCAAGCGGGGCATCAGCGCCTTCATCGTGCCGACGAATACCCCGGGCTACATCGTGGCGCGCGTCGAAGACAAGCTCGGGCAGCATTCGTCCGACACGGCGCAGATCGTGTTCGAAAATTGCCGCGTGCCGGCCGCCCAGCGCATCGGCGCCGAAGGCGAAGGGTATCGAATCGCGCTGTCGGGGCTCGAAGGCGGGCGCATCGGCATCGCCGCGCAAAGCGTCGGCATGGCGCGCGCTGCCCTCGAGGCTGCGCTAGCCTATGCGAAGGAGCGCGAAAGTTTCGGAGAACTGATTATCGGTCACCAGGCCGTGCAGTTCCGGCTCGCCGAGATGGCGACGCAGCTCGAAGCCGCGCGGCAACTGGTCTGGCATGCGGCCTCACTGAAGGATGCCGGCCAGCCTTGCCTCAAGGAAGCGGCGATGGCGAAGCTTTTCGCATCGGAGGCGGCCGAACGGATCTGCTCCGCGGCCTTGCAGACGTTCGGCGGCTACGGATACGTCACCGACTTTCCGGTCGAGCGCATTTATCGCGACGTGCGCGTCTGCCAGATTTATGAGGGCACGAGCGATATTCAAAAGATCTTGATTGCCAGGCAGCTCGAGTAAGATTCGGCGTTTTCGTTCCCCCAACACCACCAACGCCGGATGAACGCAAAGCAACCGACCGCGCCCGCCGCGGGCCTCTGCCCCTGCGGCGGCGCGGCACCGAACCGCCGGGCCGCGGCCGACGCGCCGCGCTTGGCCGACTGCTGCGGCCGCTATTTGAGCGGCGCGGCCGTGCCGCCTACGGCGCTCGAGGTGATGCGCTCGCGCTATACCGCCTATGTGGTCGGCGACACAGACTACCTCCGGGCGACATGGGATCCTTCGACCTGCCCCGCCGACCTCGCGGCCGACGTCGACGCGCCCGATGCGCCGCGCTGGTTGGGGCTCCAGATCAAACGTTTCGAAGCGCTCGACGATAGGCATGCCATCGTGGAATTCGTCGCTCGATTTAAAACGGGGGGTCGCGGACACCGGCTGCATGAGGTGAGCCGTTTCACGCGCGGCGACGATGGACGCTGGCGCTACGTGGACGGCGACGTAAGCGAGCGCTAACCTCGCTGCTCTGCCGTCGACCTTTCCATCGCTTTTCACCCGGTACGCCTGACGTCCAAGTCCGGCAAGCCCGGGTTCTCCTTTATTGCGCAGGCGAATATCGGCGGGCTACGATTGGGCTCGCTTGTGACGTGCATCGTTCAGACGAATCGTTGCTAGCCGAAGGCATTCGCCGCCGGTTGCAACTGCGCTTGGGGATGGATAGGACTCCCTATCGATTTTTCGAGCGCAACGGGTGCGCGTCACATTCCCGCGCTTTTTCGCCACCGATTGCCGGCGACGCCTCGTCGCACGACCAATGGGACGAATTGTGACCATTGCCGGCCTTTTTTCGAGCAACGGCCCAGCGAAGTGAGCGCGGATACTGATCCGGGATGGACGAGAGAGGGACCATCGCCGTGACAACCGATTTTCTGAGCAGGCGCGCATGAGTTGGAAAAAAGTTTGGGTTGGATTGGCATGTGCGTGCGCATGGGTGAGCGTCCATGCGGGCTCGAACTCAACGAAGCAAGACGTCGCACTCGCCACCAGCCCCGGTGGGCCGCTCTCGGCCGCGAACGTGGCACGACTGGAGTTCGGCGAGTCGGACATGCCCGTCCTCGCCGCCGATCTCAATGAGCGCGTCGTCCGCGTTCCGGTCGACAGCGCGGGCTCGACCACGCTCGAAACCACGATCTTCAAGCCCAACGGTCCGGGACCGTTTCCGATGATCGTCTTCAATCACGGCAAGATGGCGGGCGACCCCCGCGCACAGGCGCGCAGCCGTCCGCTCGCGTTCGCGCGCGAGTTCGTGCGCCGCGGCTATGTCGTCGTCGCCCCCAATCGCGAAGGCTTCGGCAATTCCGGCGGCACCTACCGCCAGGAAGGTTGCGACGTCGAAAAGAACGGCGACGCGCAAGCCGACGATGTCGCCGCCACGATTGCCTACATGTCGAAGGAACCGTACGTCGATGCTTCGCGGATCGTCGTGGCCGGCACGTCGCACGGTGGGCTGACGGCGATCGCTTACGGCATGCGCGCGGCGCCCGGCGTGCGCGGCCTCATCAATTTCTCCGGCGGACTGCGGCAAGACGCCTGCTCCGGGTGGCAGGACAACCTCACGAACGCGTTCGAAGCCTACGGCGAGAAGGCGCGCGTGCCGTCGCTCTGGCTCTATGGCGACAACGACTCGATCTGGACGCACGATCTGACCGAGCGCATGTATGCGGCCTATGTCGGTCACGGCGCGAGCGCGAAGATGATCGACTTCGGATCGTACAAGAACGACGCGCACCGGCTTGTCGTCGATCGCGACGGCGTACCAATCTGGTGGCCCTCCGTCGACGCGTTCCTCGCGCGCATCGGCATGCCGACGCGGCCCGAATACCAAGTCGAAACGCGCCCGATGCCGCAAGCGACGGGTTACGCGGCCGTCGATTCGGTCAACGCCGTCCCCTACCTCGATTCGGCGGGCCGCGCGGCATACAGCAAGTTCCTGCATCAATTCCCGAGCCGCGCCTTCGCGGTCGCGAGCTCCGGTGCCTGGTCGTGGGCGGAGGGCGGCGACGATCCGATGTCGGTGGCGCTCGCTAATTGCAGCAAGGAGAACCACGGCGAGCCCTGCCAGCTCTATGCGGTCAACGACTCGGTGGTCTGGAACGACGGCACGCAAACAGCGTCGTCATCGCGCGGCAACGACACGAGCGGTGTCGGCGGTACCGGCACCGTTGCCCATCCCTCGCTTGCCAGCCGCTGGTAAGTCTGCCATTGCGATTCGCTCAACGGCGCGCGGCTGACCGCCCGCGCCGCTCGCGTTTTTCATGAATTTTGCCGGCGTACCGCGTCACTCTGCCGTCGTCAACGTCATTCAACGTTTGCGATCTGCTCCGAAGCGTCCCGAGCTGCGTCGAACGGCCGGCAAAACGCGCCGTTCGACGCGGCACGGAATGCGTGCATCGTCCAACGGAACGCGCTACTCTCACGTCCGCCTTGGCTCGCATGCCGCGACGAACGCGCGCATCGCGAGCTCGCAAAGCGATGGACAGGTCCGCGTTTTCCTCGCGCGGACGCAACGGACGAATTTTCGAAGCGTATGAACGTTGACGCTCTCAACCAAGTAAAGAGTACGGGCTTCACGACGCACGGGCGCGCAAGCAGCCGGCCAGACGAAAGCGGCGCTCAGGAATGGGCTGCACGTAGCCTCGCGGCGATCTGGCACCCGTGCACGCAGATGAAGCATCACGAGCGGCTGCCGCTCGTTGCCGTGGCGCGCGGCGAAGGTGCATGGCTCTTCGATCACGACGGGCGCCGATATCTCGACGCGATCAGCTCATGGTGGGTCAATCTGTTCGGTCACGCGAATCCGCGTATCAATGACGCGTTGAAGGCGCAGCTCGACATGCTCGAACACGCGATGCTCGCGGGCTGCACGCATACGGCCGCCGTCGAGCTCGCGGAGCGGCTCTCGCGGCTCACGCGGGGGACGCTCGGCCATGCGTTCTTCGCGTCGGACGGCGCATCGGCCGTCGAAATCGCACTGAAAATGAGCTTCCACTACTGGCGCAACAGCGGCTTGCCCGAGAAGCGCGAATTCGTCTGCATCGCGAACGGCTATCACGGCGAAACGATCGGCGCGCTCGGCGTCACGGACGTCGCGTTGTTCAAGGACGCTTACGATCCGCTGATCCGTTGCGCGCACGTGGCGGCATCGCCCGATGCGCGCCTCGCGCAGCCGGGTGAGACAGCCGTCGACGTGGCGCGGCGCGCGCTCGAAGACGTCCGCGCGCTTTTTGAATCGCGGGCCGAACGGATCGCGGCACTGATCGTCGAGCCCCTTGTGCAATGCGCGACCGGCATGGCGATGCACGACCCGTCGTACGTCGCCGGCCTGCGCGCGTTGTGCGACGAATTTCGCGTGCATCTGATCGCCGACGAGATCGCCGTCGGCTGCGGACGCACAGGGACGTTTTTCGCCTGCGAGCAGGCGGGCGTCTGGCCCGATTTCCTCTGCTTGTCGAAGGGAATCAGCGGCGGCTATTTGCCCTTGTCGATCGTGCTGTCGCGCGACGAGGTGTTCGCCGCGTTCTACGACGACGATACGACACGCGGCTTCCTGCATTCGCATTCCTATACGGGCAATCCGCTCGCTTGCCGCGCGGCGCTCGCGACGCTCGATCTCATCGAAGCCGACGACGTGCTGGCCGCGAACGAGACGAAATCGTCGGCACTTTTCGCGGCGCTTGGCTCGCTCGCCTCGCATGAGAAGGTGCGTCATCTGCGCCGTCGCGGAACGCTGATCGCTTTCGACGTCGCCCTCGAAGGCGATGCCGCGCGCACCTTCTCGCGACGCTTCTTCGCCAACGCGCTTGCGCGCGAGCTGCTGATGCGTCCGATCGGCACGACCGTCTATCTAATGCCGCCATATATTTTGGACAACGAACAAATCGCATGGCTCGCCGCGCGAACGCGCGAGACGTTCGAAGCGACGCTTGCGGGCGAGGAGCGCTGATGCATTTGCTCGATTCGCTCCGAGAAGGCCTCGCCGATCTCGATGCACGCGGCCTGACACGCCGCCGGCGCACCGCCGGAACGCCCTGCGGCGCGCATATGCGCGTCGACGGACGCGAGATAGTGGGCTTCGCGAGCAACGACTACCTCGGCCTCGCCTCGCACCCGAAGCTGACGGCCGCGCTCGCCGAGGGCGCCAGACGCTACGGCGCGGGCAGCGGCGGCTCGCATCTGCTCGGCGGCCACTCACATGCGCACGCGCAACTCGAAGACGATCTTGCGGCGTTTTGCGGCGGCTTCGTCGATGCGCCGCGCGCCCTCTCCTTCAGCACCGGCTATATGGCGAATCTCGCCGTGCTGACGACGCTCGCCGGCCGCGACACGACCCTTTTCTCCGACGCGCTCAACCATGCCTCGCTGATCGATGGCGCACGGCTCTCGCGCGCCGACGTGCAGATCTATCCGCACGGCGATACGGCTGCCCTCGCGGCCATGCTGGAAGCCTCCGATTCGAGCGCCAAGCTGATCGTGACGGACGGCGTGTTCAGCATGGACGGCGACATCGCCCCGCTCGCCCGTTTGCTCGCGCTCGCCGAGCGGCATGGCGCGTGGCTCGTCGTCGACGACGCGCACGGCTTCGGCGTGCTCGGGCCGCAAGGGCGCGGCGTGCTCGCCGAGCATGCGCTGCGCTCGCCGCATTTCGTCTACGTCTGTACGCTGGGCAAGGCGGCCGGTGTGGCGGGAGCGGCCATCGTCGCGCACGAGACCGTGATCGAATGGCTCGTACAGCGCGCGCGGCCCTATATCTTCACGACGGCCGCGCCGCCCGCGGTCGCTCATGCCGTTTCGGCGAGCCTCGAATTGATCGGAAGCGATGAAGGCGACACCCGCCGCGCGCATCTCGCGACGCTGATCGAGCGCACACGCGCCATGCTTCGCCGAACGCGCTGGCAGCCCGTCGATTCGCAAACGGCGATTCAACCGCTCGTGATCGGCGACAACGAAGCCACGCTGGCGCTCGCCGCGCGCTTCGACGCCGAGGGGCTTTGGGTGCCGGCGATTCGGCCGCCGACGGTGCCGGCCGGCACGTCGCGGCTTCGCATCTCGCTGTCGGCCGCGCATTCGCTCGACGATCTGGCCAGGCTCGAAGCAGCGCTCTGTCGAATCGACGAGGGAGGCCAGGCATGAACGCGCCGCTCTCGCTCTTCGTCACGGGTACCGATACCGAGATCGGCAAGACCTTCGTCTCTTGCGCCCTGCTGCACGGCTTCAAGCGCGCGGGCCTGCGCGCCGCGGCGATGAAACCGATCGCGGCCGGAGCCGTCGAGCGCAACGGGCAATGGCACAACGAGGACGCGGATCAGCTCGACGCCGCCGCCGGCGTTTTGCTGCCGCCCGAACTGCGCACGCCGTATCTCTTGAAAGCACCGGCGGCACCGCACATCGTCGCCGCGCATGAAGGCGTCGCGCTCGATATCGCCCACATCGTCCAGTGCCACGCGCAAGCAGCGAAGCTCGCCGATATCGTCGTCGTCGAAGGCGTCGGCGGTTTTCGCGTGCCGCTCGACGACGAACACGACACGGCTGACCTCGCCCGCGCATTGGCACTGCCCGTCGTGCTCGTCGTGGGCGTGCGCCTCGGCTGCATCAGCCATACGCTTCTGACGGCGCAAGCGATCGCCGCGCGAGGACTGCGCATCGCCGGCTGGGTGGCGAACGTCGTCGACCCAGCCATGCTGTACCGCGACGAAAATATCGATACGGTGCGCAAATGGCTCGCTCGCGAGCACGATGCGCCGCTTCTCGGCATCGTCCCGCATCTGGCACCCGCTTCGCCCGAGCAAGCCGCGCAGACGATCGATATCGCAGGACTCCTAAAGATCTTGCGTACTCAGCCGCCGCCGAGTTAGCGCCGCTTCCTCCCATCACCGCTTACGCGAATTTTGACGAATTCGGAACGACGACCCCACAGCGTTCCCAAGCCTCGAAGGATCGACGATATGACTCAAGCCCAAACCGAAAGCGCGTCGCCGATGGCCGCACCGCAAACACCCGATACCGTTCGCTGGCGCGTCGGAGACGTTGCGGCGCTTTACGAGCTGCCGTTCAACGATCTCCTCTTTCGCGCTCAGCAAGTGCACCGCGAGCACTTCGACGCGAACGCCGTGCAACTTTCGACGTTGCTGTCGATCAAGACGGGCGGCTGCGAGGAGGACTGCAAATACTGCTCGCAGTCGTCGCACTATGAAACGGGCCTCAAAGCCGAGAAGCTGATGGACATCGGCGAGGTCCTCGCCGCGGCACGCACGGCGAAGGATAACGGTGCGACGCGCTTTTGCATGGGCGCCGCGTGGCGCAGCCCGAAAGACCGCCACCTTGAGCCGATCAAGGAAATGATCCGCGGCGTGAAGGCGATGGGCCTCGAAACCTGCGTGACGCTCGGCATGCTCGAGGACCATCAGGCGAAGGCGCTGCGCGAAGCGGGCCTCGACTACTACAACCACAACCTCGATACATCGCCCGAGTTCTATGGGCAGATCATTTCGACACGCACTTACCAGGACCGGCTCGAAACGCTCGAACGCGTGCGCGACGCAGGCATCAACGTCTGCTGCGGCGGCATCGTCGGCATGGGCGAGTCGCGCCGCGAGCGCGCGGGGCTCATCGCGCAACTCGCGAACATGGACCCCTATCCCGAATCCGTGCCGATCAATCATCTCGTTGCGATCGAAGGCACGCCGCTCGGCGAAGTCGAGCCTCTCGATCCGTTCGAGTTCGTGCGCACGATCGCCGTGGCGCGCATCACGATGCCGCGCGCGATGGTGCGACTCTCGGCCGGCCGCCAGCAAATGAACGATGCCGTTCAGGCACTTTGCTTCATGGCCGGAGCCAACTCCATCTTCTACGGCGACGCGTTGTTGACGACGGGCAATCCGCAGGCGGACGCCGATCGGAAACTCTTCGACCGCCTTGGCATACGCGCGCAGAGTGCGGAGCATCTGCCGGCGGTGCAAGACACATGCAAAGAGGCATGCCGCAACGGCTAAAGTCCGTTGCGCGGCTTCGCGAGCGGGGGGCGAGAAAGTAAAATGACAGGGTTCGCCCCTTCGTTCAGAGACTCGCCGCCCGACCGTACGCAGCACGCATGAAGATTCTCTTTCACACGCCGCAGGCAAACGAAGCCGACCATTGGCTGCCGTCGCTCGCACGCGCGCTACCCGGCGCGCATCTACGTGCATGGGAGCCCGGCGACGTGGCCGATGCCGACTACGCGCTCGTCTGGCGTCCCCCGCGCGAGCTGTTCGCGCGGCGCGCCGGGCTCAAAGCGGTCTTCAATCTCGGCGCGGGCGTGGATGCTTTGCTGTCGCTCGAGCGCGAAGCGCCGGGCACGCTGCCGCATGGCGTGCCGATCGTCCGGCTCGAAGATACGGGGATGGCGGCACAAATGGCCGAGTACACGACATACGCGGTGCTACGCTACATGCGCCGCTTCGACGAATATGAACTCGCGCAGCGGCAGGCCGCTCCGAGCTGGCGCGAACTCGCGCCGCATGCGCGCGAAACATTCACGGTCGGCGTGCTCGGGCTGGGCGCGCTCGGCGCGCACGTCGCGCAGGCCCTGGCATCGCTCGGCTTGCCCGTGCGCGGCTATAGTCGGAGCCAGAAAACATTGGAGGGTGTCGAAACGTTCTCGGGCGAAGCGAATCTCGACGCGTTTCTCGAAGGGCTCAAAGTGCTCGTCAATTTGCTGCCGAGCACGCCCGATACTGACGGTATCCTGAACCGTCGGAGGTTCGCGAAGGTCGCGCACGGCGCCTATCTCGTGAACCTCGCACGCGGCGCGCATCTCGTCGAGGCGGACTTGCTCGACGCGCTTGCGCAGGGACGGATCGCCGCGGCCACGCTGGACGTGTTCGCGACGGAGCCGCTGCCGCCCGATCACCGCTTGTGGCGGGAGCCGCGCGTGACGATCACACCGCATATCGCGGCCTTGACGCTGCGCGAGCCGGCCATCGCACAGATCGCGCAAAAGATCGCCGCGCTCGAGCGCGGAGAGCCGATCGGCGGCATCGTCGATCCGTTGCGGGGGTACTGACAGAACAACATCGCGAAAATCGATCGGCAGTCCTTACGAATCGACTGGAGAATGACATGTCCTTGCCTCGCGCAGTGAAGATCGTCGAAGTCGGCCCGCGCGACGGGCTGCAGAACGAGAAGCAGCAGGTGCCGGCCGCGGTGAAGATCGAGCTCGTCGATCGGCTCTCGGCGGCAGGGTTTCGCAACGTCGAGTCGGCGTCGTTCGTGTCGCCGAAGTGGGTGCCCCAAATGGCCGACGCCGCCGAGGTGATGGCGGGCATCGCGCGCCGGCCCGGCACGATCTATTCGGTGCTCACGCCGAACCTGAAGGGCTTCGAAGGCGCGCTGGCTGCGCAGGCCGACGAAGTGGTCATCTTCGGGGCCGCGAGCGAGGCTTTCTCGCAGCGAAACATCAATTGCAGTATCGCGGAGAGCGTTGCGCGCTTCGAGCCCGTCGCGCGAGCCGCGAAAGACAACGGTCTGCGGCTGCGCGGCAGCATCTCGTGCGCGCTCGGATGTCCCTATCAGGGAGACGTGCCGGTACCCGCGGTCGTCGACGTGGTGCAGCGTTTCGCCGAACTCGGCTGCGACGAAATCGACATCGCGGACACCATCGGCGTCGGCACGCCGAAGCGCACGCATGAGGTGTTCGCGGCGGTGACGAAGGTTTTTCCGCGCGAACGGCTCTCGGGGCACTTTCATGACACTTACGGTCAGGCGCTCGCCAACATCTACGCCTCGCTGCTCGAAGGCATCGAGATTTTTCATGCGTCGGTGGCAGGTCTCGGCGGCTGTCCTTACGCGAAGGGCGCGACAGGAAACGTCGCGACGGAGGATGTGCTCTATCTGATGAATGGCCTTGGAATCGAAACCGGCATCGATCTCGATCAAGTCGTCGACATCGGCCACTTCATCTCGTCGGCGATCGGCCGACCCAACGCGTCGCGCGCCGGCCGTGCATTGCTCGCGAAGCGAAATGCGGCGCAATGCAGCGAAGCGAGCGAGCAGGCGTGAGGTGACGCGGCCTGCGCGCGCCGAAAGAATCGACAATAGCGAACAACAACGATCGATATGAACAACGAACGATTGACCCCTACGAACGCGCCCGAAGTGGCGGATGCGTCCGAACCGCTCGCCGCATTGCCCGAATCGGCGCGGCGCGTCGCCCTGCTGCTGCGCGAGCGCGGGCATGAGAAGCCCGTCGTCATGTTGCCTCAGACGGGCAAGACCTCGGCGGAAGCAGCGGCAGGGCTCGGCTGCACCGTCGCGCAAATCGCGAAGTCGATCCTCTTTCGACGGCGCGACGACGATATGCCCGTGCTCGTCATCGCGAGCGGCGCGAATCGCGTCGATGAGGAAAAGGTCGCCGCGCAAGTCGGTGCGGTCGCGCGAGCGGACGCGAAGTTCGTGCGCGAGAAGACGGGCTATGCGATAGGCGGCGTCTGCCCGATCGGGCACGTCACGCCGCCCATCACGCTGATCGATGCGGACCTGTTGCAGTTGGACAGCCTCTGGGCGGCGGCCGGCCATCCTCATGCCGTCTTCAATCTGTCGCCGCAGGAACTGATCGGACTGACGGACGCCCCCGTCGCCGATGTGGCTTTGCGCGATTGAGAGGCCAAAAAAGAAAAGCCGCTCGTCAAGAATGGCGAACGGCGCAATGTACGACGTGATCAGCGTCACCGTCATCATACCGATGCGCCTTGGTTGAGCGCATCGGGGAATTCCCTGCGAATACTCTATAACCCGGTTTCACTCAAATTTCACTTGCGTGCGAAGAGCCGCGCGGTAGCGATGCCCGGCGCGGCACCACGCGCCAACCCAGATTGACCCCTGCGGCGGCAACCAGAATCAGCGCGGCACCGAGCAGTTGGACCCAGGCCAGCGTTTGCCCGAACGCGACATGGTCGACGACGATCGCGACTACCGGATAAATGAACGAAAGCGCGCCCGTCATCGCGGTCGGCAATCTTTGAATCGCGCCGTACAGCAGCACGTACATGAGGCCTGTGTTGACGATGCCGAGCGTGGCGAGGTCCGCCCAAGGGCCCGCAGTTCTGGGCAACGCATGAAAATCGACGAACGGCGCGAGCGCGAGCGCGCCGAGCGTCACCTGGATCAGCGCGATCAGATGCGGCGCCGTGCCCTTGAGCTGCTTCGTCACGATCGACGCGATGGCGTAGAAAAATGCCGCGCCGAGCGCATAGGTGATCCCTTCGAGATATTGACCGGGCACGGCAAGGACGGCCGGCTCGACGCGCACGACGAAGACGAGCCCGACGAAGGCGGCGGCGAGCCAGACTGCGATCGACGCAGTGATGCGCTCGCGAAAGACGAGCGCGCCCAACGCAACGAGCATGAACGGCTGCGTATTGTAGGCGGCCGTCGCCATCGAGATCGACGCGCGCGAGTAGGCGGCGAAGAGCAGAATCCAGTTGGCAACGACGGCCGCGCCGCCGGCGACGGCGAGGCCCGCGATGCGCCACGACAAAGCGTCGCGCCGGAGAAGGCCCAGCCACGCGCAGATGAGCGCAAGCGTGATGGCGCCGAACACGCAACGAACGAATACGACGGCGACAGGCGGCTCACCCGACTTCACGACGAGCCAGCCCACCGTACCCGATATCAACATTGCGACGGTCATCTCCAACGCGCCGCGTCGGATTTCCTGGTTAGCCACGGATGCCTCGACAAAAGATGCTTTCGATACGATGCAGTCTAGCGGTTACGTGAGGCGCAAGACATGGCTAAACTAAGGCGATAAAAGCTTTCTGACTTTTTATCGAAGGCAAGAGATGCCGAAACGCCTTTATGAAGCTGGCGCGGGATCGGCGCCCTCCACCGGCGCCACCGTGCTCGACGAGATCGATCGCACGTTGCTGACGCTGCTGGCCGAGAACGGCCGTGCGGCAGTGGCCGATCTTGCGCGCGAGGTCGGCTTGTCGGCGCCGAGCACGGCCGAACGTCTGCGCCGCCTCGAAACGCAGGGTGTCATCGAGCGCTTCACGGTGCAAATCGACCCGCGCGCGCTGGGCTATACGATGCAGGCCATCGTGCGCGTACGGCCATTGCCTGGCCAACTGCATCTCGTGGAGGAGGCGATCCGGCGGATTCCGGAATTCGTCGAATGCGACAAGGTGACGGGGGAGGATTGCTTCGTCTGCCGCCTTTACCTGCGTTCGATCGACGAACTCGACGATATCCTCGCGAAGGTGACCGATCGCGCCGAGACCAACACGGCCATTATCAAATCGACACCGGTCGCACGCCGCCTGCCGCCGCTCCAGGCGCCGGCGTCCACGCCGCGGCCCGCCAAGCGCGGCATGCGTTAGCGTCGACGCAAGAGGCGTCGTGGAAGCCGCGCTCGCACGGTTGCCAGACGGCGGCACCGTCGCGCGAGGCTCGAATCGCGTGTGCCCCTAATGCCTCGTCCGGGTTTCGCCAAGGTCATCGGACTCTCGCGCCTCGAAGAAGTCGAGCATTTCAGCGACGAGCGCATCGGCTGCTTCCTCGGGAATGAGACTGCCGCAATCGAGCGCGTGGCCGCTTGCGTCGCGGGCCATGCGCTGCCATTCGCCGATGGGATCGGCACATTGACCGACGGTGCTTCGGGCGCCCCACAGAACGCGCAGCGGACACGCCACGCGACGACCGCGCTCAAAGTCCGCGCGATCATGTTCGAGATCGATCGAATCAGCTGCTGCCAGCTCGGCCGCGCCGTCGTAGTCGGTGATCGAAGGAGCCGTATCGAGCAACATCAATCGATCGACTGCATCGGGATGATCGAGCGCCATCCGGTGCGCGACACTCGCCCCCCACTCATGCGCGCAGACGAGGAAATGCTCGAAGCCGAGCCGACGCATGACGTCCACCTGATCCTGCGCCAAGGCTCGCTTCGATACGCGGCTCGCCGCATCCTCGCGCTCGGGCTCGACTGACGATCCGTAGCCGCGCAGGTCCGTCGCGATCACCGTGAAATGCTGCGCGAGCGGTTGCGCGCACCGATGCCAGATTTCGTGCGTTCGCGGATGCCCATGCAGCAGCAACAACGGCGCCCCCGAACCGCCCTTGAGACCGAATATCGCTGATCCCCCGGTGGCCACACGAAACGGAGTAAAGTCGGCGAAAGTCATTGCTCCGCTCCATTGTTTTGCAGGTAGCCTCTCATTCTACGGACGCCGAAGTTGCGCGCCCGTTCGCTGCGCCACGAAACGTAGAGCCTGAGTACTCCCTCCACTGCCCGATGCCATGGCGAACTCAGCCCTCCGTATAATCGAACGCACGTTCTCTTTGTCGCTACTCCCTCTGCCCGCTCTTCGAAGGAGACCCGCCTCATGGCCCTTCCCGCCGTCCTGCAAGATCTGACGCTGCCTGTCGTCGCATCGCCGATGTTCATCGTCAGCTATCCCGAACTCGTGCTCGCGCAATGCAAGGCCGGTATCGTCGGATCGTTTCCGGCGCTCAACGCACGCCCGGCCGAGTTGCTCGACGAGTGGCTCACGCAGATCGGCGAGGCGCTTGCCGCCCACAAGGCGGCGAACCCGAATGCGAAGGTCGGGCCCGTCGCGGTCAACCAGATCGTCCATCAGTCGAACGCGCGCCTCGAGCACGATGTGCGCGTTTGCGTCGAGCACAAGGTGCCCATCTTCATCACGAGCCTGCGCGCCCCCGTCAAGGAGATGATCGATGCCGTGCACAGCTATGGCGGCATCGTGCTGCACGACGTCATCAATTTGCGCCACGCGCAAAAGGCGCTCGAAGCCGGAGTGGATGGCTTGATTCTCGTGGCGGCGGGAGCCGGCGGACATGCGGGCACGATCTCGCCGTTCGCGCTCGTCGGCGAAGTGCGGCGCATCTTCGATGGACCCATCGTGCTCTCGGGTGCGATCGCGAACGGCGGCTCGATCCTTGCCGCGCAGGCGATGGGCGCGGACCTCGCGTATATGGGCACGCGCTTCATCGCCACGCGGGAGGCGCATGCCGTCGATAGCTACAAGCATGCGATCGTGAACGCGAGCGCGGCCGACATCGTCTACACGAACCTCTTCACAGGCGTGCACGGCAACTACATCCGCGAGAGCATCGTCAACGCGGGGCTCGATCCTGACGATCTCCCGGTATCGGACAAGACGGCGATGAATTTCGCCGGCGAGAAAGCGAAAGCGTGGAAGGATATTTGGGGCGCGGGCCAGGGCGTGGGCCTCATGGACGACATTCCGAGCGTGGCCGAGCTCGTCGGGCGGCTCGAGCGCGAGTACAACGAAGCACGGGCAAAGCTATCGATCCGATAAGGCCGCCGCCCATGGCTACGTTGTTCGACCGGGATGCGAACCGACGTTCGCGACCTCACATCGTTCGCCGATACTGACCGCCTACCTCGAAGAGCGCGTGTGTGATCTGGCCGAGCGAGCAGACGCGCACCGCATCCATCAATACGGAGAACACGTTCTCGTCGCCGATCGCGGCCTGCTGCAGGCGACGCAGCATCGGCCCCGCTTCGTCGCGATGCCGCTCGCGGAAAGCGGCGAGACGCGCGAGCTGGCTTTGCTTTTGCTCCCGCGTCGAGCGCGCGAGCGAAAGCGGCGGCGCGTCGGCTTCATCGGCATGCTTTCCAACGAACGTATTGACCCCGACGATCGGATACGACCCGTCATGCTTGCGGTGCTCGTAAAGCATCGATTCGTCCTGGATGCGGCCGCGCTGATAGCCCGTCTCCATCGCGCCCAGCACGCCGCCGCGCTCGGTCAGGCGGTCGAACTCGGCGAGAACGGCAGCCTCGACGAGATCGGTCAGCTCCTCGATCACGAAGCTGCCTTGGTTCGGATTCTGGTTTTTCGCGAGCCCCCACTCGCGATTGATGATGAGCTGAATCGCGACTGCCCGACGGACCGATTCTTCGGTGGGCGTCGTGATCGCCTCGTCGTAGGCGTTCGTATGCAGTGAGTTGCAGTTGTCGTAGACGGCAATCAAGGCCTGCAGCGTCGTACGGATATCGTTGAAGGCGATCTCTTGCGCATGCAGGCTGCGCCCCGAGGTCTGGACATGATATTTGAGCTTCTGGCTGCGCTCGTTCGCGCCATAGCGCTCGCGCAGCGCCACGGCCCAGATGCGCCGCGCCACGCGGCCCAACACCGTGTACTCGGGCTCCATGCCGTTCGAGAAGAAGAACGACAGATTGGGCGCGAAATCGTCGATCGCCATGCCGCGCGCCAGATAGGCTTCGACATAGGTGAACCCGTTCGCGAGCGTGTAGGCCAGCTGCGTAATCGGGTTCGCGCCTGCCTCGGCGATGTGATAGCCCGATATCGACGCCGAGTAAAAGTTGCGGACGTCGTGCTCGACGAAGTACTGCTGAATGTCGCCCATCATCTTCAGACTGAACTCGGTCGAGAAGATGCAGGTGTTCTGGCCTTGATCCTCTTTGAGGATATCCGCCTGCACGGTTCCGCGAACGTTTTGCAGCGCGCTCGCGCGTGCCGCCTCGACTTCGTCGGCGCCCGGCTCCCTGCCCTCGTGCGCGCAACGTGCGGCGAGCTTTTCGAGCTGCTGGTCGATGGCCACGTTGAAGAACATCGCGAGGATGGTCGGAGCCGGCCCGTTGATCGTCATCGACACCGAAGTGCTCGGCGCGCACAAGTCGAACCCGTCGTAGAGGACTTTCATATCGTCGAGCGTCGCGACGGAAACGCCTGAGTTGCCGATCTTGCCGTAGATGTCGGGCCGCTCGTCCGGGTCTTCGCCGTAGAGCGTCACCGAATCGAACGCCGTCGAAAGACGTGCGGCCGGCATGCCGTCGGAGAGCAGCTTGAACCGGCGGTTGGTGCGCGCGGGATCGCCTTCACCCGCGAACATGCGCGTCGGGTCCTCGTTTTCGCGCTTGAATGGGAAGACGCCAGCCGTATAAGGGAAGTAGCCCGGCAAGTTTTCGAGCGCGAGCCAGCGCAGCGTTTCGCCGGGGTCCGCGAACTTCGGCAATGAGACTTTGCGCATCGTCGTGCCCGAGAGCGTCGTGATCGTCAGCGCGGTGTGGATCTCGCGACCGCGAACCGTGACGACGCGCTCGTCGCCCGAATAGGCCTCGACGGTTTTGGGCCACGCCTCGAGCATCGTCCTTTCCGCCGAGCCGAGCTGCGCGTCGCGCGCCGCGATAAGCGCATCGAGCCGCGCAAGAGGGATTTCACTTGCGGCATCGTGCGCGCCGCTCGCCGCATCCATTAGCATGCGCCGCGCCTCGACGAGCTGCCAGCGCTCGCGTGCAAGCCTCGCCTGCGCCTCGGCCCGCATCCGATAGCCGCGCACCGTCTCGGCGATTTCCGACAGATAGCGCACGCGCCCCGGAGGAACGATGGCGCGACGCGCGCTCGAAAATCGCACATCGGCGGGCGGCAGACACGGGCCCTGCGCCGGCTGTGGCAATCCGATCTCATGGAGCGACGCCGCCATCCGCTGATAGAGCGCCGTCACGCCGTCGTCGTTGAAATGCGACGCGACGGTGCCGAAGACCGGCATCGCATCGGGCGGCTCGCTCCACGCTTCGCGATTTCGCTGGACCTGCTTCGCCACGTCGCGCAGCGCATCGGCCGCGCCGCTGCGGTCGAACTTGTTGATGGCGACAAAGTCAGCGAAATCGAGCATGTCGATTTTTTCGAGTTGCGTGGCGGCGCCGAACTCCGGCGTCATCACATAAAGCGAGCGATCGGCGTGCCGAGCGATCGCCGCATCGCCCTGCCCGATGCCCGAGGTCTCCACGACGACGAGCTGAAAGCCCGCCGCCTTGCAGGCCGCCACCGCGTCAGGCAGGACATCGGGCAGCTCGTTCGCCGCCTCGCGCGTCGCGAGCGAGCGCATGAACACACGTGGACCATGCCCCCAGTCGCCGATCGCATTCATGCGGATGCGGTCGCCGAGCAGTGCGCCGCCGGTCTTGCGCCGCGAAGGATCGACGGCGAGCACGGCGATGGCGAGCGAGTCGCCATAGTCGAGCCGAAAGCGCCGCACGAGCTCGTCGGTGAGCGACGACTTGCCCGCGCCACCCGTTCCGGTTACGCCGAGCACGGGGACCCGCCGCGCCGCCGCGCTGGCCTCGAGCGCGGCACGCGTGGCCGCGTCGGCCTTGCCGTTTTCGAGCGCCGTGATCAGTTGCGCGAGCCTGCGCCAGCCCCGCGCGCCCGCGGCTTCGAGACCCGCGAGCGCGGCCTCGCCCGCCACCCCGGCCGGGTGAGCAACCCGCGATGCCGCCGCGCAGCGCGCGATCATATCGTCGATCATGCCCTGCAGCCCGAGCCGCTGACCGTCGTGCGGCGAATAGATTCGCTCGACGCCATAGCGCTGTAGCTCGTCGATCTCGTCGGCGACGATCACGCCGCCGCCGCCGCCGAACACTTTGATGCGCTCTCCTCCGCGCTCGCGCAGGCGGTCGACGAGATACTTGAAATATTCGACGTGGCCTCCCTGATAACTCGATACGGCGACGCCATCCGCGTCCTCGTCGAGCGCGGCATCGGCCACTTCATCGACCGAGCGATTGTGGCCGAGGTGAATGACTTCCACGCCGCTCGATTGCAGAATGCGCCGCACGATGTTGATCGCGGCGTCATGGCCATCGAAAAGCGCGGCCGCGGTGACGAAGCGCAGCCGCGGTGAAGCACTCGGCTTGACCTCGCCAAGGGATTGCGGCGCCGACAGGTCGGTCATGTCTCCCCCATCTCGATCCGGGTCTCACCGTATTATCGCAACACGGTGGCTCTTGCGAGTATAGGCAACGGCGAAAAAGGGACCCGACCGCAATCGAAAGGCATAGGGATGCTCGCACGTCGGCCACCGGCGTCGCCATGCCCGGCGAGAGCGCATGATCGCCCCGGTTGCGTCGATGCATCTTTCGAGCTGCAACACCTGGTAAGCACCGCTGACGGGTGGTGTTTTTTCGCCCGATCGCACGCGCTCGCCGCTCCCTACACTAGGTCCGCATTTCTTTCTCTAGCGGCCATGCGGGCTCCCGCGGTACCACGAGCGCGTCGCCCTCCTAGGACCCCTATCATGCGGCGATTCATCGCGATTATTCTGTTGCTTGTCGGCGTGCTGGATCTGCAAGGATGCGCGACGAGCACCGAGACGTTCGCGCTCGGCGGACTGTTCGGCTTTTTTGCGGGCGTCGGCGCTGTGACTTGCGCCGTTACGTGCCAGTAAGCGCCAGCGAACGGCAGGGCTCGCTCGCGCTGCTGCGTAATCGCGCTCAGGCCACGAGCGCGATCAGACCGCCGAGCGTGATGCCGGCCGCCAGCCACCGGCCGGCCGTGTAGTACCCGTTCGTTTCCTCTTCCGGCTTGTCAGGGCGCTCGAGGCCGAGCGTACCGTAGGTAAACGACTTCACGGGCGAAGCATCGGGCTGCGCCGACGCGTCCGGCGTCGTAGCGTGCGTTGAATCGGACGTCGCAGCCCCATCGCGCGCGGCAGCCGCCGCTCCTTCGGCCGAGATCGAGACGGCCGCATCCTGTGTCGGCACGGCCGTTTCAGCGAGCTGCGGAACTTGCGGGTCCTGGCTCGCTCCGTCGGCGCCGCGGTTTTGCCAGCCAGAATCGGTGCTCGTTGCGTTTCCCTGCTGCGCGTAGGACGTGAGCGCGCTGCCGATTTGCATGATCGATCTCCCGTGGTATGCGAGAGCCCGCCCGACCGTGGCGTCTACAGGCTCCTTGCCCGCGCCGGCATCGCGACCCTCATGCGATTCGGCACGTCTAGACCGGGCTAACGACCGCGCCGTCGAGAGGCTTGAGCATGCGTAAGCAACGGTAAGCCGATCCCGTTGCGAGCGAGGCGCCCAGCACCGCGCAATGGACAACGGGCGACAACGGGCGCCGGGCGCGGGGTGGCAAGTCCGACGGCGCTCAGAACTTCGCGCGTACGCCGGCGCCGACGGTCTGCCCCGTCGAGAGTCCGTTGAACTGGTCGTTCATATAGGCCGCGTAGACATCGGTGCGCTTCGAGAGCGGATAGTCGTAACCCACGGCCCACGTGCGGCGAGTCTGGTCGAGCCCGCCGCCATCACGCGAATAGGCGTACGAAGCCATGATGGTGCCGGGGCCGACAGGCACCGTCACACCGCCTTGCCCTGTGTTGACGTGCCAACTCCCGCCGCCGATCTCGTCGTTCTTCGTGTACATGTACTGCCCGTAGAACTTGACGAACTTCATGTCGTAGCTGGCTCCGAGTTGCGCCACGCTTTGGCTCTTGAACGGCACGATGGAGCCGAACGCGGGCGGGGAGACGAGGTCGCCGGGGCTGTTGTTGAAGTTGACGTATTGGAACACGCCCGTCGCCGCGAACGGCCCGTGAAAATAGAGAAACTGCGCGCTCCACTTCTTGGCGCCGTTATTGCCGGCCTGATTGCCGAGCCCGTACATGACGCTGCCCGACAGACCGTGGAAATCGGGCGTCGAATACTGCACCGCGTTGTTCCAGCCGGAATCGCCGACGACGCCCGTGTCCGTCGTATAAGTCGCGCCGGTCGGAATCGCCGTGTTGCCGAGGAACACGTGATACACCATCGGCGAGAACGTGTAGGAATCGATGAACGGATTGAAAAGGATCGTCGAAATGAAAAGCTGCGTCGTGAGCCGGCCAGCCGTGAACGTGCCGTATGGCGATTCGATACCGACGTAGGCGTTGCGCGAGAAGAACGAATCGCCGGTGAAGCGACCGTAATTGCCGTTTTGCGGCAGGAAGAAGTCTTCCAGCGTGAAGATCGCCTTGTAGCCGCCGCCGAGATCTTCGGCGCCCTTCAAGCCCCAGTACGACGTCGACATGCCGCCGCCCCCGACGACCCACGAGCGTTGCTCGCCCGGGAATTGCTGCATGCCGACCCAGCTGTCGACCTGCCCGTACAACTGGACGCTCGATTGCGCGTAGGCGGCCGTGCCGGCCGCCACGAGGCCCGCCGCGGCGGCCGTTCGGAAACTCTTCTTCAGCGCACGGCTGACGGTGCTTTTCATTGGATCTCCTGTCTTTGTCGAAAAAATCGAAGCTTGGCGAACCGCCCGCGCGCCCCGTTTGCGTTCTCCGAATCGCCGGCGCTGCTCGAACCGGAATCATCGTTGCGGACCATTTTTCCGAACAAAAAACGATTTGGTTATTGCCGGTATAGCGGCACCGATAATCGAGCGAACGTCGCATTCTTTTGGGGCACGGCGCACCGCCATTGCCATCGCGAGCGCGATTTGCGAACGCGCTCCGGGCGCAGGCCTCGGGCGCCGCGGGTCGCCAAGCCGCAATAGTGGCTCATCACAAATCTCATGACAAAACCATTTCGCGCGCGAACGCTCTCGAAAGGGAGAACGAGGCCGGCTCAGGCGAAAAAGTGTGGCGCGTTTGCATCAGCAACCGGTTCGGCTGCCATGCAAGGAGAGGGAGGAGCGACGCAGCGCGCTGCGTCGCGAGGTAAATCAGTTGCGGTAAAGCCAGGGATCGGGCATACGCGTCCCGGGGCTCGGAGGCCGCGGCGCGACGCGCCCGGACTCGCGCTCTTCGTTGTAGCGCGTGACCGCGTCACGAATCGAACCGGCTCTTACATAGGCCGAGTTATCAGGTGGGCGAGGCACGTTTCGGGCGTTCTCGCTAACAGGCCGGTATGGTATGCCTCCCGCGGCGGCGGGCGGCAACAAGCGTTCGTGACGTGAAGACGCGGCGGCCCTCGAGCGCGGCGAACGGCCCGTTTCCGGATAGGTGCTACGCGCTATCTGGAGGTAGTCCGCGCCGGGCTGCCGGATGAACGCCGGATGCGTCGAGAACCCGCCGAAGCCGAAGTTCGCGGGTTGCCGGAAGCTGACCGCACCGGCATGCGCCGGCATATGCGGCGCGGCTTGCGCGAGCGACATCGCAGCCGCGCAAATCGCGGCCGTCATCCAACGCCCGATGGTTTGAAAAGCCGCATCCGCCATGATCGATCCACTCGCCCACGGCTACGCCTCTTACTCTATTGCAGCAACATCGTCTTTACCGAAGCTTGATCGGAGGAAAGGCTGCAGGGGCGCGCCGCAAGTGTAATTTATGGGCCACCCTCGGGTGTGTCGAGGCAAAAAGTGTTATGCGCTCGACGCCGTTGTAACCTGGTGTTACCGAGATCTCTTTTTTCCGCCAAGCGTGCCGGCAAATGCAGTAATCGTCGTATTCGAGTTCGGTCCATGAGATCATCGAGGGTCTATTTTCGTCCTGGCTTACTCCGGTTTTTTCGTCGCTTCTTCGCCGTTTTCGTTCGACGCCGACATGCCCCGTCTGCCGTTTTTGATTCCCGATCGTTTCACGCTTTCGCTCGTCGGCACCGTCGTCCTCGCGAGCGTTGTGCCGTGCCGCGGAGAAGCGGCCGTTGCAGTCAACGCGTTGACGAATGTCGCCGTCGGGCTGCTCTTTTTCCTGCATGGCGCCAAGCTGTCGCGCGAGGCGGTGCTCGCGGGCGCCACGCATTGGCGCCTGCATGCGCTCGTGCTGGCGAGCACGTTCATTCTCTTTCCGCTGCTCGGCCTCGCGTTAAAGCCGCTCTTCTCGCCGCTCGTGTCGCCCGCCCTCTACGCGGGCGTGCTCTTTCTCTGCACGCTGCCATCGACGGTTCAATCGTCGATCGCCTTTACATCGATCGCCCGAGGCAACGTGCCGGCGGCCGTCTGCGCGGCGTCGGCGTCGAGTCTCATCGGCATATTCGTGACGCCGGCGCTCGTCGGCATCGTCGTCGACAGCCAGTCCGCGGCGGTGCGCTCGCCCTGGCATACAGTCGGCAACATCGTGGCCCAACTACTCGTTCCTTTCGTCGCGGGACAACTGCTGCGACCGGTCGTCGCGCCCTGGCTCGATCGCCACCGCCGCGCACTGCGTTTCGTCGATCAAGGCTCCATCCTCCTCGTCGTGTACATGGCGTTCAGCGAAGCGATCAACGAAGGGCTGTGGCATCACCTGGGACTGAGGACGCTCGCCGGCCTCGTGGTCGCGGATGGCGCGCTGCTCGGCGCGGCGCTCCTCATTACGGGATGGGTCGGCAAGCGGCTTCGCTTCGATCGCGCCGATCGCATCACGATCGTCTTTTGCGGATCGAAAAAAAGCCTCGCCTCGGGCATTCCGATGGCCAAGGTCATTTTCTCGTCTCAGGCAATCGGCATCGCGGTGCTGCCGTTGATGCTGTTTCATCAGATGCAGTTGATGGTCTGCGCCGCCCTCGCGCAGCGCTGGGGCGACCGCGCGGCGCACGTCGAAACGCTGCCCGGCGACGCGCGCTGAACCGCGATCGAGCCGCTTGCAGCATTAATATGAAGAATAGCCGCACACCCGGCAACGCATTAATTGAGGTCCGCTATAAAGGCGATAGTCTTTCATCGTCGACATTCACAATCGCAATTAGCGATCGGCTCGGCTCGCAAACGTTTGCTATTTGATTCCTGGCTCAGCCCGACTAATTGTTTGAAACGAACGTCCGCCACATACCGCCTTTCAAACAATAGAACTACGTAGAAGAAACGGGTGTGGACGATACTCTTTCGGCTATGGGCCGTACGATTACTAAATATCGTTAAACGTGTCCCAACCGGGAATCCACACATTAGAATGGCGCGACGGAACGAGCTGTCGGTTCCGTGAATGCTTAGTTGCGCATCCAAAGAGAGAAAAATGAGCAGCGAGGACCGATCTGAAGAGGATCGTCTAGACGGGGGCAATCGGCTCCGTCGTAAGCGGCGCTGGCCGGGGCGGCGCGCCAAGACGATCGATGCTCCGCAAGAGAACCAGTCATTCGAGGATTACGCCGCCGAAAGGCTGTCGTCGTTTCTCAGCGCGCAGCTGCTGACCTTGCTCGTGGGCTATGCCGTGCTCGTCACCGGCGATATCTGGTTCAGGCACGGCCTGGGCACCGAGGCAGCCGTCGTTGGCGCATTGCCCGCTCTGCCGATGGGGGCGGCGCTCGTCGTCGCCTGGGCGCCGCGCAGCGGCTTGCGCGCAAGCGTCGCCGCGCTCGTGTTCATCGCGGCGCTCGAGGCCGGCATCGTCCTCCATGCCATGCAATGGGGCGAGGATCCGGCGATCGTTCTGCCCGCCTTCGTCCTCGTTCCGCTCACATTCAGCCCGGTCCTGCTGCGCGGCTGGGATTTCCCAGCGGCGGCGGCGCTTGCGGCGGCCGGACCGGTGTCGCTGCTCGCGTTCAGCGCGCCGCCGGCTCCCGAGCGGTTCGGCGTCGCGCTGTCGATCGTCGCCGCCATTTCGGCGAGTCTCGTGACGAACCTGTTCGCCCTGCGCTCGCAAAAGAAGAACTTCCGCCTCGAACTACAGCTGCGCACTTTCGCGGATATCGACGAGCTCACCCAGCTGCCGCGCCGGCGCCGCGTATTCGAGCTCGGCCGGCGTCTCATCCACCGCGCCGAGCGCACGGGTCAGCCGCTCTCGGCGCTCTACATCGACGCGGATTACTTCAAGTCGGTCAACGATCGGTTCGGCCACGACGCGGGCGACCGCGCGCTGCGGCTCATCGCGCGCGGAATTCAGGACAGTCTGCGTCCCACGGACGTCTGCGGCCGCTTCGGCGGCGAGGAGTTCGTCGCGCTGTTGCCGGGCAGCGATCAGATCGACGCCGCGCGCGCCGCCGAGAGGCTGCGCAAGCGGATCGAGGAGATGCGACAGTTCGAAGTGACGTTGACGATCAGCGTCGGCGTCGCTCAGCATGTGCGCGGCGAGCAGATCGATCGAGTGATTCGTCGCGCCGACGCGGCGCTCCTTGACGCCAAAGGGAGCGGACGCAATCGTGTCGTGATCGCACCGCGCCCGCCCGAGCACGGGCTTGCCGTGACCGATGCGGGACCGCACCCGGAGGTGAACCCGAGCGCGCACGGCGCCGCGCCGGGCTCAGCGACACCGGAGTCCGCCACCCACGGCGATGCGCCGTGTTCGCGCGAACCGATCACCGACTGAAGCATCGGAGGGCCGGCGGCAAGGTGCGCACCATGGCGGTGCAACGCTTCACGAAAAATTCATTCAACTCTCAAGCATTCCGGTCGTTAAGCCGAAAGTCGTATTGGTACGCCCAATTGCCCGCCATTGCCCTCCATGTCATCACATCTTTCGCCGCCCAATGAGCCGAAGATCGCCGAGCTCATCGAGGGGCGCGCGCTGTCCGCGGTCTTCCAGCCGATCGTCGACTTCGGCGGCGGCACGATTCTCGGCTACGAGGGCCTCATACGCGGGCCGGCCGGAACCTTCCTCGAATCGCCCGGGGCGCTCTTCGCGCAAGCGGCGCGCGAAGGCCTGTCCGTCGAACTCGAGCATGCGGCCGCCGCCGCTTGCGTCGCCGCATTCGCCGAACTCGGCTGCGAAGGCAAGCTGTTCCTGAACTTCAGTGCCGAAGCGATCGCCACGCTCGGCCGCACGCGCGAGCACGCCGCCGATTGGCTCGGTCGGCAAGGCATGCCGATCGAGCGCATCGTGCTCGAGCTCACCGAGCAATGCGCGATCGACAACGTGGCGGGCTTCGAGCCGATCGTCGCCGCGTTGCGCGAAACGGGCGCGCAGTTCGCGCTCGACGACTACGGCACGGCCAACGCGAGCATGAACCTCTGGGTCCGGCTGCAGCCCGACGTCGTCAAGATCGACCGCTTTTTCATCGACGACATCGCGAAGGACCCGCTCAAGTTCGAGGCCGTGCGCGCGATGCAGCACTTCGCGGGAGCGAGCGGCGCGCGGCTCGTCGCGGAGGGGATCGAAAAAGAAGCGGACCTCATCGTCGTGCGCGACATGGGCATCTCGTTCGGACAGGGTTACTTCTTCGGGCGCCCCCAGGCGCGGGCGCCGCGCGCCGTCTCCGATGCGGCGAAGGAGGCGCTCGGCGCCGGACACATCGCCGTGTTTCCGGGCGCGCGGCGCAGCGCGATCCCCGGCTCGCCGTCAGGCGGCATGGCGGCGGCGAAGATGCTCGTGCAGGCGCCCGCGCTCGATCGCAGCGCGAGCAACAACGACGTGCTCGATCTCTTCAATCGCTTGCCGGCGCTGCATGCGCTCGCCGTGGTCGAACACGGCGAGCCCGTCGCGCTCATCAATCGCCGCAGCTTCATGGACCGCTATGCCCTGCCCTATCATCGCGAGCTGTTCGGCAAGCGTCCCTGCATGCTGTTCGCGAACGCATCGCCCGTCATCATCGAAAAATCGATGACGGTCGAGCAGATGGCGAAGCTGCTCGCGAGCGACGATCAACGCTACCTGGCCGACGGCTTCGTCATTACGGATCAGGGCAAGTACCTCGGCCTCGGCACGGGCGAGAGCCTCGTGCGCGCCGTCACGGAAGTGCGCATCGAGGCGGCTCGCTATGCGAACCCGCTCACGTTCCTGCCCGGCAATATCCCGATCAGCTCGCACATCGCGCGGCTCGTCGAGCATCACGTCGAGTTTCACGCCTGCTACGTCGATCTCAACCATTTCAAGCCGTTCAACGACCGCTACGGCTATTGGCAGGGCGACGAGGTGCTCAAGTTCTCCGCGGCGGTGCTCGCGCAAGCCTGCGACCCGACGCGCGATTTCCTCGGGCACGTCGGCGGAGACGACTTCCTCATTCTTTTTCAGAGCGAGGATTGGCGAGAACGCGCCTTGTCGGCGATCGCGACGTTCAACTCGGGCGCGCTCCGCTTTTACGCCGACGAGGACCGTGAAGCGGGCGGCATTCATGGCGAAGACCGGCGCGGCAATCCGTCCTTCTTCGGCTTCGTGACGATGGCCATCGGCTGCGTGCGCGTGAAGCCGGCGCCCGAGAGCCGCGCCCGCTATGGCAGCGAAGAAATCGCGTCGGTCGCGGCGCTCGCGAAGCACCGCGCCAAGCAGGAAGCGAGCGGTTTCTACCTGATCGACATCGATGAGGGCGCGGCGGTCCTGCATCAGCACGACAACGCATCGCCGACACCGCGCGCCGCCATGGCGCTCGACTAGCGCCGTCGAGGCGCTGCTCCGCCTCTGCGCCCTCCGCCCCCCGCCCTCGATTGCCGCCCCGGCCAAAGCCGGGGCATGGCCATTTGGCCTGTTTAGTTCTATTTACTAAACAAGACAAAGTTCTCTCTCACGCGCTGCATCAAGGTTTCCCGGGAATTCCCCAACCGATCCGCGACGGCTTCCGGCAGTTTTTACTATACAATCGGCGCGATTCGCAGCGACGGACGAAAGACGCACGATGGCCACGACCATTCGCGACATTGCCCGCGCGGCTAACGTGTCGATCGGCACGGTTTCACGCGCGCTCAAGAACCAGCCGGGCCTCTCAGAGGCGACGCGCATCCGCGTCGTCGAAACGGCCCGGCGTCTCGGCTATGACGCGGCGCAATTGCGCCCGCGCATCCGTCGTCTTACGTTTCTCTTGCACCGTCAGCACAACAACTTCGCCGCGAGCCCGTTCTTCTCGCACGTGCTGCACGGCGTCGAGAATGCATGCCGCGCACACGGCATCGTTCCGTCGCTGCTGACGGCGGGCCCCACCGAGGACATCGCCGAGCAGCTGCGCCTGCATGCGCCCGATGCGATCGCCGTCGCAGGCTTCGTCGAGCCGGAAACACTCGCGGCACTCGTCGCCATGGGCCGGCCGCTCGTGCTCATCGATTTGTGGGCGCCGAATTTGCGCTCGGTCAATCTCGACAACAGCGCCGGCGCCGCGCTCGCCATGCGGCATCTGTTCGCGCTGAACCGCACGCGCGTGGCATTCATCGGCGGCTCTCTCGCGCACTACAGCATCGCCCAGCGCGCGCTCGGCTATCGGCGCGCGTTTTTCGAAGCCGGATTGCTTTTCGATCCGTCGCTCGAAACGACGATCGATGCCAATCTGCCGCCCGATGCCGGCGCCGCGCTCGCGATGCAGCGCCTGCTCGACGCGCGCGCGGGCGACGAGGTGCCGAACGCGGTCTTCGCTTATAACGACGTGGCGGCACTCGCCGCGATGCGCGTTTGCCTTGCACGTGGCTTGCGCGTGCCGGAGGACATTGCCATCGTCGGTTTCGACGACATACCCGCCGCCGCGCAGGCCGCGCCGTCGCTTACGACAATCGCGGCCGACAAGGAAGCGCTCGGCTCGCGCGGCGTCGAAGTATTGCTCGACGATTCGCCGGCCGAGTTCCAGGTACGACTGCCGGTGAGGCTTGTCGTGCGCGCGAGCTCGGCCCACGCCTCGTATGCCGGAAGGACCGGCACGCCCCGCGCGCTCGACATGACGAGCAGCCATTCGGAAACAACACCATGACGAAACTACCGAACGCCAACAAATCGATGAAAGCGACGACGTCAGCGGCAGCGGAGCCCGGTGTCATTCATACGAACACCACGGTGCCGCCGGTCGAGAACTTCCGCGATCGCGAATTCCTGCTCGGGCACGTGGCCGACACGCTCGCGTTCTACGCGCCGGCGGTGCACGACCAGACGGGCGGGTTCTTTCACTATTTCAAAGACGACGGGACCGTCTATGATCGGACCCGCCGCCACTTGGTCAGCAGCTGCCGTTTTGTCTTCAACTATGCGATGGCCTATCGCCATTTCGGCGATCCGCAATACCTCGAATACGCGCGCCACGGCCTCGCATTCCTGCGCAGCGGGCATTGGGACGCCGAGCAGCTCGGCTACGACTGGGAGATCGAATGGCGCAATCGTGAAAAACGCGCGCTCGATGCGACGCGGCATTGCTACGGGCTCGCGTTCGTCCTGCTCGCGCAGTCCCATGCGGCGATGGCGGGCATCGAGGACGCGAAAAGGCAGATCGCCGAGACCTTCGAGTTGATGGAGCATCGCTTCTGGGATCCCGCCGCGGGCCTCTACGCGGACGAGGCAACGCCCGACTGGCGCGTCTCGACGTACCGCGGTCAGAACGCGAACATGCACACGACCGAAGCGCTGCTCGCCGCTTACGAAGCCACCGGCCATCTGGTTTATCTCGATCGCGCCGAGCGAGTCGCGACGAACATCACGCAACGGCAGGCCAAGCTCTCGCACGGCCTCGTCTGGGAGCATTTTCATGCCGACTGGTCCGTCGACTGGCATTACAACGAAGAGGACAGCTCGAACATTTTTCGCCCGTGGGGCTTTCAGCCGGGACATCAGACGGAGTGGGCAAAGCTGCTGCTGATCCTCGAGCGGCACCGGCCGCTGCCGTGGCTGTTGCCGCGCGCGATCGAGCTTTTCGACGCGGCGCTCACGCATGCCTGGGACGACGAGCATGGCGGGCTCTGCTACGGCTTCGCCCCCGACGGCACGGTGTGCGACCACGATAAGTACTTCTGGGTGCAAGCCGAGACGCTGGCCGCTGCCGCGCTGCTCGGACGGCGCACGGGCAGCGAACGGTTCTGGGACTGGTACGACGAAATCTGGCGCTACAGCTGGACGCATTTCGTCGATCATCGATATGGCGCCTGGTACCGCATCCTGACCTGCGACAACCGCAAGTACGGCGACGAGAAGAGCCCGGCCGGAAAGACCGACTATCACACGATGGGCGCTTGCTACGAAGTGCTCAATGCACTCGACGAAAGCGAAAGCGCCTCTGCGCTCACCCTGGAACCACGCTCATGAGCACGAACTTTTCCGCCGACTTCCCGCTCTTCGTGAGCGCGGGCGACATTCTCACGGACCTGGTACGCATGCGCGACGCGCAATGGGTCTCGCATCCGGGCGGCGCGGGATGGAACGTCGCGCGCGCCGTCGCGCGCCTCGGCGTGCCGAGCGCCTGCGCGGGTGCGCTCGGGCTCGATTGCTTTTCCGACGTGCTCTGGAACGCGAGCGCGGCAGCCGGGCTCGACATGCGGTTTCTGCAACGCGTCGAGCGGGCGCCGCTGCTCGCGATCGTTCACGAAACGCAGCCGCCAGCCTATTTCTTCATCGGCGATGCGAGCGCCGACCTGGCATTCGATCCTGAGCTGCTGCCCGAAGGCTGGGACAAGGCCGTGCAATGGGCGCATTTCGGCGGCATCAGCCTCGCCCGGCAGCCGCTCGGCGCCACACTGGCGACGCTCGCGGCCGAGCTTCGCGCGCGCGGCGTGAAGGTCAGCTTCGATCCCAACTACCGCAATCTGATGGAGCACGGCTATCGCCCGATGCTCGAAACGATGGCCGCGCTGGCCGACCTGATCAAGGTGTCCGACGAGGACCTGCGGTGTCTCTTTCGCACGGACGAGGCAAGCGCCATCGAAGCGCTGCGTGCGATGAACCCGGATGCGGCGGTCCTCGTCACGCGCGGCGCAAGCGCGGCGACGCTCTTCGTCGGCGCCGAAACGATCGAGGCCGCGCCGCCGCGTGTCGAAGTCGTCGATACGGTCGGCGCGGGCGATGCTTCGATCGGCGGATTACTGTTCAGCCTCATGCGGCGTCCGCACGAGGGATGGCGTCAGCATCTGTCGTTCGCGCTCGCGGCCGGCGCCGCCGCGTGCCGCTACGCGGGCGCGCATTCGCCGACGGTCGACGAGGTCGCCGCGCTGTTGCACGACGCCTGAGTCGTCCGGGCGCATCCCCCGGCATTCGTCGTTTCGTCCGCGCGGGCGGTGAGGCACGCCCGCCTGCCGATGGCGGGCGTTCGACATGTAGGCTTCGCGAACCGGTGCTACGATGCAATGCATCCACTCGATGGGAGAGGAGCGGCATCATGGACGACGTCACCTACACCAAGGGCATCTATACGGCGACCGTGACGGTACGCCAGCTCGCCAACGGCCGATTCCAGGGCGTGGTGTCGCTCGCCCGGGACGACGCGACCGAGCGCGAGACGACGGCCTACGAAGTCGAAGCGCCCAATACGACGGCAACGGAAGCTTTGGAAGAAGGCAAGGCGCTCGCTCACCGGATTCTCGGCGAGCTGGAGTTATAGGCGCATCGATAGGACGCCAGTCGCGAAAAGCCCTCCATCCCCGCAACGTTTCCCGCCTGATTCCCGAACGCTCGCCGCGGCAAGCAAAGGAAGGTGCATATGGCCGAGCAACTCTATCTCTACGGTGTCTATTCGATTCACGTGCGTCCGATTCCACTCGAGGGCGCGCATTGGGATGCCGAATACGAAATCCGCCATCAGGACAAGCCGGTGCAAAGGTGGACGACCGTCGGCGGCGACGTCGGCTACGAGCACGAGGCCGATGCGATCGAGGCGGCCCATCAGCAGGCGATCGCCGATATCGAGCACGGCGCCGGCGTGCCAAAGCCGAGAGCGTTTCCCTGAAGCGCGCGCGATTGTCGCTCGGGAAAACAAACGAAGCGAGAAAGCACGTGGTACGCTCAGGCCCGATCCGAACCCTGGGCGTGCGCCATGCGATCGAGTACGGGACAGCAAATTGAACGAGACGCCCAACCGGGTGCGAAGATGAGCCGTGCGCGCGGCGAGCGGCGGCGCCCACGCACGAGCCGCACGGTGCGTACGCAGACCGGCAACGTCGTGACGCACAACATGCCGCAGCCGCTCTTCCTCGATGTCTACCACCGGGCGCTGACGGCGAGCTGGCCTCACTTCTTCGGCGCGCTCGCCGCGCTTTTTCTGCTGCTGAACACCGGCTTCGCGGTGCTTTATCTCTGCGGATCGACATCGATCGCCAATCAATCGCCGCCCGGCTTTCTCGGCGCGTTCTTCTTCAGCGTCGCGACACTGGCGACCGTCGGCTACGGCGACATGCATCCGCAGACCGTCTACGCGCATATCGTCGCCACGCTCGAAATCTTCATAGGCATGTCGAGCATCGCTCTGGCGACCGGCCTCATCTTCGTGCGATTCTCGCGTCCGCGCGCGCGCATCATTTTTTCGCGCTACGCCATCGTGCGTCCCCTCGACGGCCGCTCGACGCTCATGGTACGCGCCGCGAACGCGCGCCAGAACGTGATCGTCGAAGCCGAGGCGAAGCTGCGGCTCATGCGCCGCGAATCGACGCCGGAGGGCTATTCGCTCTGGCGCATCACCGACCTCACACTCGTGCGCGATCGGCACCCGATCTTCCTGCTCGGATGGAATCTCATGCATGTCATCGACGAAACGAGCCCCCTCCATGGCGAAACGCCGGCGAGCCTCGCCGCGAGCAAAGCTTCACTGATGATCTATCTCGAAGGGGCGGACGAAACGACGACACAGCTCATGGAAGCGCGCTACACGTGGTCGCACGAAGAGATTCGCTGGCGGCATCGGTTCGTCGATCTGCTCTATGACGACGAAGATGGCGTGCGGCATATCGACTACGAGCACTTCCACGACGTCGTCGCGCTTACGGCCGACGAGGAAAATCTCTCTCCGCAAGACCTCGAATCGCGTACAAAGCACCACGACGCGACGGACAAGCAGTCGATATAGCAAAAAATCTCCGCTATTGGCGGGAAAAAATGGAGGTTGCCGGCGTTCGCGAGATCCGCAAGCGCACGAGATAAGGAGACCCCGCCATGACAGCCCGCCTTCCGATTGACGGCATACCCGCCCTTTCGGACTACCAGCTCACCGATAATCTGGCCGCCACCCGCGGACGCATCTTTCTGACGGGCACTCAGGCGCTCGTGCGCATCCTGCTGACGCAGCGGCGGCTCGACCGCGCGCGCGGCGTGAATACGGCCGGCTTCGTGAGCGGCTACCGCGGCTCCCCGCTCGGCATGGTCGACCAGCAACTCTGGAAAGCGAAGAAGCTGCTGGAGGCGCACGACATCCGCTTTCTGCCCGCGATCAACGAAGAGCTCGGCGGCACCGCGGTGCTCGGCACGCAGCGCGTCGAGGCCGATGAAGCGCGCACCGTCGACGGCGTGTTCGCGATGTGGTACGGGAAAGGGCCGGGAGTCGACCGCGCGGGCGACGCGCTCAAGCACGGCAATGCCTACGGGTCGTCCCCGCACGGCGGCGTGCTCGTCGTGGCGGGCGACGATCACGGGTGTGTCTCTTCGTCGATGCCGCATCAAAGCGACTTCGCAATGATCGCCTGGCAGATGCCGGTCGTGAATCCGGCAAACGTCGCCGAGATGCTCGAGTTCGGCGCTTACGGTTACGCGCTCTCGCGGTTCTCGGGTGCCTGGGTCGGGTTCAAGGCGATTTCGGAGACGGTCGAATCGGGTTCGACGGTCGACCTCGATGCATTGACGACGCAGTGGACCGCGCCCGTCGAGTTGGCCCCGTTTGCCGGCGGCCTGCACAACCGCTGGCCCGACTTGCCGAGCCTCACGATCGAGGCGCGCCTTGCGGCCAAGCTCAATGCCGTGCGCGCCTTCGCGCGCGCCAATTCCATCGATAAATGGATTGCGGCGAGCCCGCAGGCGAACGTCGGCATCGTCACGTGCGGCAAGGCGCACCTGGACCTCATGGAAGCGTTGCGCCGGCTCGACGTTTCCGTTGCCGACCTCGATGCCGCGGGAGTGCGAATCTACAAGGTCGGACTGTCGTTTCCGCTCGAAACGACGCGTTTGGATGCGTTCGTCGAGGGCCTCGACGAAGTGCTCGTGATCGAAGAGAAAGGCCCCGTCGTCGAGCAACAGATTAAGGATCATCTCTATAACCGTATCGCCGGCTCGCGCCCGCGCATCATTGGCAAGCACGATGCGAGCGGCGCCCCGCTTCTCTCCGCGCTCGGTGAGTTGCGCCCTTCGCGCGTACTACCCGTATTCGCCGAATGGCTCGCACGGCATAAGCCCTCGCTCGACAGGCGCGAGCGTGTCGTCGAGCTCGTCGCGCCGGAAATCCTCTCGAACGAGGCCGACGCGGTGAAGCGCACGCCCTATTTTTGCTCGGGCTGCCCGCACAACACCTCGACGAAGGTGCCCGAAGGCTCGATCGCGCAGGCCGGCATCGGCTGCCACTTCATGGCCTCGTGGATGGATCGCGGCACGACCGGGCTCATCCAGATGGGCGGCGAAGGCGTCGACTGGGTATCGCACTCGATGTTCACGAAGACACGCCACGTTTTTCAGAACCTCGGCGACGGAACGTACTTTCACTCGGGCATTCTCGCGATCCGCCAGGCCGTTGCGGCGCGCACCAACGTCACCTACAAGATTCTCTACAACGATGCGGTTGCGATGACGGGCGGACAACCCGTCGACGGCAGCATCTCCGTGCCGCAAATCGCCCGCCAGGTCGAAGCCGAAGGGGTCTCGCGCTTCGTCGTGGTGTCCGACGAGCCCGAGAAGTACGACGGCCATCACGGACTCTTTCCGAAGGGGACGACGTTCCACGATCGCAGCGAGCTCGATGCCGTGCAGCGCGAGTTGCGCGAGGTAGAGGGCGTGAGCGTGCTGATCTACGATCAGACGTGCGCGGCCGAAAAACGTCGCCGCCGCAAGAAGGGGCAGTTCCCCGATCCGGACAAGCGTCTTTTCATCAACGAGGAAGTCTGCGAAGGCTGCGGCGACTGCGGAGTGCAGTCGAATTGCCTCTCGGTCGAACCCGTGGAAACGCCGCTCGGACGCAAGCGCCGTATCGATCAGTCATCGTGCAACAAGGATTTCTCGTGCGTGAACGGCTTTTGCCCTAGCTTCGTGACGATCGAAGGCGGCAAGCTGAAAAAGGCGGCGGGCGCGGCATTCGACGAAGCCGCCCTCGATGCGCGCGTCGAGGCACTGCCGTTGCCGGCGATCTCACTCGACGCCGCGCCCTACGACATTCTCGTGACGGGTGTCGGCGGCACGGGCGTGGTGACGGTGGGTGCGCTGATCAGCATGGCCGCCCATCTCGAAGGCAAGAGCGCTTCCGTGCTCGACTTCATGGGCTTCGCGCAAAAAGGCGGCTCGGTGCTGTCGTTCGTGCGTTTCGCCGCCCGCGACGAGTGGCTGAACCAGGTCCGCATCGATACGCAGCAAGCCGACCTGCTGCTTGCCTGCGACATGGTCGTCGGAGCGAGCGCGGACGCGTTGCAGACCGTGCGTCATGGTCGCTCGCGAATCGTCGTCAATACGCACGCGATTCCGAACGCAACGTTCGTGCGGAACCCGGACGCGAACCTGCATGCCGATGCGCTCATCGACAAAATGCGCCATGCGGCCGGCGCCGAATTCTTGTCGAGCTGCGACGCACAGTCGCTCGCGTCGAAGTTCCTCGGCGATACGATCGGCGCGAACATTCTGATGCTCGGCTTCGCGTGGCAATTGGGTCTCGTTCCCGTGTCGCTGGCAGCGCTCTCGCGCGCGATCGAGCTCAACGGCGTGGCCGTGGCGACGAACAAGCTCGCGTTCTCGATCGGCCGCCTCGCGGCGAGCGATCCGCGCGCACTCGACGCGCTGTGGGCCGAGCGGCATGGCGGCATCCGAGCGGCCTCGGCGCCGGCCGCGGACGGCTCGACGGCGAGCACTGACTTCGGCGCGCTCGTGGCGGACCGCGAAGCACGGCTCGCCGCCTACGGCGGCCGACGTTACCTCGAACGCTATCGCGCGCTCGTCGCAGCGGCCCGCCTTGCCGGCAAACGGGTCTCGACAGCGGACGGCGACCGACTTGCCGCCGCTGTCGCGACGACGTTCTATCGACTGCTCGCGGTCAAGGACGAGTACGAGGTGGCGCGTCTGCACACCTCCTCCGCATTCCGCGCGGCACTCGAGACGCAATTCGAAGGCACGGCCGGCAAAGACTTTCGCGTGAAGTTCAACCTCGCCCCGCCCGCGCTTGCGAAACCCGGGCCCGGCGGCATTCCGCGCAAGATGACATTTGGGCAATGGCTGTGGCCCGCGCTCGGGCTGCTGGCGAGGTGCCGCACGTTGCGCGCAACAGCGCTCGATCCGTTCGGGCGCACGCTGGAACGCAGGATGGAGCGCGCGCTTGCAAATGACTACGAGCTGACGATGGCGCGAGCATTCGACGCGCTTACTCCGTCGAACGCCGAGACGGTCGTGCAACTTGCGCAGTTGCCTGCGCGGGTGCGCGGCTATGGTCACGTCAAACTGGCGAACCTCGCGGCCGTCAAGCGTACCGAGCGCGCGCTGGCCGCGCAGTTGTCGCTCGAGGCGGCCACGAGCACCGCTGTGCAGCAAGCGCTCGATCAAGCGAAAGGCGTCGGGACGCTGCGGGGCATTCCAGTCGTCGCGGCGAAATAGAAGCCGGCCAAGCAATCGACCATTGACGAGACCTGTGAAACGACCTAATATCAGCTCACCCTCCAGGCCATCTTCTGCTCGTTAGCCGATCGGTCTAATTGGCGGAAAGACCTGGGATGCCCATACTCGTCACCGTAGGCATCGGGGCGCCGCAACCAGCCCCGATGAAATGAACAATGGAAAGCATTCTTGCCCGCGCCTCGATCGGAATCAGCGAATTGAAGCTCAACCCGACAGCAGCCATCGAACATGCCCACGGCCCGGTCGCCATTCTCAACCGCAACAAGCCGGTCGCTTATCTCGTTCCGGCCAGCGCTTGGGAGGCGATTTGCGAGCGGCTGGAAGACCTCGAACTGGCGGAAATCATCAAGGCGCGCAGCGGCGAGACACCGGTGAGCGTCAAGTTTGAAGATCTTTGAACTGAAATTTCTGCCGTCAGCGTTAAAGGAGTGGCATCGTCTCGACAAGACTGTTCGCGATCAGTTCAAGAACAAGCTTGCCGAGCGGCTGGCGAATCCCAGGATCGAATCGGCACGCCTTTGCGGCATGCCGCACTGCTACAAGATCAAGCTGGCAGCGCTGGGCTATCGGCTCGTTTACCAGGTGGACGACGGCGGCGTCACCGTCGTCGTCGTTGCCGTCGGCAAGCGCGAGCGCAGCGTCGCTTATCGCGCCGCGCTCGTGCGAATTCATTGAGTCTTCACGCCTCGGCGGCTTCGATCCAGTCGACGTCGCCGCACAGCACACGAAGCTGCTCGCCGACGCGTATCGCCAACGATAACGTGACGCAAGGCAGCGCCTCGTTGATCGACAAATAGGGCTTCGTCACTTGCACGCGCTCGGGCGCTTCCATTGCCGTCCGAAAATACGGCCGGCGCACCCAATTGGCGCCCTGCGCGTCGGCCACGGGCATGAAACGCGCCTCGTTGCCGGGCCGATCGGCGCGCAGCACGATGTTACGGCCCGCCTGCCGTCCCTGCGCGTCGAGCAGAAAGCAGCGCGCCGCATGATCGAGTGCCAGGAAGTTCCAGCAGACCTCTTCGAGCGGCTCGCCCGCGGCCAGTCGTTCCCCGGCTCGCATGAGCGCGCGGATATACGGCGCGAGGCGCGCCGCATTGCGCCGCTCGCGCGCCTCGCTCTCCGAGCGATGATGCTCGGCCAGCTCGCCGATGCGCGCGGCCGCGTAGCCGCTATCGGCCGGTCCCGGGCCCGGGCGTCCGAAATGGAAACCCTGTACGAAGTCCGCATCGCAGGCAAAAGCAAGCTGCGCCTCATGCTCCGTCTCGACGCCTTCGATGAGGACCAGCTTGCCGGCCTCGTGCAACAAGGAGACGAAACCGGGCAGGATGGCCGCGGCCTGTGTGCGATGCGCCGCATGGGACAGCATCATCCTGTCGATCTTGACGATGTCGGGGTCGAGCTGCCAGATGCGCTCGAGATTCGAGTCGCCCGCGCCGAAATCGTCGAGTGCAATCAGGAACCCCTGGTCGCGAAAGATCCGCACCTCGTCGGCGATCCGATCGAGGTCATGGATGCGCGCCTCCTGCATTTCGAGCACGATCCGGCGCGGCGGCAAATCGAGTCGCGAGAGGCTCGCCGCGAACGCGGCGGCATGATACGAGTCCGTCAACGCGCCCGCATGCACGTTGAGAAATAGCCACTCGCGCTCGGCGCCGAGCATTTTGAAGTTCTCGAGATGGAGCGTCAGCGCGAGGCGATCGACGTGAAGGAGTTCCCCGCGCCGCGCCGCATCGCCGAAAACGTCGAGCGGCGGGACGGGGCAATCGAACGCGTCATGCGCCCGCAGCAAGCCTTCATAGCCGACGGCCCGCATATGCGCGAGGCTGAAAACAGGCTGAAAGACGCTCGTGAGCGTCAGCTCGTGGTGACGTAGCGCGTAACGCCTCAGTCCCGAAACGACATCTTGCTCGAACCCGGCGGGCGGTGCGACCGCTGCGTCTTGCATCGAGGTCGGTATGGCGATCGGTCGATCACTGCGTATTCCATCTTGAAGGGGGGAAATCAACGACTGCTCCTCGGACTCTCGTTTGATCGTTGAGGCCGTCTAAGCAAGCTCCGTGCAACCCCCACGCGAACGCCCTGTCCGCGCCCTCCTCGCGTGTCGGGACCAAGCGCGATGCACCGGCGATCGTACCGCTTCGCACCAGTGCGGTGCGCGCCGCTTCGTTCTCGGATGCACCGTTTCCGCGCACGCCTATAGTACCGGCCCACGCACCGCTTCGCGGCGCAAGAAGGCGTAGAGCAAAATCGCACCGAACGTCGCGGTTCCAATCCCGCCGAGCGAAAACCCGCCGAACTTCAACGAGAAATCGCCCGCACCAAGAACGAGCGTGACCGCCGCGACGATCAGATTTCGATTGTCGGAAAAGTCGACACCGTTCGTGACCCAGATCCTCGCGCCCGTCACGGCGATGAGGCCGAAGACGACGATCGATACGCCGCCCAGCACGGGCCCTGGAATCGTCTCGATCAGCGCGCCGAACTTCGGCGAGAAGCCGAGCACGATCGCGATCACCGCGGCGACGACGAACACCAACGTCGAATAAATCTTGGTCACCGCCATCACGCCGATGTTTTCGGCGTAGGTGGTGACGCCCGTGCCGCCGGCGAAGCCCGAGACGATCGTCGCGAGACCATCGCCGACGAACGCGCGGCCGATGAAGCGATCGAGGTTTTGCCCTGTCATGGCGCTGACCGCCTTGATATGACCGAGGTTTTCGGCGACGAGGATCACCGCGACGGGGGCCAGCAGGGTCATCGCATGAGGATCGAAGACGGGCGAGCGGAAATTCGGCAGTCCGAACCATGCTGCGTTGGCGACGATCGAAAAGTCGATCGGCCGGCCGAGGCCCATTCCGTTCGCAACGATCGCATAAATCGCGTAAGCGATAAGGAGCCCCACGAGAATCAGCAGACGTTGAACCATGCCGCGCGCGAAGACGGCGACGGTGCCGACGCAAAGCACGGTCACGAGCGCCATCCATGCATCGAATGTCGACGTGCTGACGCCCTTGACGGCAATCGGCGCCAGATTGAGGCCGATCACCGCGACGACCGAGCCCGTAACGACGGGCGGCATCAACGTCTCGATCCAGCGTGTGCCGACCGCCGCGACGATGAGTCCGATGATCGCGTAGACGATTCCGCAGCTGATGATGCCGCCGAGCGCGACCGCGACGTTGGGATTCGGGCCATGCCCGCTATAGGCCGTGACGGCAATGACGAGACCGATGAACGAAAAGCTCGAGCCCAGATAGCTCGGCACGCGCCCGCCGACGAGCAAGAAAAAGAGCAGCGTGCCGATGCCCGACATGAAGATACAGAGATTCGGATCGAATCCCATCAGCAACGGCGCGAGCACCGTCGAACCGAACATGGCCACGACGTGCTGAATGCCCATCGCGACCGTCTGCGGCCAGGCGAGACGTTCGTCAGGGCCGACGACACGGCCCTCGATGGCGCCGGGCGCGAGGCGCCAGCGTGGGAAATAGGAATCGGCCATGCTCGTTGCGCTCCTTTGTCGACGTGTTGCCTTCTTATCGTGGAGATGCGCCGCGACGGTGCGGCGCAGCGGTCAACGCGCGAGTGTACGGAGGGCAACTGGCGCTGGCAAGAGATCAGAATTGCGTCCCGAGCGGCGCGTGCGTGGACTCGGGGCGACCCCAGCTCAGACGTGCGCGGTACGATTAGTAGAACGAAACAACGAACGCACCGCTCGCGTCGATGTCGAGCGAGACGGTGTCACCATCGGCTGCGTCGCCCATCCGCGCGAGGATCGCTTGCGAGAGCATCGGCATCACCGTCCCTCGCAAAATGAAATCGATGTTGCGCGCACCTGTTTCGACTTCCGTGCAACGCGCCGCGATCGTATCGACGACCGAGTCTGAATAGACGAGCCGCAGCTTGTTGTTGCGCGCGAGACGCTGTGCAAGCTTGTCGAGCTTGAGCCGCACGATTGCCGCCAATGCGTCGGCCGCCAACGCATGGAACGGGATGACGGTCATCCGCGCCAGCAGCGCGGGCCTGAAGTGAGCCGACAGGATGGGCCGCACCGCAGCCATAAGCGTCTGCGCATCGGGCCGCGCGCCGTTCGCCGTCGAATCCGTGATGACGTCGGTCGCCAGGTTGGATGTGAGAAAGATGACGGTGTTGGAGAAGTCGATGGTCTTCCCCTCGCCGTCCGACAACACGCCCTTGTCGAATACTTGATAGAAGAGGTTCATGACGTCGAGGTGGGCCTTTTCGACTTCATCGAGCAGCACGACGGAGTACGGCCGCTGTCGCACCGCTTCGGTCAGCAAGCCGCCTTCGCCATAACCGACGTAACCGGGCGGCGATCCGATCAGGCGGCTGACGTTATGACGTTCTTGAAACTCGCTCATGTTGACGGTGATCGTCGATTTCTCGTCGCCGAAGAGCATATCGGCGACGGTCAGCGCCGTTTCGGTCTTGCCGACACCCGACGGTCCCACGAGCAGGAACACGCCCATCGGCTGCTGCGGGTCCTTCAGGCCGGCGGCCGATGCCTTCAGGATCTCCGCGATCTGATCCATCGCATGGTCTTGTCCGCGCACGCGCCGCTTGAGCGTCTCGGCCATGTGCAGAATCACCTGGGCCTGATCGCGCTGGAGTTTGCCGAGCGGAATGCCGGTCCAATCGCTGACGACCTTGGCCACGACGTCCGGATCGACATCGACACGCACCAGCGGCGCGTCGCCCTGAGCGTCGCCGAGTGCCGCCTGCGCGTCGGCCACGGCCTGGCGCAGCCTTCCGAGCTCGGATTCCGATTTGGCCGCGGCGCGCGCCTCGGCCAACGCCGCGCGTGCCGCGAGCAACGCCTGAGCCGCCGATTTCTGCGCAAGCCAGCGCGCGGACAACGATTCCTTGGTTGTGTGCAGCTCGGCCAATTCGGCGGCGATCTCGTCGAGTCGGCTCTCGTCGACGGCTTGCAGATTGTCGCGATCGCGTTCGAGCCCGGCCCGCTCGCGCATGAGCGCCTGGATCGCGCGCTCCGTATCTTCGAGCACGTCGGGCTTTGCGCTTTGCAACACTTTGACGCGCGCGCACGCGGTATCGAGCAGATCGATCGCCTTGTCCGGCAACTGTCGGCCCGTGATATAGCGGCTCGACAATTCGGCCGCGGCGACGATCGCGTCGTCGCGCATGACGACGCGATGCACCGCTTCGTAGCGCTCCTTCAGTCCGCGCAGGATCAGCACCGCGGTGCGAACGTCGGGCTCGTCGAGCTTGACCAGCTGAAAGCGCCGCGCGAGCGCCGCATCCTTCTCGAAGTACTTCTTGTATTCGGACCACGTCGTCGCGGCGATCGTGCGCAGCTCGCCGCGCGCGAGCGCGGGCTTCAATAGATTGGCCGCATCGGACGAGCCGGCCTGCCCTCCCGCTCCGATCAGCGTATGCGCTTCGTCGATGAAGAGGATGATCGGCTTCGTGGACGCCTTGATCTCGTTGATGATCCGCTTCAAGCGATTTTCGAACTCGCCCTTGACGCTCGCGCCCGCCTGCAGGAGGCCCATATCGAGCCCCAAAAGCGTCACACCGCGCAGCGACTCGGGGACATCGCCTTCGACGACGCGCAACGCGAGGCCCTCCACCACCGCCGTCTTGCCGACGCCGGGGTCGCCCACGCAAATCGGGTTGTTCTTGCGTCGGCGAGCGAGGATATCGACCATCTGCCGAATCTCGGGGTCGCGGCCGAAGACGGGGTCGATCTGGCCTGCTCGAGCCTTCTCCGTGAAGTTCTCGCAGTACTTGGCGATAGCGCTGCCCTCGCCGCCCGCGCTTGCGCTTGGCCGTCCCCCCGCTGCCTGAGCCGGCTCATCGGCGCTCGTCGCCGTTTCGAGTGAGGTGGCGCAGACCGGACCGAAGCTTTGGAGCACGGCGTCGCGATTCAGGCGTCGCAGCATGTCCGCGTAGCTTCCGGCCGCAAGAAACGTGGCCCGCGCAATCAGCGCAACGAGGATGGCCCCCGACCGTACACGCGTCTCGGCGAGATCGACGGAGCCAATAAGCCACGCATCCTGCAGCAGTTCCAGCAGCAAAGGGGAAAACACGGGACGACCCGCATTGCCGGTCCGGAAGTCTTCCGTGGCCCGCGTAAGCGAGCGCTTCAGCGCGGCGGCGTCGATGCCATGCTGACGCAGCAGAAGGGGGATGTCCGCCAGGTCCTCTTCGAGCAGCTCGAGCAGCAAGTGTTCGACCGTGACTTCGTAATGCCCTTGAGATACGCAGAGCCCGGCGCTATCCGCCAGCGCTTGCCTGCAATAGTCATTGAGGCGGTCCACCAACGGCTTCATGTCGACTAACAGCATGGCCATGCTCTCCTTTGTTCGAGTCTTCGTTCGTTGCCCGCATCGGTGCGGCGGCGCGTCTCTCAGCGCGCCGTGCAATGTCATGCCGCCATCGCAAAGGCGAATTCTACGAAAAATCGAGCCGGCCAGAAAAAAACCGGCTGCCTGTTGCGGCAGCCGGCTTTGGGCCACGCCGTCGATCACCGGGCGCGAAGGTCGAACGGTGAAGGCGACGGCAGGTGGCGATAGGGTCAATAACGATGCGGCTCGTCTTCGCGAGGACGCGGACGGCGATCGTCATCGTGATGCCAAGGATCGCGATCGTGCGGGTGACGGTGCATCCACTCGTCATGCTCCCAGTAGCGATGACCATCCCAATAACGATCGCCGTGCATGCCGATGCTGACGTCGACGTCCACCGGCATCAGATGCGCCTCGCCAAATGGCGCGCGCTGCGGGCCCTCTTGTGCCGATGCCGCTTCCGCGGCGACAAACGAACCGCCGACCAGCACGACCGCGAGAGCCGTACGAGCAAAAATCGAACGGGCCTTCATACCTACCTCCTACATTCGGTTCGGATTCGATGGCGGCAGGACCGATCGTGGTAGACGTTCCCGCCTCCGCCTGAGAACCAATGTATCGAGGACCGAGGCGCGAACATGTGCCGACTTGTAAGCGCTCATTTCATCGGATGCAGGCACGGGCGGCCAAAGCCTGCGACGCCACTAACGCGCCGGCGCGGGGATGAGGGGCCGAATCGCGCCCGCAATGCAGGCGGCGACGCCTGTCAGCGGCCGTTACATTTTCGCCTCTAAGAGGCCGGCTGGATTGTCCGCCATTCGTCGCTCACCTCATCGTCGTCAGACATGCCCACGGTTTCCCTTTCGAGCCGATGGTCTCGTCGATCCTTCTGCAACGATATGTAAGCCCTATGGGTCGCGGTCACATGGCGTAACACGTGTTAACGCCGTCGCAATCGAAACCGCGATCGGCGCACCTACACTGGGCTTGCCTCCATGGTGAGGCCTTTCTTACCCACTTCAGCTCGGCCCTCCTCGCAACGCGCAAGGGGGGCGCTTTTTTGACGTTGGCGATTCGACGACGGAGAGAAAAATCGTGATCAGGCTGCTCGCAGTCATTGCCCTGGCCGGCGGCCTAGCCGGCTGTGTCGTCGCTCCCCCGTACGGATATGCGCCTGCCTATCCGGCATACGGCTATTACGCCGCACCCGCTTACTACGCGCCGAGCGTTTCGGTAGGCGTGGGCTTCGGGGGCGGCTGGCACGGAAGATAACCCGATGCGTCGGCGCATCGGCAGGCGGCCTCGGTCCCGCGATGCGCTGACAGTTTCGCCTGAGGGAAAGTAAGGCGAAAGCAAATAGAAAGGGGCTTGCCGAACCGCCGCCTACGACGCTACGTCGATCTCCTCCACGACTCTGATCTGCGGCGGCTCAGCGATCCAGTCTCCCATCTTCGCCTTCAACGCCTGAAAGTGCGCGCTCGCGAGATGCGCGTCGAACGCGGCCCGGTCGACGTAGATCTCGTAAAGATGCAAGGCCGGCCCTTTGCCCTCGCGCGTCTCGCGAAAGAGGTCATACCGACGGTTGCCGGGCTCTTTGCGCGTCACGGGTACCATTTGCCGCAGCGCAGCTTCGAGGTCCGCGGCATGCTCGGCCTTCGGAACGATCGTGGCGATTACGTAGGTGCTCATTCCAACTCCTCCTTTCCTGGAAGAAGACATCGCTTCGGGAACAACGGTAGTCGGGGAACGCGTATCATCGAGTGCGAGCTAGCGATTCTGCCACCGAAAACCGCGCGCCGCCCGCCGCCGCGCGAGCGCCCCCCAAGCCCATCAGTCGAGCCGCCACGCTCGGACGACTCGCAACGTTGGAGTAGTCGTAACGATTCGTAATCGTTTCCCGCCCGACGATTCTTCATTGTGGCGGGGAGGAATTCACTTTTTTCACCGCGTTCGACTACATTCCACCTTCTCCTCTGCAACATTTCGGCGTGTTTTCGCATGTGGATCGTCAACGTTGCCCTCAAGCGGCCCTACACGTTCATCGTGATGGCCATCCTCATCGTGCTGGCGACGCCGTTCTCGTTGATGACGACGCCGATCGATATCCTGCCGAATATCGATATCCCGGTCATCAGCATCATCTGGAATTACCAGGGCCTTTCCGCTCAGGAGATGGCCAACCGCATGACGTCGGTGAACGAGCGCAGCCTCACCACCACCGTCAACGACATCGAGCATATCGAGTCGCAGTCGTTGGCCGGCATCGCGATCATCAAGCTGTTTCTGCAACCTAACGCGAGCATCCAGACGGCGATCGCGCAGACGGTCGCGGTCGAACAGACGCAGTTGAGGCAAATGCCGCCGGGCGCGACGCCGCCGCTCATCATCAGCTACTCGGCCTCGTCGATTCCCGTGATCCAGCTCGGGCTTTCGAGTGAAACGCTGTCCGAGCAGGATCTCAACGACACCGCGCTGAACTTCCTGCGCCCGCAGATCATCACGATCCCCGGGGCGCAGGTGCCGTATCCCTATGGAGGCAAGTCGCGGCTCATTTCCGTCGATATCGATCCGCGCGCGCTGCTCGCGAAGGGGCTGACACCGCTCGACGTCGTCAACGCCGTCAATGCGCAAAACCTGATTCTGCCGACGGGCACCGCAAAAATCGGCCCGCGCGAATACACGGTCGACATGAACGGCTCGCCGACGACGATCGCCGGGCTCAACGATCTTCCCGTGCGCACGGTCAACGGCGCGACGACGTACCTGCGCGAGGTGGCGCACGTGCGTGACGGCTACTCGCCGCAGACCAATATCGTGCGGCAGGATGGCCGGCGCGGCGTGCTGCTTTCGATTCTGAAAGCGGGCAATGCTTCCACGCTGTCGGTCGTCAATGCCGTTCACCGGCTGCTACCCATCGCCGAGACGACGCTGCCGCGCGAGCTGACGATCAGGGCGTTGTTCGATCAGTCGCTCTACGTCAAAGCGGCGATCACGGGCGTCGCCCGCGAAGCGGTGATTGCGGCCGCGCTCACGGCCGCGATGATCCTCCTCTTCCTCGGCAATTGGCGCAGCACCTGCATCATCGCGATCTCGATTCCGTTGTCGATCCTTTCGTCGCTGCTTGCACTGCACGCGTTGGGCCAAACGATCAACATCATGACGCTCGGCGGTCTCGCGCTCGCCGTCGGGATCCTCGTCGACGACGCAACCGTGACGATCGAGAACATCGAGCGGCATTTGCGCCTGGGTACGAATTTGCATGATGCAATCCTCGACGGTGCCGGCGAGATTGCCGTGCCGGCGTTCGTCTCGACGCTCTGTATTTGTATCGTTTTCGTGCCGATGTTCTTCCTGACGGGCGTGGCGCGGTACCTGTTCGTGCCGCTGGCGGAGGCCGTCGTCTTCGCGATGCTCGCGTCGTACATTCTTTCGCGCACGCTCGTGCCGACGATGGCCATGCTGCTGATGGGCCACGCCCACAAGCCCAAGAGCGGCGCTCGGCCGAATCTGTTCATGCGATCGCATCACGCCTTCGAGGGCGCGTTCGAGCGCATGCGCGCCGCCTATATCGTCCTTCTGAGCACCTTGTTGGTGCGGCGGCGCCTGTTCGTCATATCGTTCCTCGCCTTTTGCGTGGCATCGCTCGGGCTTGCGTTCGTGCTCGGCGCCGATTTCTTCCCGAGCGTGGATGCGGGCGACATCCGGCTGCACATGCGCGCACCGACCGGCACGCGAATCGAGGAAACGGCTCGGCTCGCCGACGATGTCGAAAAGACGATTCGTACCGTCGTGCCGCCGCGCGACCTTGGCACGATCCTCGACAACCTCGGCTTGCCTTATAGCGGTATCAACCTCTCCTATAGCAACGCTGGGACGATCGGCACGCTCGACGGCGATATCCAGATCGCGCTGAAGCCCGATCACGAGCGGACCCAAACGTATATCGACAAGCTGCGCGCGCTTCTGCCGCAGCGCTTTCCAGGCGTCGAGTTTTACTTTCAGCCCGCCGACATCGTCACGCAGATTCTGAATTTCGGCTTGCCCGCGGCAATCGACGTGCAGATTTCCGGCGCCAACCAGATCGCGAACTTCGATGCCGCGAGCAAGCTGATGAAACAGGTGCGCATGATTCGCGGCACGGTCGATACGCACATTCAGCAGAAGTTCGACGAGCCGACGATTCATTTGCAAATGGATCGCACGCGGCTGCAGCAACTGAATCTGAGCGCGAACGACGTCGCGCAGAACGTGCTCATCTCGCTGGCCGGCAGCACGCAGACCTCACCCGGTTTTTGGTTCAACCCGCGAAACGGTGTGGAGTACCAGCTTTCCGTGCGGACGCCGCAATACGACGTGACGTCGATGGACGCGTTGCTGCGCACGCCGGTCGCGGCACGCGGAGCGTCGCCCGCCGCCTCCGGCACGCCGCAACTGCTCGGCAACCTCGTTCAGGTGCAGCCCGGCAATCAATTCGCCTTGGTCACGCACTACAACATCAGGCCTGTCGTCGATTTGCTCGTGAGCGTCGAGGGCCGCGATCTCGGCAGCGTCGCGAGGCAAATCGACAAGCTCGTCGAGCAAGCGAGGGCCACGCTGCCGCGCGGGAGCCAGATCGTCGTGCGCGGCCAAGTGGAGACGATGCAGCGGTCCTACCTCGGGCTCGGCATTGGCGTCGCGATGGCGATCGTGCTCGTTTATCTGCTCATCGTCGTCAATTTCCAGTCCTGGCTCGATCCGCTCATCATCGTCAGCGCGTTGCCGGCGGCGCTCGCGGGCATCGTCTGGATGCTGTTCCTGACGGGCACGCATATGTCCGTGCCCGCATTGACGGGCGCCATCATGACGATGGGGGTCGCCACGGCGAACAGTATCCTGATGGTCTCCTTCGCGCGCCAGCGACTCACGGCCGGTGCGCCGCCGCTCACCGCCGCGCTCGAGGCCGGAGCCAGCCGTATTCGTCCCGTGTTGATGACGGCCTGCGCGATGATCATCGGCATGGTGCCGATGGCGCTGGGTCTTGGCGAAGGCGCCGAGCAGAACGCGCCGCTCGGCCGCGCCGTCATCGGCGGCTTATTGTTCGCGACCGTTTCGACGCTCCTGTTCGTTCCGCTTCTCTTCGCGGGCATTCACGGCCGTCTCGCGCGGCGCCACGCCCGACAGGCCGCGGCCGAAGAGGATGCCGATTGATCGATGAAATACGTGACGCCCCCATCCAGGTCCAGCTGACATGACTGAAGAAACTCACGCCCCCTTGGCCATTCCGGCACGAGAAGACGGAAGCGGTCACATGCTGCCTCCGCGTGATCGCATCTGGCGGCGCGCAAAAATCGCGACCGTCGTCGTGCTGCTTCTGCTCGCCGCGGGTGCGCTGCGTACCGTCGTCGCCAACATCGTGAACGAGCGCGCCACGGCGAACGCCACCGCGCAGAATGCGAAGCAGTATGTCAACGTCGTCACGCCGAAAATCGCGGACGGTGCCGGCGACATGCTTTTGCCGGGCACGCTGCGCGGCTTTGTCGAATCGCCGATTTATGCGCGAGCGACGGGCTATTTGCTGCATTGGTATGTCGACATCGGCGCGCACGTCAAGCAAGGGCAGTTGCTCGCCGATCTCGACACGCCCGAGATCGATCAGGAACTGGCACAGGCCATCGCGCAACGCCAGCAGGCGAGCGCGAGCCTCGCATTGGCGAAGACGTCGTTCGAGCGCTGGCAGCAATTGCGCCAACGCGATGCTGTCTCGCAGCAGGAGCTCGACGACCGGCAAGGCACCTACAACCAGGATCTCGCGAATCTGGCCGCCGCCGAGGCGAACGTGAAGCGCCTCCAACAGCTCGAATCGTTCAAGCGCATCGTGGCACCGTTCGACGGTGTCGTCACACAGCGCAATGTCGATGTCGGCGATCTCATCGATGCGGGCAGCGGCAGCAGTCGTGCCCTTTTCGCGCTTGCCCAATCGAAGACGCTGCGCGTGTACGTGCAGTTGCCGCAGGCCTACTCGCAAAACATCAAGGTCGGCATGCCTGTCGCCGTCACACAGGCCGAGTTGCCCGGCCAGTCGTTCCGCGGAACGATCACGCATATCTCGGGGGCCATCGATGTGCCGACGCGGTCGCTGCAACTCGAAGTCACGCTGCCTAATGCCGATGACAAGCTGCGGCCCGGCGCTTACGTGCAAGTCGCGATACCCCAGGCACTGCATTCGCATCTGCTCGTGCCCGACAACGCACTGTTGTTTCGCTCGGAAGGGCCGCGTCTCGCGGTCGTCGACGCCAACGGCGTCGTCCATTTGCGCGCGGTCACGATCGCGCAGGATCTCGGCCAGTCGCTGGAAATCGAAAGCGGCATCGAGCCGAACGACCGGATCATCGTCAATCCGAGCGATTCGATCGCCGACGGCGATCACGTGCAGGTCATGTCGAAGACCGCGGACAAGGGGCTCTCCTGATGCGTTCGCGCCGTCTCGCTTGCGCTTGGCCCGCGGCTGCGGTTGCCGTTCTGTTGTCGGCTTGTACCGTGGGGCCTGACTACAAACGCCCCGACGTCGAAGCGCCCCCGGCGTGGCGAACCGATTCGAATTGGCGATTGGCGGTGCCCTCGCATGCGCCGCTCACGCTCGACTGGTGGAAACAGTTCGAGGACGCGAAGCTCGACGCGCTCGAAAAAGAGGCGCTTGCGCAAAACCAGACGCTCGCCGCCGCGAGCGCGCACTACGAGCAAGCGAAGGCGACGCTTGCCTTCAACTCGGCGCAACGCCTGCCCGAGCTCGATCTTTCCGGCGCGCTCGCTCGCCAGAAGGTTTCGAAGGACAGGCCCCGGCTCAGCTATACGACACCGAACCAGTCCACGGTGCAAAACGAAGTCCTCGTGCAGCCGACCGTCACCTACGATACGGACCTCTTCGGCCGCATCCGCCGTGAAGTGGAAAGCGCGAAGGCCTCGGCGCAACAAGCGGCCGACGACCTGGCCAATGCACGCCTCGTTCTGACGACGGCGCTTGCCACCGATTACTACGCCTTGCGCGAGCTCGACGCCGAGATCGACGTACTGAACCAATCGGTCCGACTGCAAGAGAAGGCGCTCGATTACGTGAAAGCCGAGCACGAGCTCGGCTCCGTGTCCGGACTCGATCTCTATCAGCAACAGGCGCAACTCGACGCGACACGGACGCAGGCAACGCTGCTGCTGAATCAACGCGCGCAAGACGAGCACGCGATCGCCGCGCTGATCGGTACGCCGGCGCCCGAGTTTTCGATCGCGCCCGAGGCCGTCGAGACGAAGGTGCCGTCGATTTCCGTCGGCGTTCCGAGCGAACTGTTGCAGCGGCGGCCCGACATCGCTTCGGCCGAACGCGCGATGGCCGCGGCCAATGCGCAAATCGGCGTCGCGAAGGCGGCGTTCTTTCCGAGCCTCGTTCTGTCGCCGAGCATCGGCTGGGAATCGACGGCGTTCGCGAGCCTCTTTACCGCGCCGAGTCTCATGTGGACGCTCGGTGCCTCGTTGAGTCAGGTCGTCTTCGACGGCGGCCGGCGCAGCGCGAATCTGAACTTCGCCAGCGAGGGGTATCGCGCGGCGCAAGCCACCTATCGACAGACGGTGCTCAACGCGTTCCAACAGGTCCAGGACGGCGTCACGGGTCTCTCGGTCCTCGATGTCGCGTCGAAGCAGGCCCATGCGGCCGTCGTCGATGCGCAAAGACTGTTGTCGCTCGCGAACGATCGCTACTCCGGCGGACTCGTCGCTTATCTCAACGTGATCGATGCGCAGCAGTCGCTGCTGACGAGCCAGCGACAGGAAGTGCAGATCCATGGCCAACAGATGGCGTTTTCGGTCGCGCTCGTGAAAGCGCTCGGCGGAGGGTGGGATGACAAGCTGCCCGCCGACGCCGGCATGGCTTCGAGCAGGCAGCCGGGACGCGCCGCGGGCGGAACGTCGTCAGCGCAGGCTATTCATTAAAAGCGCTTCACCACCACCATCACGACCCAAGCGATTCCGTCGTCTGTTTTACGACGTGGTGATGATGCGCCTTGATGGACTTGTGCGCGTGCGCCTTTGTCGCCCCCGGCTCGGCACTATCCCGATCGGCCTGCTTCGTCGACCGGTCCTCGGCACGCGCCAATCCTTTATCGCGATCGCCTGATTCGAAACCGTTCGTGTTCGACACGCCCTTGCTGCTCATGTGGCTGCCCGAGACGCCACCGGCGTTCGCGCCGGCCGCGGCACCCATGCCCATTCCTGCATGTCCGCCGCTGCTCCCCGCTCCGCCACCGGCACCACCTCCGGCGCCGCCGCCATTGCCGCCACCGCCGCCGTTGCCTCCGGCTGCGGCGAACGACACCGACGATACCAGCACCGTCAATACGGCGGCCAGCCGAATGCTCCATCGCTTCGTGTTCATCATGCCTCCCTAATTAAGGTTTGTAATGCGGGCATTCTATGAACGTTCCATAAGGCATGGCGTTACCGGTTGTATCAAGAAGCAACAGGCGCCGTCACTTCTCCGTGACGGCTTCGGCGCCGCGCCATTCGCGCATCATCGCCCCGACTTCCTCGGCGAGCCACTCGCGAAACTGCAGATACTCGGGCCGAAGCTTCGCGTTCCGGTGCGTGATCAGATAGTGATGGCGGTCGTGGAACACAAGCGCATCCTTAACGGGCCTCAGCAGGCGTCCCTGCTCCACTTGGCGGTGCACGAGGTGATGCCAGCCGAGCAGGGTGCCCTCGCCTGCTTCGGCCTGGGCGACGAGCAACCGATAATCGTTGCTCTCGAAATGCTCGTTCTCCACGAGCCGATCGGAGCCGTCGCTGGGCTGAAACCAGTTTCGCCACACGCGCCAATCGACATGCTCGCAGACCTGCGCTCGCCCCAGCAACGAGAGGTTCAACGTGGGATGCGTGAGCAGGTCCAGCGGCTTCAACGATCTGCCATGAAAATGGCGCTCATAAAACGGCTGGCTGCAGACAGGATAGACGACGTCGTGGAATAGCGGCTCGACCTCGTATTCCGCTTCGCGCGGAGGGTTCTTGGTGATAATGACGTCGGGCTCCATGAGCTCGTCGAGCTCCATGAAATGCTCGGTCACCATCACGTGCAAACGGATATCCGGAAACCGCTTGCGGAACGCCGGCAGCCTGAACGACAGCCACAACGCGGAGAACGTATGCGAGACGCAGATCGTCAACGCCTGCTTGTCCGAGCGGCGGACGGCCTCGGCCGCTTCCGCGATATTCATGATCGAGAGATACGACGCGTTGTAGAGAATGCGTCCTGCATCGGTCAACGCAATGTGCCTGCCGGTGCGCTCGAACAACGCGACGTCGAGCGAATCCTCGAGCTCTTTGATCTGTCTGCTAATTGCCGCCTGTGTCACGCAGAGGACCTCGGCCGCTTGCGTGAAACTCTCGTAGCGCGCCGCGGTGACAAAGCACCTCAGCGCCCGCAATGAAGGCATTTGGGCGAGAAGTCGGTCAGCAAACAACTGCTTCTTTTGCATGGCTATCACCTTCCAGGCGGATACCTCTGATCCGTTGCGATCACGGGCCTGTCGGCCGACGTCGCCGCGCGGCCCGTGACGACGCACGGCCTTGAGCCGGGCCGGCCGTAAGCGGCTCACACAAGAGTAGTGTGCTAGCTGCCCCGCCCACTGGCAAGAGAGGCGCCCCCGGAAGTCTTCAGCGTTCTACGCGCGATCAATCGAGCTTCAACCAGGTGGTCTTCAGTTCGCAGTACTGATCATGCGCGTAGACCGATTTATCACGGCCGCCGAATCCCGATTGCTTGAAGCCGCCGAACGGCGTGGACAGATCGCCTTCGCCGAAGCAATTTACCGTGACGGTGCCGGCCCTGATCCGCGCGGCGATCTTGTGGGCATGATTGACGTTGTCCGTCCACAATGATGCAGCGAGCCCGTAGCAAGTGTCGTTGGCGATCCGGACGGCGTCTTCGATGTCGTCGTACTCGATGAAGCAGAGGAGCGGGCCGAATACCTCTTCACGCGCGATCGTCATCTCGGGCGTCACGTTGTCGAAGATGGTCGGCTCGACGAACCACCCGCCGGTTTCCCCGAGCGTGGCCTTGCCGCCGCATACGAGGCGTGCCCCCTCCGCCTTCGCCTTCTCGATGTGAGCGAGTACTTTCTCATAGTGCGGCTTCTCGATCAGCGAACCCAGCTTCACGTCCGGGTCGAGCGGATCACCGGTCTTCCAGCCTTCCAGCACCGCCTGAACCTTCTGAAGCATCTCGGCCTTCTTGCTCGCGGGCACGAGAATGCGCGAACCCGCGCTGCAGTTTTCGCCCATGTTCCAGAACGCGGCAGCAACCGCATTCTCGGCGACCGGGTCGAGATTCGCAACGTCCGGCAAGACGATCTGGGGGTTCTTGCCGCCGCATTCCAATACGACCCGCTTGAGGTTCGTGTCGGCCGAGTAACGGAGAAAGCGCTTGCCTGTTTCGGTCGAGCCCGTGAATGCCACGAGGTCGATGTCGGGGTGGAGCCCGATCGCCTGCCCCGCACCCTCCCCAAAGCCCGTGACGACATTGAGGACCCCGGCGGGCACGCCAGCCTGGAACGCGAGATCGGCGATGCGCAGCGTCGAAAGCGACGTCTGCTCGGCCGGCTTCACGATGACGCTGTTGCCGACGGAGAGCGCGGGGCCGATCTTCCAGGCGAGCATCAACGCCGGAAAGTTCCACGGCAGCACCGCACCCACGACGCCGATCGGTTCTCGCGTGATCATGCTGACCACACTCGGGCCGGACGGCGATAGCGCGTCGTAGCGCTTGTCGGTGGCTTCCGCGTGCCAGCGGATGCATGCGGCCGACTCGGGGATGTCCAGGCCGAGGCATTCGCCAATCGGCTTGCCGGCCTCGAGCGCTTCGAGCAGCGCGAGTTCATCCGCGTTTTCCTCGATCAACTGCGCCAACCGAAGCAGCACGGTCTTTCTCTGCGCGGGCGTGACTCTGGACCAGACACCGCTATCGAAGGCATCCCGCGCCGCGACGACCGCGCGCTCGACGTCTTTCGCCTCGCACTTCGCGATGTCGGCCAATACTTTGCCGGTCGATGGATTCAGCGTTCGGAACGTTTCATTCGAAGCTGCCGCGCATCGTCGCCCGGCAATGAACGCGCGCCCATCGAGCGACAGCGTTTCGGCCTTCTGCTTCCATTCCTGATAAGTCGTCATTGTCTCGTCCTCGAAAATTAAAGCTCGGCGCCTGCCGTGAACTCCTTGACCCAGATCGCCGCGGACACCGCCATGTCGGCAATGGGACGCACCGGCAGCGAGCGCGGGTGCGGCTGATTCAAGAGCTGATGAACGAGGTCGCTCGATTGTCCGAGCGCATATTCCGCGATGAGCTTGCCCGACGCGGACCCTCTGCTCAGGCCGAGGCCATTGCAGCCGACGGCTTCAAAAACGCCGTCGTCTCTGCGACCGAAGAGCGCGCCGTTGTTCGCGGACAGACACAAAGGTCCGCCCCACGTGTATTCGAGCTCGACGCCCTTCAGCATCGGAAACCGACGGTCGAACGAACGTTGATGCAGGCTCCTGGCCTTCGTGAGATCAGCCTGGGACACCTCGAGGCCCGGCCGGAACGCAAAGTGATTGCGAACGCAAATGCGGTCGGTAATCAAGCGGCGAACGGTGGTGCCCATCGGATCGGCCGGGATCAGCGCCCACGATGGCGTACCGCCGAGCCTCCCGACCTCGTCCGCGTTCATGACACGTGTCATGGACGCAAACGTGTAGACGGGTAGCAAGCCGTTCGGATGTCCGCCGAATCGCGCCGCATAGGCATTCGTGCAGAGAATCACGTGCTTCGCCGTGATCTTGCCGCCGGCGAAAGTCAGCACCTTCGCGTCGCCGCGGTCGTCGATCGATTTCACGGCGCTCATTTCAAACGCCTTCGCGTTTCGCGGTAAGGTCGCCGCGAGGCCGCGCATCAGCGCAGCGGGCTGAACCGTACTGCACCCGGGCGTGAACAGCGCGCCGCAATAAAAGTCGCTACCGGTGACGGCCTTGATCGCCGCCTCGTCGAGCCAATGGAACGGCTCACCGATGCGCTCGAGCCCCTCGGCGAAATGAGCAAGCGCCGCCTGTCCCCTCTTGTTGGCCGACGCGTGAAATTTGCCGTCGTCGCGCCAATCGCATTCGATGCCGTGCCGACGCACGATCGAGCGCACGTAGTCGATCCCGTGACGTTGCAGCCGCACGTCGGCTTTATCGGCTTCGACGCTTCGGGAATAGCTCTCACTGCTGATGTCGTGCGGCAGGTCGACGAAGAAACCGGAGTTCCGTCCGGCGGTGGTGCGGCCGATGCGGTCCGCCTCGACGAGCGCAACGGAGGCGCCAGGCGCCAGCTCCGCGAGCCGCCGGGCGGCGCAGAGCCCCGTAATGCCCCCGCCGATGACGACCCAGTCGTATTCGTAATCGGACGACACCGTCTCGGCGCCCCCGGGCGGCGGGAGGCTCTCCCACCATCCGTTCACGCCATCCGCAGCGGGAAACCGCGAAAAATCCAGTTTCATGGTCGTGCCAGTTACCGTGCGTTGCCGAGCAGCGGCTCGACGAGCTTCGCGAACGCGCGGCGCTCTTCATCGGACAGCGTGCCGAGCGGTGCGCGGGCGACACCGACGGGCTTGCCTGCCAGTTCGCAGCCATAGCGAACGTACTGAATGAATTTTCCGCTGCGCTCGAGCAGTTCGAGCACGGGCAGCAGTTGCGCCATCAGCTTGCGGCCCAATTGGAAATCGCCCTTGTTCACGCACGCATCGAAGAGCGCCGTGTGCGCTTCCGGCAGGAAGTTGGAGGCGCCGCCGACCCAGCTTTTCGCGCCCCAGGCGAAGAACTCGAGCGCCTGGTCGTCCATCCCGCAGCTGAGCAAGAGCCGGTCGCTAAAGTGCGTGGCGAGATGATGCAGATGGGAAACGTCGCCCGTACTCTCTTTCATCGCGACGAAATTCGGCCGCTCCAGCAACGTTGCAAGCACGCCATCGCTGATTTCGGTGCCCGTGCGGGCCGGGAAGTTGTAAAGCATGATCGGCATGTCGAGCGCATCGTCCACCTTGAGCAGGTGGTTGAGGAGTTCTTGCTGCGTGGGCTGGGCGTAGTACGGGGCGGCCACCAGCAAAGCAGGCAGCCCGGCCCGTTTTGCTTCCTGGCCCAGGCGAATCACTTCCTTCGTCGTCGTCGCATTGATGCCCGCGGTCAAATACGTCTTGCCGCCCGCTGCCTCGGCAACCGTGTTGAACGTCTTGACCCGTTCCTCGAAACTCAACGCGTAGTATTCGCCCGTGGTTCCGCCGATCCCAAGGCCGGCTACGCGCCCAGCGAGGTCCGCCGCATGCTTGCCGAGCAAATCGTGATCGATTTGGCCATCCGCCTTGAACGGTGTCACCAGCGGGGTATGTACGCCCTCGAAGCTCATTTCGGTATCTCTCTTCAGTATCGTCAATCAAGTCATCTGACCGCGCTCACCGGCTGCGGCTTGGCGCCCGTGCGTCGTCACGCGAACGCCTCGGCATGCGAGTAGATGGGGAACTGGCCGCAAAGCTCGCGCACGCGGCTGCGCACCGCGCGCTCGACTTGCTCGTCTCCGCCGGGTTCGCGCTCGAGTGCCGAGAGGACCTCGAGAATCATTTCGCCGATCTGCTCGAACTGAGCCGTTCCGAATCCGCGCGTCGTGCCCGCGGGCGTGCCGAGCCGGATGCCGGAGGTCACGGTCGGATTCTCGGTATCGAATGGGATGCCGTTCTTGTTGCACGTGATGCCGGCGCGCTCCAACGCCTTTTCGGCTTGCGTACCCGTGAGCCGCTTGGCGCGAAGATCGACGAGCAGCAGGTGGTTGTCGGTGCCGCCCGTAACGAGGTTCAGCCCGCCGGATTGCAGGACGTTGCCGAGCGCCTCGGCGTTGCGCAGCACCTGATCGATGTAGGCCGTGAACTCGGGACGCAGCGCTTCGGCGAACGCCACCGCCTTGCCCGCGATCACATGCATAAGGGGACCGCCTTGCAACCCGGGGAACACCGCGGAATTGATCTTCTTGGCAATGTCGCCGTTGTTCGTGAGGATGAAGCCGCCACGCGGCCCGCGCAGCGTCTTGTGCGTCGTCGACGTCACGACGTCCGCGAAGGCAACGGGGTTCGCGTGACGCCCCGCGGCGACGATGCCTGCGATATGCGCCATATCGACCATCAACAGGGCGCCGACGCTGTCCGCGATGTCGCGGAGTGCGGCGAAATCGAGCGCCCGCGGGTAGGCCGAGTAGCCCGCGATGATGAGCTTGGGACGATGCTCGTGCGCGAGAGCATGAACCTGGTCGTAGTCGATGCGGTACGTTTGGGGGCTCACGCCGTACTGAACCGCGTTGAACCACTTGCCCGAGAGCGCGGGACGCGCGCCATGCGTGAGGTGGCCGCCGGCATCGAGCGACATGCCCATGACGGTGTCGCCCGGCTTGACGAGCGCAAGCATGACCGCACCGTTGGCCTGCGCACCCGAATGCGGCTGTACGTTGGCGAACTCGGCCTCGAACAGCGCCTTTACGCGATCGATGGCCAACGCCTCGATCCGATCGACATGTTCGCAACCGCCGTAGTAGCGCTTGCTCGGATACCCTTCCGCGTACTTGTTCGTGAGCACCGTCCCTTGCGCTTCCATCACCGCGGCGGAGACGATGTTCTCGGAAGCGATCAGTTCGATCTGGGTTTGCTGGCGGCGCAGCTCCAGCGCGATCTCCGATGCGATTACTGGGTCGCGGCTCTGGAGCGTGTCAGAAAAAAAGCGCGAGTGTTCGTTCACTTGTTACTCCCGGAAGTCATCCTCAGAAGCGGGTCATGCAAAGACGGTCTACTGCTCCAGCCAGGCTTTCACCTTCTCCGGATGCGCGTCGACGAATTTCTTCGCCGCGGCCGCATAGTCGTTGGTGCTATTGCCGTCGAATTCGACCGACTCGACGTCGGCGAGCGTCAGTTTGAAGTGCTTGAAGAACACGTCGGCGCGCGGGAATTTGGTCGCGAATTGCTTCGACGCGAACGCGTGAACCTGCTCTTCGCCACCGAGGGTTCCCTTCGGATCCTTGAGATAGCGCATCTTCCACTTCTGCCAGAGCCAGTGCGGGCTCCACACCGTGGCGACGACCCACTGTTTCGATTGGTTGGCACGCGAGACCGCGGCGAGCATCCCAGCCTCGCTCGACGATTGCAGGTTGTAGCCGTTCAGGTCGTAGGCCTTGATCGTTTTTTCGGAAGCCTGCATCAAGCCGGCACCGGGTCCGATGCCCTGGATCGTTCCGTCGAGCTTGCTCTTCACGTCGGGCTTTTGCAGATCGGAGATCGATGACAATTCCGATACGGGAATATAGTCAGGCACGGCCCAGCCGTTCTTGCCGCCCGTATAAATGACGCCGACGTCGTCCATCTGGTCCTTGTACTTGGCGTAGTACGCCGCGTGCGTCACGGGCAGCCATCCCCCCACCATGATGTCGAGGTCGCCGCGCGCAACGCCCTCGTACTGAATGCCGATGTCAGCTTTGACGAAGCTCACCGGTTGGTTCAGTTTCGTCTCGAGCACGTATTTCGCGACGTTTGCCGTGGCGAGCACATCCGCCCAGTCAGTGACCGCCATCTTGATCGGCTCAGCCGCCGTGGCAGGTCCGGCGCCCGGACCGAAGGCGACGACCGCCGATACCGCGACGTTCGCCAAGAGGGATTTCAACAACTTGCTTTTCATTTAGGACTCCTATTTATCTGCACCCGTTTTGACCAAGTCATGGGTGCCGCCACGTAGCGTATGCGGTTTCCCGCTCGTTCAAGGTCCCCGGCTATCAAGCCGCTCAACTTCCGCGGGCCGTCCGCCGAACCGGGTTCGGCGAAGGTCCGTCGCGTCGACGACGCCGGGTGGATCGCCGATCCGTCAGGTCTGTGCTGTCCCGTTTGCCGCGCTCTTCTCCGTCTTTGCGATGGGTCTCGCCCGCTTCTTCGACTTCACGCCGAACGTCTCCGTCAAGCGGTCCAGCACGATCGCGAGCAACACGACGCCAAGGCCGCCCTCGAAGCCGATTCCGATATCGAGGCGCTGGATGCCGCTCAGCACGTACTCGCCCAGGCCGCCCGCGCCGATCATGGAGGCGATGACTACCATCGAGAGCGACATCATGATGGTTTGATTCACGCCGGCCATGATGGACGGCATCGCGTTCGGCAACTGGATTTTCCAGAGCAGTTGCGCGTCCGTGCTGCCGAACGAGCACCCTGCCTCCAGCAGTTCCTCGCGTACCTGGCGAATGCCGAGTGTCGTGAGACGCACGACGGGAGGCATCGCGAACACCACGGTAGCGATGACGGCGGGCACTCTGCCCAAGCCGAACAGGATCACGGCGGGAATCAAATAGACGAATGCCGGCATCGTCTGCATGAAATCGAGCAGCGAGCGCAGAACCAATTCGACGCGCTTGTTGCGCGCGCCCCAGATGCCGAGCGGCACACCGATGATCAGACTGAAGCACGTGGCCGCGACGACAAGGGCAAGCGTCGAGACTGTCTGAGGCCAAAGGCCCATGTAATCGATGAGCAGCAGCGCGGCGCCGACGAAAACCGCGAACACGATGCCGCGTCGCCACACGGCAAGCGCCACGAGCGCGATGAGCATCGCGGCGAACGGGATGGCACCGAGCCCTTGCTCGAGCAGCTTGACGACGGCCCCCAGGGCCGCGGAAAACGCGTTGAAGCCGCCCTGGAAATGATTGAAGAGAAAGTTGACGGCGTTTTCGGCAAACTTGCCGACGATTGACGAGTTCATGCTCCCCTCCGCTCGATGACCTGCTTGAGAATCGTCCGGCACGACACAATGCCCGCGAGCTTTCCGGCGGCATCGACGACCGGCACGTCGTGTTCCTGGCTGAGGGCAATCGAGGCGAGCTCATGCAGGTCGGCCTCCAGGGAGACCGTCTTCAAGTCCCGGAGTAACGCCTCCCGGACGGGAAGCGCGCCGGCCTTGTGCAGCGAGGCGGGCGTCACGCAGCCCTGATAGCGGCCCGATTCGTCGCATACATAGCCGCATTCCACGCCGCTATCGATAAGCTGATTGAGGTAACGCTCCGAGGGCGCGCCGACATCACATGAAATCAATCCGCGCTCGACCCGGCTCAGCAGACTTTCGGCCGTCAGAAAGCGCGAAACGTCGACATGGCGGAAAAAGTCGCGCACGTAATCGGTTGCCGGCGACTGGATGAGCTCCGCCGGCGTGCCGACCTGGATCAGACAGCCATCCTTCATGATGCCGATGCGACCGCCGATCTTGATGGCCTCTTCGATGTCGTGCGAAATGAATACGATGGTGCGCCGCTCTTCCTTCTGCAGCCGCAGCAGTTCGCTCTGCATTTCAAATCGGATCAATGGGTCGAGCGCGGAAAACGCTTCGTCCATCAGAAGCACCGCGGGATTCACCGCCAATGCCCGCGCCAGGCCGACGCGCTGCTGCATGCCGCCGGACAGTTCGCCGGGCAGCAGCTTTTCGTACGAGCCGAGGCCCACCCTTGTCAGCGCGGCTTGCGCGATTTCGTAGCGCTCGGACCTCTTCATGCCGGCGACTTCGAGGCCGTACGAAATGTTGTCGAGCACCGTTCGGTTCGGCAGCAGCGCGAACGACTGGAAGACCATCGCCATCTTTTTGCGGCGGACGTCGCGCAACTCCAGCGTCGACATCGGCGCAATGTCGCGCCCTTCGAGAATGACCTGGCCGGAGGTGGGCTCGATCAGGCGGTTGAGCAGCCGGACGAGCGTCGATTTCCCGGAGCCGGAGAGGCCCATGATGACGAAAATCTCGCCCGCCTTGACATTGAGGCTGACGTCGTTGACCGCCACCATGTTGCCCGTGCGCTTGAAGATTTCATCACGGCCGAGTCCTTGCTTGACCAGCTCGGCGGCACGCTCGGGCTTCTGGCCGAAGATTTTCGACAAGTGCCGTACGGCGAGAATATCGGTGCCGGAGACCGCGATCGATCGCGTCGGCGATGGGGCGGCGTCCACGTTGATCGCGCCGGGCTGCAACATGTCGTCAGGCGCGAATGTCAGATTCGGAGTCATGCTGTCATCCGTTTGGGTGTCCAAAGCATGAACTCAGCGTATCAAGCCAAATCGCCCTATCCCGCTACATTTTCTGCACCTTTTCCCATACCTCTGGTAATGCTCGGCTTTTATGTAGCGTTCGCCGAAAAAATGAGCGGAAATTCAGACTTCGGGCGAGGCCAGCACTGACAACGGTTTGCGGCCAGCGCGTTGGCTGGCGAGGCATTGACGGAGGCCCGCGATAAGGGTGACGCCTTATAGGGAATGTCCTAAGGCATCGCAACGCCCACTATCTCAATGCACCTGCAAACCGATTCCCGGCGTACGCGGCGTTGATTTACTGCCGGAACTCGATGAGCCACGCCGATGAACAGACCTTCTCGTCGAATCGCTTGCTCTGACCAAATGACCATCGCGGGAAAGCGCCGTCGACGCATCGGGTCAGCCTCGACGAACGAACCGCTTCTAGCTGTTCCGCAGGAGCGCGGCAAGCCGCGGCGGCGATAACGGCAGCTCGCGAATCCGCTGCCCCGTCGCATCGGCCACGGCGTTGGCAAGCGCGGCCGCCATCGGCCCCTGCGACGCCTCGCCCACGCCGAGAAACGGTTGCCCCGGCCTGTCGATCAGATCGACTTCGATCGATTGGGGCACCGAATCGAAGCGCAGGATGGGGTAAGTGCTCCAGTCGTAGCTCGTTATCGTGCGCCGGTCGAACGTCGTCTCCTCGAACAAGGTCCAACTCGCCGACTGAACGATGCCGCCTTCGACCTGATTGCGCACGCCGTCCGGGTTGACGATCTGACCGCAATCGATGGCGCTCGCCACGCGGCCGATCTTCACCGCACCGGTCTCGGGCTCGACCATCACCTCTAGAGCAATCGCACAGTAGGCCATCAGGTTCTTGTATTTCGCAAATGCGACCCCCCGCCCATGCCATCGTCTGCGCGGCGCCGCGCTCGTCCAGCCGAAGCGCCGTGCCGCTTCGCGGATCACGTCCTGCGCGCGCGGGTCGTCGAGATGACGCAGCCTGAACGCTACCGGGTCGGCGCCGGCAGCCGCGGCGAGTTCATCGACGAAACTCTCGATCGAAAAAATGTTGTGATAAGCGCCGAGCGAGCGCATCGCCGATACGCGAATCGGCATGTCGGGCAGGAAGTGGTGCTGCACGTGTACGTTCGGAATCCGGTAGAGCGGAATGCTGTTGCGATCGCCACCGCCCTCGGGCATCGGTATCGGCTTCGGCGGTGCCGGCACGAACGGCTTCTCGAAAAACCACGTCGGCATCAACCGCCCCGCGTTTTCGATGCGGTTGTTATGGCTGTTGCTCCAGATCTCGAAGCGCCAATCGACGATCTGCCCGGAAGCGTCGAGCGAAGCCGTCACGTCCGTCACCATCGCGGGCCCGAACGGCTCCCATGCATGCTCCTGCTCTCGCATCCATTGCACGCGCACGGGCCGTCCCGGCACGGCATGCGCGATGAATGCGGCGTCGGCCGCGACATCGTCGGCGCCGTTGTGTCCATAACAGCCGGAGCCCTCGACATGCACGCAGCGCACGTGCTCCCGCGGCATCGACAGCATCTCGGCGAGCCCATTGCGCAATGGGAAAACGCCTTGCGTATGCGTCCATACGGTCAGCCGCGTCCCGTCGAATTGCGCGATCGCGCAAGACGGGCCGATGGAACCGTGCGTCATATAGGGCTTTTCGAAGCGTGCGTGCAACGTCTTCGCCGCGGGCGGCGCCTCGGCTTTCACGTCCGCAACGGCGATCTCCTGCGCCGGCAGCTTCATCAGCGTCTCGTGGATCGTCGCCTGCTCGGGCAAAGGCGGACCGTCGTTCCATTTCGCGCTCACGGCGAGCTCGCGCATCGCGACGATCGCGCGCCATTCGTCGTCGGCCACCACGGCCAGATAGCTGCCGTTCTTGACGACGGCGATGACGCCCGGCATCTTGCCGACCCGAGCCGTATCGACCGAGGCGAGCGTCGCCCCGTACGACGGCGGTCGGACGACGCGCGCGTGCACCATCCCTGGCAGCCGCATGTCCTGCACGTAGCTCGGCCCGCCCGTCACTTTGGCCGGAATGTCCACGCGCGGAAATGAACGCCCGATGACGGTGAATGCGCGAGGGTCCTTCGTCGCTTGCCCCGCGTCGCCGTTCCGATGCAGATTCACGCCGCTCACCGCGTCGCCGAACGACATCCGCCGGCCGTCGGCGGAGACGATCTCGCCGCCCTTGACGTCGAGCGTTGCCGCATCGACCTGAAGCTTCGACGCAGCCGATTGCAGCAGCAACGCGCGCACCTGCGCGGCGGCATTCTCGATCGCCGTGCCGCTATCGGCCATCGAATGACTCCCCGCGGTGTAGCCTTCGTTCGGCGTCGCGGCCGTGTCGGCCGTAATCAGCGTAATGCGCTCAGGTGGGACGCCGAGCTCGTCGGCGGCGATCTGAATGAATGCCGTTCGAATGCCCGTGCCGAGCTCAGCCTTGCCCGTGAAGACGGTAATGCCGCTCTTCTCGTCGATTTTGATCCACGAATCGAGCGACGGCGTCGACTTCAAGCTGCCCGGCAGTTGCGGCGCGCTCGCGGTGAAGGTGCCGGCTTCCGTCGTCGTCTGCGCCAGCGCGCGTGCCAGCGGCAACAGCGAGAAGCCAACTGTCACGCCGCCCGCCACCAGAAAATGCCGGCGGCTCGCGTTCTCGAGCGAAGAGTGATTCGTCATGTCTCGCGCCCCGCTTCGCGTATCGCCGCGAGAATGCGCATATGCGTGCCGCAGCGACAAAGATTCGTCATCATGTGCTCACGGATCTGCTCCTCGGTAGGAGACGGCACGCGTTCGAGCAATGCCTGCGCGCGCATCACCATGCCCGCTATGCAATAGCCGCATTGCGCCGCCTGCTTGTCGATGAATGCCTTTTGCAGCTTGCTCGGATGGCTCGCGCTGCCGAGGCCTTCGATGGTCCGGACAGGGCGATCGCCGACGGCCGCGACGGGCAGCAAGCACGAGAACACCGGCTCGTCGCCGACGATCACCGTGCACGCGCCGCACTGGCCCAGGCCGCATCCGAACTTTGCGCCGTTCAGGCCGAGCGAGTTGCGCAGCGCATAAAGCAGTGGCATCGAAGGGTCGACGTCGAGAGCGCGGCGTTCACCATTCACTGTCAGTTCGATCATGGTTGCACGGTCTCCTTGCGAAGCTTGGCGACGTCCGCGCTATCGAGCGTCCACGGCGCCTCGGCGCTGAAACGCGAACGCATGTACGTCGCGACGTCGGCGATCTGAGCGTCGTCGAGCATCTTGGCGAACGCGGGCATGAATGGGCCCCGCGTTTCATTGCCGCCCGGAATGCCATCGAGAATCACGCGGATCGCGTTGCGCGGAGTCTGCGCATTGACAGCCGTACCGAGAGAGAGCGAGGGGCGGTCGCCGAGCGTCGACATCGGAGCGGCGGCGCGATGACACGATGCGCACGCGCCGTCGAAGAGCGTCGCGCCTCTTTCCAATCGGGCGCGATCGGTGGATGAGCTCGATATAGCCGATCCCGTTGACTGCGCGCGCGATAGCGTCGGGCTCTCGCCCGCTTGCAACGTCATCAAATAGGCGACCATCGCGCGGATATCGTCCGCGGACGCGGCGCCAAGCGAATCCGTCACCGGCCGCATCGGTCCCGCCGCCGCGCCGTGCTCGCTCGCAAAGCCGGTGCGCAGATACGCTTCGAGCTGATCGACGGTCCACGGCTTCGGCCGCCGCAGCAGCGTCGTCAGCGATGGCGCTTCCCAGCCCTCGATGACGCCGCCTTCGAATGCATATCCGGATTTCTCGGCGCCGAGCACATTCAGCGGCGTATGGCAGGCGGCACAGTGACCCACGCTGTCGACGAGATATTTGCCGCGTCTCGCCAGCGCGTCGGCCGGAACGAGCGACGGCTCGGCGGCGCGATGGGCGAAGAGCCGATTCCAGCCCGCGAGCAATGGCCGGAACTCGAACGGAAACGCGAGGTGGTTCTTCGGCGCGGCAGCGTGAAGTGCCGGGCGTGACATGATGAAGCGATAGACCGATGCGATGTCGGCATCGGTCATGTGCGTGAAATGCGGGTAGGGGAACGCCGGATAGAGCAGATGGCCATCGGCTGCGACGCCCTCTCGCATTGCCCGTTCGAATTGGTCCAGCGACCAGCGGCCGATGCCTGTTTCCGCGTCCGGCGTGATATTCGTCGAGTAGAGCGTGCCGAACGGCGTGGCGAAAGCGCGGCCTCCAGCGAAGGGCGCCCCTCCGGGCGCCGTATGACACGTCGCGCAATCGCCGAGCGCGGCGAGTTCGGCGCCGCGCCGGATCGAAGCGTCATTGGCGGCGCCGCGCGTCGGTTTCTGTTCCGATGCGAACGAGGCGAGCCACGATGGGTGAAACGTGACGACCGTTGCGGCCAGCGCCAGAAGACAGACTGCCGCGGCGATGAATCTCCTCCTCATCGTCCCTCCGCGCGAAGCTCGACACGGAAACGCTATCACGGATCGAGGTTTCGGTCTGTGCAGGACTCCTAATCGTCTGATCTGCTTTCAAATTCCATGCAACGATGCCGCGATGAAGGCCGGATGTGAGCGTTTGCGCCAGCGCCACCTTTCAGGCGCCGCTACTCGGGCGCGGCCGCTCGCTGCGTCGATCGCTGCAAAGTCTCGACCGCCGCGGGATTCAGCCCCGCGATCGATACCGTGAGGCCGGGCCCGTCTTCGTTGTTGCGCAGCGCGAGCGACGCGTGATGACGCTGCACGATCCGCGCAACGATGGCAAGACCAAGACCACTGCCTTGCCCCTCCGCCCCCGGGCTGCGATAAAACCGATCGCAGACGCGCGGCAGTTCGTCTTCGGGAATGCCCGGTCCGTTATCGCGCACAGAGAGGCCGATACCGTTCGTGTCACGCCGCAACACGACATCGACCTTGCCGCCTGCCGGCGTATGGCGAATGGCATTGTCGAGCAGATTGTTCAGCACCGCGGTCAGCGCATGCGGCTCGCCCATCACGGCGAATTCGCCGTCGGCCGCCGCGGCATCCTCGACTTCGAGGCCGAGGTCGATCGATTTCGTCTCGGCCACGAGCGAGAGATCGCCGACGGCCTGCTCGGCGAGCCGACGCAGATCGACCGGCTGCATCTCGGCCACGCCCAGCGCGTCTTCGCGCGCCAATGCGAGCAACTGCTGCACGAGCCGGATGAGGCGGTTGAGCCTCTCCTCGATTTGCGCAAGCGTTGGCCCTTCACCCTTCAACGAGCCGTCGCGCTCGGCGGCCTGGAGCTGAAGGCGCAGCGCGGTCAGCGGTGAGCGCAGTTCGTGCGCGGCATCGGCAACGAAGGTACGTTGGGCCTGCGAGGCGGTGCCGAGGCGCGCCAATAGATCGTTGAGCGCGTGCACGAGCGGCCGGATCTCGACGGGCATGGCCGAGTCGAATCGCAGCGGCTCGAGCGCTTCGAACGAACGCGTCGACAAGGCACGCGTCACTCCCCTTATCGGAGCGAGCGCCCGCCCGACGACGACGAGCACGAGCGCGATCGTGGCCGGCAACAGCAACGCGAACGGCCAGAGCGTGCGCAACGCGAGCCGCGCGGCAAGCGCGTCGCGCACCGAGACCGGCTGCGCCACCTGAACGAACCGCGCGCCGATCTGCGCCCCGAACACGCGCCAATGCTTTTCGTCGACCTCGATCGTGCGAAAGCCTTCAGTGCCGCGCTCGAACGGCGGCGCCTCTTCCGACCGATAAACGACGTGGCCTTGACCATCGCGGATCTCGATGGCGATGCGGTCTTCAGAGAGGCCTTCCAGCTGCTCGCTCGGCCCCGCGGCCGCATCTACCGCGGCGACGTCGGACGGCAACGAGAGTGCTACGGTACGCAGTTCGTAGTCGAAGAGCTCGCCCGCTTCGCCGCGCGCTTTCAAATAAACGCCATAGCCGGCAATGGCCGAAACAGCGACGAACCCGAAGATGAGCCAGCCCAGCAGGCGGCCCTTGATCGAATTCATCAGATTCGCCTCAGGCGATAACCAACGCCGCGCACGGTGACGATCTCCTCGGCGCCGATCTTGCGTCGCAAGCTATGCACGTGCACTTCGACGGCATTGCTGCCGATCTCCTGTTGCCAGCCGTAGATCTTCTCTTCGAGCTCGGATTTCGTATAGACGCGCGAAGGCATCTCGATCAGCGCCCGCAGCAACGCGAACTCGCGCGGCAACAGAGGGATCGATTCGCCGTCCTTCGTCACCTCGCGCGATGCGGGATCGAGCGTCAACGTGCCATGCGCATAGATCGGGTGCTTCTGCCCCGTGCGCCGACGCAGCAGCGCGCGAATGCGCGCCGCGAGCTCGTGCAGATCGAACGGCTTGACGAGGTAGTCGTCCGCGCCCGTGTCGAGCCCGCGCACGCGCTCGTCGACGGCGTCACGCGCCGTGACGATGATCACGGGCGCGGCACCGCCCGCCTTCCGATAAGCATGAAGGACCTCGATCCCATCGCTCTTGGGCAAGCCGAGATCGAGCAGCACGAGGTCGTACACGCCGTTTGAAAGCGAGAGCTGCGCCTCGCGACCGTCCCGCGCCCAATCGATCGCGTAGCCTTCGCGCCGCATCGCACCGAGCACGGGCTCGGCAATCATCTGATCGTCTTCGACCAACAACAGTCGCATGGCCTTGGCTTCCTCATTCCCGCACGTCGTCAGCATAGCGCAGAGCGACATCGCTTACGCGGCGGCTCTGGGCAGATTCATGCGGGAGGTTGCATGAGGCTTGCTTAAGGGCCCCTTAAACGGATGCACGCGGTTATTTGCTCAGGAGTCCTCTCGAGTCAAAATAGCCACCCGGCGGCCGCCCCGACGAACCCGGCCACGCAGGCAACGGCCGCCAGCGCGCCGACGAGCCCGAGATACCAACGGCTCGGCCGATGCGCGACGGGCAGCGCCACGGCGGCGAGCGCGATGAGTAGCCCGACGATGAGCGGCAGCATCAAGGCATTGACGACCTGCGCGCCGACGTTCAACGACACGAGATCGGGCTCGACGCCGACGATGAGCGCGCTGACGCCAACCGCCCCGGCATAGACGCCAAAAAACCAAGGCGCGCGCGTCGGCCCGCCTTCGAGGCTTCTGCTGTAGCCGGACACTTCACCGATTCCCCAGGCGAGCGCCAGCGAGCAGACAATGGCCGCAACGAGCGATGCGCCGAGCACGCCCGCGCCGAACAACAACCGCCCCGCATCGGGACCGACGACGCTCGAGAGCGCCGCGCCGATTTCGCCGACGCTTTGCAGGCCGCGCGGATCTCCCGCGTTCGACAGTGTTGCGGCGGTCGCGACGAGAACGGCCCCGGTCAGCAATTGCGTGAGCACCGAACCGAGCGCGGTCTCGACTCTCGCGTTGTGATAATCGAGCGACGTGAACTTCTTGTCAGCGACGGCGGCCTGCTGGTAGAAGATCATCCACGGATTGAAGGTCGCGCCTATCAGCGCCGCCGCCAGGTAGCAGAATTCGGCATGCCGGAACGGCATGTCTTGGAGCTGCCTCGCCAACGTGCTGAAGTCGGGCCGCGCATGCCAGACGACCGCGAAGAACGAGAGTTCGAACATCCCGATCAGCATCGCCACGCGGTCGACGCGCTTATGCGAGCCGGTCGCCACGACGGCGAGCAGAACGCATACGGCAAGCGGCAGCGTGACATACCGCGGCACCCCATACATCTCGCCCACGCCGGCAACACCGGTAAATTCGGTCACGAGGGAGCCCATTACGGCCACGAAGAGCCCGGCTGCGGCAATGCCGGCCCACGGCGCGCCGAAACGTCGACGCACGAGTTCGCCGAATCCTCGGCCGTTGAAGATGCCGAGCCGCACACAGAGCTCCTGAATCATGTAAAGCAGCGGAATCAGCGCGAGCAGCACGGGTAGCAGTCTCACGCCCCATCTCGCTCCGCTTTGAGCGGCCGTGACGACGTTGCCCGCATCACAATCGGCAAGCATCACGAGCAGGCCCGGCCCCCAGCCGGCCGTCGCGCGCAAAGCGTCGCCGCTTCGCCTCATCAATGCTTGGAAGTCGGCCATGATCGCCGCGGGGCAAGTAGGTGTAGTGAGGTAAGGCTAAAACGATAGCCGAAATTCCGAGTCCCGGACACCCTGTACATCCGGTCATGCATCGACGAGCTCGCAACGGATCGGTCACGAAAAGGAAATGGAGAGCCCGAGCAGCGCGGCGACGAGCGCGGGGAGCATCACCACGGCGCCCACTTTGAGAAAATCGACGCCCCGCACGACGAGCCCGCCCTTGCGCAGCGCGGCGAGCCAGAGAATCGTCGCGAGCGATCCGGTGATCGACAAGTTCGGGCCGAGGTCCACGCCGACAAGTACGGCGCCGGCAACGGTTGCGGGCGCCTTCGTCGCAGTAATCGCCGTGCCCGCGAGCAAGCCGGCGGGCAGATTGTTGACGAGACTGCAAACGAGCGCGATCGTCACCCCGGACAGCCAGGCCGTGAGCGTCACCGAATAGCGCGTGAGCGCATCGAGCAGATGAGCCAGCATGCCGATCGCGCCGGTCCGGTCCAACCCTTCCACGATGACGAAGAGCCCTGCAACGAGCGGCAGCACGGACCAAGACATCTGCGCAAGATGGGACCAGAGCACGCGGCGCTGTTGCAGACAGACCGCGACGAAGACCGCCGCGCCTGCCGCGAAAGTCGGGAGTCCTAAGGAGATCCCTCTGGCGGAAGAGGCCATCATCACGGCAGCCATCATGACGATGCCGCAGCCCGTCGTCTTGCCGGAGGCGCCCAACGGGGGCACGTCGACGTTTCGTTCGATGCGTCCGGAGAGCGCGCCGCGCTGAGCCAATCGCAGCGCGATATAGGTGACGATGATCGAAAGCGCCGACGCCGCCGCGAAGCGCGCGAGCCATGCGGCGAGACCCGGCAGCCGATCGTGGAAGACGACGAGATTCGCCGGATTCGAGATCGGAAGCACGAAGCTCGCCGCGTTCGCCACGAACGCGCAGATATAAAGAAAAGGCAGCGGCTTTTCGGCTTTGACGGCACGCGCAACGGCTACGACGGCAGGCGTCAGCACGACGGCCGTCGCATCGTTGGACATCGTGATCGTGACCAGCGTGCCCACGCCATACAACAGGAAGAAAAGACGCTTGGCCGATCCCGCCGCGCGTCTTGCCGCGAGCGCGGCCATGTAATCGAAGAGCCCCTCTCTGCCCGCCAGTTCGGCCACGATCATCATGCCCGTGAGGAACAGATAGACGTCGGTTCCCTTGCCGGCCGCACGCAGTGCATCGGCCCACGGCAATGCCCCCGATAAGCAAAGCGCCAATGCGCCAAGAAGCGCCCAGATCGCCTCGGGCCATCTGAACGGCCGCATGACGACGCCGAACGTGGCCGCGAAGGCGATAGCCCAGACGGAAAACGGGGAAGCGAAGAGTGCATTCATCGGCGGTGCCCCTCGCAGGCATCGGCAGCCGCAATCGCTGGTGGAATGTGGATGATCGTGGACGCACTCGAGGACCGGATGTTCGCAAGCGTTTCCGGCATCGCGGCCGCAAACAGGACGAGCGCGATCAGCGCCATGAAGGCGAGCACGCAAAACGCGGCCCCAAAGCCGAATCTGTCGACGATGAAGCCGCTCGTCAGATTGCTGAGCGCGGCGCCGATGCCAACCGCCAGCGCGATCGCCCCTTGCGCAAAGCTGAACCGCCCTGTCCCACGCATCAGATCCGACGCAATGATCGTCGCCACGACGCCAAAAATGCCGGCGGATATTCCGTCCAGGATCTGAATGCCGATCACCGCGTACGCGTTGTCGGTCGCGGCGAAGAGCAGCCCTCGGATCGGCAGCACGACAAGCGCGACGAGGAAAATCTTCTTCCGTCCGATGCCGGCTCGCATGGCGCGGCCCACGGCCGATGCCGTCACCATCATCACGAGCTGCGCGGCGATCACGCATGCGCTGAGGCCGATCAAGTCCTGGCCCGGGTGGGCTTTGGCGATCATCTGCCCCGCGAGCGGCAGCATGGCCGCGTTCCCGAAATGGAAGAAAACGACCGTCGCGAGGAACACCCACACGTCGCGGCGCGTGACGATGCGGCCAAGCGGCAACGGCTGCGCCTTGCCATCGCGGACGGTCTCCCCTCCGCGCGCCAGTTCGTGATCGATCTCCGACGGCCGGATCAGCATCACAGCGAGCGAACTCGCGAATGCGAAGAAGCAGACGAGGTAGAACAACCAGATCGCGCCCTGGTACTGCCCGGCGAGGCCAGCCATCGCCGCGGCCGTGAAGTTGCCCGCATGGTTGAGGCTTTCGTTGCGGCTCACGCGCGCCGGCAACGCGCGATGGCCGACGATGCCGAGACTGAGCGCGGCAAGACATGGCGGAATGACTGCCGCGACGAGCGCGAGCATGACCTGTATCGCGAGGACGACGAGCAACGTCGAGCTGTGTGCGATTGCCAGACATCCGAGCGCGATCGTCAATGACGAGACCGCGATGACGGTTCGCTTGGCCCGCGCCGCGTCCACGAGCATGCCCGCGGGGATCTGGCTCAGCGCGGCCGCGATGCCGCTTGCGCCCATGACGAGCCCGATGTCGCCCGAGGACCAATGCTGCGATCCCTTGAGGAAGACAGCGAGAAACGGGCCGATGCCGTCGCGCACATCGGCCATGAGAAACGTCAGCGCGTCGAGCGCGCCGAGGCTTCGCCTCGACGGCGAGCGGGATGCCGCCGCGCCATCATCGGTCTCGTCGACAGACCGCATCGCCGCCGCGCCCATGGCCTCAGGCGTCCGTTTCGGCGCCGGCCGCATGCGCGATCTCGTCGACATCGAGCGTGCGCCCGATACCGGTCTCGACGAGTTCGCCCCAAGCCTCGACGCAGGCGCCTGGCATCAGGTGGGAAGCCAGCTCGGCGGCTGATTCGCGGGACATCCGCAACGATGTGCCGTCATCGAGCAGCGCGCCGCGCAGCTCGCCTTTCGGCCCATGCAGCGACAGCACGACGGCACCCGACACCTTCTGCGCGCGTCGCGCGGGGCCGGGATCTCCTTCGTCGAGGTCGGCTGCGGGCTTCCTACGCTTCTTCTCGCCGCCATGAGGTCCATCGTCGATGACGACGTCGCCATGCGCAGTAACGATCGATACGGCGGAAACCATGTTGACGCCGCGCGGCTTGACTCCTCGCACGCTCACGACATCGCCGGGCGCAACGCGCTCGACGAGCGTCGACGAAAGATGCGGCGGCAGATGAACCTGCAGATGTCCGTCGAGAATCAAACCGTCCGCATCGCCATGAGGGTCGAGCAATAGGCGCGTGACGGTACCTTTCGTTTCGGGCAGGCTTTCGGGGTCTATCCAATGCATGTTCAGTTCTCCTTGGGCGTTGGGGATACGCATCGACGGTTGGCCGTCGTGCGCGGAGGAGAACAAGGCAATGAGCATGCCATCGGCGAAACCGCCTGACGACAAGGGAAAGACCGACGATGAGCCGCAACCGGGCATCGATAGGTGTCCGGTTGCCGGACAGGGGGGTGTCCGGTTCATTGACAGCATGGGCGCAAACCGGCGCGCCACACGGCAGGCGCAGCGCGACGTTATTCGAGCCCGAGACTGGCCATCTTCGTATAGAGCGACTGGCGACTGATGCCGAGCCTGCGCGCGGCATCGGCGCGATTGCCTCTTGCGAGCTCGAGCGCGCGCGCAATCAGCGCGCGCTCGACTCGCTCGATCGCCTCGGCAAGCGGCAGCTCGGCGAGCGCGGCCAACACCGCGTCGTCGGCCGCCCCCGCTCGCGCGCCGAGAAACGAAAGGTCGTCGCCGGTGATCGCCGGGCCCGGCGCAAGCGAGGCGACACGTTCGATCGCATTCTTGAGCTCGCGCACGTTGCCGGGCCACGAGTGCTCGACGAGGCGCCGCTCGGCCTCGGGCGAAAGATGTATGGCGCGCCCCGTCGACATCCGCGCGGACGAGAGGAAGTGCTCCGCGAGCGGAAGAATGTCGGCGATCCGCTCGCGCAGCGGCGGCAAGTGCAGCGGCACGACATTGAGCCGGTAGAGCAGGTCCTGACGGAAATCGCCGGCCGCCACCATCGCGTCGAGGTCGCGATGCGTCGCCGCCACGACGCGAACGTTCACGGAAATCGGCTTGCTCGTTCCGAGCGGCATCACCTGCCGCTCTTGCAGCACGCGCAGCAGCTTCGCCTGCATGGCGGCCGGCATGTCGCCGATCTCGTCGAGAAAGAGCGTGCCGCCGTCGGCCTCGGCGATCCGGCCAACACGCTCGGCGGCCGCACCGGTAAACGCCCCCTTCGCGTGACCGAACATCTCGCTCTCGAGCAGATCATGCGGGATGGCCGCGCAGTTGATGGCGACGAACGCCGCACCGCGCCGCATCGACGATTCATGCAGCACGCGCGCGGCCACCTCTTTGCCCGTTCCGGTTTCGCCCGTGATCAGGACGCTTGCATCGGTGGAGGCGGCGCGTCCCAGTTGCTTCTGGACACGGCGCATGGCCTCGCTGATGCCCAACAGCCTCACCTCGCTGCGCGATGGTGGCTCGTGCGCGAACGGCGCATCGGCTTGCACTGCGTTTGGCGGCGGCTCGTTGGCGGTAAAGACGCGCTGCAATAACGACGCGATATCGTCGCGGCCGACCGGCTTCGTCAAGTGCTCGAACGCGCCGAGCCTCATTGCGCCGATGGTGTTGTCGCTCGTCGCATAGGCCGTCAGCATGACGACCGGCACGGCCTTGAACCTGCTGTCGTTACGCAGCCTCTCCAGCATGGCAAGCCCGTCCATGTCGGGCAGACGGAAATCGAGAAAGATGCAGTGGGCTGGCTCGCCGCCATGCAATCGGTCGAGCGCGGCGGCGGCCGAGTCGGCTTCAACGACGCGATGACCGAGGTCTTTCAGCGTTTCCGCGAGACCCTCACGAAACGCGTCGTCATCATCGATTACGAGGATGGTTGCCACGGTATCTCCATGACGAAACGGGCGCCCGCCTCGGCATCGTCGAGCCGGACGAGTCCGCCATGCGCGGACGCCACTTCGCGCACCACGGCGAGGCCCAACCCTGTGCCGTCCGGGCGGCCGGTCACGAATGGCTCGAAAATTCGCTCGCGCTGATCGGGCGGCACGCCGGGGCCATCGTCGGCCACTTCGATCTCGAGCAGCGAGTCGCCGCCGCGGCACACGCGCCGAGCGGATACGATAACGGTTCCCTCCTCGCCGACATGACGCAGGGCATTGATGAGCAGATTGTCGAGCGCGCGGCGCAGTTGCTCGGGGTCGAGCCGCAAGACCGGAGAAGCGGCGCCCGCCGATGCATCGGCATCGATCCGCAGTTCGAGCGCGAGCGTCACGCGCCGTTTCTCCGCGCGCTCTCGATATGCCTCGACGATCGCCTCGAGCCAGCGGGCAACATCCACTCCGACGGGTCGAACGACGATCGGTTGCGTCAACGCGAGCAAGCTCGCGAGCTGCGTCTCGATGCGCCCAATCTGCTCGAGGATCACACGCAGTGCATCGCGCTGCCGCGCACTGTCCGCCGCGAGCGCGTTCTCCGCCTTGAGCCGCATCGCGCCCGCCGGATTTCGTATCTCGTGGGCGATCTCGGCCGCGAGCCTGCCCAGCACGCCGAATCGCTCCGCGTCGGCGAGCCTTTTGGCGAGATCGGCCGCTTGCTGCTGCAAGGCCGCGGTGCGTTCGACATAACGGTTCAGCGCCGCCACGATCTTGTCGAGATCGGGCTCGCCGAGAGGCTCGAAGCGCGTCGTCCCCGGATGTTCGCTCCCCGGCGAAAGCGCGGCCTCGAGCTCGACGAGGTTGCGCTTCCAGCGGCGCAACGCCAGCGCGAGCACGACGGCGATGACGAGTATGACGGCGAGCACGATGGCGAGGCTGGCGCTCAGCGCCTCACCGTGCGGGCCGAGCGGCGGGCGCGCACGCGTGAGCATCCACGCGAGGAGCGTGCCTTCGCCGCGCACGGGACACGCCGCCGCGACGACGGCATCCTGTCCGCTCTCGATGACGAATTGCGCACTCGCGTGCTGCGCGGCGGCCGCTTGCAGCGTGCGCAGGATCAACGGCGTCTCGGCTTCCGGGATGTCGCGCTTGACGCCGCTGCCTTGATAGGTAGGAAATGCGTAGGCGAGGAAACCGCTCCGAGCGGCACTGTCTTGCGCGCTGCCGGCCGGTGGCGGCGCATTCGTCCAGAAGCCACCCTCGACACCGTCGAACCTGAGCAACACGACATCGAGGACGGCCCACATCAGATCGCGATTCGAATTTGCACGCGAGGAAGCGTCCGAGAGGCTGTAGCGCGAAGCCACGGCCTCGCAGGCCGCGGCTGCCCGCTCTTTGGCTCCCGCGACCTGCTCGCTTCCGACCGAGCTCGCGATGAAAGCGATGACCGCGGCCAGCATCGCGCAGATCGCGGCGACGAGGCCCCACGAGATCATGAGTTGCGTCGAGAACGATGGCCGCTTCATCGGCATGACGGGCGAAAGAGATGGCGCAAGGATAGCGCAAAGCGACCGTGGGCCGGCTCCGGAGCCGCGAGGAGGCTCTCGCGGCCATCAGCCTCGAGCAGAATCGATAACCGACGCCGGCGAGCGCCGTCGTCGTGTTGATGCTGTTCCGTGACTAAGTTCGATTGACGGAGAAACCATCGCTCCGAGGTCGGGCTAAACGCTCATTCGACGATGGGCGGCGTCTCGAACGTGTGATAGGGTGCTGGGCTCGGCACGGTCCATTCGAGACCCTGCGCGCCCTCCCATGGCGATGCACCAGCGGGCTCGCGATGCTCGCGCTTGCCGAAGTAAAGCGGCAGCGCAACGGCGAACAGGAAATAAACTTGCGCGAGCCCGAAAATGAATGCGCCGATCGTCGCGACACGGTTCCAGTCGGTGAACTGAGCGGGGTAGTCCGCATACCGACGCGGCATGCCGGCGAGCCCCAGGAAATGCATCGGAAAGAACGTCACGTTGAATGAAATCATCGTTAGCCAGAAGTGAATCTTTCCCCTTAGCTCGTTGTACTTCCAGCCGGTCCATTTCGGCGACCAGTAATACCAACCCGAAAACAACCCGAAGAGCGATCCTGCGACGAGCACATAGTGAAAGTGGGCGACGACGAAATAGGTGCCGTGATACTGAATGTCGGTCGGCGCCATCGCCAGCATGAGCCCCGTCAGACCGCCCATCGTGAAGACGAAGATGAAGCCGATCGCGAACAACATCGGCGTTTCGAACGTGAGCGAGCCGCGCCACATCGTGGCGAGCCAGTTGAAGACCTTCACGCCCGTCGGCACCGCGATCAGCATCGTCGCATACATGAAGAAGAGCTGGCTCGTCACGGGCATGCCGACCGTGAACATGTGATGCGCCCAGACCAGAAACGAGAGAATCGCGATCGAAGCGCCCGCGTAGACCATCGAGCTATAGCCGAAGAGCGGCTTGCGCGAGAACGCGGGGACCACCTGCGAAATGATCCCGAACGCGGGCAATATCATCACATAAACCTCGGGGTGGCCGAAGAACCAGAACACGTGCTGATACATGATCGGGTCGCCGCCGCCGGCCGCGCTGAAGAAGCTCGTGCCGAAATGGCGATCGAACAGCAGCATCGTCACGGCGCCGGCCAGCACCGGCATGATCGCGATCAGCAAATAGGCCGTGATGAGCCACATCCAGACGAAAAGCGGCAGCTTCATCAGCGTCATGCCCGGCGCGCGCAGATTGATGATCGTCACGATGATGTTGATGGCACCCATGATCGACGACGCGCCCATGATGTGCACGGCGAAGATCGTGAAATCCATGCCGGGGCCCATCTGCTCGGAGAGCGGCGCATACATGGTCCAACCGGCCGCCTGCGCGCCGGCAGGCGCGAAGAACGAACCGATGAGCAGCACCCCGCCCGCGGGCAGCAGCCAGAACGATAAATTGTTGAGCCGCGCGAACGCCATGTCGGGTGCGCCGATCTGCAGCGGGATCATCCAGTTCGCGAAACCGACAAAAGCGGGCATGATCGCCCCGAAGATCATGACCAGGCCGTGCAGGCCAGTGAGCTGATTGAAGAACTCGGGACGTAGAAACTGCAGCCCCGGCGAGAAAAGTTCGGCGCGTATCGCGAGCGCGAATACGCCGCCGACGATGAACATCGTGAATGAAAAAATGAGGTAGAGCGTGCCGATATCCTTGTGGTTCGTCGTGCGCAGCCAGCGCATGAGGCCCGCCGGCGGGGCCGCGTGACCGTGCTCATGTTCGTGGCGGCGATCGGCCGGTGTGGTCGCGGTTGTCATGCGGAGGCCCTCCTACCATCGATCAGCGGTAAGTACGCAACGCTCGTGCCGCAACGAGCGCACGCCTGATCGGCTCGCGTCCCACCGCATCCAATCAGATCGAATCACGGATCCTGGCTCCAACTCGGGGCGGGCGGCGATGCATCGTGTCGTTATGCATTGCGAGCGATGCGATGCGATGCGGCACGTAGGTTGCATGTCAGCAGGGGCTTCTACGAGTCGGATACCGACGATGTACGCATATTTCCGGCAGACACTTGGGCCATTCGGCTCTTCCGGTGGCGAGGAGGGCGCCCCGATTTGCGAGTGGCGCATCAAGCGCAATTGCTCGCTGACACCGCGCCAGTCGCTCGCCGCGACGACATTCCTGATCGCGCTGGTCGCCCTGATCGGCGTCGCATCGGCCGTCTCCTTTGGGGTATGGCTGGCTCTACCGTTCTCGCTGATCTACATGCTCGCCATCGGCGTCGCGTTCATCGCCTACACGAGGCACGCGACGGACGGCGAGACCCTGCGGCTCGTGCCGCCTTTCATGATCGTCGAAGTCGACGACGGCGGGCGGCGCACCGTGCACCGCATGAACGCCGCGCGTCTGACCGTCTTTGTCGATAGCGGCGATGCGGCGTCGGTCTATCTTTGCGACGGATGGCAACGGATCCCCGTCGGAAAGCAGTTGCCGACCGCGGCTCGCGAGGAATTCGTCCGACAGTTGCGACGGTTCATCGTCGTCGGTCGCTGACGGCTGCTGACGGTCGCCGATTGCCGCTCAGACATCGAAGTAAAGATGGAACTCCCACGGATGCGGGCGAAGCTTGACCGCATCGATTTCGTACTTTCGCTTGTAGTCGAGCCAGGTCGCGATGACGTCGTCGGTAAAGACACCGCCCTTGCAGAGAAACGCGTGATCGCTTTCGAGTGCCGCCAGCGCGGCATCGAGCGAACCGGGCACTTGTCGCACGGCCGCCGCCTCCTCCGGCGGCAAGTCGTAGATATTGCGATCGAGCGGCTCGCCCGGATCGATCTTTTTCTCGATGCCGTCGAGCCCGGCCATCAGCATCGCCGCAAAGGCCAGGTAGGCGTTCGCCGACGGATCGGGACAGCGGAATTCCACGCGTCGCGCGCTCGGTGAATCAGAATACATCGGAATACGCGCGGCCGCCGACCGGTTGCGCTGCGACATCGCCAGATTGACCGGCGCCTCGTAGCCGGGAACGAGGCGCTTGTATGAATTCGTCGACGGCGCGCAGAACGCCATCAACGCGCCCGCGTGCTGAAGCAGTCCTCCGATGTACCAGCGGCAGGCATCGGATGTGAGCGCCCATCCGCTCGCGTCGTAAAAGAGATTGCGCTCGTCTTGCCAGAGACTTTGGTGACAGTGCATGCCGCTCGCGTTGTCGGCGAAAAGCGGCTTCGGCATGAACGTCGCCACCTTGCCGTGCTTGCGCGCGACGTTCTTGCAGATGTACTTGTAGAGCATCACGTTGTCGGCCATGCGCGTCAGCGTCGAGAACCGCATGTCGATTTCGTTCTGGCCGCCCGTCGCGACTTCGTGATGATGAACCTCCACCTGTACGCCGATACGCTCGAGCGTCAGCACGATCTCCGAGCGGATGTCCTGCAGCGTGTCGTGCGGAGGAACGGGAAAGTATCCTTCCTTGCGGCGCATCTTGTAGCCGAGATTGCCGCCGCCGTACGCGCCTTCGTCGCTGCCCGTGTTCCATTCGCCTTCCGACGAATCGATGAAGTAGTACCCGCTATGCGCGTCCTGACCGAACCGGATCGAGTCGAAGATGAAGAATTCGACCTCCGGCCCGAAGTAGCAAGTCGTGGCAATGCCTGTTTCGCGCAGATAGTTTTCAGCCTTCTTCGCGATGTAGCGCGGATCGCGCGAGTACGGCCCGTGCGTCACGGGATCGACCACGTCGCTGATGATCGTGAGCGTCGGCGTCGTGCAGACCGGGTCGACAAAGGCTGTCGTCGGGTCGGGCACGAGCAGCATGTCCGATTCGTGGATTTCCTGAAAGCCGCGGATCGACGAGCCGTCGAAGCCGATCCCGCTCTGGAAGAGGCTCTCGGTGACTTCGGGCAGCGTAATCGAAAAGTGCTGCCAAAGCCCGGGCAGATCCGTGAATTTCAGGTCGACGATTTGAACGCCATGCCGTTTGATGAGGTCGACCACCTCCGCGGCATTCGTGGGACGCACGACGCGATAGCTGCCCGGTTCGGCGAAGACTTCGAACGGCGACGCCCCCGTGGGTACTGTTGACGACATGGCCCGCCTCCTTCTCTGCCCTGCTCATGTTCGACCTTAGTACGTCTTCGAACAAAAACAAGGGCCGAAAGCGAGACGGGCTGCCGGGGGGCGGCCAATGTCGGTGCCGGTCAGGTGTCGGACGCCATCCCTTTCAGGGACGCCTCGCCGGCGTCTTGCGCGGCTGCCCGCGTCGTATAGTTTTCATCTGAAACCAGCGAACGCTTGACCTGCCTTGCGGCGAAATCGACGAGCGTAATGACCCAGACATAGCCACCTGCCCGCTCGGCCGTTTGAACGAAAGCGCGGACATCGCCTCTTTGCTCGGTATTCATCAGACCTCCTTCTGATTCCGATCGATGATGGGGCACGCGGCGGTTGTAGGACGTCGATGACGTCTAGCGAGGATTGCGTCGCCAACCCGCGGCCGTCGGTAACACGGAAACGCAAGATCACCTTGATTGTAGGCCGTGGGCTCGCGATCGGAAGGGGAAGCAGGGCCGCGATGCGCGCGGGCAATCGACCAAGGACGCAGTTCCGTAAAATGACGGCGGATACGCCAATGCCGGGAGAAACGTCGATGAAAATCGCAGTAATGGGAGCGGGCGCTGTCGGCTGCTACTACGGCGGCATGCTGGCGCGCGCCGGACATGAGGTCGTGCTGATCGGCCGCGCGCACCACGCCGATGCGATCCGGCGCGATGGCCTACGCTTCACGAAGCACGACGTCGAAGAACGGATCGCGCTGGCGGCGAGCACTGAGGCAAGTGCCGCGGAAAACGCGAAGCTCGTGCTGTTCTGCGTGAAATCCACCGATACCGAAAGTGCGGCCGTTGAGCTGCAGCCCTACCTGCTGGCCGGCACCGTACTGCTGACCTTGCAGAACGGCGTCGACAATGCCGATCGTCTGCGCGCGCGGCTGCCGCACGAAATCGCGGCGGCGGTCGTCTACGTCGCGACCGAAATGGCCGGCCCCGGGCATGTCAAGCACCACGGGCGCGGCGAGCTCGTCATCGAGCCGTCCAGGTCCGCCGCTGAAATCGCACGAACGCTGATCGACGCCGGCATCCCGACCGAGATCTCCGAGAACGTCCGAGGCGCCCTCTGGGCAAAGCTGATTCTGAACTGCGCGTACAACGCGATGTCGGCGATCGCTCAACTGCCGTATGGCAAGCTCGCGAACTGCGAGGGCGTGCACGAAGTCATGCACGACGTCGTCGCGGAATGCCTGGCCGTCGCGCAGGCGGACGGCGTCACGATTCCCGGCGACATCGATGCCGCCGTACGCAGGATCGCCGAGACCATGCCGAACCAATACTCGTCGACCGCACAGGACTTGGCGCGCGGCAAGCGCAGTGAGATCGATCATCTGAACGGATACGTGACACGGCGCGGCGAAGCACACGGCGTCGCGACACCGGCCAATCGGGTCCTCCATACGCTCGTGAAAGCGATCGAACTGAAACGGTCGATGTAGGCGCGCGGCAGGTTCGCACCGAGCGCAGGTGGGATTGCGATTGCGGTCCGCACCGTTTCATTGCAATCTTGAGTTCGCGCGGCCACGAACGATACTAATAAGCGTGCGCAGAATCGACGCGGAGGTGTGCCATGCCGACCTACCAGTATCGTTGCGAAAAGTGCGGCGAGACGTTCGAGCATATCGAGCACCTCGCCGAGCACGAGAAGGCGCATCCGCAGTGCCCCAAGTGCGGGAGCGACGTGGTCCAGCATGTTCTGACGCCGTTTGTCGCGAAGACGACGAGAAAGAGCTGAGCTCGCGCGCGATCGGTTCTCGATAAATCGCCCAGTGGCAAGGATGGCCGCCCAACAGTACTCGAACTAAGTAACCGGCGAAATAATTCGAACGATGAATACGCGCCTTGCCCCGTCATCGAAGCATCGGACGCTTCGCCGAGCGGGCCGCATCGCGCGTAGCGAGCAAGCAGTCGTTCGCTCTCGCCTGACACGGCTTTGCGTCTTCTGCCTCACGGCGGCGGCAATGACCGCCTGCGGACAGCACAGCGCCGGCATTGCAACCTATCAAGGGTTTGCCGAAGGCGAATTCGTCTATGTGTCGTCGTCCCAATCCGGCACGCTCGCCCAGCTCTCGGTGAAGCGCGGCCAGAACGTCGCGGCCGGCACGCCGCTCTTCGCGCTCGAGGCAGTCGACGAAACCGCTGCATTGCAGCAAGCCCGGCATCAGCTCGCAGCGGCCCAGGCACAGTTGGCGGACCTGCAAACGGGCAAGCGGCCACCCGAAGTGGACGTGACGCGAGCGCAGCTCGCACAGGCCGTGGCACAGGCGCGAATGGCCGCGCGGCAATTGACGCGCGACGAAGCGCAATATCAGGCGGGCGGCATTTCCGCGCAACAGCTCGACAACTCGCGCACCTCGGCCGCCACGACCGCGGCACAGGTTCGCGAACTGCAAAGCCAGTTGGTCGTCGCGCGCTTGCCGAGCCGCGAGAAGCAAGTCCGCGCACAAAACGAGCAGGTCGAGGCGGCGCAAGCGTCGCTCGCCCAGGCGCAATGGCGCGTCGATCAAAAGCGCGTGGCGGCGCCGAGCGCGGGCCTCGTCTACGACACGCTCTATCGCGTCGGCGAATGGGTGCAGGCAGGCAACCCCGTCGTTCAGTTGCTGCCGCCGCCGAACATCAAAGTGCGCTTCTTCGTGCCGGAAACCGTCGTCGGCTCTTTGGCGGTGGGGCGCCGCGTCATCGTCCACTGCGACGGCTGCGCCGCGGATATCCCGGCCACCGTCACCTACATCGCGACCGAGGCGGAGTACACACCGCCCATCATCTACAGCAATGAGACGCGTTCGAAGCTCGTGTTCCTGATCGAGGCGCATCCTTCGGCCGCCGATGCGCCGAAGCTGCATCCGGGCCAGCCCGTCACGGTGAGGCTGCAGTGAACGACTCGGCCGAGCCACGCGATGCCGCCGCCGGCTACGCGATAGACGTGCGCAAGCTCAACAAGCATTTCGGCTCCAAGCACGTCGTGAAGGATCTTTCGCTGCGCGTGGCGCGCGGCGAGATCTTCGGTTTTCTCGGGCCGAACGGCAGCGGCAAGACGACGTCGATCCGCATGATGTGCGGGCTGCTCACGCCAGATTCCGGCAGCGGTACGTGCCTCGGGTATGACATCGTGCGCGAGAGTGCGCAGATCAAGCGTCGCGTTGGGTACATGACGCAGCGCTTCTCGTACTGGGAGGACCTCTCGATCCGAGAAAACCTCGACTTCGTCGCGCGGATGTACCAGATGCCGCGCCGCAGGCAAGTTGTCGAGCAGGCGCTCGAATCGCTCGGACTCGTTAGCCGTGCGAATCAATTGGCCGGGGCGCTATCGGGCGGCTGGAAGCAGCGCCTCGCGCTGGCTGCCTGCATGCTGCACGAGCCGCAACTGCTGCTGCTCGACGAGCCGACGGCCGGCGTCGATCCGGCCGCGCGCCGCGACTTCTGGGAGGAGCTGCATCGGCTCGCCGCGCGAGGCATCTCCGTGCTCGTCAGCACGCACTATATGGACGAAGCGGAGCGCTGTCACAAGCTCGCCTACATCGCATACGGCGAACTACTGGCCGAGGGAACGGCGCAGGAAGTCATCGCGGCGCAAGGCCTCACGACGTGGACGATATCGGGTGCACGCCTCACCGAGCTCTCCGATCGCTTGCACGCGATGCCGGGCGTCGAGCAGACCGTCGTCTTCGGCCCGCTGCTGCACGTCAGCGGACGGGATCGGGCCGCACTCGGCGCGACGCTAGCCGAAGTCGGCAAGGATCCCTCGTTGGAAATGAGAGAAATCGCGACGGGGCTCGAGGACGTCTTCGTTTTTCTGATGAGCCGGACGGCCGACAGCGACGTCGACAAGGGACGAACATGAGCACGCGAGCCCCGTTTCCGGCGCGGTACTTTTCGTTCTCGTTCTCACGCTGGTGGAGCATCGTGTTGAAAGAGTTCTTGCAGTTGCGCCGCGACAGGGTCACGTTCGCCATGATCGTCGGCGTACCGATCATTCAGTTGGCACTGTTCGGATTCGCGATCAACACCGATCCGAAGCATCTGCCTTCGGCCGTCATCGTCGCCGACGACAGCGTGTTTTCGCGCAGCTTCATCGCCGCCATGCAGAACTCGGCCTACTTCGACATCGTCCGAACCCTGCGGAACGAAGAGGAGGGCCGCCGTGCGCTCGCGCGCGGCGACGTCCAGTTCGTGCTCACCATACCCGCCGATTTTTCTCGGCGGCTGCTGCGCGGCGAGCGGCCGTCGCTGCTCGTCGAAGCGGACGCGACCGATCCGCTCGCGACGAGCACCGCGCTCAACGCGCTGCCGGGGCTCGTGCAGCCCGTCGTCGACAAAGACATCATCGGGCCGCTCGCCCATTTGAACGGACGCGCGGCCGCATTCGACGTGGAAGTTCATCGCCTCTACAACCCGGAGGGAATCACGCAATACAACGTCGTGCCCGGCTTGATGGGCGTGATCCTGACGATGACGATGGTGATGATGACGGGCCTCGCGATCACACGCGAGCGCGAGCGAGGGACGATGGAAAATTTGCTCGCCACTCCGGTGCTGCCGATCGAAGTCATTACCGGGAAGATCGTACCGTACGTCTTCATCGGATTTATCCAGGTCTCGATCATCCTCGCCGCCGCGCGCTGGGTCTTTCATGTGCCGTTCGTCGGCGGCGTGCTCGCCATTTATGGCGCGTCGCTACTCTTCATCGCCGCGAACCTGACCGTTGGCATCACGCTTTCGTCTCTTGCGCAAAACCAGCTGCAAGGTATGCAGCTGACCGTGTTCTATTTCTTGCCCAACATCCTGCTCTCGGGATTCATGTTTCCGTTCGCGGGCATGCCGGCTTGGGCGCGGATCATCGGCAACGTGCTGCCGCTCACGTACTTCAACCGACTCGTGCGCGGCATCCTGCTCAAGGGCGACGGCTGGGCCGACCTCTGGCCTTCCGTCTGGCCGATCGCCGTTTTCACGCTGGTGTTGATGGCGGTGGCCGTGCGGTTTTATCGGCGCACGCTCGACTAGCGGGGTGGGCACATGAAAGCGATCGCTCGCCGAGCTCTTCAACACCTTCATGGCTGGACCGCCCTCGTTCCCGTGGCACTGATCGTCTGCGCCTGCACGGTGGGTCCCGACTTCCATGCACCGCCGCCGCCAACGACACAGCGCTATTCGCACGAAGAAACGCCATCGGCGACCGTGGGGGCCAGCGGCGCGGTCGGCGCCTCACAGACCTTCGCCCCCGCCGCGCATGCTCCGCGGCAATGGTGGAAGCAGTTCGAGTCGGACGATCTCGATCGACTCGTCGAGCTCGCGTTTCGTCAGAGCCCGACGCTCGACAGTGCGCGTGCGAAGCTCGTCGAAGCCAGGGAAAACTACGCGGCCGAAGCCGGTGCGACCGAATGGCCGAAAATCGACGCAAATCTGTCGGCCACGCGAGAGAAGATCGATATCGCGGCGTTCGGTATCACGTCCTTTCCGCCGCCCTCGCCGTTTACGCTCTACAACGCATCCGTCAGCGTGTCTTACATGCTCGATTTGTTCGGTGCGAATCGCCGCGCGCTCGAAGCGCTGCGGGCGCAAGTCGATTACGAGGCATACGAACTCGAGGCGGCGCGCCTCACGCTGGCAGGCAACATCGTCGCGGCGGCGATCCGGCGCGCGTCGCTGCAGCGACAGATCGAGCTCACCGAAGCGCTCGCGGCCGACGAAGCGCAACAGCTCTCCGTAATCGAATCGCGTTATGCGGCTGGCGGTGTCCCCATCGTCGACGTGCACAGTCAACGCACGCTGCTGGCTCAAACACGCGCGACGCTGCCGCCCCTTACCACGCAGTTGGCGCAGGTCGATCATCAACTGGCGATTCTGCTCGGCGTGCCGCCTTCCGATGCGGACGGTGCCGCTGTCACGCTCGACTCGCTCCATCTACCGGAGACCGTGCCCATCACACTACCGTCGACGCTAGCGCGTGAGCGTCCCGATATTCGCGCGGCGCTTGCGTTGCTCCATGAAGCGAGCGCCAATGTCGGCGTTGCCACGGCCAACCTCTATCCGAAGTTTTCGATTTCCGCGGGTGCGGGCTCGGAGCGGACGCGCATTGCGGACGAGCTGGACAGCCTCAATATCTGGAATCTCGGGTTGAACGTGACGCAGCCGATCTTTCACGGCGGCGAATTGCGAGCACGGAAGCGTTCGTCGGAGGCCGCATACGAGGCTGCGCTCGGCGATTATCGGCAGACGGTTCTCTTAGCGCTCGGGCAGGTAGCCGACGCGCTGCAAGCCGTTCAGGACGATGCACGTACGTTGCACGCGCGCGAGGCGGCGGCCCGAGAGGCGGAGGCGGCGAATGCGATCACGCGCGAGCAGTACGCGGCGGGCGGAGTCAGCCGATCCGCGCTGCTGGACGCGCAGAGGCAGGCGCTGCAAACAGCGCTCGATCGGGCACGTGCAGAGGGCGATCGGCTCGCCGACACGGCAGCGCTGTTTCAGGCCCTCGGCGGCGGCTGGACGACGGAGCCTTAAGGAGGGAAGGCTGCCCCCTGATACGTTCCCGATCAAGCACAACTCATCGCGAGGTACCCAAAGCGCTGACGCCCCGCGGGTTCGCTTCCGGGTCGACGACGGCGACAACCTGCGCAACCAATCCTTTCGCATAGTCGCTTCCGTGCAAAGCACTGACACGCGCGCTCATCGTGGAGCCGCCCTCTTGCGTGAACACCGAATCCTCGTCCAGTGTCGTGCGATGAATGCGGTGATTCCGGTATGGCGACAGGTTCATCAGTTGCACCATCAGCGCCTCGGGGAAGAAGACCTGCCCCACATGTGACACATGGCTATCGGCATGCGTGGCGCCCGTTCCTCGCACCTTGAAGTGGATGTGGTTCGTGCGCCCCATATAGTTCCCCGGAACAATAGTATGGAACGTGGCAATGCCCTGCCCATCGGTGCGCTGAATGCCGCGCAGGAAGGTCAGATGGTCGCTCGGCGTCGAGTTCGGAGGCGGGCCCGCTGGTCTGCCCCGCAGCACGTCAGATGCGTCCGCGCCCGTCATCGTCGGCGGCGGCCCCGGCGGCATTGTGGGTGGGTGCCGGTCGTGCGCGTAGCCTTCGTGCGGCAAATGATCGCCATCGGGCGGCGGTCCGGGTGGGCCGCCCATCTGCGTGAATCCCGAATAAATGCCGAGGGCGTCGCAATGCCAGATGTCGACGATCGCACCGACCAACGGCGCGCAGCGGCGCACGTCCATCACCGTGATGTCGAGCGTAAGCGGCACGCCCGGCTTGCCCTCAGTGACGTCGCTCCGCACGAGGTTGTCGTCGAGATAGTACGGTCCTACTTCTTGCTCAGGGGTTAGCTTGCACAACGCGAGTTCGCTCGGTCGTGCTGCGTGACTGCTGGTCGCAAAAGGCAGCGTCGCGCCGAGCGTCAGCGTTGTCGAAAGAAATCGCCGTCGCGAGAATGGTCGGTTGAAGGGCATGGCCAGTTTCGAGTGTTGCTACTGGCACCGACTCTATAACGAAAGCTGACGCGATTCGGTTTCAGGTCATTACGGGACCTTATCCGCGCTTAGCGCTTTGACACTCTGCCTCGCGATGGTCTGCGAGGCAGCGCTATCAAATGCCGATCTTCGGCGCGTTGAGGATTAATCGCAGGCCAAGCAGGGTGATGGCGCCGGCGGCGATGCGGTCCACCCACTTTTTCGCACGAAGGTAGACCTCGCGCGGTCCGCGGCTCGAAAAGCAGAGCGCGACGATCGTGTACCACCCGAATTCGATCGAGAATACGAGAGGCGGCAGTACGAAGTAGCACCAAAGCGGCGGATGCTGCGGAAGCAGCGCAGCAAAGATACTGCCGTACCAGATCGCCGTCTTGGGGTTGCTGAGCTGCGTGGTCAACCCCATCCAGAAGGATTTGCGCGCGCTGCTCGATCTCAAAGTCTGTTCGACGTCGACCGTGATCGGATGCTTCGCGCCGCGCCAGATCTTCGAAGCGACGTAGATCAGATAAGCGCCACCGGCGATTTTCAGGCCGATGTAGAGCCATTCGACAGCCTGTAACAGCGTGTAGAGGCCGGCAAGTGCAATGCTGCCGAAGAAGATGCCTCCCGCGCCCATACCGAGCGCGGTTGCAAGGCCGTCGCTGCGGGATAGACCGATCGAGTTGCGCGCAACGAGGACGAAGCTAGGCCCCGGAATCATCGCGCCCAACCACAACGCGGCGAGAATGGCGAAAACGGCGGCTGATGCGGTCATCGACGTCTCCTTTGGCGGTAATTCCGAGTAGGTGATTATTGCACGGATGGCCGCGTCCCTATGCTTCTCGCAAGTACTCCAAGGCAAACCGATCAGGACGACCAAGTACAGTTGGTCATGCACCGCCTCAGCGCGAGAGCTGATCTCCGGGGAAAAGCGTTATAGCCTCAAGTTCAATGCTACAAAGCCGATATCGATGAAAACGCTGCATTTTTGTCGCTACTTCGCCACCAATGGAGTAATTCTCTATGTTGCCGCCGACATGGAATCGCTGCGCGCCGTCCATCGTCCGGGCTGCACTTTTCGCTATCGTCGCGGCTGTCTCGCTCTTCGAAGTTCCCGACTCCTGGTCTCGCGAAGCGGCGGCCGCTACACCGCCAACCCCAGCAGAGATCAGAGAGGCGTGCGAGTACGTCGCCGATCGCGGGCCTGCGATCCGTTCAGAACTTCTGCGGGATGCCGCGATAGACGCTAGAAATGACGGGCGAGTCGTTGATGCAACCATCGGAACGAGCGATGGCTCGGCGGCTGGAGAGATTCTCGAGTACCGACCTCGAGGCGCATCGATAAAAGCTCCTCCAATCGAAACCAGCTACTTCGATGAACGGCCGCGGGCCGATTGGGGTTTCGGGGCACGCTGGCTTCGCTACGGAGGACATACATATGCGCTGATCTTCGAGTCCGAAAGCCTGCGTCGCGTGAGGCATCTTAGTGTCATCGATAGAAAGAACCGGGAGCATCTGTTGTGCACCTTTACGGTCAAGGAACATGAGACGCTAGCCCCCGTAGTCGACGCAGCCAAACCGCTGTGTCGCGCAGTAGCGACTAACCGGATCAAATTCCTTTCAGTGGACCGTGGTCCGGCCTCAACGCTCGAGTATCCGGGCGGGCCTCGAGCAGAAACGAGCATTGCTGGATTAACGATCGCTGATTTCACCAACTCGGGCATTGCCGCCAGACTCGTACAGCTAGAGTACGAGCATGGCGGCGGTCGTGGAGGAGCAGCAACCTATTTCGACGTCGCCAGTGACGGAGAGACGGTGTCTCAAGCGGGGCGACACAAGCTGCTGATGGCACTTCAGCACGCTTGGGAAGGCTCTTCCAGCGGTTACTTGCAGCCGGTCTTCGCCGGTGACAACGTGACGCGCCTCTTTTCCTGGAACGGTCTTACCTATTTCGACATTGCCGCTGGCGGTGGCGAGGCATACGATGACACGCCCTTTCACGAAGTGCGCTCTTTACTAAACAACAGCATAGAAACCGAGTGCGTTGCCAGCTACCGAGTTACTTGGAAGCTTTCGTCAATCGCCAAGGAGTTCCGAAAGTAGTACGCGGTGGTGGTGAGGACCATGAGTCCTCGCCCCTTACCGCCTCATCATCCGCATCATCTCCACTCCTCCAGTCCTGAAGAAGACCGTCGACAGAACGACAAAGACGGCGCCAGAGATGATGTTGAGCACGGTGGTGTAGTTGAACGTAATCTGCGCGCCAACCACGGCCGTATGCTGCTGCTGCGGCACCCATCCCGCGCCCTGGAAAATCGCCTCGACGACAAGTGCGGCCACCACCATCGCCAAATAGAACGTCACGAGCATGAAGACCGTCATCCGGCCGCCGTAGTACTTCCGATAGATATTCAGTATCGGCGGAATGATCAAGTCACCAAAAATGAACGAAGCGACACCACCAAAACTAATGCCGCCATTCCAAAGCACCGCGGCAAGCGGGACATTGCCCACAGAGCAGGTAAACGACGCAACGGCGATGAGCGGCCCCACGAACGCGCCCCAAATCATCGCGGCAATCGGGTGACCCGCGAGAAAAAACATTTGCCAGAAGCTGTCGGGCACCCATGCAGCGAGCGCACCTGCGATGAGAATCCCCACGCCGATATCGCGCCACAGCATCGCCCAGTTCATCACATAGCCATGACTAACCGCAATCCATCCTTGCTTCGACGTCAACCTTTCGCGCCAAGTCCCCTCCTGCGCGCTCATCGACATTTCAGCGTGCCCTTCCATGCTGCCGGCCACGCCTTTATCGGCCTGCTCGGTGGCACGTTTCTTCAACGATCCGCTGAGGAAGAACCGAAAAAGCAGCACGAGCACCGCGATCATGATCGGCCCACCGATGAACTCCGCGACCGCAAACTGCCAGGCGATCAGGACCCACATGAGAATCCCGAGTTCTAGAACGAGATTAGTCGCCGCGAACTGAAAGGCCATGGCAGCGATAAAGTCCCCGCCCTTGCGCACAATTGAGCGAGCCATCGCGACAGCCGCATACGAGCAAGAAGACGAAGCGGCACCGAGCGATGCAGCCAATGTCAATGAACGCGGCGACGAATCGGGCATCAGCTTCGACATTTCTGCCTTCGAGACCATTACCTCGATGACCGCGGAAACGAGAAAACCAAGGCTCAGGCCCCAGAATATCTGCCAGAGCATCGTGAAGGCCATCCAAAGGGCGTGGCCGATGGCGTTGAGAACGTGCATTTGAGCCCCTTCAAGGCGCTGCTTACTCACAAATCGCGGCGAACCCAAGCGTCCGCAAAACGCAGGCCTGCAACGCCCCGGGGCAACAGAGGGCGTTGCCGCCCACCTCAACGTACGAGCCGACGACCGCGATCGCCGTAGCGCAACGAGTTCACCCGAACCTGGCACGCTCGCGCAACGCTTCGGTCGTCTCGCCCGCCCCGTCGTGGCGCCAACCCGGCGGCTGGAAAACATACGCGAGCGCCGTCCACCAACCGGGCGCCGACTTCATATCGCGTGCAAGACTCACCCAATGTTCGAGCTCAACGACCAGCGGATTGCGCGAATGCGTCGGCGTGGTCAACCCATAGCGGCAAGGCTCTTCATCCCGCTCTTCGACGTAGGTTCCGAAGAGCCGATCGAATACGATCAACACGCCCCCGTAGTTCGCGTCGAGGTAAGTCGCATTCGACGCGTGATGAACGCGATGAGCCGACGGCGTATTGAACACATATTCGAGCCAGCCGAGCTTCGGGATCCATGTGGTGTGCAGCCAGAACTGATAGAGAAGGTTCAACGAGAGCGTAACGAGCACCACCTCGGGCCGCACGCCAAGCCATACGAGCGGTGCAAAAAACATCGCACTGCCCGTGATCTTGCCGGTCCAGCCGAGGCGATAGGCCGATGACAATGTCAATTGATTCGGCGAGTGATGGACAGCGTGTGTGGCCCAGAAAAAGCGAATGCGGTGCGAGCAACGGTGGTACCAGTAGTAGCAGAACTCCTGGCCGACGAACAACAGCATCACCATCAATGCGCTGTCGAGCGTCACCGTGAAGATTCGGTGCTCCCACGCCAGCGCGAAGATCGGCGTCGCGAGCGACAGCGGCAAAAAGGCAAGCAGCTTCCGGCCAGCCAGATCGACAAGCGACAGCCAGACCTCGTGCCATTGAAAGCGCGCATGGGTATTTCGGTTTTTCCAGGTCAGCCAGCACGCCTCGATCAGCGAAACGCCGACGACGAACGAAGACGCGATGAGCGAAATTAGTGCGGTAGAGGTCATCTCGACTCCAGTGAATAAGATTGAGAGGATTTCGTCGGCCGGCCCGCGATGCAATGACTTTAGCGAACGAGCTCTGAAAGCGCGATCGGAAAGATATGTCGAGCGGTTTCAATCAACGTGAGACCGGCCCTATCGTCACCACAACACGCCGTTTTCCGGACGCAGCGAAGACAAGCCGTGATCGCTGCCGAGGCTATCGAGCAAATCCATTTCGATCGCACGCGCGACGGCGGTCAACGGCACGTCGTTGACCGTGTTCGAGAACGGTTGAGCGATGTCGTCGCCGGTCCGCAGCAGCGCGAGCAGCAGAAAGCCGAGTCCCGTCGAGCCAAGAGGCGTGAAGACGCCGAGCGTCTGTACGAGCCCGAGCGGCAGCAACAGACAGAACGCGTGGGTGAACAGCGCGGGATACGTCGCATATTGCCGCGGAAACGGCGTGTTTCGAATCCGCTCCATCCCTCCCTGCGCATTTGAAAGCTCGCGCATCGTTTGCGCGACGATCGCAAGCCGCATACTGTCGAGCAACGCTTCGCGCCCAATCAGTCGCGCACTCTCCGAGAGAATCGCGTGCGGAACGTTGGCAACGCCACGCAAACGCTCGATCTCTTCCGCGGGAAGGCGTCCATCCAACTCGTCCCACGGCGGCTCGCGGCGCAGGTGCAGCCGCAGCGCATGAACGTAAGCGATCTGACGCAAGACCAACAGGCGCCGCAGCGCTCGTGCATGCTCGGGCAGCAGGATGCTCAGCTCGCGAGCGAAGCTGCGAGAGTAGTTGACCGTCGCGCCCAGAAGCGTTCGAGCCTCCCACCATCGCGAATACGCGGCGGAGTTGCGAAAGCTCAGGTAGACGACGATCGCCGAGCCGAACAGCGATAGCGGCAGCGGCGGAAAGGTGACACTTTCTGGCGCGTAAAGATAGGCAACCGTGACGACGATATCCCACAGGCACAGGAGCCCCAGCGGCCGCCCCACGTAGCGGATGATCTGTATTGCGCATGCACGCCCCGGGACGATCACGCCGCCACCCTGCGCGGCCGCTGCATGCGCTCGCGGGCCTCGTCTAGCGGTAAAAAGCGCCTGGTGTCCGCGTCGAGTACCGTGACCGCTCCCGCGCCGATGTCGTAGAGCCATCCCTGCAGCGCGAGGCGTTGTTGCGCGAGCCGAGCGGCAACCGGCGGATGGGTGCGCAGGTGCGAGACCTGCAGCCGAACGTTTTCTTCGGCGATTTCCTGAATCATCCGCGAGGGGCCCAAGCGCCGCGCCCGCACGACGCTGCGCGCAGCCTCGGCGTTGCGCAGCCACGCCTGAACGGTCGGCATCTGGCAGCAAGGCGTGGCCTCCACGGCAAGACTTTTCATCGCACCGCAGTCCGTATGACCGCAAACCACGATCTGTCGAACGCCGAGCAGCGTCACTGCGTATTCGATAATGGCCGAGACTCCGCCAAGCGTTTCCCCATAGGGCGGTACGATATTGCCGATGTTGCGGCAGACGAAGAGCTCCCCAGGCTGGCTCTGCGTGATTGTTTCCGGACACACGCGCGAGTCTGCACAAGTGATGAACAATGTATGTGGCGCCTGTCCGTGAGCCAGGTCTTCGAACAACGCCCGGTTCGACGGAAACACCTCACGGCTGAATCGCTCGACGCCCGACAGCAGTCCGGCCAAATCGCGCCTGACGTGTCCGCCCAGCGCCAAGGCAGTCAAATTCCCTTCTACTTTCATTTAGAACTCCTAACAAATACAAGTAATCTCATATCGAATTGACGCTCACCACGCTCGCGCCTACATCACACGCAGGTGCGTCTTCCGTTAGCCGCGCCCACGTACCGGCCAGTTGTTGGCGGTGCCGGCCGCCTGCACCTGGTCAGCAATCTTGTCGGCCAGCTTTTTGGCGTCGGTGTCCGTCGTGTGCCGGCGCTCCGATACCACATGCAGCGCCGCCCCGGCGGCAAGCGCGATCGGCAGATGATGAGTGATCGCTCCCATCGCACCCGTTTCAGCCATGCCCGGCGCCTTGCCGCTGTCCGCCTTTGCCGTGAAGCTTTGGATCGGCACCGCCGGGCCTGTCGCCGGCTGATACGTCAGCCTGACTGACGCTGCGAGTTCACGCTTTCCCGCTCCGAGCCCGACGACGACGCGCCGGCGTGCGTCGCCGGCGTCGACCGTTTCGAAGTTGCCCTCGACGAGCAGCGCCCTCGTGCCGGCCGGCACGGCCGAATCCGAGCGCATGGCGCGCCAGCCTTGGGACTGCAGGCGGCTGACGATTTCGTTGGCGACGTTATCGCGCAGTTCGGCCGCGCAGGCCGCTTGGCTCACGCCCGTCGAACCGCCCGACATCAAGCGCAGGCCCTGACGCTGTCCTTGTCCACTCACGGGCAGGCACTGGTCCGGCGCAACGTCGAACGACCTGACATAGACAATGTCCGGCGCTTCGCGGGCGTCTACCGGGTAATGAGCGACGCCCGTCACGGGCGCCGCGCAACCGGTCAGCAAAACGAAACTTGCTGACAACGCCGCGACGGCCGCGCGTTTCCAATTTCGTGCCGCAAGCTGGGATGGATTCTGCATACTCATTCGGACCTCGATTCAGCTATGCGTGAGTTCGCTCGACCGGTCGACCAGGCGTCTCCCGGAACATGGAGGCAAGTATCGAGGGAGCGCCGCGTAAACACTATCGATGAGTTATGTCGGGAAATGTCGTCCGCGCTCGGGGGTAGCGCCCCCAAACCGTCGGGCAAGCGCCGGCCGGCGCTGCCCAGCAACAGCACCGAACCCTGGTCACGCGTGAGGCGCTTTCAGCGGCAGAGCGACGCGTACCTCGAGGCCGCCCCCCTCACGCGAGTGAAAGCTGACCGAGCCGCCGTGAGATCGAGCGATCCTTTCAACGATGGCGAGCCCGAGCCCGGTGCCGCGCGACTGGCGGCTCGCGTTCGCGCCGCGCGCGAACGGCGCTTTGAGACGTTCGAGCTCGTCGGCGCTGATTCCTTTGCCTCGATCGCAAACCGCTGCGTAGGCATAGCCGCCTTCGCACCAGGTACGGACGGCCAGGCCGATGCGTCCGTAAGCCACCGCGTTCTGCATAAGGTTCATCAGCAAGCGCGTCGTGTTTGTCGGGCGAAACGGAAACGGCGGCACATCGCCGAGCGATAGCTCGAATCCGTGCCCAAGCCCCGCGAAATCGCCCGCGATCTGATCGACGAGCGCATTGAGGTCGCCGACTTGCGGCGTTTCACGCTCGCCGCTGCCCGCGTAGTCCATGAATTGCTGAAGAATGGCGTCGATCTGCTCGAGGTAACCATCGGCCGATGCGGACAGTGCTGCGTCGCCGTTGGCCGGAATCGCGAGCGTGAGCGCGAGACGCAGCTTCGTGAGCGGCGTCCGAATGTCATGCGAGATTCCGGCCAGCATCAGTGCGCGTGTCGCTTCGGCTTGGCGCAACGCATCCGTCATTTCGTTGAAGGCGCGGCTTACCTGCACAATTTCGGTCGGGCCGTCGACAGGCAGCGTCTGTGGCGCGTTGCCCGCGCTCACTTCACGCGCGGCATGCGCGAGCTGCCGTAACGGTCGATTGATGTAGCTTTGAATGAAATAGCCCGTCAGGGCCGCGACGAGCACCAGACCGATCGATAGCGCGATCGCGGTCGTGACGGCATCGGTTTGCGCATCGGGTCCCATCGCCGGCGCGATCCAGTAAGGCGAGCCCGCGATATGAATGCGAATCCAAAGCCTTTCAGCCGCGGCGGGCTCCCAGCGGATAAGCGTGTCGGCTGGAAGGCTACGATGCAGAGCCTGAGCGAACAGATCGCGTTGGTAGGTGCGAAAGAAGTGAATGAAACTCGGACGCGGCGCCTCGACAGCGTCGCGCGGCGGCTCAGGTTGAGCATCGAGTCGGGCGATCACCGCTCGGCCTTCGCCTGCCGGCAGTGAAGCCAGCGCGCGATCGAGCGTCCGCACGTATTGGGCGAAGGTAACCGCCGCTCGTTCTACGCGTGGACGCTGGATGTAATAGACGATGACTGTCAGTGAGCACGCCTGCGTCAAGACGACGAGCGTAACCAGCAGCGCAATGTTGCGCGCGAGCAGCGAGCGCGGCGGGCCGAAGCGCCTCATCGGTCGACATCCGCCACCAGCATGTAGCCCATGCCCCAGACCGTCTTGATGAATCTCGGCTTCGACGGATCGTCTTCCACGACTTGCCTGAGCCTCAACACTTGTACGTCGATGCTGCGATCGAGCGCTTCGTGCTCGCGCCCCCGCGCGCGGGCCAGAAGATTCTCGCGGCTGACCGGCCGGTTTGGCGACGAACCGAGCGCCTGCAAGAGCCGCATCTGCGCCGAGTTCAGCTCGACAGGCTGCCCGGCCCGCAGCAACGTCTGTTTCCTCAGATCGAAGCGGAAGTCCCCGAACCGCACCTGCTCCGACGTGACCGTTGCTTCGCCCGACGCGATTTTCTGTCGGCGCAGCAACGCGCGTATCCGCGCAACGAGCTCGTTCGGCAGAAACGGCTTCGCCAGATAATCGTCCGCGCCCATTTCGAGCCCGACGACGCGGTCGACGGGATCGCCTTTGGCCGTCAGCATGAGGATCGGTAACGTGTGCCCCTCCGCGCGCAAGCGCCGGCAAACCGAGAGCCCATCCTCGGGCTCCATCATCAGATCGAGCACGAGCATGTCGAACGGCTCACGCTGCAAATAGCGATCGAGCCGCCTGCTATCGGCAACGCAGCGCACATGGAAACCCTGTCCCGTCAGGAAGCGCTGCTGCATGTTGCGCAGCTCCGCGTCATCGTCGAGCACGATGATCTTGTCCGGCCGATCCATGACGTACCTCCGGCAATACCGCGTTGGCCCAATGCCGCGCGTCCACGCTGACATCATCATAGGCGGTATGGGCTCGTTCAACGTGAGGTGCCGCTCACGCGCGCATCAGCGCGATCGCGCTCGTTGTGCGAAATACGCTTCGACCTGTGCGAGCGTGACATAACCCTGATGACGCGTGTCGACCTGATCGAAGTGGCGTGCCACCATCGGCATTCCGGCAGCGGCCTGCTGCCGCGTCAGCTTGCCGTCGTGCGTAGTGTTAGCGTTGGCGAAGCGCTCGTGCAGGATCTCCAACCCTTGCTCCATGCGCGCCGCGCCGCTCGCGGGCGAAGCGGCCGCTCCGGGTGAGAGCACCTGCGCGGACGCAGCTGTCGAGGCGACACAGATGGCAATCGTGATAAGCATACGTTTCATTAAGTACTCCTCATGGAATCATCGCCGCCTGTCGGCGCACTGCGCTCCGACTCGAGCGACGGCAGGCGAATCTTAGAGGCGTACCTGGGAAGCTGGCGATTGAAAAACTGTGTCGCGGCATGTCATGGCGCCAAGCGGAGACGCGGTCGCGCCAGGGCAGGAAGGCTTGAGCAGCGGCGCGCGAATCGCGCGCCATGGGGCGGGTGGTCGCTCGTTCGGCCGCGCACATTGCGACGTGCGGCGGCGGGCTTCCAGGCGTACTATCGCTTCCATCATCCGATCGAGGATGACCTCACGGTAGAGATGCAATCGGGGGAACCAGCCATGAGACGCCTCTACTTTCTCGTACCTGATACGGCGATGGCGAAAGCGATCGTCGACGACTTGCTCCGCGCGCGAATCACCTGGCGGCATATCCACGTTCTCGCGAACCACAACGTCGCGCTCGATCAGTTGCCTGAAGCATCTTTGCTCCAAAGCAGCGACCTCGTGCATGCGCTCGAGCGCGGCGTGGCGCTCGGGGGTGCAACGGGCGCGCTCGTCGGTCTCGCGGCACTCGTCTTTCCGCCCGCGGAACTCGTCATAGCGGGCGGCGCCGTGGTCGCATTGACGTTGGCGGGTGCGGGCTTCGGGGCGTGGACCGCCGCGATGATCGGCATCGCCGAACCGAACGCGCGGCTCGCACGCTTTCAGGACGCGATCAAAGACGGCCAGATTCTGATCATGGCCGACGTGCCTGCGTTGAGAGAACAAGAAATCGAAGAGAGGGTCGCTCAGCATTTCCCGACGGCGGATCGCGAAGGCGCCGAGCCTACGACACCGATCTTTCCTTGAGGGGCGAAGCCCGTCTTCGCTTCAGCACTGGGGAACGCGTCACTAGCAGCGGGGCGCACGCGGTGCAGCTGCCAGTGCGCCGGCCGGATACCCTTCGGCCAGCGCTGCTTCGCTCAACAGCACCCGAACTTCGCTCATTAGCCGCGCGGCAGGCACCGGCTTCGTCAATAGCCTGTCCCACAGCCTCTCGTCCACCGATGGCGGCGGGTAGAGCGCGGTAAGCATGACAATGGGAATACGGACCGTCGTCAGATTCGACTTCAGACGCCGGCAAAGCTCGGCGCCGTCGATGCGCGGCATCATGTAATCCGTGACGATAAGGTCCGGCCGCTCGGCGATCGCCTTCGCGATCGCGGATTCGGCGTCGTTTGCAGTCACGACGCGATACCCTTCCTCCGCGAAAAGAGCCCCAAGGGCGCGCAGAAAGTTACGGTCGTCGTCGATGGCGAGGATTGTAACCAAGCGAAAATCCCGTATCAAAGAGCAAACAAGGGACAGCAATTAGCATGCCTGAAAGGGCTTATTGCTTCGCCGGGGCAACGCCATGGCGGCTCGGAGTGACGTCGCTCCGCGTGGTAGCCAGACTGCACTGTCCAGCCGCCTGTACTTTCTTCACTCGTTACGGCGTAGAAACGTCCGAATCGTCAGCTTGGGCCGAGGGGATAAAACACGGATTGGGAGTCAATGCCCTGACTATCGATAGGAGCCGCCCCGTGTCGGCATCGTCTTCGTGGACGCCGATCAGACTGGTAGGCGTCTGTCTCCCAGCGCGTCATCCAAATTTCTTCGCATACAGCTCGCCGACCCAGTCGACGAAAACGCGAACTCGCGGCGACAGATGTCGCCGGTATGGGTAGAGCGCCGACACGGGCATATCGGGGCTTTGCCACTCGCTCAGCACTTCGACGAGGCGCCCATCGCGCAGTTCGTCCTCGACATGATGACGAGGAACCTGGATCAGCCCGCAGCCGCGCAGCGCGCTGACGACATAAGTCTCGGCATCATTGACGGCGATCCATCCCCCGAGCTCGTAGGTGCGTGCCAATCCGTCGACGACGAGCTCGAACGGATAGGCGATGTTTCCATTGCTCGAGAAAAATCGGACGGCCTGATGCGAAGGCAACTCATCAGGGTGATGGGGCGTGCCGACCGCAGCCAGATAATCCGGGCTCGCGCAGATGACCTGCGGCATCATGGCAAGCCGCTTGGCCACGAGCGTCGAATCGCGCGGATGGCCGCCGCGAATGACGCAATCGACACCCTCCCGCACGAGATCGACCAGCCGGTCGCCACTGCTGACGACGAGATCGATCGCCGGAAATCGGCGACGAAATTCGTCGATCTTCGGCAACACGATGCGCGTCGCATGCGTGCCGTGCATGTCGATGCGCAGCACGCCGCGCGGGTTCGCCGCAACATGCCGCAGTGACGCCTCGGCGTCCTCGAGCTCGTTCAGTACCTGCACGCAGCGCTCGTAGTAGGCCTGCCCGTCGAGCGTCGGCCGCACTTGCCGCGTGGTCCGCTCCAGCAGCCGCGTGCTGAGCCTCGCCTCGAGCTGCTTGATCGCATGTGTCGCCGTCGCGCGCGGAATGTCGAGCATGTCGGCCGCGCGACTGAAGCTTCCCGTCTCCACGATGCGAGTAAAGAGCTGAAGCGTGTCGAGCCGGTCCATCGTAACTTACCGTCCCTGAAATGGGGTCATGGATGATTGTTCGATTATAGGGGGCCGCCTCGACGGGATTGTTGAGCCCCATTGAATGCGATTACCAACCTGCAGCCATTTATCGCCCCCACCGAAACGGCAAGAATGGACTCCATCCAGACGGGCACATCCCCTATCTCTCGAGGAGCAAATCATGAGCAACAGAGCACGGAAGAGCGCCATCGTCACCGGTGGCTCGCGCGGAATCGGTCAGGCGATCTCGCTGCGGCTGGCGGCGGACGGCTTCGCGGTCGTAGTCAACTATGCGGGCAATGCGGCGAAGGCCGAGGAGACGGTCGACGCGATCAAGGCAGCCGGCGGCATGGCACTGGCGATCCGGGGCGACGTGAGCAACCCGGATGATGTCGAGAAACTGTTTACGTCCGCGAAGACGGCGTTCGGCGGCGTCGATGTCGTCGTGAACAGCGCCGGCATCATGCCGATGGCAACGATCGACACGGTCCATCTCGAAGCGTTCGATCAAGTGATCGCGACGAATCTGCGCGGCACTTTCCTCGTCATGGCGCACGCGGCGAAGGATCTCGAGAAGGGCGGGCGGATCATTGCACTGTCGACGAGCGTGATCGCAAAGTCCTTCCCGGGTTATGGCCCCTACATCGCGAGCAAGGCGGGTGTCGAAGGGCTCGTGCACGTGCTCGCGAACGAATTGCGCGGACGTGGCATCACGGTCAATGCGATCGCGCCCGGGCCAGTCGCGACCGAACTCTTCTTGAAGGGCAAGTCCGACGAGCTGATTGCTCAGATCGCCAAACAGGCGCCGTTGGAGCGCATCGGTCAGCCGGAAGATATTGCGTCCGCCGTGTCGTTTCTCGCTGGCCCCGATGGGGCCTGGGTCAACTCGCAGGTCGTCCGCGTCAATGGGGGTTTTGCTTGATTTTTCGCTCGCTCCAATGCGAGCGGCCCGGCAACTGCGGTAGCCGGGCCGCGTAATCACGCACGACCTTGGTTCTCGAAAAATGAAGCGCTAACTCTTCACCCTTCGATCGATTACTGTGAACCGCTGCTCGGTTCTGGCTCACTCGCCGCCATGCCCTTCCTATGCTTCATATGCCGCATGTGATGTTTATGCATGCCGTTCGACTTGTTCATGCCGTTTTCCATCGTGCTCGTCCCCGATGCGCCCGATGGTGACTCGGTTGTGCCTCCGGCATTCGGCGTTCCCATCCCTGTGCCGCCGCCGCCGGCAGCCCCTCCACCAGCCCCCGCCGCATAAGCGGCACCGGATAATCCAAGCATCAAAGCGGAAACAACGATTCCCTTACCTGTAACTCGCATAACGGCCTCCCTCCTTACGCAACGTGACGACTACCCGAAAAGGGCACAATGTCTAGCGTTCCGCAGCAAGCGGCATGCCGCGTTCGTGCGTCATCGCGCGGCGTAGTGCAGGCACGATCGATGCTGTCACCGTCGTCCATGAAACGACTCTTCAAAGTTACCGTTGTGCTTCTCGTCGCCGTGCTCGCGGGCAACCGTATCAGCGACTTCTTGACCGCAGGCTCTCGGCGCCAGCGGCCCCCTCTCTGAACCGAACGTCAAGTGCGGTTTTTGCCAATCTTTGCAATCGCTTGACCGTCTCTTATGCTACAGACGGCCAGATGCAAACAGCGGACCGAAATTTCGACTTTCTCGGTCACCACGCGACACGCTCCCAAAGGAGAATAGCGATGAGAAACGCGACAAGGTGGGCCATTTTCACGTACCGCGGTGCACAGGCTTCAAGTCGAAACTCGGCATTTTGGCGATCCTGTCGACGTTTGCTACGCGTTTGCCTCTATGGGCTCGGCGCACTCGCGCTGGCTGGCAGCTTTGCGCAGGCCGCGACGATCAAGAGCGGCGACATCCTCGTTGTCGATACAGGCAACGGCAAGCTCTTTAGCGTAGACCCGCAGACAGGTGTGCGCACCGTCATCACCGATTTTCGAAATTCTTCGCAAGGTCCCGTCGATCAATCGTTCCTCGGCGGCGTCTCCATGGCAGGCGGGCGGATCTTCGTCACCGCCGCAACGACCGGCATCTACGCGGTCGATCCTGCCACCGGCACGCGCACGCTCGTCAGCAACTTCGCCCAGGGCACGTTTCAAGGGGACGTCTTCGGCTCGGCCGTCGATTCATTCGGGCACGTCAACGTCAACTGGGCGAAACCGCAATTCGGCGGAGCGCCGAGGGCCATCGTCAACGTAGATCCGCGCAGCGATGCACGCACTATCGTCACTGATTTGACGAACCCCGCTCAGGGAGATTCGTTCAACTGTTGTGTCGCCTACTTCACGGACCTCGCGCTCGAACACTCGGGGTCGATCGTCGCGGGCGTGACATGGTTTTCGCCAGTCGGGCCCTCGCGAGATACAGGCGACCTCTATCGCGTCAATCCGGCATCAGGTCAACGAACGCTGCTCAGCGATTTCAGCAACGCGGCGCAGGGTGTCACCCAGGTGGTGCCGTCAACGGGTATTGCGACCGACCCGTCCGGTCAAATTCTGGTGAATACGCGAGGAACGTCGACCGCTTCCACTCCGCGGGATCTACTGGTACGGGTAGATCCCGCCACCGGAAACCGTACCGTCGTCAGCGATTTCGACAATGCCGCGCAAGGGACTCCTGGACGGCGTCTTTCGGGCATCGCGTTGGAGCAGTCGGCGACCCATGTCGACTTTATCGTCGGCGCCAGCGTCGCGGCGAATCTCGCCGCACAACCGACGCTCCTCTTCCGAGTCAACCCGCAGACGGGACAGCGGACTTTGCTCAGCGATTCCAGTAATACGCAGCAAGGGCCCCCGTTCTCATGGATCGATGAGATTACCGTCGTGCCCTGACAGCCGGACCAATTAGCTTCGATCCGCGTCCGGCACGCGTAGAGGTTCGACGATCGATCAGTGCGATGAGCGTTGGCTGCATTGCCAAATGTAAAAAGGGGCGAAGATGTCTTCGCCCCTTTCGCCATTCAGAGGACCATCAGGCGGCTTTGAGCAACCCGTGCGGGTCGATGACGAACTTGCGCGGCGCACCGCCGTCGAACTGCTTGTAGCCTTCCGGCGCTTCGTTGAGCGAAATCACGGTGACGTTGACGATATCCGCGATCGGCAGCCGGTCGAATAGAATCGCCTGCATCAGATTGCGGTTGTATTTCAACACCGGCGTCTGGCCCGTATGGAACGAGTGTGACTTCGCCCAGCCGAGCCCGAAGCGAATGCTGAGGCTTCCGTGCTGCGCGGCGACGTCCTTCGCGCCCGGATCGTCAGTCACGTAGAGACCGGGAATGCCGATCGCGCCGGCAGGCCGCGTGATTTCCATCAGCGAATTCAGCACCGTCGCAGGCGCTTCTTGCGAATGGCCCGACGCACCGTGACCGTGCGCTTCGAAGCCGACACAGTCGACCGCGCAATCGATTTCCGGCTTACCGAGGATCTGCGCGATCTGCTCGCCGAGCGTCGCGTCCTTCGAGAGATCGACGACTTCAAAGCCCATCGCTTTCGCGTGTTCAAGACGTGCCGCGTTCATGTCGCCGACGATCGTACATGCCGCGCCCAGCAGACGTGCCGATGCGGCCGCCGCCATGCCGACCGGTCCCGCGCCCGCGATGTAGACCGTCGAGCCGGGTTTCACACCCGCTGTCACCGCGCCGTGATAGCCCGTGGGCAAAATATCTGAAAGGCACGTGAGGTCGCGAATCTTCGCCATCGCCTGGTCGCGGTTCGGGAACTTCAGCAGGTTGAAGTCCGCATACGGCACCAAGACGTACTCGGCTTGTCCTCCGATCCACCCGCCCATGTCGACGTAGCCATAGGCCCCGCCCGCCCGCGACGGGTTCACGTTCAAGCAAACCCCCGTATGCTGCTCCTTGCACATCGCGCAGCGTCCGCACGCAACGTTGAACGGGACGGACACCAGATCGCCGATCTTCAGCGTCTCGACGTCATGGCCGACCTCGATCACTTCGCCCGTGATCTCGTGGCCGAGCACGAGCCCGACCGGCGCTGTCGTGCGGCCGCGCACCATGTGCTGGTCCGAGCCGCAGATGTTCGTGCTGACCACCTTGAGAATCACACCGTGGCCGATCGAGCGCCCGCTCGGGTCCACCATCTTCGGATAATCGATCTTTTGCACCTCGACCTTGCCCGGCCCGAGATACACGACACCTCGATTGCTACTCATCGCACTGTCTCCTTTCCGTTCTATGGCGCTGCCGCACGCCGGCTGCAAGCGTGACTCGTCGAGAGTAGTCCGGAACGAAGGGAGAACGAGAGACAAAACCCGACAGACGTTTGAACGGTGCCGACATCGGGTTCGCGGCGGCGATACATGCGATTCACGCATGCATTGCGCGAAACGACGGACGGCGCGTCAGTGAAGGACAGCTTCGCCGATCGCGGCGAGCGCGCAGAATACGACGACGACGAGCGGAGGGACTTTCCAACGCGCCAGCAGGAAAAAACCGATGACAGCGATGGCGAAATCGGCTTCCGTGAGAATGGCGCTCGTCCAGACCGGTGTGTACAGCGCAGTCGCGAGCAAGCCGACGACGGCCGCATTGATGCCGGCGAGCATGGCGGCCATCGAGGGGCGGGAACGCAGCGCCTGCCAGTACGGTAACGCCGCGATGACGAGCAGCAGCCCGGGCAGGAAGATTCCCACAGTTGCGATCACCGCACCTAGGGCGTGGCTCGGGGTTCCTGCCAGCATCCAACCGAGGAAAGCGGCGAACGTAAAAAGAGGCCCAGGGACGGCCTGAGCGGCACCGTAGCCAGCGAGAAACACGTTCGGCGTCACCCAGCCCGTTGCGACGGTTTGCTGCTGCAACAGCGGCAGCACCACGTGACCACCGCCGAAAACGAGCGCGCCGGAGCGGTAGAAGGCGTCGAAGACTTTGATCGCATGGCTTGCGTCTAGCGTGGCCAAGGCAGGAAGCCCGGCGAGGAGCACGCAGAAGAGCATCAACGCAACCGCGCCGGCAGTGCGCGAGACCCGGAATTCGAAAGCATGTTGCGGCGGCGTTACTGCCATCGCCGATCCCGTTGTCCTACATAACGCAACGCCAAGCGCTGCGCCAATGACAATGACGACCAATTGAGAATAAACGGTCGTCATCACGCTGAGCAGTACCATGGCAATGAGCGCAATGGCCGCGCGGCGGTGGTCCGGACATAGACGTCGGGCCATGTCCCAGACAGCTTGCGCGACAACGGCGACAGCGACGATTTTCAAGCCATGAATCAGGCCTGTGCCGAGCGGACCTCCGAGGCTCGGCGCAATCGCGGCGAAAGCGAGCAGCAAGATGACCGAAGGCAGCGTGAACCCGCACCATGCGGCGAGGCCGCCGAGCCACCCGGCTCGCAGCAGGCCTATCGAGAATCCGACCTGGCTGCTGGCGGGACCCGGCAGGAATTGGCAAAGGCCGACGAGGTCGGTGAAAGTTTCGTCGTCGAGCCAGCGACGTCGCTCGACGAATTCGCGGCGGAAGTAGCCGATATGAGCAATCGGACCGCCAAAAGACGTCAGCCCCAACTTGAGAAACACTCTGAGAACCTCGGGCGCGGCGGCGACGCGAGTAGCGTGCGGTGATGTCGTCGGGGTTTCCATATGCTCGGGCATGGTTAATGCGTTCAATCGGCGCATCGGTATTGTCTATGAAAAGGGAATCCGCGCGCCCGCCGCGCTCCCTTATGCGGCCCGTCATGGCAACGCCGAGTTATTCCATTCGAGACAGCAACTGTCTATCGGGTAGTCGATATGCGAACCATCCTCAATCGGTTGCATCACTCGCGCTGGTGCGCCGCTACAGTCATTGCAACGCTGCTTCCGGGAAGCGCCTACGCCGTGGGGGCTTGTCCAAAGTTTGTCGAGCTGAGCTCGGGCACCGTATTCAGCGTGGCGGATCTCATCTCCGACACTGGCTCGCCCGAAGCCGCACTGCGTGAGGTGCGCGCAGCGCTTGCAGAGACGAACGCAGCCGGTGGTTGCCGCCGGGCTACCGATCATAACGCCTGTGAGGAAACGCTGGCGGTCACGCGCAAGGCGATATCCGCGTTGGAGGAATGCACTGCACGGCATTTGCCTGCCCAAAAGGTCGAATAGCAGCGCTACGCTACGTCGCGCGCAGATCGTCTTGAACGACGCCCATGCGTTAACCGTGCCTTAAGCTCGCGGTGCCAAGCTCGTGTCAACGGTTGCGGAGATGTCTCTTCGCAGCCGCAACTGACACGGAGGTACCTATCATGGACGGCAAGATCAAGGCCATCGCTATTGCGATTGCACTGGCCGTACCGGCCGTTTCGTTCGGTCAGCCATCGAACGGGCCGCTGACCCGCGCGCAAGTGCGAGCCCAGTTGATCCAGCTCGAACGCGCCGGCTACAACCCGGCGGAGGGTAATCGAGGATCGCACTATCCGCGAGATATCCAGGCGGCTGAAGCGCGCGTTGCGGCGCAGAACGGCACTAGCGGAACGAGCGGCACGGCGACAGGGATGGGTGGAACGACGACGAGCGCTTCGGAGTCGGGGCATCAAACCAACACCTCGAGTTGGATGGGTGGAACGACGACTTATGAGCCGGGGCATCAAACCCACACCTCAACTTGGAATGCGATGTACCGACACCATTGAGCTAGTGGCGCCGGTGATCACACGCACCAACTTCTCTCATCGGCGTCGCGCAAATTCCCCGGGGGAGCGCGCTCTTTCCAACAACGGACGCGCTCCCCCGTCGCCGAGATGGAAGCAGCTACTGCCATCGGCGAAGCAGAATTTCTTCGCCATCGGCTCATTGGCCATTGCTCGTATTTATCTTTTCTTGCAGTACCGGATTAGCCTGCTTCTCACTATCGACACGGTCGGCGCTGGGCTGCGTCTGCGTCTGCGTTGGTTGCGCTTCTCGCGTCGCCATTTGATTCATCATTTGTTCTGTTAATGCTCTATCCTCCGCATCGCCTTGCTCAGCGTTCGCCATTGGTACGAGCGCGACCATCGCAGTTGTCAGGACAAACGCCTTCATGACAGTCTCCCAGGAAAGGGATGGTACGAAGTTAGTTATCCTGGATCATTGCTCCGGAACATCTCATGTCCGGCCTACCCCCGGTCATTTAGCATAGGTGTGGTCGACGACGATTGTCGGCCGTAACGCAGCGGGATTCGGATGGGTTTATCGCTAGCGGCCTCGCTCCCCGCCGACTCGCACAGAAACCGTGCTTGTCTGGATGGCCAAGTCACAACCTGCAGCGCAGCTCGTTCCGTCAGCGGCGGACGGCCCCGTGGAAACATGTTGCGCGCTCGTGACGCTGTACAGCTGATTGCCGTGGTCGAGGACGATGAGCTTGGTAGTAATCGTTCGTTTGCCATTGCCGATATTGACGACGAGCTCGCCGGTGCAGTCGGAATTCACCGTGTACGAGAGCGTCTCGTCGGACTCGAAATCGGCCGGGGCACCGGGCAGTCGCGTTCCGTTGAGCATCACGAAGTCTTTTTGAGCGCCTGTGCCGTTTCCGTCGAAGGTTTGAAGCGCAATGCCGTCGATAACACCAGGAACTGCAAAGCGGTGGAGCGTCTGGTTCGGCGCGGTTCCGGTGAGGACACCTAGCAATTCAGCATGTATCTTTGTGCCGAACGTTCCTCTCAGGCTCGCTACCGTACATGCGTCGCTATCCTGAGCGAAAGCCACGTTATTCAGCGACAACAGTGCAATCGCGGTTGCCACCGCCTTATTCAAGTAGCTGTTGGACATCTTCATCTCCTTTTATCTCCAAAATCGGTCAACGCAAGTCACCTGCACTGCCGTGCAGATCACCCACGACGTCACGGCATCGGTCGTCATCAGTGCAAGACGCTGACGTCGGCCCCCCCGGGTTGCTTCGGTTTTGATGGGAATTTTCCAGCGATGGAACTCGTTTAGCGGTGTACGGCGCACGCTGCTCGGCGAACGCTTGGAGTCAAATGCGATTTTTGGAGTATTGCAACTCGTTTTAGCCCGACCGTAATGGCACGGCCAGACAAAAACGAGCGTGATTAGCCGTCTGCGTTCTGATGAGAGATGTCCCCAAGGAACGCGATTCGATAGCTTGTCGCGCGGGGACTCGTGCCGAACGCAGCTGTTGGTTTCGAGCTTCGGCAGCAATGATTAATGTGTTTGCCGCGGGCCAACACTTCCCCGCCTCTGCTTACCGGTCTGGTGTCAGTAGCACGCGTCGAAACGCTTGCACCGGAAGCGACAAGGGCCTGTTCGCCAGCGTTGGCACAGTGAGTGCAGAAGGGTTGCGAACCGAGCATCAACGGCCCACATTGCGAGTAATTGCCATGGACCACACCATCGATTCCGAAATCCATCACCTGGAGCGCGTTCTATCGCTCGAGATAGCTCATCAGGTGTTCAGCGTCGACTACTGGCGCAGTAGAGTGACGCAGCTGACCAAGGCCGACGGTTTGGTGACCGCGCAGATGCTGAGGCTGCAGCGGCTTCTCGACTTTCTGGAGGACCGCGAACGCGCCGCTTTCAGCTCTCAGGAGGGCGCAGGCAGCAGCTCCAAGCGAGCGGGGATACGCTGTATGGAATGGTGTCGGCGCCGCGTCGCGTAATCCTTCACATCAGCCCCCGGCGTTTGAACCAGACGACCGTGACGACAACGGACGATATCGGCAGAAGGACGCCGAGGAGCCCAAATGCAACGGGATTGTTGAGTCTCGCGATCATCCAGTTGAAATTCATCCCGAAATAGCCCGTCAGAAAGGTGATCGGCAGAAAGATGACCGAGACGACTGTTAAGCGACTGATCTGCTCGCTTTGACGCTGCGCGAGCGCGGTCGCGAAATGCTGAATGATCTCCGCGCCCCAACGATACCGCTCCTGGAGTCGGTGCTGTACGTCTTCCACCTGTTCCGCATAGTCATTCAGTTCCGCCGCACCCCTTTGGTCCATCCCCGGCATGGCCTCGATGCCGACGGTGGCTGATTTCACGGCAATGCTGTAACGATCAATGCTCGCCCAAGCAGTGTGCAACCGCTGGATACGACTGCTCAGGCTTCTGAAATCAATGGCGGTCGGATTCCGCTCGAACTGCACGTCAGTTGCCTGAAGCTGACCGTCGATATCACTGACTGCATGTTCCAGTACTCCGAGTAGCAATTGCAGCACGATCGCGGCAGCACGATAAGGAGTCCCTTTCAACTGCCCAACGCGCTCGGCAAAACCTGTCATCGCTCCATCTAGGGTGGCGGCGTCACCGTCCCAAATGGTCAGGATGAAGTTCCGCGTGCGCAGAAGGTGAATTTCGGTAAGGCCGCCGTTCGCCTCTTTGGCAAGCCATGTGACCGCACGTAATTTTTCGCGGCTGATGGTGATCCGGCCGGCTTGTCCAAAGCGCTGTGCCCATTCGATATCGGTGTCTTCAAGCCCGAGTTGCTGCAACAGACCGGCTCGCGTGGGTTTGTCGCCGCCGACAATGTCGATCCAAAACAGGTCGTCGGAATCCAGCCACTTCGGCAGATTGGCTCCGTTTTCCAGTTTTTCGACCCCACGAACGCTCGATATCCTCGCAAGAGGGAAAGACGCTTCGTGCATTTGTTCCATAGGACCTCCCGTCAGGCGGATGAGGCACATCCGGCCGCGAGGAGATCGACATCATTGAGCCGGCCGTGCGCGGACTGCGGGCGCGCGAGTGGTGGTATCAGATACGAGACCAGTACCATTCGCGACGCAAATACCCCCCCTCACTCCACCGTCACCGACTTAGCCAAATTCCGCGGCTTATCGACATCCGTCCCGCGCGCACACGCCGTGTGATAAGCGAGCAACTGCAGCGGCACGACGTGAAGAATCGGCGAGAGCATCCCATAGTGCTCGGGCATCCGAATGACGTGAATACCCTCGCCGTTGACGATGCGCGTATCCGCATCGGCAAACACATAAAGCTGCCCGCCTCGCGCCCGCACCTCTTGAATATTCGACTTCAGCTTCTCGAGCAGCGCATCGTTCGGCGCGACCGTCACCACTGGCATCGCCTCCGTCACGAGCGCGAGCGGCCCGTGCTTGAGCTCACCGGCCGGATAAGCCTCGGCGTGAATATACGAAATCTCTTTAAGCTTCAACGCGCCTTCGAGCGCGATCGGATAGTGCATGCCGCGCCCGAGGAAAAGCGCATTCTCCTTGCGCGAAAACTCCTCCGACCAAGCGATAATCTGCGGCTCGAGCGCGAGCACGCTATTGAGCGCCGCCGGCAAATGCCGCAACTGCTTCACATAGTCAGCCTCGGCCGCCGCATCGACATGTCCGCGCAGTTTCCCGAGCGTCACGGCGAGCGCGAACAACGCGACGAGCTGCGTCGTGAACGCCTTCGTCGAAGCAACGCCGATCTCCTGTCCGGCCCGTGTAAGAAACGCCATCTCGGTCAGCCGCACCATCGCGCTCGTCGCAACGTTGCAGATCGAGAGCGTATGACGATGCCCGAGCTTCTGCGCATGCTTCAACGCGGCTAACGTATCGGCCGTCTCGCCCGATTGCGAAATCACCACGACGAGTGCCTTCGGATTCGGCACGGAATCGCGATAACGGTACTCGCTCGCGATTTCCACCTGCGTCGGAATCTTCGCGATCGATTCGAGCCAATACTTCGCCGTGAGCCCCGAGTAATGGCTCGTCCCGCACGCCAGAATCAGCAGGCTGTCGATCTCGCGAAACGCCGCTTCGGCCGCATCGCCGAAGAGCGGCGCGTCGAATGTATCCGTCTGCGGCACCGTGTCCGCAATCGCGCGCGGCTGCTCGAAGATCTCCTTCTGCATGAAGTGGCGATAGGGTCCAAGTTCGACGGCCCCGCCGTAAGCATGCACGGTGCGGACCTCGCGCTCGGCGTCGCGGCCCTCACGGTCGCGAATGCGCACGCCGCCGAGCGTCAGTTCGGTCACATCGCCTTCTTCGAGGAAAACGAATCGCTCGGTGCTGCCCGCCAGCGCAAGCGCGTCCGATGCAAGGAAGTTCTCGCCTGCTCCGAGCCCCACGACGAGCGGCGAACCTTGTCGCGCACCCACCACCGTGTTCGGCTCGTTCTTATGCACGACGGCGATGGCATAGGCACCGTGCAATTGCTTCACGGCCTCGCAAACGGCGTCGTACAGGCTGCCGCGGTAAAGACTGTGAATCAAATGCGCGATCACTTCGGTATCGGTCTGCGTGACGAACTCGTAGCCCTTGCCGCGCAACACCTCTCGCAGCGACTCGAAGTTCTCGATGATCCCGTTGTGCACGAGCGCAACCGCATCGCGCGAGAAAATCGGATGCGCGTTATCGGTGACGGGCGCGCCATGTGTCGCCCAACGCGTATGCGCGATGCCCGTCACGCCCTCGAGGCGCGCGTCGCCCACTTGTGCGTCCAGATCGGCCACTCGCGACACGCTGCGCGCACGGTGCGGCTCGCCGCCCGCCAGCACCGCCACGCCGCACGAGTCATAGCCGCGATACTCGAGGCGGCGAAGTCCTTCGATGAGGACGGAAACGATGTTACGTTGCGCAACCGCGCCGACAATGCCGCACATGGGTCGTTCCTTTTTCGAGTGATGCTGTGGCCGTTTCGGCGGGCGCGCATCGTGGGCGCGCCGGCTCGCGAAACGGTCAGCCGTTTCAGTCTTTTTTCTTCACGGGACGCACGTAATCGCGCGTCTTCTGCGTCTTCTCGTTCAGCACGAGCGTGCCCTCGGGCACGTCCTTCCAGACGGTCGTGCCCGCGGCGATCGTCACGCCGCGGCCCACGCGCACTGGCGCGACAAGCTGCGTATCGGAGCCGACGAAGACGTCGTCTTCGATGACGGTGCGATGCTTGTTCGCGCCGTCGTAGTTGCAAGTGATCGTGCCCGCGCCGACGTTCACGCGCGCGCCCACGTCGGCATCGCCGATGTACGTCAAATGATTGGCCTTCGAGCCCGCTCCGATGATCGCGTTCTTCACTTCGACGAAGTTGCCGACATGCACTTCGTCGGCGAGCGTCGCGCCCGGTCGCAGCCGCGCGTACGGGCCCAGAACCGCTTGCGCGCCGACCGTCGCGCCGTCGATATGCGTGAACGGCTCGACGCGCGTCCCCGCACCGATCGTCGCGTTGCGCAGCACACAGTGCGCGCCGATCGTCACGTCGTCGGCCAGCGTCACGGCACCTTCGAAGAGGCAATTGATGTCGATCGACACGTCGCGCCCGCAGGTGAGCGTCCCGCGTACGTCGAGCCGCGCGGGATCGGCGAGCGTCACGCCCGCCTGCAGCAGCGATTCAGCGATATTGCGCTGGTGTATCCGCTCGAGCTCGGCGAGCTGCGCCTTGCTGTTAACACCCAGCGTTTCCCATTCCTCGTCGGGCTGAGCCGTGACGATCTCGAAGCCCGCTTCGATCGCGCGCTCGACCACATCGGTCAAATAGAACTCGCCCTGCGCGTTGTCGTTCTTCAGCGAGCCGAGCCACATCGCGAGCTGACCCGTCGGCGCGACGACGATGCCAGTGTTGATTTCGGCGATACGCAGTTCCTCGGGCGTCGCATCCTTCTGCTCGACGATACGCACGACGGAGCCGGCCGAGTCGCGCACGATCCGGCCATAACCGTGCGGATCGTCGAGCGTGACCGTCAGGACTCCGTAACATCCGTCGATGGCCGCATCGACGAGGCGCTTCAACGTGGAGGCCATCGTCAGCGGCACATCGCCATAAAGCACGAGTGTGGGCTCGGCCGGATCGAGCAGCGGCAACGCCTGCCGCACGGCATGGCCCGTACCGAGCTGCTCGGCTTGCAGCGCGAACTTGATGTCGGGCGCGGCAACGGCCTCTTGCACAGCTTGCGCGCCGTGCCCCACCACGACGACGATGCGTGACGGACGAAGCGCTCGCGCCGTATCGATCACATGGGACAAGAGCGGCCGGCCGGCCAACGGATGGAGCACTTTCGGCAACGCCGAGCGCATGCGCTTGCCTACACCTGCGGCCAAAATGACGATGTTCATTGCGCGGCGATAAAGTCGGATTCAAGGGAGCGATTTTAGCATCGCGTCGTGCGCCTCTATATTGGGTGACGCACGGCAAAAAGCGCCGCGGCGAGGCGCAAAAGAACGATCGCCGCGCCTTCAGAGATCGTCGAACTGAGCGAATGAAATCCGCTGCGCGCCCGGCTCGTCGCCGCCACTCGCTCCCGAGTCCGCACCGCCGGCGCTCGTCGAGCAAGGGTCGTCGTCGAACGCGATATCGCCGAGCGGATCAGCGGTTCCCGTCGCCCGCAAGCCTGAAAACGGAAAAAGGTTCGCATCCATCAGATGCGAAGGAACGACATTCGCCAGCGCGTTGAACATATTGTCGACGCGCCCCGGAAAACGCTTCTCCCATTCGCGGATCAGCGCCTTCATCTCGGCGCGCTTCAAGTTCGGCTGAGAGCCGCAGAGGTTGCAAGGAATGATCGGGAAATCGCGCAGTTCGGCGTATTTCTCGAGATCGGCTTCCTTCACATAAGCGAGCGGCCTGATGACGATGTTCTTGCCATCGTCAGACTGCAGCTTGGGCGGCATGCCCTTCAACTTGCCGCCATAGAACAGGTTCAGCAAGACGGTCTGCAAGATGTCGTCGCGATGATGCCCGAGCGCGATCTTCGTCGCCCCCAGCTCGCCGGCCACGCGATAGAGAATGCCGCGCCGCAGCCGCGAGCAGAGCGAGCACGTCGTCTTGCCCTCGGGCACGAGGCGCTTGACGATGCTGTAGGTGTCCTGATTTTCGATGTGGAACGGCACGTTGCGGCTCGACAGATACTCGGGCAGCACATGCTCGGGAAATCCGGGCTGCTTCTGGTCGAGGCTGACCGCGACGATCTCGAAGTCGATCGGCGCGCGGTCTCGCAGACGCAGCAGGATATCGAGCAGCGCGTAGCTATCCTTGCCGCCCGACATGCAGACCATCACCTTGTCGCCCTGCTCGATCATGTTGTAGTCGCCGATCGCCTGGCCGACCTGGCGCGCAAGCCGCTTGAAGAGCTTGTTGTTCTCGTAGGCTTCCTTCTGCTCGCGGCGCGTAAGCGCGCGGCTCGTGCCGCGCACGTCGCCGCTGACATCGGCGGCGCCGTGCTCGCCATGCGCGGCGCGTTCTTCCGTCGTCTCTCGTGCGATGGACACCGTCTCGGGCGCGTTCATACTTGGTGGTCCTCTTTGAAGCGAAAGATCTCGACGCCCACGGCGTCGCAATCCGGATAGACGTCGGGCTTTTCCGTCGATATGCAAACCGCGCGCACTTGCGGATGCTCGAGCATAGCTTCGGCGACGTCGTCGCAAAGCGTCTCCTGCAGGTGGATGTGCCCCTTGCCGACGCGGTGCGCGATCGTTGCGCGCATGAAATCGTAGTCGACGACCTCATGCAACTTGTCTTCCACGGGCGTCGTCTCCTTCAACGGCACGAACAGCTCCACGTTGATGACGACGCGCTGCTCGCCGCGCTTCTCGAACTCGTGCACGCCGATGTTGATGTAAACCTCGTAGTTGCGCAGAAACAGCCTGCGGCAATCGGCGAGCCGGGGGTCCAACAGAGCGGCAACCATGTTCGTTCCATCCAAAATGTTCGCGCCTCGTAAGGGCGACGACGCAAAGCGTCTCGTGCGCGACTTACTGGGCCAAAAACATCACGTCGCGCGGCAGCGGCACGAGGTGTTGACCGCCATCCACCAGCAACGTCGCCCCGGTCATACCACGGGCATCGGCGAGATAGCGCGCCGCGGCAACGATATCCTCGAGCTTTGTCGCGCGGCCAAGCGGCGTCACGCGGTGCGCGGCGGCGAAGCTCTCCGGCGTCTGGTCCCCCGATTGCAGCGTCAGCCCGGGCGCCAACCCGACGACGCGCACTTTCGGTGCCAAGGTCTGCGCAAGCGTCACGGTCGCGGTCTGCAACGCCGCTTTTGTCAGCGTGTACGACAGATAGTCCGGGTTCAAGTTATAGAGCTTCTGATCGAGCACGTTGATGACGACCGAGCGCAACGTCTCGTCCTCGCGCGCCGCTTCGGGCGTTGCGTCATACAACTTGCGCGCGAGCACGAGCGGCGCGCCGACGTTGACGGCCGTCAGCCGCAGCAGCATGTCGTAGCCGACGTTTTGCGCGGTATCTTCCTCGAAGATCGAGGCGTTGTTGATGACGCAAGCGGGCCGCCCGAGCGCCGCCGTGCATGCCGGCACGAGTTCGGCGACGGCTGCCTCGACGGCTAAATCGGCATGGAGCGCGCAGGCACGGCGGCCGAGCGCCCGAATCTCGGCGACGGTCGCTTCGGCCTCGGCGCGCGCGGCGCCGTAATGAACGGCCACGTCCCAGCCCGCCTCCGCGAACCCGAGCGCGAGCGCACGGCCGATCCGCCGGGCGCCCCCCGTGACGAGGACGACGCGGCTCACATGCGCGGCCTGCGCGGAGGCGGCGTCAGTGCCGGTGGCGGACTCGGGAAACACGCTCATTTACAATGCTCGAATGATTCAGAATGCTCACGAACCCGATAGTTTACCTGTTCCCGGCGCGGACGCGCTCGCGGCCTCGGCGGCGCTTGCCGGCCTGATTCGCGAGGAGATCGCCGCGGCGGGCGGCTGGCTGCCCTTCGACCGCTACATGGAACGCGCGCTGTACGCTCCGCGCCTCGGCTACTACAGCGGCGGCGCGCGCAAGTTCGGCCGCGGCAGCGGCGACGGCAGCGATTTCATCACCGCGCCGGAGCTTTCGCCGCTTTTTGCGGCCACGCTCGCCCGGCCGCTCGCGCAAGCGCTCGAAGCAAGCGGCACGCGCCATCTGATGGAGTTCGGCGCCGGCACGGGAAGGCTCGCGGCAGGGGTTCTCGATGCGCTTGGCGCGCTCGGCGCGGAATTCGACAGCTACTCGATCGTCGAGCTTTCGGGCGAATTGCGCGAACGGCAACGCGAAACGATCTCGAAGCTTGCGGGCCCGCTCGCCTCGCGCGTGCGCTGGCTCGATGCGCTGCCGGATCGGTTCGAAGGCGTCATGCTCGGCAATGAAGTGCTCGATGCAATGCCGGTCAAGCTCTTCTCGCGCGCGGGAGGAATCTGGCACGAACGCGGCGTGGCGAAGAGCGGCAACGGCGGCTTCGCCTTCGAAGATCGGCGCCCAGGCGAGGCAGGTCTCGATTTGTCCGAGCACGACGCGGCGCTGCTGGCGGAAATCGATGCGGAAACGGACGTCGGGACTGACTACGTGACCGAAACGCACGCAGCCGCTACCGGCTTCATGCGAACGGTATGCGCGATGCTGAAACGCGGCGCGGCGTTCTTCGTCGATTACGGCTTTCCGCGCCGCGAGTACTACCACGTCCAGCGCACGGAAGGCACGCTGATGTGCCACTACCGGCATCGCGCCCATGGCGATCCGTTCGTCTATCCGGGCCTTCAGGACATCACGGCGCACGTTGAATTCACGGGCATCGCCGAGGCGGGCGTCGAAACGGGGGCAGATTTGCTCGGCTATACGTCGCAAGCGCGGTTTCTGATGAATGCCGGCATCACCGAGGCGCTAGGCGAGCTCGACCCAGCCGATCCGGCACGCTTTCTTCCGGCCGCCAACGCGGTCCAGAAGCTGCTGTCGGAAGCGGAGATGGGAGAGCTCTTCAAGGTGATCGCCTTCTCGCGCGGCGTCGACGGCACGCTCGACGCGTTCGCGCGCGGCGATCGATCGCACACGCTCTAACGGAGCGCCGCCTCCACCGCTTCCACGCGCGCGCGGTGCACCGCCTCCTTGATCTTCGAAGGCTTCTCGGCGAACTTCTGGGCAACGGCTCCCGCATCGACGCCCCGCGCGGCCACGAGGGCTACCCTTAGCCGCTCCGCCTGCGGATACTCGCGCGTCTCGAAGCCGAGCCGCCCGCGCGCATCGGCTTCGCAAGCCTGCAGCGCCTCGGCGAACCGCGCGGGCTTGCGCAGTGCGTCGGAACGCTCGAAGAGCCGCACGAGCGCAGCCGCGCCCATCTCCATCACGCGATGAATGTTGCCGTGCTCGCGCGCGACGAGCACCGCGAGGTCCCGGCATTCGTTCGGCACGCGCAAGCGCTCGCATAGCCCCTTCAACAGATCGACGCTGCGCATTTCGTGACCGATATGGCGAGGCAGCACGTCCTCGGGCGTCGTCGCCTTGCCCAGATCGTGCGTGAGCGCGGCGAAACGCACGGGCAAGGCATAGCCGCGCGCGGCCGCATAATCGACCACCATCATCACGTGCACGCCCGTATCGACCTCGGGGTGGTAATCGGCGCGCTGCGGCACGCCGTACAACGCGTCGACTTCGGGCAGCACGCGGTTCAGCGCGCCGCACTCGCGCAACGTTTCGAACATGCGCGACGGCTTTTTTTCCATCAGCCCGCGCGAGATCTCCTGCCACACGCGCTCGGGCACGAGCGCATCGACTTCGCCGGCCGAGACCATCGTCTTCATCAAAGCGAGCGTTTCGGCGGCGACGTGAAAGTCATGAAAGCGTGCCGCGAAACGCGCAAGACGCAGAATGCGCACGGGATCTTCGACGAACGCGCGCCCGACGTGACGAAACCGCTTCGCGGCGAGATCGGCCTGCCCGCCGAAGGGGTCGATCACGGGCCCCGTCAGCTCGCCGTCGGGCCGCAGCTCACGCGCCATCGCGTTGATCGTCAGATCGCGGCGCTCGAGGTCCTGCTCGAGCGTCACATCGGGCGCGTAGTAGAACTGGAAGCCGTGATAGCCGGCCGCCGTCTTGCGCTCGGTGCGCGCGAGCGCGTATTCCTCGTTCGTCTGCGGGTGCAGGAAAACGGGGAAATCCTTGCCGACGGGGCGAAATCCCTGCGCGATCATCTGCTCGGGTGTCGCCCCGACGACGACGTAGTCGCGGTCCACCACGGGCACGCCGAGCAATTCATCGCGGATGGCGCCGCCGACTGCGTAGATCTTCATCGACGTTCAAGCAACGATGCTGTCGTATTTGTCGATACGGTGCGTTTCGCTGCGCGCCGCCGCGATCCACTCGTTCACGGCCGGCAGCGCCGTGACGCGGCCGGCGTAAGCATTCGCGGCCGCGGAAAGCTTCGGTGCATACGAATTGAAGCGCATGACGACGGGCGCATACATCGCGTCGGCAATGCCGAACGCGGCGCCGAAGAGGAACGGGCCGCCATGGCGCGCCAGGCACTCGGACCAGATCGCGTCGATCCGCGCGACATCGGCCAGCGCCGCCGGCGTGCCGCCGATACCGGGCCCCTTCGCGCGGATGTTCATCGGCATCGCCGAACGCAGCTCGCCAAAACCGCCATGCATCTCGCTCGCGATCGAGCGCGCGTGCGCACGCTTGGCCGCATCTTCGGGCCAGAGCGAGCGGTCCGGATAACGCTCGGCGAGCGTCTCGAAGATGGCGAGCGATTCCCAGATCGATTGGCCGTCATCGGTCACGAGGCACGGCACCTTCCCCGACGGCGAGTATTCGCGGATGCGAGCCGCCGAGTCGGGTCGATCGAGCTCGATGAGCACTTCCTCGAAAGGAATGCCGGCGTGCCGCATGAGCACCCAAGGCCGCATCGACCACGACGAATAGTTCTTGTCAGCGATTATCAGTTTCATCGATCACCTTTCGAGGACGGACGTAGAAACAGGTTCAGGAAATCTTGCCGAATGGTGCGCTCGAATTCGATGCGATTCCGTGCAATTCCGTTCAACACGGCGCGGGCGACGCGGCGCCGCCGCGGTGTCGCCGCGTCACGAGCCGTACCACGATACTACCGGCCCGCCGTCGTCCGAAAACTACTGAAGCGCGAGCCGAACGACGCATTGCCGAGATACGCGGGCGCGATTGCCTCCATGCTCGCCGGCTCGACGCCGAGCTCGGGCGCAAGCGGCCCGTGCATGACCGAATCGATCTTCATCGAATCGAGATTATCGCGCGTGATGAGCGGTGCGCCCGGTAGCAGCTCGAACGTCATCGCCTGCATATAGGCGAACGCCTCGGGCAGCCTTACGACGCGCGCGTGCCGCCCCGTCGCCTCGCCGCAAAAACGCACGATCGCCTCGAGCGAATAAACGGAAGGGCCGCCGAGCTCATAGGTCCGGCCCGTGGCCGCGTCGAGATCGAGCGTGTTGACGATGGCCCTCGCCACATCGCCGACGAACACGGGTTGGAACTTCGCGTCGGGCTTCGCGAGCGGTATGACGGGAAAGAACCGCTGCAGCAGCGCGAAGGTATTGAGAAAACGATCCTCGGGCCCGAAGACGACCGACGGCCGAAAGATCGTCGAAGCAATCCGCATCGCGCCGCGCACGGCCTTCTCGCCATCGCCCTTCGAGCGCAGATACATGCTCGGCCCTTGAGGGTCCGCGCCGAGCGCGCTCAAGTGGACGAGCCGATGCACGCTCTTGCCCTCGCAGGCCGCGACGATCTTCGTCGGCAACTCGACATGGAGCCTCGCGAACTCGGGGCCGTACGGATCGCATCGTCCGCCTTGCAAGGTGCCGACGAGATTGACGACCGCATCCGTGCCCTCCACGAACCGGGCGAGATCGACGGGATCGAACACGTCGACCTCGATGACGTCGAGCGGCAGCAGCGTCAGGTGCCGCGCGTTATCGCGGCGGCGGGTCGCAATGCGCACCCGCTTGCCGGCCGCGACGAGCGCGTTGGCGAGATGACTGCCGATGAAGCCGGAGCCGCCGATCAAAGCAATCGATTCATGTCGCATCTTCGCCTCCTGACGCAGCGCCGCCAAGCCGTCGCGCCCGAATGCGCCATGCATCGCCGGTCACCCCGGGCGCGGTGCCCGGAGCGAGCGCGTCAAAGCATCACTGCTCGGGCAGGATGACGCTAAGCCGCGCCTTCAGCGATTGAGGACGACCTTCGAACAGCGCCGCATAATAGACGGTGTTGGACATCACGTTCTTGACGTAGTCACGCGTTTCGTTGAACGGAATCGTCTCCGCGAAAACGGCACCCTCGACGGGACGCGTCAACGCCGCCCGCCACTGGCGCGGACGGCCCGGCCCGGCGTTGTAGCCGGCCGTGGCGAGCACGGGCTGGCCGTCGAACTGATTGTAGATCATCGACAGGTAGCTCGTGCCGAGCAGGATGTTCGTGTTGATGTCGCTCAGCTGCTCCGCCGTGACGGGCCCGAGCCCGATCTTCTTGGCGACCATCCGCGCGGTGGCCGGCATCAGCTGCATCAGGCCGCCCGCGCCGACGCCGGAGCGCGCATCGATGATGAAGCGCGACTCCTGACGGATGAGGCCGTAGGCCCATTCGACGTCGAGCCCGTTCGTCTGCGCGTCGCGCTCGACGATATCGCGGAACGGCGACAGATAGCGCAACGAGAAATCGTGCTCGGCCTGCGTGCGATCGGCCGTGTTGACGGTGCGATCGTAGAGCTCGATGCGGCGCGCGTATTCGGCGACGGCGAGCAGTTGCCTATCCGTCATGCCGCGTAGCGGCCAGTTCCATTCGCGATTGCCTTCGAGCCGCAAATTGAGCGCATAAAAGCGCCGCGCGAGTTCAAAACCTGGCGTCTTGCTTGCGGCTTCGACTTCCGCGTCCGTCACGACCGTCTTCGGCGGCAGGGTGATCTTGCGGCCCAACTCTTCGGCCGCCAGTTGACCGTAGAAGTCGAAGCGCGAGGCGATGCGCTCGAACTCCGCGTTGGCCGTCGCGGTGTCGCCGGCCTGCTTCAGTGCGCGCGCGTGCCAATAGACCCAGGCCGGCCGGGCACGCAGCGCCTCGGGCATCTGCTCGATCGACCAGCGCACCATCGTCCAATCGCCGGCCAAAAGCGCACTGCGCGTGCGCCACTCATAAGCCGGATACGAGAGCGGCGCGTTGGCCGACAGGCGGTACCAGTCGACGGCGCCCGGCACCTGATGCACGGCGGCCTGATAGCCGATCGTCCCCCAGCCGATCGCGCGCTCGGCGAGCGACAGGGACGGCGCGATCGTCGCGAAAGCGGCCGCGGCAGTGGCGGCGTCGTTGTGCGCCATCTCCGTGATCGCGAGCAACGCGAGCTGGTGCGAAGCGGCATCGATCCCCACGCCGCGCGCGAGCACGAGGGGCGGCGCGCTCGTCGCCTGATCGATCAGCGTCGGATCGGGCCGCGCCGTGCCGAGCGCGTCGAAGAGCCGGCCGCCCGTCGTGGTCGCGCCTTGCTCGTAAGAAAGGCGAATCTGCTGCCAGACGTCGTCCGACGTGAATTGCCCGTTGATCGCCAGCGCTGTGATGAGATCGACGCAGCCGTCGCCATACCAGCGCGGCTCGACGAGCAATGCGCGCGCCGCACCGGCCACGCTCTCGCCGCGCGCGGCGCGCGATTCGAGCGCATAGCATTTCACCTGCGTATCGTCGTCGAGGACGAAACGCGCGTACTGCGCATCGAAGTTCTTCCAGTCGTGACGCGCCCCGAGCACGACGAGGTAGTCGTTGCGCAGACGATCGGCGATGGCCTCGCCGTCGTGACGCTGCAGGAACGAAAGCACGGGCGCATCGGGCGCGTCGAGCCGTGCATGGCCGGAGCTGTCGAAGAGCTGCGGCTTGATCTGGAAGTATTCGACGTACGACGGCGCCGGATAGTCGGGGATCATGCTCGCGAGCTGCGCCGCGCGCGCCGCATCGTTGTTGCGCGCCGCTTCGCGAAGCTGAACGAAGATCTGATCGTCTGTCAGGGCCGAGGGAGAAGTGCTGTGACGCCCGGCGGACGCCGTGGCGCACGCAACGAGTGCCGCCGCGGCCAGAGCGGAGCAAGCCGCGCGATATACTCGAAAAAGGCGATTCGACATCTTGGATCGTGGAGCAAAAATTGAGCGAAAGCATAGCACGCAACCCTGCCGAAAAATCGAAAGCCGAATGGCGAAAAGCCTTGCGCGAAGCACGGCTCGCGGCGGCCGCAGAGAACGGCGCCGATATTGCGCTGAAGGCCGCGATGCTCGATCTGCTGGCTCGCTACGAGCCTCGTACGGTCGGCTTCTATTGGCCGCTCGCCGGCGAATTCGATGCGCGCGGCGCGCTCGCCGAATGGCTCGCGGGCGATGTCCGCAGGCAGGCCGCGTTGCCCGTCATCGCCGTGAGAGGGCAGGCGCTTGCGTTTCACGCATGGACGCCCACGACGCCGATGCGCGTCGGCGAGCACCGGATCGCCGAGCCGCAGGATACGCCCGCCGTGCTGCCCGATCTGCTCTTCGTGCCTTGCGTCGGCTTCGACGAAGAGTGCTACCGTCTGGGCTACGGCGGCGGCTACTACGATCGCACGCTGGCCGCGTGGCCCGACACCGCGAAACCGGTGACGGCCGGCGTCGCGTTCGAAGCATGCCGTGTGGCGGCGCTGCCGCGCGAGCCGCACGATGTGCCGCTCGACGCGGTCGTCACCGAACGGCGCGTGCGGATTCGCTCCGCGCGCTGACCGCGCTGAACTTTACGCCCGTCGAAGCAACCGGACGCCCGCGGACTCAGGACCCGGCCGCGATGCCGTCGCGCCGGCTATCGCTCGCCGCGACGTAGCCGTGATCGGGGTTAGCGCCGTCGAGACGCCAGATGAACTGCCCCGAGCCGAAATCCATGTAGGGATCGTCGACCGACTTGAGTCGATGCCCGCGCGCCTGGAGTCCCGCGACCGTTTCGCGACTCATCGCCGTTTCGACATCGAGCGAGAAATCGCGATTGACCTTCCAGCGCGGCGCATCGCAGGCCGCTTGCGGCTGCTGGCGATAGTCGAGCATGCGCACGACCGTCTGCAGATGGCCCTGCGGCTGCATATCGCCGCCCATCACGCCGAAGCTCATCACGGCTTCGCGCCGACCGTTCACGCGCTGCGTGAGAAAGGCCGGGATGATCGTGTGAAACGGGCGCTTGCCGCCGGCGACGGCGTTCGGCGAGCGCGGGTCCATCGAAAACCCGCTGCCGCGGTTCTGCAGCGAAATGCCGTAGTCCGGCACGACGAGCCCGGAGCCGAACCCCATGTAGTTCGACTGAATGAAGCTCACCATCATGCCCTTCTCGTCGGCGGCGGAGAGGTAGATCGTGCCGCCCGCGCGCGGCATGCCGAAATCGAACTGCGTCGCCCGGTCCGGATCGATGAGCTTCGCGCGCGCCGTGAGATAGGCGTCGTCGAGCATTTGCCCTGGCGTCACCTCCATCGAGCGCGGATCGGCCACATAGCGATAGACGTCGGCGAACGCGAGCTTCATCGCTTCGATTTGCAGATGCTGCGACGCGACGCTGTCGAGCGGCAGGTCGCCGACGCCGAACTTCTCGAGAATGCCGAGCGCGATCAGCGCGGCGATCCCCTGACCGTTCGGCGGAATCTCGTGCACGGTGCAGCCGCGGTAATCCTTCTCGATCGGCTCGACCCATTCGGCCTTGAACTCGCGCAGATCCTCCTTCGTCATGGCGCCGCCGCACTGCGCGATGAACGCCGCGATACGCTCGGCCAGTTCGCCTTCGTAGTAGGCGCGCGGCCCCTCCTTCGCCAGGATTTTCAGCGCGTGGGCATGGCCGGGAAACCGGACGAACTCGCCCGTCGTCGGCGCGCGGCCGTGCGGCATGAACGTCGCGGCATAGCCGGGCAAGTCTTTCAGCTCGGGGACGGCGGCCGCCCACTTGTGCGCGACGACAGGGGCGACGGCGTGCCCGCGTTCGGCTATCTCGATCGCGCTGGCCATCAGGTCGGCGAACGGCAGGCTGCCGAAGCGCGCGTGCAGGGCCTCCCAACCGGCGACGACGCCCGGCACCGTGATCGAGTCGGGGCCGCGCTTCGGCTGGCGCGCGATGCCGCGCTCCTCGCCGTATTTCTTCCTGAAGTAGTCGACGCTCCACGCGGCGGGTGCGACGCCGGACGCATTGAGGCCGTGCAGCTTCTCGCCGTCCCAGACGAGCGCGAAGGCATCGCTGCCGAGGCCGTTCGAGACGGGCTCGACGATGGTCATGACGGCCGCCGCGGCGATGGTCGCGTCGACCGCGTTGCCGCCTTGCCAGATCGCACGTAGCCCGGCCTGCGCGGCCAGCGGATGCGAGGTGGCGACGACGTTGCGCGCGAAGACGGGCATGCGGACGGTCGGATAGGGGTTCTGCCAGTTGAATGTGGACATGGGACTGAAAGAAAAAGGAAAGCGAATGAAGTAAACGGTTGCCCAAGCATAAGGCAATGCGCCGATTCGCCGCTGCGAAGCGGACGCCAAGCCGACGCCGCGCGCTTCCCCGATAATGTCGATCGTGCCGGCAAAAGGCGATGCCGCGTGCAGCGTCTCGAGTGCCGATGCCCACTATCGCCGAGACTCCGACCATGACCGCGCCCCGTATCTTCCCTTTCGGCGAAGCCGCGCTCGTCTGCGAAGCGCCGCCGCCGGCAACACTGGCCTGGCAGGAGCGCGTCTGGGCCGTCGCCGAAACCGCGCGGCAGTGGCCGAACGTGGTCGAGGTCGTGCCCGGCATGAACAACCTGACCGTCGTTTTCGATCCGTTCGCCGCCGACGCCTCGACGCTCGCTTCGATGCTCGCCGAGGCGTGGGAACGCCCCGCGCAGGCGCGGCCGCCCGCGCGCGAAATCGAGATTCCCGTGCGGTACGGCGGCGAGTTCGGCCCCGATCTCGCCGATGTGGCCGCCCACACCGGCCTCGACGCCGAGGAGGTGATCAAGCGGCACACGCAGGGCGAATACGTCGTTTTCTTTCTCGGCTTTCAGCCGGGATTCGCCTATCTCGGCGGCCTCGACGCGGCGCTCCATACGCCGCGTCGCGCCGCGCCGCGCATCGAGGTGCCGGCCGGGTCCGTCGGCATCGGGGGCGCGCAGACGGGCGTCTATCCGGCTTCCTCCCCGGGCGGCTGGCAGCTGATCGGGCGCACCGAGGTCACGCTTTTCGATCCGGCCCGCACGCCGCCCACGCTGCTGCAGCCGGGCGACCGCGTACGGTTCACGATAGCGGGGTTCGAACGATGATCGAAGTGCTGCGCGCCGGCGCGATCGCGTCGGTGCAGGATCTCGGCCGGCACGGCTACCGCCACCTCGGCATCGCGGCGGCCGGCGCGCTCGACACGCTGGCGCTCGAAGTCGGCAACCGGCTCGTCGGCAACATGCCGTCGGCGGCTGCGATCGAGGTCACCGTGGGCCCGACGGCGCTGCGCTTCACGGAAGCGACGCGCATTGCCGTAACGGGCGCCGAGTTCGGCGCAACGCTCGACGACGCGCCCGTTCCCGCATGGTGGAGCCTGCCCGTGCGCGCGGGGCAGGCGCTCGTTTTGCATGGAGCAAGGCGAGGCATGCGCGGCTATGTCTGCGTCCGCGGCGGCATCGACGTGCTCCCGATGCTCGGCTCGCGCAGCACGGACATTGGCGCGCATTTCGGCGGCGTCGGCGGACGCTCGCTGCGAGAAGGCGACGTGCTCGCCCTCGGCGCGACGGTCGCGAGGGTCGGCGGTGCAGTGCCCATCGACGCACCGCCCGTCGGCGTCAAGGCGCCCGAATGGTGCCGCTTCGCGCAGGTGGGGCACGAGCACGGACGCGTGCGGCGCGGCAAGCATGCGGCCGGCGCCCAGCCCGGCGTGCCGATCCGCGTGCTGCGCGGTCCGGAATACGATAGCTTCGCGGATTCGGCGCACGAAGCGTTGTGGTCCGAGGAATGGCGCGTGACACCGCAAAGCAACCGTATGGGGTATAGGCTGTCGGGCCGGCAACTCGTGCGCGAATCGCCCGGCGAATTGGCCTCGCACGCGGTACTGCCGGGCACGATCCAGGTGCCGCCGAACGGCCAGCCTATCGTGCTGATGAGCGATGCGCAAACGACGGGCGGCTACCCGCGTATCGGCGCCGTGATTCGCGCCGATCTGTGGCGGCTCGCTCAAGTCAGGTTGAATGGCACGATTCGGTTCATGCCTAGCACAATTGAGGAGGCCCGTTTCGCACTCAGCGAGGAAAATGCCTATCTGCGGCAAATCGATGCCGCGATGGCGATGTACGAAGAGCGGCTGCAACGATCCACGCGCGCCGCTTGAATGCGGTTCATAGAGGAAGTCATGGAAATCGATTTGAATGCCGATCTCGGCGAAGGCGGCGGTTCCGACGAGGCACTGCTCGATCTCGTCAGCTCGGCGAACATCGCCTGCGGCTGGCACGCCGGCGGCGCGAACGCGATGCGCGACTGCGTTCGGCTCGCGCTCGCGAAAGGTGTCGCGATCGGTGCGCACCCGAGCTTTCACGATCCCGAGAACTTCGGCCGCAGGGAAATGGATCTGCCCGCCGACGACATTTACGCGGGCATCCTCTACCAGCTCGGCGCGCTTTCCGCGATCGCGCAGGCCGAGGGCGGGCGCGTCGTGCACGTCAAGCCGCACGGCGCGCTCTACAACCAGGCGGCGCGCGATCCCGCCATCGCCGAGGCCATCATTTCGGCCGTGCACGACTTCGACCCGTCGCTCGCGGTGTTCGGCCTGGCCAACAGCCGTTTCATCGATACGGCCCGCGAGGCGGGGCTCATCGCGATCGAAGAAGGCTTCGCCGACCGCGGCTATCGTGACGACGGCTCGCTCGTGCCGCGCAGTGAACGTGGTGCGTTGATCGAAGGCGAGGAGGAAATGCTCGAGCACGTGCTTTCGATGGTGCGGGAAAAGCGCGTGCGCTCCGTGGATGGCCGCTGGGTGCCGCTCAATGTGCGAACGCTCTGCCTGCATGGCGACGGCGCGCACGCGCTCGAATTCGCAAGGCGGCTGCGGGCGACGCTCGCAGCGAACGGCATCGGCGTGCATGCGGTGTCAGCGGTGCGCAGCTGAGCGGCCGGATTCCGATGCACCCTCGACGGTCGGCGATCGCCGGCCGCCTCGACTCCCGGGAGGCCATCCGGGACTCACCGCCGTCAGCGCCCCCTCAATTCGCCTCGACGATATACCCACGCTGCCGGAGCAGCGCGAGTACCCCCTTCGGGCCGCCCAGATGCAGCGAGCCGATCGCAACGAAGACGGGCTTGTTCGGCGCGGCGATTGCCAGCATGCGCGTCGTGAATCGCCGGTTGCGGTCATAGACGATCCGGTTGTCGAGCGCGCGCGCCACGGCTTGAGAACTCGCGAAGCGCTCCGTCTTCGCCGTCGACCAGGCGGCAATCGCATCGGCGTCGCCAATGCGCCAAAGCCGATGCAGTTCCTTTACATCCGCCACTGTTTCGTCGGGCGTCTCCGCGAGGTCCTGAGCGAGCATTTCGCGCTGCTCGGCGTGCGTGAGGTTCGTGAACGAGCGCATCTGCTCGGCAAGCGTCTCGAGGCCCACGATCTTGCCGTGCGAGCGCAGATAGACGTTTTGCAATTGCGCCTCGGTCCCGTATTCGGTCTGCAACCCCGCCGAGAGCGAGCCATAGGTCTCGACGAGCAGCGCGGCAAGCCATGGCCGCGTCTTCTTGATGCCGTCCAGCGCGGCCGGATTGTCGCGCAGTCGCGTGGCGAGCTTGTTCCACAACGAGGCCGGCAACAGCCGCGGCAGGCAGGCATACGAGCAGACGCCATACTTGGCGACATCGTCCTGCGACTCGATCAGGTCGTCGGGCGAAAGCTCGAGAGCAAGCGTGGGCGACGCGGCCAGCGCCGCGAGAATCGGGCGTCGGAATGGCTGGCCGACAGGGTAGTCGGCAGGATCGCCAACGTGCAGCGTGCCGAGCAGATAGATCGTGACGGGACCCTTCGTCGCCACATAGAACGGCATATGCGCCGGCTCTGCCCGCACGGGGCCGCTCACGGTCGTCGGCGAGCTCGGTGGTCCGTGGAAGCCGGGAATCGGCGTTAACGGATCGGCAGGCGCGGCCGTACGGGTGGGCGCGGGTGACGCGGGAGCGGGCGGAGCGGCAGCCCGTACCGCGCCCAGCATGGTTGCCGCGGCCTGAGCGGCCTCGATCGGACCGTCGCGAGACAGTCCGGCGGCGGCGAGCAACAAGAGCGTCAGCGCGAGCGCACGCGCCGGCCGCGCGCAGACGGTAATCCCGCCATACCGCGAACGGCGCGCGTTGGGCGCCGCCCCTGCTTCAGGCATCCGCGTCCCCCACCTCCTCGGCGCGATGGCATGACACGAGGCGCCCGTCGACTTCTCGGAGCGCGGGCTCTTCGATCCGGCAACGCTCGATCGCATACGGACAGCGCTGGTGGAACGTGCAGCCCGACGGCGGATCGAGCGGCGACGGCAATTCGCCTTCGAGCTTGATCCGAATGCGCCGGTCCCACTCGAAGATAGCCGGCGTCGCCGACATCAGCGAGCGCGTGTACGGATGGCGCGGGTTCGCGAAGATCGTCCGCTTGTCGCCGAGCTCCGCCACGCCCCCGAAGTACATGACCATCACGTCGTTGGCAATATGCTCGACGACGGACAGGTTATGGGAAATGAACACGTAGCTCGTCTTGAATTGATCCTGCAGATCCATGAACAGGTTGAGGATCTGCGCCTGGATCGAGACGTCGAGCGCGGAAACAGGCTCGTCGGCCACGACGATGCGCGGATCGAGGATCATCGCCCGGGCGATCGCGATGCGCTGACGCTGCCCGCCCGAAAACATATGCGGGTAGCGCTTCGCATGCTCGGGCCGCAGCCCCACGGTGCGCATCATTTGCGCGATCCGCTCGGCGCGCTCGGCCGCGCTCATCGGCGCGTTGATGAGGAGCGGCTCGCCGAGCGTTTGCTCGACCGTCTTGCGCGGATTGAGCGAAGCGAACGGGTTTTGAAATACCATCTGCACGCGGCGCCGCAGTGCAGCAATCTGTGCCTTGTCGGCACCGGCGACGTCGTGGCCTTCGATCGCAAGCGTGCCCGACGTCGGCGATTCGATCATCGTGAGTTGCCTCGCCAGCGTCGATTTGCCGCAGCCTGACTCGCCGACGACCGCGAGCGTCCGACCGCGCGCCAGCGAGAACGACACGCCGTTCAGCGCCTTCACGGTGCCGTGGCCGAAGAGCCCCCGGCGTACCGGGTAATGCTTCGCGAGGCGCTTGGCGACGAGCACCTCGCCATCGCGCGAAGGCGCGCGCGGTGCATCGTGTACTGCGTTCATCGTGCGCCTCCCTGCGTTTGCGTGGACGTCCCTTGCGGCATCATGCCAGACTGTAAGGCATCGAGATTAAGCGGCTTGATGCAGCGCGCGCGCATGCCTTCGTTGCGCGGATCGAGCGGCGCCAAGGCCGGCCGCCCCTTCCAGCAATCGTCGACGACGTACTTGCAGCGCGGGGCGAACAGACAGCCGCTCGGCCGGTCTTCGCGGCCGGGAACCATGCCCGGCAACGCGGCAAGACGCTTCGCGCCGAGATTATGCTCGGGAATGGCGGCGAGCAGGGCCTCGGTGTAAGGATGATGGGGGCTCGCGAAGATGTCGGGGACGCGGTTCGTCTCGATGACCTCGCCCGCGTACATGACGGCCACACGCTGGGCGACCTGTGAGACGACGGCGAGATCGTGCGAAATCAGCACGAGCGCCATGCCGCGTTCCTTCTGCAGTTGCACGAGCAGGTCCATGATCTGCGCCTGGATCGTCACGTCGAGCGCCGTCGTCGGCTCGTCGGCGATCAGCAGCTTCGGGTTGCAGGCCACGGCCATCGCGATCATCACGCGCTGGTTCATGCCCCCCGACATCTGATGAGGAAACGCCGCAATGCGGTTCTTCGCATCGGGGATGCCGACCTGATCGAGCAGTTCCAGCGCGCGTCTTTCCAGCGCGGCTCCGCGCAGCCCTTCGTGCAACTTCAGCACTTCCTTGATCTGATAGCCGACCGTGTAGCTAGGATTGAGACTCGTCAGTGCGTCCTGGAACACCATGGCGATGTCCTTGCCGACGATCTTGCGCCGCTCGCGCGGCGCCGCGTGCAAAAGATCGACGCCGTCGAAGCGGACTTCGTCGGCCGTCACGACGCCCGGCGCGTCGATGAGGCCCATCACGGCCATCATCGTCACACTCTTGCCCGAGCCCGATTCGCCGACGACGCCGACGACCTCGCCCGGCGCGATCGCAAGGTCGACGCCGTCCACGGCCGGTGCGCCGCCGAAGTTGACGGCCAAATTGCGGATGGTGAGAAGGTCGGTCATCGTCTTTACCCTATCCGCTTGAGTTTAGGATCGAGCGCGTCGCGCAAGCCGTCGCCGAGCAGGTTGATGGCCAACACCGAGATCACGATGGCGAGCCCCGGAAACGTGACGATCCACCAGGCGTTGTCGATGTAATCGCGCGCGGAGGCGAGCATCGCGCCCCACTCGGCCGTCGGCGGCTGCACGCCGAGCCCGAGAAAGCCGAGCGCGGCCGCATCGAGAATGGCCGACGAAAAGCCGAGCGTCGCCTGCACGATCAGCGGGGCGGCGCAGTTGGGCAGCACCTGCGAGAACATGAGCCTCGGCGTGCTGGCGCCGGCCACGCGCGAGGCCGTCACGTACTCCTTGTGCAATTCGCCCTGCGCCGAGGCGCGCGTGAGCCGCACGTACCCCGGCAGCGCGACGATCGCAATCGCGAGCATCGTATTGAGGAGGCCCGGCCCGATGATGGCGACGACGGCCACCGCGAGCAACAGGGAAGGCAACGCGAGCAGCACGTCCATCAGACGCATGATCGGCGTATCGGCCCACTTCTCGAAGAACGCGGCGACGAGCCCGAGCACGATGCCGGGAATCAGCGCGAGGACGACCGAGACGCAGCCGATCCAGAACGACATGCGCGCGCCGTAGATGAGACGCGAAAGCATGTCGCGGCCCGCCTCGTCGGTGCCGAGCACGAAGCGCCAATTGCCGCCGCTCTCCCAGACGGGCGGAATCTTGACGAAGTCGCGGTATTGCTCGATGGGGCTATGCGGCGCGACGACGGGTGCCGCGATCGCTACGACGATGAGCGCGAGGACGATGATGCCGGCCGCGACGGCGCCGCGATTGCGCGAGAACTGCGCCCAGAACTCGCGAGCGGCCAGCGCGCGGCCGCTCGCCGGCGTAATCGCCTCGGGGATTGCGTTTTGTATGTCTGCCATGTCAGCCTCTTAGCGTGTATGGCGAATGCGCGGATTGAGCACGCCGTAGAGCAGATCGACGATGAGATTGACGACGATCACGAGTGTGGCGATCAGCAAGATGCCGCCTTGCACGACGGGGTAGTCGCGCCGGCTGATCGCGTCGATGAGCCACTTGCCGATGCCGGGCCACGAAAACAATGTCTCGGTCAACACGGCGCCCGCGAGCAGCGTGCCGACTTGCAGACCGATGACGGTGACGACCGGAATCAGCGCATTGCGCAGCGCATGCACGACGATCACGCGCACGGGCGAAAGCCCTTTCGCGCGCGCGGTGCGGATGTAATCCTCGCGCAGCACTTCGAGCATCGACGAGCGCGTCATGCGCGCGACGACGGCGAGCGGGATCGTGCCGAGCACGATCGACGGGAGAATGAGGTGGCTCACGGCCGACCTGAACGAGCCTTCATCGGGCACGAGCAACGAGTCGATCAAGAGGAAGCCCGTCACGCGCGGGATGTCGTACTCGACGGCGATGCGGCCCGACACGGGCGTCCATCCGAGCGTGACCGAAAAGGACATGATGAGAATCAGGCCCCACCAGAAGATCGGCATCGAGTAGCCGGTGAGCGCGGCGCCCATCACGCCATGGTCGAGCAGCTTGCCGCGCCTGAGCGCCGCGAACACGCCGGCCGGCAAGCCGACGACGAGCGCGAACAGCATCGCGCAAACCGACAGCTCGACGGTGGCGGGAAAGCGGGCGAGGAACTCGCCCATCACGCTCGTGTCGGTGATGAACGAACTGCCGAGGTTGCCGTGCAGCGCCCGCCAGACATAGTGCAGGTACTGCATCGGCAGCGGCTCGTCGAGGCCGAGCCGGTGCAGCGCGGCCGCGTGCAGGGCGGGGTCGACGCCGCGCTCGCCCATCATCACTTCGATGGGATCGCCCGGAATCAGGTGGATCAGCGCGAATGCGAGAATGGTGATGCCGATGAACGTCGGCACCACCATCCCGATCCGGCGCAAAGCGAATCGGAACATGGTTCGTCCCTATATCGTCGAGAAAGAAAACGCGATCGGCGACGAGGAGCATGCCGCCCCTGTCGCCGGATCCGTGTCGCGGTCGTGCATCACCGCCCGTTCAAAGGTAACGCCGATCGTCTACTTCATGCTGACGCCATCGAAGCGCGAGTAGCCGAGCGGATCGATCTTCATGTCCACGACGTTCTTCGTCGTCGGTTGATAGACGGTCGAGTGCGCGATCGGCGAGAACGGCAGTTGATCCGCGAAAATCCGCTGCGCCTCTTCGTAGTATTTCGTGCGCTGCGCTTTATCGTTCGTGGTGCGGCCCTTCTGGATCAGATCGTCGAAAGGCTTGTAGCACCACTTCGAGAAGTTGTTGCCGTTGATCGCCTCGCATCCGAGCAACGTGCCGAGCCAGTTGTCGGGATCGCCGTTGTCTCCCGTCCAGCCGATCAGCATGGTGTCGTCCTCTCCGGTATGCGCACGCTTGATGTACTCACCCCATTCATAGGTGACGATCTTCGCGTTGACGCCGATCTTCTTCCAGTCGGCCTGGATCATCTCGGCCATCAGTCGAGCGTTCGGATTGTAGGGACGCTGCACCGGCATCGCCCAGAGCGTGATATCGAATCCGTTCGCATGGCCCGCCTTCGCGAGCAGCTTCTTGGCCTCGTCGGGATCGTACTTCTGGGCTTTCAGGTCTTTGACGTACGACCACTGCGTCGGCGGCATCGGGTTCGTCGCGAGCTGGCCCGCGCCCTGATAGACCGACTCGATGATGGCCTGCTTGTTGATCGCCATGTCGAGCGCCCGACGCACGTCGACATTGTCGAGCGGCTTGTGCTGCACGTTATAGGCGAGATAGCCGAGATTGAAGCCGGCTTGCGACGCCATATCGATGTTCGAGTCGCCCTTGAGCGTGGCGATATCGGCGGGCTTCGGATAGCTCATCACCTGACACTCGCCGCGCTTGATCTTCTGCGCGCGCACGCTCGCATCGGTCGTGATCGAGAAGATCAGCTTCGAGAGCTTGACCTCGCCGGGCTTCCAGTAGTCGGGGTTGCCGTCGTAGCGGATCGTTGCATCCTTCGTATAGCTGTGGAAGATGAACGGACCCGTGCCGACGGGCTTCTGATTGATGTCGGCCGCCTTGCCTTCCTTCAACAGTTGATCCGCATACTCGGCCGACTGAATCGACGCATACTCCATCGCCATGTTCTGGATGAACGGGGCGCTGACCTCGCTCAGCTCGAAACGAACGGTGTAAGGATCGACCTTCTCGACGTGCTTGATCAGCTTGTCGAGACCCATGTCGGTGAAGTACGGGAACGTCGCGGGGTAGGCCTTGCGGAACGGCTGGTTGGGGTCGAGCATGCGCTCAAACGTGAAGACGACGTCGTCCGCGTTGAATTCTCGCGTCGGCTTGAAATAGGCCGTCGTCTGAAATTTGACGCCATGGCGCAAATGGAACGTATACGTTTTGCCGTCCGGGGAGACATCCCATTTCTCCGCGAGCCCCGGCTCGACATTGGTGCTGCCGCGCGCGAATTCGACGAGCCTGTTATAGACCGTAAACGTATTGGCCGTGAAGTCGGTGCCCGTCGTGTATTGCGCGGGATCGAAGCCCGCCGGGCTGCCCTCGGAACAATAAACGAGGGTCTTGTTCGGAATCGTCGCCGCCTGCGAGATCGTCGCGGCGCCGAGCGATACCGCCACGGCTGCGGCCGCGCAGGCGGTGGCCCGCGCGAATCGCAAACGTTTGTTTTGGTTCATATATCCTCCAGTCGTATGCCGGCTCCGCCGGCGTAGGCGGATATTACTGAGCTTTAATTACCCGAACAAGCGGTCGAAAATACCAATGCCGCAAAGATCGAACCCGCGAACTGTCAGGACGGAAAAAGAAAAAAGCGCGAGGCGATGCGGCCCTCGCGCCAATTCCTCGATAAGAACACGCCTACTCGAGCAGTGTGGTCCGCTTACGCGCCGTGCCCGTATCCGAGCCGCTCGCAAATCGCCTTCGTGGCGGCCGCTCCGTTGAGCGTGTAGAAGTGCAGCCCCGGGGCGCCTTCTTTCACGAGCCGCTCGCAAAGCTGCGTGACGACATCGAGTCCGAACGCGCGGATCGCCTCGCGATCGTCGCCGAAGCTTTCGAGCCGGCGCGCAATCCAGCGCGGCACTTCGGCGCCGCAGTTCTCCGAGAAACGCATGAGTTGGGTGTAGTTCGTGATCGGCATGATGCCGGGCACGATCGGCACCTCGACGCCGAGCTTGCGCGAATCGTCGACGAAACGGAAGTACGCGTCCGCGTTAAAGAAGTATTGCGTGATCGCCGAGTTGGCGCCCGCCTTGACCTTGCGCGCGAAGTTCTCGAGATCGTGCCGCGGCGAGCGCGCTTGGGGATGGTACTCGGGGTAGCCGGCGACTTCGATCCAAAACCAGTCGCCGTGCTCAGCGCGAATGAAGGAAACGAGATCCGACGCGTGACGGCACTCGCCCAGCTCGACCATGCCCGACGGCAGATCGCCGCGCAGCGCGACGATATGCCGGATGCCGTTCGCGCGGTAGCGCTCCAGAATCGCGCGCAGATCGTCCTTCGACGAGCCGATGCAAGACAGATGCGGGGCGGCCTCGAGGCCGTCCTTCACCATTTCGAGGACGGTGTCGAGCGTGCCTTCTTGCGTCGAGCCGCCCGCGCCGAACGTGACGGAGACGAACTTCGGCTTCAGTCGCGCGAGCTGCCCGCGCGTGGCGCGCAGCTTTTCGACGCCTTCGGACGTCTTCGGCGGAAAGAATTCGAAAGAGATTTCGATGGGGTTCATGTTGCCTGCGCTTGCCAAATGCCGCGGCCGTCAGCCAAGACTGCGATTGCCGAGTATCACGGCCGACAGCAGCCACGACACGATGCTGTAAAGGATGGAGCCGAAAAACGCCGACCAGAATCCCGACACTTCGAAGCCCTTCAACAGCGACGCCGCGAGCCAGAAGCAAAGCGCGTTCACGACGAGGATGAAAACGCCCAGCGTGACGATCGTCACAGGCAGCGTGAGCACGATCAGCACGGGGCGCAGCACGGCGTTGATGAGGCCGAGCACGAGCGCCACGATGAGCGCCGTGCCGAAGCTGCGGATGTGAATCGACGGCACGATGTACGTGATGATCAGGAGGGCGAGCGCATTGATCACCCAGGTCAGCAGCACGGTCATGTCAGCTCCAGTGGTTGTTTTCGAGACAGGGTTGCCGGTATGCGGTCATCGATCGTCGAGGCGGCCGATTGCAAAGGCCCAGCCGAAGCCGGGGCGCCGATCGCGTCCGTGGCGAAGCATGCCACGGACGCACCGTCCCTGTCTTGCGCGAGACTGGCGATCAGTAACGATAGTGATTCGGCTTGAACGGCCCGTTCTTGTCGACACCGATATAGCCGGCCTGCTCGTTCGAGAGCTCGGTCAACTGCGCGCCGATGCGCGCGAGGTGCAGGCGCGCGACCTTCTCGTCGAGGTGCTTCGGCAACACGTAGACCTCGTTCTCGTACTCGCCGCCGCGCGTGAAGAGCTCGATTTGCGCGAGCGTCTGATTGGCGAACGAGTTCGACATCACGAACGACGGGTGGCCCGTCGCACAGCCGAGATTCACGAGGCGGCCTTCGGCGAGCAGAATGATGCGCTTGCCGTCGGGAAACACGATGTGATCGACCTGCGGCTTGATGTTTTCCCACGTGTACTGGCGCGTCGACGCGACGTCGATTTCGGAATCGAAGTGGCCGATGTTGCAGACGATCGCATTGTGGCGCATCGCCTTCATGTGATCGTGCGTGATCACGTGGTAATTGCCCGTGGCCGTCACGAAGATATCGGCCTTGTCGGCCGCGTACTCCATCGTCACGACGCGGTAGCCTTCCATCGCCGCCTGCAGCGCGCAGATCGGATCGATCTCGGTGACCCAGACCGTCGCGCCGAGCCCGCGCAGCGATTGCGCGCAGCCCTTGCCGACGTCGCCGTAGCCGGCCACGAGGGCGATCTTGCCCGCGATCATCACGTCGGTCGCGCGCTTGATGCCGTCCACGAGCGATTCGCGGCAGCCGTAGAGGTTGTCGAACTTCGATTTCGTGACCGAGTCGTTGACGTTGATCGCCGGGAACGGCAGCCGGCCGTCCTTTTCCATTTGGTAGAGGCGGTGCACGCCCGTCGTTGTCTCTTCGGTAACGCCGCGGATTTGCGCAAGACGCTTCGAATACCAGGTGCCGTCGATGGCGAGATGACGCTCGATCGCCTTGTAGAGCGCAACCTCTTCCTCGTTGGTCGGCTTCGCGATGACGCTACGGTCCTTCTCGGCCTTCGAGCCGAGGATCAGCAGCAACGTGGCGTCGCCACCGTCGTCGAGGATCATGTTCGCGAACTCGCCGTTCGGCCACTCGAAGATGCGGTGCGTGAACTCCCAATACTCGTCGAGCGATTCGCCCTTGAAGGCGAACACGGGCGTGCCCGTCTTCGCGATCGCGGCGGCCGCGTGATCCTGCGTCGAGAAGATGTTGCACGAGGCCCAGCGGACTTCGGCGCCGAGCGCCGTCAGCGTCTCGATCAGGACGCCCGTCTGGATCGTCATATGAAGCGAGCCGGCAATGCGCGCGCCCTTCAACGGCTGCGCGGCCTTGTATTCGGCGCGGATCTGCATGAGACCAGGCATTTCGGTCTCGGCGATGTTCAGTTCCTTGCGGCCCCAGTCGGCCAGCGAGAGATCGGCGACGACGAAATTCTGGTCTTGCTTCGATTCGAAGACAGCGGCGTTCATCACGCCCTCCTTTCTAAAAAGTCATAGAAAAAGTAGACGTGAGCGCCGTTCGATGGAGCCGCGAAACGCGCAGTTGCGCGCACCGGTCCGATTGAAGTTTCCGAGCCTGGCGGAGTGATCCGTCGCAACGCTCCTCGGAAACGGCAGAAATTGTAGCAAAAACGCGGGGAGGGCGGGCGTCGCATCGATGTGGCCCGCAGCCGTCACCGGTCGCTCCACCGACCGATCACGCGCCGTTTCAACCGAAGGCGCTGCCGAACACCGTCTCGATGAGCGGCGCGATCAGCACCATGACGACACCGGCGATCATCATCGTGAGGCTCGCGATCACGCCTTCCTCGCTGCCGAGCTCGCGCGCCTTGACGGTACCGACCCCGTGCGCGCCGGCGCCGAACAGCGCGCCGCGCGCAAGACGCGTGCGCAGCGGCAGCAGCGCGAGCACGAGCTCGCCGACGAAGATGCCGACGATGCCGGTCGCGATGACGAAGAGCGCCGTCAGTTGCCGCGGCGCATGAATGGCGTCGGAGACGGCCAGCGCGAACGGCGTCGAAACGGAGCGCGTCAGCAGGCTGCGCGAAGCCTCCGGCGAGATGTGCAGCAGCTTGGCGAGCGCGAACGATCCGCAGACCGCGACGACGATCCCGACCGTCACCCCGGCTGTCAGCGAAAGCCAGTGACGCTTGATCAGCTCGCGATACTCGTAGATCGGCACAGCGAACGCGACCGTCGCGGGGCCGAGCAGCCACATGAGCCAGCGCGTATCGGCGAAATAGACGGAATAGGGGATATGCGCCGCCAGCACGACGATGGCGAGCAGCGCCGGCACGACGAAGAGCGGCGTGAGCCACGGGCTCTTCACGCGCGCATACAGCCGCTTTCCGACCGCGTAAAGCACGATCGTCAGCACGAAGCAGGCGGCGGCGACCCACCTGGGGCCGGCGGCCAGCAGCGAATGGAACGAAGCGATCATCGGCTTCTCAGCGTGACAGGGATCGATCGGCGGCGCTCTTGCTCGCCGCCGGCCTCAGTGCGCGTTGCGCGCGACCGGCGGGCGCGAGACACGCACGCGGCGCAGCGCAAGCCGGCGCTCGAGCCGCGCGGTCTGGTCGACGGTAACGGCAACCGCCACCATCACCGTGAGCGTGCCCGCGACGACGGCAAGCGCGAGGCGCCAACCGTCCGACTTGAAGAGGCCGCCGTATTGCACGACCGCAACCGCCGCCGGCACGAAGAAGAGCAGCATGTCAGCGAGCAGCCAGTCGGCGCCCGCCTTCACCCAGCGCGGCGCGACGCGCCCGGAAAGCAGCAGCGCGAGCAGCGCCGCAAGCCCGAGCACGCTGCCCGGGACAGGCAGACCGAGGCGGCGGGACACGAAATCGGCCGCGAACCACAGCGCGGCCAGAAACGCCGTCTGTCCCGCAATGCGCACCAAGCCTTCCATTCGCTTCATCGCCGACATCGCACAACTCCCTATTGACTCCATGACGAAATTGTAGGCTCATCGACTTCATAAATAAAATGACTTAAACTCATCGAGTCCATTCCAATTTGGAACAGCTTATGGAATTGCGCGCGTTGCGCTACTTCGTCGAAGTCGTTCGCCAGCAAAGCTTCACCGCGGCCGCCGAGCGACTTTTCGTGACTCAGCCGACCATCAGCAAGATGGTGAAAGCGCTCGAAGAAGAGATCGGGGCGCCGCTTCTTTTGCGCGAAGGTCGTCAGATGGTGCTGACCGATGAAGGTCGCATCGTCTTTCAGCGCGGGCAGGAAGTGCTCGCCGCGCACGCGCAGTTGCAAGCGGAGCTCGACGATATCGGCACGCTCGGGCGCGGCGAACTGACGATCGGCACGCCGCCGATGGGGGGCTCCCTCTTCACGCCCGCGATCGCCGAATTCAAGCGACGCTACCCGAAAATCGAGCTCAAGCTCTTCGAGCAGGGTTCGCGCGGAATCGAAGCGGCGTTGCTCGCGGGCGAGCTCGAGCTCGGGGGCCTGCTGTTACCGGTCGATGCCGAGCTTTTCGACGTCCTGCCGATTTCGCGCCACCCGCTTTGGCTCGTCGCGCGCCACGGCTCACGCTGGGATGCCGCGCGAGAAGTGCGGCTCGCCGAACTCGCGGCGGAGTCGTTCGTGTTCTATGGCGAAAGCCTGGCGCTCAACGATGTCGTCACGCGCGCCTGCCGGGATGCGGGCTTCGCGCCGACGATCGTCGCGCGCAGCGGCCACTGGGATTTCATGGCGGCGCTGGTTCACGCCGGCCTCGGGATTGCGCTGTTGCCCGCGCTCTATTGCCGCCGGCTCGACGCGGCGCAATTCACCTGCCGCCCTGTCATCGAGCCCGAGATATCGTGGGAGATGGCGGTCGGCTGGCGCCGCAATGGCTACCTCTCGCATGCGGCACGCGCCTGGCTGGAGGTCGCGCGCGAAACGTTGCCAGGCCGCGTCTCCACCGAATTCGATCTCCTCTCCCCAATGCGAACGGAATCGCCCCCGGCATGAGTGCGCGCCATTCCTGCCCGCTATGCGTTTCGCATATGAAGACGGTGCGCATACGTCTGCGGCACTCGACGGCAGAGGCCGTCCTCTAAACGGATCAGCCGTACCGAACCTATCATGCAGGGACGCCCGACGGCGGCATGCACGCCGCGACGAACGGGCAACGCGAAACGCGTAAAACGCTCGAAAGCCGGTTGACGCCCAAACGCGGCGCCGCCCGCCATGTCAAAAGCAGAGAAACCCGAGCAAGGCCAAGACAACGGGGATAACGGGAGACAACGTCGATGAAAGCGCAGGTTCCGCAGGCCACGCACGCCGTGACGAACCAGACGCCGCCGCTCGAGCACTACAACCTCTACGCGACGGATGCGGCCCTCGTCGCGGCCGTCGAGCGCGAAGGTGCCGGCTGGCATGGCGAAGCGCTGGCGGGCCTGGGCGCGCTCCTCGCTACGCCCGAGATCTTGGCCCTCGGGAGCCAGGCGAACCGCCACGCCCCCGAGCTGTTCACGTACAGCCCGCGCGGCGAGCGGATCGATACGATCGAGTTTCACCCAAGCTGGCAGCGTCTCCTCGCGCTGCTGCGCGAGCAAGGGCTCCATGCGCTGCCGTTCTCGGATCCGCGACCCAGTGCGATGGCCGCGCGTTGCGCCGGCTATTTTCTGCACGGGCAACTCGAGTCGGGCTCGCTCTGCCCGCTGACGATGACGTTCGCGAGCATCCCGGTGCTGCGCCGTGAGCCGGCGCTTTTCAGCGGGCTCGCCGATAAGCTCTACTCGCGCGAGCACGACGCGCGCGATGTGCCGCTCGCCGAAAAGCGTTCGATGATGGTCGGCATGGGGATGACGGAAAAGCAGGGCGGCTCGGACGTGCGCGCGAACCAGACGCGCGCCTACGCGCTCGAAGCTGGCGGCCGCGGCGGCGCATACCGGCTCGTCGGCCACAAATGGTTCTTCTCGGCGCCGCAATGCGACGCCCATCTCGTCCTCGCGCGCATCGACGACGACGAGGCCATCTCGTGCTTCTATGTGCCGCGCTTCGCGCCCGACGGCAAGCGCAACGCCATACAGCTGAACCGGCTCAAGGACAAGCTCGGCAACCGCTCGAACGCCAGCGGCGAAGTGGAATTCCTCGACGCGTACGGTGTGCTGATCGGCGAGGCCGGGCGGGGCGTGCCGACGATCATCGAGATGGCGAACTACACCCGGCTGGACTGCGTGATCGGCAGCGCGGCGCTGATGCGGGCGGCGCTCGTTCAGGCGATCCACCATGCGCGGCACCGCACCGCGTTCGGCCGACTGCTCATCGATCAACCGCTCATGCGCAATGTGCTGGCCGACCTCTCGCTCGAATCGGAAGCGGCGACGATGCTTTTCATGCGTCTCGCAGGCGCTTTCGACGCCCACTTGGCAGCCGAGGCGGGTAGCGGCGAACGCGAAGGCGATGTGGACCGCGCCTGGCGCCGCATCGTCACGCCGGCCGCGAAATTCTGGGTCTGCAAGCGCGCGCTGGCGTTTTGCGGAGAAGCAATGGAAGTGCTCGGCGGCAACGGCTACGTCGAGGAAGCGCCGATGGCGCGCTACTACCGCGAGGCGCCCGTCAACTCGATCTGGGAAGGGTCCGGCAACGTCATGTGCCTCGATGTGCTGCGCGCGCTCGAGCGCGATCCCGTAGGCGCGCAGGCCCTCATCGCGCATTGGCGGGGCGAGGCACAAGGTCATCGTTCGATGGAAGCGGCGCTGGACGGCCTCGAGTGGTCCCTGGCCGCGCCGCCCGAGGCCCGCGAGGCGCTGGCGCGCCGCCTCGTACAGCAGCTGGTGCTGTGCGCTCAAGCGGTACTGATGCTCCGGCATGCTCCCGCTTCGAGCGCCGAAGCGTTCATCGCCACGCGTCTTCCCGATGCGCCCGGTTTGCCCGGCGGTCCAGCAGCCGGCGGCGCCGTCGAATGGGGCCGCGTGCACGGGACGCTGCCGGGGGGACTCGATCATGCCGCGATCGTCGAGCGAGCATTCGCGCCTTGAGTCGAAAGCGGCTACCCCGACACCGGACCAACATCGAGTCGATTTTCCCTCCTCGGCCAGTAGCGCCGAGGTCTTTCGGAGCGCACGATGAAAAACGACTTGCCCGATGACGCGGCGCTCACCGAGCTGTTGCGCGCGCAACGAGCGGCCCACATGCGCGAGCCCTATCCGCCGTGGGACGCACGGGCTGCCCACCTGACAGCGCTGCGCGCCATGCTGCTCGACAACAGCGACGCGCTTGCCGACGCGCTCAGCGCCGATTTCGGACAGCGCGCGAAGGCCGAGCTGTTGCTGTCCGAGCTGTGGCTCGCGAAAAACGAGATCGACTCGGCGCTCAGGCACGGCCGGCAATGGATGAAGACGCAACGTCGAGCGACAGGCCTCTGGCTGCGGCCCGCGCGCGCCGAGGTCATGCCGCAGCCGCTCGGCGTCATCGGCATCATCGCGCCGTGGAATTACCCGGTTCTGCTCGCCGCCGGTCCACTCATCTGCGCGCTCGCGGCCGGCAATCGCGCGATGATCAAGATGTCCGAGTCGACCCCGCATACGTCGGCGCTGATGGAGCGGCTCGTCGGCGCGACTTTCGCACTCGATCATGTCGCCGTCGTCAATGGCGACGCTTCGGTCGGCACGGCCTTCAGCGCGTTGCCGTTCGATCATCTCCTGTTCACGGGGTCCACCTCCGTCGGCAGAAAGGTCATGCGCAGCGCCGCCGAGCATCTGACACCCGTCACGCTCGAACTCGGCGGAAAATCGCCCGCGATCGTGGGGCCTCATGCACGCTTTCATGCCGCCGTCGACAGCATCGTCGCGGGCAAGACGCTCAACGCCGGCCAGACCTGCATTGCGCCCGACTATGTGCTCGTACCGCGCGGCAGCGAGGAGGCGTTCATCGCACGCGCCCGACACCGTGTCGCCAAGCTCTACCCCGACTTTGCGCACAACCGCGACTACACGACGATCGTGTCGGATCGGCGTTTCTCCCGACTCGTGCATCTCGCCGACGAAGCCGTCACGGGCGGCGCGCAGGTGCACCTGCTGGCGGACATGCCGCAGCCGCTGGCGAACGGGCTCGAGCCGGAATCATCGCGACCGGAAGGGGACCTGCATCGGGAACTGGAGCCCGCGGTCGCGCAAACGCGGCCCCGTCACGCCTCGATTCCCGCGGACCCGGCGAGCCGTCGCGTCGCACCTTGCATCGTGACGAATGCACCCGCGGACTGTGCGTTGATGCGAGAGGAAATCTTCGGCCCGCTGCTGCCGCTCGTTCCGTATGACACGCTCGACGAAGCCATCCACTACGTCAACGCGCGCGAACGGCCGCTGGCGCTCTATCTCTTCGACGAGGAACGCGCGACGGTCGAGCGCGTGCTGCGCGAAACGGTATCGGGCGGCGTCGCGATCAACGAAACCCTGCTGCAGATCGTCTGCGAAGGATTGCCGTTCGGCGGCGTCGGCGCGAGCGGAATGGGCGCGTATCACGGCTACGAGGGCTTCATGACATTCTCGAAGATGAAGCCCGTGTTCAGGCAGGCGCGCTTGAACGGCCGCGCGCTGTTGCTGCCGCCTTACGGAAGGCGATTCAATATGGTAATGAATCTGATGCTCAGGCGCTGAGCGGCGCTTCCTGCATCGCTCCGATTTGCTCCCGCAACTCGAGCACGCGTGCTTCCCAGTAGCGCTGCGTGTTGAACCAGGGAAACGCAGCCGGAAATGCAGGGTCGTCCCAGCGGCGCGCAAGCCACGCGGCGTAGTGAATGAGCCGTAGCGTGCGCAGGGGTTCGATCAGAAGCAGCTCGCGCCGCTCGAATTCGCAAAAATCCTCGTAACCGGCCAGCAAATCGGACAGCGCGCGCGTCGCATCGGCGCGCCCGCCCGGCAGCATGAGCCACAGATCCTGCACGGCCGGCCCCATGCGACTGTCGTCGAAGTCCACGAAATGCGGGCCGGCGTCGGTCCAAAGCACGTTGCTCGCATGGCAATCGCCATGCAGGCGGATCTGCCGCACGTCGCCGGCCTCCTCGAGCGCGCGCTCGACGCCCTCGAGCGCGAGCGCCGCGGCCGCCTCGTAGGCGGGCCGAACGTCGACGGGCACGAAGCCGCTTTCGAGCAGAAAATCGCGCGGCTCATAGCCGAACGAGCGAATGTCGAGCGACGGTCGCGCAACATACGGCGCCTGGCCGCCGACAGCATGGATACGCCCAATGAACCGCCCCATCCACTCCAGCGTATCGCTGCGCTCGAGCTCGGGCGCGCGCCCGCCGCGCCGGTCGAAGACGGCGAAGCGGAACCCGTCGAACGCGTGCAGCGTGCTCGCTTCGATTACGCGTGCAGGCACGGCCGGAATCTCGCGCGCGACCAACTCCGCAACAAAGGCATGCTCCTCCAGGATCGCTTCGTCGGACCAGCGTTCGGGCCGGTAAAACTTGGCGACGACGGGCGGACCGTCTTCGACGCCGACCTGATAAACGCGATTCTCGTAGCTGTTGAGCGGCAGCAGCCGCCCATCCGTGCGCTGTCCGGCCGGCGCGAGGACGCTGTCGAGCGCGTCCAGCACGCATTCGGGCGTGAGCCGCGTGAAGGGATGCGCATCGTCGCCCTCGGGCCGATGCGTGGCAGGATGCCCAGGCGGGTGTGCGTTCGGCGCGCTCGAAGAGTCCGACGAATCGGACGGATCGGGCGAATTAAAAGGGACGTCGTTCATTCCGGCATTGTGCCGCAACGGCGGCCGGACCGGCGCTCAATATCCGAGCCGAATCTACCGGGGGCTGTGATCGGCGCGTTGGAGTTCGGCTCAGTGGACCAGCGCGCCGGCGGGGCGGGCGACGAGCTCGCCGGTATCGATGAGGTCCTCGAGAAAGAACGGCTCGGTATTGAGTTGCAGCGATGCGCCAGGCTCGCCCGCATACCAAACGACCATCGCCATGTTGCCGAGAATGCGCATGACGATGCCGCGCGCGCCCGCGGGCACCGCGATATGCACGGACCTGACGATCGAACCGACTTGCATGATGTTTCCCCGTGGTCAGTAATGGGTGGTTGGGCCGTGGCGCATGGAGCGATTGTTCACGGAACCGTCACGGCACGATAGCCGAATGTAACGACCTATCTGCCGTCATTTCCCGCATTCATCCTTACGAATCGCTGTCTGCCGAAAGACGCTGCACGCGGTACGATTGTCGGTATGCGTGAAGTATGCCGCCAATGCGAAACCGCGGCGGCAAATCACATCGCGAAGGAGTGGAATTCGTATGGTCATTTCATTGCTGGCGGGAACGGCGCGCGTCGCCTGCGTGGCGGCGGCCGCCGTCGCGCTGGGCGGCTGTGCCGAGACAGCTCCCGATTACGTCAAGCCGACAGCAACCACGGCGAGAGCCGCCGATGCGCCGCAACCGGCGCCAAGCCTGGCGGCGCCGGCCAGCGACGCTCAATAACGGCGCCCGAGACCGGGCGTCACGCACGCCGGGCCTCGCTCAAGCGCCAATTCGGCGGCGGCACGCGCGTTCGCTGAACATAACACCATTGGCTGAACGGTCTCCTATACTGATTTAAGGCATGGTGCGCTACGGACCGATCGTCCGAGGCGCACCCACGGCGAACCCAGGGCGGCAAAAGCGGCAAACGCGAACGCTCTGCCCAGTGGGGCACCGCGCGCCGAACAAAAAGGAGGAGACAAGCATGATGCACTACTTCACGATCAGCGATTTCATCCTCATCATCCCGATGGCGCTCGCGGGCGCGCTATTCCTCGGGGCGTGCCCCACCTCGTCGACGTTCCTCCACAACTTTTTGCGGGTGATCGGCGCGATGCTCGGCGTCGTGTTCGCGGTCGTGCTCGTGGAAGGATTGCCCGCACTCGTCTAGCGGCGCGGGCGTAAGCCCGACTGCCTTATCGGATCGGCTGATCGGTCGACGGCTTCTCCCAAAGGTTGACGCCGGCCTCCGTCGCATAGCGGTCGATCTCGGCCAGCTCGTCGGCTGAAAAGTCGAGGCGCGCCAGCGCCGCGACGTTTTCGCGTACCTGCTCCGCCCGACTCGCGCCTATGAGCGCGGACGTGACACGCGCATCGCGCAACACCCACGCGAGTGCCATTTGAGCCAGGCTTTGCCCGCGACGCTCGGCGATCGCATTGAGCTTGCGCACGCGCTCGATGTTTTCGGCGCTCAAATGACTCTGTTGCAGCGAGCCGCCCCCCGGCTTGTTGATACGCGCATCGGCAGGCACACCGTTCAGGTACTTCGATGTCAGTAGCCCCTGTGCAAGCGGTGTGAACGCAATGCAACCGGTTCCAGTCTCGTCGAGTGCGTCGAGCAGCCCCCCTTCGATCCAGCGGTTGAGCATGTTGTACGAGGGCTGATGAATCAGGAGTGGAACCTTGTGCTCGCGCAGCAATTCGGCGATCTCGCGCGTCTTGCCCGCCGAATAGGAAGAGATGCCGACGTAGAGCGCCTTGCCCTGGTGTACCGCACTCGCCAGCGCGGCGGCCGTTTCCTCGAGCGGCGTCTCGGCATCGAAGCGGTGCGAGTAGAAGATATCGACGTAGTCGAGCCCCATGCGCTGCAGGCTTTGGTCGAGGCTCGCGAGAACATACTTGCGCGAACCGCCGCCTTGGCCGTAAGGTCCCGGCCACATATCCCATCCGGCCTTCGTCGAAATGAGCAGTTCGTCGCGGTAGGGGCGGAAGTCGTCCTTGAAAAGACGACCGAAGTTGATCTCGGCCGTACCATATGGGGGGCCGTAGTTATTGGCGAGATCGAAATGCGTGATGCCGAGGTCGAACGCCGTGCGCAGAATGTCGCGCTGCGTCGAAAGCGGCGTCGTATCGCCGAAATTGTGCCAAAGACCGAGCGACAACGCCGGCAGCTTCAATCCCGACTTGCCGCACGTGCGGTATTGCATTTCCGCGTAGCGGCTCGAAGCGGCTTCATAGGCCATTTTGGGTCCTCATGGATAAACTCGAAACGGGGCCGGCGCCCTCGGGTACGCACCATGCGGCGACTCGGCGGCGAGCGGACTTGAAACACACGGACACGCGCCACGCCAATTCCCGGGCGGCGACGTTCCCATTCACACCAATTGCCATGACGAAAGCGGTTTCCATTGCATTGATCGTAGGCGGCGTCGTACTGCTCTATTTCGGCGGCCAGTCGATCCATTCGTTCGCGAACGACATGTCGCGCATCTTCACGGGCGCGCCGACGAACAAGACGATCTGGCTCGTTGCGGGTGGCGTCGTCGCCACGATCGCCGGGCTCATCGGATTGGCTTCGTCCGTGGGCTCCTCACGCAGAGGCTAGCCGCCCCCACCCGCTCAGAGCACGACCTCAGGCTTCGACGCCGAACGCGAGCCCGGCAACGGTACGTTGCTCGCGCCGTGATAGGTGAAGACGAGCGAATACTTCACTTCGTCGGTGACGTTGCGGCTCGCCGAGTGCAGCGTGTTGCAGTGAAAGAATACGACATCGCCCGCCTCTAGCTCGGGCGAGACGGCAGTCGCGATCAGCGCGCTGTTTTCGGGAAGATCCGAGCGGAAGAACTTGGCCGCGTCGAAGCGGTCGGATGTGAACGCCTGGTTGTGCGAGCCGGGCACGAACCAGAGCGCGCCGTTATCGACGAATTCGGGGCCCAGCGCGAGCCAACTCGAGATGAGATCGTCGCGCTCGAACGACCAATAGCGTGCATCGCGATGCCAGCCCGTGAGGCTGCCGTAAGCGGGGTGCTTTGTCATGATGCAGTTGTGATGGGCGCGCGAAAGATGCGGCGTCTCGCCGAAGTAAAGCTCCATCCATCCGCGCACTTCCACGGCCGCGGCCCATTCGCGCAGCAGCGCATGCCGCGCGTAGGCGTCGAGCAAGCGGCGCACGGTATGTCCGCCGGGCGCTTGCCTCGATTCGGGGGCGCCGGGATAGCGCAGATCGGCCTCGTATTCGATGGGCGGCTTCGCTTCGTTCAGCTCTTTCAACGCTAGTGCTTTCAGCGCGGCGCACCGCTCAGGAGAGACGAGCCCTTTCACCACGACGTAGCCGCGCTCACGTAGCGTGTCTACCTGCTCTTTCTTCGATTGCTCTGACATTGAGACGATCCGTTCCCGAAAGGCGGTTGTTGTAGCAGCACCGCCTATTGTAAAGCGGGCGCGAACGGTATGCTCCGGGTCGCGCGTGGGCTGCGGGGACGGTCCAGGTTGCGCGACACCGCGCAGGTGCACCGGTACACCGGACCCGTGCAGCGCTGCCCCGGGGTGATACCGACTTTCCTCTGTCACGATCCCCGTGTAGGCTTGAGTGTTATATGGATTGCACTAGCCCTTCTCCGGCGACGCGGCTCGGCCGCCGTTCTGACGCCGGACTGCGCGCCGTCCGTCCCTCGAGCTTCACATGGCACGATTGCTGCGTCGAACGCGGCGCCACTGGACGGCCCTTGCTCACTTTGTTCGCTGACTGCTCCTCAAGGGGGTTTGCTATGCGCGCCCGCGACGCAGCCGCGGGGCGCTGGCGGACAGACAGTTCGCTGGCAGCGGTCCAGCGCGCACTGACCTTGTTACTCTGCCATCCATGAAAAGACGAATTGCCTTCCGCCTGAAACAAGCCGCGCTGAAAGCGGCGCGCCCGGCGCGGCGCGGCATCGTTCGCGCGTTGCGCCACCACGCCGCAAGCGCCCGCAGACAATCGGCCCGCGCGAATCCGAGCGTGAGGTCAGAGCCGGCCGGCGTCCTGCGCGCCTGGCTCCGCGCGCTCGTTGCGGCGCTACTGGCGAGGAATGCCGTGCGGTCGTTCTCGCTGAACACCCTCCTGCGCCACAACACACGGCCTCGCGCCGCGGCGGCGCGCAATTCGTATCGGGCGATGAGCAGTCGGCGCGTGAGGCGGCTCGCAGCCAGCGCGGGATGGTTCTCGTTCGCACCGTGAGCACGAAAATTGCGCCTCCTCAGTGGACCACTGACGAGCGGCGCTGAAGCTCGGAACTGTTGACGAACGAGTGCCTCCCCGAGATCGGGGAGAGACGGTGGCTCGTGCCGCGGCGCGCGAGCGCGCACGCTTCAGCCCGCCCCGGCGGTCGGCAGCGGACTAAAATACAACCCATGAAACCGCGCTCGATGCCTCCGAATATGGCTCCTAACGAAGAAAGGCCGCGTAAGCGCATGTCGAAACGGATGCTGAACGTCCTCACCGCACTGGTCGGCGTGGGCACGCTTGCGGCCGGGATCGGCTGGCTCGTCTACAGCTGGGTCGTCGACCTGGAAGTGCCGTATTTCGCCATTCCGCTCGTGATGTGCATGCCCGTCATCGTGGCCGTCGCGTTCCGAAACTGCTTCGATTGAGATGTCGAACAGCTGACGCTCGCTCGGCCCGCGCCTTCGCGCGGGTATGCGCATTGCGCGGCTTTCAATCGTCATTGTTGACGAATGGGAGCTGATGATGCCGATACCGACTTTGCGCGGCTTGAACGTCGATGAGTCGATACAGCGCTTTTTCGGCGGCGGCGGCGCGGACGGCGATGGCGCGTCCGAACACCCGGCCGATGAGCCCGAACAGCAACAGGAAGAACCCGCGCAGCCCGAGTTGCCCGATCCAGTCGAAGTAGGCGAAGACGGCTAATCTCGCCAGCGCCAGGACGACACGACCTTATCCAGATAAAACGAAACCCGGGAGCCGCCGCAGCGAGCCACCGGGTTTCCTATGATCCTGACCGAACTCGGCCGTCAGCGCCCGGCGCGGGCGCCTTCGCGTCGCCGGACCTTCGCGCGACTTATGCCACGGCTGCCACAGGTTCCGTGCCGGCCGCCTCGGCCAAAGCGAGCGCCTTATCGGTCGCTTCCCAGGAGAACTCGGGTTCTTCGCGGCCGAAGTGGCCATACGCAGCCGTCTTCTCGTAAATCGGACGCAACAGGTCGAGCATCTGAATGATGCCCTTCGGACGCAGATCGAAATGCTCGCGCACGAGTTCGGTGATCTTCGCATCGGAGACGCGTCCCGTGCCGAACGTGTTGACCATCACCGAAGTCGGCTGCGCCACGCCGATCGCATAGGACACCTGGATCAGGCAGCGCGAAGCGAGTCCCGCCGCGACGATGTTCTTCGCGACATAGCGGCCCGCATAGGCGGCCGAACGGTCCACCTTCGACGGATCCTTGCCCGAAAACGCGCCGCCGCCGTGCGGCGCCGCGCCGCCGTATGTATCGACGATGATCTTGCGGCCCGTCAGGCCGCAGTCGCCCTGAGGACCGCCGATGACGAACCGCCCCGTCGGGTTCACGAGGAACTTGATATCGCCCTTGACGAGCTCGGCCGGCAGCGTCGGCTTGATGATCTCTTCGATCACGGCCTCGCGCAGCGCGGGAAGCTCGACGTCGGGCGCATGCTGCGTCGAAAGGACGACGGTGTCGATCGAATGCGGCTTACCGTCGACGTAGCGCACCGTCACTTGCGACTTCGCGTCGGGACGCAGCCAAGGCAGACGGCCATCGCGACGCAAGCTCGCCTGACGCTCGACGAGCCGGTGCGACAGGTGGATCGGAAGCGGCATCAGCTCGGGCGTTTCATCGCAGGCATAGCCGAACATCAGGCCCTGGTCGCCCGCCCCCTGATCGAGGTTGTTGTCGTGCGCGCGATCGACGCCCTGTGCGATATCGGGCGATTGCTTGTCGTAAGCCACGAGCACCGCGCAGCCGCGGTAGTCGATGCCGTAATCCGTGTTGTCGTAGCCGATGCGCTTGATCGTATCGCGCGCGACCTGGATGTAGTCGACGTTGGCGGTCGTCGTGATCTCGCCGGCCAGCACGACGAGACCGGTGTTGCAAAGCGTCTCGGCCGCGACACGCGAGTACTTGTCCTGCGCGAAGATGGCGTCGAGGATGGCATCCGAGATCTGATCCGCGACCTTGTCGGGATGACCTTCGGAAACGGATTCGGAGGTGAAGAGATAGTCGTTTGCCACGTTTCGGACTCCTTATTGGTTACGGTTCTTTGCGTTTCACGTAGCCAACTTCGGGAGCCTGAAGCGGCGACGCTTTAGCGGATTCCTGCACCGCGGGAGCGCTGATCGCGCCCGGCGGCTTCGCCCCGCAAGTTGTCAATTAACTCGGCGAAGGTCGTATTATAGCGGCTTTCCAAAATCGCCACATACCGAGCCTCGTGAATCACCCTGCCAGTGGTCTGGTCTTTCTCTTGCCGATCCCCCTTTCCTCAGGCGTTTGCGCGCTCGCCACCCCGGCCCGTTCGGGAGGCCGCGCATGCTGACGCGAGTCGGCACGAAGATCGCCATCGGGCTGCTCAAGCTGCTCGCCATGCTGCCCTACGGCCTCGTCGCGCGCGCGGGTGACGGCCTCGGCTGGCTGCTCTATCAGATTCCGAGCCGGCGGCGCCGCATCGTCCACACGAACTTGACGCTCTGCTTTCCCGAATGGAGCGACGAAAAGCGCGAGGAAATCGCTTGCAAGCATTTTCGGCAGGCGATCCGCAGCTACCTCGAGCGCAGCGTCCAATGGTTCGCGTCGGCGAAGAAGCTCGACAAGCTCGTTCAGGTCGACAGCGAAATAGATCTGACCGATCCCGACATGCCGCCGACGCTGCTGCTTGGCTTTCACTTCGTCGGCATCGAGGCGGGCTCGATCTACATCAACCGGGCGCTCAGGCGCCAATGCGCGTCGCTCTATCAGCCGATGTCGAACCCCGAGCTCGAGGAGGTGGCCAAGCATGCGCGCGGCCGCTTCGGCGCAGACATGGCGAGCCGCGCCGACAGCGCGCGCATCGTGCTGCGCTGGCTGCGCGAGCGAAAGCCCGTGATGCTCGGCGCCGACATGGACTACGGCCTGCGCAATTCGACCTTCGTGCCGTTCTTCGGCATTCCGACCTGCACGCTGACCGCGGTCGGCCGGCTCGCGAAGGCCGGCAACGCGCAAGTCGTACCGTTCATCGGCGAGGTGCTGCCCAATTACAAGGGGTATCGGCTGAAAGTCTTCAAACCCTGGGCGAACTACCCGAGCGGCGACGACGAAACCGACGCACGCCGCATGAACGCATTCCTCGAGGAACAGATTCCGCTCATGCCCGAGCAGTACTACTGGGTCCATAAGCGATTCAAGACGCGTCCGCCCGGCATGCCGAGCTTCTATTGAACGCGAGCCTCGCGAGAGCCGCGCGTCGCTTACAATAGCCCGCCATGAGACTCAAGTTCACCAAAATGCACGGCGCGGGCAACGACTTCGTCGTGCTCGACGGCTACACGCGCGAACTCGCGCTGACGCCCGAGCGCGTGCGCGCGCTGGCGGATCGTCATTTCGGCATCGGTGCCGATCAGCTGCTGCTCGTCGAGCGGCCGCGTACGGCCGGCGCCGACTTCCGGTACCGCATCTTCAACTGCGACGGCGGCGAGGTCGAGCATTGCGGCAATGGCGCGCGCTGCTTCGTCAAGTTCGTCCGCGATAGAGGGCTCACCGACAAGCGCAGCGTGCGCGTCGAGGTCCATGGCGGCCTCATCACGCTGACGATGCAGGACAACGGCGAAGTCGTCGTCGACATGGGCCGGCCCGTCTTCGAGCCTGAAAAAGTGCCGTTCGACGCGAGCGGTCTCGTGGGTCGCCGGGAAGGCGCCGATACCGTCTGGCCCGTCGAGGCAGCCGGAGCGACGCATTGGGTGTCGGTCGTGTCGATGGGCAATCCGCATGCGGTGCAAGTCGTCGACGATGTCGAGGCCTATCCCGTCCTGACGGTAGGCCCTGAGATCGAGCGCCACGTGCGGTTTGCCCAACGCGTCAATGCCGGCTTCATGCAAATCGTGTCGCGCGACGCGATCAAGCTGCGCGTCTTCGAGCGTGGCGCAGGCGAGACACTGGCCTGCGGGACCGGCGCCTGCGCGGCGGTCGCGGCCGGCATCCGGCGCGGCCTTCTCGATTCGCCCGTCACCGTTGAAACGCATGGCGGGACATTGACCATTGCCTGGGACGGCTCGCGCGACGAAACGGCCCCGCTCACGATGGCCGGCCCCGCCGCCACGGTGTTCGAGGGTGAAATCGAATTGCCGGATTGAGCAGACGTCGTTAGCGTTTCCGCCAGCCCCTTTTTTGCGCCCCATGATGAACGATCGCGAAGTCGCCGAATTTCTACTCGCCAACCCGGAGTTCTTCTCGCGGCACGCGGAGCTGCTTGCCGCCGTCCGGCTCGCGAATCCGCATGGCAAAGCCGCCGTCTCGCTGCAGGAAAAGCAGATGGACATGCTGCGCGAGAAGAACAAGCTGCTCGAGCGGCGGCTCGCCGAGCTCTTGCGCTATGGGCACGAGAACGACAGCATCGCGGCGAAGTTCAACCGCTGGACCGCCCGAGTGATGGCCGAGCGCGACACGCATGCGCTGCCGCGCACCGTCACGCAGGGGCTGACCGAAGTCTTCGACGTGCCGAGCGCGGCACTGCGTCTCTGGGATGTCGCCGAGCCTTACGCGCAGGCCGAGTTTGCGCGCCATGTCGGCGAAGAGGTCCGGATCTTCGCGGCGAGCCTCGGTGCGCCTTATTGCGGAGCCAACACGGGCTTCGAGGCGGCGCAATGGCTCGACGCCGCGGCACCTGCGGCGAAAGCGGGCGCCGCAGCATCGGAAAACGGCGGCGTCGAACTCTCGCCGGGCGAATCGACCGAAGCATTTCAGTCGGTCGCGCTGATCGCGCTGCGCGAGCCGGCCACCGCCTCGGCGAGCTCGTCGACGGGCGCCGACGATGCAGGCCCGACGTTCGGCCTTCTTGTGATGGGCTCGCCCGATCCGCGACGTTTTCACGAAGGAATGGCGACCGACTTCCTCATGCAGATCGGCACGCTCGCCAGCGCGGCGTTGAGCCGGTTGCTGATGCGATAGCCGAACAACGGGGGACACGCGTTGCGCGCCGTCTGGCCGTTTTCTTCTCGATACTTGCTCACCGCCCCGGGACCTCGACCGTGCAGCCGGCCGACAACGAACTGATCGCTGCCTATCTGTCGAGCCTCGAGCACGCCCGGAGGCTCTCCGAGCATACGCTGCGCAGCTACATGCACGAGCTGGAGGCGCTTGCGGCGCTGGCGAATGGGCGCCCGCTTGCAGCCCTGACAGCGACCGATATGCGCGGCGCCGTTGCGCGGGCGCATGCAAACGGCCTCTCGGCGCGCTCGATCGCTCACCGGCTGTCGGCCTGGCGCGCGTTCTACCGATGGCTTGCCGAGCGCATCGAGATGCCGGCCAATCCTGTGGCGGCCGTGCGTGCGCCCAAGCAGCCGAAGCGGCTGCCGAAAGCGCTGTCCGTGGACGACGCGGCGGCGCTCATGGATGCCGAGCGCAGTGTCGACGCCGAAGGCCTGCGCGATCAGGCAATCCTCGAGCTCTTCTATTCGTCGGGGTTGCGTCTGGCCGAACTCGTCGGGCTCGACGTCGCGTTCGCTGAAGTCGATGGCTACCGCTCGGCCGGTTGGCTCAATCTCGCGGCGGCGGAGGTGACGGTGCTCGGCAAGGGCAAGCGACGGCGCACGGTTCCCGTCGGCCGCAAAGCCGTCGAGGCGCTGTCGGCCTGGCTCGCCGCGCGTGGGGCATTCGTCAAGCTCGACCCGCATCCGCTCTTTCTCTCCGCGCGCGGTGCGCGCATGTCGCCGAACGTCGTGCGCGAGCGCGTCAAACGGGCGGCGCTCGCCGCCGGCGTCCCGGCGAACGTCCACCCGCACGTCCTGCGTCACTCGTTCGCGACGCATCTGCTGCAATCGAGCGGCGATCTGCGCGCGGTGCAGGAGCTGCTTGGCCATGCGAGCGTCGCCGCGACGCAGATTTATACGTCGCTCGACTTCCAGCACCTCGCGCAAATTTACGATACGGCGCATCCGCGCGCCAAAAAGCGCGATTGACGTTCGATGCGCGTCACGAAGACCGGTGGCCTTCGTGAGGCAGCATCGATGCGCAAAAACTGTTGCATCATCATGAATACCGTCACGCTCAAACCGTCGAAAGAAAAATCGCTGTTGCGCCGTCACCCGTGGGTCTATGCGAACGCCATCGAGCGCGTCGACGGCAAGCCCGCGCCCGGCGCGACCGTCGTCGTGCGCGCGAGCGACGGCCGCTTTCTGGCCCGCGCGGCCTTCAGTCCTCACTCCCAAATTCGCCTGCGCGTCTGGAGCTTCGACGAAGCGGAGCCGATCGATCACGCATTCTTCAAGCGCCGCGTGCAACGCGCCGTGGGGCACCGGCGCTCGTTCGTCAGCGGCACGCGGGCCGTGCGGCTCGTGTTCGGCGAAGCCGACGGGCTGCCGGGGCTCATCGTCGACTATTACGTTGCGGATGCCCCGAAGGTAGTCCCCGTGTGGGATGCCCCGAAGGTAATCCCCTTGGGGGACGCCCCGAAGGTAGTCCCCGTGGGGAATGCCCCGAAGGTAGTCCCCGTGGGGGATGCCCCGAAGGAAATCCCTTTGGGCGACTCTTCGAAGGAAGACGGCAGCCTTCCGCAGCCCGGCGATGAAGCGACCACTCGCGGCCAGCTCGTCTGCCAGTTCATGGCGGCCGGCGTGGAGGCTTGGAAAGAGGCGATCGTCGCGGCGCTTGTCGGCGCGACGGGCTGCCCCAACGTCTACGAGCGATCGGACGTGGCGATCCGCGAAAAGGAGGGGCTCGAGCAAACGACGGGCGTACTCGCGGGCGCCGCGCCGCCCGAGACGCTGATCGCCAGCGAGAACGGCGTGCGCTATCACGTAGATGTTCGAAGCGGGCACAAGACGGGTTTTTATGTCGATCAGCGCGACAACCGCGCACTCGTGCAGGCCTACGCCGCCGATCGAGACGTACTCAACTGCTTCTGCTACACCGGCGGCTTTTCGCTTGCGGCGTTGAAAGGCGGTGCGCGGCGCGTCGTGTCGATCGATTCGTCGGGGGAAGCGCTGGGGCTCGCGCGCGCAAACGTCGAAGCGAACGGCTTCGACGCGGCCCGCGCCGAGTGGCTCGACGCCGACGCGTTCCGCACGCTGCGGCGGCTTGCCGACGAGGGGGAGCGCTTCGATCTCGTTGTTCTCGATCCGCCGAAGTTCGCGCCGGCGCGCGAGCACGTCGATCGCGCCGCGCGCGCCTATAAGGACATCAACCTGTCGGGCTTCCGGCTGCTACGGCCGGGCGGGCTGCTCTTCACCTACTCGTGCTCGGGTGCGATCGATGCCGACCTGTTCCAAAAAATCGTCGCGGGCGCCGCGGCGGATGCACGCGTCGACGCTCGGATCCTCAGGCGGCTCGGCGCCGGCGTCGATCATCCGCTGCTCGCTTCGTTTCCCGAGGGCGAGTATCTGAAAGGCCTGCTATTGCAAATCCTCTAGCGCACCCCCATTTAAATGCAGTTTCCGTGCGAAAGGCAGGCCGCCGGCGGCCACCACGGCGCCAGCGCCGACGCGCCCGCGAGCGCGCCATCCCGCCGACGAGTATCCTTCGATATTTAGTTGACCGCCCGATAGCGGTTACGACCCTGATTTAACCCGATCCGACAGGCGATTCCCATGATTCCCGTCACCATCCTGACCGGCTTCCTCGGCAGCGGCAAGACCACGCTGCTCAAGCGCATCCTGAACGAAAAGCACGGCATGAAGATCGCCGTCATTGAAAACGAGTTTGGCGAAGAGAACATCGACAACGAGATCCTCGTCCAGGAGCAGGGCGAGCAAATCGTGCAGATGAGCAACGGCTGCATCTGCTGCACGATCCGCGGCGACCTCGTGCGGGCGCTTGGCGATCTGGCCGAAAGGAAGCGTTCGGGCCAGCTCGCGTTCGACCGCGTCGTCATCGAGACGACAGGCCTCGCCAATCCGGGCCCCGTCGCGCAGACGTTCTTCATCGACAATGAAATCGCCGACGAATTCCTGCTCGACGCGATCATCACGCTCGTCGACGCGAAGCATGCCGACAATCAGCTCGACGAGCACGAAGTCGTGCAGCGTCAGGTCGGGTTCGCCGACCGCCTGTTCGTCACGAAGGCTGACCTCGTTGACGAAGCCGCGCTCGGCGAGCTACGTCACCGCCTCGTGCATATGAATCCCAAGGCGCCGATCAAGCTGGTCAACTTCGGCGACGCCGACATCAAGGAAATCTTCGATCTGCGCGGCTTCAACCTCAACGCGAAGCTCGAGATCGACCCGGACTTCCTTGCCGAAGACGATCACGATCATGACCACGCGCACGGCCATGACCATGATCACGATCATGCCGATTGCGATCATGACCACGGGCATTGCGCCCACGACGGCCATGCGCATCACCATCACGCGCACCACGACGACCGCATCAAGTCGTTCGTCTACCGCAACGACCGTCCGTTCGATCCGAACAAGCTCGAGGATTTTCTCGGCGGAGTCCTGCAAATCTACGGCGAGCGACTGTTGCGCTACAAAGGCGTGCTCTACATGAAAGGCGTCGACCGCAAGGTGGTGTTTCAGGGCGTCCACCAGATGATGGGCAGCGACTTGGCCGCCAAATGGCTGCCGGCGGAGAAGAAGACGAACAAGATGGTCTTCATCGGTATCGATCTGCCGCAAGATCTGATCACGGACGGCCTCGACGCCTGCCTCGTCTGAGGCTCCCGCCGACGACGAGTGCCCGAGCGTGCGCAAGCGAGCGCGGCTGCGAGAGTGGGTGATCGCTTTTTGTCCGCTCGCACGCTATATTTTTGGGTTATTAGAGGTGCCGCGACACGGGTTTTCTCTGTTGCGGCGCGCAAGGGCGATTCAGTTACAATACGTGCCCGCCAGAGTATGGCAGGGGGCTGCAAGGCTTCTCCGGCGGGCGCGGGCGCCTGCTTAGACGGGGCTGAGCGGGTGCGGCGACACCGGAAAACCTTATCCGGATATTGTCGAAACAAAAACGACACGAAGCGAAACGTCGGCGCTCGGCCTCGTTTCGCGGATGACGGGCCGCCCGTATCGAGCAATGTGGCTCGAGACGGGAAGGAGCATCCGAGGATCGGTTTCCAAGGAGTTCGGCCCCGCAGCGGCGCTCGCCGGAGTGACGGCCGGGCTGCCGCAGGCGCCTCTCGTTTATGGCGCCGCTTGCGGGCAACACGAAAGTGCAGGCAATATGTATAGGTTTTGCCTCGCAATTTAAGAAGCACGCAGATGACGACGAAACGACTCTTGACCGAAGCCGAAATCCTGAAGATGAGCGAGAAGGATTACATGAACGAGGACCAGCTCGCCTTCTTCAAGAATCGGCTCGAACAGTTGCAAGCGGAGATCCTCCGCAATGCGGGTCAAACGACCGAGAACCTGCGCGAAACGGTGATCGTGCCGGACCCGGCTGATCGCGCGACGATCGAGGAAGAACATGCGCTCGAGCTGCGCACGCGCGATCGCGAACGTAAGCTGCTGAAGAAGGTGCAGCAATCGCTTGCGCGGATCGAATCGGGCGAGTATGGCTGGTGCGAGGAAACGGGCGAGCCGATCGGCATACCGCGCCTGCTCGCGCGTCCCACGGCCACGCTGTCGCTCGAGGCGCAGGAGCGCCGCGAGTTGCGTCAGAAGCTTTTCGGCGACTGATACGCGCGTTTTTCGCGCGGCGGCAACGGCCGCGCGTCTTTACGCTGCTTCCTCAAGAGGCGCGCGGCATACCGCGCGCTTTTCTTTTTCCGCTGCTCGATGCGCCGATGCGCGTGTGCCTGTCCCGCTGCGGCTGCACTGCGCGCTTACGGCGCGAGACTCGCTTCGCGTCCGTGCAGTGTCTGCTCACCGCTCCCAGGATCATCGAATTTCAGTAGTTTTTTATTTTTTACTGAAAACTGTCCCTTATTTCAGCGTCGTGCCATCGGAGCGGCCGCAGCGGGCACCCGACACTCGCGCGCCGGGGGGCTACTTTCCGGTCGAGGCGTGCCGTTGGCTCTTGATAAAACAGCGCACGCCCTAAAATGGACTCGACGTGCGTCGCGCGAGCGGTGGCCTTTTGCCGGCCACCGTTCGCCCACCACCCGTTTCTGCCGCGCGGTGCATGCGCCGACGGCGCTTTCGACGTTTTTGAAGGAACGCACAATGGAGCAATTTCACGGCACAACGATCGTTTCCGTGCGGCGCGGCAGCCAGGTCGCGCTAGGCGGCGACGGCCAGGTGACGCTTGGCAACATCGTCATGAAAGGCGGCGCAAAGAAAGTCCGGCGCATCTACAACGACAAGGTGCTCGTCGGATTCGCCGGCGGCACGGCCGATGCGTTCTCGTTGCTCGATCGGTTCGAGGCGAAATTGGAGAAGCACCAGGGGAATCTCACGCGCGCCGCCGTCGAGCTCGCCAAGGATTGGCGTACCGACCGTATGTTGCGCCGCCTCGAAGCGATGCTGATCACGGCAGACGCGAACACCACGCTCGTCATCACCGGCAACGGCGACGTGCTCGATCCCGAAGGTGGCATCTGCGCGATCGGCTCGGGCGGGGCCTATGCCCAGGCCGCGGCGCGCGCGCTTGCCGAAAACACGAGCCTTTCGCCGCGCGAGATCGTCGAGAAATCGCTCGCGATCGCGGGCGACATGTGCATCTATACGAACCATAACCGCGTCATCGAGACAATCGAGTAAGGAAGGGAGAACAGAGTGAGCACCATGACGCCCGCCGAGATCGTCTCGGAACTCGACAAATTCATCATCGGCCAGCAAAAGGCGAAAAAGGCCGTTGCGGTCGCGCTGCGCAACCGCTGGCGCCGCCAACAGGTCGCCGAGCCGCTGCGACAGGAAATCACGCCGAAGAACATCATGATGATCGGGCCGACCGGCGTCGGCAAAACCGAAATCGCCCGGCGTCTCGCGAAGCTCGCCGATGCGCCGTTCATCAAGATCGAGGCGACGAAATTCACTGAAGTCGGCTATGTGGGACGCGATGTCGACAGCATCGTGCGCGATCTCGTCGAAATTTCGCTGAAGCAGACGCGCGAAACGGAGATGCGCAAGGTGCGCACGCAGGCGCAGGATCAGGCCGAGGATCGCATTCTCGACATCCTGCTGCCGAGCGCGCGGCCCGTCGGCTTCGGCTCGCAAGCGTCGAGCAGCGAGTCTGCCGAAGGCAGCGCGACGCGCCAGACGTTTCGCAAACGCCTGCGCGAGGGCCAGCTCGACGACAAGGAGATCGAGCTCGACGTCGAGCTGCCGCAGCTCGGCATGGACATCATGGGGCCGCCCGGCATGGAGGACATGACCGAGCAGATCCGCTCGATGTTCGCGAACCTGGGTGGGGGCAAGAAGACGCGCCGCAAGATGAAGGTCAAGGAAGCGCTGAAAGTGCTGACCGACGAGGAAGCGTCCAAGATGCTCAACGACGAGGAGGTCAAGTCGAAGGCCGTCCAGAACGTCGAGCAGAACGGCATCGTCTTTCTCGATGAAATCGACAAGATCGCCTCGCGCAGCGGCGAGCTGGGCGGCGGCGGGGGTGAGGTGTCGCGCCAGGGCGTGCAGCGCGATCTGCTGCCGCTCGTCGAAGGAACGACGATCAATACGCGCTACGGTATGGTGAAGACCGATCACATTCTCTTCATTGCGAGCGGCGCGTTTCACCTTTCGAAGCCGAGCGATTTGATTCCCGAACTGCAGGGGCGCTTTCCGATTCGTGTGGAGCTCGATTCGCTGTCAGTGCAAGACTTCGAATCGATTCTCGTGGCAACCGACGCGAGCCTCGTGAAGCAATATCAAGCGCTGCTTGCGACAGAAAGCGTCGAACTCGAGTTCGCGGACGATGGCATCCGGCGCATGGCCGAAATAGCGTACTCGGTCAACGAGCGCACGGAAAACATCGGGGCGCGGCGACTTTATACCGTCATCGAAAAACTGCTCGAAGACGTTTCGTTCGCGGCCGGCAATCATGCGGGTAAGGTCGTGCGGATCGACGCAGCCTATGTCGATAACGCGCTCGGCGACATCGCGCAGAGCGAGGATTTGTCGCGGTACGTACTGTGACCGTTATGCCCGTAAGCGCCACGTTCCGTAAGCGATACCTGCCTTAGACAGCGCACTCGATGGCCAAATGCGGCGGCAAAAATCAGCGGCCTTTGTTGGGCCGCTGGTTTGAGGTCCTGCTGATCGAAACGAGCACGCTGCGGGCTCGACTACCCCTCGTCTGGCGACATTTCCCCCTCACCAACGGCTTGCAGGCCGCTTTACCGGGTAGCGCAGCGTCTTCATACCTCTTCGTCGGCGCGCTGAACACTCTCATTACTGTCAGGTATCTCATCTCGGTGCAACAATAAAATTCAAACTACGCGATCGTCCGGATGCGGTTCCGAATGTTTTGAACGCCAAAGTAGCTGCGACGCAGATGTCCAGCCAAATTGCGACTTTGCCATAGAGAGATGCGCACGACGGGTCTCTCTCCCACATATTGTGCGACCGCTTGCGGAGCACCAAATAACGCCAATGGTACGGAGCGGTGATGTACTCGGGTCCAGAAAGCTCACGCTTCGAAAGGCGGCCGCTCAGTAAAAATGCCGACACGGCAGCACCAAGTGAGCAGGACACGGCGCTTGCAATCACTCCGGGCGTGAGGGCACTCAGCAATATACCGCCGCACTATTCTGCAAATCTCGAGATACCTTCGCGCCTCCCCCCGACGTCGCAATCGTCTCACGCCAGCCGCTACATGCCAGCGCTAAGCTGTTTGCCTAGCAGCGCGCGGTTAGATCGCGAACTCACGAGCGAAGGCCAGCGGAACCAGACCAGCACCTTCGCCGCCAGCATGATCCGGGATCGGCTCATACATCTTTACTTCAGGGCTCGCCTGAGCCGCGTGCGCAGCTCTGTAGCCTCGTACGGCGGCACGATCAGCTTCAAGTTTGCCCAGACAAAAGGCACCTTCCTGGAGCAAATCATGAAGCATGTCGAAACTTCGGGGGGGACCTGTGAAGCGCTGTCAGCGCACTGGATAGCCAGGCATGCGGACGGGCAGAGTCTATTTGACCGACTCTATACCAACGGACGGAAGGGACAGTTTCGTATTGATGAGTTGTATTCAGTCAAGCAGCTGCAAATCGCAGGGTTGGCCAATGACGTTGACCAGGATCGGGTTACCGAATCTTGGTTAAGAGAACACGGCGTCAAGCGGCACGGGCTTAGACGCAGGGGGAGAACCGGTGCCGAAGGCACCGGGCGCCTGCTCGATGCAATGCTGGACACCGCCGGCCGGCAGGACGGTTACAAAAGCATTGAGCTCTCAGGTGCTCACGGAAGCCACGGGATGGCTGCGTACGTGCACAAAGACGAGGGGATTATCTTTTTTGATCCGAATTTTGGTGAGTTCCGCTTTCCCGATGCGCACAAATTTCGTCGGTGGTTCACAGATGCTTTCTGGGATCGCTCCGGGTATCGCCATCAAACTTTTGGGCTCGGCCGAGAATTTGTTGTATTGAATTTTGAATCCCACCCATAGCTGAGATGGCTCTCATGCCGAGGCCATCCAAGGATTGCAGATACCGACGCCTGTCGCGGCGAAATCAGCTACGTTGCGCGTAGCAACGGTCATCCCGTGCACGAGCGCCGTAGCGGCAATAAGGGCGTCGCGCTCAGAGCGCCGATCGGGCACGTGCAAGCGGCCGCACCGCTGTGCCACGGTGCTATCGATGGGTAGCACCCGACCTGCGAACTCCGGCAACACGTGGTGCTCTAACCAGCTTCTCAACATTGCGCCCTGCTTTGCGTCCCGTCGTTCCACTTGTAAGACACCGGTCTCCAACTCCATGACTGTGATCGCCGAAATGAAGAGCGCTGCGGCATCGACACTCGCCGCCCACGCCGCGACATTCGCATCGGCTTTGCCGGCTTTCACCTTTCGCAGTTCGGAAACAACATTGGTATCGACTACAAACATCATTCGAACTCAGCCGGGTGAGTCTTGATGTCGACGCGCGGCGGATCGAATTCGATGTCTTCGATGCCGGGCATCGCAAGGGCGTCGGCGATGTTGCGGCGCTGCTGAGTGAGCTTTTGATATTCTTCGAAGCTCAACAACACATGCGCGGGCCTACCGCGATCTGTGATGAACACCGGACCGTCCTTCGTCGCCTTCTTGGCCCTGGTCACGTCCTGATTGAGTTCCCGGCTCGACAGAGTGGTGATGGTCATAGGGGCCCCCACAGGGTTAGGCGGAAAATGTAGAGATGTTACTACATCTGAATCGACACGGGCAAGTGCGCCGGTTATCGGATTCGGCGCCTGAAGGGGGCGGACGCCTACTGCTTTACCGGCCGCTTAGCCAACTTCCGCTGCAACGTGCGCCGATGCATATTGAGCGCGCGCGCTGTCGCCGAGATATTCCCCCCGTTCTCGGCCAGCGCCCGCTGAATGTGCTCCCATTCGAGCCGCGCCACCGATAGTAGTGACGGATTCTCGAGCGCGGCTTCTGCCTGCTCAACACTCGCCTCCACCTTCAGCGCATTCAAAATCGACTCGACGTTCGCCGGCTTAGCCAGATAATTGTCTGCCCCATCCTTCACGGCCTGCACGGCCGTCGCGATGCTCGCGTAGCCGGTCAGCACGAGCATCCGCGCATCGGGCTGCAGATCGCGCAACGGGGCAACGAGATTCAACCCCGAATCCCCGCCGAGATGTAAATCGACCGTCATGAGCTCGAACTGATGCTCATTCGCGAGCTTGATGGCCTCCTTCGCATCGTGCGCCTGAAAAACCGTGTAGCCCCGGCGCGTGAGTCCGCGTGCAAGAACGCCCGCGAACACTTCGTCGTCGTCGATCACGAGGAAGTTCGTATCGCTCATGTTGTACTCTCCTTCGAATCCGAAATTGAAGCCGACGAGGCGGCCGGCACGCGCAGCACCGCGCGCGTGCCGCGCGGCTCGCCTTCGATGAGCTCGAGCGAGCCGTTGAGTCGCGCCGCTGCCGAGAATGCCAGATACAAGCCCACGCCGTGGCCGCCTTGCGTACTGTCGACGGGCGCCGCGCCGAGTTGCGCGCGCAATGCCGGCGCAATGCCGGGCCCGCTGTCGCGCACTTCGAATTCGATCAAGCCGGCGTCGACCGTCGCCCGCAACGTCACGCTATCTCGACTCACACGCGCCGCATTGTCGAGCAGAATTGTCAGAATCTGACCGACGGCCGTCGTGTCTTCCACCCACGCAGCGCCTGAAGGCTCCGAAAGCCGCTCGAATTTGACGTGCGGATGCCGCAGCCGCCATTGCTCGCTGAAGCCGGCGAGCCACTCGCCGAGCTCCTCGCGATGCGAGGACACCGACGCGCGGCTTCTCAGCCGCGCCAGCGCCGACGTGCAAAGCGTCATCTGCTTCTCGAGCACTTCGAGATCGGCTGCATAAGGCGCAAGCCCCTTGTCCGCGCGTGCCGCGTCGCGGAGTTCTTCGGTGATCATGGAAATCGTCGACAGCGGCGTGCCCATCTCATGCGCAACGGTCGCGGCCTGCACACCGAGCGCCACCGCCCGCTCGTCGCGCAGCAAACGCTGCTGCGCGTCGCCGAGCGCCGCATCGCGCTGGCGCAGCGCATTCGACATGCGCGCAACGAACCAGGCGATGAGGCCCACGCTCACCATGAAGTTGACCCACATGCCGGCGCGGTAATAGTCGAAAAGGTTCGCCGGGTTATCCATATTGAGCGGCACCGAGTCGAAGCCGAGCGCGACGTAGCAGCACATCGCGAAAATCGCGAGCCAGATCATGTGGGTCCACGGCAGCACGGCAGCCGCGATCGCGAGCGACGGCAGATAAAGCGAGACGAACGGGTTCGTCGTGCCGCCCGACAAAAACAGCAAACCGGACAGCGCGCCGAGATCGACCCAGAGCTGCCCCAGCAACTCCAGGTTCGTCTCGGGCCGCGCGCCCTTCACGCGCATCCAGGTCAGCGCGTTGAACATGACCTCGAGCGCGATGATCATCAGCATGGCCGGCAAAGGCAGATGCACGCCGAAGAACTGCTGGACGACGGCGATCGTCGTCAACTGGCCGATGATGGCGAGGCTGCGCAGCCAGAACAGATGGCCCAGATTGACGCGGCCGGTGTTGGTGATACGCTGCATCGGAACGATCAGTCTGACGGAGACGACGAAGAGGGCGAAAACGACGAATCGTGAGTATCGGCCGCCGAACGCCCCGAAGACTCGCCGCCCGAGGCCGCGAGTTCCGCGGCGAGGCATTGCGGACACAAGCACGGCGCGCCGGGGGCGAGACGCTCGGCAGGCAGCTTCGGCATCGAGGCGCACCAGCAGTCGGAGGATCCGCTCTGGCGTCCGCAATCGAACGCCTCGCCGCAACGCGGACAACGCGCCGGCGCGGCGGAGGCTGCCGAGGCCGCGGATCGGTTCGGGGGGCACATGACGGTTCGCCGCCGGAAAATGACGATATAAGTGCATGATGCCAGCGTTCGAGGCACGCCGCATGCGCGCCTCGCCGCCGAGCCGCGTGCAACCGTTGCGCCTGCGACTAAAAACCGCGGAGCAAGCCGCCCGTCCACAATCAGTCCTGTACAATTCGGCCTGTTTTCGCCCCGGTTCCGCGCGTTTTCGACCGTTCCTACCGTTTCAACCCGTTTGCCCGCCGAGCTTGCCGCCATGTCCGAGCCCATCGACCTCTCCCAGATCCCACCCGCTCTGAAAGCCGAAATTCTGGCTGAGGCCTTGCCTTATATTCGTCAATACCACGGCAAGACCGTCGTCATCAAATACGGCGGCAACGCGATGATCGAGGAGCGGCTCAAGCAAGGCTTCGCGCGCGACGTGATCCTGCTCAAGCTGGTCGGGATCAATCCGGTCATCGTGCATGGCGGCGGCCCGCAGATCGACCAGGCCCTCAAGAAGATCGGCAAGCAGGGCACGTTCGTGCAAGGGATGCGCGTCACCGACGAAGAGACGATGGAAGTCGTCGAGTGGGTGCTCGGCGGGGAAGTGCAGCAGGACATCGTCACGCTCATCAACCATTTCGGCGGTCATGCCGTGGGCCTGACCGGCAAGGACGGCGGCCTCATTCACGCGCGCAAGCTGATGATGCCGGACCGCGAGAATCCCGGCCAATACGTCGACATCGGCCAGGTCGGCGAGGTGGAGTCGATCAACCCGGCCGTGGTGCGCGCGCTGCAGGACGACGCCTTCATCCCCGTCATTTCGCCGATCGGCTTCGGCGAGGACGGCCTCTCGTACAACATCAACGCGGACCTCGTCGCCGGCAAGCTCGCCGTCGTCCTCAACGCCGAGAAGCTCGTCATGATGACGAACATCCCCGGCGTGATGGACAAATCGGGCAACCTGCTGACGGATCTCTCGGCTCGCGAGATCGACGCGCTGTTCGAAGACGGCACGATCTCGGGCGGCATGCTGCCGAAGATCGCCTCCGCGCTCGACGCGGCGAAGAGCGGCGTGCGCTCGGTCCACATCATCGACGGTCGGATCGAGCACTCCGTGCTGCTCGAAATCCTGACCGAGCAGCCGTTCGGCACGATGATCCGCTCTCATTGAGGAGCGCCCCTTAACGCGCTCCAAAGGCAGGAGGCGGCTGCACCGGTGCCCCGAAGGCAATCCCCTTGGGGACGTGAGCCGCCGGCCGCCGCAGCCGCCTTCCGCAACCATGCCCAGCCTGCTGACCCGGCGCCGCCGACTGCGCCGCACCTCGAACGCCTCGCGCCCCGTCTGGCTCTTCGACCTCGACAACACGCTGCATCGCGCCTCGTTCGCGATCTTTCCGGCGATCAACGAGGCGATGACGCAGTACATCGTCGACGCGCTGGGCGTCGAGCGCGCCGAGGCCGACCGTTTGCGACTCGGCTACGTCCGCCGCTATGGTGCGACGCTGACGGGGCTGGCGCGCCATCATCCGATCGATCCTCACGATTTCCTGCGGGTCGTTCACACGCTGCCGGACCTGAGCGACATGCTGCGCGCCGAGCGCGGCCTCGCGCGCCTCATCGCCGCGCTGCCGGGCCGCAAGTTCATTCTCACCAATGCGCCCGAAGCTTACGCGCGGGCCGTGCTGGCTGGGCTCGGGATCGAGCGGCTTTTCGAGCGCGTCGTCGCCATCGAGCATATGCAGCAGGGTGGCGTCTGGCGCGCCAAGCCCGATCTCGCGATGTTGCGCGGCGTGCTGCGCGAGGCCCGCGCGCGGATGGCCGACGCCGTTCTCGTCGAAGACACGCGCGGCCACCTGAAGCGCTATCGGCGTCTCGGCATCCGCACGGTCTGGGTCGTCGGTCACCTCGTCGCCGCGCCGAAGCGCGATGGGTCGAGCCCGCGCCTGCCCGGCACGGGCCGACCGCATTATGTCGATCGCCGCGTTCGTTCGCTAAAATCGCTGCAAAAGCAAAAGCTCTAACAGGTTTCCCGAGTCGGGACACCTGGCAAACGCGGTCCCGGCGAGCGGCACGCCGCCGGGGTCACGGACGCACGTTCCAAAACGGAAGACAACGTTGTCGGGGGCGCAGATGCAATCGACCGAGCGGCAGTCAGCAGCGATCGTAGACGGCGAGCCGGACCCCTCGGGCCCGGCCCGCGCACCGCGCATGAAGCCGGGCGAGCGGCGCGTGCACATCCTTCAGACGCTCGCGGCGATGCTCGAAGCCCCCAAAGGCGAAAAAATCACGACGGCCGCGCTCGCGGGTCGGCTCGGCGTCTCTGAGGCGGCGCTTTACCGGCAATTCGCGAGCAAAGCGCAAATGTTCGAAGCGCTCATCGAATTCATCGAAGGAACGTTCTTCGCGCTCATCAACCAGATTGCCGCCAAGGAGCCGAACGGCGTCCTGCAGGCGCGCGCGATCGGCCTGATGCTGCTCAACTTCGCCGCCAAGAACCCCGGCATGACGCGCGTGTTGACGGGCGAGGCGCTCGTCGGCGAGCACGAGCGCCTCGCCGAGCGCGTCAACCAGATGCTCGAGCGCGTCGAGGCCTCGGTGAAACAATGTCTGCGGCTGGCGCTGATGGAGGCCAATCAAGCGGCGGGCGCCGCGCCCGGCGCCGACGGGACGCCAAGCGTGCCGCTGCCGGCCGACTACGATCCCGCCGTGCGCGCGAGCCTGGTCGTCAGCTATGTGCTCGGCCGCTGGCATCGCTACGCGAAGAGCGGGTTTACGCGCGCGCCCGCCGAGCATGCCGACGCGCAGCTTCGGCTCATTCTGCAATAGCCGATAGCGCCTAATGACATTTTCCGCTATGCTTTGCGACTCGCCCCGGGAGCGTCCCGGGCGAGCGAAGTGACGCGCCGATTTGTCGACTCGATTGCGGGCGCGTGAACCCGGGTGTCCTGAGGTTCGGTATAAATGCGGCTAAAGAGGTCGTCAGCCGCGCAACTCGCCCGCCCGCGCACCGCCGACACCATTTAGCCGCTCAATCAGAAGGCGGAGTGAATGGAATCAGTCGGGATCGTCGCCCCACAACGGATGCAGTTCAGCCAGCCGCTCGCGCTGCAAAACGGCAGCGCGCTCGCGGGCTACGAGCTGATGGTCGAAACATATGGCACGCTCAATGCCGCGCGCTCGAACGCGGTGCTCGTCTGCCATGCGCTCAACGCCTCCCATCATGTCGCCGGCACGTACGCCGGCGAGCCGAAGAACGTCGGCTGGTGGGACAACATGGTCGGCCCCGGCAAGCCGCTCGATACGAACCGCTTCTTCGTGATCGGCGTCAACAATCTGGGCTCGTGCTTCGGCTCGACGGGGCCGATGAGCATCGATCCCGCCACGGGGCGCCCGTATGGCGCGAGTTTTCCCGTCGTCACCGTCGAAGACTGGGTCCATGCGCAAGCGCGCGTGGCCGACGCGTTCGGCATCGAGCGTTTCGCCGCCGTGATGGGCGGCAGCCTGGGCGGCATGCAGGCGCTCGCCTGGAGCATGATGTATCCCGAGCGCGTCGCGCACTGTATCGATATCGCATCGACGCCGAAGCTTTCCGCGCAGAACATCGCGTTCAACGAAGTGGCGCGCTCGGCGATTCTCTCCGATCCCGACTTTCATGGCGGCGACTATTACGCGCACGGCGTGAAACCGAAGCGCGGCCTACGCGTCGCGCGGATGATCGGACATATCACCTATCTGTCCGACGACGATATGGCGACGAAGTTCGGCCGCGCGTTGCGCCGCGAGAACGGCTCGGTCGGCGCCGCCGAGGCCTACAACTTCAGCTTCGACGTCGAGTTCGAGGTCGAGTCCTATCTACGGTATCAGGGCGAAAAGTTCGCCGACTACTTCGATGCGAACACTTACTTGCTGCTCACGCGCGCGCTCGACTACTTCGATCCGGCCAAGGCGTTTGGCGGCGACCTGACCGCCGCGCTCGCGCTGACGAGCGCGCGGTATCTCGTCATCAGCTTCGCGACGGACTGGCGCTTCGCACCCGCGCGCTCGCGCGAGATCGTGAAGGCGCTGCTCGACAACAAGCGGCACGTCACGTACGCGGAAATCGATGCGCCGCATGGCCACGACGCCTTCCTGCTCGACGACGCGCGCTATCACAACGCCGTGCGCGCCTATTACGAACGCATTGCCGAGGAGGTCGGAGCGTGAACCAGGCCGTCATCGATTCGCTCGCGACGCGAGCCGATTTTCGCGCGATTGCGCGCTGGGTCGAGCCGCGCTCGACCGTCCTCGACCTTGGCTGCGGCGACGGCGCACTGCTCGCGCTGCTCGGCGAGGAGCTCGAGGTGCGAGGCTACGGCATCGAGATCAACGATGCCGGCGTGCTGGCCTGCGTCAAGCACGGTGTCAACGTCATCCAGCAAAACCTCGAAGACGGCCTGCGTCTCTTCGAGGACGACAGCTTCGATTTCGCAATCCTCTCGCAGACGCTGCAAACGATCCATCAGACGGCCGCGATCCTGCGCGAGACGGTGCGCGTCGGCAAGCAATGCATCGTCTCGTTTCCGAACTTCGGCTACTGGCCGCATCGCCTGTCGGTCGTGAAAGGGCGCATGCCGGTTTCGAAGTCGCTGCCGTATCAGTGGCACAACACGCCGAACGTGCGCGTGCTGACCATCGAAGACTTCGAGGCGCTCGCGCCCGAGGTCGGCATCGAAATCCTCGATCGCGTCGTCCTGCACGGCGGCCGCACGGTGCGATGGGGCGAGAACTGGCGTGGTAGTCTTGCGGTCTACCGCGTGAAGCGCAGCTGAGCCCCCGGGGCCATCGCCCGGGCTTTCGGGCGTTGCGCGCGAAACCGACGAGGCCGACTATCAAACGCGATATTCCCAATCCGCCGCATGAGGCGCGCGCGCTCGCCGCCCACGAGGACCATCCCGGCTGGCGGGCGTTCCTCAACCGGCGCATCCTGATTTGCGTCTTTCTCGGCTTCACGTCCGGATTGCCGCTCTTCACGCTCGTTTATCTCGTGCAGGCCTGGCTGCGCTCGGAAGGCGTCAATCTCAAGGAAATCGGTCTTTTCGCACTGATTCAATTTCCGTACACCTGGAAATTCATCTGGGCGCCGCTGATGGACCGCTACGTGCCACACCTGCCCGGCTGGCGCCCAGGCCGCAGGCGTGGCTGGATGCTGGCCACGCAGATCCTCGTCGCCTGCGCGATCGCCTCGCTCGGCTTCGTGTCGCCGCGCGACGCGATCTGGACCGTCGCCGCGCTGACGGCGCTCGTCGCGTTCTTCGGCGCGAGCCAGGACATCGTCATCGACGCCTACCGGCGCGAACTGCTCGCCGATACCGAGCAGGGCCTCGGCAATGCGGTGCACGTGAACGCGTACAAAGTTGCCGCGCTGATTCCGGGCTCGCTGTCGCTGATTCTGTCCGACCATCTGCCCTGGACCACGGTCTTCGCCGCGACGGCCGCGTTCATGCTGCCCGGCATGGCGATGACGCTCGTCGTGCGCGAGCCCGAAGTGCACGGCGCACCGCCGAAAAACCTGCGCGAGGCGATCGTGTTGCCGCTTTCGGAATTCGTCGCACGCGACGGCTGGGTGGCGGCGCTCGTCGTCCTTGCGTTCATCTTCCTCTACAAGCTCGGCGATACGATGGCGACGACGCTCTCGACGTCGTTCTTCCTCGATCTCGGCTTCGAAAAGACGCAGATCGGCGTGATCGCCAAGACGACGGCGTTCTGGGCCAGTCTCGCCGGCGGCATAATCGGCGGCGCGTGGCTCGTCAAGATCGGCATCGCGCGCGGGCTGTGGATCTTCGGCGCGGTGCAGATCGTCTCGACGCTCGGCTTCGCCTGGCTCGCGAAGATCGGCCCCTCGCCCGCGGCGCTGGCACTCATCTACGGTTTCGAAACGTTTTCGACGGGGCTCACGCTCGCCGCTTTCACCGCATACATCGCGAGCACCACCGATCCGCGCTACACGGCGACGCAGTTCGCGCTATTCACGAGCCTCGCGTCGGTGCCGCGCACACTGGCGTCGGCCGCGAGCGGCTTCATCGTCGCCCGCATCGGCTGGTTCGACTATTTTCTCGTTTGCGCCGTGCTGGCCGCACCCGGCATGCTGCTGTTGCCGAAGATCGCACCATGGCGGGTTCGCACATAACGGCGGAGGGCCGTCCGTACAATCGTTCGCTCGATCGGCGCTGCTTCGCGTCGGCGCGCGTGCTGCTGTCAGCATTCGCTATTTTGCTGGGCCTTGTCGGATTGCCGGGACGCACACATGCGGCCAAGCCGAGCGCGACCGCGGCCGCGGCCGCGGCCGCGAAAGACCCGACCTATACGCCCGGCACCGACATCCACTTCGGCAACGACGCGATGTTCCGCAACCTCGTGCCGCCGCCGATTCTCGAGGCGCAGTCGGCAGTGGAATACGCGGCGCTCGTCGAGCGCGCGCGCGAGTCGGGGCGGTTGCTTCCGGCGAGCGATGCCCGAGTTGACCGAGTCCGCGCCATCGCCATGAGGCTCGCCCCGCTTGCCGAAAAATGGAGCGACCGCGTCAAGGACTGGCATTGGGAAGTCAACGTCGTCCGTTCGCCTCAAATCGGCATGTCTTGCTTGGCCGGCGGCAAGATTCTCGTCTATTCAGGGCTGCTCGATCGGATTCGCTTGCGCGACGACGAGCTCGGCCTGCTCATCGGGCACGAAATCGCGCACGCACTGCGTGAGCAGGTGCGCGAGCGGCTCGGCGGTCAACCGCCGTCGATCTCCTTGGGCGCGAACCCGATTCCGCCGCTTTTCGGGGTAACCGGTCTCGACGGCACCCCGGCGACGGGAGCGACCTTCGGTCCGCCTGCCGCCTCGACGAAATACGACGCGACCGACGAAACCGAAGCCGACGTCATCGGCGCGGATATCGCCGCCCGCGCCGGGTTCGATCCTCGTGCCGCCGTGCCGGCCTGGGACAAGCTCGCCGATGCCACGCGGCGCGACAAGGACGGCTTCATTCGCGCGCACCCTTATACCGTAGCCCGGCGGCTCGATATCATCAAACGGCTGCCGGACATGCTCGCGCTTTACGCCAAGGCGCGCGGCGTATCGGTCAATCAGCTGCCGGACTATCCCGGGATGCGGGGAATGCTCGGCACCGTCACGCGCCATCGGTAGGTCCGCTCCCGCCATTTCTCTCCCGCTTTCTTTTTGAACCTCCTCGACGCAACGAGGCGCGGGGGGTTATTTCGTCCGATTTTCAAACAATGGGCTCTCTCAAAATCGCCGCCAAAGATGATTGAGGGCCTCACGCGAGGCAGGCGCCATCTCGGTGCCGGCGTGAGCGAACTATGGAGGCAAAAAAATGAGAATCACATTCCGAAAACTCGAGCCATCTCGAGCAGCGGCCGCCGCGGCCCTCGCGCTGTCGTGCCTGGTGCCATGCGTCGCGCAAGCGGCTGCGGCCGCGCCGACGCCGCCCTCCGTGCAGCTTTCCGACGGCATCGTGGAGGGTATGCGCGTACCCGCGTTCGGCCGCAGCATGCGAGCGCCCACCGTGAAGGTGTTCCGCGGGATTCCTTACGCCGCACCGCCCGTTGGCGAATTCCGCTGGCGCGAGCCGCAACCCGTTGCGCGGTGGGCCGGTGTCCGACCCGCCCGACAGTTCGGTCCCAGTTGCATGCAGCTGAAATCGTCGAAGCGCGACACCCGCGCCACTGGGATGAGCGAGGATTGCCTCTATCTGAATGTCTGGTCGCCGGACATCGGCGAAGACAAGAAGCGGCCCGTGCTCGTCTATTTTCATGGTGGCGGCTTCGCAGCCGGAGATGGCTCAGAGGCTCGCTATGATGGGGCGGAGCTTGCCTCGCGCGGCATTGTCGTCGTGACGGTCAACTATCGTCTCGGCGCATTCGGCTTCCTCGCGCTGCCCGAAGCGGCAAGCGAATCGTCGCATGGGGCAACGGGAAACTACGGGCTGCTCGATCAGGCCGCCGCGCTGCGCTGGGTCCGCAACAACATCACGAAGTTCGGAGGTGACCCGGATCAGGTAACGATCGCCGGCAATTCTGCCGGTTCTGTTTCGGTTAGCGCCCACATGACCTCACCGGTATCGCGCGGGCTCTTCGCGCGCGCGATCGGCGAGAGCGGCGGGGCGTTCGGGTCGGTCGGATTCAAGAAACGCGATGAGGCCGAGCGTGCGGCCACGCAATTCGCGGCGATGCTCGGCGGCACATCGCTGCAGCAACTGCGCGCAGTGCCGGCCGACAAGGTGCTCGCCGCCACGAAGACGAAGTCGACGGCCGCCATTTTCTGGCCGACTGTCGACGGACATTTCGTGACCGAGTCGCCTGAATCGATCTATAGCGCGGGTCAGCAGGCATCGGTCCCGCTGATGCTCGGCTCCAATTCGCAGGAAGCCCACTTCACTACGCTCCTTGGCGATGCCGCACCTACGCCGGAAAACTGGCGCCAAACGGTCACCACGATGTTCCCGGGTCATGCGCAGGAAGTGCTCGCGCATTACCCCGGCAATGACAACAATGAGGTGATGCACGCCGCCACGGCGCTTGCTGGAGATCTTTTCGTCGGCAACAGCGCCTGGCGCTGGATGCAGTCGCACCTGCAAGGCGGACACGCGCCCGTCTACTATTACCGCTACACGCAACCGCGGCCGCCTGCGACGGATTCGGCGAAAGAGCAGCATAAAACGCCGCAGCCCACCCTCGGGGCGGCACACAGCGCCGAGGTGGAGTACGCGCTCGGCAACCTGCAGAAGCAGCGGCGATACGCATGGACCGCGGTGGACTACGACGTCTCGCGCATTTTCTCCGGCTACGTCGAGCAGTTCGTGAAGACCGGCAATCCCAACGGGACAGCGTCCGCCGGATCCGGCAGCGACACGGCAATCGAGTTGGTGCAGGTAGCCGCCGAACCCGAAGCGCCGGCCCCCGTCACAGCTGGGGCAGAGCAGGCGTCTGCGCGCCGTCAAGCCGGCATGCACATCCCTGTCTGGCCGGCCGTGCGCGCCGACAACAGGGGCATTCTGCGCCAAGTGATCGGTGAAAACACGCACTTGGCGTGGGACCGCGAAGGGCCGCGCCAAGGCCTGGTTCAGCGGCTGCTTGAGACCCGCGGCGGAAGCGGTCCTCAAGCATTGACGAGCCTTTCCCCGTCTAGCAGCCCGGCGGCGTCAGCCGAGCAGTAAGCCTTGCCGTCGCGCGCATTCCGGTCACCGCTCGGTTCGATCCGGAATGCGCGCCTCTCTTGGAGAAGCACGATCAATAGCAAGAGACACTCAATGAAACTCGCCCTGGGGCGCGCCGCAGGGCGCTTTGCTGCAATCGTCGCAGCCGCAGTGACCGTATCGGTTTTTTTTATGCTTCCCTGCGGTGCGAGCGCGACGACCGCGCAGCCATCGCTTGAAGTACCACTCGTCAATGGATCGATCGAAGGCAAGCGAATGCATGTCGGCGAGAAGGACCTGCGCGTGTTTCTCGGGATTCCCTATGCGGCTCCCCCGATCGGCACGTTGCGCTGGCGCGAGCCGAAGCCGGTCGAGCGATGGGCCGGCGTGCGGCGCGCCATTGAATTCGGGCCGCGCTGCATGCAGGCGCCACCCTACGAGATCACGTTCCGTTCTGCTCAGACGAGCGAGGACTGCCTTTACCTCAACGTCTGGACGCCGGCATCCGGTCAGGAACAAAAACTGCCGGTGCTCGTTTACTTCCACGGCGGCAACTTCGACGTCGGAGACGGCTCGGAGCCGCGCTACGATGGCGGCAACCTCGCGGCACGCGGCATCGTCACGGTCACCGTCAATTACCGCCTCGGCGCATTCGGCTTCCTCGCTCTGCCGGAACTCGAAAGTGAATCGCCCCATGGCACGGCCGGGAATTATGGCCTGCTCGATCAGCACGCGGCTCTCGAATGGGTCCGGGATAACATCGCCGCATTTGGCGGGGATCCCGAGCAGGTGACGATCGCCGGCGATTCGGCCGGCGGGTTTTCCGTGAGCACCCATATGGCCTCACCGTTGTCCCGCGGCCTTTTCGCCCGTGCCGTCGGCTTCAGTGGCGGCGCGTTCAGGCCTCAACTCGCGCTTCCGCGTGGCCTCGCCCGAGCCTTGTCGACCTTATTTTCGTGGACGTCGGGAAGGACGACGGTCGAATCGCTGCGAGCTGCCTCGGCCGATTCGATTCTTGCCGTCACGGGGTTGACGAAGCACCCGGCAATCGCATTCTGGCCGTCCGTCGACGGCCGGTTCTTGCCCAAAGCGCCGAACGGCATTTTCGCCAGCGGCTCGCAGGCCCACGTGCCGCTCCTCGTCGGCTCCGATTTATATGTCGGCCACCATGATATGGCGCTCGAAGGCGCCGCGCCAACGCCACAAAACTGGCAGCATGTGCTCGAGGAACGCTTTGGCGATCGGTCCGGCGAGGCGCATGCGCTCTATCCGGGCCAAAGCGAAGAAGAGATCAAGCGATCCGCTTCCGCCTTGGCCGGCGATGAGTGGGTCAGCCATTCGGCGTGGCGCTGGATGACCCTGCATCGGCAGACGAGTCTCGCTCGAATCTACTTTTATGGCTATACCCATCGGCACCCTATCGCCCCGGACGAAGAAGACCTCCCGGATCCTGTAGTCCGCCCCTGGAATGCGAAGGAGGCTCTTTTCGCACTCGACAACCTCGACAGTCGTCCCTCGTATCCTTGGAGCGCCGATGACCGCGAGATTTCGCGCGTCTTCTCGGGCCATGTCGAACAATTCATCAAAGACGGCAATCCAAACCGCGCCGGACTGCCAACGTGGCCCGCCGTACAGGTCACTCGTGAGGGCCATTTGCGGCATGCGATAGGCGCTGATAAGCAAAGGGCCGCTCAGGATGTCGACGCCCGGCATGCTCTCTTGGAAGCCAGCTACGCAGTCAGAAAGGCCGGCGCGCTCGCCCGTTGAAGTGCGACGAAAACGCTCGCGTCCTGAACAACGCGATGGGTAAATTGGTCTGATTCTTAATAAAGAGACGATCTCGAAATCCATCGGTAAGACGATGAAAGCCTCCCACGAAGTGCCATTGTCCCGAACAGTGGCGCCCCATCACCAAGGAGGCAAAAAGATGAGATCCATCGTCAGTCGAGTTGTGGACCGTACGGCCGCTGCAGCCGCCCTATCGCTGATTTGCACGCTGCCCCACGCGGCGGGCGCGCTCCCCACGTCTCCCCCAGCCGAGGTCCGGTTGAACGAAGGCGTTGTCCAGGGCGAGCGTATCCGCGTCGGTCGTACCGATTTGCATGTGTTTCGCGGCATTCCGTATGCCGCGCCGCCCATCGGCGAACTTCGCTGGCGCGAGCCCCAGCCCGTGGGTCGGTGGGCCGGCGTTCGGAACGCGCGCGAGTTCGGTCCTCGCTGCATGCAGTCGTCGCCATTTAGGCCCGTGTTCCGCTCGAAGGAGATGAGCGAAGACTGTCTTTATCTCAATGTCTGGGCGCCGGCGCCCGGGCAGGATGCAAGAGACGGCAAGCGCCCGGTCCTCGTCTACTTTCATGGCGGGGGTTTCATCGGCGGCGACGGCTCCGAAGGCCGCTACGACGGCGAGAATTTCGCGGCGCGCAGGCTCGTCGTGGTGACCGTCAACTATCGGCTGGGCGTGTTTGGATTTCTCGCGCCACCGGAAGCGGCTCGCGAGTCGCCGCACGGCACGGCCGGCAATTATGGGCTGCTGGACCAGGTCGCCGCATTGCGCTGGGTGCGGGACAACATCGCTCAGTTCGGCGGCGATCCGGAGCAGGTGACCATAGCGGGCAACTCAGCGGGCTCGATCTCCGTCAGCGCGCATATGGCCTCGCCTTTATCGCGTGGGCTCTTTGCTCGCGCGATCGGCGAAAGCGGCGCCGCATTGGCGCCGCTCAGACCGTGGTCTCGCGAAGAAGCCGAACGTGCGGCCGGCTATCTTGCAGAGCGCGTCGGCGCCACTTCATTGGACCAACTACGCGCTTTGCCTGCGAGCACACTGCTGGACGCCACAGCTGAGACCGCCAAGCCAACCTACCGATTCTGGCCTCATGTCGACGGTCATTTTCTCCCCGAGTCCCCAGAATCAATTTTCGCGAGCGGCAGGCAGGCGCCGGTGCCCCTGTTGCTCGGCGTCAATTCGCAAGAGGGCCACTTCGATCAGGTGCTGGGCGGCGCGACGCCAACGCCCGAGAACTGGCGCGCTTCCATCGGCGACTTATTCCGCGATCAAGCCAACGAAGCCTTGGCGCTTTATCCCGGCAAAGACAACGACGAAGTGATGCGCTCGGGCACCGCACTCGCGACCGACCTATTCGTGGGTCACAGCACATGGCGGTGGATGGACTTGCATCGGCGCACCGGTCGTGCACCCGTCTACTTCTACCATTACGCGCATATCCGTCCGCCCGAAGTCGAGGTCGGTCCAGAACAACAACGCGGGCCGCAACCGACCATCGGTGCGGTACACAGCGCGGAGATCGAATATGCCCTCGGCAATCTCGACAAGCGGCCGCGATATGCATGGCGGCCCGAAGACTACAAGGTGTCACAGGCCTTCTCGACATATATCGCCCAGTTTGTGCGAACAGGCAACCCGAACCCGCGCCATGCGGAAAATCCGCTCACGTATTTTTCCGCGCTGGGATTGACGCGCAAACCAAACCTTCTTACGCCGCCCAATTGGCCCGCCGTCAAAGAGGAGCAAGGCGGGCTTGCACAGCAAGTGATCACGACGACCCCTTACACGTCGTGGAACCGCGACGCACCGCGGCATGCCTTCCTGCAGCGGTTCATCGAAAGCCGGGAATCGCCTACTAGCGGCCAATGATAAGAACACGCGTCGCCGCTGCGGTCGCTCGAGGTCGAATCCAAGAGCGACCGTCAGCGGAAAGCCAGCAGCAAACCGTCATCGCGCCATTCGAGAATCAGGGCGACAGGCTACACTTTCCCATTCAGCCAACGAAGGGGCCGCACAATGTCGCCGAAGGATTTGCTGCTTGCACTCGTCGTCGTGGTGGTGTGGGGCGTGAACTTTGTCGTGATCAAGGTCGGTCTGCACGGCGTGCCGCCGATGCTGCTCGGCGCGTTGCGTTTCGCCGTGGCGGCCGTTCCGGCCGTATTCTTCGTCAAGCGGCCGAAAGTGGCATGGCGTTGGCTCTTCGGTTACGGGCTCACGATCTCGTTCGGGCAGTTCGCCTTCCTTTTTTCAGCAATGAACGTCGGCATGCCGGCAGGGCTCGCGTCGCTCGTGCTGCAGGCTCAGGCGTTTTTCACACTGTTATTCGCACGGTGGCTCCTGCGCGAGCGGATGCGCGCGCAAAACATCGTGGGCCTTTTCGTCGCAGCCACCGGTCTGGCGGTCATTGCGTTGCAAGGCGGCCAGGCGATGACAGCGGCCGGTTTCGTCCTGACGCTTTGCGCGGCGGCATCGTGGGGGCTCGGCAATATCGTCGCGAAGAAGATCGGCAAAGTCGATCTGGTCGGCTTTATCGTGTGGGCGAGCCTCATCCCGCCGCTGCCGTTTCTCGCGCTCTCCTACCTGTTCGAAGGCCGCGAGCGCATTGTCGCGGCGCTATCCGGCATCGGGCCGTCGTCGATCTTCGCCGTTGCCTATCTTGCGTTCGTGGCCACGTTGCTCGGCTATGGACTGTGGAGCCGCCTGCTTTCGCGCCATCCGGTCGGCGAAGTCGCTCCATTTGCGCTGCTCGTGCCGATCGTCGGCCTTGCCTCGGCATCGCTGCTGCTAGGCGAAGCGTTGTCGGCGGCTCAAATGGCCGGTGCGGCGCTCGTCATGGCAGGCCTCGCCGCGAGCGTACTCGGTGAGCGCATCGTCGGCGCTTTCCGTCCGCGGGAACGGACATCGACAGAACGGAATCGCTAGGCTCGATGCGGCAAACGAGCGGGAGCCCGCTCGTTTTTACTTCACTTCGTGCTCGTAATCGACTGTCAACGGCGCGTGGTCGCTAAACTTGATGTCGCGAAAGATAGAGGTGCCCTTCGCCTTGCCCGCGATTTCAGGCGTCGCAATCTGATAGTCGATCCGCCACCCGACGTTCTTCGCATAGGCCTGCCCGCGATTGCTCCACCAGGTGTACTGCTCGGGTCGCGGATCGAGGGTGCGGAAAACGTCGACGTAGCCCACCTCGTCGAGAAGCTTCGTCAGCCACGCGCGTTCCTCCGGAAGGCAACCCGAATTCTTCTGGTTGCTTTTCCAGTTCTTGATGTCGATTTCCTTGTGGACGATGTTCACATCGCCGCAAAGGATGACCTCGCGCTCCTTCTTGAGCGCGGCGAGATGCGGCATGAACTCGTCCATGAAACGGTATTTGGCCTGCTGTCGGTCTTCGCCGCTCGACCCTGACGGAACATAGACCGATACGATCGAGAGCTTCCCGAAGCGAGCCTCGACATACCGCCCCTCCGGATCGAACTCCTCGCTGCCGAAGCCGATGATGACGTCGTCAGGCTTGTGACGCGTGTAAAGCCCCGCGCCGCTGTAGCCCTTCTTGACCGCATGCTGAAAATAGCCGGTGAAGCCGTGCGGAGCAAGGAACTCTGGCGTCATATCGTCTTGCGAGCACTTCACTTCCTGCACGCAGACGATATCGGCGTTTTGTTGTCCGAACCATTCGAAAAAGCCCTTCTTCGCGGCGGAGCGAATACCGTTCAAATTAGCGGTGATGACTCGCAGCATGGTGTTTTCCCGTTCCTTTTTGTTCGTTCAAGCAACTGTGACGCCCTTCAGCGATTCCTTCGCCGGCGGGTATTCGAGCTTGAGGCCTTCGAGCAAGCGCAAGAGCAGCGTTGCCACCATCACATTCCGATGCGACTTCGAGTCGGCCGGCACGACGTACCACGGCGCACGCTCGGTCGATGTCGCCGCGAGCGCGTCGCGATAGGCCGCTTGATAGGCGTCCCAATGCTGCCTCGCTTCCAGGTCGGAGAGGTCGAACTTCCAGTGCTTGGTGGAATCATCGATGCGCGCCTGCAAGCGCCGGCGCTGCTCGTCCTTCGATATGTGCAGAAAACACTTGACGATCGCGGTGCCGGAATCGGCCAGCAATGCCTCGAAATGCCGAATATGCTGATAGCGGCATGCGAGCTCGGCATCCGTCAGCTGGCCCAGCACGCGCGGCACGAGCACATCCTCGTAGTGACTGCGATTGAAGATCGCGAGCTCGCCGGCCGCGGGCGCATAGCGATGGACGCGCCAGAGAAAGTCGTGCGCGGCCTCGTCGAGCGTCGGTGCGCGAAAGGACGTAATCCGCAGTCCGAGGGGATCGGTTTCATGGAAGACGGCGCGGATCGTGCCGTCCTTGCCGCTCGTATCCATCCCCTGCAGGATCAGCAGCACGCGCTCGCGGCGCTGCGCATGCAAGCGCTCCTGCAGCTCGTCGAGCCGCACGGCCAACTCGGCGAGGCGCTCGCGATCGGCCGACTTCGAGCCCGCCGAAAAAGGCTTCGCGCCGGTATCGAAATCGTCGAGCGCAAACGCGTGAGCCTTCTTGCCGTTCTCGAAGAACGGAATGCGGAAATCGTCGAGATGCGCCTGTTTCATCATGCCGTGCTGTCCTTTCGTCTAGGCTGTTCACTCGCGGCGGCCCACTCTCCTGCGCTGCGGCCGGCAACGCACGTTCGCAAGCCTGCAATCGAGGGTGAACATGCCGTGGCGTCACGACCGCCGTGTTCAGGACGACAGCTTCTTCTTCAAGAGCTCGCCTACCTGCTGCGGATTGGCCTTGCCTTTGGTCGCCTTCATCGCCTGGCCAATGAGCGCGTTGAATGCCTTCTCCTTGCCGGCACGATATTCGTCGACCGACTTCGGGTTCGCGGTGAGCACCTCGTCGATGATCGCCTCGAGCTCGCCCGTATCGGAGATTTGCTTCAGGCCCTTCGCCTCGATGATGCGGTCGGCCGCGCCGTCGTCCGTCGCCTTCTCGTCCCACATCGCGAGGAATACTTCCTTTGCGATCTTGTTCGAGATCGTTCCGTCGGCAATCCGTTGCAAGACCAGCGCCAGTTGCGCGGCCGAAACGGGGCTTTGCTCGATGTCGAGACCGTCGCGATTGAGCTGCGACGATACTTCGCCCATCAGCCAGTTCGCCGCCATCTTTGCTTGAGCCGGGCCCGTCTTTGCGACGACGGCCTCGAAGTAGCCCGCCATCGCCTTGCTCGACGTGAGCACCGATGCGTCATAGGCCGTCACGCCGTATTGCGCGACGAAGCGCTGCTGCATTGCCGCCGGCAGTTCCGGCATCTCTCCCTGCACGCGCTCGATCCAGCCCGCATCGATGACGAGCGGCATCAGGTCGGGATCGGGGAAATAGCGGTAATCGTGCGCATCTTCCTTGCTGCGCATCGAGCGCGTCTCGCGCTTGTCAGGATCGTAAAGGCGCGTTTCCTGCACGACGGTGCCGCCGTCCTCGATCAGCTCGATCTGGCGGCGCATTTCGTACTGAATCGCCTCCTCAAGGAAGCGGAACGAGTTCAGGTTCTTGATTTCCGCGCGCGTGCCGAACTCCTTCTGGCCGACCGGACGCACCGACACGTTCGCGTCGCAGCGAAAAGACCCTTCCTGCATGTTGCCGTCGCAGATGCCGAGCCATACGACGAGCGCATGAAGGGCCTTCGCGTACGCGACGGCCTCGGCCGCGCTGCGCATATCGGGCTCGGTGACGATCTCAAGCAGCGGCGTGCCCGCGCGGTTCAGATCGATGCCGCTCATGCCCGCGAAGTCCTCGTGCAACGACTTGCCTGCATCCTCTTCGAGATGCGCGCGCGTGAGATGGATCGTCTTTTCATACGCTTGCGTGCCCGCCTTTTCGTTGGCGGGCACCTGGATCGTGACGCTACCGCCTTGGACGACGGGTATTTCGTACTGGCTGATCTGATAGCCCTTCGGCAGATCGGGGTAGAAATAATTCTTGCGCGCGAAGATGCTGCGCGGCGCGACCGTCGCGCCGATCGCGAGGCCGAGGCGGATCGCACGCTCGACGGCCCCGCGATTCAGCACGGGCAGCACACCCGGCAGCGCGAGATCGACGGCGCATGCCTGCGTGTTCGGCTCGGCGCCGAAGCGCGTCGATGCGCCCGAGAAAATTTTCGAGTCCGTCGACAGTTGCGCATGCGTCTCGAGACCGATTACGACTTCCCATTGCGACATAGGGTTCAAGCTCCTGCGGGGGACTGCGTATGCCAGGTCGTGACGCGCTGGAACGCATCCGCGACTTGCAGCATCCGCGCCTCGCTGAAATAGTTGCCGATGATTTGCAGACCGACGGGCCGCTCGGCATCGCCGCCCGTGCCGCCGAAGCCGCACGGCACGCTCATGCCAGGCAGGCCGGCAAGGCTCACCGAGAGGGTATAAATGTCCGCGAGATACATCTGCACGGGATCGTCGCCCTTCGCGCCGATATCCCAGGCGACCGTCGGCGCCACGGGCCCCATGATGACGTCGCAGACCTTGAATGCCTCCTGGAAATCCTGCGCGATAATGCGGCGAATCTTCTGCGCCTGCAGGTAATAGGCGTCGTAATAGCCGTGCGAAAGCACGTACGTGCCGACGAGAATTCGGCGCTTCACTTCGGGCCCGAACCCTTCGGCGCGCGACTTCTTGTACATGTCGAGCAGGTCGCGGTACTCGGCGGCGCGATGGCCGTAACGCACGCCGTCGAACCGCGAGAGATTCGACGAGGCTTCCGCCGGCGCGATCACGTAATAGACCGGGATCGAGAACTCCGTCTTCGGCAGCGAGACGGGCACGAGTGTCGCGCCAAGCGCCTCGTACTGCGCGAGCGCCGCGTCGATGGCCGCGCGCACATCACCGGCCAGGCCCGCGCCGAAATACTCGTTCGGCAGACCGATGCGCAAACCGGCGAGCGGCTTGCCCGCCGCTGCGTCATCCGCCCATGTCTTGCCGAGATGACGCGCAAAGTCTTCGTCGGGACGCCGCAAGCTCGTCGAGTCGCGCTCATCGAAGCCGGCCATCGCGTTCAGCAAAAGCGCGCAATCGGCCGCGCTTCCCGCCATGGGGCCGCCCTGGTCGAGCGACGAGGCGAACGCGATCATCCCGTAACGCGAGACGCGCCCGTAAGTCGGCTTGATCCCCGTCACGCCAGAGAATGACGCGGGCTGGCGAATCGAGCCGCCCGTATCGGTGGCGGTCGCCGCGGGCGCGAGTCTCGCTGCCACGGCCGCGGCCGAGCCGCCCGATGAGCCGCCCGGCACCGCTCGCTTGTCCCAAGGATTGCGCACGGGCCCGAACGCCGAATTCTCGTTCGACGAGCCCATCGCGAACTCGTCCATGTTCGTCTTGCCGAGCGTCACCATGCCGGCACGCGCGAGACGCTCGACGACGGTCGCGTCGAACGGGCTCTCGTACCCGGCCAACATCTTGGAGCCCGCCGTCGAATGCCAGCCGCGCGTGACGAACACGTCCTTGTGCGCGACGGGTACACCCGTCAGCGGCCCGGCGCTGCCGGCCGCGATCCGCGCATCGGCCGCGCGCGCGGCTTCGAGCGTGCGCTCCGGCTCGACTTCGATGAACGCGTTGAGCTCGCGCGCGGCCTCGATTCGCGCGAGGTAGTGCTGCGCGAGCTCGACGGCGGAGATCTCTTTCGTGGCCAGCGCGCGCGCCAGCTCGGTCAAACTTTTGTCATGCATCTCGAATTCGTTCCTGTCCTGTCGTGAAGGCTTTCTACTCGATGACCTTCGGCACGAGGTAAAGGCCGTCCTGCACGGCCGGCGCGCTCCTCTGGTTGTCCTCGCGATCGACGGTCTCGGTGACGGCATCGTCGCGCAAGCGCAGCGCCACGTCCTCGATCTGCTCGATCGGATGGGCCAGCGGGGCGATGCCGGTCGTGTCGACCGCCTGCATCTGCTCGACGAGCCCGAAGAACTCGTTGAGCTGGACGAGCGTATGCTCGGCGTCGGCGTCGGCGAGCTCGAGCCGCGCGAGGTGGGCGATGCGTTTCACATCGGTCAAGGTCAAGGCCATGCTCTCACCGGAAAAATAGGGCGCGGCGCAGCGCGAAGAGCCTGCTGCGCCAAAGGGTCGGGACATCGGATCAGGCCCTCCGACCATGGGCCGAATAGCGGCAAAAAGGACCGTCTCTTCACTACAAATAGGTCGAAATTATAAGGTATCATTACGCGTTCGAATCAAACCCGGACCGCCCCGGGCCCAGGCCACTCGGCGCTCTTCGAAGCCGCCGCCTCGCCCGCCGTCTCGTTTAGGGCGGCCTCCGGTCGAATTCATCATCGCAGCTTCGCGCTCGCGGTGGCGGCGCCTCCCATGTTCTCATGCGGCCGCTCTCGCCCGATCCCGAAGCTTTTATTTTAATTTCCGCTGCCGTGGCGGCGCCTCGTGGCGAAGCACGGCTCTCCGGCGAGACAGGAATTTCATGTTCGGCTTTTTGCGCAGCTACTTCTCGAACGATCTGGCGATCGACCTCGGCACCGCCAACACCCTCATCTACATGCGCGGCAAGGGCATCGTCCTCGATGAACCGTCCGTCGTGTCGATCCGCCAGGAAGGCGGTCCCAACGGCAAGAAAACGATCCAGGCGGTCGGCCGCGAAGCAAAGCAGATGCTCGGCAAGGTGCCGGGCAACATCGAAGCGATCCGCCCCATGAAAGACGGCGTGATCGCGGATTTCACCGTCACCGAGCAGATGATCAAGCAGTTCATCAAGACGGCGCACGAATCGCGGATGTTCTCGCCTTCGCCGCGCATCATCATCTGCGTGCCCTGCGGCTCCACTCAGGTCGAGCGCCGCGCGATCAAGGAAGCCGCGCATGGCGCCGGCGCCTCGCAGGTCTACCTGATCGAGGAGCCGATGGCCGCGGCGATCGGCGCCGGGCTCCCGGTCTCCGAAGCGACGGGCTCGATGGTCGTCGATATCGGCGGCGGCACGACGGAAGTCGGCGTGATCTCGCTCGGCGGCATCGTCTACAAGGGCTCGGTGCGCGTCGGCGGCGACAAGTTCGACGAGGCGATCGTCAACTACATCCGCCGCAACTACGGCATGCTGATCGGTGAGCAGACGGCCGAAGCGATCAAAAAGGAAATCGGCTCGGCGTTCCCGGGCTCCGAAGTGAAGGAAATGGAAGTGAAGGGGCGCAACCTCTCCGAGGGCATTCCGCGCAGCTTCACGATCTCGAGCAACGAGATTCTCGAAGCGCTGACCGATCCGCTCAACCAGATCGTCTCCTCGGTCAAGATCGCGCTCGAGCAGACCCCGCCGGAGCTCGGCGCCGACATCGCCGAGCGCGGCATGATGCTGACGGGCGGCGGCGCGCTCTTGCGCGATCTCGACCGGCTGCTCGCCGAAGAAACGGGCCTGCCCGTGCTCGTCGCCGAAGATCCGCTCACCTGCGTCGTGCGCGGCTCGGGCATGGCGCTCGAGCGGATGGACAAGCTCGGCAGCATCTTCTCGTACGAGTGATGGCGTTCGCGGGCGCCTCCCAAGCGGACTGCCTCAGGGAGCCCCCGAAAGGGTGCTCCCTTCGGGGTGCCGCACGCACGACATCCCCGGCGCAGCCGATGCGCTGAGGAACGCGTCGCCCGCTCACGATCACGCCCCCGGCGTCGACCATGGAATACAGTCCGCCGCCGCTATTCAAGCAAGGCCCGTCCGCGCTTGCGCGGCTCATTTTCTTCGTTGCCCTGGCCCTCGCGCTGCTCGTCTCCGACGCCCGCTTCAGGACGCTCGAGATGGTGCGCGCCGTACTCGACATCGGACTCTATCCGTTGCAACGCGCGGCGCTCGTTCCGCGTGACATGATCGTCGACGCGACGAGCTTCGTCGTCTCCACGGCGACATTGCGCCGCGATAACGCGAAGCTGAGCTCGGACAATCTTCGGCTGTCCGTCCAGGCGAATCGAACCGCGTCGCTCGCCGCCGAAAACGCGCACCTGCGCGCGTTGCTCGCGCTTCGCGAACAAACGGGCGTGCAGACGACGCCGGCCGAGATCCAGTACGACATGCGCGACCCGTTCACGCAGAAGGTCGTCATCGGGCGTGGCTCGCAGCAAAGCGTCGAGGAAGGTTCGCCCGTCGTCACCGAGGACGGCATGATCGGGCAGGTCACGCGCGTCTTCCCGATGCAGTCGGAGGTCACGCTGCTCACGGACAAAGACCAGGCCGTGCCCGTGCAGATCGTGCGCACCGGGCTACGCGGCGTCGTCTATGGCACCCCCGCCGGCAATGCGCTCGAATTGCGCTTCGTGCCGATCAGCGCCGACATCGTCGTCGGCGATGAGCTCGTGACGAGCGGCCTGGACGGCATCTATCCGCCCGGACTCCCCGTCGCGAAAGTCGTGCGTGTCGACAAGCTCGCCGATACGGCGTTCGCACGCGTCGTTTGCGTGCCCGTCGCCGCCGTGCGCGGCGCGCGCGACGTGCTCGTGGTCAGCTACAAGAGCGGCATACCGCCGCGCCCCGAGCCGCTGCCGGCGCCGGCCGCGCAGAAGGACGCGAAAGGCAAGAAGGCGGCGAAGACGGCCGACAAAAACGACAAGGCCGCGCAGGGCGGCAAGACCGACAAGGCTGCCTCTCAGACAGTCGGGAAGCCCGTCGACAAGGCGGCATCCGATTTGCAAGCGAGCTCGGCGACCGGCAAAGCGGCCGGGCAGGCCCTGAAGCCCACGGACAAACCGGCTGCCGGCACGAAGAACCCACAAGCGCCGGCCGCGGGTCATGCGGCATCGGGAGCCGCGCGATGAACCGTCCGCAATACATTCTGCTGCCGGTCAATCCGTACTTCATCGCGTTCAGTCTCGCGGCCGCGTTCCTGCTGAATCTGATGCCATGGGGCCGGCTCATCGGCGTGCCCGATTTCGTCGCGCTCGTCCTGCTGTTCTGGAACGTCCATCAGCCACGCAAAGTCGGCATGGGCATTGCGTTCCTGCTCGGCCTCCTGATGGACGTCCACGACGCAAGCCTGCTCGGCGAGCACGCGCTCGCCTACACGCTGCTCTCGTACGGCGCGATCACGATTCACCGGCGCGTGCTCTGGATGCCGCGCGGCCTGCAGGTCTTCGCCGTCGCGCCGCTGCTCGTCACCGCTCAGCTCGTCCCGTTCATCATTCGCCTGCTGACCGGCGCCGCGTTTCCGGGCTGGGGGTACCTGATCCACGGTTTCGTCGAAGCCGCGCTCTGGCCGCTCGCCTGCACGCTGCTCTTGATTCCGCAGCGCCGCCCGGCCGATCCGGACGACACGCGTCCCATCTAATCAAGCGCCGCGAAGACGCGAGAGCGCGAGAGCATGACCGAATTCAAGAACACTCAGCAGCAGGTATGGCAGTTTCGCGTGCGCGTCGCGGCGGCGGGATTCTTCGTGCTCGTCTGCTTCGGCCTGCTCGTGCTGCGCTTTCTCTATCTGCAGGTCTGGCATTACAGCAAGTACTCGCTGCAGGCCGACGAAAATCGCATCTCGGTCGCGCCGATCGTGCCGAACCGCGGCATCATCACGGATCGCAACGGCGTGGTGCTGGCCCGCAACTATTCGGCCTACACGCTCGAGATCACGCCGTCGAAGCTCGACGACACGCTCGAGAACGTCATCAACAAGCTGGCCACGGTTGTCAATATCGATGCGGTCGACCGGCGGCGCTTCAAGAAGCTGCTCGAGGACTCGAAGAACTTCGAGAGCCTGCCGATTCGCACTCGGCTCAGCGACGAGGAGGTCGCGCGCTTCACCGCCCAGCGTTTCCGTTTCCCGGGCGTCGACGTGCGTGCACGGCTCTTCCGCAATTATCCGCTTGGGCCGACGGCCGCGCATGTGATCGGCTACATCGGACGCATCTCGCAACGGGACCAGGAACGCATCGACGCGGCGAGCGAGCAGAACGACAGCGATCCCGACCACTACGATCCGCGGCTCGACGCGAACAATTACAAGGGCACCGATTACATCGGCAAGATTGGCGTCGAGCAGAGCTACGAAACCGAGCTGCACGGCCTCACCGGCTTCGAGGAGGTCGAAGTCACGGCGGGCGGCCGGCCGGTGCGCACGCTCTCGCGCACGCAGGCGACGCCGGGCAACAACCTCGTGCTTTCGATCGATATCGGCTTGCAGGAAGTCGCCGAGCAGGCGTTCGCGGGACGCCGCGGCGCTCTCGTCGCGATCGAGCCGTCGACGGGCGATGTGCTCGCCTTCGTCTCGGCGCCGAGCTTCGACCCGAACGCGTTCGTCGACGGCATCGATCAGCAGAACTGGGACGCGCTCAACAATTCGCCCGATCACCCGCTGCTCAATCGCCCGCTCCACAGCGCCTATCCGCCCGGCTCGACCTACAAGCCGTTCATGGCGCTCGCCGCGCTGGCGTTGAAAAAGCGCACGCCCGAGTGGGGCTTTCACGATCCCGGGTTCTATACGTTCGGCGGCCATACGTTCCGCAACGACGTGCCGCAGGGCCAGGGCTGGATCGATCTCGACCGCGCGATCATGGTGTCGAACGACACCTACTTCTACATGCTGGCGCATGATCTCGGCGTCAATGCGATCGCCAATTTCATGAAACCGTGGGGCTTCGGCCAGATCACGGGCATCGACATCGCAGGCGAGGCGCGTGGAATTCTGCCGTCCACCGACTGGAAGAAGCATGCCTATCGCAAGCCCGAGCAACAGCGCTGGTACGAGGGCGAAACGATCAGCCTCGGCATCGGCCAAGGCTACAACTCGTTCACGATGCTGCAGATGGCGCACGCGGTAGCGACGCTCGCGAACGACGGCGTCGTCATGCGGCCTCACCTCGTGAAGGAAATCGAGAATCCGATCTCGCATCAGACGAGGCTCACGGTACCGCACGAGAGCGGACGCATTCCGCTCGTCACGCAAGACGAGATCGATCTCGTCAAGAAAGCGATGACCGAGGTGACGAGCAACCCGTCCGGTACAGCCTATCAAGTGTTCCGCAACGCCGCCTATAGCGTCGGGGGCAAGACGGGCACGGCGCAGGTGTTCTCGCTGCAAGGCCAGAAGTACCACGGCGGCGCCCTTGCCGAACACCTGCGCGATCACTCGCTTTTCATCGCATTCGCGCCGGCCGACCATCCGCAGATCGCCGTCGCGTTGATCGTCGAGAACGGCGGCTGGGGAGCCAGCGTCGCGGCGCCGATCGCGAAGAGCGTCCTCGATTACTACCTGCTCCAGCGCAATAAGCCGGGCGTGCTCGCGCAAGAGGTCGCGGCGGCTGCCGCCGCGGCATCCGCGACGGCCGCCTCCGAAGCCGCCGCTGTGTCCGGGGCGGGGCAAGTCGCGCAGCCGGCCGAGGCCGGCTCTGGTGCCAGCGCCAGCGTAGTGGCGAGCGCCGTCAATTCGGAGCCGCATGCCGATCAATCGCTCCCGATCAAAGTAGCGGCCGGCTTCAAAGCACTGCCTCTGCCCGAGGTACCGGCTTCCGTGCCGCCCGCCGCATCGGCGGCCGAAGCCGCGATCGTCGCTTCGGGACTCATGCCTGCTTCCGACGCGTTCGCCTCCGCCGCTCCGGCCCCGGCGGCATCCGGCGCATCGGGCTCGGCCGCCGATCTATTCCCGGCCGCCGATCCCGACGCCGGCATGGGCTCGTCGGCCAGCGCGACGAGGTCGCGCTCTACGGCATCGCTGCCGGGCCTCAGCGCGGCCGCGTCGGCCGCGCTCGCCGCCAAGCTGAGGCATCATGCGCCGGCACCGCGTCCGCCCGGATCCGCCCAGGGCGGCGCTTTAGGGCCCGCGAGCGAGCCTCGCGGCGCCGCGTCGGGTACATCGCCCGCCGCGCACAATTAAAGGACCAGGGGAACATGAATTCCGACGACAAGCGCGTCTGGCTCGAACGAGTCAAGAAGCTCTTCGTGGGCTTCGATCGCCCGCTCGCGCTCATCGTCTTCCTGCTGCTCTGCGTCGGGCTCGTCACGCTCTATAGCGCGAGCCTCGACGTGCCGGGCCGCGTGGAAGACCAGATGCGCAACATCGTGTTGACGTTCATCCTCATGTGGGGGCTCGCGACCGTGCCGCCCACCACGCTGATGCGCTTCGCCGTGCCGCTCTATACGTTCGGCATCGCGCTCCTCGTCGGCGTCGCGCTCTTCGGCATCACGAAAAAGGGGGCTAAGCGCTGGATCAATGTCGGCGTCGTCATTCAGCCGTCCGAGATTCTCAAGATCGCCACGCCGATGATGCTGGCCTGGTACTACCAGAAGCGCGAAGCGGGGCTGCGCTGGTGGGACTTCATCGTCGGCTTCGTCATCCTGCTCGTGCCCGTTGGCCTCATCGCGAAGCAGCCCGATCTCGGCACGGCCATGTTGGTCTTCGCCGCCGGTCTTTTCGTCATCTACTTCGCGGGCCTCTCGTTCAAGATCATTGCGCCCGTGCTCATCGCCGTCGTCATCGCGGTGGGCTCGATCGCCGCGTTCCAGGAAAAGATCTGCCAGCCGCAGGTGCAATGGCCGCTCATGCACGACTACCAGAAGCACCGTATCTGCACGCTGCTCGATCCCACCTCGGATCCGCTCGGCAAGGGATTTCACACGATCCAGGCCGTCATCGCGATCGGCTCGGGCGGACCGCTCGGCAAAGGCTGGCTGAAGGGTACGCAGGCGCATCTCGACTTCATCCCCGAAAAGCACACCGACTTCATCTTCGCGGTGTTCTCCGAGGAGTTCGGGCTCGCCGGCGAGCTCGTGCTGCTCCTGCTCTACTCCGCGCTGATCGCGCGCGGGCTCTTTATCGCGGCGAACGGTGCGACGCAGTTCGCGCGCCTTCTGGCCGGCTCACTGACGATGGCGTTCTTCACTTATGCGTTCGTCAACGTCGGCATGGTGAGCGGAGTGCTGCCCGTCGTCGGCGTGCCGCTGCCGTTCATGAGCTATGGCGGTACGGCGCTGACGACGCTCGGCGTCGCGATCGGCCTCATCATGAGCGTTGGCCGGCACAAGCGGCTCATGAAGTCGTAAAGGATTGAAACGGCCGCGTGCCGTGGCTGCCTCAGTCAACCGGCCCCGAGCGCCTCGCGGCTACTGCGGCTTCGGCTGCTGCCCCTGCGCTTCGCGCTTCAACTCGCTGGAGAGCTGTTGAAACTTCAGGCGCGCCGCCGGATCGCCCTGCGCGGCCGCGGCCGCGTAGTAAGCGCGTGCGACGTTGATGTTGCGCGTAACGCCGTCACCGCCTCGCTCATAGAACGAGCCCGTCACGTATTGAGCCGTCATGTCGCCGCCTTCGGCCGCCTTCTTGTACCAGTAGAACGCCTGCTTGTTGTCGCGCGCGGTGCCGCGTCCGTCGAGAAACTGGTTCGCCAGCGCGAGTTCGGCCTGCACGTGGCCCTGCTGCGCGGCTTTCAGGAACCACCGGTGCGCCTCGGCAGGGTCGCGCGAAACGAACTCGCCATCGTCGTACATGCGGCCGTAGACGTATTGCGCGTGCGACATGTTGGCGTCCGCCGCTTTGCGCAGCCATCGACGTGCTTCGTCGACGTTCGTCGGCGTCCCCTCGCCGTTGAGCAGCATCATCGCGTAGTTGAACTGCGCGAGCCGATTGCCGCGCTCGGCCGCATCGTGGAACTCTTTGAGCGCCGAGCCGAAGTTGCCGGCGTTGTAGTCCGCGACTGCCGACTGCGTCTCGGGGTCGCTCTCCGCCGGAGCGGGTCCGGCCGGCTTCGCCTGCGGGGATTTCGCTTGCGCGAGCGGCGCCTCATCGGCAAGCGCGGCTTCGCCGTGCACGAGCCCGCCGAGGGCCAGCGCGAGCGCGGAAACTGCCGGGAGCGCCGAACGCGCCCACGCGGCCAGCATCTCTTTCCTCATGTCCGTACCTCCTGCAACGCGCTGCGCGCGGCGCGCACGAGCCACAGCACGTCGGCGGCGAGCGAGATGAACTGAAAGCCCGCCTCGCGGTATTGCCGGGCGCTCGCCGCGTCGAGCGCGAAAATGCCCGCCGCCACCGCGGCCTGCTTGGCCGCCGCGGCCACGCGAGCGAGCGCGGCCAGCACGTCGGGATGCTTCGTATCGCCGAGATGCCCGAGGCTCGCGGCCAGATCGGCAGGCCCGACGAACAGGCAATCCACGCCCGGCGTCGCGGCGATCCGCTCGACCTCTTCGAGTGCGCGTGCCGATTCGATCTGCACGATCGTCGCGATTTGCGTGTTGGCACTCTGCAGATAGTCGCGCCGCGCGCCGAACGCGGACGCTCGTACGACCCCGGCCACGCCGCGCAGACCATCGGGCGAACCCGCGCCGGGATACCGCGTAAGACGCACAACGCGTGCCGCGGCTTCGGCCGATTCGATATTGGGGAACATCAGCGTCCGCGCGCCCGCATCGAGGACGCGCTTGACGAGCCATGGCTCGTCCGCCGGCACGCGAACGACGGGCTCGGTCGGCATATGGGCTGCCGCGATGGCCCGCAACTGGGCCGTGACGTCGGCCGAATCGTTGGGCGCGTGCTCCATATCGATGCAGAGCCAGTCGAACCCGGTATGCGCGAGTGCCTCGGCCGCGTCGGGGCTGCCGAGCGACAGCCAAAGCCCATAGAGAGGCTCGGCTTCCTTCAGGCGCTCTTTGAGGGGATTCGTGAATGCGCTCATCGGCCGCTTCCTCCCTTGAACGCCACCGATCATACCGTGACAATAACGCGGCCGCCCGACGCCGTCATGCGTCGCGGACGAAATCGGCCCAGCAGTTCGGCGTTTCGAAAAGCCGCACGCGAGTGAGGCGAAGATTGACGCCATAATGGGCGTCATAGACGTGAGAAAGCGTCTCGAAAGCGATCGCCGCGAGGTTTTCGACGGTCGGCACGCGCTCGAGCACCACGGTCTTGTGATCGGGCATCGACGCGAGAAAATCACGCACGCGCTCGTCGCCTTCATAGACGAGGAATGCGTGGTCCCAACGGCTCACGAGATGCTCCATCGCGAGCGATTTCACGTCCGCGAAATCCATCACCATGCCGCGATCGGGCGCGCCCTCCGTCTCGATCACGTCGCCTTGCAGCGTGATTTCGAGCACATAGCGATGCCCGTGCAGATTGCGACACTGGCTGCGGTGGTCGGGAATGCGGTGGCCCGCATCGAATTCGAGTTTTCGAGTAATCGTCAGCACGGCGAGGTCAGGGAATGTTCAGGTACTTGTGCGTTTGCATCGACAAGCGCCATTTCGGATGACGCTTGCACCAGTCGATCGCGAGCCGCGTGTTGAGGTCGCGCGACGGGCCGTCCATCGGCTGCACGAGGAAGTGATCGAAATCGAGCGCCGCGTATTCGGCGAGACGCTGATTGTCCTGCGGAATGACGACCTTCAGCTCGTTGCCCTTCGTGACGACGAGCGGCGCGTCGGCCTTCGGGCTCACGCAAACCCAATCGATCGATTCGAGCACCGGCAGCGAGCCGTTCGTCTCGATCGCCACCTCGAAGCCGGCCGTATGCAGCGCATCGACGAGCGGCGCGTCGAGCTGCAGCATCGGCTCCCCGCCCGTGCAGACGATGAAACGATAGTCCTCGCCCGTCGGCCACAGCGAGGCGATTTTGGCGACGAGCGCGGCGGCATCGCGATACTTGCCGCCGTTTTCGCCGTCCGTGCCGACGAAGTCGGTATCGCAAAAGCGGCACACGGCGCTCTCGCGGTCCTCTTCGCGCCCGGACCAGAGATTGCATCCGGCGAACCGGCAGAAGACGGCGGGGCGCCCCGCATTCGCGCCTTCACCCTGTAGCGTGTAGAAGATTTCCTTGACTGCGTATGTCATGTTGCCTGTTTTTCCGTCCATGCTCGCGGCGACGCGCGGTGCGCCCGGCTCAGGCGGGCTGGGTCACCTTCTCGCCGATCAGGTAGGCCTCATAGCCGCGCTTGCGCAGCCGGCACGCCGGGCATTCGCCGCAGCCGAAACCCCAGTCGTGCAGCTCCGCGCGCTCGCCGACGTAGCACGTGTGAGTTTCGACCCGAATCAACTCGACGAGCGCCTGCCCGCCGATCGTGTCGGCGAGCCGCCACGTGTCGGCCTTGTCGAGCCACATCAGCGGCGTTTCGATGATCAGGCGGCTCGCCATCCCGAGATTGAGCGTGACCTGCAGCGCCTTCATCGTGTCGTCGCGGCAATCCGGGTAACCCGAAAAGTCAGTCTCGCACATTCCGCCGATGAGCACGCGCAGGCCGCGCCGATAACCCACCGCCGCGGCGATCGTCATGAACATCAGGTTGCGGCCCGGCACGAACGTATTCGGCAACCCGCTCGCGGCCGTCTCGATCTCGATCTCTCGCGTCATGGCGGTATCGCTGATCGAGCCGAGCACGGAGAGATCGATCAGATGATCGTCGCCGAGCCGGCCGGCCCACGCGGGGAAGTCTCGCGCGAGCCGTTCACGGATACCCTCGCGGCACTCGAGCTCGACGCGGTGGCGCTGGCCATAATCGAAGCCGATCGTTTCGACGGTCTCGTAGCGATCGAGCGCCCATGCCAGACACGTGGCCGAATCCTGGCCGCCCGAAAACAACACGAGCGCGCCTGTCTTAGCGTCTCTCTCAATCACCGTGAACACTCCGTGACGCGTAATGAAAAGGAACCGCAGCGATTGCGCGGCGTATCGCGCGCCGCGCCGACACGACTTCGGCTTCCCCAGTATAGGCCTCGCCTTCCGAAGCCAGGCGTTCCGTTCCTTATACCGCGGGTCGGGCCGGCAACATCTGCGCTTGCCCGCACGTTCGACGCGTGCCGATGCGCCTCGGCGACGATCCCGGAGCAATGAAGAAAACCCCAAGAACCTTGCGATTCTTGGGGTTATGTACCGCTGGTGGCCTGGGGCGGAATCGAACCACCGACACGCGGATTTTCAATCCGCTGCTCTACCAACTGAGCTACCGGGCCACGAAGAAGCGAGATTATAGCAAGGACTTCATGGCTCCTCAAGCGCTTTTGACGCCTCGTCATTCCCCTTTGTTCTTGCCGAGGTCGACGCCGAGTTGCTTGAGCTTTCGATAAAGGTGGGTGCGCTCGAGGCCCGTCTTTTCGGCCACGCGCGTCATGCTGCCGTTCTCGCGCGCGAGATGGTACTCGAAGTAGGCGCGCTCGAACGCGTCGCGCGCGTCGCGCAGCGGGATATCGAATGAAATCGAGGCCGCTTGCGCGGCGACGGTGCCCGCCGACGCATTGTCGGGAGTGAGGCCGGGCAGCGCAACGGCCGCGGCGACCGTCGTCGCGTTAGCGGGCACGGTCGACTTCGCCGCGGCGACGCCACCTACGGCCGGCAGCGCGGTGCCACGCGCCAGCCCTTGCTCGACCGCCTTCAACAACTTCTGCAACGCGATCGGTTTTTCCAGAAAGTTGAGCGCGCCGATTTTCGTCGCTTCGACGGCCGTATCGATCGTCGCATGTCCCGACATCATGATGACGGGCATCGTCAATTGCCCCTGCGCCGCCCACTCCTTGAGCAGCGTGACGCCGTCCGTATCGGGCATCCAGATGTCGAGCAACACAAGGTCGGGCGCTTGGCGCAAGCGGTAATCCCGCGCCTGCTGCGCGTTTTCCGCCACTTCCACGGCATGTCCCTCGTCGCTCAGGATTTCCGAGAGCAACTCTCGAATACCCATTTCGTCGTCTACCACCAGGATGGTTGCCATTTATGCTGCCCTTGTCTGCGCTATTGCTTTTGTCGTTCCCGGCGTGGCGCCCCCGCGCGTTGCCGCATGCCCTGCCGCGGGCGGCGCGCCGTCGTCCGCCATCTGCAGGAACAAAATCGAAATCTGCGCACCTTCGACGGCTTCGCCCGACTTGACGCGATTGCGAATGTCGATGCGAGCGCCGTGCTCGTCGACGATCTTCTTGACCGTGGCAAGCCCGAGCCCCGTCCCTTTGGCCTTCGTCGTCACATAAGGTTCGAATGCGCGCGTGAGAATGCGGGCGGGAAAGCCCGGTCCGTTGTCCGAGACCGTCAGGCGAACCGCGACGCGCACTTTGCCTTGGGCGTCGGGATCGCCATATTCTACTGTCTTGGTCTCGAGCACGACACGTGGATTTTCGACGTCGGCGACCGCGTCCTGCGCATTTTGCAGCAGATTGTGAATGACCTGGCGCAACTGCGTCGCGTCACCCTTGATGACCGGCAACGTGTGCAGATCGACGACGATCGGGCTCTTGCCTTCCTCGATGCCATAAAGCGAAAGGACTTCGGCCACGAGCTCGTTCAGTTGCAAGTTCGCCAGCACGGCGGGGGGCGTGCGCGCGTACTCGCGAAAATCGTCCACCATTCGCTTCATCGCGGCCACCTGGTTCACGATCGTCGTCGCGCCACGCTTGAGCACGTCGGCATCGGGCGGTGTCAGCTTGTCCGCGAGCTTCATCTGCAATCGCTCGGCCGAAAGCTGAATCGGCGTGAGCGGGTTCTTGATCTCATGGGCGAGCCGCCGCGCCACTTCGCCCCACGCAGCGGAGCGCTGCGCCGAGATCACGTCGGAGATGTCGTCGAACACGATCACGTAGCCCGTCGTTTGCGCTTCGTCGGATTTCGCGTCGAGGCCGCCCTCGAGACTCGCAACGAGCCGCGAGCCACGCACGAGCAGCGTGATCGGCTCCGTTTCACCGGCGATCGGCACGGCGAATTGCTGCTGCCAGTGGCCGTCGTCCGGGCCGCCCGTGCTTGCCGCGTCGCGATCCGCGAACGCCTTGCGGACCATCGCCGCGAATTCCGCCATGACGCCGATGCGCTCGAGCGAAGCGCCGAGCATCGATTGGAACGGCTGCCGGAAGATGCGCTCGGCGCCGCGATTGGCCGTGGTGAGACGGAATTGCCGGTCGAGCACGAACACGCCCGCCGTCAGATTCGCGAGAATGCTCTCGAGGTAAGCCTTCGAGTGCTCGAGCGCGATACGGTTTCGTTCCACGGCCGCGCGCGCCTCCGAGAGCTGGCGCGTCATTGCATTGAACGACTGGGTCAGAAAGCCGAGTTCGTCGCGCGTCTTGATCTCGCGCTTGGGTGTGTAGTCGCCCTCGGCGACTTCCTTCGTTCCCTGCGCCAGCAGAAAAAGCGGCCGGGCGAGCTGATTGCCGAGCGCAAGCGCGAGCATCATCGCGATGAACGTCGCGAGAAAGAGCGCGAGCGTCAGCGTCCCGATGTACATCTTGCGCAGCCCCGTGCGGCCCAGCGCCTTCTCCTGGTACTCGCGATAGGCGCGTTGTACCGCGTCGGCATTGCGTGCAAGCGATGGCGATACGGGTTGCGTCAGTTGCAAGTAACGCTCGGCCGGCTGCAACAGCGACGTACTGGCATCCGGTATGCGCTCGACGACGCGCAAGCGCAGCGCACCCTTGGAGCCGTTCGCATGCGAATCGTCGTCGACTTCGCCTTCGACCGCCGCGAAACCGCGCCTGCGAGCCTGATCGATCATGAGCGCTGTCGGCATGTCGTCCGGCACGAGCGACGCGATGTTGCCGCCCGACGCCTGCGCGACGACGTGCAGTCCCGGCGCCGCACCCGACACGCCGCCGCTCACCGACTCGAGGACCATCGCCTCCTGAACGCCAAACTGGTCGCGCAACCGCAGCAGCGTGATCGTCGTGTTGGCCGGACCGGCGCTCGCGAGCTGCTCGGACATCAGGCGTGCCTTCGTCTGCAGATCCGAGAGCGTCGCGTCGAGCATGCCGCGGCCGAGATTGAGGCCCGACGTGAGCGCCGTCTCGACGTTCACGTCGAACCACGACTCAATGCTGCGCGAGACGAATTGATACGAGACGACGTAGATGATGGCACCCGGCACGACGCCGACGAGCGCGAAAAAGATAGCGAGCTTCGCAAGCAGCCGCGTGCCGAATTTGCCCTTGCGCAAACGCACGAGAATCATCACGCAAAGCGCGACGACGACGAGCAGAAAAACGAGCGCAACGGCGATGTTCGCCGCGTAGAGCCACGAATAGTAGCGATCGAAGAACTCGGTGTTCGCGCTCGCGGCGGCCAGCAGCAAGAGCAGCAAGAGCGCCGTCACGGCGACCGTCGAGACGAGCACGCGCAGCACGATGTTCTTCGCGTCAGCGGCACGGCGCACCCGCGCCTTACTTAGCATGTTCGGCCACCGTAAACGTAAAGCGCTTCCAATCGGAAGCAAGCGACCAATCGCGGTTGTTGACCGCGTCGACCTGGAACGGCTTCGGCATCAGCGCCGTATCGAGCGCCATCCGTACCGATGCCGTGTATGTTTCGCCCGCCTGCACCTGCGTGCGGTCGATCACGTGCCAAGAGCTCACGTGCTTGATGACCGCGAGGGCGTCGTCGAGCGAGCCGAAACCGAGCTGCAGACCGCCGCTCGTGACACGGTACTCGCGTGTGAGCGGCTGAAACGAAAGACGCCACGTCTGGGAGATCGACACCGGCTGCTCGTCGAACCAATACCAGCGCGCGCGCGTCAACTCGAAGTCGGTCGTGAAATAAAGCGGCACCCCCCGATTGACCGCCTCGACGAGGCTGCTGTTCAGCTCGAACTCGAAGCGCGCATCGAGGCTCCAGCCCGAACCGTCGGCCTGCAGCGACGCGCGCTGGACGGCAATCGGATCGGCATGCGCCGGCGCCGCCGCGGCGAGGCAAAGAGTCAGCCCTATCCAGAGCACGGCCACGAGCCGAAGCGGGAAAAAGCGTTTGCTGATCGTCACCGTTTCTGAAAGCGCGCGTAGAAAAAACCGTCGTGGTCGATATCGGACCCGGTGCGCTCAGCGGCGCGCATGCCGGCTGTCTCGGACGCCGCCAGCGCGTTCGCCGCGCTGGCCGAGACCGGCGCCAGTTGCCCCGGCGCGTCCAATCGTACCGCATCTTGATGCACGCGTTCAAACCGCGCGGCCTGCTCCTCGCCCTCCTCGGGAAAGATCGAACACGTGACGTAAAGCAGCTCTCCCCCAGGCGCGACGAGCGGCCAAAGCGCATCGACGATACGTTGCTGCTCGCGCGCGAGCGCCGCGATGTCGGCGGGCCGGCGCAGCCAGCGGATATCCGGATGACGGCGAACAATGCCGGAGGCCGAACAAGGCACGTCGGCAAGAATGCGATCGAACGCGGTGCCGTCGTGCCACGTCTCGGGCGCGCCCGCATCGCCGATGCGCACGTCGGCCTCGAGCCCGAGACGCTGCAGATTCTCGCCGATGCGTACCGCCCGCTCCGCATCGCTCTCGAGCGCGACGAGTCTCACGTCGGCAAGCTCGAGCACGTGGCAGGTCTTCCCGCCCGGTGCCGCGCAGGCATCGAGCACGCGCATGCCGTCGCGCGCGCCGAGCCATTCGGCCGCGAGTTGCGCCCCGGCGTCCTGCACCGATACGACGCCTTCCGCGAAGCCTGGAATTCGCTCGACCGGCATCGGCGCCGCGAGCCGCAGCGCATGCGTGCCGATTCCGAGCGCCTCGATACCCGCTTCGCGCAGCGTCTGCTCATAGGCCGCGACTGTCGCGCGTCGCGCATTGACGCGCAGCGTAAGCGGACCAGGCCGATTGCCGATGTCGAGAATTTGCTGCCAACGCTCGGGCCACGCGCGCGCCACCGCGTCGATCCACCAGCGCGGATAGTTCCATCGCGCGACGGCATCGGTCGCGGCCTCGCCGAGCAGCGAAGCGCGCTCGCGCACGAAGTTGCGCAGCACGGCGTTGACAAGTCCTTTGGCAAACGCCAGCTCGCGCCGCGCACCGATCGCGCTGACGGCTTGATCCACGACGGTATAGGCCGCATAGGCCGAACGGCCCTCGGCTCCGGTCATCGCGCCATCTTCCTCATCGGCAAGCAAAGCCAGCGCACAGGCGAGCAGGCTGGCGACATGAGTGGGTGGCGGCTTGCGAACGAGCCGCGCGATCAGCCAATCCGCCGTGCCGAGGCGGCGCAGCGTTCGATAAGCGATATCCTGCACCGCCCCCCGCGAGAGCGCGACCGCGGCGGCCGAGCTTTGCGCGTGGACGGCGGCGAGCGCCGCGGGCAACGCCGTGCCCCCACGCACCGCGCCCACGGCTTGTGCCGCTGCATCGAGTGCGAAACCGAGCGAATCGGGCGCGAGATGCAGTGCCGAGAGATAGGAGCCGCGCGCGGTTGCAGGCTTAGCGGCGTGACGGCGCGGCGACGAAGATCGGGTCATGGGAAGAGACGAACCGGCATGCCGCTCAGGGCATCGCGTAGAACAAACGCGACATTGTAGCCGCTCTCGTCGAAGAGCCCGGTCCCATGGACGGGGCGTGCACGGCCGCCCCGTTTGCGCTCAGTCGTAACGTCCCGTACGAGCCATTTCCATGAGGCGCGCGATGCGCTCCTCCGTCGACGGGTGCGTCGAGAACAGATTCGCGATACCGCCGCCCGAGAGCGGATTCAGAATCATCATTTGCGCCGTGGTCGGATGGGCTTCGGCCGCCGGGAACGGGATGCCCGAGGCGTACCGGTGGATCTTGTCGAGCGCCGACGCGAGCGCCTGAGGATCGCCGGATAGCCGTGCGCCGCCGCGATCGGCCTCGAACTCACGCGAGCGCGAAATCGCCATCTGGATCATCGCCGCCGCGATCGGTGCGAGCAACGCCACGGCAATGCCCGCGATCGGATTGGCGGGACGCCCTTCCTCGTCGCGCCCGCCGAAGAACATCGCGAAATTCGCCAGCGCGGAGATCGCGCCGGCCATTGTCGCCGAAATCGTCGATATCAGGATGTCCCGGTGCTTCACGTGCGAGAGCTCGTGCGCCATCACGCCGCGCATCTCCCGCTCTGACAGGATGCGCAAGATACCCGTCGTCGCGGCGACGGCCGCGTGCTCGGGATTGCGGCCCGTCGCAAAAGCATTCGGCGCATCTTCGTTGATCAGATAGACGCGCGGCATCGGCAGTTCGGCGCGTGTCGCGAGCTCGCGAACCATCCTGTAGAACTGGGGCGCCGTGGCCTCGTCGACTTCCTGAGCGTTGTACATGCGCAGGACCATCTTGTCCGAGAACCAGTACGAAAAGAAATTCATCGCAAATGCAATGACCAGCGCGAAGACCATGCCGCGCGAACCGCCGATCATCCCGCCGATCACGACAAAAAGGGCCGTGATCGCCGCCATCAGCATCGCGGTTTTGACCCAGTTGAACATGTGGACTCCTTTTCCTTTCTTCTCACCAAGGGCTTCGTTGCCGGCGCGCGGAAAGCGCGCCGCGTCGCCATACGCAGCGATCGATTGTAAGCGATTCGTTAGGTTGTGGCGGAGCAGAAAAATTCAATGTTCAATGTTGCGCCGTGGCGAGTTTCAGCCCCAGGCCGACAAATGCGCTGCCTACGGCGCGGTCGAGCCACTTCTTGACGCCGGGCTTGCCGCCGAGACGCTGCGTCACGCTGCCGGCAATCCAGGCCACGAAGCTATTCCAGACCGTGCTCATCGCGATGAAGACGGCGCCGAGCATCAAGAAGGCGAGCGTCTTGTGTTCGCTTTCGGCTGCGACGAACTGCGGGAAAAACGAGACGAAGAACAAGACTACCTTCGGGTTCAGCACGTTGGTCCAAAAGCCTTGGACGAAAAGCTGCCTCAGTGGCTTCGGGGCCGCCGGCGCGCTTGCTTGTCGTGCGGCATCCGTGCCCTTCTTGGAAGGACCCGTGAAAATGAGCCGCACGCCGAGATACATCAGATAAATGGCGCCGACGATTTTGACGACCGTGAAGGCAGCCGCCGAGGCGGCAATGAGCGCAGTCAGGCCGAACGCGCAGGCGAGCGTATGCACGCAGCAGCCGGCCGAGATGCCGAGCGCCGACATCAGCCCCGCCCCGCGTCCTTGCGCGACGCTGCGGCCAACGATGTACGCCGTGTCTGGCCCCGGCGTCACGTTCAAGAGGAACACCGCGACGACGAAAAACGGGAAATGGACGATGCCGAACATGGGCCAGTGCTCCTTGCCAAAACTAGTGCGGCAGCGCGAACCGCCTGCCGGCCTCGAGCGGGACGCCCGCGAGGAATTCGCGTACCGTCAGGCGCTTGCCGCCGGGCCTTTGCAACTGCGTGAGTCGCAGGGCGCCGTCGCCGCAGGCGACGACGACGCCTGCGGACGCGACCTCGACGATCGTACCCGGTTCAGTACCGTTTCGCTCGGAGGCAACGGGCTCGGCGGCCCAAATCTTCAGGTGCGAGCCGTCGTCGAGCGTGGCCGCGCCCCCGGGGAACGGATCGAATGCGCGGACTTGCCGGGCAAGCGCCTCGGCCGGCCGCCGCCAATCGAGCGCGGCCTCGTCCTTGCCGATTTTCTCAGCGTAGGTCACGCCGACGTCGGGCTGGGGCGTGGCAACGAGCCTGCCGCTCCGCTCGAGCTCGACGAGCGCTTCGACGATCAGCCGGGCGCCGAGAGCGGCAAGCTTGTCGTGCAGCATGGCCGTCGTGTCGCGCGGCTCGATCGGCGTGCGCGCGAAGCTCAGCATCGGCCCCGTGTCGAGTCCCGCGTCCATCCGCATGATCGTGACGCCCGTTTCGACGTCGCCCGCCTCGATCGCTCGATGGATCGGGGCCGCGCCGCGCCAGCGCGGCAACAGCGAGGCATGGATGTTGATGCAGCCATGCGGGGGGATGTCGAGCACTTCCTGCGGAAGCAGCAGCCCATAGGCCGCGACGACCATCACGTCGTGCGGCGTCACCTTCAGCTCCTCGATCGCGGCCGCGGCCTCGGCCGGGAACTTGCCGCCACGGCGCAGCGACGGCGGTTGCGCGAGCGCGAGCCCGTGCTCGACGGCGTAGCGCTTGACGGCGCTCGCCTGCAGCTTCATGCCGCGGCCGGCGGGCCGGTCCGGCTGGGTCAGCACGAGCGGCACGGGAAAGCCCGCCTCGTGAATCTCGGCCAAGGCCGCCGCGGCAAACTCGGGCGTGCCGGCGAAAACGACGCGTAATCGGTGTGTCATGAGCAAGCGCGTATCCGAAGGCGGGCGTTACATCGCGTGCTCGAGCTTTTTCATCTTCGTCTTGATGCGCGACTGCTTGAGCGGCGACAGGTATTCGACGAAAACGCGCCCCAACAGGTGATCCATTTCGTGCTGGATGCAGACCGCGAGCAAGCCGTCGCAATCGAGCTCGAACGGCTCGCCGCGCTCGTTCAGCGCGCGCACGCGGACCTTTTCGGCGCGCTCGACGTTGTCATAAATGCCCGGCACGGAGAGGCAGCCCTCTTCGGCGATCTTGCGCTCATCGCTCGACCAGACGATCTCGGGGTTGATGAAGACGCGCAGTTCCTCGTGCGTCTCCGATACATCGATCACGATGACACGCTCGTGGACGTCCACCTGCGTCGCGGCGAGTCCCACGCCGGGCGCGGCGTACATTGTCTCGGCCATGTCGGCGACGAGCTTGCGGATGCGCTCGTCGACGACCGCGACGGGTTTCGCGACCTTGTGCAGCCGCTTGTCTGGGTAATGAAGGATGTTCAGCAAAGCCATGATTCAAAAAGTCTCGTTCCCGAGCGCAACGCGCGCGACGTTCGTTCGCGCATGAGCCGCTACGACGGCAGGCGCTCGCATACAAATGATGATGGTCGGAATTCCCGCGCTCGTCGATATGCCGTTCGGCCAGCTTGTCCGGTCCCGATCGCACGGCCAAGATACGCCGGAGGCCGCGTGCCTCGGCCCCCTGCGAACCAAGGCAGGCGGGCGCTCGCGTTGCACAGGAGATCATTTCGGATGATGAAAATTCTATCATGCAGCTCGCCCTTCCGTGCGCGGCGAGTCCAGGCCCCATGCAAGCGCCGCGCATGACCGACGCCGAGTTGGCCGCGTGGCTGACGCTCGCCAGCGCGCGCGGGCTCACGCACGCCGCGCTGCGCGCGCTCATCGACACGTTCGGCACGCCGCAGGCAATACGCGCCGAGCGGTTGGCGTCGCTCGCGGCGGTGGCCGGCGAGCCCGCCGCACGCGCCGTGCTTGCGCCGCCCGCGGCCAGCCTCGATGAAATCGTGGCAAGCGTTGCCGCCTGGTGCCGGGAGCCCGGTAACGCGCTCGTTTCCCTGGGCGACGCGGCCTACCCGGCCGCCTTGCGCGCCATGCACGATCCGCCGCCGCTGCTCTATGTGAAAGGGCGGCTCGAACTGCTGCACGAGCCGGCAGTGGCCATCGTCGGCAGTCGCGGCGCCACGCCGCAGGGGCTCGAGGATGCCGAATATTTCGCCAGCGCCCTCGCGAGCGCGGGCCTCACGATCGTCTCCGGGCTCGCGCTCGGCATCGACGGCGCCGCCCACCGCGGCGCGCTCGATGTGCACGGCGGCACCGTCGCGATCGTCGGCACGGGCGTCGACATCGTCTATCCGGCTCGCCATGGCGCGCTCGCCGCCGAGCTTGCCGAGCGCGGCGCGATCGTCTCCGAGTGGCCGCTCGGCACACCCGCGCGGCGCGAGCATTTCCCACGGCGCAATCGGCTGATTGCGGGGCTGGCGAGAGGCGTCCTGATCGTCGAGGCGGCGCTGCGCTCGGGATCGCTGATCACGGCACGGCTCGCCAACGAAATGGGGCGCGACGTGTTCGCCGTGCCCGGATCGATCCATTCGCCGCTTTCTCGCGGCTGCCACCGGCTCATCAAAGACGGCGCGAAGCTGACCGAGACGCCGGAAGACGTCTTCGAGGAACTCGGCATCGAGCCGGCGGCAGCGCAGGAACGCGCGGGCAGCCGCGACACGGCACCGCCCGACGGCCGCGCGGCTCGCGTGCTCGATGCGCTCGGCCACGCACCCGCGACGCTTGAAATCCTCGCGGCGAGGACCGACATCGACAGTGCGACCCTCCAAGGCATGCTCCTCGAGCTCGAATTGGCGGGACGGCTGAGCGCACTGCCGGGCGGCCGATTCGTGAGAACGGTGCGGCCCCCGGGCTGACCGACAAGACTACGGCATGCTAGAGTCACACGAGACAAAGAGCCAAAAACATTGCAAGGAATACCTCGATGCCCGCGCTGAACCTCGATACCGATTCGGACCGGATCGCCGAGCGCGTGAATGACGGCGATACGCTTCTTGTCGCGTGCCTGTGCGCCGAATGGTGCGGTACATGTCGGGACTATCGCGCCGATTTCGACCGGCTTGCCGATGCGCATCCCGAGATTTGCTTCGTCTGGATCGACATCGAAACGCACGCGGATCGCTTCGAAGACCTCGACGTCGAAAACTTCCCGACCCTGCTTATCGAAGACAGCACGACCACGCGCTTTTTTGGCACGGTCTTGCCGCACGTCTCGATCGCCGAGCGCCTGCTTTCGGAGTTGACGGCACTGCCCGGCGCCGTCGGAGCCCCGAAGCTTCGTCCGGCGCTCATCGAAGCCTGACCCTTTTTCTTTGCGTGCCCCGAAAGCGCCCTTGCGCGATCGGGCGATCGCGGCACCAACGATGCTGGATGGCAGATCGGTGTCGCTACCACGGCGCTCGAAATAATGCACGATCGACGCTGGTTTTCGGATGGAAGGCCGCCATCCGCGCGCCGTGTGCTATAAAGCGGTCGTTGAAGGGACCACTATAGGGGTTATGACCCCGAACACCCACGATATCGAGTCATGTCCAAAGCACTGATCATTGCCGAGAAGCCCTCCGTCGCGAACGACATCGCTCGAGCGCTCGGCGGCTTCACGAAACATGACGAGTACTTCGAGAGCGACGAATACGTTCTTTCGTCGGCGGTCGGCCATCTGCTGGAGATCGCCGCACCCGAGGAATACGAAGTCAAGCGCGGCAAGTGGAGCTTCGCCCACTTGCCCGTGATTCCGCCGCACTTCGATCTGAATCCGATTGCGAAAAGCGAGTCGCGGCTCAAGGTCCTGACCAAGCTGATCAAGCGCAAGGACGTCGATCGACTCATCAACGCATGCGACGCGGGCCGCGAAGGCGAGCTCATCTTTCGGCTGATCGTCCAGCATGCGAAGGCCAAGCAGCCGGTGCAACGCCTCTGGCTGCAATCGATGACGCCCGCGGCGATCCGCGACGGCTTCGCGCGTCTGCGCAGCGACGCCGAGATGCAGCCGCTCGCCGACGCGGCGCGCTGCCGCTCGGAGGCCGACTGGCTCGTCGGAATCAACGGCACGCGGGCGATGACGGCGTTCAACAGCAAGGGCGGTGGCTTCTTCCTCACGACCGTCGGGCGCGTGCAAACACCCACGCTTTCGATCGTCGTCGAGCGGGAGGAGAAGATCCGCACGTTTGTCCCGCGCGACTATTGGGAAGTGCGCGCCGACTTCGTCTGTGCGGGCGGCTTCTACGAGGGCCGCTGGTTCGACCCGAAGTTCAAGCGCGACGAGTTCGATCCCGAAAAACGCGAATCGAGGCTCTGGAGCCTTGCCGCCGCGGAGACCGTCGTGGCAGCGTGCCGCGACCAGATCGGCACGGTGACGGAAGAATCAAAGCCGTCAAGCCAGCTTTCGCCGCTGCTCTTCGATCTGACGAGCTTGCAACGCGAAGCGAACGGCCGCTTCGGTTTTTCAGCAAAGAACACGCTCGGCCTTGCCCAAGCGCTCTACGAGAAGCACAAGGTGCTCACCTACCCGCGTACCGATGCGCGCGCACTGCCCGAGGACTACCTCGGCACGGTGAAGAGCACGCTGGAAATGCTGAAGGAGAGCAACAACTACCTGCCGTTCGCGAAGCAGGTTCTCGACAAGAACTGGGTCAAGCCGAACAAGCGGATCTTCGACAACTCGAAGATCAGCGATCACTTCGCGATCATTCCGACGCTGCAGGCACCCAAGTCGCTCTCCGAGCCCGAGCAGAAGCTTTACGATCTCGTCGTCAAGCGCTTTCTCGCGGTCTTCTTCCCCGCGGCCGAGTATCGCGTCACGACGCGCATCACGGAGGTCGCAGGACATCAGTTCAAGACCGAGGGGAAAGTGCTGATCGAGCCGGGCTGGCTGCAAGTCTATGGCCGTGACGCGGGCGGCGAGGAAGGCAACCTCGCCCCGGTGCAGAAAGACGAGAAGGTCAAGACCGACAAGATCGCCGCGCACGGGCTGACGACGAAGCCGCCCGCGCGCTACAACGAAGCGACGCTGCTCTCGGCGATGGAAGGCGCCGGCAAGCTCGTCGAAGACGACGAGCTGCGCGAGGCGATGGCGGCGAAGGGACTCGGCACGCCGGCCACGCGGGCGGCGATCATCGAAGGCCTGCTCGGCGAGAAATATCTCGTGCGCGAGGGCCGCGACTTGATCCCGACCGCCAAGGCGTTTCAGCTGATGACGCTGCTACGCGGGCTCGGCGTCAAGGAACTGACGGCCCCCGAGCTCACGGGCGAGTGGGAGCACAAACTTGCGCAGATGGAGCGCGGCGGGCTCGCACGCGACGCGTTCATGCAGGAGATCGCGCGCATGACGCAAACCATCGTCAAGCGTGCGAAGGAATACGACTCCGACACGATCCCGGGCGACTATGCGACGCTTTCCACGCCTTGCCCGAATTGCGGCGGGCAGGTGAAGGAAAACTATCGGCGCTTCGCCTGCACTCAGTGCGATTTCTCGATCTCGAAGATTCCGGGTAGCAGGCAGTTCGAAATCGACGAAGTGGAAACGCTGCTGGCCAAAAAAGAGATCGGCCCGCTGTCAGGTTTTCGCAGCAAGATGGGGCGGCCGTTCTCGGCGATTCTCAAGCTCACGTTCGACGACGAGATCAAGAACTATAAGCTCGAATTCGACTTCGGCCAGGACCAGGGAGGCGAAGACGGCGAAGCGCCCGATTTCTCCGATCAGGAACCCGTAGGCGCTTGCCCGAAATGCGGATCGAATGTCTACGAGCATGGCATGAGCTACGTCTGCGAGAACGCCGTGGCAACGCCGAAGAGCTGCGATTTCCGCTCCGGCAAGGTCATCCTCCAGCAGGAGATCGCCCGAGAGCAAATGGCCAAGTTGCTCTCGGAAGGCCGTACCGATCTGCTGACGGGCTTCAAATCCTCCCGCACGGGCCGCAATTTCAAGGCCTACCTCGTCAAGCAGAGCGACGGAAAGATCGGCTTCGAGTTCGAAAAGAAGGAGCCCTCGGCCAAGACCGCGGCCAAGTCGGCCGGGCGATCACAGGGAGCGGCGCGGGCCGCGGCGGCCGACGAGACTCAGGAGCATGAAGCCGAAGCCGTAGCAGCGCCGGCAAAGAAAACGGCCGCCAAGACGGCCGCGAGGACGGCGACGAAGGCGCCGGCCGCAAAGAAAGCGCCCGTTCGGAAAGTCGGGGCGTAACTGCCGCGATCGATCCGAGTCAGCGCTTCAGCACTGACTCAGATCCCGTGCGGCGGCCTGCAGGTCGGCACTGAACCGGCACCGGCTGCGAGCTCGACCGAAAACGACGAATCAGAGCGGCGACGGCGTGCTCACACGCGGGCGGGCCGCCCTCGGCACCTTCGACAGCGCGCCGTCGTGCCGGCCGTCATACGAATGCTGCGCGTCCACCTCGTACTCTTCGTTCGATTCGACGACGTCCTCGTCGTCCCGCTGCGCGAGCGATCCATCCTGCACGGCCGAGCGGTCCTGGTGTAGCCAGAGCTCGCCGAGTGTGCCATTCGGCGTCCGGCTGAAGTGCTCGACGAGATGGTCGATGAACGTGCGCACTTTCGCCGGCAGATGCCGGCGGCTCGGGTAGCCGATATTGACCTCGACCTTCGGCAGTTTGTAGTCGGCGAGTACGCGGACGAGATTGCCGCGTGTGGCGTCGCTGCCGATCAGATAGCTCGGCAAAATCGCGATGCCCATGCCGAGCAGCGCGAACTGGCGCAGCATTTCCGTGTTGTTGGAAACGATGACGTTCGACGGCCGCACGCGCACCTCGCCCTCGGGCCCGGTAAATACGCGCTCTTCGCCCCAGTACTCGGAAGGAAGACTGAGGCACGCGTGATCGGCCAGGTGCTCGGGCCGCGTCGGCACGCCGTGTTTCTCGAGATAGGCCGGTGTGGCGCAGACGATCATGCAGCCCGTGGTGAGACGCCGCGTGACGATGCTGGCGCTGCGCATCTTCTGCGCGATGACGATCCCGACGTCGAACCCTTCTTCGACGAGATCGACGCCGCGATCGACGAGCGTGAGGTCGGGGACGACCTTCGGATAGCGACGGACGTAGGTCTGCAATACGGGTGCGAGGTTATGCAGGCCGAAGACGACCGGTGCGACGATGCGCAGCGTGCCGACCGGTTCGTGATTGCGGGCGACGACCATCTGCTCGACGTCCTCGAGTTCGTCGAGAATCTGGCGGGCGCGCTCCAGATAGACTTGCCCTGATTCGGTGAGCGAGAGGCTGCGGGTAGTGCGGTTCAACAGGCGCGTGCCGAGCCGGGCTTCGAGGTCCGCGACATGGCGCGTGGCGACCGCGTTGGAGATATCCATCGCGCTCGCGGCGCGGGCGAAACTGCCCAGGTCGGAGACTTTCACGAACACGCGCATTGACTGCAAATGATCCATTGACAACTCCTGCCGCTGTTATTGCTCAGAAAAAAATTCCCAAGCCAATACGTAATTGTCCTACGACTCTCGAATCGGTGCAGAGTTGCGCGCGGTAGCGCTTTTTTTCCGACCTCGAAGTAGTGACAGATTTCCGTCTGTTACGCGGCGGCGGTTGCAGGGGATGCGGGCGCACGCAAAAAAGCCGCCCGCGGGCGGCTTTCGATCGTCGGGAAAGGCGGCTGAGCCGCCCAGTCGCGGTGTCAGGCGGCGGCGAGCCGCTCCTCGATACCGGCCTTCGTCTGTGTCAGCGCAGCAGGCAGATGATCGTGGAGCTTCTCGAAAAGCTCGTCGTGCAGCGCGAGCTCCTGCCGCCACGCCGCCTCGTCGACGGAGATCACTTGATCGAATTGCTCGCGCGTGAATTCGAGCCCGGTCCATTCGATGTCCTCGTAGTGCGGCGAAATGCCGAATGCGTGCTCGACTCCGCCCGCGCGGCCTTCGATTCGTCCGATCATCCAGCGCAACACGCGCATGTTCTCGCCGAAGCCGGGCCAGACGAATTTGCCGTCGGGTCCCTTCCGGAACCAGTTGACGCAGAAAATCTTCGGCAGCCTGCCGGCGAGCGCGTCCACGCGTTTGCCGAGCTTGAGCCAATGGTCGAAGTAGTCAGCCATGTTGTAGCCGCAAAACGGCAGCATGGCGAATGGATCACGACGCACGACGCCCTGCTGGCCAGCTGCGGCGGCCGTGGTTTCGGACCCCATTGTCGCCGCCATGTAAACGCCCTCGACCCAGTTGCGCGCCTCAGTGACGAGCGGCACCGTGCTGGAGCGCCGGCCTCCGAAGATGAACGCATCGATGGGCACGCCGGCCGGGTTTTCCCAGTCGGGATCGATCGACGGACATTGCGCGGCCGGCGCCGTGAAGCGCGCGTTCGGATGTGAGGCCTTGCGGCCGGTCTCGCGTGCGATCTCGGGGGTCCAGTCGTTGCCTTGCCAGTCGATGAGATGCGCCGGCGGCTCGTCCGTCATGCCTTCCCACCAGACATCGCCGTCGTCCGTCAGCGCGACGTTCGTAAAGATGACGTTGCGCTTGAGTGTCGCCATCGCGTTGTAGTTCGTCTTCTCGCTCGTGCCCGGCGCGACGCCGAAATAGCCGGCTTCCGGGTTGATCGCGTAAAGTCGGCCGTCCTTGCCGGGCTTGATCCAGGCGATGTCGTCGCCGATCGTCGAGATCGACCAGTCGCTCATCGCGGGTGGCGGGATCAGCATGGCGAAGTTCGTCTTGCCGCAAGCCGACGGAAAAGCCGCCGCGACGCGATACTTGCGGCCCTCGTTCGACGTGACGGTCAGGATCAGCATGTGTTCGGCGAGCCAACCCTCGGTGCGGCCCATCGTCGACGCGATACGCAGCGCGAAGCACTTTTTCCCGAGCAGCGCGTTGCCGCCGTAGCCCGAGCCAAAGCTCCAGACTTCGCGCGATTCCGGGAAATGGACAATGTATTTGGTGTCGTTGCAGGGCCAGGATACATCGCGTGCGCCGTCCACGAGCGGAGCGCCGACGGAGTGCACACACGGAACGAAATCGCCGTCGTCGCCCAGGACTTCGTACACCTGAGCGCCCATGCGCGTCATGATCCGCATGTTGACGACGACGTAAGGACTGTCCGTCAGCTCGATGCCGATATGAGCGATCGGCGAGCCAAGCGGCCCCATCGAAAACGGCACGACATACATCGTGCGCCCGCGCATGGCGCCGTCGAAGAGACCGTCGAGCGTCGCACGCATCTCGGCCGGCTCCATCCAATTGTTCGTCGGGCCGGCGTCTTCCCGACGGTTGGAGCAGATGAATGTCCGGTCTTCCACGCGCGCCACGTCCGAAGGGGCGGACCACGCCAAGTAGGAGTTCGGGCGCTTGGCGGGATTGAGCCGCTTCAACGTACCGGCCTCGACCATCTGCGCGCAGAGCCGGTCGTATTCGGCTTCCGAACCGTCGCACCAGACGATGCGGTCTGGCTTCGTCAAAGCGGCGATGCGTGCGACCCACTCGCGCAGCCGCTTATGTCTGACATATGCAGGGACCTCAAATGCGGCTGCACCTCCAAAGGCGATCTCGTTCATTGAGCAGTCTCCGTTTTATGGTCGTTGAAGGGGAAACGGTGGGCGCTCGATGACGCCGCGGGCGGGAAACGCATGCATTTCGCGGCAAAGCGCGCATGCGAAAGGGCGTCAGGAGCCGTACAGCTTGCGCGGCGTCGCAACAAGCTGTTAAAAAGAGGCCTTCCTGCCTAGCGACAGCAGCATTGAAAGCAGCACCGAGCATCGTGACGACAGCCGTTGCATCGCTCATGCCAGCTCCCATCTCTCCGACAGGTTGGAACTGACAAGGATATCACCGCGTCTATCGCGTTCAACGTGCACTGCAGAACCTTCCCCTATGAAAATTGCCATTCTCGACGACTACCAGGACGCCGTCCGCAAGCTCGATTGCTTTCAAATGCTTGCGGGACATGACGTCAAAGTGTTCAACAATACGGTGCGCGGCTTAGGTCAGCTGGCGAGCCGTCTGGCAGAAGTCGACGCGCTCGTCCTCATCCGTGAGCGCACCCGCGTGAGCTCTCAGTTGCTCGACAAGTGTCCGCACCTGCGGATGATCAGCCAGACCGGCAAAGTCGGCGCCCACATCGATCTCGCTGCCTGCACCGAGCGCGGCATCGCCGTCCTCGAAGGCGTCGGCTCGCCGATTGCACCGGCGGAGCTGACGTGGGCGCTCATCATGGCCGCGCAGCGGCGCATTCCACAATACGTCGCGAATCTGAAACAGGGTGCGTGGCAACAGTCCGGGTTGAAGACATCGGCACTGCCGCCGAACTTCGGCCTTGGGCAAGTGCTGCACGGGCATACGCTCGGCATCTGGGGCTATGGCAAGATCGGTCGGATCGTCGCAGGCTATGGGAAGGCCTTTGGCATGCGCGTTCTCGTTTGGGGGCGCGAGCATTCGCTCGAAGCCGCGCGGGCCGACGGTTTCCAGACCGCGGCGAGCCGCGAGGCGCTGTTCGAAGAGAGCGACGTGCTGACGCTGCACCTGCGCTTGAACGACGCCACGCGCGGCATCGTCAAGCAAGACGACCTGATGCGCATGAAGCCGACTTCGCTTTTCGTCAATACGAGCCGCGCCGAACTGCTCGAGGACAACGCGCTCGCGAATGCACTGACGCGCAATCGGCCCGGGATGGTTGCCGTCGACGTGTTCGAAACCGAGCCGATCCTGCAAGGCTATGGACTACTGCGCCTCGAGAACGTGATCTGCACGCCGCATATCGGCTATGTCGAGCGTGAAGGCTACGAGCTCTATTTCAGCGCGGCGTTCAAGAACATCCTCGCGTTCGATGCCGGCGATATGTCGAGCGTCGTCAATCCGGAGGCGCTGACCGCTCTTCGGAGGCGGTAACGAATCAGCGGTGCGCGGCGGGTCGCGCGCTTGCGGCCCGCTCGAGCAGCTCCGGCACACGACGCAGGAAGGCTTCGCCGTCGGCGCGGCCGAGGTCGTACGTCGGCCGCATTAGCCCCGGCTGCGTGTAGTCCCAGCTCGAAATCGGCACCTTGCGCGAGGGTTGCACGTAGACGCGTTGCTGCGCGCCGTGCGCGAGCACAAAGGTTTGCGGCCTCGGGTAGAGCCGCGTGACCATCACGAGCACGCGGCCGGGCGTGGCGTCGAGCGCCGCGACGGGAACATTGTCGACCATGCCGCCATCGAGCACCGGTTTGCCGCCGCGGCGCAGAACCGGCGTAAACGGCGGCGTGCACGACGACTGCAGGATGAGGTCGGCGAGTTCCACCGCATCCGCGCAGTCCTGAGCGCGCATATATTCCGGGCGGAAGCCGAGCGCCTGGCCCAGCGTTGGGTGCAGCTTCTTGCGAACGTACTTTTCGATGTTGTAGGCAACGAGGCCGGCCGCGACCGAAACGTGTGCGCCGAGCCAGCGTGGTACGTGCGAGACGCCGATGCGAATTTCCGGTCCCTTGGCGAGATCGGTGAAACGCTCGCCGTAGATATCGAGCAGCGCTTGCCGATAGATGCGGTAGTGCGGAAACACGGAGGCGCCCCGGCGCCAGAGGTTGCCCCAGTAAGCGTTCTTGCGGTTGTCGCGCAGCGCCTCTTCGTAATAGCGCATGACCCAATGCGAATCGCGCGTGTAGAGCATGCATGCGGTCGCGGCGCCGGCGGAGATGCCGGCGATGACGCGCGGCGCCAGCGCTAATTCGGGCTTCACGACGTCCCAGAATCCGGCTTGCCACCAGCAGCGGTTGCCACCGCCCGCGAAGACGACCTGGTCGAACATGTTGTGATCGAGCTCCGTGTTCCGCCGCGCCGCTTCGCGTCAGGTGAGCAGCGAGTAGGTGGTCGTGGCGTGGACGGCCATTTTGCCATCTTCGTCGAAGAGCTCCACTTCGCCGAAGACGAGATTTCGGCCCAGGCGCAGTACGCGTGCGGTGACGAGGACGTCGCCTTTACGGACGGCGCGCATGAAGTTCACGTTGAGCGAAACCGTCGTCATCGGCTGGTACTCGCCTAGCGCGGCGGAGATGGCGACGATCATCGCAGTGTCGGCCGCGGCCATGAAGACCTGGCCGCAGATCACGCCGCCCGAATGGCGGAACTCACCGGAAAAGGGCAAGCGCAGCGTGACACTGCCTTCGCCGACCGAGACGGGCTCGAGTGCCAGCGATCGTACCCACGGCGCCAGCACGCGCTCGAGCAGCGCGGCGGTTGCGGATTCGTTCATATGTGTCTCCGTCCTCGTTTGCGGCGCGCCGCTCGCGCGGTTGCGCGGCGTGCGTCTCAGCGGAATGATAGCGGTGGTCAGACGAATGCGTCAGGAAGGGGTGCAACACACCGCTGTTGCTTTAGGTGCAACAAGAGGCAACTCGCTGGCTCAGCCAAGAAAATTAAGAAGGGGACTTGGCAAGCACGAAAAAGTACGTCATACTTTGCAGTCTGTGGGGGGCGTTAGCTCAGTTGGTAGAGCAGCGGACTCTTAATCCGTAGGTCGAGTGTTCGAGTCACTCACGCCCCACCAAGAATTCAAAGGGTTATAGGCGCACTGCCTCTGTAACCCTTTTTTCTTTTCCGTCTCCGAGTAACCGGATCTGGTCAACGCGCTCAATATATTCTGAGCGTCCGCGGCGCTTTGGGCATGGCGCCAGAAAAACGAATAAGGTCGGTTGATCTGGGCAACTCGTGTTGGAATGCACTGGGTTCGGTAGCACTATCGCGGTAAATTCGCTTGCGCGAGGCGGCGATCGCCGCTAGCATGCAGCGCAATATGTCCCTCACATCTGGGCCCGGTGCAAGCCGGCAACTCATGTGGGGGATTTCCTTTTGTAGCTTCGACGATTCGTAGCAATGGTGGCAGCGCCCCTGCTATTGCCTCAACCACCCTTGGCCAATGGGCCGAGCGAGCGCTCTTCGGTAGAAGACAACGAACGTCCGCGTAACAGCCGGTCCCCACGAGCGCCACAACGGTGCGCTGACAAGGTAGGCCATCCAGGCAACACCGGCCGCACCGATCATATCGAACGGAAAGTGCACGCCCAGAAATACGCGCGCCCATGCCACCGCAATGCCGATGGCGATAACGAACATGCCAAGTAGTCGCTTCCCGGCGTAAAGGAACGTGAGCGCCACTGCGGAAAGCAGCGTAGCGTGATCGCTTGGGAACGATGAGTCGGGCGCATGTGCCAAGAACGTATGTCCGAGTCCAATCACGAACGGTCGAGGGTGGTACCACGCCATCCCGATCAGTTGATTGGCGGCAAGTGCGAGCGAGCCGACCAGAGTCGCGCGCACGGCAACTTCGCGGCGCTGGCTTCCTCCAGCTAGCCACATGCACACGAGTGCGAAAGGGACTAGCCAGATGGCGTAGTTGGCGACAAGCAGGCCAGCATCGATAAGCCAACGTGGCGTACCGGATGTGGCGTTGACATGGAGGAAAACCGCTCGATTGAATGCTTCGATTGCTTGCATCATGGGCGTTTGCTTAGTCCATTCTTGATATGACGGCGTTGAATGAACGCCAAAGACTAGAGCAAAGAGCTTAAGGGCCGGTTAACGCAAGAGCACTGATACTCCTTTACGCTACTACGACAACCACCTCACGAACCGCCTTACTCCGATCGCGCAAGAAGGTTCGACGCAGCGCCTAACCACCTAGTGAAAGTCCCGATCAGCATTTAACCGGTTATTACCCCTGCGCGCGCAACCTGCCTAGACTGAGAGCACCCGCCACCAGGCGTATCGACGTCACCAGTCAAAAGGGGGCACTACCATGTCGAAGAAGATCTTGATTCTCGCTGGCGATTACGTGGAGGACTACGAGTTGATGGTCCCATTCCAGGCGCTCGCTGTCGTCGGATGTGTCGTTCACGCGGTGACGCCGGGCAAGAAAGAGGGCGACCAGATCCGCACGGCCATCCACGATTTCGAGGGCGATCAGACCTATTCCGAAAAGCGTGGCCATAATTTCACGCTCAATGCGACGTTCGATGCGATCGATTTCGCAAGCTATGATGCACTACTGATCCCGGGCGGACGGGCGCCAGAATATCTGCGTTTGAACGAACGTGTGATCGACTGCGTACGGCACTTCGCGCAATCGGGTAAGCCGATCGCCGCCGTCTGCCATGGGGCGCAGTTGCTCGCCGCCGCGGACGTTATTCGCGGCCGCAGGATTTCGGCGTATCCCGCCTGCGCGCCGGAAGTTCGGCTAGGCGGGGCCGAATATGTCGCGCTCGATTGGCCGGAGGCGATTACCGACGGATCCTTCGTCACGGCGCCGGCATGGACCTCGCACGCGAAGTGGCTGAGGCAGTTCCTCGATCTACTCGGTACCCGAATCGCGCTCTGAGCCTGAGGACAGTACCAGCAAACGGGAGCAAGCACGATGTGCCAAATCTACGTCAACGCCGACCCGATACTCTATGAATCGCGGACTCGCGCGCTGCGCATCCATGGCGTGGTGACAACGGTCCGCCTCGAAAATCTTTTTTGGGACGTATTGCAAGAGATCGCGAGCCGCGAAGGCGTGACGACGAGTCAGTTCGCCGTGAAGCTCTACGACGAACTGGTTTCGCTACGGGGCGAAACGCCCGCGAACTTCGCCTCGTTCTTACGGGTGTGCTGCCTACGCTATCTCTCGCTCGAGGCGGCAAAGGACCATGCTGCGGAAGAGGACAAGGCGAAGGGCACTGCAGTGGAGAAGGCCTTCAGGCCAGTGGTGGTCAGCGCAGGCTGAAAGGGGATCACCGCCGCGCTGTTGGCAAATCACCGAGTTCTCGTTTGCACTAGTCGCTCGCCTCAAGCGCGCACCCGCCCCGCCAACTCGGTCGGCGGCGTGTCCGCCGCGCACAGCATTCATCGGCGACCCGCAGGCCTATGAGTCACGCAGCTTTCGTGGTCAAGGCCGAATGCTTGCGCGGGCGCCCACCTTTTAAACCATTGGCGCGCGCCGCTGCCGCTTTCGCATTGCGAAAATCCCTGATGCCTTCCGCAACGCGAAGCCGGGGAACGCGAATTCTGATGCATGCGCTTCTTGCGGTACGCTTCCCGCAAAAAATTCGGACGACGTCGGCCGTCGCGGAGGCCGGGTGCGCCACTTATGCTCTCGGTGCCTTACTGTCGTATCGGTGCGCTGCGTCCCGATTAGCGGTTGACGATCCCGGGCGATTGCATTACGTCGGCGAGCGCGCCCGCCGACAACAAATCGCCGAGGATCGCGCCCAGATCGACATCGGCACCGCGCTCGAGCACACGCTGCGCCGCGCTTTCGAACGGTTGCCCTTCGGCACATGCGTCGAGAAACGCGCAACCGGCCGCTGACAACGGGCGCCAGATCACCTCGCCGCGCGGACGCGTAATCAATGCACCCTCCGCCTGCCAGACGAGATCTTCGGGTACTTCGGACTCCTCACGATTCGCGCGCCAGATCGTGTAAGCGGGCATGGATTCAAACCAGATCCAGCGTGCGGCCGCATGCGGGCGCAACACGGCCCGCTCCAGTTGCTCGGCCGACAATGCCGCAATCGCCGCGGCATCGGCAAGCGCGTCTTCGCGAGCGACATGCGCCTCGACCCATAAGCGATCCAGGCGGGCGACGTCCGCGAGATAAGGCAGTTCGCGCGCGGTCTCGAGTTCCTCGAGAAACGCCGGAAAATCGGCTCCGTAGTAGACGAGTCTTGCGTCGGCCGGCGGCGACGTCCTTACATACGCCGCCGCAGCCGCGCGAAACCATTGCTCGCCGACGAGCCGTGTGACGGCTGGAAAGTTGGCTTGCAATGCATCGACCGAGCCTTTGAATATCGTGTTGCGATAGACCGTGAAGCCGGCTTGATCGGTCAAGCGTGCCACTCGCTCGTCGTTCGTCGTCTCGCCGAAGAGCGCATTGACGAACGCATCCTGGAATTGTGTCAGTGTGCTCGTCATTGCGCAGCCTCTTGCATGCCGCGATCGGAATCTCCCCGTGTAGCTTCAAGCCCCGTACAGTGTGGACATGCTTCGAGAATCGCCTGCGCGCGCTCGCGCTCCGCGAGCAGAACGTCGAACGGCGGAATGTTGTCATCGCGCTCGATCAACGTCGGTCGCGCGCCGATGCGCGCAATCACGCGCCGATAAAGTGCCCATACGGCTTCATCGATGGCGGCGTCGTGCGAGTCGATGAGCAACGGCGGCGTCGTACCCGCGTCATGGGAATGCCCGGCAAGGTGAATCTCCATCACCGATGCCGCGCCGATCGTATCGACATAAGCAGCCGCATCGATGCCGACGTTACGCGCACTGACGTAGACGTTGTTGACGTCGAGCAGCAGACCGCAGCCGGTCCGCCTTACGAGCTCGGCGAAAAAATCGGCTTCGCTCCAGTCGTGCCCATCGATCACTAGGTAGTGCGTCGGGTTTTCGATCGCGATTCGACGGCCCAGCGCATCCTGCGTGCATCCAATATTCGCGGCTACGCGCGCAAGCGCCTCATGCGTGCGCGGAAACGGCAGCAGATCCGGGTGATAGGTGCCGCGCCAGGCCGACCAGGCAAGATGTTCGGAGACGAGCGCCGGTTCGACGCGATCCACGAGCGCCTTCAGGCGCCGCAAATGGGTTTCATCGGGCGCGGCGTCCGCCGCCAAGGAGAGCGCCACACCATGCAGCGAGATCGCATGCCGCGAGCGGATCGCCTCGAGCCACGCAAGGCGCGGACCGCCGCCGACCATGTAGTTCTCGGGGTGCACCTCGAACCATAGACCGCGCGCCGTCGACGCATAAGCGTCGCCATAGTGCGCGGGCTTCAGGCCGAGGCCCCCACCGAGCTGCGTCATCGCATCCATGATCGCGGCGACCGTCAGGACGACTAAGCGTCGCTCACGCCGACGGCTCGAGCATGCCGTGGCCCTTCGGTGTCTTGATCGTCGTGCAGGTGCCGGCCGGGACGTTCTTGTAGTGCGCGCCGTCGTAATCCATCTTCTGCGTGCCCGCGCACGTGGTGCCCGCGCCCGCCTTGCAGTCGTTCTGGCCGGCCATCGCGACGCCGTAACACTTCTCGACGGCTCCGTTCGACTGCGCCTGCGCGGAAACGCTCGCTGCGAGCGATGCGAGGACGAAAGCGGCGGCGGAAACTTTGATTGCGTTCATTCTCTGGACTCCTGATCGATAGATGGATAGTAAGCAGACCGTCAGCGCTGCAGTGCGGCGAGGATTCGTTCGTCAGCAGCATAGTGCAATGAGCGATCCGTCGGTTAGTTCGCCACGCTCGCGGCGGCGGTTACAGCCGCCGTCGATTTTTCGACGATAATCGCTGCGACCGCAGTGGAATCGGTAACCGAATCCGGCAGCCGAACGAATTACCAGGGTAATCGCAAGTACAACGTCATGGAAACCGATCGTCTCGTCACGCTGCTCGCGGCCGGCATAACGCCGGTCGACAAGCACGCGGCGGCCCGCCGCTTCAGTTGGGCCATTCTCGCCGGCGCGCTGGGCGCGACGCTGCTCGTGCTCGTTTTCTATGGCTTGCGGCCCGATATCGGCGAGATGCTCGTCACGCCGCTCTTCTGGGCGAAGGTCTCGCTTCCCGTCGCGCTCGCCGCGGGCTCGCTTGCGCTCACGGCGCGGCTCTCCCGGCCTGGTGTCACCATCGGCACCGCGTGGGCAGGGCTTGCCGTTCCGATCGCGATCGTCTGGATCGCCGGCTTGGCCGTATGGTCGATCGCACCGGCCGAAGAGCGCGCTTTACTGCTCTTCGGCCACACCTGGCGAAGCTGTCCGTTCAATATCGCTTTTCTGTCGATACCGGGTTTTCTCGCCGCGATCTCCGCGGTGCGCGGGCTCGCGCCCACACGGCTGCGCATGGCCGGCGCCTCGGCGGGCGCGATGGCCGGCGCGACGGCGACGGTTGCCTATTGTCTACACTGCCCCGAAATGGGCGTCCCGTTCTGGGCCGTCTGGTATCTGCTCGGCATGGCGCTTCCCACGGCGGTGGGCGCGCTCATCGGACCTCGATGCTTGCGCTGGTAAGAGGCCGACCGACCGTGCACCCGACAGAAACGCGACTGAGGGCTCTGCTCCTCAGCGGCATGGATGGCGACGCTGTCGCCTATCGCACGTTCCTCGCGGAGTTGACGCGGTACTTGCGCGGCTACTTGCGCAGGAGAATTCCGCAACTCGCCGACGACGTCGAAGACCTCGTTCAGGAAATCCTGTTGGCCGTCCATAACGGCCGCCACACGTATCGGCCGGACGAGCCGCTTACCGCTTGGATTCATGCGATTGCGCGCTACAAGCTGATGGATTTTTTCAGGGCGAGATCGCGCCGCGAATCGCTGCATGAGCCGATCGATGATTATCTCGACATCTTCGCCGCCGCGGACGACGAACCCTCGGCTGCACGCCGCGATATCGGCAAGCTGCTCGAGCAGTTGCCCGACAAGCAACGCCTGCCCATTCTTCATGTAAAGCTGCAGGGTCTTTCCGTCGCGGAGACGGCGCAGTTGACGGGGCTTTCGGAATCTGCCGTCAAGGTGGGCGTGCACCGCGGTCTCAAAGCGCTCGCGGCACGAATCCGCGGACTCGCCTAGCGGGGCTGGCCTGCAACGCGATGCACGCACCGCCCCGGTGCTACCGCATCGCGCAAAGCCAAGCGCCGCAGCTCACCGGTTCATTTGATGCCGAGCCGATGGTCGAGCGAAAAGACGCCGCCGCCGCGGCCGATCATGTAAAGCAACAGGCCGGCCCATGACAGATGCGTCGGCCATGCGTCCGGATAGACGAAGACCTCGATGACCGTCGTCATGCCGAGCAGCGCGAGCGCCGCGCCGCGCGTGAAAAGCCCCAGCACGAGCAGCAAGGGAAACAAGTGCTCGGAATACGCGGCGATGTGCGCCGCGATCTCCGGCGGAATGACGGGGATCTTGTACTCGTCGCGAAAGAGCGCATAGGTTCCGGGCTTCAAGGTGAGCAGGCCGGAGACTTTCGTGCGCCCCGAAAGGAAGAAAATCGCGGCGATCGACAAGCGGCACACGAGCGCAAGCAGCGAGTGACCGATGAGCCGCGATGCAAGATCGGCCAAGCGGTTCCACGAGCCGCGCAGGCCGCCGCGAGTCAGCGCCTTATCGATAGGGGTCGTTTGCATGCCGATCTCCCGTCAGACACGCGACGTGCAGGGCCGTTGGCGCGGGCGCCGCGGTGCGGTCGTGCTAGGCGAGACGGAAACGGCGAGCGCTTCGACAGTCATCATTTGAGGCTCCAATCAGCGAATGTGACGGTTACCGGATCGTCATCCGCCGCTCATCGTCGAATGGTGCGTCGAGCGACGGGCGGATCGATGCGGATGATCCGATCGTCAATTCGGAATGGAGCCTCGAGCGGTTACAGTCGAGCGAAAATTTCTACGATTGAGCCGGACGGCCCGTCTTCACGGTTTCGATCGCCGATACCGCTTCGAGCAGCCGTTTGGCCGGCACGGAATCGAGCAGGTGCAGGCCGGCCCGCAGCAGCTCGCTCTTCTTTACCGCGACGCCGGCATCGAGGCACTTCTGCTTCAACTGCGCCAGCTTCTCATAGTCGGACTTCGGCATCGTGAAACTGTCGCGCACCACTTTCTCCTTCTTGGCGCGCTTCACTTTCTCGGGCGCGGCGACGGCGCCCGTTGTGGGCTCTGCCAACGCCCGTCGCACCTTCTTGGCGGATTTCGCGCGCGAACCGTCGGCGGCCGCGGGCGGCGCGACGGCCGCATCGGCGGCCGCGGCGGCCGGTGCCGCAGCGGCGGGTGCCGCGGCGGCGTGTCCGTTCGCGTGCTTCGGCACTCGCGCCGGCTTCTTCGTTGCCTTTTCGCTGCTTGCAGTGGCCATCAGTGATCTCCTCATCGGTAAACAGTGCAAACAGTATATACGGTTTATTCGCGAACGACGAAACGGTTGCGACTTGAAAGCTCGAATGAGCGCGTTCGCCGCCACGAACGCGACGCTTGCATCGGCCCCTGCGAGAGCGTGTAATGTGCCTTCCGCAAGCCGATCTCGATCGCGCGAGGAGCTCTCGATGCACCAGCCGAACGCCGAGGAAGTCGTCAAGGAAATTGCCACCGCGACTCACACGCCACAGGAAGTTGTCGAAAAGATGTATGACGAAACCTGGGAGGCATACAGCAAGGAAGCACGCATCACGGACTACATGCCGGTTCTCGTCGCCAAGCGCGTGCGCGAGGAGTTGCGCAATCGCGCGCGCGGCGCACAGTGATCGCGAGTCGAATCACCGTAACAATGCTTTCGCCCGCGCAAGGGCCGCAACAATATCGGCGTATGCGCGTTCACGCGTCTCGGGATCGGGTGCGCGCAATGCATACGACGGGTGCCAGGTCGCCAATACCGCGCGTCCGCCGTGCTCGATCACTTTGCCGAAATAATCCTGAAGCCGCGCGTGCGTGTCTTCGAGTAGGGCCTTCAATGCGGTCGAACCGAGCGCGACGAGGACTCGCGGCGCGACCTCGGCAAGCTCGCGATCGAGCCAGTAGCGGCACGCATCGACTTCGCGCTGCGCGGGCGTCTTGTGCATGCGGCGCTTGCCGCGCGGCTCCCATTTGAAATGCTTCACCGCGTTCGTGATGAATACCTCCTCGCGCGCAACACCGGCTTCGTGTAGCGCGTTATCGAGCAGTCGGCCAGCGGGCCCGACGAACGGCTTGCCCTCGCGATCTTCGCTGTCGCCGGGTTGCTCGCCAACCATCATGATCGGCGCGCGCCTGGGGCCGGCACCCGGCACGCCCTGCGTCGCGCTCTGCCAGAGGCCGCAGCGGCGGCAGTCCTCCAACGAAGCCGGCTGCTGATCCCGGTCCGTTTCGGAGCCGTCATGCGAGCCCGCTTTTGTTGCGGGACGTTTCTGCGCGTTCATAGTCGTTCCGTCGGCGGAGGTTCCCCTGCGGTTCGAGCAACACCGATGCCAGTCGCCTTTGGCTCTATCCGAACGCCTATACTTGGAAAACTTTTCCACGGCTGCCCCGAAATGGACAGAATCGACGCACAAATCCTCAGACTCTTGCAAGAGGATGCCTCGCTCGGACTCAACGACATCGCCAGCGCCGTCAATCTTTCGCCTACTCCGTGTTGGCGGCGCATCCAGAAGCTTCGGGAAGAAGGCGTCATCCGCAAGCAAGTCGTGCTTTGCGATGCGGCGAAGCTGAACCTCGGGCTGACCGCGTTCGTCACGATACGGGCCGCTCAGCACAACGACGCATGGACCGAGCGCTTTCTGAACGGCGTCACGACGATTCCCGAGATCGTCGAAATCTATCGGATGACGGGCGACGTCGACTATCTGCTGAAGGTCGTCGTTCCCGATATCGCCGGTTATGACAGCGTCTATAAGCGGTTGATCAAGGTGGCCGAATTGCTCGACGTGAGCGCGAGCTTTGCGATGGAAGTCGTCAGGCGGACTACCGCACTGCCGCTCGATCACGTCCTGACGGGCAGTAAGAGCCGAAGCGCGCCGCACGACGATTAGGACTCCGAAACAAGCTCCCAGCGCGGCGCAGAACCGGCTACGGGGTCCCAGCGCGCTGCGCGGCAAGGCACGCGCATTGCTTGCATTCGACTAAGACTTTCGAACGCGGAGGCTCAGATGACTCAGTTCAAACGACTGAAACGAGCGAAGGCCGGCGCCATCGTCGCGCTGCTTTCCCTGCTTTGCGGCTGCACGCTCGGCGGCGCGGCGGCGGGCGGATATGCGGGCAACAGATTGACGCACGGGAGCGCGGTCGGGACCGTAGGCGGTGCGGTCGCAGGTGGGATCGTCGGGCACGAAGTGGGCGAGCATTGGTAATCGCCCTTACTTAGTATTCCTCATTAACTGAGTATTCTGCGGTCGGCGCTCAATGGCGATGCAGCAAGCTTCGCAATGGATGGCGCCAATCGATGCGGCGTGCGTCGCTGCGCGGCTCGTGGCTCCGATGTTCTTGCCACAACTCGTCGGAAAAAAGAAACGCGACGATCAGAAGCGGCAGCACCAGGAACGCACCCAGTATCAAGTGTTCGATCACGATGAGCCTCCGTGCTCTGGTCGATGGCGCGACGATGCAATTCATTGTATGCCCGTCGCCCACCGGTTAGCGCCGCACCAATGCGCGCGCGTGGGGTGGCGCGCATTGCCCGGTGCCGGAACGCTCGCTCTACTTACGTGCTCCCGGCTTTCCACGTCGCCGCCAGCGCGCCGGCGCAAACGAGCATCGTGCCGCCCGTACGATTGACGGCTCGCTGCACCGAGCGGCTGCGGATTGCCCGGCGCGCGCTCGATGCCAGCAAGGCATAGACGAATGCGTTGAGCGTGCCGAGCAACACGAACGTTGCCTCAAAAATCGCGATCTGCGGCCAAAGGCGCGCGTGCAGATCGATGAATTGCGGGACGAACGCGACGAAGAACACGATGCTCTTCGGATTCAACGTCGTGACGGCATAAGCATGCGCAAAGACCTTGCCCGTGCGCGTTTCCGAAATGTCGGGGGATTGCGAATCACCAACGGGGGCGCGCCAAAGCCTGATGCCCAGGTAGACGAGATAGGCCGCGCCGACCCACTTGAGCACGGAGAACCACGCGGCGGAGGCTGCGAGAACGGCACCCAGTCCGACCATCGAGGCCGTCATCGACGTCAAATCGCCGAGCGCCACGCCGGCCGTCGTGGCAAGCGCATACCGCCGGCCGTGGCCGAGCGCGTATGACACGACGAGCAGCACCGTCGGCCCCGGAATCATGACAAGGATGGCGGAAGCGATCGCGAACGGTAGCCAGTGTGCAAAGCTCATTGAAGCGCTCCGTCAGGGGAAAACCCGATTTATCCATACGTCGCGGCGGCGCGCAAGGCGCACGTGGATACGCCGCGGCCCCCTATGCGCCGGCGATGCTGCGCCGCGAGCAGTCGCTGCCAAAAACCGTCGCCCGTCGTCAGCGCCTCTCGAAGACAATCCGAATAGAGCAGGCACTGTTTTTTATGCGTCAGCTGAATCTTTATTTAAAGCAGACCACGCCCGCGGGACATCGCTTTCTGTGCAGCGCATCAATTAGGTTTATTTTTATTAAGTCACTTAACATCATTTAATCGGCGCTGACGACACCTCGCGCAAACGCTTGAAAAATCAAAGACGACGCCACGGGCCAGCGCGTGCAGCCAGTCTGGACAAGCCTGCGTCAACCCACTGCGCATGTGCGGCGGCGCCTGCCATAGGGTGCGACAATCCGTCGCTTTTGCAAGTGCACACAAAATGTGCTTGTGCTTTTTGGCGCATGACCTATGTTGAAAGCCGTGGGTTTTCAATTGCCTTTAAACACATAGCTAATCTAAGTAAAAACCCGCATTGGAGGTAGGACATGAGCAAGAAACTCGGGACGCTTTTTGTACTGGCCGGTTTTGCTGCGGCTGCGTCGATTGCGCAAGCCCAGGATACGGTCCTCAAGCCGCAACAGACCTTCCAGTTTGCGCCCGGCGGGTACGGTTGCCTGTCGAAAGACAAGCTCGATGCCGCTTATCAGCACGCGCAGGCCGGCGAACAGCAAAAGATGCAGGAATATTTCGCGGGCTACGAATGTCTGTCCACGCCCGAGCATTCGGACTTCCGAATCGTGCGCGTAGTCGGTCACGACGTCGAGTTCGTGAATGCCGGCAACGGCGATACGGAAGGACTCTGGACCAACGACAGGTTCATTAAGCAGTAGCGTCAGTCGGCAGCGGCTGCGGCGCGCTTCGCCGTTGCCGCTTCAATCGCGGCTCGGGCGGCAACCCCGATCCGCATCTGTGTTTGCTCGTGACGGCTCGCACCAAGCTGTCGCGTGGCGCGGCCTGCTGCGCCGTGCGCCCTTTGCGCGCGGCGAGCAATTCGCTAAGATCACGCCCGCGCCGGCGTCTCTCATCCCGCCCACCGCAAATTGCGCGTAGCGCCGCAAAGGCATGATGCGCCGTCTCTCAACGCGCCCCTCAACGCTATCGACGGTATCCCGACCGCTCCGGAATTGGCTCTCAAATCGACGATTTACAAGGCGGAACTGCAGATTGCAGACATGGACCGCCACTACTACGCCGATCACGCGCTCACGATCGCGCGCCATCCGTCCGAAACCGACGAGCGCATGATGGTGCGCCTCGTCGCGTTCGCACTGAGCGCCGGCGAGCGGCTCGAGTTCTGCAAGGGACTTTCCGATACGGACGAACCCGATCTCTGGCAAAAGGATCTGACCGGTGCCATTGAGACGTGGATCGAGGTGGGCCAGCCCGACGAGCGTCGCATCGCAAAAGCCAGCGCACGCGCGGGCGAAGTCATCGTCATCGCCTACGGCGGACGGACATCCGATGTCTGGTGGCAGGGCCTGCGCGGCAAGATCGAACGATTCGGCAATGTGCGCGTGCTTTCGCTCGCCGAGGGCGTGGGCGATGCGCTCGCGCGGCTTGCCGAACGCTCGATGCGCCTACAGGTCACCGTGGAGGACGGATCCGCGTGGATCTCGAGCGCCGAGGCGGACCCCGTCGCCATCGAATGGGAGGTGCTGAAGGCGGGCAAGGCTCGGTGAGATCGAGAAACGGAGCACCACTGAACCGCCGAATCGGCCCGACGCCGAATCGCGTTCGCCGCGCGCACGACCGAGCCGGCCGCCCCTCAAAGCGACGTGATCTGCGCCGCCTCGGGCGGCCCCTTCAGTTCGACCATGTTCCCTTCGGGGTCGAATAGATAAAGGGACTGGCCGAACCCGTCGGCACCGTAGCGCCGGCCTTCGGCGCCCAGCCGCACGCCATGCGCCGTCAAATGCGCGGCAAGCGCCTCGGCGTCGTAATGCTCGACGCGCAGACAAAGATGATCCATGTTGCGGCCGGCGCCCGGGACTCCGCTCTCGGCGCGATCGAGACTGCCGCCCACCGCCAGCAGGTCGATCAGCGAGCGGCCCGCGCGCAACTGCGTCAAGCCGAACTCGGGCTGCTCCTTCTCGATCGTGCAGCCGAGCACGCCGCAGTAAAAACGCGTCATCGCAGCCGGATCGGCCGCGCGGATCACCACGTGATCGATCTCGCGGATCGTCAGCTTCATCGGAATGCCCTCTTTTCGTCGCGGGTTGGCGGCACCAGCGGCTGGCCAATCGGCGCAGCCGCACAGCGCGCATACACACTCACGAGTGTAGGCCGGCCGGCGCGCCGGTGCACCGCCGGGGACGGCGGCTACAGGGTCGAAACGTCAAAAGCGAACAGCCAAAAAAAAACCCGCTCATAGGAGCGGGTGAATCCATATCAGGAGGAGACATGGAGGAGACAGGACGTACTATACACAATCGGATGGTGCATCGCAATATCTTTTTCGGCGGACAATGTCGATTAGGGAAAGCAGGGGGGAGGTCCGCCGCTGAAGCTGGGCGAATGAGAGCGCAAGTTCCGGCGCGTCGCCCCAGGTGACGGGGCATACAGTGATCCTGTCCACCTGAATTCCCGAGGAACGACATGCAAACCGCCTATCGCACTGACGCCACGATGCAACGCCGCCGTAACACCGACCGAGTCGACGATCCAACGAGCCGGCCCGCGGGCCGCGAGCCCGAGCCGGGCGCGCTGCCACGTCCCGGGTATCGGACCGACGCCGAGCGCTGGGATGCCGTGCGTACGCGCGATGCTCGCGCCGAAGGCGCCTTTTTCTATGCCGTCTCGACGACGGGCGTCTTTTGCCGGCCGACGTGCTCGTCGCGGTTGCCGCGCCGCGAGAACGTCGCCTTCTTCGCGACAGCCGATGAAGCGCGCGCGGCTGGTTTTCGCGAGTGCAAGCGGTGCCGGCCCGACGGCCTGCCGCGCGAGCTCGCCATCGTCGAGCGCGCGTGCGCCGCGCTCGACGCCGATCCGCAGGGCCGAATGACGCTCGCTCAGTTGAGCGACGCCGTGCACGTCAGCCCGTTCCATCTGCAGCGGATTTTCACGCGCGTGGTGGGCGTCTCGCCGCGCCAATACCAGGCCGCCCGGCGCGGCGCGGCGTTGCGCGACGCGTTGCAGCGCGGTGACGGCGTCACGCGCGCGGCGCTCGATGCGGGCTTCAACTCGCCCTCGCGGCTTTATGAAAATGTCGCGAGCGAGCTGGGCATGGCGCCGTCCGCCTACCGCAAGAAAGGAGCGGGATTGACCGTCCGCTACGCCTCGTCGCCCACGCCGCTCGGCCACGTGCTCGTCGCCGCCACCGACAAGGGCATCTGCCGCATCGCGTTCGGCGACGACCTCGGTACGCTCGTCGACGACCTGCGCGCAACACTTGCGAATGCGCAACTGATCGAGGATCGTGCGCACATCGCGCCGTTCATCTCGCAGATCGATGCGTACCTGAACGGCCGGCGCGAGACGTTCGACCTGCCGCTCGACGTGGCCGCGACCGCGTTCCGTCAGCGCGTCTGGGATGCGCTGCGAAGTATTCCCTACGGCGAGACGCGCAGCTATACCGAAATTGCGCAAGCGCTCGGCACGCCGCGCGCCGTGCGGGCCGTCGCAAGCGCTTGCGCTTCGAACCCGGTCGCGATCGCCATTCCGTGCCATCGTGTCGTCCAGAAAGGTGGGGCCCTGGCCGGCTACCGCTGGGGCCTCGCGCGCAAAGCCGCGCTGCTCGACGCCGAGGCACGCCGCACGGCGATCGCGTCAGCCGCGCAAGCAGGGGGTGCCGATGCCGGTGCCGAGACGCCAGCCGACGTGCAGCCCGCGCGAACCGAACTGGGCGACGTCGCTTGAGTACCGCCGCCGACTTCGAGCTGCCGTTCAAGGCACCGTACGACTGGCCGCGCCTCACGCGATTCCTCGCGGGCCGAGCGACGCCGGGCGTCGAAGCTGTCGAAGACGGCGTCTATCACCGCGCCATCGAGTGGGGGGGCGCGAGCGGCACGCTTTCGGTCAGGCGACATCCGCGCAAAGCGCGGCTCGTCGTTGCGGTCGAAGGCGAGGCAAGCCGGCACGTCGATACGCTCGCGCCGCACGTGGGGACCATGTTCGACGTCGATGCGGAGCCGGCCGCGATCGCCGCGCATCTTGGCGGCGACCCGTGGCTCGCGCCGCTCGTCGGCGCGGCGCCGGGCCTGCGCGTGCCCGGTGCGTGGTCCGCGTTCGAGCTGGTCGTGCGCGCGATCGTCGGACAGCAGGTGAGCGTGAAGGCGGCGACGACGCTGATCGGCCGCCTCGTCGTTCGCGCCGGGGCGCGCATCGACGACCACCCGCACGCGGGCACCGCGTGGCGCTTTCCGACACCGGCCGCGCTCGCCGAGGCGGACCTCGCGCAGATCGGCATGCCGGGCAAGCGCGTCGCGGCCCTGCAGGCCGTGGCCCGCGCCGTCGCGTCGGGCGAGGTGCCGATCGAGCGCGCCGTTGCGGCGAACGGAGTCAATGGCGGAGTCAGTGGCGAAATCAACGGTGGGCTCAACGGTGTGAACCCCGCAGACGGCAAAGGCGACAAGCGCCGTCCGGCGCGTCCGTCGGCAGACCTCGCGACGATGCGTGAAGCGTTGCTGGCACTGCCCGGCATCGGCCCTTGGACCGTCGAATACATCGCGATGCGTGCCTGGCGCGACCCCGATGCGTGGCCGGCGACGGACCTCGTCCTCGCGCAGTCGATCGCCGCGCGCGATGCCGCCTGCGCGCGGCCGGCGGCACAGCGCGCGCGCACCGACGCATGGCGTCCGTGGCGAGCGTACGCGGCCATGCATTTGTGGAACGAGATTGCCGATCGCGCGAGCGGCGCGCGCGGAGGGTAGCGAGTGCGAGCCCACGGCTGAAGCCGCCTCAAGCGCGCTTCACGGCGCGGTGTTAAAGTGCCCGCTACCCAAAAATAATTGCGCTGGAGGCTCGCGCTCGTAGTCGACCCCGGCCCGCCTCAATGTCAGACCATTCGCCTTCGCCCTTTGGGACATTCGCGCAGCGTTTGTCCGTCTTGACGTCGCCTGCCGCGGGCGATGTGCTCGCGCGCGGACTGCGCGGCATCGAGAAAGAGAGTCTGCGTGTGACGCTGGACGGTTCGCTCGCGATGACACCGCATCCGCGCGTGTTCGGCTCCGCGCTCACGCATCCCTCGCTGACTACGGACTACTCGGAAGCGCTGATGGAGCTCATCACGCCGGCCGAGCGCGACCCGCGCGAGACGCTCGCCCGGCTCGACGAGCTTCATCGACTCGTCTATTCGGCGCTCGACGGCGAAATGCTCTGGACCTGCTCGATGCCGGGCAAGCTGCCCGAAGACGACCAGATCCCGATCGCAGAGTACGGCACGTCGAACATCGGCCGGCTCAAGCACGTCTATCGGCATGGCTTGGCGCTGCGCTACGGGCGCACGATGCAGTGCATCGCCGGCATTCACTACAACTATTCGCTGAACGACGAAACGTGGCGCTTGTTGCACGCCGCCGAGCCGTCGCCGGCGACGGCGATCGATTTCCAATCCGCGCGCTACCTGGCGCTGATCCGCAACTTCCGCCGCACGAGCTGGCTGTTGATGTACCTGTTCGGCGCATCGCCGGCGCTCTACAAGCCGTTCCTGCGCGGTCGGCCGCATACGCTCGACACGTTCGATGCCGACACGCTCTACCGCCCCTACGCGACGAGCCTTCGCATGAGCGACCTCGGCTACTCGAACACGACGGGGCAGGCGGCGTTGCGCCCCGACTACGAAACGCTGTCGGGCTATCTCGACGCGCTCGCGCGCGCGGTCAGCGAGCCGTACGCGCCCTACGAAGCGATCGGCATCCATCGCGACGGCGAATGGGTGCAGATCAACACCAATGTGCTGCAGATCGAAAACGAGTTCTATTCGACGATCCGCCCGAAACGCGTGGCCGGCTCCGGCGAGCGACCGCTCCATGCGCTCGCCGCGCGTGGCGTGCAATACGTCGAGGTGCGCTGCCTCGATATCGATCCGTTCGAGCCGAGCGGTATTGCGCTCGAAACGGCGCGCTTCCTCGATGCCTACCTGCTGCTCTGCGCGCTCGACGACAGCCCGCCGCTGCAGGCCGCGGCCTATGCCGAAGCCAACGCCAACTTTGGCCGCGTGACGCTCGAAGGGCGCAAGCCTGGCTTGCTGCTGACGCGCGAAGGGCGCGAGATATCGCTCGAAGACTGGGCTGCCGAGCTCATGGACGGCATCGAGCAAGCCGCCCGCGCGCTCGACGCGCTCGCCGGCGGCGATGCGCACGTGCGGGCCGTCGCCGCTCAGCGCGTGAAGCTTGCCGATCCCGAAACCACGCCCTCCGCGCGCGTGCTGCGGGCGATGCGCGAGCGCGGCCAGGGCTTTCTCGCATTCGGCCTCGCGCAGAGCGAAGCGCATGCGGCTCATTTCCGCGCGCGCCCCCTCGATGCCGCGAGCGCGCAAGAAGCGGCCACGGCCGCCGCGCGCTCGCTCGAAGAGCAGGCCGCGCTCGAACGCCGCGACGCCGGAAGCTCGTTCGACGCCTTCGTCGCCGACTTTCGCGGCTACACGCTCGAGCGCTTCAGCGTCTAGCGGCGCATCGCCGCTTTCACGCAAGAGCGGCCAGCGAGCCGCCCGGAACTCGAATATGGTCGGCTAACGCACCCTCGTTGCCCGAACGTGCCCGCATTTTGCGCGTCGAACCTCATGTAGAGCGAATGAGGGCGTTCCGATGAAGACGATGCTTTGGCTCGCGTCATGCGCGCTCGCCGCCGGATGCGCGGCGACGAATCATGTGACCCCGGAAACGATGCAGATCGCGACCGCGCCGCTCATCTGCCGAAACGCCGACGAGTGCGCCGTCTGGTGGCATCGTGCGCAGGACTGGGTGACGCGTCACAGCGCCTATAAGGTCGAGACGGCGACCGATTCGCTGATCGAATCGGCGGGGCCCGAAGGCGGCAGCGGCAAGCTGGCCTACCAAATCACGAAGACGGCCAATGCCGACGGCTCGGCCACGATCGGCTTCGCCGCGCACTGCGACAGCATGCTCGGTTGCCGGCCCGACCCGTGGCAAGCCGGCGCGGCTTTCAAACAGTTCGTGAAGACGGGCACCGAAAAGCCGCTGCAATTGGCGCCCGATGCGCCGACGCCGGCAAGCGAAACCGGCGACGCGAAGGACCAGGGCTAGCCAGCGCCGGCGCTTCACCGCTTTAAGGATCGTCTCGTCAATGCGACATCGACGGTCCGCCTCCGCGCCGCGGCTTCGTCGTCCATACCAGCACGGCCAGCAACGCGAACGCAACGCAGGAGAGGCGGAAAAAGTCGTTCGTCGCCATCATGTAGCCCTGTTGCGTGACGGTGTCGTTCAACTGGGCCGTCAGGCTGTTGCCCGCCATGCCGAGGGCCGCGAGCGCATCGCGATAAGCGCTCGTGTTCGGCGAATAGAGACTGACCGATTCCGATAGAACGGCGTGATGATAGATCGCGTCGTTCTCCCAATAGGTCGTGCTGATGGCGGTGCCGATCGCGCCCGCGAGCGTCCGCAGAAAGTTCGACAGCCCTGAGGCGCTCGCGAGCCGCTCGTCGGGAATGCTCGACAACGTGATCGTCGTCATCGGCACGAAAAAGCAAGCCACACCGATGCCTTGAACGAGACGCGGCAGGATCACGTGATTGAACGGCACGTCGAGCGTGAACGTTGAATTCCAAAGCGAGACGACGGCGAAGACCGTAAAGGCGATACTCGCCACCATCCGCAGGTCGAGCCGGTGCAGATTGCGCCCGATGAGCGGAGACAGGACGAGCGCGAGCAGCCCGACGGGCGCCGTCGCGAGCCCCGCGAGCCCGGCCGTGTAGCCCATGACCGTCTGCAGCCAGAGCGGAAAGACCACGACCGAGCCGAAGAACGCCATGTAGCCGAAGAAAATGATGAGGGCGCCGAGCGCGAAGTTGCGATCCTTGAACAGCGACAGATCGACGACGGGCGTCTTTTCGGTAATCTCCCACGCGAGCAGGAACGCGATCGCGACGGCCGCGGTGAGCGCGAGCGTGACGATGAACGTCGAGTTGAACCAGTCACGATCCTTGCCGAGATCGAGCATCATCTGCAGCGAGCCGACCCCGATGACGAGCAAGCCGAGCCCTATCGCGTCGATGCGTTGCTTCGCCGTCTTCGTCTCGCGTCCGCGCAGCAGGAAGAAGGCTGTCGCGGCCGAGATCAGGCCGATCGGCAGGTTGATATAGAAGATCCAGGGCCAAGTGTAGTTATCGGTAATCCAGCCCCCCATCACCGGGCCGAAGATCGGCGCGACGATCACCGTCATCGCCCAGAGACCGAGGGCGAGCCCTCTCTTGCTCGGCGGATAGCTGCGCATCAGGATCGTCTGCGAGAGCGGCACCATCGGCCCCGACACGAGTCCTTGAAGGAGGCGGAACGCGATCAGCGATTCGAAATTAGCGGCGAGGCCGCAAAGCGCCGAGGCGATCGTGAATGCGAGGACCGACAGTGTGAAAAGTCGCACCTCGCCGACGCGCCGCGCGAGCCATCCCGTCAGCGGCACGGCGATCGCCGCGGCGACGGAGTACGACGAAATGACCCAGGTTCCGTCGCTGGCCGCCACGCCTAGCGTGCCCGAGATCGTCGGCACGGCGACGTTGGCAATCGAAGTGTCGAGCACCTCCATGAAGGTACCGAAAGCAAGGCCGACCGTCAGCAAGGCAAGCATCGCCCCTCGCAGCGGCCTCGCCGCCGCGGAAGTGCCGGGCGAAGCCGAGCCCTGCGCGGCGCCCTCGGTAGCCGCGTCCGTCATTTGCGCTCTCCTTTTATTGCTTGTTTTTCGATGCGTGTCCTGCCGCGAGGCGTTAATACGCACTTACCTCACGCACCGGTTGCACTATCGCCTCGTTTTGTTGCCGCGTCAATAGTCTTCTATGCAAGCAATAGCCTATCGATAGTACGCAGCGCGCAGCCTGCCGCGCTCCGATGTAACGTGCGGTAACCCAGCCGACAAACGGCTTGCGATACCATCGCCGCATAGCACCGACACCCATTCGCATGCCGCTTGATCGAAAACCCGCGGCTGCCGCTCGTCCGCTACGGACGACCGCGGCGCCGACTCGAGCAAACCCCTCGGGAAAAACCGTCTCAGCGCGTGCCGTGACGTTGATCGCCGCGGTTGCCGTCACGCTCGGCGGCTGCGCCGTCGGCCCAGATTACAAGCGGCCCGACACGCCGATGCCCGCGTCGTTCAAGGAAGCGCCTCCGGGCTGGAAGGTGGCGGAGCCGTCCGACCACGCCGATCGCGGCCCCTGGTGGTCCATCTACCATGACGAGCGGCTCGACGCGCTGATGGACAAGCTCGATTCGGCGAATCAGTCTATCGCGCAATTCGCGGCCGCCTATCGCCAGGCGCGCGCGCTCGTCGCCGAAGCGCGGGCGGCTTACTTCCCGATCATCGGCGCCTCGGCCAGCGCGACGCGCTCGGGACAGCAGTTGTCGAGCTCGTCGAGCTTCCTGGCGTCGAGCGGGTCGAGATCGCGGATCAGCAACAACTTCGATGTGTCGCTCGACGCCACGTGGGAGCCCGACCTCTGGGGCAAGGTCAGCCGCACCGTCAGCGCCGAGCGCGCGGGCGAACAGGGCGCGGCGGCCGATCTCGCCAATGCGAGGCTGTCCGCGCAGGCGACGCTCGCGCAAACCTACTTTCAGCTGCGCGAGGCCGATTCGCTGCAGCAGCTCCTCGACGACACTGTCAGCGCCTACACCGCGGCGCTCAAGCTGACGCAGAACCAGTACGCGGCGGGCGTCGCCGCTCGCTCGGACGTGATTCAGGCACAAACTCAGCTTCAATCGGCACAGGCCGCGGCAATCGAAAACGGCGTCGCGCGCGCGCAAGAAGAGCATGCGATCGCCGTGCTCGTCGGCGAGCCCGCGTCGACGTTCTCGATTCCGCGCATCCCGCTCGATGCCGAGCCGCCGCGCGTGCCGCTCGAAGTCCCCTCGGCGCTGCTCGAACGGCGGCCCGACATCGCCTCGGCCGAGCGCAGGGCTGCCGCGGCGAACGAGCAGATCGGCGTGGCCATGTCGGCCTTTTTTCCGACACTCACGCTTTCGGCGCAGGGCGGTTTCCAGAACTCGATCTTCTCGAAACTCTTCACGCTACCCTCGCGGTTTTGGACGGTCGGGCCGTCGCTGGCGGCGACGCTCTTCGACGCGGGCTTGAGGCACGCCCAGACGGAAGCCGCGCGCGCCGCCTACGATCAGCAAGTGGCCACTTACCGGCAGGCCGTTCTCACCGCCTTCCAGGACGTCGAAGACAACCTCGCTTCGCAACGCATCCTGGCTCAGGAGATCGTCGTCCAGCGACAGGCCGTGGCCTCGGCGCAGCAAGCGCTCGCCATCGTGACGAACGAGTACAAGGCCGGAACGGTCGGCTATGTGAACGTATTGACCGCGCAAACGACGGCTTTTACCGCCGAGCAAAAGCTCGCGACGCTCGCGGGGCAACGGATGGTATCGTCGGTAGGCCTCGTGAAGGCGCTCGGCGGCGGCTGGAACGTCGCACAGATGGATCACGTCGACGGGAAGGCGGACTAGTGACAGGGCATCAGGGCGCGGAGGTGCCGCCCCTGGCCCGCTTCAGCGCCTGTAATCGAGCGAAACGGTGCCCGGCCCCATCGGCCGTCCGAGCAGGTTCAGCAGACCGGACAGGTTGTCGCGCGCTTCGGGCGTCGAGCTCGCCTCGCCGTGAAACGACGTGCCGCTGCCGGCGATCGTCCCGTGCCCGCTGAGCAGCAGCGGGCCTTTGAGCGTCGAAAGGTCGAGCGTCGACGCCGCACCCTGAGCCTGCAGCACCACGCGGTAGGAGCCGAGCGGCTTCACCGGCGATACGCGCGAAATCATGTCCTCGAGCGTGATCGTGAGCCCGCCGAACGCATTGCCGCGGATCAAGTGCCATTGCGTCCACGTCACGTGGATATCGCCTTGCAGATCGAGCGTATTGAACGGCGCGCCAAGCCCCGAAAGCAGCGCGGCCGGCACCTTGATGCCGCCAGCCGAAACCGTCGCGCCGTCGAACGAGGCGTCGATGCGGACCGGGTCCGGCATCGCGTCGCTCAGCAGCAATTGCATCCTCGCACGGCCGGCGAGGAGCGGCCAGAACGCCGTATGCCATTCGACGCGCCCCGGCAACACCGTGGCCGCGCTCGCATCCGGGCCGGCTGCGAGCATCAGGGTAGCCGAGCCGTGCCATAACGATCCCGATGGCTCGATCAGATTGACGTGTCCTTGCGTGGCGCGAGCGAAACGCGGCGTCACCCACGAGGCCGGCAGCAACACGACGAGCACGATCACGCACGAAACGAAGGCGACAGCGAGCCACGGCAGCGCGGTCGTGATACGGCGCATCCAGACGCTCATGCGCGGCCGTCCGGTCGAGCGAGGCCTGCTCGGGCGAAGGGGCGACGCATCGATCAGCGGCCCGGCCGCGCAACGGCCGGCTGCAGCGTGGCCGTCACGTCGACTTGACCATCAGCCTTCGCGGCCGTCGCATGCAATTCCAACACCTGGACCTTGAACTGCTTGCGCGCGGCGTCGAGCCAAGTCGTCCACGCGGCGAACGAGGCGTTCTTGAGGCTGACACGGACGGCTTCGCCGGCAATCTGCGCTTGCGGATCGCCGAAGCCGGCTTGGGCGAGCGACGCGGTGACCGCATCCTTCAGCGCGTTGCCGGTAGGAGCCACGCCCTGCGCCGCCGGCGCGAGCGCGCGCGCTTCATCCGCTTCCGCCGTCATCTGCGCGAGCTCGCGCTGCATCGTCGGCAATTGCTCGCGCAGCTCCGCACGACCCTGCTGCGCCGGCGCCCACAGCAGCGAGTAGGCGATGACGACACCGAGAACGGCGCCGCCCCATGTGATGATCATCTTCTCGCGCGCGGTTCGCACTGCCCAGAAGCCGGACCAGGCGTCGGTGATTACGGTAGTCGTCTTCATTGTGCCGCGCTCCTGTTCTTGATCGCCCATTTGCCGGTGCCGCTATCGAGTTCGCCCGCGAGTCCGCTTTGCGCGAGCCGCTTCGTAAAGTCGGGATCGGCGCTCACCTGCGGCTTGAAGGTGAGATCGAGCCGGCGGTCGTGGTAATCGAGCGCCGCAATGCCATTCACAGGAAGCGGCCCGAGCGAACGCGCAAGCCGTGCGGCAAGCGAGAGGAAATCGTCGGGCGAGAGCTGGCCCGACGCGAGCCGCAGCCGATCGAGCTGCGACTTCATCTGCGCGGGCGCATCGAGCACGACCGTCGTTTTCGGAAACGCATTGAGCAGCAGTTCCGTCATCTGCGCGTTGAGCGCATCGCGCTCACGCGCCATCACGATCCACTGCACGTTGGCGCCGATCACCGCCACGAGGAGCGCTGCAACGCCGAGTCCGATCGGCACGCGCAGCCGCCTCACGGTCGCACGGTCGAGCCGCCAGGGGCGCGATTCGAACTCGAACTGGCAGAGGTCGAGCCGCGACGCGATGGCCGCGCGCGCCAGTGCCTCGAACGGCAACGGCTTGGCGCCGGGCGGCAGCACGATGCGCGCGTCGGAAGAGGCCTTGCCGAACATGGGCAACGCCGCATGCGGCGCCAGCGCCGGTTCCGCACCGGGCACGTCGGTCAGCTCGAACACGTCGAGCGGCGTATCGCCCGCCAGCGCTGAAAGCGTCGCCTCGAGAGCCGAGGCCGGCACGGCCAGCCCTTCGCCGAGCGAGCCGCGCGCGATCGCGACCTCGACGCGCGGATCGGCGGAAGCGAGCGGCGCGGACGATGGCGACGGCGCCTCGGGCACGACCGACGCGGCTCCGGCGGCTGCGTCGGCGAGAATCGCCTGCGCCGTCTCGCGAACCGTGCCGAGCACGGCTACGACGAGCGAAGCGGGGGCAAGGAGCGGCGATTCGGGCTGAGAGGCCGCGGCCGCGCCCGCCTCGCCGCCGGCAAGCGCCGCAGCGACCGGCGGCTCATCGTTCCCGCCGATTGCGGCGCTTTCGGCCAAGCCACCGGGTGCGGACTGCGCCGCGGGCAAGCAACGCGTGACCGGCACCGCGCGCAAGTTGCGGTGTCCGGCTGCCGCGAAGGCTTCGACAAGGAAACGAAACCAGCCGCGATCGATGACGGCGAGCACACGCGAGCCGTCATCGAGCGGCTGCGGATCGAGTGCGATGTGACAGGTCTGCGGATCCTGGATCATCTGATCCTCGACGACGTTCGGCAGCGCCTGCTTGAGCCGCTGTCCCTTCAGCGGTGGCAACGACGCCGATAACATCAGAACGTCGCGGGCGGCGACGATCAGCACCGTCGTTGCGGCGCGCGGCAGGAACGCAAGCCCTGCCCGGCCCGCGCGCTCCTTGCGGCCGCTTTTGTCGAGCAGCAGGAACGGCATATCCGGCAGCAGCCATTCTTGCGACGGCACCGCCGGATCACGCGGCGGCAGAAAAACGATCAACGTGCTCAAAGGCCGTCTCTCCTAGGCTTAGCTTTGCGGGTGTCATGGTTGATCGCTCACGCGGACGACGCGCGTCGCATGCGTGAGCGGATCGCGATAAACGAGCGTCGTCCGATCGACTTCGGCCCGTCGATGCTGCACGAGCCCATGGACGAAAAAATAGCTCGTTGTCACGTCGATGGGAACCTGACTCGAAGCGGCGTCGGTCGCCTGCGGCGCACCGGCGCCTCGCAAGGCCAACTCGACGTCGGCGCTGTTGCGAAAAAAGACGGTCTCCCGGCGTGAGACGAACGCCTGCGCGCTCGAGAGCGACATCCCGGGCACGACGGCCGCGATGACTTCGGCGGGCGCCGTATTCATGTTGACAGCGGTCTGTGTCGGCAAGACAGTCACGAACGGACGCAGGCGCGCGACCATTTCGGGCGTGAAGCCCGGCACGTCGAGAAGCGAATCGACGCTCGTCATCTGGAGCGCGGCCATGCTCGACTGGTCGTTGCCTTCCTGAAGCCCCGGGTTGTCGGTGAAGTTATTGCCGCCGACGATGCCGCCGAGCTGCTGCGTCTGTCCCCCGCCGATCGCGTTCATCGGCGATTGGAAGCGCGTCGCCGAGCCCTGCAGGCCCGCGCGAACCTGCAGCGCGACGCGCCTTGCGAGCTGGCCGTCGTACCCCAGCGATTGCAAGAGCCGCTGGAACGCGAGGACCTGGGCGATGTTCACCTGCAGCGCGCCCGGTGCCGGAACCGAAACGAGATTGCGCAGATTGAATTTGCCCTGGGCGTCTTCGATCGAGCCCGAGATGTAGGTGTCTTCGCCTTGCCCGGCCTGCGCCTCGCCGATCTTGCCGAGAAAATCGGAGAGCCGCGTTCTCGCGATCGGTACCGCCCAGACGCCGCCGAGGTACGTGAAAGTCGGCGACGTGTCGGCCTCGGCGCGCAGGATGAGGCGCGTCCAGTCGAGCGCGCCGCGCGCGACCCATTGCGCCTGCGCGAGCAGGCGCTGGTTTTCGATGCGGCGCACCTGCACCTGTTGCCGCCAGAGAATACCGGCGACGAGAATGGCGGCGAGCGAGACGACGAGCAGTGCGCTGATGATGGCGGCGCCGCGTTCGTGCTTGCGTTGGCGTCTTCTCATCATCAGCCTCCGACCAGAAAGACGCGCGTGATCGGCGCGCGAAGCGATGGCGCGCCGATGCTGACTTCGAGTCCCTTGACCGCGCGATCGATCGGCGCGTTGCCGAACTGCGGCACCTTCACGTTGTTGTCGTTGCGGGCGATCTCGGTGGTCACGTCTTCCATTTGAGTCGTCCAGCCCGTACGCGGCACGAAGAGGCGCGCGTTGATCATGCCGACGCCGCCGATGAGCGGCACCGCGCTCCAGTCCGCGCTTGCTCCCGACAGCATGCGCCGCAGTGCGCCAGGCGTCCCGACAGGCGGCGATGCATAGCGCGTGACACGCCCGCCGGCAACTTGATAGCGCACCACCTGCAATCGCGGCGGCTGGCCGCTCGCGTCGAACCAGCGCACGATCTGCAGCGTGCCCCCGGCGACGGACACGGCGGGTTGGCCGACTTCATCGTCGGTGGCCGCCTCGCGCGCATCGATGCGCACCTGGTCGAAGAACTGCGCGAAGACACGCTCGTCTTCCATGGCGTTCGAGATGGTCTGCCGCGCGCGGACGACCTGCTCGAGACCGCGCCACGACAGCACGGCGATGACGGCGAGAATGGCGATCGCCACCATCAGCTCGATGAGCGTAAAGCCGCGTGCGCGGCGCGCGCGGCGCCGGCTGTCAGAGCGCACGGTTCGTCTCATTCGGCACGACCGTCACGAGTTGAGCGAGGATGCCTTGCTCCCCTGGAATCGTCACCACGACCTCGACCCGCCTGAAAACGGGATTGGGCGTCGCGCTCACGCGCTCGGTGCACAAGAGCGGCTGATTGCCTTGCGAGCAATCGAAGCTCTTCGAGCCGACTTCGGGCCATTCGCGCGACAAATAGAGCCGCGCGAGCGTATTGTCGGCGCTCCACCCGGCGAGCAGACGCCGATGCAAACCCGCTTCGTCGCCCGCGAGCATCGCGCTCGCGCGCAGCGCCGCGGCGAGCGCGACGGCGATAATCGCGAGCGCGACAAGCACCTCGATCATCGTGAAGCCGCGCGCGCGGGAGCAGGATCGTGGGGGTCGTCTCATTTCAGCGCACCTCGAAGCGGCCGTTGCCGGTGCCGACGATCGTCGCGCGCCCGACGGCCGAGTAGAGCGTGACCGTCACGGCGGCCCCGATGCTCTCCACGCCGAACACGAGCCGATCGGGATGCAGATCCGAGCCCGGGTAATCGATCGACACGTCGGTCACGCCGCCTTCCCAGCGCCGCTCGCGCAGCAGCTCGTCGCGCTGCAGCGGCCGCCAGCCGTCTTGCGTGCGAACGTCGAAGCGGAATCCGCCCGCGACCGGCTCCCACGCGATCGGACGCGAACGCACCTGCGCTTCGTCCGTCGCCGATTCGAACAGCAGCGCAAGGCGTTGCGCCTCCTCATTGAGGTCGGTGCGCGGATTGCGCGTGAGCGAAATCGACGCGAGGGAGACGAGCAGGCCAGCGATCACGAGCACGACGAGCATCTCGAGCAGCGTGAATCCCGCGTGGCGCGAAGTCTTCATCGAATCGACACCTTATTGCCACGAACCGATGTCGGAATCGTTGCCATCGCCGCCCGGCTTCCCGTCGGCACCGTAACTGAACACGTCGATTTCGCCGTGCACGCCGGGATTCAGATATTGATACGGATGCCCCCACGGATCGTTCGGCAGCTTTTCCAGGTAGCCGCCGTCTTTCCAATTGTTCGGCACCGGATCCGTCGCCGGCTTCTGGACGAGCGCCGGCAGACCCTGGTCCTGGGTCGGATAGCGGCCGTTGTCGAGCCGGTAAAGATTGAGCGCCTGCATGATCGAGCCGATATCCTGCTTCGCCGCGACACGGCGTGCTTCGTCAGGCCGGCTCATGATCTTCGGTACGATCAGCGCGGCGAGAATGCCGAGGATCGCGATCACGACCATGATCTCGATCAGCGTGAAGCCGCGATGGCGCCGCGCGCGCGACGCGGCAATCTCGTTACGGCGTTGGGTCCACCTTTGCATCGTTCCTACCTCGTTCGAAAATGGGTTCAGAATCTTGCCGCGTGGCACGGCATTCGATTCGGCCGCTGATTGTAATGCGCGGCTCGAAGCGCCACGCCGTTACGCGCAAATGCAGGAATACTCCGTACAATACTGCGCATGAACTCCTTACATGTCCGTCTGCTGTCGTTATTCATGTTCGCGGTTTTCTGCGCGACGCTGGCCTATTGGATCGTCGTGCTGAGCGCGCGTCCACCCGCGCCGCCGCGCGCCGCCGCCGTCGCGCAGACCGCATCGGTCGACGATGCGGCGACGCTTTTCGGCGGCAAGCTCACGCCCGCGATCAACCGCGCCATCAAGCTCTTCGGCATCCTTTCGCTGAGGGAAGGCGCCGCGGCGATCGTCAGCGTCGGCGACGAACCGCCACATGCGATTTCGCTCGGCGGCAGCCTCGGCGACGACAGCAAGCTCGCCGAAGTGCGCGCACGATCGATCGTCATCGATCACAACGGTGCGCGCTCCGAAGTCTTTCTGCCCGCGAACACCGGCGGCGGCCCGACCATCTACGTTCGCTGATAAGTCGCTCGCGCCTGGGGCTCCAGTCCATGGAGCCCGCTCGCTATTCCCAGGCGTCCTCGCTCGGGAACGTGGGCCAGTCACTGCACCATATTGTTCAAGTCGATGATCGGCAGCATCACTGCCAGCACGATGACGAGCACCACGCCGCCCATCGCCAGAATCAGCAGCGGCTCCAGCAAACTCGTCATGAACATCGTGCGCCGCTCGAGCTCACGCGCCTCGCCTTCGGCCGCGCGATCTAGCATGGTCGTCACATCGCCCGTCGCCTCGCCTGAGCGGATCAAATGCACGAGTACGGGCGGAAACGTCTTCGTGTTCCCGAGCGAGCGCGAGAGCGACGTACCCTCTCTCACGCGCACGATCGCCTCGTCGATGTTGCCGCGCATCGCGCGGTTGTTGAGCGTTTCGCCCGCGGCCTGCAGCGCGCGCAGGATCGGCACGCCGGCAGCCGTCAGAATCGCCAGCGTGCTCGCAAAGCGCACCGTGTTGTAGCCGCGCACGAGCTTGCCCGCGAGTGGCGCCGTCAGCAGCCATCGGTCGAAGGCGAGCCGCGGCCCCGCTTGCGCGAGCACCGCGCGCACGAGATAGACGACGACGGCCACGCCGATCAGAATCGCCCACCACCAGTGCCGCACGAAGCCCGAGAGCGCCATCATCATGACGGTCAGGATCGGCAGCTGCTGCTTCGTGCTCGCGAATACGTTCACGACTTGCGGCACCACATAGCTGAGCAGAAACGTCACGATCCCGAAAGCGATGACGGTGACGACGGCCGGATACGTGAACGCAAGCACGATCTTTTGCTTGAGCGCATTGCGCCCTTCGATGTAGTCCGCAAGCCGCGACAGGACGAGCCCGAGCTTGCCCGTATGCTCGCCGGCCGCGACGAGCGCGCGATAGATGTCGGGAAAGTCGCGCGGATGCTGCGCGAGCGCATTGGCGAGCGAGTGGCCGCCCAGCACTTCGGCGCGAATCGCCGCCACGAGCTCGCGGATGTAGTCGCGCTCGGCCTGCTCGGTCAACACCGAAAGCGCTTCGTCGAGCGGCAAGCCGGCGATGAGCAGGCTCGCGAGCTGCCGCGTGAGAATCGCCTGCTCGCGCGAGGAGAGCTTGCGCCCGAGCGCGAGGCGCCGGCTGCGCTCGCCGCGTGCGGCGCTGCCGGCCGGCTCCACGACGAGCGGCGTCAGCCCTTGCGTGCGCAACTGCGAGCGGGCCGAGCGCGCGCTATCGGCATCGAGCACGCCCTTTTGCGCCTGGCCCGCCGTATCGATCGCTTCGAAGCGAAATGCCGGCATGCTCCTTACGCTCCTCCGGTCACGCGCATGAGCTCTTCGAGCGAGGTCACGCCCGAGGCGATCCAGCGCTCGCCGTCCTCGCGCAGCGTGCGCATGCCGCGCTCGCGGCCGGCCGCGAGAATCTCCGCGTCGGCTGCGTTGTGGTGAATCATCGTGCGGACCGCATCGTCGATGACGAGCAGCTCGTAGACGCCGCGCCGCCCCGCGTACCCCGATCGCCCGCACTTGTCGCAGCCCACGGGATGCCAATGCCGGCGGCCGTCCTCGACGCGCTCTTCCTTGCATGCGGGGCATAGCCGCCGCACGAGCCGCTGCGCGAGCACGCCGAGCAGCGACGAAGCGAGCAGATAAGGCTCGACGCCCATGTCGGTCAAACGCGTGACGGCCGAGGCCGCATCGTTCGTGTGCAGCGTCGCCAGCACGAGGTGACCGGTCAGCGAGGCCTGCACGGCGATCTGCGCCGTTTCGAGATCGCGGATTTCGCCGATCATGATGACGTCGGGGTCTTGACGAAGGATCGAGCGCAACGCGCGCGCGAATGTCATGCCGATGCGCTCGTTGACCTGCGTCTGGCCGATACCCGAGAGGTCATACTCGATCGGGTCCTCGACCGTCATGATGTTCGTCGTCGTCGTCTCGAGCCGCGAGAGCGACGCATAGAGCGTCGTCGTCTTGCCCGAACCCGTCGGTCCCGTCACGAGAACGATGCCGTGCGGCCGCGAGATCAGCTTGTCGAACTGATCGAGCGTATCGGGCCCCATGCCGAGCGCCTCGAGATTCAGGTGCTGCGCATCCTTTTCGAGCAGACGCAGGACGGCGCGTTCGCCATGCCCCGTCGGCAGCGTCGAAACGCGGACATCGACCGGGCGGCCCGCCACGCGCAGCGTGATGCGGCCGTCTTGCGGCAAGCGTTTCTCGGCGATATCGAGCTGCGCCATGATCTTGATGCGCGAGATCAGCGCGCCGTGCAGCGCCTTTTTCGGACGCACGACATCGCGCAACGTGCCATCCACGCGAAAGCGCACGACCGACGCATTTTCGAACGGCTCGATATGGATATCGGACGCATGCTCGCGCGCCGCCTGCGTGAGCAGCGCGTTGATCATGCGGATGATCGGCGCGTCGTCTTCGGATTCCAGCAGGTCCTCGACTTCGGGAATGTCCTGCATCAGGCGCGACAGATCGACTTCGCCCTCCACCTCGCCGACGATTTGCGCCGCGCTGCCGTCGTTGCGCGAATACGCTTGATTGATCGCCTGCGCGAGTTCGTCGGCGGGCAGCCGCACGGCCGTCAACGCACCGAAATTGCGGGCAACCTCGGCGAGCGCCGCGTCGCTTGTGCGTTCGCTGACCCATACTTCGACGCCTTCGGGGCGCTGATGGGCGACAAGGATCTGGCCGTTGCGCGCGAAGGCGTACGGCACGAGGCGCGCGGCAAGCGGCGAGAGTGCCTCCCGCTCGAGAACCGGCTGTGGCGCTACGCTAGTGCTCATGGTCTTGACGATGTGAAGTCGAGCGCGGAGTTGCCCCCGGCGCTTTTACGGGTATCGGGTGCGATGCCGGGTTCGCTCGAGGTCGGCGCTGCCGGCGCCGGCGGTGGCGTCACTTGGGGCGCGGGTGCCGACGTACCAGCCGGCGGGGGAGGCGCGAACTGCTGGCGCCGCATCTTGTCGAGGTCGAAAAGATTCGTCGCGGGTGCGCCACCTTCGTTCGGACCAGCCGGGATCGGCGGCACGACTGGGTCGTCCTTGTCGCGGATGACCCTGTTGTCCGACCGATATGCGCCCGTGACGCCCTGGATATAGTCGTAACGGTTCTCCGTCACGGCCCGTGCGGTCTCGCTGTCGCCGATGATGACAGGGCGCAGGAATACCATCAGGTTCGTCTTCTGACGCGTCTTGCCCTCCGAACGGAACAACTGGCCGATCCACGGAATGTCGCCGAGCAGCGGCACCTTGTTGTTCGACACCTGGTAGTTGTCCTGCATGAGACCGCCGAGCACGATGATCTCGCCATTGTCCGCAAGCACGGTCGACTCCACCGAGCGTTTGGTGAAGGTCGGACCGGTCACCGAGGTCTGGGTGCCGGCGAGCACCGCCGAATCTTCCGTGTAGATCTGCAGCTTGAGGATTCCGCCGTCGGTAATCTGCGGCTTCACGTGCAGCGTGAGACCGACGTCGCGACGATCATACGTGTTGAACGCGGTGTTTCCCGTGCCGCTCGTCAGGTTCGTGTATTGACCCGTCGGGATGGGCACGTTCTGACCGACGATGATCTGCGCCTCCTGGTTATCGAGCGTGACGAGGTTAGGTGTCGACAGCACGTTCGCGTCGCTCGTGCCGGAGAAGTACTGCAGCAAGCCGGAGAGGCCCTGCACACCGAACATGTTGCGCAGCCAGCCGATATTGAGACCCTGGCCGCCCGTACCCGTGGCGGCCAACGCCGCCGGCAAGCCATTCGTCGCAGCGGTGGCCGTCAGGTTGACGATGCTGTTGCCGAGACCGCTCTGGCCGGTCGAGAGATTGGTGCCCCCATAGAGCGCCCCCGTCGCGACCTGCCATTGAATGCCGAGATTTGCCTGGTTCGTCGCGGTGAGTTCGACGATGAGTGCCTCGATATAGACCTGCGGACGCCGCACGTCGAGCTGGTCGATCACCGAGCGCAGGTTGCGATAGACGGGATCCGATGCCGTGATGACGAGCGAGTTCGTCGCCGCGTCGGCCTGGATCATGCCGCCAGCCGGGTTCTCCTCTGCGCCGCCGCCGCCTTGCGCCTGGCCCAGAAAGCCGGCCTTGCCCAACCCGCCGCCCGCCATGCCGCCCGACGAGCCCAACCCGCCGCCGCTGCTGCTGCCGAGCGATCCGCTATAAGACGACGGAAGCGGTGGCGTGCCGGCCGTGCCGGTCGAGAGAGCGCCTGCCGCGCCGCCGCCCGCATTGAAGGTATTGGCGTTGCTCGTTTCCGCGCTCGACGTGGCGCCTTCTCCGCCGCCTTTGCCCATCATGCCGCGCAACGTCTTCGCGAGCGAGACGGCGTCGGCGTTGCGCAGTCGGACGACGTGCATGTTCCCCGGCTCGGAGCTCGGCGCATCGAGTTGCTGCACGAGTTTTTTCGCCATCGCGAGCCGCGATTTGTTCGACGCGCGCAGCAAGAGCGAATTGCTGCGCGGATCGGCCTGCACGGAGACCTTCAACGTCGCATCGGTGCTTCCGATCGCGCCGGGATCGAGCATCTTCGAGAGCGACTGCGCCATGTCGATCGCATTGGCGTTCTTCAGCGGCACGACTTCGACCTGCTGACCCGCCGCGCTGTCGACGCCGGCGATGATCGCGGCGATGCGTCGCACGTTGTCGGCGTAATCGGTCACGACGAGCGTGTTGTTCGCGGGGTAGGCCGCGATCGTGTTGTTCGGCGAGATCAACGGGCGCAGCACGGGCAGCAGGTTGTTCGCCGATTCGTGATGAAGCTCGAATACCTGCGTGATGACCTGATCGCCGCGCGCGGGCGTCGAGTTGCCGACGTAGGTCGGCACGCCTTGAAGCTTGGCGTCTGCCTCGGGAACGACCTTGAGCACCCCGTGATCCTGCACGAGGGCGAAGCCTTGCATCCGCAGCGCGGATTCGAGCGTCTTGATCGCCTGATCCTCGGGGACCGGGTGTTCGGACACGAGGTTGAGCTGCCCCTTGACGCGCGGATCGACGATGATCGTCTTGCCGGTGGCGGCGCCGATCGCCTTCGCGACCTGATCGATGTCCGCGTTGACGAAGTTGAGCGAGACGTCCGCATACGCGAATCGTGTCGTCATCAAGCCCGCGATCAAGAACGCGGTGGCGATGCGGCGCAATGCCCTAGGGTTTCTTGTCATGGAATCAGAGTTGAATGCGAAAGCGATAAGCGGCTCTCCGCGGCAATCCACCGCGGCGCGCCGAGGCACGGCCCTTTCGGCCCGGTGCGCCGCCGCTGAAAAGCCGAACATTAGCAGCTTTTTATGTCCCAATAATCACAAAGTTCGAGACCTGCGCCATTTCCCCAAAAGGCGGGCAGCAGCGGGCTGCAGTGAGCCGCTCGACATCAAGTTGTCCGTGCCCGGCTCGCTTATGTCCGTCCGGCCGGTTTGCGGACGTTCCCTCAGCCGGTATGATACGAGCGGACATTTTCGATGGAATGCTCCGGTGACCCGGGTTTTCCCGGGCGCCGAGCGTGCGCTTCGGTTCATGGAACATAAAAGGGCGACACAAAAGACACAGGTAAGGCAAGGTAAGAAAATGCAAGGCGACTTGGTATCGGCAGTGGGTCGAACGATTGATTCGACCATCGTTCGGAATAATCGGACGAAGCTCATCGCGCGAGCCATCGTAATGGTTGCCGCCAGTTTGTCGGCAAGCCTTGCGAGCGTCGGCGCACGCGCGGATTGCTTCGACGAAGCGGCCCGTTACCAGAAAGTGAACCCGCTGATCCTGCGCGCCATCGCCTGGCAGGAATCGCATAACACGCCGGACGCGCTTCACAAGAACGTCAACGGCTCGACGGACTACGGACTCATGCAGATCAACTCCGTGCACCTGCCTGTACTGAAGCAGTACGGGATTTCGTCGGAGACGCTGATGGAGCCGTGCAAGAACGTCTATATCGCAGCCTGGCACCTGCGACAAAAGATGAACAAGTACGGGAACACATGGGAAGCCGTGGGTGCGTACCACTCTGAAACCCCGGCCCTGCGCGATCGTTATGCGCGCCAGATCGTCGATATTCTCAGCCGTTGGAAGCTGTTGCAGGCGCAACGCTAGCTGAATCGCGGAATACTGCGCATGTCGTGCAGGCCGGCATTCTAACAGCAATTTCGCGAGCTGCGTCGATCTTGGCGCGATCTCGGCTCATCAAACCCTCAATCGGCGTGAACGCGCCCTCAACGCCCGGCACCCCGCGATTGGTGCAAAATGCTGCCTGCGCCGCGTTTTGCCGGCCGCACGCCGCCTCTTTCTCCTATCCGATCGACCATCATGAATCAGCCTCCTTTGCCCGTTACCGTGCTGTCGGGTTTTCTCGGCGCGGGCAAGACCACGCTGCTCAAGCACATCCTCGCCAATCGCGCCGGCCTGCGCGTCGCCGTCATCGTCAACGATCTCGCGACCGTCAACATCGACGCCTCGCTCGTGCGTGAGGCCGCGACGCTGTCGCACGTAGAGGAACGGCTCGTCGAGATGTCGAACGGCTGCATCTGCTGCACGTTGCGCGACGATCTGCTGACCGAGATCCGGCAACTCGCGGGCGAGGGCCGCTTCGATGCGATCGTCATCGAATCGACAGGCATCGCCGAACCCATGCCGATCGCCGAAACGTTCGCTATGACCGATGACGAGGGGGTCTCGCTCTCGGACGCGGCGCGCCTCGATACGATGGTCACCGTCGTCGACGCGCTCAACTTTCTACGCGATTACGAATCGTCCGATGCACTCGCGGAGCGAGGCCTCGCCGCGAGCGCCGAGGACGATCGCACGCTCGTCGAGCTGCTCATCGAGCAGGTGGAGTTCTGCGACGTGCTCGTCGTCAACAAAGCCGACCTCGTCGATGCGGACACGCTCGCCCGACTGCAGCGCATCCTTGCCCGTCTCAATCCGCGCGCGATTCAGATAGTGAGCCGCTTCGGCGCCGTGCCGCTGCGCGAAGTGCTCGATACCAAGCGTTTCGATTTCGAGGCGGCCGCAAATGCGCCGGGCTGGCTCGCATCGCTCGCGCACTCGCACGACGAAACCGGCGACCGGAATCACGAGCATGCGCACGAGCACCACGAGCATAGGGGCGAAGCCGACAAGTACGGAATCGACAGCTTCGTCTACCGTGCGCGGCGGCCGTTTCACCCGGAGCGGCTATGGGCGCTCTTGCACGAGGAGTGGCGTGGCGTTTTGCGCAGCAAGGGTTTTTTCTGGCTCGCGACGCGTCATGACGTCGTCGGCTCGCTTTCGCAGGCGGGCGGCGCATGCCGACACGGTCCGGCCGGTTTCTGGTGGGCGGCTCAGCCGCGCGAGGAATGGCCCGAAGACGCGGAGCTCGCGGCCGAAATCGCGGCCGACTGGCACGGCGACGCAAACGACATGACCATAGGTGATCGGCGTCAGGAGCTCGTCATGATCGGCGTCGATCTCGACGCGGCATATTGGCGCACCAAGCTCGATGCATGTCTGCTGACCGACGACGAATACGCGCTTGGTCCTTCCGGCTGGGCTGGCTTTGCCGATCCTTTCCCGATGTGGGACCTCGGCGCCGAAGACAGCGACGAAGACGGGACCGGCCAGATCGTGCATTGACGCCCGGCGCCAGCGCCGCGGCTTCTCGCGAGAATCGAAGACGAAAAAAAACCCGCCGTATCGGCGGGTTCTCGACGAGACATCGAGCGCTGAGCTCAACGCTTGTTGACCGCATCCTTGAAAGCCTTGCCCGCCGTGAACTTCACGGTCTTCGCCGCCGGGATCTTGATCGTTTCGCCCGTCTTCGGGTTGCGGCCCGTGCGGGCTGCGCGCTTACCCGAGCCGAAGCTGCCGAAGCCGATCAGTTGAACCGAGTCCCCCTTGGACACCGCCTTCTTGATCACTTCGAGCAGGGTGTCCAGCGTTTCGCCAGTCTGAGCCTTGCTGGCGCCCGTCTGACCTGCGACGGCGTCGATCAGTTCCTGTTTGTTCATTAACGTTCCTCTTTTCAGATTGAATTGACACTGACGGCGCGAATTACGCCCATCATCGTACGCAAGCTGTGCCGTCCTGTAGCTGTGGCGAAGCGAGCGCCACCGGCTGCGGCGCCGGGCCCCGGCGCAACGGTCGTGCGGCGCTTGCTATGATAGCTCAGCGCAAACCCAATAACGGCAAGGCTTCCGAAGAATTTAACGCTTCTTAACCTTGTCGCTGCTGGGTTTCCCGCATTGTCGTACTCGAAAACCCCGTCTGCCAAGGGATTCGCGGGGTTGCCACACGCCGACGTTGGATTTTGCCAACGTTCCCGAAAAGCCATGACCGCTCCTCTCAGACCCGCCACGCTTGCCTTTCGCGACGACGGCACGCCGTATTCGCCCGCCTATGACGACGTCTATCACAGCGCCGCCGGTGCGCTCGCGCAGGCGCAGCATGTGTTCATCGGCGGCAACGGGCTGCCTTCCCGCTGGCGCGGCAGGCGGCTTTTCACGATTCTCGAAACGGGCTTTGGGCTGGGCGGCAATTTCCTCGCGACCTGGGCCGCCTGGCGCCGCGACCCGGCGCGAGCTCAGCGCCTCGCCTTCGTCTCCATCGAAAAACACCCGTTTTCCGCACAGGACCTGCGCGCGCTTCACGAGCGGATCGTTGCGGATGCAACCATCGCGCCGCTCGCCCGCGCGCTCGCTGACGCTTGGCCGCTGCCGCTCCCCGGCGTTCACCGGCTGGAATTCGAAGGAGGGCGCGTCACATTGACGATCGCTTTCGGCGACGCGCTCGAGCTACTCCCGAAGCTTTGGTTGCGCGCCGACGCGTTCTATCTCGACGGCTTTTCGCCGGCGAAGAATCCCGATCTCTGGTCGCCGCCCGTCTTCAAGGCGCTGGCGCGCCTCGCCGGGAAAGACGCGACGCTCGCGACCTACACGAGCGCCGGTCACGTAAGACGCGGGCTCGAAGCGGCCGGCTTCCTCTGCGCCAAGGCGCAAGGGTTCGCCGGCAAGCGCGAGATGCTCGTCGGCACATTCGCGCCGCGCTGGCGCGTGCGGCGTCACGAACCGCCTTTGCCGATCGACTGTACCGAGCGGCAAGCCGTCGTGATAGGCGCCGGACTCGCCGGCTGCGCGGTGACCGAGCGACTCGTCGCGCGCGGTTGGCACGTGACGCTCGTCGACCGTCATGCACGCGTCGCCAGCGAGACGTCGGGCAACCCAGGCGCCGTCTTTCATCCGCTGCTTTCGCGCGACGACAGCGTCGCCTCGCGCATTTCGCGAGCGGGCTTCCTTTACGCGCTCGATCGCTGGCGTATGCTCGAAGAGGCCGGCCACGTATTCGAGCGCAGCGCGAATGGCCTCCTCCATTTGCCGGCCGACGAAGCGGAAGAGCAAGCGCTCGCTGAAGCGATTACGGCCTACGCCTTCCCGGCCGAGTTCGCACGAATGCTGTCGGCTGGCGAAGCGCAAGCGCTCGCAGGCGCGGCACTGACAGGTCTGTCGGTTCGCGGCTGCTTTTATCCGCAAGGGGGCTCGCTGAGCCCGGCGGCACTGGCGGCCGCGCTGTGCGCGGGTGCTGCTCATGCATCGAGCTGGCGCGGTGGAGTACAAGTCGCTCGGATCGAGCGCGAAGGCGCTGCCTGGAGCGTGATCGACGATGCCGGCCGCCTCGTCGCCCGCGCGCCTGTCGTCATCGTCGCGAACGCGCACGATGCGGCTCGTCTCGCCCGCTTGCGCCACATTCCGACGCGCATCGTGCGCGGCCAACTCACGCAGCTGCCGCCGCGCTTTGCGACAGGCTTACGAGTCCCGGTGATCGGCGACGGCTATGCAGTGCCGCTAGCCGACGGCTTGCTGACGGGCGCCACGTACGAACCCGACGACGAAGACGCGGCCATTCGCCCGTCGGGTCATGTCGAAAACCTTGCACGGCTGTCGAAACTGATTCCCTCGTTGACGAACGAGCTCGCCGCGATCGATGCGGCAACGCTCGCGGGCCGCGTCGGTTTTCGCTGCGTCACGAGCGATCGCCTGCCGATGGCCGGTCAATTTGCCGACGAGAGCGCGAGCGAGATGCAAGCCGCGAGCCTGCGCGGCGCCTGGCCCCTCGACATGCCTCGTGCCGAAGGGCTTTACGGCGCGTTCGCGTTCGGTTCGCGCGGCCTCGTGTGGGCGGCGCTCGCGGCCGAGCTCGTCGCCTCGCAGATCGAAGGGGAACCGTGGCCGCTGGAACGCGACCTCGCCGAGTCGCTCGATCCGGCGCGTTATCTGCTCCGTGCGCTGCGCCACGGTCTGGCGGATCGCTTCGCGTAAGACTCGTAGCGGAAAGAGAGCCAGTTAGCGCGGGGATAACCGCTACCTTATCCACCGATGCCTGTGGGTAACGTGGCGAAGAGCGGCTGAAATCGCTGTGAAATCGATGTGGACGTAAACGGGACAAACGACGGACGGGCGGACAACGTCGAAAAGTTGTGCCGCGAAACCCGGCGGCGCCTCACACGGTGCGCAGAAGGTTATGCGTTTTCCAACCCGTTGATTCGAAGCGACAAACGCGTGTTATGCACAGAATTCGGAGCAGCTTGTTAACTGCTACTACTTGTATACATACGTAAACATGTAAACCAACGACGTGCCCGTGCTCGACTGCGAGATCAGGACGGACGGTGAATGCGGGAAATCGTTGGCGGAATCGCGCTGTCTGCTGTCCGATGCGCGCAGCCATCGAGGCTCGAAATCGGATAGTTTTTCCGCGACCTGTACCGTTGCGCGTCATTTCTACCGAAATCGCGACAAATCGGTGACGAATGGCTACAGAACGCGCAGGTTGTGGCACAATCCGCGTTCTTCCTGCATGCGTTGCACGTCCGAGCCTGGAAAATTGCGGGGCTCGACGGAACGGCGAAAGCCGCTTCGGAATCTCAGACCTGAGCGGCCGCGTCCGTTCTCATTCATCTCGCCAGGCAGCGTGAGCGCCGCTCACCGCGAACGCGTTGCCGGCAATTCGCCGTAGGTCGGCCCGTCGAATTCGAGCGGGCATTGCCTGGTGCCGGTGATGTCCGCCGGCCCGGGGCCGGTTCGCCGGCTGCCGCCATCCGCGTCCGTCGGCCTCATGCCCGATCGGACGAGCACGCACACCAGCCGCTTTCCCGATATCCGAGGGCGGCTTGTCCGTAAAGGAGAAGCTATTCATGACATCGGCGTTTTCCTTTCTGCCGAGTTGGCCGTTCCCACTGAACGGTATCTTCTGGGCGGGACTCGCCTTGTTCGTCGCGGGACTATGCGGCGAGCTCTGCTACCGGGCATGGCGCCTGCCCCGCATTTCCGGGTATGCCGTCATCGGTCTCATCGCCGGCTCGGCCGGCGTCGGCGCGATCGATGCCGACATGATCGATACGTCGCGGCTGCTGCTCGACGTCGGGCTCGGACTGTTGCTGTTCGAGCTCGGCAGCCGGCTCGATCTGCGCTGGGTCCGCCGTAATCCCTGGCTGATTCTGTCGAGCCTGACCGAAGCGACGCTGACGTTCGCGCTCGTGCTCGTGGTCTTGTTGTTCGCGAAAGTTTCGCCGCCCGTCGCGACCGTGCTGGCGGCTATTTCGATGTCGACGTCACCGGCGATGGTCATTCAGCTCAAGACGGAGCTGCGCGCCGAAGGGCAGGTGACGCAGCGGCTGCTCACGCTCACCGCGCTCAACAGCATGTATGCCGTCATCGTCGAGAAGATCGTCTCCGCCTGGCTTCATCAGGAGGTCTACGGGAATGTTTTCGCCACCATCGTCCAGCCGCTTTACCTGATTGCCGGCTCGCTCATCGTCGCGTTCCTGCTTGCGCGCGCCTGCATGTTCTTTTACCGGCGCGTCAACATGCAGGACGAGCACTCGTTCGTCGCGCTTTTCGGGCTCGTGCTGCTTGCGATCGCCGTGGCGAACATCTTCAAGCTCTCGACGATCCTGAGCCTGCTCGCCGCCGGCATCGTCGTGAAGAATCTGGAGGAGAAACCGCAGCTTTGGCCGCAGCACTTCGGCACGGCGGGTTGGCTGCTCACGGTGATTCTGTTCGTGCTGACGCTCACGTCGTTCGAATGGAAGGATGTGGCGATCGGCGGCGTCGCGGCGCTCGGCCTCATCGTCGCGCGCTTCGTCGCCAAGCTCGTCGGCGTGCTCGCGTTCGCGAAGCCGAGCGGTCTCGGATGGAAGCAAGGCCTCGCGCTCGGACTTTCGCTCGCTCCCATGTCGGCGCTCGCTTATCTGCTCGTCGACGACACTTACCAACTCTATCCGCAGTTCGATCCCACGCTGCGGGCCGTCGCGCTCAGCGCTATCGTCGTCTTGCAGCTCGTCGGGCCTTGGATCGTCTATCGGAGCCTGACGCTCGTCGGCGAGCGCCGCGCGTGAGCGTCCGGCCGTTTCAGAATAGGAAAGAAATATGGCACTTGAACCCTTCGTCGACTCCAAACCGTTTACGTTCGGTGTCGAGCTCGAGATCCAGGTCGTCAACAAGCACGACTACGATCTGACGAAAGCGGCATCGGATCTGATGCGTCTCGTCAAGGACCAGAAGATTCCGGGAAACATCACGCCCGAGATCACCGAAAGCATGATCGAGCTTTCGACGGGCATTTGCACGTCGCACGAAGAAGCGCTCTCTCAGCTGCGCACGATTCGCGACACGCTCGTGGCCGCGGCGGATCAGCTCAACGTCGGTCTTTGCGGCGGCGGCACGCATGCGTTCCAGCATTGGACCGAGCGGCAAATCTTCGACGCGCCGCGCTTTCAGTACCTGTCGGAGCTCTACGGCTATCTGGCGAAGCAATTCACCGTATTCGGCCAACACGTTCACATCGGCTGCCCCGACGCCGACAGCGCGCTCTTCCTGCTTCATGCCATGTCGCGCTTCATTCCGCATTTCATCGCGCTTTCGGCTTCTTCTCCGTACGTCCAGGGCGTGGATACGGGGTTTCACTCGGCACGGCTCAACTCGGTGTTCGCCTTTCCGCTATCGGGCCGCGCGCCGTTCGTGCTGACCTGGGACGGCTTCGAAGAGTACTTTTCGAAGATGGTGGCGACGGGCGTCGTCAACAGCATGAAGGATTTCTACTGGGATATCCGGCCGAAGCCCGGCTACGGCACGATCGAGGTGCGCGTGATGGATACGCCGCTATCGATCGACCGGGCCGCGGCGATCGCCTGCTACATCCAGACGCTTGCACGCCATCTGCTCGTCGACAAGCCTTTCACGCCGAAAGAAGACGACTACCTCGTCTACACGTTCAACCGCTTCGAGGCCTGCCGCTTCGGCCTGGGCGGAACCTGCATCGATCCGCAAACCGGCGCGCGTCGCACGATCTTCGAAGATATTCTCGATACGCTCGAGACGATCGCACCCCACGCTCAGGCGCTTCATTCGGGTGCCGCACTCGATCAGATCGCCGTTATCGCGCGCGAACAGATGAACGATGCGACGTGGCTGCGAAGTGTCGTCGCCAAAGAGAAGTCGCTCCACGAGGCAGTACGGCAACAGTGCGTGCGCTGGCGCAGTTTCTAGGTTTGTTTAACTTAAGACGTATACAAAAGTAGTAGTAGTTAACAAGCCACGGCCGGCGCTGTGGAAAACGTCAAATCTTGCCGATGCTTCAACGGCATGCGCAAACGATAACCGCGTGGACCGAACGTGCATGACCGAAAGATGCGGCTCATAACTCGGGTCGCACTTTTTGGGATTCGTAAGTTATCGAAGATCGTGCCACAGAAGACTCACGCGGTTATACACGACTTATCCACAGATTTTCGCGAATAACTGGCTCGACAGACGCGTTCGCTCGCTTAAAATGGCGGACTCGGCGCTTTAGAGGGTTATCGCGTGAACGACGCTGCGCATTGCTTGCAAGCGTAGACTCGGGTGTGCGTCGTACCGTCTCGACAGATGAAAAATTGATCCCACGTCGAGCGATAGACTCGGGAATAGTAAAATTCGACAGGCTCGAGAGGGCGAGTCATCCCACGGAGGTTGCGGCGCGTCGCGTGGTAGGCGCACACTGGCAACCGGATCAGCAGCGGCATGCTGTCAATGGCGAATAGCGAAGAAAGACTATGAGCGAAGGTGCATACGGAGAGCAAGCGACGGGGCGGGTGACCCATAGTTTGCTGAGATTGAATACGGCGATGCGCAGCCAGGCGTGGGAATGGGCGGAAAGTGCCGGATTGACGCCGACGCAAGGGGAAATACTCGTTCTGCTCATGCAGCGCAAGATGCCATTGCGGCTCGGGGAGATCGCGCGCGAGACCGCGCTGACTGCCGCTACGACGAGCGATGCCGTCAGCACCCTCGAAGCGAAGGGCCTCATCGAAAAGCGGCGTGCGCACGAGGATGGGCGCGCGCTTGCCGTGCGCTTGACGGGCAAAGGTCGCACGGCGGCCAAGCGTGCGCTCCAATGGCCCGATTTTCTCAGCACGGCGATCGATACGCTCGGCGGCGACGAGCAGGCCATCTTCTATCGCACGCTGTTGAAGATGATCCGCCAGCTCCAGGTCCAGGGCGACATCCCGGCACATAGGATGTGCATGACGTGCCGTCATTTGGAACCAAGCAAAAACGCAAAAAGGGCACCGCATCGGTGCCTGGCGCTCGGCGTCTCGTTGGGCGACGTCGAGCTGCGCCTCGATTGCGAGGCGCATGAGGAGGCCGATTCCGCGACGCAGAAGAAAATCTGGAAGATCTTCGCGCAGCAGAGCTGAGTTCGACGTTGAACGAAGATATCGTCAGCGTGTACGATCACGTTTTGTGACGGACATGACGTCACTTGCCGACGCGGCGCCCATCGGGCGCCGCGTTTTCTATCCCATGGTCGAAAGCGCTCTCATGTGCGGCGACGCGTGCGCGCCGCGGTAGCGGCATAGTTGGTTTTCTGAGGATTCGTCGATGAGTTCACGCAAGTTGGTCGTGCGCCGTTCAGGTGTGCATGGCAAGGGCGTGTTTGCCTCCGCGCCGCTCAGCGCGGGTGAGCGGCTGCTGGAGTACAAGGGTGAGCGGATCTCGTGGAAGGAAGCGCAGCGCCGGCATCCGCACAATCCCGACGAACCGAACCATACGTTCTATTTCGCGCTCGAGGACGGCCGCGTCATCGACGGCAACGTGAACGGCAACAGCGCGCGCTGGATCAATCATTCATGCGCGCCGAACTGCGAGGCCGAGGAAATCGAAGGACGCGTGTTCATTCACGCGTTGCGCGATATCGATGCCGACGAGGAATTGTTCTACGACTACGGCCTCGTGGTGGACGTGCGGCTCACGAAGAAGCTCAAGGCGGAATACGGCTGCCGCTGCGGCGCACGCAAATGCCGCGGCACGATGCTCGCGCCGAAAGGCAACGGCAAGAACGGCAAGAACGGCAAGGGCTGAGCGCACCGCGCTGAAAGCCCGGCTTTTCAGCTGTCGCGCAATGCCGAAGCCGCTTCGGCGTGCGGCTTCGCGTCGGTCGGCGCCTGCGCCTCTCCCGCGAGCGGGATGCGCAGGATGAACCGGGCGCCGCCATCGGGCGCGTCCGCGTATTGCACGTCGCCGCCATGCAGATTCATGATGTCGTGGACGATCGCCAGGCCGAGGCCCGCGCCCGCGTCGACGCCTTCCTCGTCCGAGTTGCCCCTGTCGCCGCGGAAGAATCGCTTGAAAAGATCGGCCTGCAGCGCGACTGGGACGCCTGAGCCATTGTCTTCGACGACGATCTGCGCAACGGCACCCCGCGCGGCGTCGAGCCGCGTGACCGTCACCGTGACGCGCGCGCCCTCGCGGCGAGCCGACGGCGCATACTTGAGCGCGTTGTCGAGCAAATTCGCGACGACTTCCCGCAGCAAAACAGGGTTACCGCGCGCGATGAGCGGCGTGTCGTTGCTCGGATCGTCGAGACGCTGGAAGCCGAGATCGACATGAGCGGCGAGGGCCCTCGGCACCCATTCGGCACCCGTCTCGAATGCAAGCGCGGCGATATCGACATCGACGAAGCGCGCCGTCTGCGCACCGGGTTCCGCTCGCGCGAGCGAAAGGAGTTGATTGGAAAGTCGCACGGCCCGGTCCGCTGCCGCGCGCAATTCGCGCACGGCCGCGAGCGTCTGATTCGGATCGCGCGCGTTCGCCGCCTGTTCCGCATGCAGCTTCACCGCCGTCAACGGCGTGCGCAGTTGATGGGCGGCATCGGCAATGAATTTGCGCTGGGCGTCGAGCGCGGCCTTCAACCGTTCCAGCAGTGCGTTCAACGCGCTCGTGAGCGGACGGATCTCCGCCGGAACATGCGTTTCGTCGACCTTCTCGAGCGACATGTGCGTCTGCCGGTTCAGCGAATCGGCAAGTGCCGTCAACGGGCCGAGCTGCTGATTGACGACGCGCCAGACGATCCCCCAACCGGCAAACAGCAACAGCAGCAGCGGCATCATGATGGCGACGAGGAACTCGGCCGCGATTCGGTATCGATGGCGTAGCCGCTGCGCCACCTCGACGATGATCGGCCTGCCGTCCGGCTGCGTGACGCGAACCTGAGCCACGCGAACATGCATATCGTGATACTGCGTTTCGAAGACATAGGCGAAGCGCAATTGGCGCACGCTCTTGCCGTCGAGCGGCAAATCGCGATCGCCGGCGATATCGCGTTCGCCGTCGCTGATCCGATAGATCAGGTGCTGGGCGGGGTCGGAGAACATCGCCTGTGCGAGCGGCGGCACTGAAATTCGCGCGTTCGGTCCGGCTATCTGGATTTGCTTCGAAATGGCCGCCGCCAGATCGGCAAGCGACCGGTCGATCACGTGCTGCGTGTACTGCCAGGCGAGCCAGTAGGCGATGAGACCACTCATCAAGGCGAGCAGCGACAGCGGCCCCGCGAGGCGCCGCAGCAGCGAACGGCGCAGACTGGTTGCAGCGGGGTGATGCATGATCGACTAGACGCGATCCTTTACGAAGCCTGACGAATTTCCTGCAGCAGATAGCCGAAGCCGCGCACCGTCACGATTTCGACTCGGCAGTTTTCGAGCTTCTTGCGGACGCGGTGCACATAGACTTCGATCGCCGTGTCGCCGAGATCGCCACCGAAGTGCGTCAGGTGATCCTGCAGTTGTGCCTTGCTGACGACGCGCCCATGGCGCAGCAGCAGCATCTCCAACACGGCGAACTCGCGCGGCGAAAGCTCGAGCGGCTTGTCTTCGTTGAAGATGCGGCGGTCGACGCCTGAAAGACGCACGCCGCCCAATGACACTTCGGGCCGCGGCGCGTCGTTCGCGGGACCGCTTCGACGCATCACCGCGCGAATGCGCGCTTCGAGCTCGGCGGGTTCGAAGGGTTTGAGCATGTAGTCGTCCGCGCCAGCGTTCAGACCCTGGACGCGGTCGTTCAGCTCGTCGCGCGCCGTCAGCACGATGACTGGCGTATGCCGGTTGCCTTGACGGAAGCGCGAGAGCAGCGTCATGCCGTCGATACCGGGCAAGCCCAGATCGAGAATGACGAGCTCGTGGCGATTTTGCGTCAGGGCTTGCTCGGCGAAGATGCCGTCGTGAACCATGTCGACGGTGAAGCCGACTTGTTCGAGACTGCTTTGGATACCGCGCGCGATGGGGCGGTCGTCTTCGATCAGGAGAAGTCGCATGGAGGTCGCTCAAGTACAATGGGTTAGGCATTCAGCACGCGACTCGCAAGGCGGGTGCGCTGTTCGCGGGAGCCCCGCGGCCACATCCAGCGCGTGCCGCCACAAGCGATCGGCCGAAAGCCGCGGGTAGCCACACAGCCATCACGCGAATCATATGTCCGAAATTACGATCAACGAACTGGAAGCCGCGATCAACTTCTGGCGAACCCGTTCACCTTCGACAGGCGACGAGCTGAGCTTGTGCAAGGAGGCAAGCGCGCTCTCCAAGCCGTATGCGTTGCTGATTGTACAGCGTCGCACGGCGGTGCCGGAGGAAGGCCTCGAGCCCGCCGCGCGCGCCGCGTGGAACGATTATCTGAAGGCGCGCCGCGAAGAGGCAGGCCGCGCGGGCGTCTCAGGCGGTTCGGGCAGGCCGTAGCGCGGCGTCGCGAGAGGCCGCGCCGGAAGCGGGCTCGCGAAGGGTTTTGGTTACCGGCTGTTACAAGCGCACTCGAGCCCCGTTCCTTTTGGGGAAGAGTCGCGAACAAAGTGAGCGTGGAGGCGACATCATGACTGACGAAACGATCCCCGCGGGCGAATTCGACTACGTGATCGTCGGCGCCGGCACGGCCGGTTGCGTGCTGGCCAACCGGCTCTCCGAGGATCGCGACGTGACCGTGCTGCTGCTCGAGGCGGGGGGCAAGGACAACTATCCGTGGATCCATGTGCCCGTCGGCTATCTCTATTGCATCGGCAATCCGCGCACGGACTGGCTTTACCGGACGTGCAACGAGTCGGGCCTTAACGGGCGCGCGCTCTCATATCCGCGCGGACGCGTGCTCGGCGGCAGCTCGTCGATCAACGGCATGATCTACATGCGCGGGCAGCGCGAGGACTACGACGAGTGGGCGCGCGTGACGGGCGATCCGTCATGGTCGTGGGACGCGGTCCTGCCTGTCTTCAAGCGCAGCGAAGATCATCATGGCGGGGCCAACGAATGGCACGGTGCCGGCGGTCCATGGCGCGTCGAAAAACAACGTCTCAAATGGAAGATACTCGAGGCGTTTCACGAAGCGGCGCAGCAGGCGGGCATTCCGGCGACTGACGACTTCAATCGCGGCAACAATGAAGGCGTCGGCTACTTCGAAGTCAATCAGAAACGCGGCGTGCGCTGGAACGCCTCGAAAGCGTTCTTGCGGCCCACGCTCTCACGTCCGAATCTGACCATAGTCACGAACGCCCATGTGCACCGGCTCACCATGGAACACAAACGCTGCACGGGGATCGAGTATCGGCGTGGCAACAACGATGCTCGCAGGTTCATCGCGCGTGCACGCTGCGAGGTGATCGTCGCGGCCGGTGCCGTGAACTCGCCGCAGCTGCTGGAGCTCTCAGGCATCGGCAACGGCGAACGGCTGCAACGCGTCGGCATCGAGGTCGTCCAGGATCTGCGCGGCGTCGGCGAGAATCTGCAGGACCACCTGCAATTGCGCATGGCGTATCGTGTCGAGGGCGTCCGCACGCTCAACACTCTTTCGGCGCACTGGTGGGGCAAATTTTGGATCGCCGCGCAATATGCGCTATCGCGGAGCGGCCCGATGTCGATGTCGCCATCGCAGCTGGGCGCATTTGCGAAGTCCTCCACCGACGACCCATCGATCACACGTCCCGACATCGAATACCACGTACAGCCGCTCTCGCTCGATCGTTTCGGCGAACCGCTGCATCGCTTCAACGCATTTACGGCGTCGGCGTGCCCCTTGAGGCCGACTTCGCGCGGCAGCATTCATATCGAATCGCCTGACCCGCATACCCCGCCGCTCATCGCGCCGAATTACCTTTCGACCGATTATGACCGGCACGTGGCGGCCAACGCCTTGCGTCTCACTCGTCGCATCGTGGCATCGCCCGCGCTCGCACCGTACGCGCCACGGGAGATTCTGCCCGGCATCGAGTTCCAGACCGAAGACGAGCTCGTGAAAGCGGCCGGCGCGATCGGCACGACGATCTTTCATCCGGTCGGCACATGCCGAATGGGCACGATCGGTGACCCGGGCGCCGTGGTCGACGCTCGGCTCTCCGTCATCGGCGTGGAGGGGTTGCGTGTGGTCGACGCATCCGTGATGCCGACGATCACGTCCGGCAATACGAACTCGCCGACGCTGATGATCGCCGAGCGTGCAAGCGAGATGATCCGTGCCGACCGTCATGCCCGGGCGGGACGCGCCGTCGGCGCGTGCGCGCCGGAGACAGCATCCGCGTCGGCGCCTGCGCCGGCCGCCTGACGAGCCTGACGAGCCTGACGAAAGCCGCGCCCGCCGCGCGGCGCCGAACGGTTGGACGGTGGGTTGGGCGGTCGGTTGAGGCGGCGCCTCCACGCTGCAATTTCCGCGCCGATTACGCAAATTAGCCTAAGTGCAAATCCCAATGATTGCGCTGCATCAATGGCGAGACAATTCGCGGTGCCGCATGGTGCGGGGCCGACCTTCCCGAAATGACGCACCATGCCAAAGAAAGGGGCGACCCGATCGAAGCCTCGCAACGAATGGCGACGCCGACCGGGCGCGCACCAACAATGGCATGCTTCGTCACTTCGCATGGAAGGGGACATGATTCTGGGCGATACGATTCTCGAAACGCGCGGCCTTACGAAGGAGTTCAAGGGATTCACCGCCGTCAACGGGGTGAATCTACGCGTGCGCCGCGGTTCGATCCATGCATTGATCGGCCCCAACGGCGCCGGCAAGACGACGTGCTTCAATTTGCTTACGAAGTTTCTCGAGCCCACGGCCGGGCAAATTGTTTTCAACCATATCGACATCACGCGTGAAAAACCGGCGCAAATTGCGCGGCGCGGTATTATTCGCTCGTTTCAGATTTCAGCCGTCTTTCCGCATTTGACGGTTTTGCAAAATGTGCGCGTCGGCCTGCAGCGCACGCTCGGCACCGCCTATCACTTCTGGCGCAGCGACCGTTTGCTGCGGCAGCTCGACGAACGCGCGAGAGAATTGCTTGCACAGGTCGGCCTGACCGATTTTGCCGATACGCTGACGGTCGAGCTCTCGTACGGCCGCAAGCGCGCGCTCGAGATCGCGACGACGCTTGCCATGGAGCCCGAGCTGATGCTGCTCGACGAGCCGACGCAGGGGATGGGCCACGAAGATGTCGATCGTGTGACAGCGCTGATCAAGAAGGTCTCCGCGGGTCGCACGATTCTGATGGTCGAGCACAACATGAACGTCATCGCGGGGATCTCCGACACGATCACGGTTTTGCAGCGCGGCGAGGTGCTCGCCGAAGGCAGCTATGCCGAAGTATCGAAGAACCCGCTCGTGATGCAGGCCTACATGGGCAGCGCCGACGCCGCGTTGACGGGGACGCACGGATGAACGACACGCAACGCGAAAACATCGAGGCGGGCGGCGTGATCGAGGAAGCGCGGCAGGGCACGCCCGCGCTGACGATCACAGGGTTGCAGGCCTGGTACGGCGAATCCCACATTCTGCACGGCGTCGATCTGACCGTGAATCGCGGCGAGGTCGTGACGCTGCTCGGGCGCAATGGGGCGGGGCGCACGACGACGCTGCGCGCGATCATGGGGCTCACGGGTCGCCGCACGGGCTCGGTGAAGATCGGCGAGCGCGAGACCATCGGGCTGCCCACGCACCGGATCGCGCACTGCGGCGTCGGCTTTTGCCCCGAGGAGCGCGGCATTTTTTCGAGCCTCTCGTGCGAGGAGAACCTGATTCTTCCACCGATGGTCGGCAGCGCGAAGGACGCCATGTCGATCGACGAAATCTATGAGATGTTCCCGAATCTCAAGGAACGCCGCGCGAGCCAGGGCACGCGTCTTTCCGGCGGCGAGCAGCAGATGCTCGCCGTCGCGCGGATCCTGCGCACGGGCGCGAATCTGCTCTTGCTCGACGAAATTTCCGAAGGCCTCGCGCCCGTAATCGTCCAGACGCTCGCGCGCATGATCCTGACGCTGAAGGCGCGCGGCTACACGATCGTGATGGTCGAGCAGAACTTTCGCTTCGCCGCGCCGCTCGCGGATCGTTTCTACGTGATGGAGCACGGCCGCATCGTCGAGCGCTTCGTCGCGAGCGAGCTCGAAAGCAAGATGCCGGTGCTGCACGATCTGCTCGGCGTTTGAGCGGCATCGGAGGGCACCCGCACGAAACGTGCGCTTCGCATGCGCTGCTCGTACAGGCTGCCTCGCGGCATCCCGCGGCGATTGGCATGTCATCTATCTTACGTCTCACGTTGCACGCTAGAACCAATAACGCAAAGAAGGAGATACGAATGAAGACGAAGTTCCTCGCACGCGTGGTACGCACCCTCGCGATGACAAGCGCGGCTTGCGCCGTTGCCTTGCCCGTGCAAAACGCCACGGCCGACGAGAACGCAGTCACGATCGGTTTCATCACCGACATGTCGGGCCTCTATGCCGACATCGACGGCAAGGGCGGCGCGACCGCCATTCAGATGGCCATCGACGATTTCGGCGGGAAAGTGAACGGCAAGCCGATCAAGCTCCTGACGGCCGATCACCAGAACAAGGCCGATATCGCCGCCACGACGGCGCGCAAGTGGATCGACACGCAAGGCCTCGACATGCTGATCGGCGGGACGAACTCGGCGACGGGGCTTTCGATGAACGATGTCGTCAAGGAAAAGAAGCGGCCGTTCTATGTGATCGGCGCGGGTACCGACGCCCTCACCAACAAGCAGTGCACGCCTTACACCGTTCACTACGCGTATGACACCACGGCGCTGGCGAGGGGCACCGGTTCCGCGATCGTGAAACAAGGCTTCAAGACCTGGTACTTCCTGACCGCCGACTACGCATTCGGCAAGTCGCTCGACAAGAACACGACCGAGGTCGTCGAGAAGAACGGCGGCAAGGTGCTCGGTCATGCGTTCCATCCGCTCTCCGCGTCGGACTTCTCGTCGTTCCTGTTGCAGGCGCAATCGTCGAAGGCCCAGGTGCTCGGTCTCGCGAATGCGGGCAACGATACGGTGAATTCGCTGAAGGCGGCGAAGGAATTCGGCATCACGAAGACGATGAAGATCGCCGCGCTGCTGATGTTCATCGACGATGTGCACAGCGTCGGCCTGCCGACGGCGCAGGGTCTCCTGCTGACGGATAGCTGGTATTGGGATCAGAACGAAAAGGCGCGTGCGTGGGCGGAGAAGTACATGAAGAAGACGGGCAAGATGCCGTCGAGCCTGCAGGCCGCCGACTACTCGGCAACGATGAACTACCTGAACGCCGTGAAGGCGGCCGGCACGACCGATCCCGACAAGGTGATGGAGCAGGTCAGGAAGACGAAGATCGACGACTTCTATGCGAAGGGCGAGATTCGTCCCGACGGTGTCATGCTCCACGACATGTACCTCTATCAAGTGAAGACGCCGGCCGAGTCGAAGAAGCCGTGGGATTACTACACGCTGAAAGCAACGATCCCAGGCGACCAGGCGTTCGGGACGAAGGCCGAGACTCAGTGCGACCTTTGGAAGTGATTCGGGGTTGAGGCTTGACGTGCGATCGGAGTCGGCGCGCTTTGGCGTCAGCGCCTACTCCGATCCACGCTACATGGTTTGACTTTGACGGCAGGCAGGTTCAATGGATATCTTCGGCATTCCGTTGCAGGCGTTGTTGAGCCAGCTCCTGCTCGGGCTCGTCAACGGATCGTTCTACGCGATCCTGAGCCTCGGGCTGGCGGTGATCTTCGGCATGCTCAACGTGATCAACTTCGCCCATGGCGCCTTGTTCATGCTCGGGGCGATGCTCGCGTGGATGGGGTTCAACTATCTGGGTCTGCCGTACTGGGCGATGATCGTGCTCGCGCCGCTCGTCATCGGCGCGTTCGGCATGGTGATCGAACGCTCGATGCTGCGCTGGCTCTACCGGCTCGATCATCTCTACGGGCTTTTGCTGACGTTCGGCCTGACGCTCGTGATCGAAGGCGTCTTCCGCTCGGTCTACGGATCGTCGGGCCAGCCTTACGATGTGCCCGATTTGCTTGCGGGCGCAACGAATCTCGGCTTCATGTACTTGCCGAACTATCGCGCGTGGGTCGTCGTCGCCTCGCTCGTGGTCTGCTTCGCGACGTGGTTCGTGATCGAAAAGACACGCATCGGCTCGTATCTTCGCGCGGGCACCGAAAATCCGAAGCTCGTCGAGGCATTCGGCGTCAACGTGCCCGTCATGATCACGCTCACGTACGGTTTCGGCGTTGCGCTCGCCGCGTTCGCGGGCGTGCTCGCCGCCCCGGTGATCCAGGTTTCGCCGCTGATGGGCCAGTCGATGATCATCACCGTCTTCGCCGTCGTCGTGATCGGCGGGATGGGATCGATCATGGGCTCGATCGTCACGGGCCTCATGCTCGGGGTCGTCGAAGGCTTCACACGCGTCTTTTATCCGCAGGCGTCGGCCACCGTCGTCTTCGTCATCATGGCGATCGTGCTGCTCGTGCGGCCGGCGGGTCTTTTCGGCAAGGAACGGTGATGCAGAGAAAAGCGCTCTACGGCCTCTTGTTCTTGGGCCTTCTCGTCGCGCCGTGGGCCGGCGTCTATCCGATCTTCGTCATGAAGGTGCTCTGCTTCGCGCTGTTCGCGGCGGCCTTCAATCTGCTCATCGGGTACACGGGATTGCTCTCGTTCGGTCACGCGATGTTTCTCGCGACGGCCGGCTACGTCACGGGCTTCACGATGCAGTCGCTCGGGCTTGCGCCTATTCTCGGCGTGCTGGCCGGCACGGCGAGCGCGACGCTGCTCGGTCTTGTCGTCGGCCTCCTCGCGATCAGGCGACAGGGCATCTACTTCGCGATGGTGACGCTCGCGTTCGCGCAGATGATCTACTTCATCTATCTGCAAGTGCCGTTCACGCATGGCGAGGATGGCCTGCAAGGCGTGCCGCGCGGGACGCTCTTCGGCCTAGTCGACCTCTCGTCGGACCTCGCGCTCTACTACGTCGTGCTCGTCGTGATCGCGCTCGCGTTCCTGCTCATCGTGCGCATCGTCCATTCGCCGTTCGGCGAGCTCATGACGGCGATCCGCGAAAACGAGCCGCGCGCCACTTCGCTCGGTTACGACACCGATCGTTTCAAGCTGCTCGCGTTCGTGCTTTCCGCGGGGCTCGCCGGTCTCGCGGGTGCGATGAAAGTACTCGTGCTCGGCTTCGAAACGCTCAGCGACGCGCATTGGACGATGTCGGGTCTCGTCATCCTGATGACGCTCGTGGGAGGCATGGGCACGCTGTTCGGACCGTTGCTCGGGGCCGCGCTCATCGTGACGCTCGAGGACCGGCTCGGCGACATCGGCTCGTTCATCGCATCGATCACGGGCATCACGTGGTTCGGCACGCTCGGCGAATCGACGACGATCGTCATCGGCTTCATCTTCATCGCTTGCGTGCTCGCGTTCAGGCGCGGCATCGTGGGCGAAGTCGTCGCACGCGTGCGGACGTTGCGGGCCTGATGCGCTAATTCCGTGCGGGCTTGCACCACTAGGGAAAGTGCTAGGTTGTCGCATCAGACGGGGGCGTTTAATCTTCGTTCCAGTTCTGATGCACCGAATTTGCAGGTGGAGAACGAGGAGACAATCGAGGCACGAAGTGCCCGCGAGAAAGCGCTGTTGGACGGAATCCAACAGCGCTTTTCTTTTATGCCTTCGATTCGTGCATCCGCCTATCGCTCCCTCGTATTCCCCATTCGCGAGCGCAGGCTGCCCAGCGCTCGTGCGCCGTTCCATCCCAGCGATGCTTCGCACGGCTGCACGCTTACGCGCATTCGGCTTGTTCGTTGGCCCGATGAAGCGGCCCATGCTTCGCCTTTTCCAGCGATTTTTTATCCGACCATTGCTGCAAGCAAGGTCGCATCACGATACGATCTTTCGTTCGGAATCCGAAATAAATCGGCCGGCATGCCGGCCGGCCGCGTTTGAACGCTCTGCAAAAAGCATCTGGAGAATCGAGAATGACGGTAAAACGATGGGTACGCGGCGGCCTCGCGCTCGCTTTGATCTGCGGCGCCGGCGCAGCGTTCGCTCAAGTGAAGATCGGTGTGGTGCTCTCGACGACAGGGCCCGCCGCTTCGCTCGGCATCCCTGAAAAGAACACGATCGAACTGTTGCCGAAAGAGATCGGCGGCAAGCGCGTCGATTACATCGTGCTCGACGATGCGACCGATACGACGAAGGCCGTCCAGGATACGCACAAGCTCGTCGACGAAGACCATGTCGATGCGATTATCGGCTCGACTGTCACGCCGAACTCGCTCGCGATGATCGATGTCGTTGCGCCAGCCAAGACGCCGATGATCTCGCTTGCCGCGTCGGCGAAAATCGTCGAGCCGATGGACGACAAGCGCAAGTGGGTTTTCAAGACGCCGCAAAACGACAGTCTGATGGCTGATGCGATCGCCGAGCACATGGCGAAAGCGGGTGTGAAGACGGTCGGCTTCATCGGCTTTGCCGACGGCTACGGCCAGAGCTGGCTCGCGGAGTTCAAGCATGCCGCGAGTGCGCATGGACTGAAGGTCGTCGACGACGAGAAGTACAACCGCACCGATACGTCGACGACGGGACAGGTGCTGAAGCTCGTCGCCGCGCGCCCCGACGCGGTGCTGATCGCGGCGTCGGGCACACCGGCCGCATTGCCGGCGAAAGAGCTGAAAGAGCGCGGCTACAAGGGCAAGGTGTATCAGACGCACGGCGTCGCGAACAACGACTTCCTGCGCGTCTGCGGCAAGGATTGCGACGGCGAGATTCTGCCCGCCGGTCCGATTCTCGTCGCCGATCAACTCCCCGACTCGAATCCCGTCAAGAAGTCCGCGCTCGCGTACGAGACGGCCTACGAAGCGAAGTATGGCAAGGGCTCGGTCGTCACGTTCGGCGGCCATGCCTGGGACGCGGGCCAGATGCTGCAAAAGGCGATTCCTGTCGCATTGCAGACGGCGCAGCCGGGCACCGAAGCGTTCCGCACGGCGCTGCGCGGCGCGCTCGAAAATCTCAAGGATCTGCCGGTCTCGCACGGGATCATGACGATCACGCCCACCGATCATAACGGCCTCGACAAACGCGCACGCGTCTATGTGCAGATCGTCGACGGCAAATGGAAGGTCATCGGCGAGTAAGCATGGATTTATCGATCGCGGCCATTCTCGCGCAAGACGGCATCACGACGGGCGCCATCTACGCGCTGCTCGCGCTGGCGCTCGTGCTCGTCTTCTCGGTCACGCGCGTCATCTTCATTCCGCAAGGCGAGTTCGTCTCCTATGGCGCGCTGACGCTCGCGATGCTGCAAGCGAACAAGGCGCCGCCGACGGCACTGCTCTTGATCGCGCTCGGGGTGGCCTGCTTCGTCGTCGAGACGATCGGCATGGTGCGGCGGCCCGAGCGGCGTCGGCATTGGCCGCGAACGCTTGCACTCAGCGCCGGCCGCTATCTGCTCTTTCCGCTCGCGGTCTACGCGTTGACGGCGCATCTGGCCGCGCTCGCGCTGCCGATGATCGTCCAGGTCGCGTTGACACTTGTCATCATCGTGCCGATGGGGCCATTGATTTATCGGCTGGCTTACGAGCCTATCGCCGAGGCGACGACGCTGTTGCTCTTGATCGTCGCGGTGGCCGTTCATTTCGCGATGGTCGGTCTCGGGCTGCTCATGTTCGGTGCCGAAGGCTCGCGTACGACGCCGTTTTCCGATGCGTCGCTCAGCGTGGGCAACCTCTCGGTGGCTGCGCAAAGCCTGTGGGTCGTCGTGACCGCGCTGGTGCTCATCGTCGCGCTGTACGTCTATTTCGACCGGTCGATTTCGGGCAAGGCACTGCGTGCGACGTCGATCAACCGCCTCGGCGCGCGGCTCGTCGGCATCGGGACGACGCAGGCCGGCCGGCTCGCCTTCACGCTCGCGGCCGGGCTCGGCGCACTCTCGGGCGTGCTCGTCGCGCCTCTGACGACGATCTACTACGACTCCGGCTTTCTCATCGGCCTGAAAGGCTTCGTCGGCGCGATCATCGGAGGGCTCGTGAGCTATCCGCTGGCTGCAGCGGGGTCGCTGCTCGTCGGTCTGCTCGAATCATATTCGTCGTTCTGGGCGAGCGCCTACAAGGAGATCATCGTCTTCACGCTGATCATTCCGGTGCTGCTGTGGCTCAGCCTTGCGCGGCCTCGCGTGGAAGAAGAGGAGGAGGAGTGAAGCGTTTGAGCGCGAACCGTCTCCCATCGCTCAAGAAGCCGTTCTGGCCTTTTCTCGTCGTCATTTTTCTGCTGCCCGTCCTGCCGGCGCCCGTGCGCGTCCCGGAGTACTGGATCACGCTTTTGAACTACATCGGGCTCTACTCGATCGTCGCGATCGGTCTCGTGCTGCTGACGGGCATCGGCGGCATGACGAGTTTCGGGCAGGCGGCGTTCGTGGGTATCGGCGCCTATGCCACGGCCTTCCTGACGACGAATTTTGCCCTCTCGCCGTGGCTCGCGCTCATCGCCGGCATCCTGCTGACGGCTGCGATCGCCCTCGTCATCGGCGGCGTGACGATGCGCCTTTCCGGGCATTTTCTACCGCTCGGCACCATCGCCTGGGGCCTGTCGCTCTATTACATCTTTGGCAACGTAGACTGGCTCGGCAAGTACGACGGCATCAACGGCATCCCGGCACTGTCCCTCTTCGGCCTCTCGCTTGCGTCGGGCCGCGGCATCTACTACCTGATCTGGGCCGTCGCGCTCGTGTCGGTCGTCTCCGTGCAGAACCTGCTCGACAGCCGGCCCGGTCGAGCCATTCGCGCGCTGCGCGGCGCCAGCGTCATGGCCGAGGCGATGGGCGTCGATACGGTATGGATGCGCATCGTCATCTTCGTCTATTCGGCCGTGCTCGCCGCCATTTCCGGTTTCCTCTACGCGCACCTGCAGCGAGCCGTCAATCCGACGCCGTTCGGCCTAAATCACGGAATCGAATATCTATTCATGGCCGTCGTGGGTGGCGTCGCCCATGTTTGGGGTGCGATTCTCGGCGCGGCGATTCTCACCGTCCTGCAGGATTACCTGCAGAGCGTGTTGCCGACGCTGCTGGGCCAGAGCGGCAATTTCGAGATCATCGTGTTCGGCGTGCTCATGGTTGTGCTTCTGCAATATGCGAGGCAGGGCGTTTGGCCGTTCGTCGCGCGTTGGTTTCCGCGCGACCCGTCGGCTCGCGCTCCGGCATCCGCCGAGGCTTTGCCGCAGCGCACAAAACCGGCGACGGGCGGGCCCTTGCTCGTTGTCGACAAGGTCCGCAAAACGTTCGGAGGGCTCGTCGCCGTCAACGACGTCAGCTTCGAAGTCGGGGAGGGCGAAATCGTTGCGCTGATCGGACCCAACGGCGCGGGCAAGTCGACGACGTTCAATCTCGTGACGGGCGTCCTGCGCGCGACGAGCGGCACGATCCGCTTCGCCGGCGAGCGCATCGACACGCTTCGTTCACGTGAAATCGTGCGGCGCGGGATCGCCCGGACGTTTCAGCATGTCAAGCTGGTGCCCGGCATGACGGTGCTCGAGAACGTTGCGCTCGGCGCGCACCTGCGGGGATCGACCGGCATTTCGCGCAGTATCGCTCGGCTGAACGCGGCCGAGGAGGATCGCCTGCTGGCCGAAGCCGCCAGCCAGCTTCGGCGCGTCGGGCTCGAGCAGCATGTGTACGACGAAGCGGGCAGCCTCGCGCTCGGGCAGCAGCGAATCCTCGAGATCGCCCGTGCGCTTTGCTGCGACCCGGTGTTGCTGCTGCTCGACGAGCCCGCGGCGGGACTTCGGTACCAGGAGAAGGAGCGGCTTGGCGAGTTGCTGCGCAGGCTCAAGGCCGAGGGAATGAGCATTTTGCTCGTCGAGCACGACATGGATTTCGTCATGAACCTGGCCGATAGGGTCGTGGTCATGGAGTTCGGCACGCGCATCGCGCACGGTTTGCCGCGGGAGGTTCAGAATGACCCGGCCGTGCTCGAAGCCTATCTCGGCGGAGTGGAGTAGCCATGCACGAAACCGCGACAACGCCGATTCTCGCCGCATCGGAACTCTGCGTGCGCTATGGGAAGGTCGAGGCGCTGCACGGCGTCTCGCTCGAAGTCTGCCGTGGGCAAATCGTCAGCGTGATCGGGCCGAACGGCGCGGGCAAGTCCACGCTGCTCAATGCGGTCATGGGCGCGCTGCCGCCGGCGGGGCTTGCGGTCGGGCATATCCGGTACAGCGGCGAGGACATCGCCGCACTGCCCATCGAAAAGCGCGTGGCGCGTGGGATGTGCCTGGTACCAGAAAAGCGTGAATTGTTCGCGTCGATGACGGTCGAGGACAACTTGGTGCTGGGCGCCTATTGCCGCAAGCGCGCGGGCGACCGCAATTTCCTCGATCAGCTCGATACTGTCCTGCAGCTGTTCCCGCGCCTCGCCGAGCGCCGGAAGCAGGCCGCCGCGACGTTGTCGGGCGGGGAGCGGCAGATGCTCGCGCTCGGGCGCGCGCTGATGGGCAAGCCCGACCTCCTGATGCTGGACGAACCGAGCCTCGGGTTGGCACCGCTCATCGTCAAAGAGATTTTCCATATCATCAGCGCGTTGCGGCGGACCGGCGTGGCGATACTCCTTATCGAACAGAATGCGCGCGCCGCGTTGCAAATTTCCGACTACGGCTACGTGCTGGAAACGGGGGAAGTGGCGCTGTCGGGCAACGCCGACGCGCTCGCGCATAACCCTCGGGTAGTCGAGACATATCTCGGGCTTGCAAAGAAGACGGCGTGAGGTCGGTCGCTCGCGCGGCACGCGCACCCATGCCTGTGTCGCGGAGCGACCCGCTTTGCCAGTGGAAAGCCGATGTTTCACGTGAAACCTCCCGTTAGTTGTTTAACGTAGAACACGGCTCCTCCGACGAACCCGCTATAATTTCGCGCATATCCTTTCTCGACAGGCCCGCGCGTGTTCTCGTCGCGGGATCCGCAATGCTTTATCCCACAGAATTTGACGTCATCGTCGTCGGCGGTGGCCACGCCGGCACGGAGGCCGCTTTGGCCTCCGCGCGCATGGGCGCGAAGACGCTGCTGTTAACGCACAACATCGAAACGCTCGGACAAATGAGCTGCAACCCGTCGATCGGCGGCATCGGCAAAGGCCATCTGGTCAAGGAAGTCGATGCGCTCGGCGGCGCGATGGCAGCCGCAACGGACGAGGCCGGCATCCAGTTCCGTATTCTCAATTCGTCGAAAGGCCCAGCGGTTCGCGCCACGCGAGCACAGGCGGATCGCGTGCTCTATAAGAAGGCGATTCGTCATCGGCTCGAAAACCAGCCGAATCTTTGGCTGTTCCAGCAGGCCGTCGAGGATTTGATGGTCGAAGGCGATCGTGTCGTCGGTGCCGTGACGCAGGTTGGCATCCGTTTTCGCTCGCGCGCCGTCGTGCTGACTGCCGGCACGTTCCTCGACGGAAAGATTCACGTCGGCCTCAACAACTACACGGGGGGCCGCGCCGGCGATCCGGCCGCCGTTAGTCTGTCGGCTCGCTTGAAGGAACTGAAGCTGCCGCAGGGGCGGCTGAAGACGGGTACGCCGCCGCGGATCGACGGTCGCTCGATCGATTTTTCGAAGCTCGAAGAGCAACCGGGCGACCTCGATCCGATCCCGGTGTTTTCCTTCCTTGGCCGCGTGGAGCAGCATCCGCGCCAGTTGCCGTGCTGGGTGACGCATACGAACGAGGCGACGCACGACATCATCCGCGGCGGGCTCGACCGATCGCCGATGTATACGGGCGTCATCGAAGGGGTGGGGCCGCGCTACTGCCCGTCGATCGAGGACAAGATTCACCGGTTCGCATCGAAGACGTCGCACCAGATTTTCCTCGAGCCCGAAGGACTGACGACGAACGAGTTCTACCCGAACGGGATTTCGACGAGCCTCCCGTTCGACGTCCAGCTCGCGCTCGTGCACTCGATGCGCGGACTCGAGAATGCCCATATCCTGCGTCCGGGCTATGCGATCGAGTACGACTACTTCGATCCCCGTGCGCTGAAGGCGTCGCTCGAGACGAAGGCGATCAAAGGGCTCTTCTTTGCGGGGCAGATCAACGGCACGACCGGCTACGAGGAGGCCGCCGCGCAAGGGCTGCTCGCCGGCATCAACGCGGGTTGCTTCGTGCTCGACAAGGCGCCGTGGTCCCCGCGGCGCGACCAAGCCTACCTCGGTGTGCTCGTCGACGATCTCGTGACGCGCGGCGTTTCCGAGCCGTATCGTATGTTCACGAGCCGCGCCGAATACCGTCTGAGCCTCCGCGAGGACAACGCCGACATGCGGTTGACGGAGATCGGGCGCGAGCTTGGCGTCGTCGACGACGCCCGCTGGGACGCGTTTTCTCGCAAGCGCGACGCTGTTTCACGTGAAACAGAGCGCCTGCGGGCGACGTGGGTCAACCCGAAGACCCTCGCTGTCGACGAGGCGACCGCGTTGCTCGGCAAGCCGATCGATCACGAATACAGTCTTGCGGATCTGTTGCGTCGCCCCGGCGTGACGTATGACGGAATCTGTGGCCTGCGCGGCGGCGAGTGCGGGCCGGCCGAGCCGCTCGCGGACGATCCGGTGTTGCTGGCGCAGATCAAGGAGCAGATCGAGATCGGCGTGAAGTACCAAGGCTACATCGAGCGTCAGGCCGACGAGATCGAGCGCAACGAGGCCAATGAGAACACGCGCCTGCCGGAGGGCATCGACTACATGGCGGTGCGTGGACTGTCTTTCGAGGCGCGGCAAAAGCTCAATCAGTTCCGTCCGGAAACGATCGGGCAGGCGTCGCGCATTTCGGGCATCACGCCGGCGACGATCTCGCTGCTGATGGTTCATCTGAAGAAAGGCCTCGGCCGGCGGGCAGCGCCTCTTACGAACGACGATCGTGGCGCGGACGCCGCTTCGGTTGCGCAATGACGGCGCCGCGTCCGAATTCGCGGCAAGCGATCGACCGAAATGCGCTCGATGATCTGTTGCGCGGCGGGGCGGTCGCGCTCGGCATCGCTTTGAGCGACGAGCAGGTGGAGCGGCTGCTCGATTACGTGGCGTTGCTTGGGAAATGGAACACCGTCTACAACCTGACGGCGATTCGCGACCCGCGCCAGATGCTCGTCCAGCACATTCTCGATTCGCTTTCGATCGTGCCGCATCTCGCCGCGCGCGAGGGGGCGACGATTCTCGACGTCGGATCGGGCGGGGGGCTGCCCGGGATCGTGCTGGCGATCGCGTTTCCCGAACGGGCCATCACGCTCAACGACATCGTGCAGAAAAAGACGGCTTTTCAGGCGCAGGCCAAAGCCGAATTGAAGCTGGCCAACGTTTCGGTGGTGACAGGGCGCGTCGAAACGCTGCGTCCCGGCATCGAAGTGTCGGGAAAATTCGACGCGATTGTTTCGCGCGCATTCGCAGAGCTCGCCGATTTCGTTACACTTTCGCGGCACTTGGTCAGCGAGCGAGGATCGATCTGGGCGATGAAAGGCGTGCGCCCCGATGCGGAGATTTCGCGCCTGCCGACCGATGCGCGCGCGGTGCAGGTCGTCCGATTGGCGGTGCCGTCGCTCGACGCGGAGCGGCATCTGGTCGAGGTGATGATCGAACAGGGCGAGCCGATCGGCTCGCGCTAGCGGCATGCGGCAAGGGCTCACGGCAGAAAAGCGCGGTGAAGAACGGAAGTAGCTCCGAGGATCCAGGAAAACGATGGCAAAAATCTTCTGCGTCGCGAATCAGAAGGGCGGTGTGGGCAAGACGACGACGGCGGTCAACCTCGCCGCGAGTCTCGTATCGCAGGAGCAGCGCGTTCTGCTGATCGATCTCGATCCGCAGGGCAATGCGACGATGGGTAGCGGCATCAATAAGGCTGAGTGCGAAAACACCGTCTACGAAGTGCTCGTCGACGGCGTGTCGGTCGCCGATGCGCGCAAGAAGCCGGACGCGGTCGGTTACGACGTTCTGCCGGCGAACCGTGAACTCGCGGGTGCCGAGATCGAGCTCGTCGACGTGGAAAACCGCGAGCGACAATTGAAGGAAGCGCTCGCGCACGTCGCGAGCGACTACGATTTCATTCTGATCGACTGCCCGCCCGCGCTTTCTCTTTTGACGCTGAACGGACTCTGCGCGGCGCACGGCGTCGTCATCCCGATGCAGTGCGAGTACTTCGCCCTCGAAGGGCTCTCGGACCTCGTCAACACCATCAAGCAGGTGCATGCGAATCTCAATCGCGATCTGAAGATCATCGGCCTTTTGCGCGTGATGTTCGATCCTCGCATTACGCTGCAGCAACAGGTTTCCGATCAGCTCAAGGAGCACTTCGGCGACAAGGTGTTCGACGCGGTGATTCCGCGCAATGTGCGGCTTGCGGAGGCGCCGAGCTACGGCTTGCCGGGCGTCGTGTTCGACAGAGCGTCGCGCGGCGCGCAAGCCTATGTTCAGTTCGGCGCGGAGATGATTGAACGCGTGCGCGCGCTCTGACGCGCCGCGCGACACGAAAAAGCGGAAGCGCGAGGATAGTATGAATGCGGTAGCGAAGAAGAAGGGATTGGGACGTGGTCTCGAGGCGCTGCTCGGTGGCAGCACCGATATCACGGCCGCCGTGAAAAGCGACGGGGCGCCGAACGTGCTGCCGCTCGCGAGGCTGCAGGCCGGCAAGTATCAGCCGCGCACGCGCATGGATGAAGGCAGCTTGCAGGAGCTCGCGGCGAGCATTCGTGCGCAAGGCTTGATGCAGCCGATACTCGTTCGCCCGGTATCGGCCGAGAAGTACGAAATCATCGCGGGCGAGCGGCGCTTTCGCGCGGCGCATCTGGCGGGCCTCGAGGAAGTGCCGGTGCTCGTCAAAGACGTGCCCGACCAGGCCGCCGCCGCGATGGCGCTGATCGAGAACATCCAGCGCGAGGACCTGAATCCGCTCGAAGAGGCGCAGGGCATCCAGCGGCTGCTCGACGAGTTCCAGTTCACGCACGAGCAGGCCGCTGAATCGGTCGGGCGCTCGCGCAGCGCCGTCTCGAATCTGCTGCGCCTGCTCAACCTCGCGGCGCCCGTGCAGACCATGCTGCTCGCCGGCGATCTCGACATGGGGCATGCGCGTGCGCTGCTCGCCGTGGATGCCGCTTCGCAAATCACGCTCGCGAACCAGGTCGTGAACAAGGGGATGTCGGTGCGCGAGACCGAGCGCCTCGTTGCCGCGACGACGAAGGCCGAGCCGGCCGTGAAGGCGCGCGTCAACCATCATGACGGCGGGCGCGACACGCGGCGCCTCGAAGAGGAGCTTTCCGATCTGCTCGCGGCTTCGGTGAAGATCAAGCTCGGCCGCCGCGGGCGCGGTCAGCTCCAGATCGATTTCGGCGATCTCGACGCGCTCGAGGGGATCCTCGCGCGCTTGCGCGGCGGGCCCGCGGCGTGAGCCGCGGCGCACGTCGCCCTCGCTCATGACGGCAGCCGAGAAGGCGCGGCCCACCCGCGCGAGCTGGCCGCTTCGCCTGCGGCAATGCTTTTCATTCGTGGCGAAGGAGCCGATTCTGTCGGCCCTCGTCGTCGCGCTCGTCGCATTGCAATGGCGGCATCCGCGAGCATGGGGCGAATTGCCGCACCTCGTCGACTGGCCGACCGTCACGACGCTCGCGGGTCTCTTGATATTGACGAAGGCGGTCGAGCTGTCGGGCTTCCTGATGTGGCTCGCGCATCGCGTCGTGCATCGCGTGCATTCGGAGCGCGCGCTCGCGTTCTTGTTGATCGGGCTCGCCGCCGTGTTGTCGATGCTCGTCACGAATGATGTCGCGCTCTTCGTCGTCGTGCCGCTCGTGCTGTCGCTGAACCGCCTGACCCCATTGCCCATCAAGCGGCTCACGATCTTCGCGGCGCTTTCCGTCAACGCGGGCTCGATCCTGACACCGCTCGGCAACCCGCAGAACCTGTTTCTCTGGCAGACGAGCGGCGTGTCGTTCGGACGCTTCGTGCTTGCGCTCGCTCCGCTTTGCGCCGTCTTGATGGCGATGCTGTACGGACTTGCGGCGTGCGCCTTCGCGGGCCGGCCGCTCGACCTCTCGCGCGATGCGCCGACCGAGCCCGTCGATCGCGCCTATGCGGCAACGGCGGCGCTGCTCTTCGTCGCGTTCGTGCTGCTCGCCGATTCGCACCATCCGGGCATCGGCCTTGCCGGCATCGCACTCGGCTTTTTCGTCTGGCGGCGCGATGCCGTGCTGAAGATCGACTGGGTGCTGCTCCTCGTTTTCGTGCTGATGTTCATCGTGCTGCGCAGCGTTGCGGCACTGCCGCCGATACGCGAGACGATCGCGACGTTCGAGCTCGGCAAGCCGCTTTCCGCCTATCTCTCGGCGGCCGTGCTGTCACAGGGCATCAGCAATGTCCCCGCGGCGATCATGCTGGCGGAGTTCACGAAGGATTGGCGAGCGCTCGCGTTCGGTGTGAGCGTCGGCGGGTTCGGCATTGCCATCGGATCGCTCGCGAATCTGATCGCCGTGAGGCTCGCCCGTGAGCGGGGGATCTGGCTTCGATTCCATCTCGTCTCGATCCCGTTCTGGGTCGTCGGCGGCGCGCTCGGCGCGTGGTTGCTGACCCTGCGTTGAAAGCCGATCGACAGCTGCGCGGCCCCCTTCCAAAGGACGCTTTCCGGCTCATTTTCGTCGCGGCTAAAGTCTTGAATCGCCTGCAACTATCGCTTACAATCCCCCGGATTTATCAGCTAGGCACCCCGTAAGCACGACGAAAGGCGGCGTGACGGAAGAGTCCGTGCGCGCGATGTAAGCGGCGGGTAGGAAAGGGTCTTTGCAGGATGACGGCGATGGCGGATCAACAGCCGAAAAAGAGGCAGGAGACACGCTCGCCCGACACCGCGCCCACCACCGCGAACGTCGGTCATGCTCGAACTTTCGACGATGCGTGGGATGCCGAGCAGCAAGACATAAATACCGTTCCGCTCACGCGGGCCGAAGCCGAGAAGTTGTTCGGCCCGACCGTGAGCCGTCCATCGCGCGTCACGCCGTTCAAGGTCGTGATGGCGCAAATGGTTTTGTCCCTGGTCGCGACGTTGTGTTGGTGGCTGTTTTACGAGCCGCCGGGCGCTGCTGCGCTGTCGGCGTTCCTGGGTGGGGCGGTTTGTTGGGTGCCGAGCGCGTTGTTCGCGGCACGTCTCAAGAAGGCAGGCGCGTCCGCATCGATCCTCACTTGGATGATCGGCGAAGCGCTGAAGATGGGGGTGACGGTTGCGATGTTCGTCGCGATCGGCTTGTGGTACCACGACGTGCGGTGGCTTCCGCTCATCGTCACCTATCTCATCGCGCTGAAGACGTACTGGATCGCGCTCGCCTGGCATTGAAGCGGTACTGGAAGGATTGAAGGCAGGTTGAAGCCGGCCGTCGCCGCTCCCGAGCGAGCGCGAGGCCGGCCTCTCCAGCGGGGTCGGCCTGTGCCGGCGCTCCGCCCCGAAAGATTTTCGACAATTTGGGTGGCATTAACGATATGGCAGCGAACGAAGGCACGCACTTGGATCCGTCCGAGTACATTGCGCACCACTTGCAGAACCTGTCCACCGGACATCAGACGTCGATCATCGATTTCCACGTCTGGAATCTCGACACGCTTTTCTGGTCGATCGTCTGCGGTCTCGTCACGATCGTCTTGCTGCGGCTCGCGGCGCGCAAGGCGACGCCGGGCGTGCCGGGGCGCTTTCAATGCGCGGTCGAGATGCTCGTCGAGATGGTCGAGGACCAGTCGAAGTCGATCATCCACGGCAACCGTACCTTCATCGCGCCGCTCGCGCTGACCGTCTTCATTTGGGTCGCGCTGATGAACTCGCTCGACTTCATTCCCGTCGATCTGCCCGGGCGCATCATCGGCTGGCTCGGCTTGTCGGGCGTGATCTCGCATCATCGCATCGTGCCGACGGCGGACCTCAACGGCACTTTCGGCATCGCGCTCGGCGTATTCGTGCTGATGCTCTACTACAACTTCAAGATCAAGGGTCCCGGCGGATTCGCCCACGAGCTGCTCTCCGCACCGTTCGGCGGCCATCCGCTGCTCTGGATTCCGAACCTCGCGCTGAACATCATCGAATACGTCGCCAAGACGGTTTCGCTGGCGCTGCGGCTCTTCGGCAACATGTACGCGGGCGAGCTGCTCTTCCTGCTCATTGCGTTGCTCGGCAGCCTCTGGACGTTCGGCGCCGACACCAGCGTGCTCGGCTTCGTCGGACACGTGATCGCGGGCAGCGTCTGGGCGATCTTCCACATCCTGATCGTCTTGCTGCAAGCGTTCATCTTCATGATGCTGACGCTCGTGTATATCGGCCAGGCGCACGACAAGCACTAAGCGAAGGCGTGCAAAGCGGATTCTTTTCGTTTCCCTAAATCCAGTTCTAAAAAGTCTTTTACAAAGGAGTGATCATGCAAGCTTTCATCGCCAACATCCAAGGTCTGACCGCCATCGGTATCGGCATCATCATCGGCCTGGGTGCAATCGGCGCCTGTATCGGTATCGGCCTCATGGGCGGCAAGTACATCGAAGCCTGCGCCCGTCAGCCGGAACTGATGAACCCGCTCCAGACCAAGATGTTCCTGCTCGCTGGTCTGATCGACGCGGCGTTCCTGATCGGCGTCGGTGTGGCAATGCTGTTTGCGTTCGCGAACCCGCTGCTCTCGAAGCTCGCGGGCTGACGTTTCCGGGGGAGTTTGCGCCGCGTCGATGGTGAACGCGGCGCAGGGGCGAAACGGGAGGAGAGGCGCTGATCGATCGCAATATCGATGAGCGCCTTACCGTTTCACTTTCCGTATCAGCAACATTTGAGGAAACACCGTGAATCTGAACGCAACCCTGTTTGCGCAAATGGTCGTCTTCCTGATCCTCGCGTGGTTCACGATGAAGTTCGTGTGGCCGCCGCTGGTCAACGCGCTCGACGAGCGCGCGAAGAAGATCGCAGACGGCCTCGCGGCGGCCGAAAAGGGCAAGACGGAGCTCGAAGCCGCACACAAGCGCGTCGACCAGGAGCTTGCCTCCGCGCGCAACGAAGGTCAGCAGCGCATCGCCGACGCCGAGAAGCGCGCGCTCGCCGTGGCCGACGAGATCAAGGCCAACGCCCAGGCCGAGGCGGCCCGCATCGTGGCGCAGGCGAAAGCCGACGCCGAGCAGCAAGTCGTCAAGGCTCGTGAAGCGTTGCGCGCCGAAGTCGCCGCGCTGGCCGTCAAAGGTGCCGAGCAAATCCTGAAGCGCGAGATCGATCAGGCGGCCCATGCCGAATTGCTCAACCAACTGAAGACCGAGCTCTGATCATGGCCGAACTTGCAACCATCGCTCGCCCGTACGCGGAAGCGCTCTTCGATGTCGCCGAGCGCGGCGACGTCGCCGCCTGGTCCGCTCTCCTGCAGGAGCTGGCACAGGTTGCGCGTCTGCCCGAAGTGCTGTCGGTCGCCACGAGCCCGAAGGTGACGCGCGAGCAAGTCGTCGAGCTGTTGCTCGCCGCGGTGAAGTCGTCGCAAAAGGATGCGCCCGAGGTCAGGAATTTCGTGCGGATGCTCGTCGATAACCATCGGCTCTCGCTGCTGCCCGAAATCGCAGTGCAGTTCGAAGAATTGAAAAACGCACGAGAAGGCGCGGCGGACGCGCTGATCGTCAGCGCATTCCCGCTCGAAGGCGAGCCGCTCGCCGAGCTCGTCGCGAGTCTGGAACGCAAATTCGAGCGTAAGCTGAAGCCCACAGTCGAGGTCGACGCGTCGCTGATCGGGGGCGTGCGCGTGACCGTCGGCGACGAAGTGCTCGACGGCTCGGTGCGCGCGCGGCTTGCACGCATGCAGGTTGCGCTGACCGTTTGACGGCGCTCGACGCCCATGAGCGGCGACGAACGGCACAAGCGGCGGCGGCCCTGCCGCGACAGACGAACACAGGCGGAACAGGCGACGCGGATAGACGCGCCCGGCATGCAACAGAATTGAACATCAGGAGCGAATAATGCAACTCAATCCCTCTGAGATCAGCGAGCTGATCAAGAGCCGGATCCAGGGTCTTGAAGCGAGCGCCGACGTTCGCAACCAAGGCACCGTGATCTCCGTGACCGACGGCATCGTGCGCATCCACGGTCTGTCGGACGTGATGCAAGGCGAAATGCTCGAATTCCCGGGCAACACGTTCGGTCTCGCGCTGAACCTCGAGCGCGATTCCGTCGGCGCCGTGATTCTGGGCGAATACGAGCACATCACGGAAGGCGACATCGTCAAGACGACGGGCCGCATTCTCGAAGTGCCCGTCGGTCCCGAGTTGATCGGCCGCGTCGTCGACGCGCTCGGCAACCCGATCGACGGCAAGGGCCCGATCAACGCCAAGCTCACCGACGCGATCGAAAAGATCGCCCCGGGCGTGATCTGGCGTAAGTCGGTGTCGCAGCCCGTGCAGACGGGCCTGAAATCGATCGACTCGATGGTGCCGATCGGCCGCGGCCAGCGCGAGCTCATCATCGGCGACCGCCAGACCGGCAAGACGGCCGTCGCGATCGACGCGATCATCAATCAGAAGGGCAAGGACCTCATCTGTATCTATGTCGCGATCGGCCAGAAGGCATCGTCGATCATGAACGTCGTGCGCAAGCTCGAAGAGACGGGCGCGCTCGATTACACGATCGTCGTCGCCGCATCGGCTTCGGAATCGGCGGCGATGCAGTACCTCGCGCCGTACGCCGGCTGCACGATGGGCGAGTACTTCCGCGATCGCGGTCAAGACGCGCTCATCATCTATGACGACTTGACGAAGCAGGCCTGGGCGTATCGCCAGATCTCGCTGCTGCTGCGCCGCCCGCCGGGCCGCGAAGCGTATCCGGGCGACGTCTTCTATCTGCACTCGCGTCTGCTCGAGCGCGCGGCGCGCGTCTCGGAAGAGTACGTCGAGAAGTTCACGAACGGCGAAGTGAAGGGCAAGAGCGGCTCGCTGACGGCACTGCCCGTCATCGAAACGCAGGCGGGCGACGTGACAGCGTTCGTGCCGACGAACGTGATCTCGATCACGGACGGCCAGATCTTCCTGGAAACGGACCTCTTCAACGCCGGCATCCGTCCCGCGATCAACGCGGGTATCTCGGTGTCGCGTGTCGGCGGTGCCGCCCAGACCAAGGTCATCAAGAAGCTTTCGGGCGGTATCCGTACCGACCTCGCGCAGTATCGCGAGCTCGCCGCGTTCGCCCAGTTCGCGTCCGATCTCGACGAAGCCACCCGCAAGCAGCTCGAGCGCGGCCGCCGCGTGACGGAGCTGCTCAAGCAGCCGCAATATCAGCCGCTGCAAGTATGGGAACTCGCCGTCGCGCTCTTCGCCGCGAACAACGGCTACCTCGACGACCTCGATGTGAAGGATGTGCTGGCGTTCGAGAAGGGTCTGCGTGAGTACCTGAAGACGAGCCATGCCGAGCTCATCAAGCGCATCGAAGACGCGAAGGACTTGTCGAAGGACGACGAGGGCGCGCTCCACGCCGCGCTGAAGGACTTCAAGAAGTCGGGTGCTTATTGATCAGCGAGGCAAATGACCCGAGCCGTGCGCCGGCTTTTAGCCGCGGCGCGCGGCTTCGATCAGGGAGCAAGCAATGGCTGGAATGAAGGAAATCCGCGGCAAGATCAAGAGCGTGCAGAACACGCGCAAGATCACGAAAGCGATGGAGATGGTGGCCGCATCGAAGATGCGCCGCGCGCAGGAGCGCATGCGCGCCGCCCGCCCGTACGCCGAGAAGGTCCGCGACATCGCTGCGCACATGAGCCGCGCGAACCCCGAGTATCGTCACCCGTTCATGGTGCCGAACGAGGGCGCGAAGGCGGCCGGTCTCATCCTCGTCACGACGGACAAGGGCCTGTGCGGTGGCCTCAACACGAACGTGCTGCGCGCCTCCGTGCAAAAGTTCAAGGAGCTCGAGCAGAAGGGCCAGAAGATCGAGGCCACGGCCATCGGCGGCAAAGGCTTCGGCTTTCTGAACCGCTTCGGGGCGAAGGTCGTATCGCACGTCGTGCAGCTCGGAGACACGCCGCACCTCGAAAAGCTGATCGGCGCCGTGAAGGTGCAGCTCGACTTGTACTCGGAAGGCAAGCTCTCGGCCGTGTACCTCGCTTACACGCGCTTCATCAATACGATGAAGCAGGAGCCCGTGCTCGAGCAGCTGCTGCCGTTGTCGGCCGAGCATTTCGAAGGCGACACGTCGACGCCGCGCTCGACCTGGGACTACATCTACGAGCCCGATGCGCAGACCGTCGTCGACGAGCTGCTCGTTCGCTATGTCGAGGCGCTCGTCTACCAGGCCGTCGCGGAAAACATGGCATCCGAGCAGTCGGCGCGCATGGTGGCGATGAAGGCCGCGTCGGACAACGCGAAGACCGTGATCAGCGAGCTGCAGCTGTCGTACAACAAGAGCCGCCAGGCCGCGATCACGAAGGAATTGTCGGAGATCGTCGGCGGCGCCGCCGCAGTGTGACGCGGCGCTCGCGATGAGCCGTCGTCACGGACGACGGCAGCTCGAGACAGCGCCTTTGCGCGAGTGAAGAATTGAGTATCTAAAGGAAAAGCGATGAGTACAACTGCTTTGGTGGAAGGCAAGATCGTACAGTGCATCGGCGCCGTGATCGACGTGGAGTTCCCGCGCGAGCAGATGCCGAAGGTCTACGACGCCCTCGTTCTCGAGGGGACGGATTTGACGCTCGAGGTGCAACAGCAGCTCGGCGACGGCGTCGTGCGCACAATTTGTCTCGGCGCGGCCGAAGGCCTGCGCCGCGGCGTGACCGTCAAGAATACGGGCAAGCCGATCAGCGTGCCGGTCGGCAAGCCGACGCTCGGCCGCATCATGGACGTGCTGGGCCGTCCGATCGACGAAGCGGGTGTGATCGAGAGCGAGAACATTCGCTCGATCCACCAGAAGGCGCCGCAGTTCGACGAGCTTTCGCCGTCGACGGAGCTGCTCGAGACGGGCATCAAGGTGATCGACTTGATCTGCCCGTTCGCGAAGGGCGGCAAGGTGGGTCTCTTCGGCGGCGCCGGCGTCGGCAAGACCGTCAACATGATGGAGCTCATCAACAACATCGCGAAGGAGCACGGCGGCTACTCCGTGTTCGCGGGCGTGGGCGAGCGTACCCGTGAAGGGAACGACTTCTACCACGAAATGAAGGACTCGAACGTGCTCGACAAAGTGGCCCTCGTCTACGGCCAGATGAACGAGCCGCCGGGCAACCGTCTGCGCGTGGCGCTGACGGGTCTGACGATGGCCGAGCACTTCCGTGACGAAGGTCGCGACGTGCTGTTCTTCGTCGACAACATCTACCGTTTCACGCTGGCCGGTACCGAAGTGTCGGCACTGCTGGGCCGGATGCCGTCGGCGGTGGGCTATCAGCCGACGCTCGCCGAGGAAATGGGCAAGCTGCAGGAACGCATCACGTCGACGAAGACGGGCTCGATCACGTCGGTGCAAGCCGTCTACGTGCCCGCGGACGACTTGACGGACCCGTCGCCGGCCACGACGTTCGGCCACCTCGACGCGACCGTCGTGCTTTCGCGCGACATAGCCTCGCTCGGTATTTATCCGGCCGTCGATCCGCTCGATTCGACCTCGCGCCAGATCGACCCGAACGTGATCGGCGAAGAGCACTACACGACGACGCGCCGCGTGCAGCAAACGCTGCAGCGCTATAAGGAGCTGCGCGACATCATCGCGATTCTTGGCATGGACGAGCTTTCGCCCGAGGACAAGCTGTCGGTCGCGCGTGCGCGGAAGATCCAGCGTTTCCTGTCGCAGCCGTTCCACGTCGCCGAAGTGTTCACGGGCGCGCCGGGCAAGTACGTGCCGCTCAAGGAGACGATCCGCGGCTTCAAGATGATCGTCGACGGCGAGTGCGATCATCTGCCCGAGCAGGCGTTCTACATGGTCGGCACGATCGACGAAGCCTTCGAAAAGGCCAAGAAGATCCAGTAAGGGTCGGGTGTAATGGGGATCTGAGTGAGGCGCGGAAGCGCTTGCTCAGGCCGACATGGAGTCGATATGGCAACGATCAAAGTAGACGTCGTCAGCGCCGAAGAGCAGATCTTTTCGGGCCAGGCGAAGTTCGTCGCCCTCCCGGGCGAGGCGGGTGAGCTCGGCATTCTGCCGGGGCACACGCCGCTCATCACGCGGATTCGCCCCGGTGCCGTGCGCATCGAGGCCGAGAACGGCGACGAGGAGTTCGTATTCGTGGCGGGCGGCATTCTCGAAGTGCAGCCCGGCGCGGTGACGGTGCTTGCCGACACGGCGATTCGCGGTAAGGATCTCGACGAGGCGAAGGCGGACCAGGCGCGCAAGCGTGCCGAAGAGGCGCTGCAAAACTCGGGCTCGAACCTCGAGTATGCGACGGCGCAAGCCGAACTCGCCTATGCGGTCGCGCAGCTCGCGGCCATTCAGCGCTTGCGCAAGATGCGGACGACGCAGCACTGACCGACGAACCGACGCAAGGTCGGCTACGATGCCGTTCGGCGAACTCGCCGAACGGCATTTTGTTTTGGTGGGCTCGGCTGCGGGTTACCCTCGATGCGGGGGCCCGGCGCCGATGGCAGAATCTTCCCGGACGTTCGTGTCTTGAGGGCTGCGAGAACCGCGGCATGAATTCGCGACAAGGAGAGAGGGGACGCCGATGGCTACACCGAATTCCGATAGTGGCGCAATCATCGCGCCCCGAGACGGGCTTTCCTACGTGCGCGGCTCGACCGATACGCCGCTTTCCGAAGCGACGATCGGCGAGTTTCTCCTCGATACCGTCCGACGTTTTCCGGATCGGCCTGCTGTCGTGTTCCGCGAGCAAGGCATTCGCTGGACGTGGCGCGAGTTCGCCGACGAAGTCGATGTGCTCGCGGCGGGCCTGGCGTCGCTCGGGATCGTCCGCGGAGATCGCGTAGGCATCTGGTCGCCCAATCGTGTCGAGTGGCTCATGACGCAGTTCGCAACCGCTCGCATCGGGGCGATCCTCGTCAACATCAATCCGGCCTACCGGCTCGCCGAACTCGAATACGCGCTGAATAAATCGGCATGCACGGCCATCATTGCGGCCGAGCATTTCAAAACGTCGAAGTACCTGGAAATGTTGCAGGCGCTGGCTCCTGAGCTGGCGGACGCCGTGCCAGGGCAGCTGCACGCGGCGCGCCTGCCGCATCTGCGCTCGGTGATTCGCATGTGCGACCATGAAACGCCGGGCATGCTGACGTTCAGCGAGCTCGTCGAGATGGGGCGCATGGCGCTCGAGACGGTGCCGCTCGAGGAGATCGCCGCATCGCTCGACGCTCGCGATCCCATCAACATTCAGTTCACGAGCGGCACGACGGGCAATCCGAAGGGCGCGACGCTCACTCATCGCAACGTCGTCAATAATGCACGCTACATCGCGATGGCCATGCGATTGACGGAAGCCGATTCGCTTTGCATCCCGGTCCCGCTCTATCACTGCTTCGGCATGGTGCTCGCGGTTCTCGCGTGCGTATCGGTCGGCGCGCAAATGGTTTTCCCGGGTGAGGCGTTCGATGCGGCCGCGACGCTTTCGGCGGTTTCGGAAGAGCGTTGCACCGCCTTGCACGGCGTCCCGACGATGTTCATCGCGGAGCTCGATCATCCCGACTTCGACAAGTTCGATCTCGGCGCGCTGCGCACAGGCATCATGGCGGGCTCGCCATGTCCGATCGAGACGATGAAACGCGTCGTCGCGCGTATGCATTTGTCGGAGATCACGATCGCCTATGGCATGACCGAGACGAGCCCCGTGTCATTCCAGAGTTCGACGACCGACCCGCTCGAAAAACGGACATCGACCGTCGGCCGTATCCAGCCGCACCTCGAGGCGAAAGTCGTCGACGAGCTGGGGCAGACCGTGCCGGTCGGCGCGACAGGCGAGCTCTGGACGAAGGGCTACTCCGTCATGTTGGGCTACTGGGACGACGAGTCGCGCACGCGCGAATCGATCGTCGACGGCTGGATGCGAACGGGCGATCTCGCGACGATCGACGCCGAAGGCTACTGCAACATCGTCGGCCGCTTGAAGGACATGTTGATCCGGGGCGGCGAAAACGTTTATCCGCGCGAGATCGAGGAGTTCCTGTTCCGCCATCCGAAGATCCAAAGCGTCCAAGTCTTCGGCGTGCCCGACGCGAAGTATGGCGAGGAGGTCTGCGCTTGGATCGTCGTTCGCCCCGGCGAGCGAATGACCGAGGGCGAAGTGCGCGAATACTGCCGCGGCCAGATTGCGCACTACAAGGTGCCGCGCTACATCCGCTTCGTCGACGACATGCCGATGACGGTGACGGGCAAAGTCCAGAAATTCGTGATGCGCGAGCGGATGATCGAAGAGCTCAAGCTCGCGATGCCGAAGACATGCTGACGGCGACCGTCAAGCCAACGTGCGCATCGAGCATGGAAACGCCGGGCAAAAAAAAAGCGGGCCAGCGGCCCGCTAAAAACCACACGCTACGGGGTTAGCGCGAGGAGACCAATGAAGGAACTGACAGGTGCCGATCAATAACGACAACCGCACCTGCAACGGCTCCAACAGAGATGTTCCCAGAGAGGAATTCGTTCTTGCTCGCCGATTTTTTGATGCTCTTCATTGTGTTGCGAATTCGGCGATGAACGACATCTGTGTTGAAACCGTTGAGGGGCATTGTGGGCGAATTAGCCCGACGACGCGGTAACAAAGTGTTTCAGGATGTAACGCCACGCCGGACAAGGCTTCGCGGGATTTTTTGCCGTTTCTTATCTGCTGGAATGTCAATGTTTCCGATTCGACAGTTGTTTGAAATCGATTGCATGTAAGCAATCGAATAAACCGGAAATCATTTAATGCGAATATTCCCGTTCTATGCAACTGCTACTCGAAATAATAGCGAGAACGGCTCGCAACGAGATGATTCGGCAGTGTTCTCCGGCAATCCAAATGTAAACGGGTTCGCTTCACCGACCGTGTCGCCGCGGCGCCAGGAAGTCACCGTGCGGTGCGCGCAGCGGCCTTGAACTATTTGAGCCACTTGTCGGAGATCGTCTGAAATTCGCCTGTTGCCCTGGCGAGGTGCAACCACTGGTCGACGTACTGCTGATAGACAACATCGCCACGCGGCAGCATGTAGGCCTTCTCGCCATACTGGAACGGTTTGTCGGGATGGATCGCGCAAAGGCCTGGATTGAGCTTTTGCTGCAGCAGCGTCTCCGAGGCGTCGGTCACCATCACATCGGCCTTGCCGGCCAGAATCTGTTTGAAGATCGTGACGTTGTCGGGATAGACGGTGAGGCTTGCGTGGGGAAGGTACTGTCTCGCGAAGCGCTCGTTGGTGCCGCCCGGATTGACGATGACGCGCGTCGCCGGCTCGTCGATCTGCGCGACCGTCTGATACTTGTCCGCGTCGGCACAGCGGGCGATCGGCGCCTTTCCATCGACCATGTAAGGCTCCGAAAAGAACACGCGCTTCTGGCGCTCGAGCGTCGTGGAGACGCCGCCGACGGCGATGTCGCACTTCGCGAGGAAATCGCTCATCAGCTTCGGCCACGTCGTCTTGACGTATTCAGTTTTCACGCCGAGCGATTTCGCGAGCGACTCCGCCATGTCGATGTCGATGCCTTCGAACGTGCCGTCGGCGGCGAGGAACGAGAACGGTTTGTAATCGCCCGTCGTGCATACGCGCAACGTGCCGCGCCCGATGATCGCATCGAGTCGTCCCTCAACTGGGCCCGGCGCCACGGGCATTGCTTGCACGGGGCCTTCGGAGCGGGAAGCGGCTGCGGCGTCGTTGCGGCCCGGCGCGACGTGGCTCGGAACCGAAGCCGGTTGCGGCTGAGCGAAAACCCCGCTTGCGCAAGTCAGACCGAGGAAGCACACCGAGCCTGCAAGGCGTGCGAGGACGTTCTTTTTCATCGAGGTTGCTCCCGTTCGAGACAAGGCCTGTGTTCGCCTGTCCTCAATCGACAGGCTGCGGCATTTCCGCGCGATCGTAACAGGATCCGGTCCGCAAAAACGGTGTGACGCGCGGGCGGCGCTGTCAGGTCCGGTAGAATGACCGCTCGCAACGCTCTGCCGCCCCTTGCATCGAACCGTGGCCTCGACTCTGCTCAACGATACTTTTCTGCGTGCGCTGCTGCGCCAGCCGACCGATTACACCCCGATCTGGCTCATGCGCCAGGCCGGCCGCTACTTGCCCGAGTACAACGCGACCCGCGAGCGCGCCGGGAGCTTTCTCGGCCTCGCCAAGAACCCGGACTATGCGACCGAGGTGACGTTGCAGCCGCTCGCGCGTTATCCGCTCGATGCCGCGATCCTGTTCTCGGACATTCTGACGATTCCCGATGCGATGGGACTTGGGCTTTCGTTCGAGGCCGGCGAGGGCCCGCGCTTTGCCCGGCCCGTACGCAGCGAAGCCGACGTTGCGCGCCTCGAGGTGCCCGATATCGAGGCGACGCTCGGCTATGTCGTCGACGCGGTTCGCGAGATCCGACGCGCGCTCACCGATGGCCAGGGCAGGCAGCGCGTGCCGCTGATCGGCTTTTCGGGCAGCCCCTGGACACTCGCGTGCTATATGGTCGAAGGCGGCGGCTCAGCCGACTTTCGCACGGTCAAGACCATGCTCTATGCGCGGCCCGATCTCATGCATCGCATCCTCGAGGTCAACGCGCGAGCGGTCAGTGCGTACCTCAATGCGCAAATCGAGGCGGGCGCCCAAGCCGCGATGATTTTCGATACCTGGGGCGGGGCGCTGGCCGACGGCGTATTTCAGCAATTTTCGCTTCGCTACATCGAAGCGGTCGCGCGCGGCGTCAAGCGCGAGCACGACGGCGCGCGGATTCCGCTCATCACGTTCACGAAGGGCGGCGGCCAATGGCTCGAAGCGATTGCCGCCACGGATGTCGACGCGGTGGGGCTCGACTGGACCGCCGACCTCGGCCGTGCACGTGAGCGGGTCGGCTCGCGCGTAGCGCTGCAAGGCAACCTCGATCCGACTGTCCTGTTTGCGCCGCCGGCGGCGATTCGCCGCGAAGCACGCGCGCTCGTCGAGCGCTTCGGCAATCACCCGGGACACGTCTTCAATCTCGGTCACGGCATTTCGCAGTTCACGCCGCCCGATCATGTCGCTGAGCTCGTCGACGAAGTGCACCGCGCGAGTCGCGCCGTTCGGGCAGGGCAACCGCCGGCGACATCCGTTTAAAGATGAACTTAGTGTTGCAATGCAATGACCTGGGCTCGCGATCTAAGGACTAACCCGCCTCGAACGCGCCGCCGACCGGGGCTTCGGCAATTGTCAAGACTTGACTTATGCACATTCCTTTCGTTGCGGCGCGGTAGAGTCGAGGGCGGTTGACTCTGACATTTAAACGATGTAGCCGAACGCTGTTGGCCTTGTTCGACAAGGGTTTGCGGGCGACGACAGAAATGTGCGTCTGCCCACGGAAGGCCGTCGCGACGCCGTTCGATGGCTTTTGGCGCGGCACTTTTCAACAAAGTTATCCACAGAGGCGGCCTCCCGCTGAGCAATTCTCAACAAGATCGTGAACTTAGCGGCGATTCTCAAGTACTACTTTAAGTCGGACTTGCCAATATTCGGGTCCGGATCGTCATCGCGCCGGTTTTTTCCGCGAGCGCGCGTCGCATGAGCGAGGTTTTCGTCCGCATCGCGCTCGATCACCCGCTGCCGACGCTTTTCGATTATCGCTGCGATCCCGCGCTGTCGCCCGAGCCCGGAATGCTCGCGAGCGTGCCTTTCGGCAAGCGGCAAGTCGTCGGCCTCATCTGGGAAGTCGCCGCGACGAGCGAAGTGCCGGCCGATCGGCTGCGTGACGTGCGCGCCGTCTGCCATGCCGTGGCTCCGCTCGCGCGCGAATGGCTCGAACTCGTCACGTTCGCCGCCGAATACTACCAACGCTCACCCGGAGAAGTGGCACTGCCGGCGCTGCCGCAGGCATTGCGCGACCCGGCTCGTTGGAGCCGGCTCGAAGAGACGCCGCGGATTTTCCGTCTGACGGACGAGGGACGGACCGCGCTGCCGGACGCATTGCCGGCGCGTGCGAGCGCGCTGCGGCGACTCGCGGCGGCGCTTGCGGAGCGCGCGACGCTCGATGCCGCCGACGCGCGGGCGATCAATGCCAAGGCGCTGTCGGTGCTGACCGAGTGGGCGTCAAGCGGATGGGTCGAGACGATCGATAGGCCATCGGCCTCTCCGTTGCCGGCCGAGCGCCCCTTGCTGACGGACGAGCAGGCGCAGGCCTACGAGACGATCCGGGCCGCGCGCGGTTTCGCGCCGTTTCTGCTGCACGGTGTGACGGGAAGCGGCAAGACCGAGGTCTATTTGCACGCGCTCGACGCGCTCTTCACCGAACGGCCCGACGCCCAGGCGCTCGTCCTCGTCCCCGAGATCAATCTGACGCCGCAGTTCGAAGCCGCGTTTCGCGCGCGTTTCGCGGCACTGCACGGACGCGCGTCGGTCGTGACCCTGCACAGCGGCATGGCCGACGGCGAGCGAGCGCGCAGCTGGCTCGCGGCGCATCGGGGCCACGCGCGCATCGTGCTCGGCACGCGCCTGGCGGTGCTGGCTTCGCTGCCGCGGCTTGCGCTCGTCGTCGTCGACGAGGAGCACGATCCGGCCTACAAGCAGCAGGAAGGACTACGCTACTCGGCCCGCGATCTTGCCGTCTGGCGCGCGAAGCAACTTTCGATTCCGGTGGTGCTGGGCTCCGCGACGCCCTCGCTCGAAAGCTGGTGGCAGGCAGGGCAAGGCCGCTATCGTCGGCTCACGCTCGCGCGCCGCGCCGTGGCCGACGCCGCGCTGCCGGCGGTGCGGATGATCGACCTCGAAGACGAGCGCCGGCGCGGCAGAGCAAGCGTCGACGGGCTCTCAGGGCCGCTCGTCGGCGCATTGAAGGCGCGAGTCGAGCGCGGCGAGCAAAGCCTCGTCTTTCTCAATCGGCGCGGCTACGCGCCCGTGCTCGCGTGCGACGCCTGCGGCTGGGTGGCCGGCTGCCCGCGCTGCAGCGCCTACGTCGTGCTGCATAAGCCCGAAAGCGCCATGCGCTGTCATCACTGCGGCTGGGAAACGCGGATTCCGCGCGCATGCCCCGACTGCGGCAACGTCGATCTCGCGCCGCTCGGGCGCGGCACGCAACGCGTCGAGGAGACGCTCGCGGCGCTCGTGCCGGGCGCGCGCGTGTTGCGCATCGACGCGGACAGCACGCGTCGCAAGGGCAGCGCGCAGGCACTTTTTTCCGACGTTCACGCGGGCGAGGTGGACATCCTCGTCGGCACGCAGATGATCGCGAAGGGACACGACTTCAGGCGCGTCTCGCTCGTGGGTGTGCTCAATGCCGATGCGGCGCTTTTTTCGCACGACTTTCGAGCGGGCGAGCGGCTCTTTGCGCAGTTGATGCAGGTCAGCGGGCGTGCCGGACGTGCGGGCTTGCCCGGCGAGGTGCTCGTGCAAACGCGCTACCCCCGCCATGCGCTTTACCAGGCGCTTACGCGTCACGACTATGTGGGCTTCGCCGACGCGACGCTCGCCGAGCGCCGCGACGCGCGCCTGCCGCCTTTCGTCTATCAGGCGCTGCTGCGCGCCGAAGCGCGCACGCTCGAGGGGGCAATCGCATTCTTGCAGCAGGCGTGCGCCGCACTCGCCGAAATCGGGACGGCCGAACGTGTCACCGTCTACGACCCGGTCCCGATGACGATCGTCAAAGTCGCAAACGTGCATCGCGCGCAATTGCTCGTCGAAAGCGGATCGCGCGCCGCGCTGCTCGCGACGCTGCGTGCGTGGCAGCCGGCGCTGCGCGCGACGAAAGGCGCATTGCGCTGGAGTCTCGAGGTCGATCCGCTCGATATCTGATTCGCCCGCCGGCTGGCGAACCGGGCGAAGCGTTGCTCTCCGAGCCCGGACGTTATCGCAAGCGGTTGCGCGCCGCGCGGGCGCGCGCGCGGACCGCGATCGCGTAGCTGGGACCGTAGGTACCGCTCGACGGGCCGCAGGCGACTCGTCTCGCGCTGGCTGGCGTGGCCGGCCGCCGCCGCTGCGGCAGTTGCCGACAATATCGCGCCGAAGACCGGCTTTCGTGGCAGCAAAGCATGTGAGCCTCGCGTGTTGCTTTTATCGCGCTTTTGGCGCGCGGTGGTCTCGCGGATCAGCGCTCGCTGGCTGTAGCGGTCTCTCGCGCGTCCGCAGCTTCGAGCAGCTTCAGCCGCCTTTCGCGCGAGCGCGCCATGGCGAGCGCCCGGTTGCGGGCCGGCGAGGCGCCTCGGATGAACAACGTGAGGCACACCATCACCAAGAGCCAGATACCGCCGACTACGATCCACTTCTCCATTTCGCGCTCCTTGCCTTCCGCGCTCCGTGCGGTGGGGCGCTTAACGGGTTTACGGCAACCGGAAGCGCCTTCTGCAGCGGTGTTGTGAAGGAGGTCGCACGCACATACGCCCTCCGACTGACAGCGATTATTCGCGTCGGCGTTGAATGATGAAGCATCGATAAAGGCGGGGAAACTGCCGCAGTTCGCCCGATCGCGGAGCGACGCGGGTTCGATGCGGGCTCGAAGTCCGCTCAAACCCGCCTCGAAGCCGGCTCGACGCGCCGATCGGCCTGTCGGAACGCATTCGCCTCGACGTCACGAATCAGGGAAAACACCGAGCGCGACCGGCCGCGCCCCGCCTGTCGCGATTCGCCGGAAACCGGCGGAGTTAAAGGCCGCCGCGGTGGGTGCAACCGATCCGGGTAATCGGTTGCACCTTTTAATTTGGAAGCGTACGATTCGGCCACCTTTTGGTCATATGCCGGTGCGTGACCGGCGTCGAAGAAACATGGCGAGTACCACCCTTGGCGTGAAGGTCGACGACCTTCTTCGCTCGCGGCTCAAGGAAGCCGCCGCGCGTCTCGAGCGCACCCCGCACTGGCTCATCAAGCAGGCGATCTTCGCTTACCTCGAGAAGATCGAGCATGGGCAAGTGCCCCCCGAACTATCGGGCGCGGCCGGTATCACCGAGTTCGCTGACGGCCATGCGGCCGATTCCGACGAGGAAGGCGCGCCGCATCCGTTTCTCGATTTCGCGCAGAGCGTGCAGCCGCAATCGGTGCTGCGCGCGGCCATCACGGCGGCCTACCGCCGCCCGGAACCCGAGTGCTTGCCGGTGCTGATCGGCGAGGCACGGCTGCCTGAAACGCTCGCGGCGCAAGTGAGCAAGATGGCGGCGGGTCTCGTCGAGACGTTGCGCGCGAAGCGCACGGGCGGCGGCGTCGAAGGGCTCATTCATGAGTTTTCGCTGTCGAGCCAGGAAGGCGTTGCGCTCATGTGCCTGGCGGAAGCGCTTCTGCGGATTCCGGATCGCGCGACGCGCGATGCTTTGATTCGCGACAAGATCAGCAAGGGCGACTGGAAGTCGCACGTCGGTCATGCGCCGTCGCTCTTCGTCAACGCGGCGACCTGGGGCTTGATGATCACGGGCAAGCTCGTCACGACGAACAGCGAAGCGGGCCTATCGTCGGCGCTCACGCGCCTCATCGGCAGGGGCGGCGAGCCGCTGATCCGCAAGGGCGTCGATATCGCGATGCGGCTAATGGGCGAGCAGTTCGTCACGGGCGAGACGATTTCGGAGGCGCTCGCGAACAGCCGCAAATACGAGGCGCGCGGCTTCCGCTACTCGTACGACATGCTCGGCGAGGCGGCGACGACCGAGGAGGACGCGCAACGCTACTACGCCTCGTACGAACAGGCGATCCACGCGATCGGCAAGGCGGCGGGCGGCCGCGGCATCTACGAGGGACCGGGCATCTCGATCAAGCTCTCCGCGCTGCATCCTCGCTATTCGCGCGCGCAGCAGGAGCGCACGATGAGCGAACTGCTGCCGCGCGTGCGCTCGCTCGCACTGCTCGCGCGCCGCTACGACATCGGGCTCAACATCGATGCGGAAGAAGCCGACCGGCTCGAAATTTCGCTCGATCTGCTCGAGGCGCTTTGCTTCGATGCCGAGCTCGCGGGCTGGAACGGCATCGGCTTCGTCGTCCAGGCCTATCAGAAGCGTTGCCCGTACGTGATCGACTACGTCGTCGATCTCGCGCGCCGCAGCCGTCATCGCATCATGGTTCGGCTCGTCAAGGGCGCCTACTGGGACAGCGAAATCAAGCGCGCGCAGACCGACGGGCTCGAAGGTTATCCCGTCTATACGCGCAAGGTCTACACGGACGTCTCGTATCTCGCCTGCGCGAAGCGGCTGCTCGCGGCACCGGACGCCGTCTATCCGCAATTCGCGACGCACAACGCGCATACGCTTGCGGCGATCTATCATCTGGCCGGCCAGAATTACTACCCCGGCCAATACGAGTTCCAATGCCTGCACGGCATGGGCGAGCCGCTTTACGAAGAGGTGACGGGGCGCGACAAGCTCAATCGCCCTTGCCGCATCTATGCGCCCGTCGGCACGCATGAGACGCTGCTCGCCTACCTCGTCCGGCGTCTGCTCGAAAACGGCGCGAATACCTCGTTCGTGAATCGCATCGCCGACGAGACCGTGCCCGTCGCGTCGCTCGTCGGCGACCCGGTGGAGGAAGCCTCGAAGATCGCGCCGCTCGGCGCGCCGCACGCGAAGATCCCGCTGCCGCGCGAGCTCTACGGCGCCGAGCGCGTCAACTCGATGGGGCTCGATCTCTCGAACGAGCATCGCCTCGCGTCGCTCTCCTCGGCCTTGCTCGCAAGCGCTCATCACGGTTGGCGCGCGGCGCCGATGCTCGCCGACAATGCTCCGCTCGCGGCGAGTGCACGCGCCCCGGGCGCGCGCGAGGTGCGCAATCCTGCCGATCATCGCGACATCGTCGGCACCGTCCTCGAAGCGACGCGCGAGCATGTCGACACGGCACTGGCCAACGCTGTCGCCGCAGCCCCGATCTGGCAATCGACCCCCGTCGAGGCGCGTGCCGACTGCCTTGCGCGCGCGGCCGACTTGCTCGAAGCGCAGATGCATACGCTGATGGGTCTCATCGTGCGCGAGGCGGGCAAATCGCTGGCGAACGCTATTTCGGAGATTCGCGAAGCCGTCGATTTCCTGCGCTACTACTCGGCGCAGATCCGCGCGGAGTTCTCGAACGATACCCACCGGCCGCTGGGCCCTGTCGTCTGTATCAGTCCGTGGAATTTTCCGCTCGCGATTTTCATGGGGCAGGTCGCGGCGGCGCTAGCGGCCGGCAATACGGTGCTCGCGAAGCCGGCCGAGCAAACACCGCTGATCGCCGCGCAGGCCGTGCGGATTCTGCGCGAGGCCGGCGTGCCGCCGGGCGCCGTGCAACTGCTGCCGGGCAATGGGGAGACCGTCGGTGCGACGCTCGTCGCCGATGCCCGCACGCGCGGCGTCATGTTCACGGGCTCGACCGAAGTCGCGCGATTGATCGACAGGACGCTGGCCAATCGTCTCGACCCTGACGGCAAGCCGATTCCGCTGATCGCGGAGACGGGCGGGCAGAACGCGATGATCGTCGACTCGTCAGCGCTCGCCGAGCAGGTTGTTGCTGACGTCATGCAGTCCGCGTTCGATTCGGCCGGCCAGCGTTGCTCCGCGTTGCGCGTACTTTGTCTGCAAGAGGAGATCGCCGATCGGACGCTGAGGATGCTGCGCGGCGCGATGAGCGAGCTCTCCGTAGGCAACCCGGATCGCCTCTCGACGGACGTCGGCCCTGTCATCGACATCGATGCGAAGCGGACGATCGAAACGCATATCGCCGCCATGCGCGAAAAAGGCCGTGAGGTGACGCAACTGCCGCTCGCGGACGCCTGTTCGCATGGGACTTTCATCGCGCCGACGCTGATCGAGATCGACGGCATCGCGGAACTCAAGCGCGAGGTGTTCGGGCCCGTGTTGCATGTCGTGCGCTTTCGCCGCAGCGAGCTCGACAAGCTGCTCGAAGCGATTCGCGCGACGGGCTACGGGCTCACACTCGGGATTCATACGCGCATCGACGAGACGATCGCGCATGTCGTCGGCCGTGCGCATGTCGGCAACATCTACGTCAACCGCAACGTGATTGGCGCCGTCGTCGGCGTTCAGCCGTTCGGCGGCGAGGGTCTGTCCGGCACGGGGCCGAAAGCGGGTGGCCCGCTCTATCTGCAGCGGCTGCTCGCCAAGCGCCCCGCTGGCTTGCCGAAAGCGTTGTCGGCCATGCTCGTGGCCGATACGCAGCCGAGCGACAAGAACGGCGGCATCAACGGCGACGGGAGCGGCATGCCGACTCCGCGCGCGGCGCTCGCCGCGCTGCGCGACTGGCTCATTGCCGAGCGCGAGCCTGAGCTGGCGGCGCGTTGCGACGGGTATCTATCGAACCTCCCGGCCGGCGCGACGGCCGTGTTGCCGGGGCCGACCGGAGAACGCAACACGTTCACGCTCGGTGCCCGCGGCACGGTATGCTGCGTGCCTTCCACGGCGAGCGGCGCCCGAGCGCAGTTCGCGGCGGTGCTGGCAACGGGCAACCGCGCGTTGTTCGCGGGTGCGGCCGGCGAGGCGCTCGTCGCCGCGTTGCCGGCGCCGCTCAAGCACTTCGCGAGCACCCGAAACGGCGCCGACGCGCCGTTCGACGCCGTGCTCTTCGAAGGCGACAGCGATGAACTGCTTGCGCTCGTGAAGGAAGTGTCGAAGCGCAACGGGCCGATCGTGTCGGTGCAGGGCGTGGCGACGAATGCGCTCGCGAACGGCGACGAAGACTATGCGCTCGAGCGCCTGCTCACGGAGCGCTCGGTCAGCGTGAACACGGCCGCGGCGGGCGGTAACGCGAATTTGATGACGATCGGCTAAGCGACCCTCGGCCGTTGGTCTCAAAAAAGGAAGCGGCATGGCGAACCCTGAAGCCGCTCCATTTCTTTGGTACCTAGGAGAAGCTATGCAACACAAGATGAAACAGCTCGCGGGCGCAGCGCTCGTTACGGCAATGGCGATGGCGGGGACGGCGCATGCGCAGCAGGCCGATGAGGTGAAGATCGGCTTCGCCGGTCCGATGACCGGTGCGCAGGCGCACTACGGGGCTGATTTCCAGAACGGCATCGTTCTGGCGATCGAAGACATCAACGCGACGAAGCCCGTGATCGGCGGCAAGCAAGTCCGCTTCGTGCTCGACGCGGCCGACGACCAGGCCGACCCGCGCACCGGCACGACGGTCGCGCAAAAGCTCGTCGATGACGGCATCAAGGGCATGCTCGGCCACTTCAACTCGGGCACGACGATCCCGGCTTCGCGCATCTATGCGAACGCGGGCATCCCCGAAATCGCGATGGCGACGGCGCCCGAGTACACGCAGCAGGGCTTCAAGACGACGTTCCGCATGATGACCTCGGACACGCAGCAAGGCTCGGTGGCCGGCACGTTCGCGGCGAAGGACCTCGGCGTGAAGAAGATCGCCATCATCGACGATCGCACGGCGTACGGGCAGGGTCTTGCCGATCAGTTCGTGAAGGCGGCCAAGGCGGCCGGCGCGACGATCATCGATCGCGAGTACACGAACGACAAGGCCGTCGACTTCAAGTCGATCCTGACGAAGCTGAAGGGCAGCAATCCCGACCTGATCTATTTCGGCGGCGCCGATTCGCAGGCTGCTCCGATGGTCAAGCAGATGAAGTCACTCGGGATCAAGGCGCCGCTGATGGGCGGCGAGATGGTTCATACGCCGACGTTCCTGAAGATCGCCGGCCCGGCCGCGGAAGGCACGATCGCTTCGCTCGCGGGACTGCCGCTCGACGACATGCCCGGTGGCAAGGAGTATGTCGAGAAGTACAAGAAGCGCTTCGGCAAGGATGTCGAAACGTACTCGCCGTACGCATACGACGGCGCGATGGCGATGTTCAAGGCGATGGAGAAGGCCAACTCGACGGATCCGGCGAAGTACCTGCCGCTGCTCGCGCAAACCAGCATGCCGGCCGTTACGACGAACCACCTCGCCTATGACGATCGTGGCGATCTGAAGAACGGCGGCATCACGATCTACAAGGTCGAAAACGGCCAGTGGAAGGCATTGCAGAGCATCGGCGGCAAGTAATCGTCGCCTGACAACTCGAAGCGAGGATCGCCGCGGCTGCGCAATCGCACTGCGGCGATCCTCGCTTTTTTCATCCCGACATGCGTCAGCCGTGCTGCACCGGTTGGCCGATCTTTCGATACGTCCCCGAATTCTCGCGTCCCGTCGCCTCATGGCGCGCAATGCAACCGCGAGAACCTGGCTAGGGCTTTCCTTACGCCAGATTCCGTAAATCCTCACACGAATTCCTGTGCGCCCGCGGCCGTCGCGTTCCGTTAACGCAGCAGGCCCTGCCGTCAACGCCATCCACCTAATCTCCGAGCGCAAACGTTTGCGAACCCCTGGCAACGCCGGATGGTTCGCGCGGTCCGGAGAGGCGGGAAGTCGACAGCGAAAGGGCCCGCGGGCGGCGGCACGCGCGTACACGCCTGCCCTTCGAGCACTTTCAGCCACCGGTCATCGACGGAGCGACGACATATGGACGATAAAAAGCACAACGAGCAACAAGCGGGGATTTCGCGGCGCACATTCCTTTATAGCCTCGGCGCGCTCGCGCTTTCCGCATGTGGCGGAGGGGGCGGCTCGGCGGATGCGGCATCGGTGGGCCGGTCCTCGGCGACCAGCTCGACATCGAGCGCGGCGCTCGCGCATGTCGCGACAGGTGCAACCGACGTCACGACGAGCGGAGCCTTTGTTCATCCGGGGCTGCTCCATACGCAGACCGATTTTGATCGGATGGCGCAGAAGGTCGCGGCGCAAGTGTCGCCATGGTTCGATGACTGGGAAGTGCTGATCGCCAATAGCCACGCGAGCCTTTCATGGACGCCGCGGCCCGTGGCTATCGTGTATCGGGGCGGCTCATACCCGCAGAACTACCCGAACTTGTACAACGACATTGCAGCGGCCTATGCCTGTGCGCTTCGATGGAAGGTGACGGGCGACACGGCTTACGCAGACAAAGCGGTGCAGATCATGAATGCGTGGTCGTCCACGCTGCAACAGATCAGCGGCGACTCCAACGCCGACCTGGCGGCCGGCATCTATGGCTACGAATTCGCGAACGCCGGCGAAATCATGCGCGGTTACGCCGGTTGGGCCGCGGCCGATTTCACCGCATTCCAGTCGATGATGAGCAACATTTTTTATCCGATCAACATCGACTTCCTCAATCGCCATAACAACACCCAGATCACGCATTACTGGGCGAATTGGGACCTTTGCAACATCGCTTCGATCATGGCGATCGGCGTGCTCTGCGACGATCACACGAAGTTCGATACGGCCGTCAACTACTTCCTGAACGGTCCCGGCAACGGTGCGATCGCGCAGGCGGTCTACTACGTTCATCCGGGCAACCTCGGACAATGGCAAGAGACGGGCCGGGACCAGGGGCACAACACGCTTGGCATTGCGCTCGGTGGTGCCATTTGCGAGATGGCTTGGAATCAGGGAATCGACCTGTATGGCCACGACAACAACCGCTTCCTGATGGGAGCGGAGTATGTGGCGAAAGCCAATTTGCAGCAGGCCGACGGGACGTATCTGACGGTGCCTTACGTGACCTATTCGAACGTCGACGTCACGCAATCGGTGTTCTCGACGGCAGCGCAGGGGACGATCAGGCCGTGCTGGGCGCTCGTCTACAACCACTATGTGAACCGCCTGGGGCTCGCGGCGCCTTGGTCGCAGAGCTTCGCGGCGAAGATCCAGCCGGAAGGCGGCGGCGGCAACTATGGCTCGACGAGCGGCGGCTACGATCAACTTGGCTACGGCACGCTCACCTGCACGCGCAGTGCGATCGCGCCGGCCGCGGCGCCGAGCGGCGTGACCGCGTGGCCGACGGCGGGGCAGGTGGTGCTCTCGTGGTGGGGCGTGGCGAACGGCACGAGCTATAACGTCAAGCGCGCAGCGAATTCGGGCGGCCCGTATACCGTCGTGGCAACCGGCATCGCCGATCCGCTGACTTATACCGACGCGCCCGGTGCGGGCACCTGGTACTACGTCGTGAGTGCGCAGACGCCGGCGGGTGAAAGCGCGAACTCGAGCGAAATCGTGGCGGTGAACGCGGTGCAGTTGCATACCTATCTGACGTTCGACGAGTCGAGCGGCACGAGCGCTGCCGATTCGAGCGGCAATGGTCATGCGGGTACCCTCGTCGGCGGTGCGACGCACGTGGCCGGCAAGATCGGGAATGCGGTTTCGCTCGACGGGTCGAGCGGCTACGTGAGCTTGCCGAACAACCTCATGGCCGACGTGTCCGACTGCACGATCGCCGCGTGGGTCAACTGGAATGGCGGCAATGCGTGGGCGCGCATCTTCGACTTCGGCGCGGGCACGGGGCGCTGGGTCATGCTGACGGCGAAAAATTCAGCCGGCGTGATGCGTTTTGCGACGACGGTAAACGGGTACGGCGATTCCCAAGTCGATGGCAATGTCGCATTGCCGACGGGCCAATGGGCGCACGTGGCGGTCACGCTTTCGGGAACGACCGCGACGCTTTACCTCAACGGTGCCGTGATCGGTACTTCGAGCACCGTCGTCCACGCGCCGTGGCGCATCGGACCCACCGCGCAGAACTGGATCGGACGTTCGCAATATTCGGCCGATCCGTATTTCAACGGAATGATCGACGACTTCCGCATCTATCGAAATGCGATGACGGCCGATCAGATCACGGCGCTCATGCAAGGGGCGTAGCGCGCGGCTCGCGGAAGGTCCGGAGCGCCGCGCGTTTCTGGAGTCTCCCGCGAGCTCAGCTCACGAAGCCTTCGAGGACGATCTTCCCGCGCGCGCGGCCGCTTTCGATGAGCTCGTGCGCGCGCCGCAGGTTGTCGGCGTTGACGGCTCCGAAATGCTCGCCGAGCGTCGTTTTCAAAGTCCCAGCATCAATGAGCGCGGCAATGCGCTCGAGGATTTCGTGCTGACGGACCATATCCGGCGTCTCGAAGAGCGACCGTGTGAACATCAGCTCCCAGTGCAGCGAAATCGCCTTGCGTTTCAGCTGCATCGCATCGAGCGTGGCCGGGTCGTCGATGATGCCGAGCTTGCCTTGCGGCGCCAGCGCTTCGACGATCTGCGCATAGTGAGCGTCGGTATGCGTGAGGCTCGCGACGTAACGCACGTTCGGAACACCGATCGCACGCAGTTCGTCGACGAGCCCGCGTGAATGATCGATGACATCGTGGGCTCCGAGGCCGCTGACCCATTCGCGCGTTTGCGCTCGCGACGCCGTGCCGATTACGCGCAGCTTCGTCAATTGACGCGCGAGTTGCGTCAGCATCGAACCGACTCCGCCGGCGGCGCCGACGATCAACAGGGCATCGCCGTCGCCCCCGCCTTCGGCTACTCCGAGCCGATCGAAGAGAAGCTCCCATGCCGTCAGCGACGTGAGAGGCAACGCGGCGGCGCATGCATCGTCGATCGATTTCGGCTTATGGCCGGCGATTCGCTCGTCGACCAGACCATATTCCGCGTACGCCCCGGGGCGCGCGATCGAGCCCGCATAGAAGACCTCGTCCCCGGGCTTGAAGCGCGTCACGGCTGCGCCTGCCGCTTCGACCGTTCCGACTGCGTCCCACCCGAGCACGCGCGGGGTATCGGTTGCCGAGTTCTTACGCACCTTCGTATCGACAGGGTTGACCGCGATCGCGCGGATTTTCACGAGCAGATCGCGGGGTCCGGGTTCCGGCTTGGGCAGTTCAGTTTCATAAAGCGATCGCGGATCCTGTATCGGCAGGCCATGCTGACTGTAGACGATAGCTTTCATTTGATCTCCTTTCGAGGAAGCGAGACATCACGGGAAGAGGCGCCCGGCCGCTAGTGGCAGTGCATCGGGCAACAAGCGAATGATCCGTCACACTGGCTTACTGAAAAACAGCGACAATCGGGTAGAACTTTCACCGTAGGAATGAAAATGATCCGGCTCGACGACTTGAGCCTCTTCGTTCGCACCGCTGCGCTCGGCAGTTTCTCGAACGCCGCACGCGAAGCGGATTTGCTGCCGGGCCAGGTCAGTGCGGCGATCCAGCGGCTCGAGCGCGAACTCGACGTTCGGCTTTTTGCACGCTCCACGCGTAGCCTGCGGCTGACGGCCGAGGGCGAGCAGTATCTGCCGTACGCACGCGAAGTGCTGGCGATGCTGAGCGAAGGGCGCGAGCGGTTGCGCGGTGAAGAAGACACCTTGCAAGGCGTGCTCCAGATCGCCGCGCCATCGGATCTCGGGCGCAATGTGCTGTTGCCGTGGCTGAGCGAATTCCGCGAGGCGCATCCGAAGTTGTCGCTGAGACTGTTCTTGTCGGATCAGTTGACCGACGTCTTTCGCGATCCGGTCGATATCGCGATCCGCTACGGTGCGGCGGAGAATGCGAGCTACGTGGCGTTGCCGCTTGCAGAAGACAATCGGCGCGTGCTCGTCGCGTCGCCCGATTATCTTCAACGCAATGGACGACCGCGGACCCTCGACGATTTGGCCCGGCATCAGTGCCTGCTTTACGCGCTGAGCGGGCGTGTCTACGACCGATGGGGTTTTCCGGTGAACGGCGAGCGGCGGCAGGTCGCTGTGAGCGGGTCCTTATCGTGCGACGATGCCGATGTCGCGCGGCGCTGGGCCATCGACGGTTACGGCATTGCCTACAAGTCATGGATCGACGTATGTGGCGACGTACGGGCGGGCAGGCTTGAATTGCTGTTGCCCGAACAACCGGGCGAGCCTGTGCCGCTTAACCTCGTTTGCCCTCATCGAAAGCAGTTCCTCCCCGCCATTCGACGATTGCATGACGTCTTGAAGGAAAGGATCACTGCCTACGCCGGCGGGCTGCCGCTGCCCGTAACAACGACTGACCTCTCATGAGATTTCGCCGAATCGTTTTGGCCGCCGCCGGCGCATTGTCGTTGGAGTGTCTGCCGCGCTATGGCGTTTCGATTTTCGATGGACTCAAGTCCGAAGGAAAGCAGTGCGGGTGCTCGAATCCTGTCGGTACTGAATTGGTGGCATAAATGATGTTGTCAGTCTTGTCCGGGGCTACGCCGGACGGGATGCCGGCCAGCCCCGCGAGCTTGCGCATGCGAAACGCGATGGCATGGTCGGCGCAAGCGCTGTCTCCACTGACGCCGAGACCGCCGATGACTTTGCCCCCCACGTACAACGCAACGCCGCCGCCGAACGTGACGACACCGCCGAGCACGCGTCCTTGGCCAGTTCCATTCGCGAGAAAGCGAGCGTCGAACGGATTCGTATTGTTGAGACCATAGAGCGAGCCGCCGGGCTGAGTGGGGGCATAGAGGTTGGCCGTCGACAGAGCGAGTGCATCGTTGCTGAAACCGTTGGCCGTGTAGGCCTTCGCGATCGCAATGGCTCGGCTTCCTGGCCAGGCATCGCCCGTCTTGATCACCGAACAAAGGTGCCCATCCCGGTCGACCACGGCGGACCACATGCGGTTCGGCTTAAAGATGCCGCCGTTGGCATCGCCCAAATTGACGACGACGGCGAGCTGCTTTTGCACGAGTGCGACGGTTCCCGCGGGCATCGTGCAGCCGACGGCGTTGCCGCCGTCATCGTCGGCGAATGCCGACGTCGCGCCAACGACGGTCAACAATGTGGCGAGCAACTTAATGCAGCGTTTCGCGTTCATGGTGGATGGCCTCCAAAGATGGGAATCTCCGTTCGGCAATCGCCTAACGGTTCCGCGCCGCACAGCTAAAATCGTGACTCGCGATAGCTCGACGTCAATCGTCGAATGAACGGCAAGCGCGAGACAAGTGCATTAGTTTTTGTTTTCGAGCCGAAAACTTCGACGAATCGAATCGGGGCTGCGGCTATCGACGAGCAGCGACGACACACGCGCGAGGCCCGCGCCAAGGTGTGCTTGGACGTTTGAAATCAAGATGGACCGAGTCGGTGCCATGAGGGTGCACCGGAGTTGCCAGACAGTATCGCTTCAGGTTGTTTTCAATTGCATTGCACGACGGATCATAGGTCGCTGCGGCACATGGCGGCGGACAAATGAATGGCGGAATTTGACGCCGCCGGCCATGCCGAATCCGCTCACGAGTGAATGCCTGTTGTTGCCTGACGATGAAAGAGTGCCCCATGAAACCCGGCCCGCGAGCAGATGCGCCAGAACGGAACGACGACGAGGACGATCGAGATCAACAGGGAGCAGCCGCATCGGCACCTCCTTCAGGTGGTGATGCCGGTTCGGCAGTACGGAAAGTGCACTCCTACAGGGCGACTTGTTCGAATTGGCCCTTACCGGAGAAATTGTAGGGGGACCTTGAACGCGGCTCCGCCCTTGATTCCCTCGGACTGGTCGATGATTCGCGGCCACCAACGTACTAGGTTATGCGCCTTATCCCAGAACTGGTGGTTTGACCATCCTTTGTCTAGAAAAAAGACGATCAACCCGGCTCGCCGTAAGGCCTCCCGTTCGAGTCCTTTGTTCAGCTTGTCGTGGGTGATGACGGACCACCCCCGTTCGTTCGACAGTGCATCGATCCAGACGGAATCCCCCGTGTCTTGGGGGAACAATTCTTTTAGATGAGCAACTGAATGCCCCAGCGGCTCGGACAACGCGTGTAACGCCCTTGCCAAGGCTGGTGGCAAGTTGTTGTCGACAAAGAACCTCACGCGGTTGCCAAGCCTTCTTCGAAGGCAATGGCTGCGTCGACAGCCGCAACCGGCACTTCATAAAGCTTCGCAACAAAATCCTTGTCGCCCTCCACGGCAAACGCGTCGTAGAGGATCGAAGTCCTGACAGCGCCATCCGTGACGATCGGCTTTCCGAACGCAATTTGCGGATCGAGCACAACCGCTTTGCTTCGCGGAGACGGGTACCACCGCGCCGCCAACTGATTCCCATCGAACTCAATACCGCCATACAGCGACGGTTCGATGATTTTACGGAATGCGTACTGCCGCTGCACGAGATCGAGTAACTCGGTCTCCCCGGCTTCCTTCATGGCGGAGGCAAAAATAGTGCGGCCGTCAGTCCTGAATTTGCGGGAAGTGAACGGGTAGTCCGTGGCAAATAACTCACGTGCTCGCTGGCTTGCCACACGGATCGTCTGCAGGCTGACCCCATGCTGGCGGAATGCTCGCACGAACCGGACTTCGAGGAGATCGTGGAAGCTGATGCCATCTACGTCATCATCGAACTCAGTCTCCCAGAGGGGAGGGACTTCTACCGATGCCTCGCTCTTCTTGTCTCGGTAGGAGTAGCCGCACAACCACCGGCGCAGGTCTCGCAACGGGGTCTTTGTAAGTCGAGCCGCCTCATGGAAGGTGTATAGGCCGACGCCTGTAAGCTTCATGCGCACCTCCCTCCCAAAGTTGGCCGTATCGGATAGACCCACGATTTTACCTAATTCGGCCGGCCTCTTTCCGGCGAGTCGTCTGAGTTGGGATGCAATCAACCGGCGCGCGTCACTATGACGCAGCGCACGCAACTACTCGCGCTGCGCAGTTGAAGCAACGCGCTAATCGGCTTACTTCGCGAACAGCGACTCCATATTCGCGAACGCCTTCAGTTCGAGCGCATTGCCCGACGGATCCAGGAAGAACATGGTCGCCTGCTCGCCGACTTCGCCCTTGAAGCGGATGTACGGCTCGATGACGAATTTCACGCCGGCGTCGGCCAGCCTCTTCGCGGCTTCCTCCCACTGAGCCATCGACAGCACTACACCGAAATGCCGCACCGGCACGCCATGACCGTCGACTGCGCTCGTCGCGCGATGGCCGACTTCCTCTGGCGCGTAGTGGGCGACGATTTGGTGACCGTAGAAGTTGAAGTCGACCCAATCCTCGGCACTGCGGCCTTCGGGGCAGCCGAGCAGATCGCCATAGAACTCGCGTGCCGCAGCGATGCTGTGGACCGGGAAGGCAAGGTGGAACGGGGGCAGGCTGGTCGTTGAGTCCATGACAGGTCCGTTATCAGTAGGGGGTGCGCCGGCAGGTATGGCCTCAAGGCGGGGCGGTGCCGGCTTTGTCATACGTGGCCGTCGGGTCACGCGATCGAAAGCAGTTTACGAACGATGAAAGTAGTTTAAAAGCGATATATTTTCGACCTTAGCACCAAAGTTTTCGATCAATCGACACCATGCTGCGTGAGCTTCGTACCTTTCTTGCCGTTGTTCGCTATGGCACTTTCGCGAGCGCTGGCTCGCATATCGGCCTCACGCAGTCGGCCGTCAGCGCGCAGATTCAGCGGCTCGAAGCAGAGTTGGGGTTCGCGCTGTTCGACCGTACCGGACGGTCCGCGACACTCAACGCGGCCGGCCGGCAGGCGGTGGACGTGGCAGAGGAACTTCTCTCGGTCTACGCCCGGCTCTCGGATCGCGGCCACGGCGCCGACCAGTCAGGACTATTGCGCGTGGGATCGATCGCGTCCGCGCAGGGTTCGTTTCTTGTCGGCGCGATCCGGCGCTTCCGCGACAAGGCACCGGGCTGGCGCATACGCGTCGTGCCGGGTGTGTCGCTGAACTTGCTGGCGCAGGTCGATTCGGGTGAAGTCGATGTCGCCGTGATCATCAAGCCGCCGTTCGCGCTGCCAACCGAGCTCAAATGGCGGACGCTGGCGATGGAGCCGTTCGCACTGCTCGTACCGCGCGACTTGGCAGACAGGCCCTGGCGCGAACTGCTGAAATCGGAACCCTTCATCCGCTACGACCGCAATTCGTTTGGCGGTCGACTGGTCGATCGCTTCCTGCGCCGGATCCGCGCGAGCGTGCACGACGTAGTCGAACTGGACGAATTGCAGGGGATTGTGGGCCTTGTCGCGCAGGGCGTCGGCGTAGCGCTCGTGCCGCTGGCGGCGGGACTGTACCTGCCCAAGAGCACGATCGCTTTGCCGCTTGGCGACGATGCGTTTGCGCGTGAGATCGGTCTCGTCGAGCGCGGTGCGCTGGGGCGACAGCCCGCGGCGGAGGAATTCGCCGACTGCGTGCATGCGGTCACGGAGGAATTGCGGGCGCGCTGAGGGTACTTCCGATCCTAAGTCCAATTCGATCGGTAGCGAGGGCTACCGCGCCGATTGAGGCTCCTTTCCACGGGCATTCGCAAAGCTGCGTCAGCCGCATGCCAACGCAGCCAGTCACAGACTGGGCGTATCGGCGGCCGATGCGCAAGCCGTCCACTTCCCTTGGTCCGAAATTCCAACGCAGCTCAGTCGTAGCTAAAGGTATTGCTTACCGTGTAGCTGGGCCGACGTTCGACGAACGTCGGCCTTCACATGGCCGTTAACCGCAAACCAATACTTAGCGTGATAGCGATGATGACTGATTTTCAATTTGATATCGGCGAATCAAGTGAAGCTGCTCCGCCGGACGCCTTTGTGTTGTGCACGCCCAAAGGGTGGGATTCATATATTTCGCGCGAATTTCATGAGATTCACCAGAACCTGGCATCTCTTGGTTGGACGATGATGGTAGTCGACGAGACGGATGACGAGCGGTTGCGCGATGTAATTCGCCGAGCGCGGTTGGTGCTGCTCTGGGAATGCTATGAAATCCTAGAGCGCTTGGCCGATTCGTTCGCCACGCTCCCGAAACACATTAGACGCGTGGTCTTTTGCGACGATGTTCATTACTTCAACGAGCATCGGCGTGCTCAGCGACTGCGAGCTTTTCACTGGGCAGACTTGATTTTGGCCACTTATCCGAACAAATTGACCGAATGGTTTCCTGACGTAAAGAAGCGCATCAAATGGACACCGCATTCGGCCGCGTCCGCCTTTTCGCCCGTCTTCGCCCCTGTCTTTGATCGCGTCTTGTTGTCGGGATTGGCCGTATCCCTTCCGTCAATTTTGCGCGGCGAAGCTACCGGACGCCGTATGCAACATCGTGGATCACCCCGGCTATCCCGGATATCCGGGTGACCGGACTAACCAGATGCGAGCCGATTCCAACGCGCTTGCGACTGTCGGGGGCCCACGTTATGCAACGCTGTTGCGCCGCCATCCAGCGATGCTGGTATGTGGCTCGATATTCAATTATCTGGTCGCGAAAGTGTTCGAGGGCATGGCGACAGGCTGTTTGGTCATTGCGGATCGCGTATCGCTGGGAACTCAGCTTGCGGCGTTGGGATTCGTCGAAGGAGAGGATTACATCGGTACGGATATTTTTCACGTCATCGAAGACGCGGCGGAGGTCCAGCGGTTATTCCTGAATGACGTCCGGCGCTGGTCGGCGATTGTTGAGCGCGCATCGCTGAAGGTTGCCAAGCATCACACGACAAATGTTCGTGCCAGAAATATCCATGCACTGTGCTTGCAGGAGGTGGCGACGTGAACGGCTGCGGGCGATCTCGCGCTTTTGATATGGTCGTTCAGCGTGTCAGCAACGCTCTCGGCCTATCGTGCGGTAGCTCTATGTTCGTCTTTGGAGCGCGGACGGCTCCGTGGTCGGGCGGGCCTATTTCAATACAAAACCGAGGATCTTGACCACGGCTGTTGCAGGCCAATGGGTTCAGCGTCGTCGTGGAATCTTGTGTACCAATGTGTGTACCAAAAAGCGAGGACTCGACCTGCGAACCGCCATGGACGTGGGTGGTAGTTCGGCGACCCGGATCGTCGGATATGCGGGATTTGTAATTATTCCGGTGTAGATCCACACCTTGAACGCAATCTTAGCGCTAATTTCGCCAGCCTGGTCAAAGTTAGTTGGTCGCCGCCGAACGATTTTCCCCTGATAAAATGTGGTTAAGCCGAATAGTCGCTCGCCACACCGCACTGCTCGGTCTTCCATGCGCCGCAGCGCACGCCTGAGCAAATCCGCCGGAGTTCGGCCGGATTTCGCTTCGAATTTCCCTCTCTGATCTGCCCGAAATGTCCGATGCCGCCAGGCAGGCGTTGCTGCGCGCTCTTTTTTTGCATTTTCAGGAGCCACCATGCCTGCGATTACCCTCCCAACCACCGTTGAGAGCACTCCGACAACCTTCACGCCCGCGTTTCCATTCGTCTCACAGGCAAACGACTTCGATGACGTGCTGGCGATTACCGGCATGCTTTCGCTCGGGGCGCTCAAGACTAGCGAGGAAGTGCGGCAGCTCGCCATCGCGAAGGCCCGGCACCCAGCGCGAGGGCCCTACTTCTACACAGAGGAACGGATCGCAGCCCTTCTGGCCCAGATTCAGCTAGTGGCCAGCGTGTACAAGGAGGTCAGCACAGTTTCCGATATTCCTGACGTTGCCCTATTGGTTGTCGAATACGTGCCGGACATGGATATGGGCAGGCATATTCTGTTCCATCGGGCTAAAGCGACGCACACGTCGGGCACGACGATCGAATATGCGCTGGACCCCTTGCCAGGAATCCCGCCGGCTGAGCGCGTTCGTACCGACATCAAGAATCTGATTGGCCGCGGCACTTGGACAATCGGGGTACATCAAATGAAAACGAAAGCCGGCGCGAGCAAGTAATCCCGAGCACCAGAACCAAAGCTATCCGTCGCCCAAGCATTAAGAGCCAGTGTTTGCAGCACTGGCTCTTGTGCGTTTACGGCCGGCAACCGTTGTCACCCGAACGGAGTTTCCATGACGTGTACTTACCCGAACTCAGCTCCACGCAACCGGCCCAACACGCCGCTATTTGCCGTGGGGCAGATCGTCGCGACGCCCGGCGCGCTCGATCTGCTCGACCGTAACGGCATCGCCGCCGACCAGTTTCTCCGTCGTCATATCACGGGCGACTGGGGCGACGTACCGCCCGAAGACGCGAAATCGAACTGGTTTGCCGTGCGCCACGGCTCGCGCATCTTGTCGAGCTTCAGCGTTGGCACCGAGCGCTGCTGGATCATCACAGAGGCCGACCGTGCCGTGACCACGATTTTGCTGCCTTCGGAGTATTGAAGATGCCGAGCATCCCAACTACCGTCCGCGTGACCGAAACTGGCTTCGAACCTGCGTACAGACGCGTACAACAGAGCGGCGACTTCGATTGTCCATTCGCTGTCATCGCGATGATCGCCCATGTCACCCTCGACGAGGTGCGCCGCGTGGCCGTCGAGCGGTTTCATCATCCACCGCACGGTCCTTATTGCATAACAGGCGAACTGGCCGCGAAACTTCTCGGACACTATGGGTACAGCGCTGGCATGTACGAAGAACCTAGCTCGACTAATGACATCCCCGATCTTGCGATCGCGCTCGTGGACTACGACGACCACACCAATCTCGGTCGACATGTGTTGTTCCACCGCGCCCGTTGCAATCGCGACGAACTTGTCACGGTGGCGTATGTCATCGATCCGGCGTACTGGCTCGCACCGCAAGACTACGTGCGGACCAGCCTGCCCGACATTCAGTGGTTCCTTGAGGTGTACCCCAAGGGCGAGTATGGCCACAAGGTGGTCGCGCTGCGACTGCAAGGCAGAGCGATGACATGACAGGTACATATCCTGCCGCACCGGCGATGGCGTCACCGGACCTATTGCGCCGGCCGCTGCGCGACCTCCTCTGTCGGTTGCCGCTGTTGCCGGTCAACGAATCGGGTCACCCCGATTTCGCCGCAGCCGAACCCGATCTGCTGATTGGGCTGGCCGAGTCGGCGGAGTTGTTGTCGCACATCCTCCACGACGGGTTTTCAGCAATCGGGGTGCTTCACGTCTGCACGGCACCGGGGATCGCGAACGGCGACATCACCGCAACGCATACCGTTGCCATCGGCAGGCTGATGGTCGAGCTTGCCGAAGCGCTCGCGCATACGCAGGGGCTGTCGCACGAGTGCCGTCGGTACACCGTCGACTACATCGGCGACGGGAGAGTGATCGATGACGAATGACGCAGCCGTGTGCCGCCGAAACCGACCGCTCGGTCTGATACGGCGCGCCAAGCTACCAGGCGGCAGCGAAGCCACTACCGCACCATATCGTCGGGCATACCCGCCGTAGTCTCACCGTCGCGTTCGTGCTCGGCAACAAGCGCCGCCATCGTCACACCGAGCGCGCTGGCGATCCTCGCGATGTTGCAGATGGAGATATTGCGCTCGCCGCGCTCGACCGAACTGACGTAGTTCGGATGCAGGTCGGCCGCCTCTGCGATCTTCTCCTGGGTCAGTTCCTTAGCCTTTCGGATGCGGCGCATGTTGGCCGCAAACAGGAGTTGCGCTTCACACTTTTGAGTTTGGTTGGACATGCCGGAAGTGTTCCGGTGCTGCCCGCCCAATACCACACACTTTGAGTTTGGTTTGGAGTAAAGTACGCGCGATAACCAAACCCAAAGTGTTATTTCTACGTTACGGGGAAATTTCAATGAAACGAGTCCTTCTCGCGGCCCTTTTGGTCGCGTCGACATCCATTGCCAGCGCACAGCACTTGTCCGAGCAGGACATCAACCTGATGGCTGCGGCACAGAAGGCGGTCAAGACGTACAAGCAAGGTGGGGTGGCAGGCATCTTCTCGGCCGTGAACGAGTGCTACGGGCACTTGCGCCAAGGTCGCAAGGGACTCGATCGGAGCGTCGAGTTTTGTATTGCGCTCGATATCGGCGGCATCTTCGTCGATTCGGAAATGGCAAGCGCTGAGGGCTTCCCGCGCGATCCGCGTTTCATGGACGCGGCGGCGGCGAACCGCATGAATGGAGTTCTGCGCCGATACGGGCTCAGTGCCAACGATGACGACACCCGCGCGTACTTTGCCGCCCGTGTCGAGCGCATCAAGAAATACACCAACGACGCGATGCAACTCGGATAAGGAGCGAAAAATGAAACTAACAACATCCCTGATCGCAGCCGCCGCATCGGCAGCGGCCTTCGCGGCCATGCCGTGCCATGCAGCCAGCACGGCTCAGGTCGCCCACTATGAAAAGCAGGTCGAGCGGGTCGCTACCAAAGAGTGCGATGGCGATACCGGCGACGGTGTAGCAACGTCGGCGTATTCGGGGAACCTCACGGGCGTCGGTCCGGTGACCGTCGTTTCAGCTATGTCAAACGGCTGCGCGGGCGGGCAAGCTCCGCGAACCTGGCTTTGGGTGTTCCTTCCCGACGGCAGCGGCAGTCAGGCCAACCAGCCTCCAAATTCGGTCGAATCGATCGGATTCGACAGCGACCAGATCGTCGTCAAGAGTCTCGAGGTCGGGCAGGAAGACTCGCCGAACTTCCCGAGCCATCTGACTCAGCTCGTCTACAAGATAGTTGGGCGAAAGCTGGCGCTATCCGGCAGCAAACTTCTGGCAATCAAAAAAGAGTGATCGGATTGAGAAGGCGGCAGGCCACCGTTTGACGGCGGCAACTCGTTTCACGGGCACGGTACGTCGTCGAGCCTGAGCCGCCGCAACGCGAGTCTTTCTGCCAGTTCGGTTTTCACGACGTGCCGTGACACACGGCATATCGATATGGACCAAGGGATCAGCACCATGGCATTTTGCGAACAGTGCGGTACACAGTTTTTGGAACGTGCGCTCTTCTGCGCGGGGTGCGGCAAGGCAATCACGTCCTCGGTCGCGGAGCGGTCAACGCCCCGTTCATCGCGAGCGGCCGCCGATGATGACTTCTCCGGGCTACCGGAGAAGTGGCGGCAACGCTTTGCGGCCATTGAGAGGGCGGGCGGCGAGCGCGCACGATGGTGGCGGTGGCCCGAAGTGAACCGACTGACCGCGAAAGAAAAAAGGTTGATTACCTCGAACCTGTGGGCGTTCGTGTTCGGGCCGTTCTATTACCTGTATCTCGGGATGTGGCGAAAGGCCATCACGCTGTCGCTCGTCGCGCTGGCGCTCGACGTCATCCTCGGCATGGCTGGCGACGCGCTAGGCGTTCCCGTTGATCGCTTTCTCTGGATCGTGTCGGCCGTCATCTTCAGGCAGTGCGCGAACGTCGATTACTATCGCAAGACCGTCCTCAAGCGGAAGGAATGGTGGTGATGTTGCGACTGACCGAACACTCGACAGGAAACCGTGCATGAAACGCCTCTATTGCGCAGTGACTGCGTTGCTCATCGCCGCGCATGTGGCGGCGGCTCCGCTCGATCACGGCGACCTCGTGACCTTCCCGACGCGTGATGGTGTGACGCAGAGCATCTTCATCGAATCACCATCGCAGAATCCGCCACTGGTCGTCATCCTGTATAGCGGTGGTGACGGAACCACCCGGCTCGACCAGAATGGCGCGACGAGTCAGCATGGCAACTTTATCGTCCGTACCGCCCACTTCTGGGTCCAGCATGGCTACGCGGCGGTCCTGACCGACGCGCCGTCCGACATGCAACGGGACGGCATGAACGACTACTGGCGGCGCAGCAAGGATACGTTGGTCGATCAGAGGGCGATCATCGCGCAGGTGCGCCAGCGTTTTCCCAACTCAAGAATCGCTCTGGTTAGCACGAGTCGCGGGACCGTGACGGTTGGTAACGTGCTGGAGCACGCACCAGAGCTGGCTGACGAATACGTGCTGACCTCGCCGGAGTCGGTTGCCATCAAGCATCCCGGCATATCCGACCTCGACGTGCCGGAACAGTACCGCCGCGAGGTGCTGATCGTCTCCAACAAGAACGACGTTTGCCCCGTCGCGAACTATGCTGGCGGCAAGCGTCTAGCCTCACGCAACAATGTCGCATTCATCACCGAGGAATCGGACGAGGGAGGCGGCGACAAGCAATCTGACTGTGGCGGTCACTCGCCGCACGGCTTCCTCGGCATCGAAAGCGACACGCTGAAAGACATCAACGACTGGATCGGCCAGAAGCTGCGAGGCACGATCGCCACCGAATAGATTCCGCTACGAACCGGCACACGGCGACCACAAGCTATCCGCATTGAAGCGTTTCGGCTACCACAGGCTTCCCACCTTACGTAACCCCGACGCACAACGCGTCGCCCTAAAACACCGATCAACGAACCGAAGCCAGGACATCGCGCCCTGGCTTTTTTGCATTCCAAGGAGGAGTTCATGACCGCTGGCCCATTTCCTGTTTCACCTACCATGGCCTGGCCCGAACAGATGGTTTCATATGCCTACGGGCTGAGGATTGATCGTCGCCGATACACCGCAGACTACGTTGCGCGGGAGGGCGGGCAGCCATGAGCATCATTTCGTATCTGCGTGTGTCGACCGCTGGGCAGACAGTTGAAAACCAGCGACAGGCTATTGCCGCCGCTGGCTACGAGGTGGAAAGAGAGTTCGCAGACAAGGCGACGAGCGGAACGACTGCCGCAGACTGCCGCAGCGGCTGGGCCGCGTGCGCGCAATATCTCAGGGACGGCGATACCCTCGTTGTCTACGCACTCGACCGGCTCGGCCGCAGCACGGTTGATGTCCTCACAACCATCAATACGCTCGGCGCGCGCGGAGTGCGGTTGGTAATCCTGCAGCAGCAGTTCGATACCGGCACGCCAGCGGGCAAGCTGGCGTTGACCATGTTTGCGGCGTTCGCCGAGTTCGAGAACGGAATAAGGAAGGCACGTCAGCGGGAAGGGATTGCCCGCGCACGGGCGGAGGGTGGGAAGTATCAGGGGCGCAAGCCAAAACTCTCAGCCGAGCAGCAAGCCGAACTGAGGCAACGCTTCGCAGCGGGCGAGAATCGCTCTCAGTTGGCGCGGGACTTTTGCATCGACCGCGTGACTGTGCATAGGTATTGCTCGGCCACGTGCAGCTAGGCAGTTGGACCGTACAGACTACGTGTACGGAGCCATAGCCCTATGACGCTACAAATCCCACTGCCGAACTTCGAGAGACCGCTCAATGTACAACCGCCCAGGATAATTTCGTGGATCGGCCGGCAGAATCACGTATTGGGAAAGCGCAGCACGAAACTCCTGCGTGCCACCGCCTTCGCCTCGCTGCCACAACTGAGTCATACGCGGCTCGTTGACTAAAATTCGATAGTCGACATCGAAGGCCACGAGGTTCGAGTCATAGGCGTGGTGGTGAGTCTTGCACAGAGCGATTCCGTTGTTGACTTCATCGCTACTTCCTGGAGAGAAGACCGGCACGATATGCGCTGCATCCAGAAGACCAAGCTGAATGCCACAAAACGCGCAGCGGTGACCGTAAGCGGAAAGCACAGTCCCTCGAAAGTGAGAGGCTCTATATCGACGAGCGATCTGCTGAATCACGACTCTCCGCGTCTCGTCTCGGACTTGGGCCAAGGCGGTATCGTCAACCTGGTCGAGTTGGTTAAGCAATGCCTGGTCGCCATAAGCCCCCACCGACTGGTGGAGACTCGTGAGGCCTAGCGCATAGTCCACAAAGAACGCGGGCTGAAAAGCGACAACGATCTCATTGCCCTTCTCCTGCATGGCGAACGCCCGATCGTGGGCGGCTTGCAGGGTCGACTCCTTCACTTGCGCCGACGATGAATATGCTGTTCGTCCGTCGTGTGCGGCCACATCCCAGCCAACGAAAACACCGGCTTCGTCGTGCCAACCCAACACAAGTGTCAACTCGCCCCATCGCGCCACAGGAGCGTCGGTGAATTGAATCCGATATTCGTCTGCCGCGCGGTTCGTCCCGCCGTGTGTGCAGTTCCAAATATATAGCCTGATGCGAAAAACGAAATGCTCTTGGTGGACAGCTTGAATCAGGTAAGGATGGGTACCTTCCAACACGCTGGGAAGCCATCCACCTTCACGCATGGCGTCCAGTACCTTACCTAGCAATTGTTCTTTCCGCAGGTTTGCCATCGGTCTTCTCGAATCGCTGTTTCTGCGAATCATAAACCATTGCTGGTCGCGGGACGACGCACGCTCATCGGCTAAAGGAGCGACGCAAAGCACCCTGGTGCATGCGCAAAAATTCCTGGCGCCGACCCAGGTTAGCGTAATACAATAACCTGCCAGTTAGATGCATGCGCAAAACCAGCGCGCAACATAGAGGAAAAGAATGGTCCGTCCGCATGTCTCCGAACCCCGAGACAACATCGCGAGCCTACGGCTCACCCTGAACGAGCGGCAAGAGATGGAGGCAATCTCCAATGTGTTGGGGTTCAAGTCGCTCAGCGACTACATCCGTCATCTTCACAACATCGCTGCGAAGCAGGACAAGAAGCCGGAGCGAATCAACGGCGAGAGCTACGGCCCGTTCTCCGTCGCGCACGAAACGAAGCTCGGGAAGATATACAACGGCAACTCGCTCGAATACTTGCACCATCGCGCAAAGCCCAACTCCGTCAACTTGATCATGACCTCGCCGCCTTTCGGCTTGGTTCGCAAGAAGTCGTATGGCAATGAGGACGCGGCTGCGTATTGCGACTGGTTCCGTCCGTTCGCGGAGGGGTTCAACCGCGTGCTGCGCGACGACGGAAGTTTGGTGATCGATATCGGCGGCGCGTGGAAGCCTGGCACGCCGACCCGATCTCTCTACCACTTCAAGCTGTTGATCATGCTCTGCGAAGAGTTTGGCTTTCACCTCGCCCAGGAGCATTACTGGTGGAATCCGGCCAAGCTGCCCTCACCCGCGGAGTGGGTCAACATTCGCCGGGTCCGCGTCAAAGACGCCGTCAACTGCGTGTGGTGGCTCTCGAAAACGCCGTATCCGAAGGCGAACAACAAGCGAGTTCTCGCTCCGTATTCCGACTCGATGAAGGGGCTTTTGAAGAACGGCTACAAGGCGAAGCTGCGGCCGTCCGGGCATGACATATCGGAAAAATTCTCGAAGGACAATGGCGGATCGGTGCCGCCCAATTTGCTCGCCATCGCAAACACAGAGAGCAACGGGCAATACCAAGACTACTGCCGCGCGAACGAAATCGACATTCACCCGGCCCGCTTCCCCGCGCTGCTGCCGGAGTATTTCATCAGGATGTTGACCGATCCGGGCGATCTGGTGGTCGACCCATTCGCCGGCTCATGCGTGACCGGCATGGTGGCTGAAAATCTGCGCCGAAAGTGGGCCTGCGTTGAACTGTCGAGCGAATACATTCGCGGCGGCATGGCGCGCTTCCAAACCGACGCCGAAAACGCGCGCTCCCGCCCCGCCAATTACTCGATCAGCACGCCCTGCTCGCAGCCTGCGGATGAGACGGAGGTGCCGTTGGTCGCGAACGGCGGGGCCACAAGATAAGAGACGCCAGTCGCTGACATTAGATGGGATCGGCGGCAAGGCTGCGATGCAGCCTTGCCGCCCACGCGATCAAGGCCCCGCTCGCCAATCCTGAAAAATCAGTCAGGCCAATCGGCTTTGACCCGTCCGTTGATTCTTCGAAGCCCGACAATCCCGAGCACACCACCGCACAGTTGCGAAGCATCGTTCGCGCTTGCTCGACGCTTTCGGGACGCGAGTCGCGGCAATATCGCACAAGCTGGGATATCGCGTCGACGATTGCGGCTGACGCTGACAGCGGGGAGCCGAACCATTTGCATTCGAAGTGGGCGACGTCGATTCCGGTTTCAGCGTCTCGAATCGAGACATCGGCGCGCGCCAGGCCCATTCCTGCGCTGAGAGCTTCCGCCGTCTCTCGGATCATGGCTTCGGATGGGTCTAGGTGCTCGGCTGCGCGCTTGGGCAGCGCGTTCTGCCACCTGATCCGATAACGCCCAACAGCCACGATCTCGGAGCCGCCGGCAATCGAGCCCTTCCATCTGATCCGATCGCCCGTTTCCAGCGCCAAAGCTTCGGCTGCCGAGAGCGCGGCCGCCAGTTCGAGCTTCTGCCAGTCCTCCAATTGAGCGACGAGTGTGCTCGACAAAATGGAGCGTATCGCATCCTCGTCCATGCGTTCGACGCCTTCGAACAGAAGCATCGAATCCGCGGCCATCCGGTAGAGAGGCGACAAGCCCTTGCGTGCGTCCCTTATCGCGGCCCCGCCTGGCCTGCGCCGCCCTACGGGCGACAACATCACCTCGCGCAGCATCCGAGTGCGGCTGGCCCGTTCGAGAAGGCCCACGCGCGCGTGTATCCAATCTTGGTCAGGACCGAGCCTGTGCCGGCGAATGGCCGACAAGGCCAGCGACTCGGCTTCCCGAAGCACCCAGGCGAGAACATGGTTGCGACGAGTCAGCATGGAAAGCGCAGGCTCGGACACGACAAATAGAGTCGAGTCGCCTGAGAGCTCCTGCTCACAGAGTGTCGCCCGCGCGTCAACCACCCCCGGTATCTGGCCCGAGTGCGTCTGAGTTTCGAAAGCGATCGAGGATCGAATGTCTCGCGGGTTTGCGATCACACGCTCCGCGATGCACCGAACCCCGTCAGAGAGCGCCCAGCGCAGCAAAAGCTCCTCGCGCTCCTCGATGTCAACGCGTGGAGTCTTCGAGTCCCATCCGTTGCCATGCGGAGATCGATGGCAGCGTAAGAGCGCGGCCAAGCAATGGTCGGACAGCGTGGAGCCAAGTGGAATGCTCAGGGCGCAAGCTCCATGAAACGCTGCTCAACGTCGGCGGACGCGGCGCCCGACAACCCCCACGCCGAGACAATAGCCGACGAGCAATCCATCGCTTCCGCGCGGCTGATGCCGTCGAGCAGCGGCAAGAAGGTCGAGGCCATCACCACGACGAAGGTCTCTTGCGTCTGCGGCGTCGGAGCCGACAGAAAGTCGATGTCGGGATCCATCGCGGCGGCAAGCTTCAAGAAATCAATCACCGGCGCCCCGCCCAGCTCGCGGTGCCGATTGACGATCGTCCACAAATCCGCGACCGGATTCGGCAACGCAGCGTCGGCGTTTCCCTTCAACAGTTCGAGCTTTTCGAGCCGTTCCCGAACGAAAGCCGCCGGGTCTTCGGGTATGCCGATTCGAATCCATGTGAAGCGCCGCGACAGCGCGAAACTGATCTGCTCCAACTGCGATTTGTCGACCTGGTTAAGCGTGCATAGCATCGCCCATGCCGGACCTGGGGCGAACTCGTGGTCTGCCTTGGAAGGATTCGGCTTCGGCAGGATGCGATAGTTTTCGCTTGTCGCGTCTTCGACCTTCACTCGATACGGCAGGGAGGTCGATTGCCCGCTCAGAACGGAAAACAACGGTCCGATCACTTTGTCGATCGGACAGCGATTGAGCTCGTCGATGATGATCGGCTTGTGGAAATCCCGCAGCATGGCGCCTGGCACAAATCCCATCTTGCCCGGCCCAAGCGGCTGATACCCGCCGACGAGATCTTGCGAACTCCATGACGATGATGCCGTCAACAGCGTGTAAGGCTCCTCCCCCTCCGACAGATCGTCGCCCGCGATCTGCTCGGCCACGTATTCGGCAAGCGTGGTCTTGCCGGTCCCGGGCGGCCCATGAAAGACGAAATGCCGCTTTCCAGCGGCCAAGGCGGCGTTGATCAGCTTGTAGACGACCGGCGGAACGCCGAAGAGATCCGGGGCCGGCAACACCTCCAAATTCTGCGCGGGCTCGATTTCGGCGTCCGCCTCGGCCTCGAACACCGAACCAAGGTCGTATTGCAACCGCTCCATGTCCTCTCGGCTGTCCGCCGAATAAACGCCGAAGTTCGCGTTCCCGTCGCTCAGCCAGGCCGACAGCGTCGCCGTCGCATCTTCGTAGGCGAAGAGTTCGCCCGAAGCAAGTTGAATTGGCTCGGGCTCGGCCATTGTCTTGATCAGGCTGATGTGCGCGATGGGATAGGCCGTCTTCGGCGTCTCGCGACCTTTGTAGGACAAGGTGCTGCCCTGGACGTTGAAGTCGGTCAGGACATCGCCCGACGTGCCGACCGGCAGCGCCCTGGCAAACGCGAACTGGACAATCCACTCCCATTCGTCCGGGAACTTATAGCTGGCCGGCCCCAGCTTGACAGCCGGCATTAGTCGAAACGCGGCGAGCGCGCACTTGCCTGAGCCGTTGTTGATATACCCTGGGGTCGCAGCAGCAGGGGGCGTCACGCCCGACGAGTCGTGCGCGAGCAGAGCGACGGGAACCTCACGTGTCGCGTCAATGTGGACGATCCATCTGGGCGGCTTGCTGCTCACCCCGCTCGGCTTTGCCCAATAGCCAGTCTGTTCGAGGACTTCCTCCTTGAGGGATAAATCCTTTGTTCCCGACGAACGGCGGGTATAAGCGAAGGGACGAAGTGGAGCGGAACTGGCGGCCTTTGCGGCGGCCTCGGCTCCGAGAATATTGTGGGGCAAGGATGGCAAAGCTGACCCTTCCAGAGTTTTTTGAGATATTACTCGGGTCCGCTCTTTGTTGCGAGTTCTTGGTCGCGCCAGATCGAATATGGCAACTAGGGCCGTATTTGGGCGGTAACGGCATTGATCTGCCGGACGGCAGTTCGTGCATCGGAGATGAGCAATGGCGAGACCCAAAAGAAGCAAAAACGTAAAAGCTTGTCCGAACGCCGAACAATGGATGCGAAAGCAACCTAATGCGGCACGCAACCTCAGGCGAATCATCAAGCTCATGGACGGCCGTTATGAGGGCAGCTACCAAGGCTATATCAACCGCGCTACGAATTTCGTGGAGTACCGGTTTGATGCAACCGAGGGAGAACGTCACTTCCGGCACGTTCAACTCTTCGCCAGGCAAAAACACGTCGTTGTGCGATTCACTTTGTTCGCGAAGCGCGCAAGAAAAGGCCCCGGGATCAGCAAGACGCTGAAGAACGCGCATGGCAATGACTATTACGCGCTGGAATTCGCGGTGGCGGCAGGCACGAGCCTTGATGAATTGGAAGCGTTCTTGCGCACGACAGTAACGTTTTCACGCGACCAGATGGTGCCTCCGTCACGCGGCTCCGCAGGGCACAAATCGCACAATGCGGCGCGCACGAGCCTAGGCAAGCGAACACCCCGAGCCGCGATCGACCGCGCTGAACAGCGGGCGGCCAAAGAACTCGCCGAGCCGATCACATCCGAAGATGACGCGCGCGAACGTGAACTGCGTGCGGTCTTTCTGCGCCGCGGACAAGGGGCGTTCAGAAAAATCCTGCTCCATGCCTATGAGAAGCGATGTGCCGTCACAGGCTGCGCCATGGAGGAGGTACTCGAGGCGGCCCATATCATCCCGTATAACGGAGAAGATACGAATCGATGCGACAACGGGCTATTGCTGCGCGCAGACATTCACACGCTCTTCGATCTGGGTCTCTTGTGGGTCAATCGAGAAATGAAGGTCGAAGTCGCGAATGCCTTGCGTCGTACAGAGTACGGAACACTTCATGGGACGGGGCTGCGTCTTCCGACCGATACAGCATCGCGACCGCATCCCAAGCATCTGAAGCGTCACGCGCAGATTGCCAGCAATCTGCGGGAGGCCAGGAGCTGATGTAGCGATCGCGATCATTCTCGCCATTTCAAGGAATCGCGCGCGGTGTCGTCGGAGCACCGGCGATCGAAACGCGGAATCCGCGTTGCGTGAGGTTTTCAAACGCCTTCGACAAATTGACCTTGCTGAAGAACGGCAAATTCTGCTTGAGTGTCGCACTCCCCTCGCCCAAAATCAGGAAAACGATTTCATAGTCGGCGCTTCTGAGGTTGTCCAAGGGAACGAGATCGCGTGCGGTCGGATCTACTCCGCGTAACACCGTTCGCGCCTTTTTGCGAAACGCTTTGTCGCCGAGCATGATTTCGGCAGCCACACCGCCCTGGGCAAAGAGGTGGCTCAGCCCGGCCGATCCACCCTTGCGATGCTTTACGTGTACCATCTCCTTGGCAGGAGTCAGCAAGTCGCAAAGTTCGATGGACGATGTGGTACGGTTGGTCTTGACCAGCTTCTTGTCCAGCAGAAAATATCCATGCGCCGCGGCCGCTCGAATGTTGTAGTCGCCCTCGGACTCAATTTTCGATTTACCTTCTTCGTCCCACACTTCAACTGCCGGGAATGAAAGGGTGGATATCTGGACCAAGTCCAGTGTCGCGGCAATTCGGCTAATAAATGTTGCATCGACCTCGTACCATTTGCCATCGAAGATGATCTTCGTTTTGTCGCCGTCGGCGATCTCGAAGTAGATACAGCGATACACCGAGTGTTCGGTAATGTTGCTATCGACGTCGTGAACGAAAAGCCGGTCGCGCTTCAAGCCATCGACGGTTAAGTTTGCCAAATCAGGAATGGTGTCGATGTAATCGGCAGTCTGGATGACGGGGCGCACACCATCCTTATTCCGCGTAAAGCTGAAGCCTAGGATTGTGTCCCATGCGCCGATCTCCGGCAGCGTGACCATGATTCCTGGATTGCGCGCGGAGACAGCTCGAACCAACTGCACGTTCAACGCATCGATAGAGGCGTCGTCCTTGACCTTACGGACGTTGTCCACCCACGAGAAGGACGTCTTATAGTCGTCATTGGCGTAGTAGCCTTTGATGCGGCGTGCCAACTCGGGGAAATCTGCGGCTTCCATTTCGGTGCTAAAGGAGAAGGTCGCGTCTCCACCCGCGATCTGCGTAAGGCCGACTCCGCGTTTGGGAACGCCCGTCACAGCGCGAAGAACATCTCGCAGGATGTCGATTCCAAAGACGCCTACCTCCGAGTCGCGAGCTGCCTGAGACTTCTTCTGAACGGGCTGATCTTCGAGGGTATGCAAGTCGACGCTGCGTAGTGATTTTTCATCGAGCGTGTTGAGCGCTGTGCGGAGGCCAAAGTCCTGAACGAACAGCGACTGCTCGATCAGAAACCGCCCATAGCCGAATGTAAAGGCGAAGACGTCGCCGTCAACTCGAAGCAGGAGCACAGCAGAACTCGATCGATTTGCGAGATTCGGGATGACGCGGCCCGTAACGTCGTCGAGCACTGAACCCCAACTAGGCCGCGTTTCCGTGCTTTGCTTCACATAGAGCACCCCGTCGATGCCCGAGTTGTCTGCCATCGGGTAATTGTCTACGGGTGCGTCAGTGAGCAGGTCCCCAAATGCTTGACCGTCAACTAATGGCTTTGCCATAAAAAGGTTCAGGCGGCGGTAAGTTCTCGCCATCTTATTTCCCCCATCGGGTTGTCCCTCGGCCTCGGTCTCACGACACAGCGCGTTGACCTTCTCTCGTTTATGGTAAACGGAAAACTTTCGCAAATCCTGAGACGATTAAGCTTGGATGGGTAAGTCTACTGCAGTGCGGATAGCTTTGACCGACTCATGTGCCCCGTGATGATCTGATCTGTTCAAGGGCCATCGCTGGCCGTCATCGAGGCTCCATTCAGCCGCCAATCGGACACATCGACTTTGGCGCGGTGATCGACACATGCGCCAACACAACCGCGTCGGTCGTAGGTGCAACTCGATATTGTTTGGGCAATTGCGGCGCGTGTGGTTCTGTTCGTGCGTCACCTGCATGGTATGCACTGCCCGCGAACGACAATTCGCATCTGCGGTCTGCAGGCATGAAGTATCCCCCGCGATTGCTGCCCCTCGAAGGCAGGGCATTTTCCGCTGCGTTGTGACCGACCTTCCTCGCTACTGCAAAGTGGTTATTGACAAGTCACGGCCGATTTTCCACCGTCGATCGCCTACGGCCAGTCGCTCCGTATTGACCTGCCGTTGCATTTGGCTAAACGCCAGCGCCACGGTTGAAGCCCGCACCAGTCCTGTGTCGAAAACTGTAGCGTAATCCGACAAAGCCGTAACGAAATGACGGCATAGCCAAATGCAACGGTGAGTAGTCTGCCGCTGCGTGGCTCACATGTTCAACGGTAGACGGCTATGTTGAACGTCACCCGAGTTGCGCCGCAACGCAACGCCCCAGGATTTTGATGCTTTACGGTGAAACCTCGGGTTCGCCCGGCAATACGACCTGTAAGTAGTCAAGGTCCAGATTGAAATCGGCGCGCAGTCGTGCAACGAAGTGCCGCGTGACGTCGTCCAGTGCGGGTTCTCCGACCGCGTACAGTTTCACTGGCTCCAAGCCACCCGCTCGGAAGCCGTATTCCAACAACTGCCCCATTGCTTGCCGCACTACCTCGGCGGCGGTGTCCGCAACCTTGATTTCGTATAGATTACACCGACCATCCGGTTGCCGGGCGATGGCGTCGGCATAGCCACCGGTTCCAGTGGGGTATTCGGTCCAGACTCGATCCTCGCCGTATTGCTCAGCCAACTGAGCGAACAAGATCGTCTGAATGGTGTTGTGTCGTAGCGCGATAGTGCGCTGAGCTGGCGGGAGGTCCGCAAAAGCGGTGTTTGGGCGCGGCGAGTGTCCGGGCAGAACGCTGCTGGGCGCAGTGCGGCCGCGCAACTGATCGACGACGAACCAAGGGAAGATATTGCGGGCCAAGATATCGCCGTCGAATATATTGGCTTGGTCCACGTGGGTCGTCAGAACTTGCGCCCGCGTTGCCCAATCGCTGGAGGTCGGCATGACGAAGCCCGTATGCTCGACGAACCATCTAAGCGCTTGGTTGTGGCTGCTTGCGTCCACTGTGGTGTGGTACTGGTCCGGATGTATGCCGGCGAAGGCGCGCGCGATCAGCAGACGTGGCACCATACCAATGCGACTCGCGGTCTTCCAGCCTTCAAAGCGTTCCACGATACGTTTGAAGTTCGCGGGGCTGCCATCCTCGTGAATGTCGCGAATGACTTGGACTAATTCCTCGCGCATTCCATCCACTATGTCGTGTCTCAGCATGCCTTGCCCGGCGTAGGCGATGGAGTTGTCGGCGCGTTTCCAAAAGATGTCGAACAGATCTTGTGGGCGGTCTTCGGACAGGGCTTGTGCGATGGTCAAAACTATCTCGCGGTAGCGCGGTAGCCAGCTTGCCAAGAACCAGTTGTCAGGGTTGCGGAAGCCGTTCAGAAAGGTCAGCGCTTCTCCATCCGGCACCGCTGGCACGAGGATATCGTCGTTCGACTCGTCCTCGGAGTTGTTTGACGATGAGGCGATTTGCAACGAGCGGGGCAGGGGCTCACCATTTAGTCGTGCGCGTGCGGCTTCCACGGCGACGGCGGAGAATTCGTCAGGGAAACGATCGATGATGGCCTCGAAACTCAACTCTCGCAGTCCGGCCTCTTTAAGCACCTCGAAACCCTTTGTCGGTTGCCGGTGTAGCACCAAGCGTTCCGCCGCGACAAGTGCGCCGTGCTTAGTCATCATCTGACGAGTACGATTGGCTCGGAATGTGCGCCCCTTGAGCCGGCTCTGCTCTTCTTCATAGGCATAGAGCGCGGTGGCTATGGCTTGTTGGGCGGGGCTGATGTAGCCCTCCTCGACAGCCTGAAGTTCTCGGGCACGCTCCAGCGCTTGCGCCCACAAATCTGAACGTCCAAGCCGCAGCGCATTTTCTGCCAGTTGGCGGGCATCTTGCGATGTCTTGACTCGTGCAATGCGTTCGTCCACGGATTCCCTCCCGTTATTACGAAATTTTGGCACGTCCGAAGCGCAGTTGTAATTGCCCCCGGGGTTAAGCGACGAATCGCCATTATCGACCGATTGCCTGAATGCCAAACTGCTGGTCCCATAACCGCTCACTCTGCACGAACTTGTTCCAGCGAACTAGCCACGCGTCCCGCGCTGTCTCGTCGGCGATCTCCGGCAGTACGCCATCGCGGACATATTCGAGCCCTTGTTTCAGTTCCTCGATAATCGCCGGGGCGGTGGCATCACACAGCACCAGATTCCGAAACTCGGTCGGCACTCGCCAGCGTTTGTCGTATGCGAGCTGCCGCCCCACGGATCTCAGCTTGTCCATGACACCTGCGGCGCGAGGGTCGATATCTGGGCCACCGGCAGCAAGAATTTCTTGGCGGTGCCGCGTGAACGTCGCGGCAGAAAGCGATTGCTCGACAGCGTCCCCAGCCTTGTAACGTGTCAACGTCTGCCTCGCGGCATCTCCGATTGTGGCCGGATCAAATGAATCCTCGACGTTGAGTCCCGCCGTACACCAGAACCAGTCAATAGCACCGCGCAACGATTCTGGGGTCCACGTGTCCGGATGAGATAAGCCGAGCTTTGCCAGCGTATCAGCGCCGAGAATAATTTCGTTACGGCCGTGGGTGTCAATTGCTTCGAGAAGCTCTTTCGCACGCGGCCGGATCGACGGCGCAACCGCATACTTGCTCTTCCCCTTGTTCGTTTTCGCCACGACCTGATCGTACTTCGGATACTGCCGAAACTCGTCACCGGTCTTCAACGTAACGAGCAGACCACAGGCATTGTTCCTTTCGCGGAAGTCCACGTCGCGCACGAAAACATCCTGACGGCTGCTGAGCGCGCGCAGACCGTCGAATGCCTCGCGGGTGCGCTTCATCAGGTTCCGCTGAGCGTTGCGGCTCTTTGTCTGCGTGTGCCACGTCAGTTCCAGCAAGTCGGTACGCGCGTGCTCGATGAAATGGTGAATCTCTCGCTCCGAAAAACCACAGGCAGTCAGGGCAATCTTCACAAGCCAGGCTGCACAGCGCATTTCAAGACGAATATCGTCCAAGCCCGCATGTGCATAGTTCTGGCCGATAGTTGCGGACGCAAGCGGGATCTTCACCGACGCTATCGCAAGCGGTATTCCTTCCGTGTGCTCTATCCAGTACCGGACCTCCATCTGCGCAGCGGTGAGCGGGCCGTTTATGAATGTGATGCTCGGCCTGACTTTGTGGCTAGAAAGTCGACGCACACCAACATGCACAAGACGCTTCTCGTGGTGGTCTTGAGGTGTTCCGAGTGGGGCTTTGACGATAAGTAGGTCGATCATGGCTGCAAAAAGCGAGTGTATTTGGTGGCATACGGTAGCCTCACCGCTTGCTGTCGGGGCGGCCGATAACCATGGCGTTGACGCGCGGAACGCAGTCGTTGCGCCCCACAATGCTGCCGTCTATCAATCCGCTTCAGGGCAGGCGAGTCGACGGAACGGCGCCGGATCGCAATCGAAGCGTCCGCAGCGGCAACGCTCGGCAGCGAGCCAGTCTAGGTGGATATCAGCCCAACGACCCGGAGGCGGGAAGCAAAACCGCAGTTTGCCGCCGTGCTTTTCGACACCGACGAAATGCTGCTGCTCGCCCTCGCAGATGCAGACGACACATTCGGTACCGTCTTTGAGGGATAGCGTGATTGCTTCCCCTGGTAATTTCAGCCGAGGAAGCCAGGAGTCTCGCTCGTGCTGAAGCTGAACCATTACGTTCATCGTCAGCGTCATGGCACGGAGGGGGGCCTGAGGGACGGGCTTGAGTCGATACTCGGTCCCGCATACGTTGAACATCGCCACATGCGTCCAGACAGGCTGCGCATCATCGTGAGCGGAAAAGGGCTTACGTTCATCGTTGGGGAAAAGGCATAGCTGGCCGCCTATCTGCGGCAGGGCGCGCAGTTTCGGTTTTGAGGAAAATTTCGGAAGCGGTTCGCTCTTCGAGATAGACATGATCGCGTCTAATAAAAAAGTAAAAAGCTCTCCGGTGCTGTTACAGTTCCCGGATTGCCGACAGGCCGAGGTAAGGCGACGCACCCCACGGGGTACTCGCCCACTTGCTACGCGCTTGTGCGATGTGCGTCGCTTTAGGCATCACTCGCATCTAACTGCGGGTTCCTTGTCGTCGGCGACATCTCGCTTGGCGATCTGCTCGGCGATAAACTTTTCGACAGCCTCACGCTCCCAATAGGAGCTGCGGCCGATCTTGATGGGCTTGCTCATCAGTCCGCGCTTGATTTGAAGATAAAAGAACGACTTCTTCATGGACATAGCCTCGAGGATCTCCGGGAGACGAAGTAGTTTCTTTTGCATGGCAGTCATTTAGTACTCCTATTGATAAAAAATACAGAGGCTAAGCCGATTAGGGAAAATGACCTACTCTGTTCAGGTGTGTGTAACGGAGGGTACTTTAGCGCGGAGGAGACCGGGGCGGTCAGCGCCGGCCTTGCGATTGCGGCTAACGCAATGATTTGATTATTGTTTTTCTCTATTTTTGAGGCACGAGACTTGATTCCGCGCGGGGCTTTTAAGCAATTGATTTTTATAGGATTTATTGCCCTGAGGCGAAAGCACCTGGATGTTGCACTTGACGTCAGTGGACGAGCGGCGAGGCTGTGTTCGCAATCTGAGCCTCAACAAAATCGGCCCACACCTGCAAGATCCGTCGGCGCTCATCGGCGTATTGCGCCCGGTTGTAAACGCCTTTGATACCCTTAATTTCGTGCGCAAGGGCTTTTTCGATTGCATCCGACGACAGGCCCATCTCGTGCAGATGTGTCGATGCCGTCCGCCGGAAGTCATGAAGGACGAAGTGTTGGACATCAAGACTGAGCGCGCGCACTGCCTGATTCAGCGTGCTCTTGGCGATTGGCTTGTCGCCGCGTCCATATGAGGAGGGGAAGACGTATCGCTCACTTGCCGCTAGGCTCTGAAGTTCGCGAAGCATCGAGACTGCTTGCGTCGGCAGATAGACCCAATGCTCCCTCGACTTCTTCATCCTAGCCGCCGGGATTCTCCACACGGCCTCGTCGAGAAAGAATTCGCTCCATTCAGCCTCCGTCAGTTCGGACTTGCGCGTCATCGTCAGAACCAGCAGATGCAGCGCGAGCTTGTGCGTGCGTCGAATGTCTGAAGTGTATATCGACCGCAGGACCGTCCCGATTTCCTCTGGAGACAAAACGCGGGTTCGGCTGCTCTGGGTAGCCACGAATCGTGCAACAACGGCCTGAGCCGGATTGATCGTTGCCAACTGGCGGGCAACGGCGTACTCGAACAACCGCTTGATGACATTTCGAGTCGTCAGAGCCATCTTGGGCGCACCGCGTTTCTTGATTTCGTCGCAAATCGCCAGTACATCGCCGGGCGTTACGTCTTCGAGCGGCTTGTTCCCGATCGCGGGATAGACGTCCTTCTCGAGCGCGCGTCTGACGGTGCGTTGATACTCCGGCGATTTAGATGCCAGCTCGATCAAGTACCACTCTTCTGCGAACATCTTGACCGTGTCGAGTCGCTTCATTGCGCCACGGTCTTTCTTGGCATCAGCGACCGGCGAAATACCTTTGGCGACGATTTCGGCGTACTTGCGCGTTCTCTCCCTCGCGTCTTGAAGCGAGACGGCAGGATAGTCGCCGATGGTTAGAAGAGGTTGCCGACGACCATGCAGGGAATGCCGGAATCGCCAGATTTTTGACCCCGACGTCATGATTTCCAAAACGAGGCCATTGCCGTCCGCAACGAAGTAGCGCGCCTCTTTCGGCTTGAGCGATTTGATTCGGATATCGGTGAGTGGAACAACGATTTTGGGCATATGTATGGTACACATTCCTGAATTCTTGATTGAATGTGTACCATAATGTGAACCAATAAGTGTCGGATGTCAACGGCCGCCTAAAATCGGAGATGGACAATAATCCATTAAATTCAAGGCTTTGACGCTCCTCGGTGTTCTCTCATGGACTTGCTTGGGCCATTGAATCCGCAGCATCACTTGCCAATACAGAACCGACTAAAAATCACCCCCAGCAGATCGTCGGAGGTGAATTCCCCGGTGATCGAATTGAGCTCCTCCTGCGCGAGCCTCAATTCCTCGGCAAACAGATCGAGCGATCGATTCCCCAGTTCCGCATGCTCGGCCGCGAGCGAGAGATGTTCTCGCGCCGCCCGCAGCGCGATGAGATGCCGCTCGCGCGCAAGATAGACGCTTTCCGTCCCCGCTTGCCAACCGGCGATACGAAGCAATTCCGCACGCAGCAAGTCTATCCCTTCGCTCTTCTTGGCCGAGAGCCTTACCTCGCAGATCCCACCGTCACCATCGGCCGCAACCAGCCGATTGACCTCTGGCCCGACATCGGTCAAATCTGTCTTGTTCAAAATCCGCACAACGGGCATTCCCGTCGGAAATCGTGCCGCGATCAGCGCATCTTCAGCCGTGACCCCTGTCCGGGCATCGAGGAGATGCAGGATCACGTCGGCTTTCTCGATTTCCCCCCAGGTGCGTGCGATGCCGATCTTCTCGACTTCGTCCTCCGTCTCGCGCAACCCGGCCGTATCGATGATATGCAACGGGATGCCCTCGATCTGTATGGTTTGCGCGACCTTGTCGCGCGTCGTCCCGGCGACCGGCGTGACGATGGCGAGCTCGGCGCCGGCCAGCGCATTCAGTAACGACGACTTACCGACGTTCGGCTGTCCCGCCAGCACGACGGACAACCCCTCCCGCAGCAACGCCCCCTGCCGTGCCTCGATAAGGACGCGATCGAGCCGTTCGTGGGTATGCGCGAGCTTGCCACGGGCGTCGGCGGCTTCGAGAAAATCGATTTCCTCTTCCGGGAAATCGAGCGTCGCCTCGACGAGCATGCGCAACGCGATCACTTCATCGACGAGCGCGCGAATATCCTGCGAGAAGGCTCCTTCGAGCGAACGGCCCGCCGAGCGCGCGGCCGCTTCGGTGCTCGCCTCGATCAGATCGGCGACGGCCTCGGCTTGCGCGAGATCGAGTTTATCGTTGAGAAAGGCGCGCCGCGTGAACTCCCCCGGCTCGGCCAGCCGCAACGCGAATGCCTTTCCCGCTTCCATGCAGCGCTGCAATACGAGCTGCAGTACAACGGGCCCGCCATGCCCTTGCAGCTCGATCACATGCTCGCCCGTGTACGAATGGGGCGCGGGAAAGTAAAGCGCGATTCCGCGATCGAGCACGGCACCGCCCGCATCCACGAACGCGACGTAGCTCGCGTGACGCGGCGCGAGCGTCTGCCCGCAAAGAGCCCGCATCAACGTCTCTGCGGCGGCTTCTCCACCGCGGCCGCACGATATCCGCACGACGCCGATTCCCCCCCGCCCCGGCGCGGTGGCAATGGCGACGATCGGATCGGAATCGATGGAAAGCATGGCGGTGATAGCGGTGAATGCGGTCGAAAACTGCAGCCGGCGACTTCGCCAGCAAGGAGCATCGGCGGCGCGGCCAGTGACGGACGGAGAAAGTGCGTCCCAGACGGTAGACGCCCGGCATTGTAGCGCGCTGCGCCGATCGACTTCTCATGCCACCGTTCGCGGTTCACGGCGGCGCCTACCACAAATTCGATTTATCTCAATTGAGATAGTGTATTCTTCGGACGACGAGAAGGGGAAACCGCCTCAATCCAGTCACTGAGCGGCGGCTGGCTTGGCTTTCCGCTATCCAGGCGTGCTTCGCGATCCGGTGCAAAGGCGGCGCACACCCGCTAAACCGGTTCCCGAGCGGGCTAAAGCTGTCCTGCCTGGTTGTCTCCTTCGCGTTGGCTCAATTGCACAATTTTGCGATGCCAACCGCCGAAGAGAAAGCGGCGTTCTCCGAACGCCTGAAGTTTGCCCTCCTGCGCAGCCCCGAAAAGGTGACGGGCGGGACGCAGCTTGCGTTGCATTTCAATTTGCGCCACCACGGCGAACATCCGGTGTCCCCGCAAACGGCACACAAATGGCTGACGGGGCGCACGATTCCAACCGATGACAAGCTGCAGACGCTGGCGGAATGGTTGCGCGTCGATCTGCATTGGCTCCACTACGGGCCGCCGCCGAACGCGGCCGCAAGCGCGACGCCAAAACCGCTGCCGCGCGACGAGAAATATCCGCTCACTCCCGAAACGATCGAATTGGCATCGAAGATCGAGGCACTTTCTCCGCACCATCGCTACTTGGTGCAGGAGCTCGTCGCGCAGTTCTACGGCGACCGATCGGAGCGCTGAGGCAGCGAGTCGGCGGCAGCCCTCAATCGTTCGCCAAAAAGTCGCCGGCCAGTTGGCGGATATGCCAAGCCTCGGTCAGAGCGGCGAGATTGGCTCTTCGATTCAGCGCTGGCTACATCTGCGCTTGGCGGGTTTGCCATTGCGCAAGATCGGAGGGGCGCAGCCCATATCGCGCTAGCACGCCCTCGTGCAAGCGCCGGAGTTCCTCTATCGCGAGCGCCTCGACTTTCTCGCGGTCGGCGCCGAGCTCGTGCTTCGATACGCATTTCCGGACGACGTCGAGCGGCTCGCTTTCGGGCTGGCGGACGGCTTCGCGAACGGCCGCTTTAATGACTTCCCGCCATGCGAGGCGCAACGGATCGGGTTCGGCCAGATCGCGTTTGCGATACTCCGGCATAAGCGGTAAGTGATGAGCAAATGCGTCTGGCGCATGTGCAGTCACCGCCGGCCGCGATCCACTGGCGACGTACCGGCGAGCCCGCCCGGCGCCAACGGCCTGAAGTCGCCCGGCTGCGACTAGCTGATTGAGCCAGCGTTGGACCGTGCGGCGAGCACACTCCGGATGCTTCGCCAGGATACCGGCGATGGAGACGCCGTCGGTGTCCATTCGGATACTGTCGAGAAGTTCGTCCGGTGTTTGCATGCGACGTGTGAACCGATTTGCTAAGTCATTGGCGCGATTATGGCGCGATCCATGGCGCGAAAAGCGAAATGGCGCCAAATCGCGCCAAATCGCGCCACTTCCATGGCGCGATTCCGGCGGCGCTTGCACGGATATTCGGCGTCCCCGGCGCGCTTGATGCAACGGCCAAGCGTTGAACTGGCGTCGACAAAATAGAACGCCCCAGTCATCGACTGGGGCGTTGGTGCGTCAAATCAGCCTTCTTGCAGCCACTCAGCGGAGCGGCCACAGCTGAGACTCCGCTGAATTCCTCGGGCTATAAGTTACGCCGGCTTGCTCTTCTTCTGCGTACCCATCATTCGCGTGATGTAGTACTGCTGAGCGATCGAGAGCACGTTGTTGACGACGTAATAGAGCACGAGCCCTGACGGGAAGAAGAAGAACATGACCGAGAACGCGATCGGCATGAACATCATCATCTTGGCCTGAACGGGGTCGGGCGGCGTCGGGTTCAGCTTCGTCTGGACGAACATCGAGACGGCCATCAGCACCGGCAGGATGTAATACGGATCCTGTTGCGACAGGTCGTGAATCCAGAGAACCCACGGCGCGCCGCGCATTTCCACCGACGACAGCAGCACCCAATAGAGCGAAATGAACACGGGAATCTGGATCACGATCGGCAGACACCCGCCGAACGGATTGACCTTCTCGGTCTTGTAGAGCTCCATCAGCGCCGCGTTCATCTTCTGCGGATCGCTCTTGAACCGCTCTCGCAGCGCCTGCATGCGCGGCGTGATTTCCTTCATGCGCGCCATGGACTTGTAGCTCGCCGCCGACAGCGGGAAGAATACGGCCTTGATGAGCAGCGTGAGCAGTACGATCGCCCAACCCCAGTTCCCGACGAAGCCATAGATCTTCTCGAGCAACCAGAAAAGCGGCTTGGCGATGATCGTGACCCAGCCATAATCCTTCACGAGATCGAGGCCGGGCGCGACGCCTTCGAGAATGCGCTCTTCTTCGGGGCCCGCGAAGAGGCGTGCCGACACGTCGACCGATTGCCCCGGCGCGACCGTCGCGACGGGCTCCGTCATGCCGACTCGATAGAGCGTCGGATCGATCTTCTCGACATAGATATCGCGCTTCGCGCCTTCCCGCGGAATCCACGCCGACGCGAAGTAGTGCTGCACCATCGCGATCCAGCCGCTCGTCGCGGAAGTCGCGTACTCGGCCTTGTTCTTGTCGATGTCGCTGAAAGAGATCTTCTGGAAGTGATGCTCGTTCGTATAGACGGCCGGCCCGAGGAACGTGTGCGAGAAGCGCGGCGTGTCGACGGGCGTGCTGTCGCGCACGAGCTCCATATAGACGCTCGGCGTAACGGGCGCCGTGCCGACGTTCTCGATCTTGGTGTCGACGCCGATGACGAAGCTGCCGCGCGTGAACGTGTACGTCTTGACGACCTTGACGCCCCCCTTGACCGGCGACTCGAGACTGATCTGGAAGGACTTCTGATCGTCGGTGAGCGAGCGCGGGCCGGGCAACGCCGTGAAGACGTCATTGTGATTCGGGAAGTCTCCGCCGATCAAGCCCGTTCGCGCCAGATACGTATGGTTGGCCGTGCGGTCGAACAGGGTGATGTTGAGGTCGCCTTGCTTCGGATCACTTTTACGCGTGAGGGTGAGCTTTTCGAGCGTGCCGCCGCGCGTGTCGATTTCACCGTCGTAGACGTCCGTGTTGAAGTGAATCAGCTGAGCCGCCGGAGCCGGTTGCTGAGCGGGTGTTCCCGGCGCGGTCGCCGCCGTGGCCGGCGCGGTGTTCGAAGCCGGCGCGGCTGCCTCCGAGCCCGTGCCCGAAGCACCGGGCGACGACGTGGCCGGCGCCGAGGCGCTGTGCGTGGCCGCCGGGTTCGGGAAGAACATCGACTGGCGTCCGTGCTCGCGCTGCCAGTTGTCGAACAGCATGATCGCTGACACGAAGAAGATCGCCCATAGGACGGTGCGTTTGATATCCATGCGTGGTCTCGGAGTCGAGGGAGCGGCGCTTCAGCGCTTTTTCGCGGTAGGGGGCGGTACGAGATCGATCCCGCCCGCGGAAAACGGATGACAGCGGCACAAGCGTTTCACCGCGAGGTAAGTGCCTCGCGCGGCGCCATGATACTGGATTGCTTCGCGTGCGTAGTCGGAACAGGAGGGATAAAAACGGCACCGGCTGCCGAGCAGGGGGCTCACGGCGACCTTGTAGAAACGCAGTAGCGCAATCAGTACCGTTTGCATGGCGGTTGATTCGACGACGCAAAACCCCATATTCAGTCATGAGCCGTGCCGTTGTGCACGGGCGCCGACTGGCGGCGGGCGATCTCGCGCGCCGTTTTCGCGAGCAGCTCCTCGATCTCGGTGCGGCAAAGCGCCTTCAACGGCGGCGACGCAGCGCTTGGAAACGCCGTCTTGTCGAAGCGGGCGTGCAGACGCAGCAGGATGTCCCATCCGCCGAACTCGGCGCGGCGCACCCGAAAGGCCTCGCGCGCAATGCGCCGGACGAGGTTGCGCGTCGTCGCGCGCGGCGCGAACTTCTTGCCGATGACGAGCCCGAGCCGCGCTTCGTGGCCGGTGGGCCGTGCGTAGACGACGAAGTGAGCCGATCGGCGCCACGGGCGTAAACGAAAAACGGATGAGAATTCATCCGTCTTGAGAAGCCTCGCGGCTTTGGGAAAGGCGGCTTGCGCTCGCAACGGATCGAGCCCGATGGCGGCGTGCGGCGGATTGCGCGACGTCGCGAACGACGGCTGCGCCGTTTGCCCGTCCAGCCTGGTCTTCCGGCTTAGATGGCGAGGCGCTTGCGGCCCTTCGCGCGGCGGGCGTTGATCACTTTGCGGCCGCCGGCGGTCTTCATCCGCACGCGAAAGCCATGGGTGCGCTTGCGGCGCGTCACGGAAGGTTGGTAGGTACGTTTCATGTCTTTCTCACTGGAGAGGGGACCGCGTGCGCATTGGCTTGCCGACGGGGTCGAACAATGGTTTTCGCTTTCGCGAGAACCCGCTATTTAAACTGCTTTTCTCTTGGTCGTCAATACCTTAGAAGAGGGCGGAGCGTGGATCGGCGGCATGGCGGAGGCACTGCTGCACGCATGCGGTGCACGATCCGGCCCTGTGGATAACTTCCTGGCCGGGGTGTTTTGGCGGTAGAATCTCGCCTTGTCTCAAGAATCCTGCACGCCGCTCCGAGTCAGCCTTTGGTGTCTAAGTACTTGTCGCACAAGGGTTTCGTGGCGGGCTTGTCCGACCAGTCCGGGTCCTTGGCGCCGTGAGCGCGAAGGTGGCGGCGAGTGACCGTGCACTAAAAACGACGCCACCTTGATGAACGAATTCTGGCAACACTGTTCCGCACTGCTGGAGCGCGAATTGACGCCCCAACAGTTCGTGACGTGGATCAAACCGTTGGCCCCGGTCGCCTTCGACGCCGCCGCGAACACGCTATCGATCGCCGCGCCGAACCGCTTCAAGCTCGACTGGGTCAAGAGCCAGTTTTCGGGCCGCATCTCCGATCTTGCGCGCGATTTTTGGCACGCGCCGATCGAAGTTCAGTTCGTCCTCGATCCGAAAGCAACGATGCGCGCGGGCCCGCTGGGATCGAGCGTCAACGTCCCGCTGCCGCGCGGGCCGGCGTCGGCCGGGACGGCGGCATTGCCTGTTGAGCCGGCGAGCGGCAATGGCGCAACGGCCGCCGACGCTCAACGACGCGGCGCCGAGAAGAGCGCAAGCGCGGCGGGCGCGATGGACGACGGTGCCGATATCGATCTGCCGAGCGTCGACGCGACCGAGGCCGCGGCGGCGCGGCGGACCTGGCGCCCCGGCGCGATGGCGACGGGTGGCGCCGAGGCCGATTCGATGTACGAGCGCTCGAAGCTGAACCCGGTGCTGACGTTCGACAACTTCGTGACGGGCAAGGCGAACCAGCTTGCGCGCGCGGCCGCGATCCAGGTGGCGGACAACCCGGGCATCTCGTACAACCCGCTTTTTTTGTACGGCGGTGTGGGGCTCGGCAAGACGCACCTGATCCACGCGATCGGGAACCAGTTGCTGCAGGACAAGGCCGGCGCGCGAATTCGCTACATCCATGCCGAGCAATACGTCTCGGACGTGGTGAAGGCGTATCAGCGCAAGGCGTTCGACGATTTCAAGCGCTATTACCATTCGCTCGATCTGCTGCTCATCGACGATATTCAGTTCTTCTCGGGCAAATCGCGCACGCAGGAGGAGTTCTTCTATGCGTTCGAGGCGCTCGTCGCGAACAAGGCGCAGGTGATCATCACGAGCGATACGTACCCGAAGGAGATTTCGGGCATCGACGACCGGCTCATCTCGCGCTTCGATTCGGGCCTGACCGTGGCGATCGAGCCGCCCGAGCTCGAGATGCGCGTGGCGATCCTGATGCGCAAGGCGCAGTCGGAGGGGGTGAGCCTTTCCGAGGATGTCGCGTTCTTCGTCGCGAAGCATTTGCGCTCGAACGTGCGAGAGCTCGAAGGCGCGCTGCGCAAGATTCTCGCGTACTCCAAGTTCCATGGCCGCGAGATCACGATCGAGCTGACGAAGGAGGCGCTGAAGGATCTGCTGACGGTGCAGAACCGGCAGATCTCCGTCGAGAACATTCAGAAGACCGTCGCCGACTTCTACAACATCAAAGTCGCCGACATGTATTCGAAAAAGCGTCCGGCTAATATCGCGCGGCCGCGACAGATCGCGATGTATCTCGCGAAGGAATTGACGCAAAAGAGCCTGCCCGAAATCGGTGAGCTTTTTGGCGGGCGCGATCACACCACCGTGCTGCACGCGGTGCGCAAGATCGCCGACGAGCGCGGCAAGGACGCGCAGTTGAACCACGAACTGCACGTGCTCGAGCAGACGCTGAAGGGTTGACGGGGTGCGACGGGGGCGAGAGCGAGCGGGTGAGCCGCGCGCCGCTACAATGCCCGTCGCTTTGGCGGAAATCGTTTCTTTTTCAGGCACAATAGTGGTTTAGCCGCCCTGGCTGCGCGGGCGGTGGAAAGTGCAGGGCAGAAGGAAAAAGCGCGGAAAGATGCGGGGAGTCGACGGTTTCGTCGACGAATCTGCGCAGCGAGTCGGCAAGCGCGCCGTGACATCAACGAAGGAACCCTATGCAACTGGTCAAGACCGAACGAGACAACCTCTTGAGGCCGCTCTCAACCGTAAGCGGCATTGTCGAACGGCGCCATACGTTGCCGATCCTCGCAAACCTGCTGATTACGAAGAACGGCGCCGATGTGTCGTTTCTGTCGACCGATCTCGAGTTGCAGATCACTACGCGGGCGGATTTCGGCGTTGGCGGTGAATCGGTTGCGACCACAGTAGCGGCGCGCAAGCTGCTCGACATTTTGCGCGCGATGCCCGACGGGCAGGTGAGCCTGACGTTGGCCGACAAGCGTCTGACCGTGCAGTCGGGCAAGAGCCGCTTTGCGTTGCAGACGCTTGCCGCGGACGAATTCCCGACCGTCGCGCAGGCCAAGGATTACGGTGCGAGCTTGTCGGTGCCGCAAAAGACGTTCCGTCAATTGCTCGGTATGGTCCATTTCGCGATGGCGCAGCAAGACATCCGTTACTACCTGAACGGGATGCTGCTCGTCGTCGATGGCGGGCGGCTCATGGCTGTCGCGACCGATGGTCACCGGCTCGCGTTTTCGTCGATGAAGATCGAAGGCGAGTTTGCCCGGCAGGAAGTGATCATTCCGCGCAAGACGATTCTGGAATTGCAGCGGTTGCTCGAGGACATCGACGACCAGTTGAAGATCGATATCGCTTCGACGCAGGTGAAGTTTACGTTCGGCCAGGTCGAGCTCGTTTCGAAGCTCGTCGAGGGCAAGTTCCCCGATTTCCAGCGTGTGATCCCGAAGGCGCACAAGAACTCGTTCGTGATCGGGCGCGAGGAATTGCAGCGTTCGCTGCAGCGTGCCGCGATTCTGACGTCGGACAAGTTCAAGGGCGTGCGCTGCGTGATCGAGCCGGGCCAGTTGAAGATCATGTCGACGAACGCGGACCAGGAAGAGGCGCAGGAAGAACTCGAAATCGCCTATCAGGGCGACACCATCGACATGGGGTTCAACGTGACTTACCTGCTCGATGTGCTCGCGAACCTGAAGGTGGACATGCTGCAGGTGAGCGTGGCCGACGCGAGCTCGAGCGCGTTGATCACGATACCCGAGAACGACGATTTCAAGTACGTCGTCATGCCGATGCGCATTTGATCCAAAGCGGAAAAAAACAAGAAGACCAAAGGGGGCGCAGCGCCCCTTTGGCGTTTCTTTAGTGCTCCGAAATTTCGCAAGCGGAGTTTTCGGAAGCAGCGATAGTAGTACTCAGCAGTAGATGCGGAACCGGAACATACCCATGAGTGAACAGCACAACACGCAGCCCGACAACAGCTATGGCGCCTCGTCGATTCAGATCCTGGAGGGTCTGGAGGCCGTGCGCAAGCGACCCGGGATGTACATCGGCGACACGTCGGACGGCACCGGTCTGCATCACCTCGTATTCGAAGTGCTCGACAACTCGATCGACGAAGCGTTGGCCGGGCATTGCAACGACATTCACGTCATCATTCACGCGGACAACTCGATTTCCGTGACCGACAACGGGCGCGGCATCCCGACCGGCGTCAAGCTCGACGACAAGCACGATCCGAAGCGCAGCGCCGCTGAGATCGTGATGACCGAGCTTCATGCAGGTGGCAAATTCGACCAGAACAGCTACAAGGTGTCGGGCGGCCTGCACGGCGTCGGCGTTTCGTGCGTGAATGCGCTGTCGAAATGGCTGCGCTTGACCGTGCGGCGCGATGGCAAGAAGTACTTCATGGAGTTTCACCGAGGCGTGACGCAAAACCGCATCATCGAGGAAGTGAACGGCGATATGGTCTCGCCGATGCAACTCCTCGGCGAGACGGAAAAGCGCGGCACCGAAGTGCATTTCATGGCCGACGAGACGATCTTCGGCAATGTCGAATATCACTACGACATTTTGGCCAAGCGGATTCGCGAGCTGTCGTTCCTCAATAACGGTGTGCGCATTCGCTTGACCGATCAGCGCACGGGCAAGGAAGACGACTACGCGTTTGTCGGCGGCGTGAAGGGATTCGTCGAGTTCATCAACAAGACGAAGACGGTGCTGCACCCGACGATTTTCCATGTCGTCGGCGAGAAGGACGGGGTGGGTGTCGAAGTGGCGATGCAGTGGAACGACAGCTACAACGAGAACGTCCTTTGCTTCACGAACAACATTCCCCAGCGTGACGGCGGGACGCACTTGACGGGCCTGCGCGCCGCGATGACGCGCGTCATCAACAAGTACATCGCCGATCACGAGATCGCCAAGAAGGCGAAGGTCGAGACGTCGGGCGACGACATGCGCGAGGGGCTTTCGTGCGTTCTGTCGGTGAAGGTGCCCGAGCCGAAATTCAGCTCGCAGACGAAGGACAAGCTCGTTTCGTCGGAGGTGCGCGCGCCCGTCGAAGAAGTCGTGGCCAAGGCGCTCGAGGAGTTTCTGCTCGAGACGCCGAACGATGCGAAGATCATCTGCGGCAAGATTGTCGATGCGGCCCGCGCGCGCGACGCCGCGCGCAAGGCGCGCGAGATGACGCGGCGCAAGGGTGTGCTCGACGGCGTGGGCCTGCCGGGCAAGCTCGCGGATTGCCAGGAGAAGGATCCGGCGAAGTCCGAGATCTACATCGTCGAGGGCGATTCGGCAGGCGGATCGGCCAAGCAGGGACGCGATCGGAAGTTTCAGGCGATTCTGCCGCTGCGCGGCAAAGTGCTGAACGTGGAGAAGGCCCGGTACGACAAGCTTCTGTCGTCCGAGCAGATCGTCACGCTGATTACGGCGCTCGGGTGCGGGATCGGCAAGGAAGATTACAACATCGACAAAGTCCGCTATCACCGGATCATCATCATGACCGATGCGGACGTCGACGGTGCGCATATTCGCACGCTGCTGCTCACGTTCTTCTATCGGCAGATGCCGGAGATGATCGAGCGCGGGTATATCTATATCGCGCAGCCGCCGCTTTACAAGGTCAAGGCGGGCAAGGACGAGCGGTATCTGAAGGACGATGTCGAGCTCAACGCGCATATGCTGCGGCTCGCGCTGCAAGGCGCCGAGCTGTTGCCGAGCGAGGGCGCGCCGCCGATCGCCGGCGATGCGCTCGGCGAACTCGCGAGGTCGTATCTGCTGGCCCAGGCAGTGGTCGATCGGCTGAGCCGGCTTTACGACGCGAATGCGCTCGAGGCCGTCATGGATGGCGTCACGATCGATCTCGGCAGCGAAGAGTCGGCGGCGGCTACGGCGCACGCCCTCGAGGTTGCGCTGCGCAACGATCCGTTGAAGCCCGAGGTCAGCGTGTATCCGATGTATGACGCGGCGCGTGAACTGAGGTCGCTGCGCATCGAGCGGCGTCATCATGGCAACGTCAAGGTTTCGGTCATCGACGAAGAGTTTCTGCTGACCGCCGACTATCAGCAGCTTCTCAACACGGCGAATACGTTCAAGGGATTGATCGGCACGGGCGCGGTGATCAAGCGCGGCGAGCGCAGCATGGCGGTGACCGACTTCAAGAGCGCCATGCGGTGGATGATTTCCGACGCGGAACGCAATGTCTCGAAGCAGCGGTACAAGGGGCTCGGCGAGATGAACCCCGAGCAGCTTTGGGAAACGACGATGGATCCGAACGTGCGGCGTCTGCTGCGCGTTCAGATCGAGGACGCGATTGCGGCCGATGGGATCTTTACGACGCTGATGGGCGATGAAGTGGAGCCGCGGCGGGCGTTTATCGAGTCGAATGCGCTGCGGGCGGGGAATATTGATGTTTGATTGGCTAGTGTAGATAGCCTCATAAGCTGAGAAAAACGGACCCATAAGATGAGAAACTTATGGGTCTTTTCTATTGGTAGCTTGAATTTATCGAGAATTCGTCGATGCGCACCGTGTTAGCCGGAACTAGTGGTCGGGAATCCCACGAGTTTAGTGTTCCATTACGCGATCGATCGCTTCCCACGTTTTCGGTCCGACTATGCCGTCGGGCGTGAGGCCATGGCCGCGCTGGAATTCACGTACGGAGGCTTCAGTCTCAGCTCCGAACGATCCATCCACGTGAACGCCGCACGCCGCCTGGATGTCCCGTACGAGCAGATCGCGCTCGCCGCGGCGAAGCGTGCGGCGCGGAGCCTCGCCTTGCATACCGGCCGCCTCCATTGCAGGTATGGGAGTCAGGGCCGGAACGCCGGCGTTGAGCAAAGTAGCCACCTCGACGCGAAAAGACTGCATATCGAAGTTCGGATCGGTCTTGCGGCCAACCGGCAAGGCATATTCCTTGTGGCCAATACAGAAATCAGCGGAGCCCTGGATGCGCCGAAGGATCGCCGCAGCGCCTTGCCGATAACATTGCACCTGAATTTGCGGCCATGGGCTATCGCTCGAGTTACCGGTGTTTTCTGCCTCGATCCCAATGAAATGGGTATTGCCTGCGGTGATGCCGCGCCAACGGCCCGCGCCGGCGTGGTAGCACAGGCCCGCCGCAACTACGTAGAACGTGCCATCGCGGCCAAGGCCGAGATGAGCTAAAGGCCCCTTGAGATCGGGACGGCCTTGAATCAGGGTATCGAGGCTCGGCATGTTGCCACGCGGGGGGCCTGCCGTATGATGGCAAAGGACTCCTTGTACAGCGCCCATATCACCGTGGCCTCGCTCCTCCCATCCGGGGCAAATCGCCACTTTCAGGCCCGCCGCTTTCAGGACATCGGGCAGCCAAGTCAGCGAAAAGCTCATGATGCAACTCCACCCGTGGCGGGCGGCAATGCTACATCGAGCGTAGGCACAGCCACATCTGCGCCGCATCCGTCGCTATCGAGCGGATTGATCGTCGCTGCATCCACCTGACCGGCTACGGTGCTTCGAGCAAACACTGCAGCCTCGATCTCCGAGACGACCACTTGCTGCGGCGCCGAAATTCCACCGCCAGGGGCCGGGTTGAAAACGGTTACGGCGAGATTGCGGGGTTGGGCGACATCGGCGGGGAGAAGCGTCGCTGATAGCGTGCTGTTCTGCCTCAGCTCCGTGTCCCGATTCGCGCCATTGATGCGCACGATGGAGGCGCTGGTGAAGCCGGACCCGCTCAGCAATAATTTGAGCGTCTGCGTGCGGCACGACAAGTGATCCGGACACACGCCAGTGAGGATCGGCTCGGGCTCATACAAGCTGTCTTTTCGGCTCGCGTCGCCCACTCCAGGGCTCGTTTTGAAAAAGGTATCAAAGACTTCACCCAATTTGTCGGTGGCTTGTTTGGCAAACATCCCGACCAGACCTGCCATTGCCGCGATCCCGTAGAGATTGACGTCCGACCCACCCGCGGAGTTTCCGCCCGACATTCCGGCCGTCATGAATCCACCGCGAACCGCAAGATAGAGAATCGCCGCCAACGCACTACCAACGAAAGGCCTCAGAATGTACCACCATAGCCAGTTGCTAGTTAGCCGCTGGTTGCCGACGAAGTCACCAAACGATGTTGCCGTATGGATAAAGCTGCCGAGTCCGCCCATCACGAGTACAACGAGAAATAATTTGACGTCCAGCGTCATCGGTAAGCACAGTGGTGTTTTCCACCAGCAGGCTGTTGCTATCGGCTCAGAGGGAGAGGCGGGAACGTTTATCGACCACACTAGAAGCAGCAGATACGCGAGCAGGATTGCGAGCAGAATCAACCCTCCTCCGATGAGACATACCTGTTGTAACGTCGCAGCTTTCGCGGTAGGCGACGACGGGGCGGGCCCGTCGTCGCCGGCGACCACTTCAGGATCGATTTCAGCCATGCTTCTACTCGTTGTGGTGGTTTTGAACTGTACCGGCGGCAAACCGTTCGAGATGCGGCGCATCCGTCATCACCCTCTTGCAACGGGGAAAATCGCAATCAGAAAGATATATTTCTGGAGGTCGCGGCCTTTATCAACTGTCCGGTGGCATGCCTTTGGACAACGGGGCAATAAACGTTATTACTAGGCTCACGGGATGGTATGTTTGATAACGCACTAAGCTGTTATTGTCCGGACTGGCTGCGCACGCCAATTCTAAGAGCATAGTTGCCAATGCTGTTCAGTCAATCCCAAGCCGACCTAAACGCACCGTCGCGCCGAGGTGAGGCACTTCAGTGTGCGCCATCCTCACCGGAAGCAAACCACAGGAGACACTCGACTCTGAACTTCGTTAGCGTGGTTCAGTTCGAACAACGTCTGATGGGCCGATGGCGTCCGGGAAATCCGGGGAAGCCCATAAAAAGGCAAACGTCGGACTGAATAGAGCGCATTTTTGCCAACGGCGCGGTAGCGCACATTATCTTTCATCTATCAATGCGCGCGTAAACGAACAAAGTCTGTCTTAGTACTAAGGATGTCTGAAATGACAAGACGTTTTTAAGGAATTTTGGTCTGAAGCATTCATTTGCGAAACGGCGACAAACAAAGTCGGGCTTGCTTTGATTCGTAGCATCGCCTATAAGAGTCTGAACAGGCTTGGCTACGGAAAGTGTCGCTTCATCCGATGCGATTGCAGATTTGAATCTGCGTCGCCGGGAGGATGCCAGATGAGTCTCGATGAATCACCGCATCCGCGCCAAGGCCAGGGCGAGACGGCGCCCGCCGCGTCGAGCTTTTCGCTGCATGCCCCGGCGATTCAATTACCAAAGGGGGGCGGCGCAGTTCGCGGCATTGGCGAGAAATTCGCCGCCAACCCAGTAACAGGCACCGGCTCGATGTCGGTACCTATCGCTACGAGCCCGGGTCGATCGGGTTTTGGCCCACAGCTCTCTCTATCTTACGATTCGGGCGCCGGTAACGGACCATTCGGCTTCGGCTGGCAACTCTCCCTGCCATCGATCACCCGCAAGACGGACAAGGGCATGCCGCAGTACCGCGATGCCATTGAATCTGATGTCTTTATACTGTCGGGCGCCGAAGACTTGGTGCCGGTGTTAATTAAAAACGCCCAAGGGAATTGGGAGCGAGAGGCCCTACCAATACGAACGGTGAATGGAGTGGCCTATCGGATTGACCGGTACCGCCCGCGCATCGAGGGCCTTTTCGCCCGCATTGAGCGGTGGACGAACGTTGCCGACGTAAGCGATGTATTGTGGCGCTCGATTTCCAAGGACAACGTTACCACTTGGTACGGCAAAACGGCCGAAAGCCGAATTACTGATCCTTCGGAACCGAGTCACGTCTTCAGCTGGTTGATTTGCCAGAGCCACGATGACAAGGGCAACGTCATCGTCTACGGCTACAAACCGGAAGATTCCGAGCGGATATTCGAAGACACATCGGGCAATCCGATTTCCAAGGTCCACGAACGCAACCGCACGGATGCATCGCGTTCTGCACAGCGCTATCTCGAACGCATCCGTTACGGCAATCATTCGCCCTATTTCCCGTTGCTGAGGGGCGATGCGCCCTGGCCGGAACCACAGGATGCGAGCGCGCTTGACGGAAGTAACGCTTGGCACTTTGAGGTTGTCTTCGATTACGGCGAACATCGAACCAACGCACCGACTCCAGGTGAAACAGGCACATGGCCCGCACGTAGCGATCCATTTTCCTCCTATCGTGCCGGCTTCGAGGTTCGCACATACCGGATTTGCCAGCGCGTACTGATGTTCCATCACTTCCCGGGCGAAGCGAACGTAGAACGTGATTGCCTGGTCCGTTCGACAAATTTTACTTATTCGAACGACGTTGACCCGACGGGTGTCCGCAATCCTGTCTACACCTTTTTGCGCTCGGTCACTCAGACAGGCTATCGCCGGAAGAACGGAGGCTACGATGAGCGTAGCCTGCCGCCCGTCGAGTTCGAATATACCGAGCCCGTTGTGCAGGACGTCGTGGAAGAAGTGGATCCGACAAGCCTGGAAAATCTCCCAATCGGCCTGGACGACACCATCTACCGCTGGACGGATTTACATGGCGAAGGCATCCCCGGCATCCTCACAGAGCAGGCTGGCGCCTGGTTCTACAAGCGCAACTGGAGTTCGATCCCCGAGAAGCTACCCGACGGCAGCGAGTTGGCGAAGGCGCAGTTGGGGCCGCTCGAAACCGTCGCCTACAAGCCCAATATCACTCTGAGCCGCGGTGCGGAGCTCATGGACTTGGCCGGAGATGGCCAACCGGACGTTGTCGTCATGCAAGGCGTCGCACCGGGGTTGTACGAGCACGACGACGACGAGAGCTGGCAACCTTTCCGTCCATTCACCTCTCGCGTGAACTGCGGCCTGAACAATCCAAACCTCAAGTACATCGATCTGGATGGCGACGGCCGCGTTGATCTCCTTATCACCGAAGACAACGCTTTCATCTGGCATGCGTCTCTTGGCGAAGACGGCTTCGGCCCCGCGTTACGCGTCACGCGGGCGTTCGACGAAGAGAAAGGCCCGCGCATCGTGTTCGCCGATGGGAACGAATGCATTTATTTGGCCGATCTTTCAGGCGATGGCTTGACCGATATCGTGCGCATCCGCAACGGCGAAGTTTGCTACTGGCCCAATTGCGGCTATGGCCAGTTCGGCGCCAAGGTGACAATGGACAACGCTCCCTTGTTTGATTATTCCGACCAGTTCGACCATAAGCGAATCCGGCTCGCGGACATTGACGGGAGTGGCACCACCGACATTATCTATTTGCACCCGCAGGGGGTGCGTTTGTACTTCAACCAGTCTGGGAACGGCTGGAGTAAGCCCGTGCAGCTGAGAGTATTTCCGCGTGTTGACGACGTGGCGCGCATCATTCCGCTCGACCTCCTGGGTAACGGTACCGCTTGCCTAGTCTGGTCTTCGCCCCTGCCAGGTGATGCGCGGAGGCAAATGCGATACGTCAACCTTATGGGTGACGGCAAACCTCATCTGCTGATTAAGACCCGCAATAACCTGGGCGCAGAAACTCATGTCGATTATGCCCCTTCGACCAAGTTCTACCTGCTAGACAAGCGTGATGGCAAGCCATGGGTCACACGGCTGCCGTTCCCGGTGCATGTCGTCGAGCGCGTAGAAACCTACGACCTCATTAGCCGCAATCGCTTCGTCACCCGCTATGCTTACCACCACGGCTACTTCGACGGCGACGAGCGCGAGTTCCGTGGCTTCGGCATGGTGGAGCAGTGGGACACGGAGGAGTTTGGGACACTTGCCGGTGGCAACGCCCCCGCGGACAACATTGACGCTGCATCGCATGTCCCGCCGGTGCATACGAAGACGTGGTTCCACACCGGCCTTTACATCGGCCGGGAACACGTCTCCGACTATTTTGCTGGCCTGTTGACCGCAATAGACCGCGGCGAGTACTTCCGAGAGCCAGGTCTCAGTCAGGCCGAGATTCGTTCATTGTTGTTGCCGGACACTGCGCTTCCTGAAGGCTTAACGGTGGAGGAAGAGCGCGAAGCATGCCGAGCACTCAAGGGGTTGATGCTGCGCCAAGAGGTCTATGCCGACGACGCCGTCAGCGGCGCCAGGGCTGAGCAGCTCCAGCGCGCGCAGACTCCATATCGCGTAATCGAGCAGAACTTCGCAATCCGTGCATTTCAGCAACGGGGCGCCAACCGCCACGCCGTCATCTTCTCTCGAGCGCTCGAGACAATTAACTATCACTACGAGCGCAACCCTGTTGACCCGCGTGTCCAGCACGCTTTGGCTCTTGAGGTCGACGATTTCGGCAACGTGCTCAAGCAGGCCACTATCGGCTATGGGCGCCGCGCTCAAATCGTACTCACCGACGCACTGGGGAATGCAGCGCGCGTACCCAATCCAGGCTTGACCAGCCTTCAACCAGCCGATCAAGCGAAGCAGACGACTTCACTGCTCACCTATGTCGAGAACCGCTTCACCAATGCGGTCGATTCTCCCGACGACCATCGGAACCCGCTTCCATGCGAGGCGATCACCTTCGAGTTGACGGGCTACACAGCCACCGGACCGTCGAATCGCTATCAGGCGTCGGATTTTGTTGAACAGGCTCCGACGTTGCCGGATACCCTGCGCCTCAAGTTCGCCGCGCCCGAAGTCCCATATGAAGGCATAGCCACCGGTACCATGCGGCGTCGCCCCATCGAATCGCTGCGCACACTGTACCGCGGTGACGATCTGACCGGCCTGTTGCCCCTCGGTCAAATTCAAACGCTCGCTTTGCCCGGCGAAAGCTACAAGCTCGCCTTTACCCCAGGGCTGCTTACTCAGGTTTTCCAGCGTCCGCGCCAAGGACAGCCGGCCGAACCGTTATTGCCCAATCCGGCAACGGTCCTTGGCGGCCAAGCCGGAAACAGCGGTGGCTATTTGCAAAGCCAAGCGCTGAAGGCGGACGGCCGTTTTCCGGCGAGCGACCCTGACGATCACTGGTGGATCGCCTCTGGGCGGTCCTTTTACAGCGCGAATCCTGCTGATAACGCATTGACGGAGTTGGCGCAGGCCCAACAGCACTTTTTTGTCCCTTGCCGCTACCGTGACCCCTTCGGGAGGGACGCCTTTGTTGACTTCGACGCCAGAGATCTGCTTATCGTCGAAACCCGCGACGCGCTCAGCAATCGTGTCACCGTGGAAGTCAACGATTACCGCGTCTTGCAACCGCGCTTGATCAGCGACCCGAACCGAAACCAAACCGAAGTTGCTTTCGACACGTTGGGGATGGTAGTGGGCACCGCCATTATGGGCAAGCCGTTGCCCGCGCCCGTCGAGGGGGACACTCTCACTGGCTTTGCGGTCGAGCTCACTCCAGCTCAACTGGACCAGTTCATGGCTCTTCCGCGCCAGCCGTCTGCCAACCCGAATGCAAGCGAGGCGAGCCAGATCGCTTACGACGTTCTACATGGGGCGACGACACGCATCGTTTACGACCTGGATCGCTTCAAGCGATTGGGCGAGCCCTCTTTCGCTGCCACCATCGCACGAGAAACACATGTTAGTCAGCTTGCAGCCGGCGAAAGCAGCAAGCTGCAATTGAGCTTCTCATATTTCGACGGATTCGGCCGCGAGGTTCAGAAAAAGAATCAGGCCGAACCGGGACCGCTTGATGTCAACGATCCCCAAGCACCGACAATCAATCCGCGCTGGGTTGGCAGCGGCTGGACAATCTTCAATAACAAAGGCAAGCCCGTCCGCCGGTACGAACCTTTCTTTAGTGCAACTCATCGATTCGAGTTTGGCATCGCCGTTGGCGTCAGCCCCGTATTGTTTTACGACCCAGCAGAGCGTGTCATCGCTACGCTGCACCCGAACCACACGTTTCAGAAAGAGATTTTCGACTCATGGCAACAGACCACCTACGACGTCAACGACACCTGTGCCGCAAGAGCCGCTCAACCCACCGACCCGAGGCCGCCGCAGACCGGCGACCCGCGCACCGACCCCGACATCGACGGATACGTCGCTGAGTATTTCAAGACGCAACCTGCCACTTGGCAGACCTGGTACGCACAGCGCGTTGGTGGAGCACTTGGACCGGATGAGCGCAATGCGGCGCTTCGGGCTGAAGCGCATGCCAACACACCGACCACCGTGTACTTCGATGTCCTGGGGCGTTCCTTCATGACCGCCGCGCGCAACCGGGTCGTTTGCGCCGGTCATGATCTAGACGGCACTGAAGACAATTTCGCAACTAGCGTTGATCTGGACATCGAGGGCAACCAGCGCACTGTGCGCGATGCCGTCCAGCAAGCGGGCGACCCGCTCGGCCGCATCGTTATACGCTACGACTACGACATGCTCGGCAACCGCATCCACCAACTCAGCATGGAGGCGGGTGCTCGCTGGATATTGAATGACGTGGCTGGCAAGCCCATCCGTAGTTGGGACAGCCGCGGCCATAACCTTGCCACTGCCTACGACGAGCTTCGCCGCCCAGTGAGGCAGATTGTGCGTGGTACGACGGCGGACTCCGATCCACACACACTGAATCGCGACGTCTTAGTTGACCAACTCGAATACGGCGAAGGCGTCGCCAACGCTGAATTGCTCAACCTGCGCACCCGAGTCTACCGACATTGCGATTCGGCAGGTATCAAACGCTCGGCTCGACATTAACGGCAAAGTGACGGAGGCCTACGATTTCAAGGGCAACTTGCTTCATAGTACGCGGCGCCTCGCAAGCGACTACGTGGAGATTCCCGATTGGTTGACGAATCCGAAGGTAGATGACGAGAGTTTTGAGGGCAGCACGCGCTATGACGCGCTCAACCGCCCCATTCAGTCCATCGCGCCGCACAGCAATGTGGCGCGCGCCAAATGCAATATTATCCAGCCAGTGTTCAACGACGCTAACCTGCTTGAACGAGTGGATGTGTGGCTGGAACGCGCTTCCGAGCCGACCGCGCTATTGAACCCGAACAACGAGGCGCCGTCTCGTGTCGGCGTCGATAACGTCGCCTACGACGCTAAGGGACAACGCCTGCGCATCGACTACAAGAACAGCGCTAGCACCTTCTATAGCTACGACCCTCTCACCTTTCGGCTCACCCAATTGGTCACGCGACGCACCGCGGCTGTCTTTCCGGGGGACGATCCGCAGCCGCCCATCGCCGGCTGGCCGGGTCGCCAAGTGCAGAACCTCCACTACACGTTTGACCCGGCCGGCAACATAACCCACATCCAGGATGACGCGCAACAAACAATTTACTTCAAGAATAAGCGAGTCGAGCCGAGTAACGACTACATCTACGACGCCTTATACCGACTGATCCAGGCAAATGGCCGAGAACACTTGGGGCAGGGCGGCGCGTCCATTGCTTATTCGCACGACGACGCTGGTCAAGTGGGCCTGCTATCTGTCGATGCGGCCGGACAATTCGCGCCCAATGATGGCAACGCCATGGGCACGTACATCGAGCGATACGTGTACGACGCCGTCGGCAACTTCCTGCAGATGCAGCACCGCGGCAGTGATCCCGCGAACGCAGGATGGACTCGCGCTTACGACTACCTGGAGGCTAGCCTGATTGAACATGGTGGCGGCCTACTGTTCAAGACCAGCAATCGCCTTACGCGCACCACCTTAAACCCTAATGGGGGGAAGCCACCGCTCGTCGAGCCGTATCAGCACGACGCTCACGGCAACATGGTGATGATGCCGCACTTGGGCGGCGGTTTGCCTGGGCCGAACATGCACTGGGATTACAAAGACAGGTTGGTGCAGACCAACTTGGGCGGGGGCGGCACGGCCTACTATGTGTACGACGCCTCGGGCCAACGCGTACGCAAGGTGTGGGAGAAGGCCGCGGGCCTTATAGAGGAGCGTGTCTATCTCGGTGGTTTCGAAGTCTTCCGCAGGCACGCTGGCCCCATAGGTGCGAACACCGCGACACTGGAGCGCGAGACGTTGCATGTATTGGACGACAAGCAGCGCATCGCGCTTGTGGAGACTCGAACGGTGGGCGCGGCAGGCAACGACCTAGCGCCACGGCAACTGATTCGTTATCAATTGGGCAATCATCTTGATTCAGCCTGTGTGGAATTGGATGTACGAGCTCAAATCATCTCCTACGAGGAATATGCGCCCTATGGAAGTACCACCTATCAAGCCGTGCGCAGTCAGGTGGAGAAGAAGAAACGATATCGGTACACAGGCAAGGAGCGAGATGAGGACAATGGATTTTATTACCACGGGGCACGATATTTTGCGCCGTGGCTCGCGCGATGGATAGCTTGCGACCCGATTTCAATTCGCGGCGGAGTGAATTTATACGTCTATGCAAGCGCTTTGCCCGCATCTCGTAGCGACCCGACTGGTCTTGACGATAGACCATGCCAACTCTGTCACACATCACCTTCCACGGTCAGCCAATCGTCATCTTCGCCGGATGGCTGGCTGCGGGCTGTCGCTGAGCCTCGCCGTTTCTGCAATGTGAGCCATCACGAAGGCCCAGCAAGTGCGGGAATCCCGATCTCCGACGCACTATCGCGCGGAGCGAAAGCAGCGGGAAAACTGGCACTGGAGATCTTTATAGGCACGGTCGAGGCGGTTTTTGGGGGAAGCGCGGCCAGCGCACCTGAAAATGAAGAACAGGCACGGAATGCCCCAGAATCCCAGTCATATGCTGCTCAGGCGCTCAATGTCGCATTGTTACTGCTCCCGTACGAAAAGATTTTGGGTTATGGCTTCAAAGGAGTAGCTCGCCTCCTGGGAAAAGAGGCCGAAGGCGCTGCGACCGCGGCGGAACGCGAGTTTCTCAGCGAACTATCGGAAGGAGTTAGGCAAACCGGCTCCGCCCCGACCAAGGAAGTCGCAGCCAACCTTGCTCGTGGCAACTTTGGCGAGCGCATGGCTGCGGATTCGCTTGCTGCGGACGGGCATCGAATCGTTAGCTACAAGCCAAGCGTGTCAGGAACGAATCAAGCCGGCATCGACATTGTGACGGTCAAGGACGGAGTCGCCTATTTTGTCGACAACAAAGCTCTGACACGATCCGGAAACGTCTCTTCTGTTTCTGCACTTACGACTAACTTCGCCACAAACAAGGCTGCGGTAGTGCAATCGTTGCAGCAGCAATTGGCCAATACCGCGATAGGCCCGGGCGAGCGAAAGGTGCTCACAGACGCGCTCGCGGCCATACAAAGCGGGAACTTCAAGCGTGTCGTAACGAACGCTAATTTCGTCACGCGCTCGACTCAGATTCTGAGCGGTGTTACTGAGGCGCTTCAGAAACAGGGAATCGAGTTCATGGACCTCATGCGATAGACAACGACATGGCTACTTGTCACATTGACGCCATCTATTGTTGAAAACCGGCTCAGGCACGCTCAACTGGGCCTGTGACGAATATGCTTTTGGTCCGAACATCGCCACGCGAATGATCGAATCGTAGACGCCTGACGAGGAGGCTGCCGTGAAGATTGGAATGAAGCCTGGAGAAAGCGGGGAAGATGTTGCAAGACTCCATCGCGTTCTCACTCACGCTGGTTTCACCATCGATCCAGATGAGACCAAAAGAAGGGAATTCGGCGCCACCACGGTAGACGCACTACGCGACCTGCGGCGCCACTACGGGCTCGAGGAAACTGACGAGATTGACGAACCCATCCTTCAGGTACTCCTAGAACTCAAGCAGAACATCTCAATTGACGTCAGTGAAGATACGTCATCAGCTCCAAAACCGCAGGCCCAAAACCGCCACCACGGTGTCGTGACAGGCCGACTCGTCGATGAGAACGGCGCACCGTTAGCGGACAAAAAGGTGTCGCTGTTTTCGATCCTTGTCCGGCATGAAAGTCATCTTGCCGACGCATCGACCGACAAACGTGGCGCTTATTCGATCTCTTATCGCCGCGCCAGAGCACTGAACCTTCAGGTCCGCGCGTTCGACCAGGCGGAAGAGCTTATTGCTAAATCTGCTATCGCCCCCGCAGCTCCGGCAAGAGTCCAACTCGACCTCACCACTGCTCCAAGCGGAATAGTGCGTCCACTGTCGACCTTCGACACGCTCACCGCAGCAGTCGAGGTACAGCTTGAAGGCACCGCTTTGATCGAATTGTCGACCGATGAACTGCGGTTCGTAGCGAATGCAGTAGGCGACAAATTCGAGCGCATCGCGTATCTCAGGATCGCGGCCGCGCTTCGAGAGGAAAACGATATTCGCGCTCAGACGCTGTTCGGTAAGCACCCGGTGAAGGCATCCTGGGCCCAAGGTGCGGGCAATCAAGCCGCAGCAGGCGCCCAACGATGCGGTAGAAGCGCGGCGATGTCGTCGGCTCGATGGGTGGGCAATCGATTGAGCACGTC
>NZ_PYUC01000040.1:0-3769 GCF_003028655.1 Trinickia symbiotica
TCCGTTTCTCGCAGTCCACGGGTCAAAAATTCATCGTCCAGTATGGCCCGACCACTGAGGATCTTTCCCAGCCGGTGCTCGGAGAGATCGATGAAGCCGACGCAGCCAAGCTGGCTGAAGTGGGTAAGGCTGTTTGGGAATCGACGTTTGAGTCGAAGGACCTGATCTGGATGACGGTCGAACTGGCCGACTGACATCAGGTCCGGAAGTTGGCGCTCGCGACAGACGGATGGGCGTGGCGCGCCTACCCATTACAGGCAAATTGACTGGCGCGAACGCCAACGCCTTCATCCGGGCCAGTGCGAACATTCTGGCGAGGCGGCGACTAACGGGTGCCGGGAATTGAGCGGGATACCGGCACCGCAACTGTGTCGCGGGCGGATCGACCACCGCGTAAGGAAGACATGATGGATAACGGAAGTTCCTCCGCGCTCTCGGCGAAGAATATCCACAAGTGGTTCGGCAATCACCATGTCCTGAAGGGCATCTCGCTCGATGCCCACCAAGGTGACGTGATTTCGATCCTCGGAGCGAGCGGATCGGGGAAGAGCACGTTCCTCCGCTGCCTGAACCTCCTTGAAACTCCGGACGAGGGGTCCGTTGCCGTGTCGGGCGAAGCGTTCGATATGGCTCGACATAGACACGGAAAGTTGCATCGCAGCGACCGCCGGCAAGTCCAGCGAATCCGTACCGAACTTGCGATGGTTTTCCAGAGTTTCAACCTCTGGGGCCATATGACTGTGATGCAGAACCTCATTGAAGGTCCCACACGCGTGCAAAAGCGGCCCAAAGCCGAAGTGATCGACGAAGCCGAAGTGCTACTCGCGAAAGTCGGACTGGCCGACAAGAAAGAGCAGTACCCGGCACAGCTCTCGGGTGGTCAGCAGCAACGCGTGGCCATTGCACGTGCGCTCGCAATGCGTCCGAAAGTAATGCTATTCGACGAGCCGACGTCGGCTCTCGACCCCGAACTGGTTGGTGAAGTACTTCGCGTTATGCGATCTCTCGCTGAGGAAGGAAGGACGATGCTGGTAGTTACTCACGAACTTGGTTTTGCCCGAGAGGTGTCGAACCGCATCGTCTTCCTTCACCAGGGGCAGGTCGATATCGACGGCACACCGGAACAGGTGTTTGGCGGGGGCGGGTCTCAGCGACTGCGACAGTTCATCGCCGGGCACCAGCTCGCCACAGCGAATTAGTTTGAACTGGGTTGCTTCGGCTGAGGTGTTCAACCCGCCCGATTGGCCCGCGGAACGAATGAACAGACAGGATTTGTAAAATGATTCTTACACCCGGGAAAGTAACGCTTGCCCAACTGCGTCAAATAGCGCGCTCGAACGTATCGTTAGAGCTTGATCCGGGAAGTTTCACTGCGATCGATGCTAGTGCCAAGGCGGTCGCTGATATCGTTGCAAAAGGCGATCCCGCGTATGGCATCAATACAGGCTTCGGGCTGCTGGCGAGCACCCACATTCCACGCGACCAACTTGAACTGCTACAGAAGAACCTGGTGCTATCCCACTCGGTAGGCGTTGGTGAGCCAATGTCTCGACCGGTTGTCCGTCTTCTGATCGCGCTTAAGTTGTCCAGCCTCGGACGAGGAAACTCCGGCATTCGGCGAGAGGTAATGGAAGCGTTGATCGCCCTGTTCAACGCAGACGTATTGCCGGTAATCCCGGTTAAGGGTTCCGTAGGTGCTTCTGGAGATCTGTCTCCCTTGGCGCATATGTCGGCGGCTCTGCTTGGTGTGGGCGATGTCTTCGCAAAGGGCGAGCGAATGAGCGCGCGGCAAGGACTTGAACTTGCCGGGCTGTCTCCGCTTACCCTGCAGGCGAAGGAGGGCCTGGCGCTTCTGAACGGTACGCAGGCATCCACCGCGCTTGCCATCTACAACCTGTTTGTGATCGAAGATCTGTATCGCACCGCACTGGTCGCAGGGGCACTGTCTGTTGACGCTGCAATGGGATCCGTTAAGCCGTTTGATTCGCGTATTCACTCATTGCGCGGGCACCAGGGCCAAATCGATGCTGCTGCCGCTTATCGGACGCTCCTGGACAACTCCTCTATCAACGCATCACATGTGAACTGTAACAAGGTGCAGGATCCATATTGTCTGCGCTGCCAACCGCAGGTCATGGGCGCATGTCTTGACCAGATCCGCCATGCGACGGATGTGCTGTTGATCGAAGCCAACGCTGTGTCCGACAACCCGCTTATCTTCCCGGAAGCCGGTGAGGTGATTTCTGGGGGGAACTTCCATGCGGAGCCTGTTGCATTTGCTGCGGACAATCTTGCAATTGCGGCCTCCGAAATCGGAGCGTTGTCTGAGCGCCGGATTGCACTTTTGGTCGACGCAACGATGTCAGGTCTTCCTCCTTTCCTCGTCAAGGATGGAGGAGTCAATTCTGGGTTCATGATTGCGCATGTAACGGCTGCTGCACTGGCGTCGGAAAATAAGACCCTCGCTCACCCGGCGTCTGTCGACTCGCTGCCTACATCGGCAAACCAAGAGGACCATGTGTCCATGGCGACGTTCGCAGCGCGTAAGCTGGGCGATATTGCACATAACGTGGCTAACATCCTCGCAATCGAATTGCTGGCTGCTGCGCAAGGGGTCGACTTGCGTGCTCCCTATGAGACGAGCCACACCCTGAAACAGGTAATGCACGCGATCCGTCGCGATGTCCCGCATTACGACGTCGATCGCTATTTCGCTCCGGATATCGAGGCAATCGCGGATCAGGTTTTGAGCGGTGCAATTGCGACGTACTCCCCTTTGTCTTTTGCCTCTGAAGTCAACTTGCACTGAGTAGGAGGAACGTCATGAACAACCCGAAACACATCGACCCGCGTCTGGACCCGACACGCACGATCCGCGCGCCGCGCGGCAGCGAGAAGACCTGCAAGACCTGGATCGCGGAAGCCGCGTACCGGATGATCCAGAACAACCTCGACCCGGAAGTAGCCGAGCATCCGCATGCGCTGGTCGTCTACGGCGGCATCGGCCGCGCGGCGCGTAACTGGGATTGCTTCGACCAGATCCTCGCCTCGCTGAAGGATCTCGAAGAAAACGAGACGCTGCTGATCCAGTCGGGCAAGCCGGTCGGAGTGTTCCGCACGCACAAGGACGCGCCGCGCGTACTGCTTGCAAACTCGAACTTGGTGCCCCACTGGGCGAACTGGGATCACTTCCATGAGCTCGACCGCAAGGGCCTGATGATGTACGGCCAGATGACGGCTGGTAGCTGGATCTACATCGGTAGCCAGGGTATCGTGCAGGGCACCTATGAAACGTTCTTCGCGGTCGCGAACGAGCACTTCAACGGCGATCCGTCGGGCCGTTGGATTTTGACGGGGGGCCTTGGCGGCATGGGCGGTGCGCAGCCGCTCGCGGCGACGATGGCGGGTTTCTCGATGATTGCGGTCGAATGCGACGAGACGCGCATCGACTTCCGCCTGAAGACCCGCTACGTCCACAAGAAGGCAACGACTCTCGATGAGGCGCTCGGCATGATCGAGGAAGCGAAGCGCACGGGCAAGCCCGTGTCGATCGGCCTGCTCGGCAACGCGGCCGACGTGTTCACGGAACTCGTCGAGCGCGGCATCACGCCGGACTGCGTGACCGACCAGACTAGCGCGCACGATCCGATCAACGGCTACCTGCCGCAAGGCTGGACCGTCGCGCAATGGCGCGAGGCGCAGAAGGTTGCTTCGCAGAGCATTGTCAAGGCCGCGAAGCAGTCGATGGCCGTTCAGGTGCGTGCGATGC
>NZ_PYUC01000041.1:0-3388 GCF_003028655.1 Trinickia symbiotica
TTGTAACTCACCTCGGAATGCAGGCCTTTCCGCGGCCTCGACGCAGCTTGTCCGCATAACCCATCCCTTCCATCCGTTTAGCGGCCGGCAGCTCGTTTGCGTCGGTGAACGCTATAACCGCTCTGGCAAGCGTCTCTTGCTACGTGTCGACGACAGGACTATTTGCTCCGTTCCTCCGGCGTGGACCGATATCGCTGCCCCCGACGCTGAAATTGTCATGGGGCAAGGGCGCGCGCTATTCAGGATCGCGGACTTGATGGAACTCGCAAACCTCGTCACACGCCTTCGCTCGGGTAGGTAACCCTAGCCTCGACCGAGTGTAAGGATAAATTCGCCGCGAATGTAAAGCAATTGATGCCGCATTCAGGCCCAATGTCGTCGGCATTACGCCGCAATTTGTGGATTACATATCGCGAAGATCTTGCACCTCTCGACCTTGACAACGTGGATTTAAGCGGCATAATTACGTTACATTAAGATCGCATGGAGTCGAAGGTGCCGATAAGCAACCAACGCAAGCGCTCGAAGGCCGACGCGCTCGCCGAAGACGGCGCGCTGAATCCCGCGCCGGATAGGGTTTGTGATCCGAAATTCCAGGAAGGCGGGTTCTTCGATCCGCTCGATGCAGTGCAGGTGAAGTACGAGATGCTGCGTCGTGTCTCCGTCGAGAAGGCGTCGGTGACGGATGTGTCTGACGAGTACGGCGTCTCACGACCGACCTTTTACCAGGCCAAGGCGGACTTCGAGGAAAGGGGTATTGCTGGACTGGTACCCAGGAAGCGAGGGCCGCGCGGTCCACACAAAATCCAGAGTGACGTACTGGCGTTCCTCAAGGCGCAGCTTTCCCCCGGCGAGCCGATCCGGGCGCGTGAACTGGCGAAGCTGATTCAGAAGGAGTTTGGCCTTGAAGTACATCCGCGAACGATCGAACGCGCCGTCGGTGGAAAAAAAACTGCGCGATAACCAGGGCCGAGGCGAGACCGTCAACGCCTTCGTCCGCAATCGTCACGCAGTACGAGACGTTGCGCTCGGCCATGCTAGGCGAAGCCCTGCCCCCAACTGCTCGCAGTGGGCTAATTGTCTTTCTCCATCAAGGCATGTGGGGATGGGCGCGCAAGCTGGCCGCGGACGCCATCGCCAGATCGAAGTCGATCTCGGCGCGGATTCCGACACCAGCTGAGCCCTTTGAACATCAGGCCATCGTGTACTTACTCGCAAGAATGGCAATGACGATCAATGACCGGAGAACACCGTGAATGCATCGCTCAAAGTTCAACCTCATCACCTCGAACGAGGCGCTTATCTCTACGTCCGACAGTCGTCGATGCGACAGGTCATCGAGAACGTCGAGAGTACGAAACGGCAATACGCCCTTCGTGGCCGTGCGACCGCGCTGGGCTGGCGCGACGATCAGATCATCACCATCGATAGCGACCAAGGTGAGTCGGGCGCATCGGCGTCCTGGCGCGAAGGATTTCAACGACTGGTCACTGACGTCGGCATGGGACGCGCAGGCATCGTCATGGGCCTGGAGGTCTCTCGCCTCGCAAGAAACAATGCCGACTGGCATCGCCTGCTCGAGATCTGCGCCCTCGCTGATACGCTCATTCTCGACGAGGATGGGGTATATGACCCAGCCAACTTCAACGACCGGCTTCTGCTGGGCCTCAAGGGAACGATGAGCGAGGCCGAACTTCATGTTATCAAAGCCCGACTGCGCGGCGGAATCCTGAATAAAGTACGCCGCGGCGAGTATCGCTGCCCACTCCCGACGGGCTTCGTGTACGACGAGATCGGCAACGTCGTGCTCGACCCAGACTCGCAGGTCAGGGAGATAATCGCCTATTTCTTCGAGACGTTCTCACGAGTAGGTTCCGCGAGCCAAACAGTCAAGGTCTTCAAGAACGAGGGGCTTCGGTTTCCATCTCGCATGCGCAACGAGAAACTGATCACCTTCCGGCCGCTCACCGCATCGACCGCGCTCCGCACGCTGAACAATCCACGCTATGCGGGCGCCTACGTCTATGGCAGACGGCACTATCGGCGAACTGCTGACGGGAAGAATGTACCTCGAAAGCGCGAGCGCGATGACTGGCTCGCCTGCATCCCGGACGCTCACCCCGGCTACATCACCTGGGAGCAGTTTCAGCAGAATCTCAAGATTCTCGAGTCCAACGGCCGTGGATATGAAATCGCGCGAGCATCGCCCCCGAGAGAGGGCGCGGCCCTGTTGCAGGGGCGCGCCGTCTGTGGGCGTTGCGGTCGACACTTCCGTCTCCGGTATGCAACGCGGCGCGGGCGACAGGAGGCGTGGTATGTCTGCGATCGCGCGCAAGGCACGCGTGGCGAGCCGTGCTGTCAGTCGATTGCAGGCGGGCCCATCGACGACGCGGTCGGTGCATTGGTTACGGCCATGATGACGCCCGCCGCAGTCGAGCTGGCGCTGGAGATTCGAAGAGAAATCGAGGCTCGGTACGACGACGCCGATCGCCTACGCCTGCGTGCAATCGAACGTGCTCAGTTTGAAGCAGACCTCGCGCAACGGCGTTTCATGCTCGTCGACCCCAATAACCGTCTGGTCGCGGATACCCTCGAACGTGAATGGAACGGCAAGCTGCGCACATTAGCTCAGGCTCAGGAGGAAAGAGAGCGTGGCCGGCACGAGGACCGCCTTGCTCTCGACGATGCAATTCGCGACCGGCTCGTCGCCATGACGACCGACTTCAAAACGCTCTGGCGAGATCAAAGCGTACCGAACCGCGAGCGCAAACGGCTCCTCGCCCATGTCATTGAGGACGTCACGCTGATCAAACTGCCGGCGGAAGGCACAACCAAGATCCATGTCCGCTTCAAGGGCGGCAAGACCGAGACCCTGACGGCACAGAACCCCAAATCCTCCGCGCAACAGGTCAAGACCCGGCCAGAGGTCCTGGAACTCATCGACAAGCTTCTCGACAGTCACACGTGCTCTGAGATTGCAAACATCCTTAACGAACAGGGCATCCGCCCTGGCGGTTGCGTCCGGCCAGGCAAGGCCGACATCCGATTCAATGCGTTGCGCGTCTCATATCTCGCGCAACGAAACGGACTCCGTTCCCGCTTCGACCGACTGCGAGACCGCGGGATGTTGACGAAGCCGGAGGCTGCGGCGCGTCTTGGAATTCATGTGGAAACGCTCATAAGCTGGGTGCAGCACAGTCTCGTTACGAGGCATTCCTACAACGACCATGCGTATCTATACGAACTCCCCACCTCTAACCTGCCGATGAAACATTGCAGTCGATGGGATCGCCTCGTTGACCGGGCCGCGGCGGCGTCGGCGACAAAGAAATCAAAACCCTCCGATTCGACAGAAGGAGTTGTAGTATGAAACCAGATAGTTCATCAG
>NZ_PYUC01000042.1:0-2451 GCF_003028655.1 Trinickia symbiotica
GTAAGCACCCGGTGAAGGCATCCTGGGCCCAAGGTGCGGGCAATCAAGCCGCAGCAGGCGCCCAACGATGCGGTAGAAGCGCGGCGATGTCGTCGGCTCGATGGGTGGGCAATCGATTGAGCACGTCTTTCAGATAGACGTAGGGATCATGGCCGTTGAGCTGCGCGGATCGAATCAAGGTCATGATTGCCGCGGCGCGTTGCCCGGCGCGCAGTGAACCGGCAAACAACCAGTTCGACCGACTGATGGCCCAAGGGCGAATTTGGTTTTCCAGCCAATTGTTGTCAATGGGCACGTGCCCGTCGTCCAGATAACGCGTGAACGCCTCCCAGCGCCTGAGACTGTAGTCGAGCGCCTTGGCGATCGCCGAGCCCTCGGAGACGAGCTTGCGTTGGCTCAGCATCCAATCGTGTAACGCATCGGCAATCGGCCGAGCGCGCTGCTGGCGCACTTCACGTCTGCGATCAGGTGTGAGTTCTGCAACATGACGCTCGACAGCGTAAAGCTCGCCGAAGTATTTCAGCGCCTGTTCAGCGATTTCACTCTTGTTGCTGGCGTGCAGTTCAAAGAACCTGCGTCTTGCATGGGCGACACAGGCGATCTCGGTGATGCCCAACTCGAATCCGGCTTTGTAGCCGCTGTGCTCGTCACATACCAGCTTGCCGCGCCAGTTGCCGAGGAACTTACGAGCATGTTCGCCCGCGCGCGTATCGGCGAACTCGTAGACGACGGCGCGCACGTCGGCGAACTGCGTCGTGGCGTACGCCCATACGTACGCGCGCTGTGTCTTTCCTTTACCGGGAACGAGCATTTGCACCGGCGTCTCGTCGGCGTGCAGCACATCGTGCTGCAGAAGCACTTCGCGAAGCGCGTCGACCAGCGGCTGTAATCGCACGCCGCATACGCCGACCCACTCACCCAGCGTTGACTGGGGAATCGCAAGACCCGCGCGTTCAAAGATGCGTTCTTGACGGTACAACGGCAAGTGATCGCCGTACTTCGCGACCAAGACTTGGGCCAGCAACCCGACGGTGGGAATGCCCTTGTCGATCACGTGCGGTGGCACGGGTGCCTGAATCAGCGTCTCGCATGCCTTGCAGGCCCATTTACCGCGGATGTGCCTCTCGACCGTGAACACGCCCGGCATATAGTCCAGCTTCTCGCTGATGTCCTCGCCGATACGCACCCGCTGGCAACCGCAGGCGCACGTGATGTCGTCGGGTTCATGGTGGATGTCGGTGCGCGGCAAGTGTGCCGGCAACGGCGCACGCTTGGGCTGCTGGCGCTGCTTGTCCTCGGACGGCTTCGACTGCAACTGCTCGAGTTCGATTTCCAGTGCGGCCAGGTCGGCGTCGATGGCCTCGTTGAGCAGGCTCATCTGCTCGGCGTTCAGTTGCTCGCTGCGCTTGCCGAAATGCAGGCGCCTGAGCGTAGCAATCTCGTGCGTGAGCTGGTCGATACGGGTCTGACGGTAGCGCAGTTCCCGCTCGTTCTCGCCGACCTGAGCCATCAACTGCGCAGCCAGCGCGCGCAGTTCGTCGGGGCTCATCGCGTCGAGATTGGCGGGTAGGTTCATGCGGGCAGTCTGCCAGAACCCACCCCGCCGCGGAAGCAAGCCAGTTTACGGCTTTAGGGACATTACACGACCGTAATCGCGTGATCGTGGGCGAGCGTGCGCCAGGGCAGCCCCATCACCAGCGCCTGCAACTGCTCGGGGTTGAGCGCAGTGGCGATCATCAGATCTCCATTCGTCCAGATGAACCGCCCCTTGTTCAAGCGCCGAGCGGCCAGCCAGATACCCAAGCCGTCATAGACGAGCACCTTCATCCGCGTCGAGTTCTTGTTGGCGAACAAGTACGCGTGATGTGGGCGCGCCGCGCCGAAGACCTTGACGACACGCGCGAGGATTGTCTCCGTGCCGGCGCGCATATCCAGCGGTTCGGTCGCCAGCCAAATCGCCTCGATGCGAATCACCGCAGCCAGCCTTGCAGCCACGCGCCGCAGTCGCCGGCGGCCGACAACGGCCAACGCACCGTGATCGTCGTCGCCCCACGGCGCACTTCCACCTCGATTGCGCCGGGCGACGGCGCAGCGCTCGGCGCCGTCGCGAGCTGCAGCGGAACAAATTCCGCGGGCGACACATTGGTTGAATGACTGGCTTGTGTGGCACCTTGCCGCTTGGCTTGCCGGGTGATCCACGTGCGGACCAAATTGGCATTGAGACGGTAGTGCAGCGCCACCGCCGCAATTGACACGTGCGGCTGCATCGCCGCACGCATCACTTCCGCCTTGAACTCTTTGCTATGCCGGCGGCGGCGCACCGGCTGCACCGCGACTTCGGGATTCGCTGCCAGTTCTTCCATCGTGTACACCTGTCCATTAAAGTTGTTAATGGGCACGATGCTCGCGTCAGAACTCCTGCGCTTCAAGGCGCCTTTGCCGGGTGCTTAC
>NZ_PYUC01000043.1:0-2350 GCF_003028655.1 Trinickia symbiotica
CAAAACGCTCCGGTTATAGGATCAAGCCTTACGGGCAATTAGTATCGGTTAGCTCAGCGCATTACTGCGTGTACACACCCGACCTATCAACGTCCTGGTCTTGAACGACCCTTCAAGGGGCTCGAAGCCCCGGGGAAGTCTCATCTTGAGGCGAGTTTCCCGCTTAGATGCTTTCAGCGGTTATCTCTTCCGAACATAGCTACCCGGCGATGCCACTGGCGTGACAACCGGTACACCAGAGGTTCGTCCACTCCGGTCCTCTCGTACTAGGAGCAGCCCCCCTCAAACTTCCAACGCCCACGGCAGATAGGGACCAAACTGTCTCACGACGTTTTAAACCCAGCTCACGTACCTCTTTAAATGGCGAACAGCCATACCCTTGGGACCGGCTACAGCCCCAGGATGAGATGAGCCGACATCGAGGTGCCAAACACCGCCGTCGATATGAACTCTTGGGCGGTATCAGCCTGTTATCCCCAGAGTACCTTTTATCCGTTGAGCGATGGCCCTTCCATACAGAACCACCGGATCACTATGACCTGCTTTCGCACCTGCTCGACTTGTCGGTCTCGCAGTTAAGCACGCTTATGCCATTGCACTATCAGCACGATTTCCGACCGTACCTAGCGTACCTTCGTACTCCTCCGTTACCCTTTGGGAGGAGACCGCCCCAGTCAAACTGCCTACCATGCACTGTCCCCGACCCGGATCACGGGCCAAGGTTAGAACCTCAAACAAACCAGGGTGGTATTTCAAGGGCGGCTCCACCGAAACTAGCGTTCCGGTTTCATAGCCTCCCACCTATCCTACACAGATCGGTTCAAAGTCCAATGCAAAGCTACAGTAAAGGTTCATGGGGTCTTTCCGTCTAGCCGCGGGGAGATTGCATCATCACAAACACTTCAACTTCGCTGAGTCTCGGGAGGAGACAGTGTGGCCATCGTTACGCCATTCGTGCAGGTCGGAACTTACCCGACAAGGAATTTCGCTACCTTAGGACCGTTATAGTTACGGCCGCCGTTTACCGGGACTTCAATCAAGAGCTTGCACCCCATCATTTAATCTTCCGGCACCGGGCAGGCGTCACACCCTATACGTCCACTTTCGTGTTTGCAGAGTGCTGTGTTTTTATTAAACAGTCGCAGCCACCAGTTTATTGCAACCCCTTCACCCTTCCCCCGCAGGGGGGTCAAGCTACCAGGGCGTACCTTATCCCGAAGTTACGGTACCAATTTGCCGAGTTCCTTCTCCCGAGTTCTCTCAAGCGCCTTAGAATACTCATCTCGCCCACCTGTGTCGGTTTGCGGTACGGTCATCGTGAGACTGAAGCTTAGAGGCTTTTCTTGGGACCCCTTCCGATTGCTTCGCGGCCTAAAGCCGCTCGCGCCACACCCTTGAATTCCGCGCCCGGATTTGCCTAAGCGCCTTCTCCAATGCAGCGACCGGGACGTCCAACACCCGGACAACCTTCCGCGATCCGTCCCCCCATCGCATCTCACGACGGTGCAGGAATATTGACCTGCTTCCCATCAGCTACGCATTTCTGCCTCGCCTTAGGGGCCGACTCACCCTACGCCGATGAACGTTGCGTAGGAAACCTTGGGCTTACGGCGAGGGGGCCTTTCACCCCCTTTATCGCTACTCATGTCAGCATTCGCACTTCCGATACCTCCAGCATCCTTTACAAGACACCTTCGCAGGCTTACGGAACGCTCTCCTACCGCGCACATTACTGTGCACCCGCAGCTTCGGTATATGGCTTAGCCCCGTTACATCTTCCGCGCAGGACGACTCGATCAGTGAGCTATTACGCTTTCTTTAAAGGATGGCTGCTTCTAAGCCAACCTCCTGACTGTTTTAGCCTTCCCACTTCGTTTCCCACTTAGCCATATTTGGGGACCTTAGCTGGCGGTCTGGGTTGTTTCCCTCTTGACACCGGACGTTAGCACCCGATGTCTGTCTCCCGTGATTACACTCTTCGGTATTCGGAGTTTGCTATGGCGAGGTAATCCGCAATGGACCCCTCAACCATGACAGTGCTCTACCCCCGAAGGTGAGACACGAGGCACTACCTAAATAGTTTTCGGAGAGAACCAGCTATTTCCAGATTTGTTTAGCCTTTCACCCCTATCCACAGCTCATCCCCTAGTTTTTCAACACTAGTGGGTTCGGTCCTCCAGTACGTGTTACCGCACCTTCAACCTGGCCATGGATAGATCATCTGGTTTCGGGTCTACGCCCAGCAACTGAACGCCCTATTCGGACTCGCTTTCGCTACGCCTGCCCTATTCGGTTAAGCTTGCTACTGAACGTAAGTCGCTGACCCATTATACAAAAGGTACGCCGTCAC
>NZ_PYUC01000044.1:0-2049 GCF_003028655.1 Trinickia symbiotica
GTGGTGGTAGCGGCGCCGAGGCGGTTGAGCGAACGATCTTTAACAATTCACAGCCGATAAGTGTGGGCGCTTGATGGCGAACGCGGCCGGTTCCTGGGCTTGTATCAGGAAGCGGTATAGCGCAAGTATCAAAGGCTCACACGATGAAATAGAGGTTGCTTGGTCGCAAGACGAGGCAACCCCTGTCAGTACGTTGAGTGAGCGACCGGCTCGAGAGAGTCGAAAACAGTAACAGGCATTGAACTGAAGAGTTTGATCCTGGCTCAGATTGAACGCTGGCGGCATGCCTTACACATGCAAGTCGGACGGCAGCGCGGGCTTCGGCCTGGCGGCGAGTGGCGAACGGGTGAGTAAGACATCGGAACGTGTCCTGGAGTGGGGGATAGCCCGGCGAAAGCCGGATTAATACCGCATACGCTCTATGGAGGAAAGCGGGGGATCGCAAGACCTCGCGCTCAAGGGGCGGCCGATGGCGGATTAGCTAGTTGGTGGGGTAAAGGCCTACCAAGGCGACGATCCGTAGCTGGTCTGAGAGGACGACCAGCCACACTGGGACTGAGACACGGCCCAGACTCCTACGGGAGGCAGCAGTGGGGAATTTTGGACAATGGGGGCAACCCTGATCCAGCAATGCCGCGTGTGTGAAGAAGGCCTTCGGGTTGTAAAGCACTTTTGTCCGGAAAGAAATCCTCGGGGCTAATATCCCTGGGGGATGACGGTACCGGAAGAATAAGCACCGGCTAACTACGTGCCAGCAGCCGCGGTAATACGTAGGGTGCGAGCGTTAATCGGAATTACTGGGCGTAAAGCGTGCGCAGGCGGTGCGTTAAGAGCGATGTGAAATCCCCGGGCTTAACCTGGGAACTGCATTGTTGACTGGCGCGCTGGAGTATGGCAGAGGGGGGTAGAATTCCACGTGTAGCAGTGAAATGCGTAGAGATGTGGAGGAATACCGATGGCGAAGGCAGCCCCCTGGGCCAATACTGACGCTCATGCACGAAAGCGTGGGGAGCAAACAGGATTAGATACCCTGGTAGTCCACGCCCTAAACGATGTCAACTAGTTGTTGGGGATTCATTTCCTTAGTAACGAAGCTAACGCGTGAAGTTGACCGCCTGGGGAGTACGGTCGCAAGATTAAAACTCAAAGGAATTGACGGGGACCCGCACAAGCGGTGGATGATGTGGATTAATTCGATGCAACGCGAAAAACCTTACCTACCCTTGACATGGACGGAACCCTGGTGAGAGCTGGGGGTGCCCGAAAGGGAGCCGTCACACAGGTGCTGCATGGCTGTCGTCAGCTCGTGTCGTGAGATGTTGGGTTAAGTCCCGCAACGAGCGCAACCCTTGTCCTTAGTTGCTACGCAAGAGCACTCTAAGGAGACTGCCGGTGACAAACCGGAGGAAGGTGGGGATGACGTCAAGTCCTCATGGCCCTTATGGGTAGGGCTTCACACGTCATACAATGGTCGGAACAGAGGGTTGCCAACCCGCGAGGGGGAGCCAATCCCAGAAAACCGATCGTAGTCCGGATTGCACTCTGCAACTCGAGTGCATGAAGCTGGAATCGCTAGTAATCGCGGATCAGCATGCCGCGGTGAATACGTTCCCGGGTCTTGTACACACCGCCCGTCACACCATGGGAGTGGGTTTTACCAGAAGTGGCTAGTCTAACCGCAAGGAGGACGGTCACCACGGTAGGATTCATGACTGGGGTGAAGTCGTAACAAGGTAGCCGTATCGGAAGGTGCGGCTGGATCACCTCCTTTCCAGAGCTTCGTGTTCAACACCAAGTGCTCACGCTTATCGGCTGTGAAGATCGTAAAGACAGGCGAAGGGGTCTGTAGCTCAGTCGGTTAGAGCACCGTCTTGATAAGGCGGGGGTCGTTGGTTCGAATCCAACCAGACCCACCATCAGTCTACGGTGAGCGGACCTCACGCGAGTGGATCCCCCAAGCGCGTCGGCATCAGGGGGCATAGCTCAGCTGGGAGAGCACCTGCTTTGCAAGCAGGGGGTCGTCGGTTCGATCCCGTCTGCCTCCACCAA
>NZ_PYUC01000045.1:0-1728 GCF_003028655.1 Trinickia symbiotica
GCGGGGCGCTTTAACGGGGCGGGAGCGAATGGAGACTCAGTGGAAATGCGGCTGAGCGGGTTCGGCGTCTTCGGGCATCTCGGCGTGGACGATTTCACCGAGCGGATCCGCGTAGAGCGGAACGCCGCAATCGTCACAATATTCGGGCTCGAAACGGCCAGCGTGCCGGCGGATGTCGGTAAGACCCGCCTCCTTGAGCAGCGCGATGATTTCCTCGAGCGGGCCTTCCACTTCCTCGGCCTCCTCGTCGATCGAGAGCTCGCCGTTCTCGCGGCCGTAGAGCGGCCAGACAACGCCATAGATCACATCGTTGCTGCCGCGGCGCGTGAAGCCGATCCGGTACTCGTCGATGCGCCGCTCGCCGAAGCCGGCGACGACCGCGCGCAGATCCTGCGCCGTCGCGCCGATCGTGTCGTAGAGGTAGCGGATGGCCGTGCGCACCGTGTGCGGGCGCACGCGCTCGTCGGCGTCGCGGCAGGCGGAGTAGTAGGCGTCGGGCAGCAGGCATTCGAATTCGCAGCCCGGCAGGACGACCGCGAGGTTGGCGCCGCCTTGCGACGTCCACTGCTCCAGGCATTGCCCGCGCTCGATGCGCGCGCCGTTTTCTTCCTCTTGCCAGCGAAAGAGCGGCGCACCGACGGGCGCCGCCACCACGGCGAGCAAAAAGCGCGGATCAGCGAGGATCGGCGAAGTCTCCGGCAGTTCGCCAAAGTTCATCTTGGCTGGCGTGCCGTTCACGGCAGCTTGAATCAGTTGCTGCGCCACGCGGTACGTCTCGACGTGGTGGCGGGGCAGCTGGTCGATGCTGTAGAGGAAAGGGGCGAGCGCGACGCGTGTGCCGTCGGCCAGTACGTGTGCTTGAAGATGGGCGCGCAGGGCATCGACCGATTCGGTCTTGAGCGGACCGGAGGGGATGATGTAGCGCGTCCACGCCAGTATGGGCGCCGCGATCAATAATGCCTCGTAGGAAGCGCCTTCGTGCTCGACGACGAACGATTCACTGTGCGTTTCCGCCATGTCGGCGAGCGCGCCGTAGGCGTCCGGGTGATTCTGCTGAAGGTGATCGAGCGCGGCGTCGAGCGTGGTCTGATTGCCATTGCGGACGATCTTCGCCAGCAACGTGTCGAGCTTGGCTTCCCAGAAGCGGTCCTCGATACGGCTGCCGGAGGCGAAAAGCGCGAGCGACAAGCCGACGAGCTTGTCGGCATCTGGGGGAAGGCGTTTGGCGATTCGCGAGCGCATAGTCAGTGAATAGGATGTTCATTCGATGAACCTTCCATTCTAGTCGTTTCCGGCACCGTGAGCCCCGACTACGCAAACACGAGGAGGCTATTCTTCGCTTGCCACGCTCGGCGAAGCGGCCTAGAATCACGCCCTTTCGCGCGGTCGGTGACGGCGGCGCGAGAGAGGGAAGTGGAACGGCGAGCGGCGTGCATCGTGCAGTCAACGAGGCGCGCGGTCAGCGGTTGGCGGGTGAATGATGTGACGCTGAGCAGGGTGCGACGCAATCAAAAAACTCGTTGACGACTGGCGGGTGACGCTGCATAATCTCGCTTCTCTGCTGCTGATGCAGCAACGCAAGACGGCGGTGCCGAAGGGGTGTGGTGGTAGCGGCGCCGAGGCGGTTGAGCGAACGATCTTTAACAATTCACAGCCGATAAGTGTGGGCGCTTGATGGCGAACGCGGCCGGTTCCTGGGCTTGTATCAGGAAGCGGTATAGCGCAAGT
>NZ_PYUC01000046.1:0-1611 GCF_003028655.1 Trinickia symbiotica
TGAGTTTCATTTCAAGCCTCCGGTTGGTTTGGCCTATGAACCCTCATGATCCGCCAGACGAGGATCCGCCGTCCTTCTTTGTTTCCACCGCCATCTCCGGCGGGAGGCGTTCATTCCATTTCCCGTGATGCAGAGGCTGGCCTGCCGTGAGGAGTCAAACGCGGGTTAGCATCTCTGCCAGAGCCGCACGGTGTGGACAAGGCCACACCCGGCGATTTCCACTCGGAGGCCAGCATGGAAGACGATAGCACGTTGTACGTCGGACTAGATCTGCACAAGGAGTCGATCACGGTTGCCTATGCGCTTGGGGCAGGTGAGGTCGAACTGCTCGGCAAGATTGGCACGACCAAAACGGATATCGATCGCCTATGCAAGCGCCTGCAGTCCAAAGCGCGCCACGTCCGCATCGTCTACGAAGCGGGCCCGTGCGGCTACGGGCTCTACCGTCAGCTCATCCAGAAGGGATTCGACTGCATCGTGTGCGCACCGTCCTTGATCCCAAAGAAACCCGGTGAGCGCGTGAAAACCGATCGACGTGATGCCGTCAAGCTCGTGCGCCTGCTACGCACCGGGGACCTCTCGGCGGTATACGTGCCCAGCGTGGAGGATGAAGCATTCCGGGACCTGGCGCGCGCGTGGGTGAGCGCCAAGGACGATCTGAAGCGTGCGCGGCAACGGCTGAAGGCCTTTCTGCTCTCGCACGGGGTGCGCTATACGGGCCGAGCCGACTGGGGAAAGGCGCATCGGCGCTGGCTGAGCGCGTACGCCTTCGACAGCGCGTGGCAGCAGTTCGCCTTCGAGGAGCTTCGGCGCACGATCGAGGACCGGCTCGCACAATGTGAGCGACTCGAGGTCGCGCTACGCGAGGCGGTCGTCGACTGGCACTTCTATCCGGCCGTCCTCGGCCTACAGACGATGCGCGGTGTGCAGTTCACCACGGCCGTGGGCATGCCGGCCGAGCTCGGTGATCTGTCGCACTTCGTGCATCCACGCCAGCTGATGGCCTGGCTCGGCGTAACGCCATACGAACACTCCTCGGGAGACAAGCGCCGTCTGGGCAGTATCACCAAGACCGGCAACAGCTATGCAAGGAAGCTGCTCGTCGAAGCGGCGTGGAGCTACCGGCACCCGGCCCGCGTAAGCCCCGAGATCCAGCGCAGGCACGAAGGCATCCCGAAGCCCATCGTGGACCGTGCCTGGGACGCGCAGGTGCGCTTGTGCCGTCGCTATCGGAAACTCATCGCGCGCGGCAAGGAGAAGAACATCGCAGTGGTCGCAGTCGCCCGCGAACTCAGCGGCTTCATTTGGGACATCAGCCGGCTGGCCATGTCGCTCGCCGTACCGGCAGAGGCGCAAGCGGTGTAACACAGCACGTCACCAACCAGCTATCCCCACTGCAGGAGTTTCCTGAGGGCGGCGTAGCCCGGGCACGCGAGTAACCCGCGAAGATACTACGCAAGGAATGTCATCCAATTTGCGACCATTGAGATTGACCCGCAAAAACGGACACCTATCCTTTTGATCAGGAGGTGTCGAAATGGGCAGGCATCGTACCCCATACCCGGCGGAATTCCGGGCCCACATGGTCGAGCTGGTGAAGGCCGGACGTAC
>NZ_PYUC01000047.1:0-1462 GCF_003028655.1 Trinickia symbiotica
ATTCCCACCAGATCTGAACTGAACCCCTGAAGTTGGACGGTGGGTGAACGAATCTCACGCGAATCGAAGTCGGTACTCGACGGGGCTCAGCCCCTTGAGTTTGAGTTTGATCCGCTCATGATTGTAGTACTGGATGTAGCTATCAACGCTCGCTTGCAGCTCCTCTATGCTGCGGAATTCGTTGACGTAGTAGAGCTCTGACTTCAGCGTGCCGAAAAAGCTTTCCATTGCGGCGTTATCGAGGCAGTTGCCCTTACGAGACATACTTTGCCTGATGGCGCGTGCTTCAAGGAGTCGACGATATTCTGGCATTCTGTACTGCCAGCCTTGGTCGGAATGCAGGATCGGGCTGTCACCGTCTCTCAGCCGACCGAACGCTTTCTTGAGCATCGTGCCCACCATGCCGAATAGCGGCCGGGCGGACATCTCATACGACAAGATTTCGCTATTGAAGAGATCCATGACGGGCGACAAATACAGTTTCCGGCCGGCCACATTGAACTCGGTCACGTCCGTCACCCATTTTTCATTCGGCCGGTTGGCCTGGAACTTACGCTGCAGCACATTGGGCGCAACATGTCCGAGCTGGCCTTTGTAGGCGCGATATTTCTTTACTCGCACGCAGCACTTGAGCTGCAGCTGGACCATCATTCGCCGCACCGTCTTGTGATTCACGAGGTCGCCGGCCCGACGGATGGCAGCCGTGATGCGACGGTAGCCGTAGCGCCCCTTGTGGCGATCAAATAGCTCGCGGATCTTGACCTTCAAATCCGCGTATTTGTCGCCTCTCTGCAGCAGCTTCTGTTGGTAATAGAACGTGCTGCGAGCGAGACCGGCAACCTGCAGCAAGCCGGCAAGAGGAAACTGCTGCCTTAGCTCAAGCACGATCAGCGCTCGCTCCATTGCGCTTGCTGACCGTTCGCTCGAACCAAGGCCTCGAGCTTTTTTAAGTAGGCATTCTCCATACGCAGACGGCTCAGTTCGTCTAGTAGGTCCTGCCGGCTCCGTTCCTGATCGGGGCTCTGTTCTTCTGCTTGCATAGGGGGCGTCTTTGACATCTTTTTGCGGCGTGCTCCCGGCGCTCGTGACAGCGCTTCCGGCCCGCCTTGACTGAATTTATGTTCCCACTCGGCGATCACGTTGAAGCGGCGAATGTTGAATAACGCTGCAGCTTGTCGTCGCGACAACCCTTCCTCGCGCATCCGTTCCAGGACGGAGAGCTTGAATTCGGCACTGTAACTAAAGAACTCTCGCTTCTTCGTGCGGACGCCTGCTTCCCCAAGCGCACGATAACCGGCAACCCATTGGCGCAGCAACGTAGCATCTACGCCATGGCGGCGAGCAACCGATTTCAGGCCACCCTCCCCAGAACAGTAATCCTTCACGGCAGCCAGCTTGGCTTGGTCCGTGTATTTTCCCATAGCCCCTCCGAGTTGGTGTCCAACCTTCGGGGTTCAGTTCA
>NZ_PYUC01000048.1:0-1433 GCF_003028655.1 Trinickia symbiotica
TAGATACTGATATGACTTTATATGAACGCCTCCCGTTTGCCAGGCTTTTGCGTGCTCTGACGTGACCTAGGTTGGGTTGCTGCTTTATATCCGGCCTTGTTGCAGCCTGATGATTGGCTGCGGGCCCCGATGAAATCCGCTGACTCGCACCTCATTTTCCGTAAGAGCTCGGAGCTCTCTGTCATATGCAGGTTTAGCGGGTCACGGTCCGACCTGATCTGTCATCGCACTCAATCGCCAACGCAACCTTTTCCCTTACCAGATGGTGTGCATCTTGTGTCGCGGGGTAACATCGTTCATGCGGGTTTCGCACTTACAAAATCTTTTTCATAATTTCGATCATGGGCAAGGATCGCCCAGATTGTCCGAGCCATCTTGTTAGCTAGGGCTACCAGTACCACGTTTGTTGGTCGTCGCTTTGCGATCTGCTCAACCCATGGCCCAGGATCCTTCGCGTTGTACAGCACACTGCGGGCGCCGTGAATCAGGAGGGTGCGCAGATACGTATCTCCCCTTTTGCTGATCCCCAGCAAGAGCACCCTCCCTCCAGAACCGGCTTGTCGAGGTACCAAACCGACCCATGCGGCAAACTCGCGCCCCGAGCTGAACGACTTGGGGTCACCCATCGTCGCAACCGCTGCCGTCGCCGTCAGCAGACCTATCCCGGGTACCTCAGCGATGCTCTTGCATGCCTTGTCCTGTCTCATCCACTCCTGCAGGCGTCGCTCTATCTCGGCTATCTGCCGGTCCAGCTTCTCCAGCCCATTCCACTGCTCGCGTAGCGTTTCAATGAGTACCGCGGGCAATCGTTCGGCCAGCCTCTCGAGCACACCGGCTATCGCTTTATCCAACGCGGACCGACCTTTAGCCATCACTTCACCGTACTCGGTCAGCAAACCTCGTATGCTGTTGATCTGCATCGTGCGGAACTTCACTAATTGCTGTCGCATCCGGTGCAGCGCCAGCACGGCCTGCTGCGCCTCGGTCTTGACCGCCACCGCCTTGCCTGGCTGCTGGACTGCCAGCCAGATTGCGCGCGCATCAGCCGGGTCGTTCTTGTTGCCGATGTTGAAGGCCTTGACGAACTTCGCCGGCATCAGCTTTACCTGGTGCCCCATTTCGAGCAGCCGTCGCGCCCAGTGCTGCGATCCGCCGCAGGCTTCCATGCCGATCAGACAGGGGGCCCGGTTTGCAAAGTGCTCAAGAAACCTGGCTCGCTTGATCTGCCTGTTCACGATCTCGCCCGTCTCCGTGTCCACGTAATGGATCTGGAATACGTTCTTGGCAATGTCGACTCCTACTGGCGTGAGTTTCATTTCAAGCCTCCGGTTGGTTTGGCCTATGAACCCTCATGATCCGCCAGACGAGGATCCGCCGTCCTTCTTTGTTTCCACCGCCATCTCCGGCGGGAGGCGTTCATTCCATTTCCCGTG
>NZ_PYUC01000049.1:0-1377 GCF_003028655.1 Trinickia symbiotica
TGAGATTGTCCCGGTTCGACGGACGGATTTGCAGCCAGCGATTTGATTTGGTCTAGCCTCCGTTAAGCGTTGAGTCGCGGGTTGTCTGTCCACGGGCGGGCGGCGGGTCGGCTCTCACGACCATGACGCTGCCCGCCGGTGGGCAACCCGCAAGGCGATACGGTTTGCCTTTTTACGTTTATGTTCTCGAATTCAAGCGGCGAACGATAGCCAATGCTGCTGTGCAGGCGGCGTACGTTGTACCAGCCCTCCAGGAACCAGAAGATGCGCTGCCGGGCATGTTCATGGGTCGCAAAGTGTTCGCGCAATAGCAGCTCCGCTTCGAGCGTTCCGAAGAACGACTCGCACATCGAATTGTCGTAGGCGTCGCCGGCCGTGCCCATCGACGGTTGCACGCCGGCTTCGCGGCAGCGCCGTCCGAATGCAATGGACGTGTATTGACATCCCTGGTCCGAATGCAGGATGACGCCCTCGTGGCGTCTCTGCAGCAACGCCATATCGAGTGCGCGCAGCATCAGTTCCGTGTACAGATGGCTGGACATCGCCCACCCGACGATGCGGCGACTGAACACATCCAGAACCACAGCGAGATACAGAAACCCTTCGTCAGTCGGAATGTAGGTGGCGTCCGCCACCCACAGCACGTTCGCCGCCTCGGCACAGAAGTGCCGGCGCACAAGATCCGGAGCGCGCCGCGCCCCCGCGCGTTGTCGCGTGGTGTGTGGCCAGCGCCGCCGGCTCGCGCCATGCAGGCCGGCCAGGCGCATCAGGCGTGCGACCCGCTTGCGTCCCACGTGCACGCCTTCACGCGCGAGCTGCGCGTGGATACGTGGCGCCCCATACGTGCCGCGTGAACTCGCATGCAGCGTGCGGATGCGCGCGAGTAGTTGCGCATCGCTACACGAGCGTTTCGATGGCTCACGCACCAGCCATGCGTAGTAGCCGCTCATGGAGACCCTGAGCAGCCGCGCCATTGTGGCAATGGGCCACCGGGCCCGGTTCGCTCTCATGAATCCGTACCGCCCTTGGGTGGAACGGCTCCCGTCTCCCTCGCGAACCAGGCCGCCGCCTGCGAGAGAATGTCTCGCTCCATCTTCAGTTGCCGGTTCTCACGACGCAACCGCGTGAGTTCCTGCCGCTCGGCCGTGGTTAGTCCGTCATGACGCACGCCCGCATCACGATCGGCCTGCGCGACCCAGTTGTTGATGGTCTGTTCGGTCGGCTCGAACTCGCGCGCCAGCTCCTCAGGCGTACGTCCGGCCTTCACCAGCTCGACCATGTGGGCCCGGAATTCCGCCGGGTATGGGGTACGATGCCTGCCCATTTCGACACCTCCTGATCAAAAGGATAGGTGTCCGTTTTTGCGGGTCAATCTCA